>JADZBE010000001.1 GCA_020852275.1 Phycisphaerales bacterium
GACCGACACCGCCAACTACGGCACGTACAACGCCGACGGCTGGAAGGACAACTCCAGCGCGCCGAGCTACGGCGCCTCCGCGCCGTCACGCAGCGATACCGTCCTGGTTACCACGTATGCTTACGACGCCGCCGGGCGGCAGACCTCGGTCACCGACCCGAAGGGCTACATCACGGCCTCCGTGTTCGACGACCTGAGCCGCGTGACGTGCAAGGATGAAGATGACGGCGGCGCTGATGAGCGGATCACCCTGTACGCCTACAACGGCCTTGGAAGCCTGGCGACGATCACCGCCGACGTCTCCACCGACCAAGTGAGACAGTACGTCTTCGAGAGCAGCCAAAACGCACGTTGGGTGAGCAAGATCAAGTACCCGGCCACGGACACGGCCAACGGCAAGACCCTCGGGCAGCCTTCCGACGAGACCTACGACCGCATCACGTTCACCTACAACAAGGACGGCACGCTAGCCATGCGCACCGACCAGAACGGCACGGTGCTGACTTGGGTGTATGACGCGCTGCGCCGCAAGACCGAGGAGGAGGTGACCACCGTCGGCAGCGCCACGGGCTACAGCGTGGACGGCGCTGTGCGCGCCGTGACCTGGACGTACACGCCCGACGGGTTGACGGAGTTCGTCACCACACACTCGGACACCACGCCGGACACCGCCACCTGGACCGACGCGGTCAACCAGGTCAAGTACACCTACGACGCGGCCAACCGCCTCACCGAGGAAGAGCAGGAGCCGGACGGTGCCGTGGACGGCTCGACGCTCAGCGTGCAGTACGCCTACGGGATGGACTATTCGACGGGCAACTACGCCCGCCTCAGCAAGATGACCTACCCGGACGGCAAGGTGCTGTGGAACGGCTACACACACACCGACACGTCCAGCACGTTCGAGGACACGATCAACGACACCTTCTCGCGCGTCGGGCAGCTTGCGTTCGACAATTCCGGCAGCATCGGTAACATCATCGCCGAGTACAGCTTCAACGGGTTGTCGCGCAGGATCCTGCGCAACCACGACGACGCCAGCGGCTGGACCGGCAACGACACCAAGGTCGATCTCTACCACGGCACCACGGGAACGTATGCCGGCTTGGACCGTTTCGGGCGCGTCGTGGACATGAAGTTCGTCAACTACGCGGGCAGCGCCACCAATTTCGACCGTGCGACCTACACGCACGACCGCAACTCCAACCGCACCTCGCTGGACCGCTCGGTGACGCCGTCGCGCGGGCAGGTGTTCACGTATGACCGGATCAATCGCCTGACCGAGGCCAAGACCGGGATCTTCAACTCCTCCAAGCAGCTCCAGACAGCCCCCGCGGCGCGCGAAGGCTGGACGCTCGACGACCTGGGCAACATCTCCGGCCTGGCGTATTACGGCACGTCCAACGTCATCCAGCACACCACCAACGCCACCAACGAGATCAGCTCGCTGTCGACAGCCAATCCGTCAGGACAGCCGAAGGTGGTGTTCGACAACTTTAATGCCGACACGCTGGACGACACCTGGAGCACCAGCAAGGGCACGGTCACCGTCACCGACGGCACCGATCCCGACAAGCTGAAAGTCTCGGCGCTGGATGGCACGACCAGCACCTGCGTGGAAATCATGGCCGACAACACCTTCGAGGACGGCTCGTTCGCGCTCAAGGTGAAGTTCCCCGGCGGCACCACCTCGGGGCGCGCCGGCTTTGTCTTCGGGCATGACGGCAGCAACACGTTCCACGCCGTGGTGCTCAGGAAAAACGCCGGTACGGACACCATCGAACTGGTCAAGTACACCTCCGGCTCGGGCTGGGGCAGCACGCTCGATTCGGCCAGTGCCACGGTTACGGCTGGCACGGAGTACACCATCCGCGGCTGGGTGCGGCAGAAGGCGGTCTACGCCGCGCTCGACGGGCAGAATGCGGACTTCACGTACAACTCGACGACGTTCTTCGGCGCGGGCAAGGTCGGCTGTGCCAGCGACACGGCCTCGACCTGCTTCGACGACTTCACGTATCTCCGCGCCACGCCGCACGACCCGGCCTGTCCGGGGTGGAACACGACCGCGGCCGTCACGCTCGACACCGGCGCGGGGACGCTGACGGTGACCGGCAACACATATGGCGGGGCGGCCGTGAGCCAGTGGGCGGGCGATGACGACTACGTCGCCCAGGCGGACATCAACCTCAACTCCGGCGCGATGGCGCACCTCATCGTCCGCTACCTCGATCCGGACAACTGGATGGCCGCGGAGATCCGCAGCAACGGTTCGGTCAAGCTCATCAAATGCCTCGATGGCCGCGAGACGAACGTGGCGTCCCACACCTACACCACGGCCGCGACGGTCAACGTCCGGATCAAGGCCTCCGGCACCACGTACACGATCTGGGTGGACGGCACCCAGAAGATCAGCACCACCGACGCCGACTTGGCCTGGGGCACGGTCGCCCTGGGGGGGCGAACGCCCAAGTTCAGCAACGTCAAGGTCGGCTATGACAACAACAGCGACGGAGACATCGACGATGCGGGCGACGACCTGGCGATCAGCGAAACCTTCGCTGGCACCGCCTACACCCTCAACGCCGACCATTCCGACGGCACCAACGACGCCTGGGACCGCGCCGGGAACTTGATTGACGATGGGCAGATGCGGTATACTTACGACGCGTGGAACCACCTCGCAAAGGTGACACTCAAGCAGGACGCGGATATCGTGATCCAGACCGCGGAATATGATGGACTGGGACGCAGATTCAGCAAGGTCGTCACCCAGAGCGGCGACTTGGATGGGATCTACCTCTACTTCTATGACGACTGGGAGATTCTGGAAATCCGCGACGGTTCCAGCAATGTCCTGCAGCAGGTTTACCACGGCACGCAGTACATCGACGAGATCGTGGCCATGCGACTGGAGAGGGGCTACGCCGTGGTCTATCAGGACGCCAACTGGAATACCATGGCCACGGCTGACCTCGCGGGCCGCGTCCTCGAGCGCGTCTTCACCACCCCCTACGGCTCGCCGATCATCGAACCGGAAACCTTCTTCGGCGACTACGACGGCGACGGCGACGTGGACTCCACCGACGACGGCTTCCTCGGCTCGGGTTCGACCTGCTGGGGAACCCCCTCCGGCGCCTGCCGCGTGTTCGACTTCAACCAGGATGGGACGTTGAACGCTTCGGACGAGACGGTTATGACGGCGCTCGTCGCTGCGGCGTCGACCAACCGAAGGCATGAGAATCGGAAGGTGTCGCCAAGCGGAGTGGGGCTTTTGCATCAGGGGCTGCTTTCGGATCATGAGGCAACGCTAGATTACAACAGACATCGGACTTATTCCCATACCAGTGCACGCTTCCTGGAGCGGGACTTGCTTTCGCAGCAAATGCGCACGGGCTCTCCCCACACGCATGCGGAGATATACAGCTACGCTCATTCCAATCCAGTTCGATGGAAGGATCCGACGGGGAAATTCGTCTCGCATTTCATAGACATGCCAGGCTGGGTCTATGTGATTGTCAAGATCGTCTTCTGGGGAGAATTTGCCGAAGACTTTGCAATACCTGCCGGCAGTGAACTCATACAAACTTGGAATTCCCTGGACACCCAAGTTAGATCCTTCAGTCCGCACGTTAAGTACGCCTGCAAGAACTACATGTTCGTGTTTCAATGGACTCTCCTGACAGGTTTCGAGGCTGGCGGGCAGGACTGTGATACTTTAAGGCGCGGTAGTCGCCTCGCTTGCGAACTCGACCTAGAGGGTTGTCTCGGCGGAGCGTGTGCCAGGAGAGCCAAGGAGCTCTCTGCGAAGGACGTCTCCGGTTGGATCCGCGATTGGCAGAGCGGGGACTCTAGAGACTGGGGCCACACCGACATTTACGGAGGGTCTGAGAACGAGCGCCGCTTTTGGATGTGGCACGAGAAGATCGACCAGGGAGATTTGCATGTACTTCCACATGAAGTTGGTCATGTAATGAAGGGACGGCACCCGGATGAGACGGGTTCCGATCATTCGGGGCATATGATGGTTGGCAATTCAGATCATAGAGCACTAGCCTGTCATAATATTACAGACGTTTTTCGGCGTCACGATCCGAATGGCAAATCGTGGGAATGTTGTAACGGTAATTCACACTGATCGGAGACATCACTATGACCTGGAAAGCATCGATCGCCGGCGCGATCGTGTTGACACTGCTCACGGCGTGTGATTACCGTTCGTGGACGCTCTGGTCTGTTGAACCGCCGGACGACGATTGCCCACCCCCTCTTCAGTGCCCGGAGCACGTGGAGGGAGCAGAACCCAGTCTGCCGTTGAGCCCCCTGCCTCCCCTAGACGAGGTCTGCATCGAAGATCCGGCCGATGCACTTCTCATTCGAGACGCCGCATTTCCCGGTAATGGACGGATCATGCTTGCGACGGCTGACGGGGCCATTTGGACTTCACAGGACGATGGCGGAACATGGACCTCTTTCGGGAAGATTGAATTGCCGGCGAACAGCCAATCGTGCGCGGCGTGGTCATTGATGCCTGGAGGCTCCGATTCGTTTTGGATTAACTATGACTCGGCGCTTGCGGAAGCCGGAGGTGCATCAATGCTCGACATCGGCGTCAGTCGGGACGGCGGGCGCACCTTCACGCCGATCGTCTTTGAACGGCCTCTACTCACAGCTTTGGTAGAGCAGCCGGAATGTGATCCCGTGATTGTGGACGTTTACGGACAAATCTGGGTTCATCCGGTTGCCAGCGCGGACGACGCCTCCTCGTTTGAGGCCTCCGGCGTGCCAAGTTCACTCGGAAATGCAGGGCGCGCCTGTTCGTGTGATGACGGCAGCATCGTCATCCTTGGGCGAGAGGGGGTAACCTTGACGCGCGATCTTGGCGCGACATGGGAGCCGCTGCCGCAACTGGATGACATACGCCCGTATCGGATGAACTGCGGTTCCGGATACCTCTGGCTTATTGATTCAGTCGATGACGTTTATAGATATGATCTCGGCAAGGAATCCCTGACACTTGTGGACTATGCGCAAGTGGTGACATTCGATAATTCGGGCATTACGTCCTCTGTAAGTGCCGGTGATCGATTTTATGTCTGTGGGATCGTCGACGAGGAGTCAACCGCGGTGTTCGAGGCTGGGCCGGATGCTCAGGTCACTCGATTGCCGGACGCGCCAGGTAGGAATCTGCAGCTCCCCATCATCGGACGCGACGGGTCGGGTCGATTGTGGATCGCGTCCGGCGGCTTGGCGCTGATGTCTGCGCAGCAAGATGCGTGGGAGACCGTCTGGCCGCCGGACTGACCACCCCGGCAACCGCGTTTGAAATCGACAGCAGGCAGTGGTGAGATCCTGGGCGGAGTTGGCTCCCCTTGTGAGCTTGGCTTGATGAGAAGAGGTATGACCAAATCCTGTGGATGACCCAAGAAGAAGGCTTCCTCGCTATTTCCTGTGGGTAGCCGGAGCCAGGGCCGGGAGCTTGAAGTCCAGCTTTCCGGTGATGAGGTACACCATCGTCATGAGATAGTCGCTGGAGCGGAAGCCGCGGGCTTTTCGCTTGGCCGACTGACTCAGGCCGTTGATCGCCTCCACCGCGCCATTGCTGATCCGTGACGTAAACCAGCGCAGAACCCCCGCCCAGTGCTTCTTAATCGTCTTGGCCGCTTTGATCATGGGCGCGATCCGGCTGTGTGTGGCCCAGAAGTACCACCGCTTCAGGAACGGCTCGGCCTCGGCCAGGTCGTCCAAGGCGAAGGCGTCCTGGAAAACGCTCTTGAGGTGCGTGGCCCGCACCGTCGCCAGATGGCCGGCTTTCAGTTGCTGGAAGATTCGTAAGCGTTCGGCGAACTTCGTCTTCCATTCCATCGCCCAGTTCAGGAACATGACTCCTGTGACGAAGGGAGGCCTGTATGGCGTGCATCGCGGGACGGGATCGGAAGAAGGAGGTCTTCTGGTGGCGGGTGATGGGGGCGCAGCCGAGGAGAGGCATGTCCATCCGCGCCTGGTGCCGGGAGCACGCGCTGCGTGAGTCGTCGTTCTATTGGTGGCGAAGGCAGTTGGCTTTGCGAGACGAAGCGCCGCGGGCGACGACCTTGGTTCCGGTGCGGGTCGTGGCGGAACTTGACGGCGATCGGCGCGACGACGGCGATGAGCGCGACGACGGCGGCGGCGCAGGCGGCGCGAGTCGCCTGGAGATTGTCTTTCCGGATGCGCTTTGCGTCCGTGTGGTCGGTCCCGTCGACCGGCGGGCGCTGACCGACGTGCTTGCGGCCATGACGTCGACCCGCGGCGATCCGGTGAGGATCTCGACCGGCGCCGCAGCGACCCTGACTTCGACCGGCGCCGCGGCGCCCCTGGCTTCGACCCGTGTCGCGGCAACGGAGGGCGCGGCATGTTGAAGCTGCCGAGCCTGGGCGAGCTCGACGCGGGGCTGGGCGTTCGCGTGGCGTTGGGCGACAAGGCCTATGGCACGCCGAAGAACCGTGAGGGATGCCGGCGACGCGGTGTGGCTTCGCTGTTGGCACAGGCGGGTCAGCCCGTGATCCGGGGACTGGGGAAGGCGCGGTATGTCGTGGAATGCACACTGTCGTGGTTTAACAACTATCGACGATTGCGCTTGTGTTATGAACGCAATGGCGAACATCTACAAGCCCTCCACGACCTCGCCGCCGCCATCCTCTGCGCCAAACGACTGGCCGCCGGTCCGTAAGTTTTGCAACAGCTTCTAAACCATGTTGAGCCGTGGGAGCGTTTGTGGTATGCACATGTCGCAGCCTCTTGCGTCACTGGTTCTGTGCGCGACCGCCGATCTGCCTATGGGGCATCCAAACGCAGTGGCATCGCGGGGGAAAACCGGGAGATGCGCCGGAGTAGGCGGCGGAGGCGGTCAACGCCCAGCGTTGACGCTCTGGAAGGGAACCTGGCGTTCACAGGATGAAATCGCCGCTCATAGTGCGTAGTAGCAGGCTCGGAACCAAGCGTCGTACCAATGCCGTAAACGAGCGAGTATGCTCAAGGTGAAGAACATGGAAGACGGGTAGCGCTCCCGTATTCGAGATTCATGTGACTCTATTGCGGACTGTTAGATGAACGCTAGATGAATTGCGACAACCACACTTCGGTATCTTCCAAGTGGCATGTGCACTGTGATTGGAGTTCTGTCAATCATAATAAGTATAGCGACGTTTCTCCTGCCATTGAGCGTCACGTATGGGAGTGGAGGTTCGACGTTTCTTGGAGTTGTCTGCGACAAAGCACAATTGTTCTTTGACTTTGCTACAATCCTGCCTGCGCGTTGTGAAGCGTGGCATAGTGCCATGAATGTCAAGCTACTGTCATTGAATGCGATGGTTTCTTCCCAACAGAAGGGTTTCTGGCAGAAGCGCTCCAATCGGCCATACACGATTCGTGTTCTTCGAGACCATGATTATTGTGGATGTTCGCTCGTGCTTCTAGATGGTCATGTTGCTCTTCCTTTGGGAATGGCATTTCTCATCGTACCAGCACGGTTGCTCTATCTCTCAAGACGAAGGTCGGTTCGTGCGAAGCATGGATTGTGTGTCATTTGCGGTTACGACTTGCGTGGCGCATCTTCCTCAAAGTGTTCGGAGTGCGGTACGCTCTTTCACGGAACGTGATGGGCATCTGTCATCGGGGATGCAAAACGGTTATCCCGCGATTGCGGTGACAGTTGGCCCGGACTACCGACGCCCTTGCCGGGCACACTGCGTTCTTGCTACCAGAGCGCCGTCTCGCCCGCAGCCCAAGCGCCTTGGCGGTAGCCCCTCACCACGAGTGCGATGTCATGGGGCGCTGAAAACCAGCCATTTTGAGGAGACGAGGATTCGTCACCTAGCCTCTCCGGCGAGAGGAAGGAAAAAGGGGATGGGATGGCTTGTTCGGCTTTCATGGTTTGCTCCTTGCCGGGACCCGCGATGTACGGCCCCTTCGCAAGGCACGAGGGGCCACTCGCGGGTGGCCAAGGAGCGAGCGGTGAGCGGACCGTCAGCCCGCCGGAGAGTCCCGCGAAGCGGTGTAGGCCGAATGACGGACGGAACCCGCAAGGGCGGCAAGAGCCGCGTCTGGCGTGAGGCGTGACAGACTAAAGAGGCGGGAAGTGAAGCGGTGACGGGCGGAGCGCCGCGACTGAAAGCCGGGGCAAGCTAATCGCCGACGGCCTACATCAACGCTGGAGCGCCGGGTCGGCACGGCGGCGATGCGCCTGCTGCCTTTCGCCGGCGACTTGCTCCCGGTACTGCTTCGGGCTTCGCGGTAACTCTCTCGCGCCGACGGCGATCAGGCCGGCCATACCTGAGAGCGCGAAGTCGTCGGGCTCGTGCGCGGAAGTGATGCTTGCGTCATCGGGCGTCGTCGTCTCGCCAGGCGCGGACGGCAGCGTGGCACGACGATGGATGCGGGTCGTGACGGGTTCCTCGGCGTCGAGGCGGCGCGTCTGCGTGCGCTCCGGCGCGGTCTCGATGGTCCGCTCGGCCATGAGCGCCTTGATGCGCTTGGCGAGCTTGGAGACCGTCGGTGCGGCTTTATCTCCCGATTCCGGCGCTTTACCGGCGAGGCTGGCCTTCAGTTGGTCGCGCAGGGCGGCCAGTTCCGATTGGTACGCGTCGTGAACGAAGGGCTTACCGATGCGGGCCTGGTAGTCGCGGAGTTGCGATTCGGCGATGGACTGGTCCCGACGGACCCTCGCAATCTCGGGGCCGTACCCGGCGGCCAGTCGTTCGAGCGCGTTGAGGACGGCGCGCGGACCGGGGTTGCCGCGGATCAGCCGGTCGTGCCGGGCCGTGGCGCCTTCGAGATAGACCTCCGGCGGGAACTGCGGGCAGAGCACGACGCCGAAGCGCAGGCCGCGGTACGTGCCGAGCGGGACGCGCTCTTCCTGGCGGACGGCCTGTGGCAGCGCCTCCAGACGCTTTCCGAGCACGGTCGCCGCGTCCTCGCGCGGATAGGCGCGGTCGCCGATGATGATGTTGTCGCCGGCGTGGGTGACAACGGTCGCTTGGTCGGCTTCGACCTTGGCTAAGCGCTCGGAAAGACTCAGGATTCTGCTTGGCAGGTCGCGCACGTTTCGGCGGGCGACGTACTGCTCGTCCAGGTGGTTCTTCCGCAACAGCGCCAGCCGCTGCAACTCGGCGTCGGCCTCGGCGAGCGTCAGCACCGCCGGGTTGCCGGAGGCGATGGCCTTCACTTCCGCGTAGGAGAGTTCCTGCCCGCCGACATCCTCGGCGCGACGGGCGGCGTTGTGGCCGGTGATGATCTGGCCGATGAACCGGGCCTTCGTTTCGAGGGCTTGCCACATGTAGGCGTCGAACGAGCCTTCGGTTACGTAGCGGTACACCGCGACTTCCGCGTTGGTGTTTCCCTGGCGCAGGATGCGGCCCTCGCGCTGCTCGACCTCGGCGGGCTTCCACGGGGCGTCCAGGTGATGCAGGGCGACCAGCCGCTGCTGCACGTTGGTACCCGTGCCCATCTTCTGCGTGCTGCCGATCAGCACGCGGACCGTGCCGCTCCTCACCTTCTCGAACAGTGCCTGCTTCTTGGCATCGGAGTCGGCTTCGCCGATGACGGCAATCTGTCCATGCGGAACGCCGGCGGTGACCAGTTTCTGGATCACGTCGTCGTAGGCGGAATAGCCCCACGGCATCGGATGCACACCCATGTCGCAGAAGATCATCTGCGTGCCGCGCGTCGCGGCGGTGCGCTGCCAGATTTCGGCGACGTTCTCGACCAGGCGGTTGACCTTTGAGCCTGCGAAGTCGGGCGCGGTGGCGGAGAGCATCCGCGCGTCGATGGCGAGCTTGCGGCCGTCGGTGGTGATGGCCAGAGCGTTGTCGATGCGCGGGTCCACCTTGTCCGTGCGCAGGCGCTCGTAGCGTTTGACGAGCTGATCCTGCAGGGCGTGCTGCTCGGCGGACATCGGGCAGGCGACGATAATCGCCTTGCCCGTCTCCAGTTTTGGCGTCGGCAGATTGAGCATGTCAGCCGTCTGCACGTCGGAAAAGGCCCGGAACATCTGCTGCAATTCCGGCAGGTTGGTGAACTTGGCGAACCGGCTTCGCGGGCGCAGCGACGCTCCGGCAGGCGAAATCTCCATCGTGTCGATCATTTCGCCGAACGTGGCCGCCCAGGCGTCGAAGTGCTCCAGACCGCGGCTCTTGAGGCCCGCCGGGTCGAGGAAGCGCTGCATCGTGTACATCTCGACCATCGTGTTGGAGACCGGCGTGCCGGTGGCAAACGTCACGCCGTGGCCGGGGTTCTGCTCGCCCAGATAGCTCGCCTTCATGAACACGTCGAAGGCGCGTTCGCTGCCGCCGGTCTGGATGCCGGCGACGCGCTCCATCTTGGTCGGCGTCTCCAGATTCTTGAAGAAGTGCGCCTCGTCGATGAACACGTGATCGACGCCGAGTTCGTCGAACACGAGGCCGTCGTCTTTCTTCTCCTCGGCCAGCAGGTCTTTCAGGCGCTCGACGCGCGCGGCTTTCTGCTTCTCGATCTGCTTGATGAGGTTGCGAGCCGCGCCCTTGGCGCCGGCGTGCTGCGTGAGCAGCTCGTCGTACTCGGCGATCTGCCCGGTGAGGAACTTCTCCTGGTAATCGCGCGACATGCCGATGCGCTCGAACGAAGAGTGCGTGACCAGGATGCCGTCCCATTCGCCGCTGGCGATCTTGGCAGTCAAGAGCTTGCGCCGGTCGCGCGCCAGGTCCTCCTTCGTCGCCACAAGCAGTTTTGCGTTTGGATATAACTGCATGAATTCGCGGGCAAACTGCTCCAGCAGGTGATTAGGCACGACGTACATCGGCTTCTTGATAAGCCCCGCCTGCTTCATCTTCATGCCGGTGGCGGCCATGGTGAACGTCTTGCCGGCGCCGACGGCGTGCGCCAGCAGCGTGTTGCCGGAACTCATGCCGCGCCACACGGCCGCCGCCTGGTGCGGCTGGAGGCGGATGGTCTGGTTCATGCCGGGGAAGTCGAGGTGCGAGCCGTCGAAGAGGCGCGGGCGGAGGTTGTTGTACGTGTCGTTGTAGATGCGGACCAGCCGCTCGGTGCGCTCGGGATCGGCAAACACCCAGGCGCGGAAGCGCTCCTTGATGAGCTTCTGCTTTTCGCGGGCGGCCATCGTCTCTTCCTGGTTGACGACGCGCTCCTCGCGGTCGCCGTGGTCGATCACGTCGTAGATGGTCGGTGACTTCATGTTCAGCGCCAGTTCCAGCAGCCATGTGCCGTGGGCGCGGGCGGTGCCGTAGTCGGAGGTCGCGGCGACGGACTGCTTGGCGGCGTAGCCGGCGTCGAGATTCCAGACGGCGTCTTTCGCAAGGTGGGCGACGGGTACGGCTTCGGGCGCGACGTGGAACAGCTCGGCGGCGAAGGCCTGGATGTCCAGCGCAGGTATCCACGGCGCGCCGAGATTGGCGTCAATGTCGCCGGGCAAGACGTCTTCGGGCTGCACGCGACGGAGTGCCTCGGCGCTGCGCGCATGATCGGAGCCGCCCTTCTCGGCAATGGCCAGCTTGTGGCGGACGTTGCCGGAGAGAACCTCGTCGGCGGTCTGCCACGTCTTTGACTCCGGGTCGAGGTACACCAAGTCGCCCAGTTCGGCGATGACCTGCTGCTCGGGCTTTCCGTAGAGTTCAGCGATGAATGGCAGGTCCACCCTGCCCCGCTGGTTGAGCGAGACGAGCAGGCCCTCCTCGGCGCTTCGGACCTGCGTGACGGGCGGTGTGCGTCCGACGACATCCCGGCTCATGATTGCGGCCTTGGACGCCTTGCCGCTGACCTCGTCGTACTCCTCCAGCGACATCACCAGCATGGCGTCGGGGTCTTCGACGAACTTGACCAGGTTCGGCCGGCGGCGGATCACGCTGCCGTCGCGGGTTTCGCCGAAGGTCGTCTTGTTGATCGGGCCGAAGGCGCGGACGAAGCGGTCGTAGGCGAGGTTCAGTTCACCGCGGGACGCATCGCGGTGCCCGACCGGCCAGTCCTCGTTCTGCGATTGAAGCACGCGGCGCGCGCGGTCGCGGATGTCAATCAGCGCGGCCATGCGTTTCCCGGTGAGCGTGCCGCTGGCCTTGAGCGCCGCGCCGCCGTAGACGACCGGCAGGGACCGGCCGTTTGCGACCTGGAAGATCCCGCGGTCCTCACCCACGAAGAAACTC
Source organism: Phycisphaerales bacterium (assembly GCA_020852275.1). Taxonomy (GTDB): domain Bacteria; phylum Planctomycetota; class Phycisphaerae; order UBA1845; family UBA1845; genus JABWBH01. The sequence continues at coordinate 12,165 of JADZBE010000001.1, forward strand.
CCCTCGTCGATGTGCTTCTCAGGCGGCGGCGGGATGAACGCCGGCGCCGCCGGTTCCTCCGGCCGTGACGCCTGCAACGGCGCAAACTCCGGCAGGTGTTGGATCGCGGAGCGGAGCCTGGCGGCAAGATCGCCGCTGCCGCGAATGCTGTAGCCCTCGCCGTAGAGCGTGTCCTTGCGGCTCCACTCGCCGAGGACCATCTCCGGGTGGTTGCGGAAGTAGCGGTTGATCTGAACCTCGACACCCTCGACATCCAGCGGCGTCACGCGCAACCAGTCGGGGTCTACGTGATGCTCCGGCTCGCCGGGGGCGCGCCTGCGCAGGAACAGGATGTCGGTCACGACGGCCGTGCCTTCGCGCTTGAAGGCGTCGGAAGGCAGCCGGATCGCGCCGACGAAGTCGGCCTTCGACGCGAGATGCTCCCGGATCGCGGCGTTCTGCTTGTCGAGCGTGAAGTGCGACGTGACCACGGCCAGCACGCCGCCGGGCTTGAGCGCGTCCACGGACTTGGCGAGGAAGTAGTCATGCAGGGCGAGCTTCTGCCCGTGGTACTCGAGCTTGATATCGGCGAAGGGCACGTTGCCAACCACGGCGTCGAGGCCGCTTTCGGGCAGTTTTGTGTCGCGGAAGTTCTCGATGCGGATGTCGTGCTCGGGATGCAGCGCCCGGGCGATGCGTCCCGAAATCGAATCCAGCTCGACGCCGATGAAGCGGTGCCCCCTGCTGCCCTGGCTCATGAAGTTGCCGATGCCGCAGCCCGGTTCGAGGATCAGCCCGTCCTCGGGCACACCCAGCCGACTGATGGCGTCGTGAATGGCGGTGATGACGGTCGGCGACGTGTAGAAGGCGTTGAAGGTGGTGCGCTTGGCGCTGTCAAACTCCGCCGGCGCGAGCAGGTCCTTGAGTTCATCTCCAAGCGCCTGCCAGCCGGCGTCCTTGTAGCGCCCTGTCAGCGGGTCGGGGAAGATCGACAGCGCCACGGGGCCGAATCCCGGAAAGCGGGACAGAATCTGCTTCTCCTCGGCGGTGGCGGAACGCTGTTCGCTTTCGATTGCCTGAAGCGTGCGGATGGCGGCGAGGATGTCGCGGGCTTTCCCTTTCTCGCCGGAGGCGATTTGGACGGGTGCAGATTCGGATCGCGCCGTCACCGTCGGGACGGGGTGGGCCTTTGTCGTCCACTGGCTTGCGGGCAGTTCTCGTTCGACGGGTTGCTTAGTCGGCTCTGCCGGCAGCACTGTCGGGTAAGGGTCGAACAGCAGCGGCCCCTGCCCGCGATTCAGGTGCGCAACGTGAGAGTGCGGAGGTACGCCATGACGGCGTCCAGGAAGGGCTGTTCCTGTTCGTCGGGCGGATAGGCGGCCTGCAAACGACTCACCACTTCCACGAGCGCGATCTCCATCGCCGCGCTCGACCGGTTCGCCGGGTGCATCAGCGGCTTCGACTCGGCGAGCTTCCCCATCCAGGCCTCGTGCCGGGTCTTCAGCATCCGGGCGTAGGACTCTGTGACCGCGAGCAGTTCCCGCCTGCTGCGGAGCTGGTCGTGCAGCCTGGGTCGCTGCTGAAGAAGTTCGAGAATGATCGTCTTGTACTGCATCAGGTTCTCCATCAGATGAAACGGGCGGCTCTGCCAGCGCGACGACCGGACCGTCCGGCTCGGATTGAAACGGCAACAGTCCTTGATTGGGTGGGTCGGATCGGCGGCGGGGCATTTCAGCGGGCGGTGGCGTTGACGAACGTCGTTACGCGCGAGGGTTGATTCCCCTATCGCGTAGCACAACCCGATGGCCGTTTCAATCGGAAATCGCTCCGGCTCGGAAATGTGCCGCGGAGACGGCGGTCTCAACCCAACTCGCGAATCTTCTCGCCGGGGTCAGCTCCACAGGCCCGGCACCATTCCGCGAATTCCACGGGGTCGATGCGGCGGTCGCCGATCTCGGAGCGGTGGACCATCGTGTTGTGCATGCGGAGCCTCTCCGCCAGATCGCGCTGGGTCAGCCCGGCGTCCGTCCGCATCCGCCGGAGCGTGACGCACATCCGCCGATAAGCCGCCTTGTGTTGGGGCCTTGCTGCCATTTGAGCAGCACGCTAAACTGCCGCAAGTGTGCTGCTAGTTTAGCAGCAAGCTGCGGCGGCCCGGCGTTGGGTCGCGGAGCCGGTTGGTCATGCGTGGTGGAGATAGTCCGATGAGCAAGTGCGTGGCTGGTTTGATGGCGGTTCTATTGTGCGCGTCCTTGGCCGGGGCCGACATCGTGCAGAACGGAAGTTTTGAGACGTACGGCGGCAGCGGCAACAGCAACATCGGCATGGGCATCGCCCCCTGGGTGATCGGCTCGCCCGGCATCGACATCGTCATCCCGGAACTGGGCGAAGGGCACTACTGGCTGCCGGCCGACGGCGAGGTCTCGATCTCGCTCAACTGGTTCAACCCCGCGTCGATCTCGCAGGCGCTCGTCACCACGCCGGGGCAGCCGTACGAGGTCAGCTTCTGGATGGCTGCCGAGATTTACGGCGGGCCGCAGTGGCGCACGATGGACGTGACTTGGAACGGCGCCCTCCTCGGCTCGCCGGCATTCGAGTACACGGGCCAGGGACCGGAGAACATGGGCTGGACGCGCTTCAGCTACTCCGCCCTCGGGACCGGCAACGACATCCTGGCGTTCCTCAGCACGACGCCCGCCAACTTCGGGCCGGCCCTCGACAACGTGTCGGTGACCGCCGTGCCCGTGCCGGGAACGCTGGCGCTGATGTCGGTGGGGCTGCTGGCGCTCAAGCGACGAAGGAGGGCGGCGTCATGAACACCGCGCCGCCACGCGCTACTTCCTCCACGATGCGACTGCTTCACGGCTTGGGCGTCGCGGCTGCCCTCCTCGGCGCATTCGTGGTGGGCATCATGCTGTTGGGTGCAGGCGTTGACCGTCCATCGCCCCTGCTCATCGCAATCGGGGCGGTGTTCTCGCTTGCGGCGCTGATTCAGGGCATTCGGATCGTCGCCCGGTGGGAGCGGCGCAGTGCCGCCGAATTGGCCGCCGCGGAGTCTGCTGACCAACTCGTATGCTCACAGTGCGGCGTGTTTCCACGCGAGCAGGGCATCGGCTGTTCGGCATCCCGAAAGCGAGCGGCGGTCTACATCGCCGCCGGTGTGGTGCTTGCCCTGGTCCTTCGCGATGGGTTGTTCTCCGGATTTGACCAGGACTCGTTCCGCGTGGCGTTCGCGGTCCTTCTCCTGGCCGGCGCCGCCAGCAGGTGGGCAAAGACGCCGAGAGTTGCCTGTCCCACATGCAGGGGTCACTCCGTCGTCTCCCGCAACAGTCGCAAGGGTGCTCGTTGGGCCACGCAGTTCGAGGGACAAAGAGCCGGCGGGTAGTCATTAATTGATGCGGTAGGCGCTGGGCTTGCTGGGCTCGCGGCGACGAAGGAGGTGGCGTCATGAACGATGAATCTCCCGCACAGGCGGCGCGGCCGAACCCGCCGTCCACGAGCGCCTCCAAGGTCTACAAGCCGTACGTGTCCCGGCTTGACCGATGGCTTGAGCGCCTGGATCACGTCAACATGGGCGTCCGGCTGGTTGTCCTGGTCGGCGGAATCATCGCCGTGGTCTGGTTCATGATCTTCGGCGGCGGCGGGCTGCTTCTCGATCAGACGATCACGCGGCACAGGCTGGCGGGAACCTGGCACGTTGATGGGAGCTTCGCTGACTGGACGTTCGGCCGCGACGGGACCTGGACGGAAGACGCGGTCATCGACACGCACGGCTCCTACACCCTGGAGGACGGCGACCGTATCCTGATCAAGGGGATGCTTGGGGCGACGATGGAATTCCAGTACTCGTTCGACGACGGCGAACTGGTGCTGAGGGGGACCAACGGAACCCCGTTCGGATTCCGGCTGACGCCGAAGGACTGATGCCGGCGCGGAATCCCCCCTCGTCCGCCGGCGTTCTTGAAAAGGAAGGCCAACCAGCGGTCGTTGGTTGACCGGAGGGGACTTTCTCCGTCCCCGGCTCCTTCCTCTTCTGTATCGCTTCCTAATGCGGAATGAGGCTCGGAAGGTGTCGGACCCCTTCCCTGCGTGCTTTCTTCGGCCTCTCCAGGGCTTCAATCGGTAGCTTGTCTGTACCGGCGGGTCCAACTCGTTCGACAACCTGTGCCTGTCCCGATTTGTCGTGCTGCACGCGGGTTCTTCAGGGGAGCGTGCGTGCCGCCGCCTCGGCTAGCGCTGTGGGTGCGCGCTCGGCGGCGGCCGCTGTGCTGGATATTAAGGTATAAGAAGAGGCGTGGTCGCAACCTCTTGATCTTGCTCGATCCGAACCGTCACGATCTGTCGGGCCGCCGTCACAATTGGTCGGCGAACCGTCAGAATTCGCTTGCGCGTTTGTCGCTTGTCTGCCAGTGTGTTGTCTGTCTAGTGACAAATTCGGAGGCGGAAAATGACGGAAGCGCGACAGATTCAGGACTTGCCGGCGAACCAGGTGAGCACGAAGCGCGGGTTCCCGGTCTACCGCACCAATCCGAGCGTGCCGCAGACCAACGGCATGCCCACGCGCACGCGGCGATTCCACGTCCCCGGCGGCAAGGGCTCGGTCATCGTGGACAACAGCAGCGGCGAGATCAAGGGCCTCGGCGGCATGGGCTTCTGGTGGGAGGAGGAAGTGGACAGCAGCCGCTTCGTCAAGCTCTTCCTCGACGGCATCAAGCAGGCCGCCGACCTGTCGAAGACGGGGATGCAGGTCTTCGAGCTCGTCTATCACGAAATGCGCGCCAACCCCGGCTCCGACGAAATCAAGCTCAACCAGTACCTCGCCAAGGATCACGGGATCAGCGACCGCACCTACCAGCGCGGCGTGCGGGAGCTGCTGGAAAAGGAGTTCCTCTACCGCAGCCCCAGTGACGGCGTCTTCTTCGTCAACATCCGCTTCATGTTCAACGGCGACCGTCTGGCCTTCGTCCGCTCGTACCATCTCAAGGGATCGAGCCGTCAGCAGGAACTGCAACTCGGTGATGTGCCCGCCCTCCCCTCGCCTGTCCTGGCGGATGATGCGGGCGGTGCCGACGCGGCGATTGAGTCTGATAGCGGAAGCGATCTGGCGGTCGGCGATCAGGAGAGATAGCCGTTGCTGCGGAGCCACGGCTCGATGGCCTCTTCAAGAATGTCCTGGAGCGTGTTCGGCTCGACGGCTTTCAACTGCCGCTCCAGCGAGGCGCGCTTGAGCGCGGTGGCATAGTCGGCGCGGATGCGCGTGCTGATCGGAACGCGGCTGACCGCTGCGGCGTTCGCCGGAGCCGCCGGCTCAGTGCGGTTGTAGACGAACTGCTTCTCCTTGCCGCTGTCGATGGGCGGTGGCGTGGCCTTCAGTCCTTCCGCCAGTGAACGTCGCTCGGCCATGCCCTCCTCCCCTACGCCGTTGCCAATTGACGCTTGGCGGCGGACGCCTTCGAGCGCACCGCCTGCGGCAGGATTTCGCGGAACAGTTTCTCGGCCTCGTCGGCCGCTTCCTTGGCGCGCGAGCCCATGTCCCAGACGACAGCACCCTGCCCCGGTGCGTCGGCGTAAATCTGCCGCAGAATCATGGCGGTGTGCGCCATCGGGAGCGCCAGCGCTGCGGCGGCGTCCTTCATGTCCTTGGTGAGCCGGTAGTGCTTGCCGACCATGCTGAGGACGATCACGGCCTTGGGTACGCCGTTGCGTATGTCCTGGGCCTGGCGGATGACCTCGGTCGCCTTGGCCAGGGCACGGGTTTCCAGCAGGCTGGCTTTGCACGGAACAATCGCCATGTCGCCGCGAAGCAGGAGCGCCCGGCTCGTCTCAGTCTGGCTGCCCGGTCCGTCGGCGACGACGTAATCAGTGTCCTGGGCCAGCACGGGCAACTCGTTGAGGATGATGTCGGGATTATCGAGTCGGACGGCTTTCACGTCGGGGCGCGCCTCGCGTATCCACTCCGACGATGACTGCTGCGTGTCGCAGTCGGCCAGCGTGACGCGGTGCCCCTGGTCGGCCAGCCATGACGCGAGGTGGACGGCAAGCGTGGACTTGCCGACACCGCCCTTGGAGTTCGCGACGACGATAATCATGCCTGACAGCTAGCACGATTGCACGCTGGCTGGCAAGCACTATTTCGTGCCAACATGCTGGCACGATGACGTGCCGGTCGGCAAGCATGCTGTCCTGCCGTCATTCATGCTCTCATGCATGCACGCGAGCAAGCCTGACAGAATACTGGCAGCCCATCCATCTGGCCTTCAAGCCGTCAAGCCTTCAAGCTCTCCATCCGGCTGTCCGTCATGCACACCATCATGACGGAAAGCAAGCCCGCTGGCTGGCTGGTTTGCCTGCAAGCTGTCATGCTGGCTTTCACGGTGAAATGACCTATGGGGCACCCATAGGGGAGACGTCTGTGTGAAAAATGGCTTTCGGTGACATTTCGGCGCGCACCTGCGCCGAATGGTTCAGTCAGTCGTTCAACTGTGTGAAATCTGCCGCTTACGGCCGTCGTCGTCGGGTCCTCACCGACGGCTGGGACCCGGCACGACGGGCGGCGGGCAGCATCGCAGCATGGCAATACCTGCTGGTATGGTCCCGAGTCCGAGGACCTTGCTGCGGCTTCATCCGCATGGATCGTGACAGGCGATGCCCCGCCTGCCGCGGACTGAACGGCAAGCGGGGCGCCCTTCCATTGAGAGGGGAGTGGGAAGGAGGGCGTCAGCAGGCCCGGTATGACAGCGTGCCGTCGGCAAGAGCGATGGCGTGCCTGGCTGAGCGGAAGGCCAGGAAGAGGGGGCCTTCCGTGACCGTGATGTCGAGGCGATCGAAGGCGACGGCAAGTTCCTTCAGGGCCTCGAACATGTCGGGAGCGGCCGCCAGCAGGCGAGCGTTGGCTTCCGTCCTCGCCACCTTCTCCGGCGAATCCTCGCCGTCCCAGAAAACCAAGTGGGCAACGGTGGATTGAGTGGTCTGTGAGACGATCCTCCAGAGGTCATCGCAGCCGTCACGGTCGCGTTCGTAGAAGTACGGGCCGGGTGAATGGCGGGTGGTGTTGTCTGTGGTCATGGCGGATTCCTTTCCGATGCGTTGGCGGCCGCGCCCATCGCGGCCTTACGGCACGTGGTCACAGAGCCGGCCAGCCGGAGCGAAGCGCACGGAGCAAGCGAAAAGCCGAAGGCTTCCGCCCTTGCGGAAAGCGGCTTTGGCAGCTTGCCCGGACCGGCGTCGGCTCTAGCGTGCCGGTGTGAAGGCCGCGGGGTGCGGCACGGAAACCGGAGAGCAGGGACGGCGGGACATCGACACCTGGGCAAAGGCCGTCATCGTGCGCGGGACGCGCTGCCGGAATGTCCGCCTTCAAGGAACGCGATGCGGCCTTTTCGCCCGGCGACCTGGTTGAAGAGCAGGGCCAGCGTGCCGGCACGGGCCATCTCGTCGTTGCCGCCGTAGGCGATCTCGCGGTCGTAGCGGCTCAAGGCTGCGGCCCCGCGTTCGATGATCTCCTGGTAGCGGAGGCGCGCATCGTCCAGTTCGCATCGCTCGGATACGAGCCGCTCCCGGATGGCGATGATTCGCTTTGCCTTGGGCTTCGGCAGCTCACACTTTATCGCCCGGCCGGACTCTTCGCTGGCCGGGATGTCGTCGAAGGGGATCGGCGGTGCGTTGTCTCCCTCGCGGTAGTAGTGCCAGGGATGGCCGGGACCGTACGAGTATTCCGAAGGAAGCGGTGGCACTTTGAGGGCAGGGGCGGCCTCCGCTTTGATTGGCTCGGTTGCCTGAGTGCGTGGCTGCTCCGGTGGCGGCTCTGCCTTGGCCGGCGTCGGTTCCAACCACTCGAAACGAAGCTGCCCGGTGTCGGGCTTCTGCCTTGCGGAACTCATGGGGAAGGGACGGTCATGCGGATGCGGCCTGCGTTGTTGGGCAGTGTGAGCGAGGATGCCTCGGCGCGCGCCGCATGTAAACCGGAATGTCGCACCTGCCGTCTAAGGCCGTCGCCGTCGGGTTCTCGCCAGGGCCGGGATCCGACGCGACCGGCCGGTGGTGCGTCCCGCTGTCACACTCCATCTGCCGGTATGGTCCTGAGCCGGAGGGTTCTCCCGTTTTCAACAGGCAGCGGCCGTGACAGGCGATGCCCCGCCTGGCGCGGGCGTTGCGAGCGGGGTTCGGTCGGAGCCAGGCCGAACGCCTTGACAGACCATAGCCTATAAGCTATAGTTGAGTGGATGTGGAAGGTCCGGACGACCGATAGCTTCGACGACTGGTTTGCCAAATTGGATGCGGCTGCCAAGGTTGAGGTGATGGCGAAAGTCGAGCTGCTCAAGCAGGTAGGACCGCAGCTTGGACGGCCGCACGCGGACACGCTGAATGGCTCCAAGCACCGGAACATGAAAGAGCTTCGCGCGGATACGGCTGACAAGGTGATGCGAGTCGCATTCGCCTTCGACCCGGAGCGAAGCGCTATTCTGCTGGTGGCAGGCGACAAAGGGGGTGTGAGCCAGGCGCGATTCTACAGGCAGTTGATCGTCAAGGCGGATGCCCTGTTTGACGCCCACCTGGCCAAGTTGAAGCGAAAGAAAGAGAAGAAGGAGAAGTGACATGGCAAAGTCATTCGATGATTTAGCCCTCCGGACGATGACGCCGACGATGCGGGCGAGGGCGAAGCGCCGGGCGCGGGAACTGCTGGGCGAGTACCTTCTGAGCGAGATTCGCGCCGGACGTGGCATGAGCCAGGTCGAGGTCGCCAAAGCGCTCGGAATCAAGCAGCCAAGCCTTTCCAAGCTGGAAAAGCAGTCGGACATGCAGCTCTCGACTCTTGAGAAGATTGTCAAGGTTCTAGGCGGCGAGTTGGAGGTAGTCGCTCGCTTTCCGAAGGGTGAAGTGCGAATCAGCCCGTTCGGCGGCACGCGGCGCCGTTCGCAAAAACACCATGCGGACGCGGAACTGCCGGCGCTGACATGAAGGATATGGTGAAGCGGGCAATCACGTCACATGTCGTCGTGTAACCGGCGCGCCAAAGGCCATGCGGGTTCTCGCAAGGGCCGGAACCCGACGCGACCGGCCGGTGGTGCGTCCCCGCTCTCACACTCCATCTGCCGGTATGGTCCTGAGCCGGAGGGTTCATTCTGTTTGGATTTCAAGGGCATGGGACGTGACAGGCGATGCCCCGCCTGGCGCGGACCGTGCGTGACTGCTGCCGTAGCGGCTCCTGGACGTCAGCGCTTCCTCATAGCGGCGGTAGGCACGGATGCGAGTCGCTTCCGGGTCGGGCCAACCGCCTTCGATGGTCGCCTGTTCCAGGAACGCGGCGAAGGCGCAGCCGTGGAACAGGTCGTCGAGAAGGTCCTCTTCATTCATGGGGTTAGCGGCCAGCGGCAGCGGTGAGCCGCTCCATCAGACGCATGGGGTCTGATCGCGTCGTCAGTACGCCGATCACCTGAATGGCGTCAGGTTGCACGCGGTAGACGACGCAGAAGGGAAAGCGATAGACCACGGCCCGCCGGAAACCCGCCTCGATCACGGGAGCGGACTCCGGGTAGCGCCGGATGTGGTTGAAGAGCCGGTCGATGTGGCGGACGAAGGTGCGACCGAGCCCGGGTCGGGTCGCCTCGTAGGATGCCGCCGCCTCTGCGATCTCGAACGCGGCGGCGGAAGAGAGGACCAAGCGGTTCATTCGGGGTGCAACAGACGGGTCCGCACCGTCTCCCACGGCTCGCAGGTCATCTCGCCGGCGTCGATGGCGGCGGCCCGGCGTGTTATCTCCTCAAGCTGCTGCGAGGTGAGCGGCATCGCCTCGGCCAGCACGCTGTCAAGCAACTGCTGGGCGAGCAGCAGTCGCTCGGGCGCCGAGAGAGCCGTGAAGTCGAAGTCGTCGGGTGGATGGGTCATGCGTGCCTCCGCTGCGGTGAATTCTCGAACACCATGCACACGTCGTGCAGCCCGGGGATGAAGGCCGAGCGGTAGACTTTCCTGCCGCTGCTGGCCCCGTGACTGAACCGGATGATGTCGGTGCAACACTGCCTCAGTTCGGCGTCGAAGGCAAGGCGTTTCGTGTGATAGACGAGGGGGGTGAAGCCGGCCTCGCGGTCGGTGTAGTCGCCCATGAGGATGGCCAGCCTGCCGCCATGCACGAGCGAGCCGGCGCAGTTGGCGATCAACTGCCGGTAGCGGTTGAGAAAGGCGTCAAGCGTCGGCGTCCGCGACAGGTCGCGCGGATCGTCGGTGTAGAGCTTCTGCCGCCAGTAGGGCGGGTGCAGCCAGCAGAACTCGAAGGAGCGCTGCGGGAGGGCCGAAGGCGAGCACGCATCCACGCCCTGGTGCAGGTCGCTCGACCAGCACGGGATGGCGAGCTCCTGGCATACGTCGAAGCAGGTGCCGCTTCCCGTCATGGGATCGGCGACATTCGCCGGCTTGAAGTACCGCAGCAGGTCGCGGATCAGGTTGCCGCCGCAATTGCCCGGATAGTCGCGGCGTCCGTACTCGCCCGCCCGATCGAAGTGGTACAGGCTCGTCAGGTGCGGCACGGGGCTGGCGGTGACGGGGATACGCGGGAGTTTCGCGTAGCGCGGCTGCTCGGTAACGGTCTGACGCGGCGCACTCCGCGCAGCGTAGAACGGGTTGACGGAGTGCATCATGGCCGACCTCCGTTCGCGCGCGGGGCCTTGGGGTACAAATCGTCGGCGACGCACTCGATCAGCATCCAGTTGAAGCCGACTTCGCAGTCGTGGGCGCGGATGCAGCGCTGCAGCACGTGCCAAGACTGGTCGTCGGTGAGGTCGGGTCGTACGGACTGCACGTCCTCGATGGACCAGATAATCGCCACTTGTCGTCTCTCGGCGAGCAGCAAGTGAATGTCGAGTTCACGTGTGGATTCAGTGGGTTGGTGTGTCATGGTGTTGTCCTTTCAAGAGAAAGGGCGGGCCTTTCGGCCCGCCCGGTTGGTTGACTCAGTCTTTCTTCTCGCTGGCGACGCGGAGCGTGATACGGCCGTCCAGCGGCACGACTTCAAGCTGGATGTTGAAGCCCTTGCCGTCGGCGTGCTGCCATGCGGCCCCGATGCGGGTCCAGAAGGCCTTCTTGCCTTCGCGGTCACGCACCTGGTAGGCGACGTGGCTGGGAGCCTTGGAAGCGGTGTTGTTCGTGTCGGTCATGTGAGTCTCCTTTTCTGGTTTCCGGCCGCGCCCATCGCGGCCTGATGGCACGCGGTACGAAGCCGCCCCAGCCGGGGAGAGCGAAGCGAACGCACGGGTCACAGCGGAAAACGGGAGGGACCCGCGTCTGCAACGCAGTGAAGATGTTGGGAGGAACCGGTTTTCTGCTTGACCGGCCCGGCGGCGGCTTTAGCGATGCCACGAATCAGGCCGTGCGTGGGCGCAGGAAACGCAAAGGAAAGAGACGAGCCTGCCGCACGAACCGCTCCGGGCGACCGCCGTCGCTGACGGTGCGCAGCGAAAGGTGAAGGCTGCTGCCGCGAGCTGCGCTGGATGCACGGGCAAGGGCGATCCTGTCGCTCTGTGTGCCGCTGGTGGACGCCCGATTCGCGTCGGAGAAGGAACTGAGTCACGGGCAGGTCGAAGGCCACGCGCGCCGCGTTCGTGAAACGCCGTGAAAGAAACAACCCACGCGCGAACAAGTGCTTGAACAATCGCGAATGAGGCGCTAGGAACGTTGGCGCCATCATGCTGCGAATCCGTCAGAACAGTTCATCCGACCGAGCCAAGAGCTACTACTCGACCGCCGACTACTACACGGAGGGGCAGGACCTCGTCGGCCGCTGGAAAGGCGAGGGGGCTGAAAGGCTTGGCCTGTCCGGAGTGGTGCGGCGGGAGGACTGGGACGCCCTCTGCGACAACCTCCATCCAGCGACCGGCGAGACGCTGACGGCGCGCACGAAGCGCGAGCGGCGCATCGGCTACGACTTCAACTTCCACGTGCCGAAGTCCGTCTCGGTGCTCTACGGCATGACGCGCGATGAGCGCCTCCTGGAGGCCTTCCGCGAGTCGGTCGATGCGACCATGCAGGACATCGAAGCGGAAATGCAGACCCGCGTGCGAAAGAGCGGGCGCAACGAGGACCGCACGACGGGCAACATGGTCTGGGGCGAGTTTATTCACTTCACGGCCCGGCCGGTGGACGGCGTGCCGGACCCCCACCTGCACGCCCACTGCTTCGTGTTCAACACCACCTGGGACGAGCAGGAATCGCGCTGGAAGGCCGGGCAGTTCGCAGGCGTCAAGCGTGACGGACCCTACTTCGAGGCGGTCTTCCACTCGCGCCTGGCGCGGCGGCTCGAGGAACTCGGGCTGCCGACGCAGCGGACGAAACAGGGATGGGAACTGGGGAGCGTTCCTTCCTCCGCCACGCGGAAGTTCTCGCGGCGCACGGCGCTCATCGAAGAGAAGGCCAAGGAAATGGGCATCACCGACCCCGACGCCAAGGGCGGGCTGGGGGCGGTGACGCGCGAGCGGAAGCAGAAGGACCTGTCGATGGACGAGCTGCGCGAGCAGTGGAGTTCGCGTCTGTCGGCGGAGGAGCTGGCGGCGCTGAACGGAGTGAAAAGCCGGCTGGGAGAAGAAGGCATTGCGGAAGATGATCGCTCGGCCCGCGATGCCGTTCGCATGGCGATGGAGCATTGCTTCGAGCGGGCCTCGGTCCTCCCCGAGCGAAAGCTCCTGACCGAAGCGATCAAGCGCTCGGTCGGCGCCGCGCCGCCGGAGCGCATCGCGGAGACGCTGGCAGGAGAGGGCCTCATTACCGCCGAGCGAGAGGGGAGGCGCATGGTCACCACGCGGGACGTGCTCGCCGAAGAGAGCCGGATGCTCGACTTCGCGCGCGAGGGCAGGGGAGCCTGTCGGCCGCTGGGCATCGGGACGCACGTGTTCACCCGCGATTGGCTCAACGCCGACCAGCGTGGAGCCGTGGAACATGTTCTGCACTCGCGGGACCGCGTCATGCTGATCCGGGGCGCCGCCGGAACCGGCAAGACCACGATGATGAAGGAGGCTGTGGAGGCAATCGAAGGCAACGGGCGGCGCGTCTTCGTCTTCGCTCCTTCGGCGGACGCGAGCCGCTTCGTGCTGCGTGAGAAGGAAGGCTTCGCCGACGCCGACACGGTGGCGCGGCTGCTGAAGGACGAGCGGATGCAGGCAGCCATGCAGGGACAGGTGCTGTGGATCGACGAGGCGGGACTTCTCGGCACGAAAGACACGCGGGACGTGTTCGATCTGGCCGACCGGCTCGATGCCCGCGTCATTCTCTCAGGCGACAGGCGCCAGCACGGCTCGGTGTCGCGCGGAGCGGCGCTGCGGCTGCTGGAAGAGGAGGCGGGCCTTGTGCCCGCCAGCATCCGGGAGATTCAGCGGCAGGACGGCGACTACAAGCAGGCGGTGCGGGCGCTCTCGGAAGGCCGGACGGAGGAGGGCTTCCGCCGGCTGGACGATCTCGGCTGGATCAGGGAAGTGCCGGAGACGGAGCGGTACAAGGCGCTCGCCGCCGACTACGTGGCCGCGATCCGGGAGGACAGGTCGGACGATGCGGCCCTGGTCGTCTCGCCGACCCACCTGGAGGGCGAGTGGATCACCGATGAAATCCGCGCCCGCCTCAAGGAATCCGGCGAACTCGGCCCCGGCGAGCGCCGGTTTCAAATCCTGCAGAACGCCAACCTCACCGTTGGGGAGCGGGCCGATCCGGTCAACTACGCCCCCGGCGACGTGCTGGTCTTCCACCAGAACGCCGCGAGGGGCCACAGGAAGGGGCAACGCGTGGTCGTGGGAAGCGACCCGCTGCCGCTCGACCAGGCGGAGAAGTTCCAGGTCTTCCGCCCGGACATCCTGCCGGTGGCGCCGGGCGACAAGCTGCGGATCACGCGCAACGGCAAGACGGCCGACGGGAAGGGCGACCTCAACAACGGCAGCCTCTGCACGGTCGCCGGCTTCACGCCCGATGGCGATATCAAGCTCGCCGGCGGCAAGACGATCGGCCGGGATTTTTTTCACCTGGCCCACGGGTACGTGGTGACGAGCCATGCTTCCCAAGGCAAGACGGTGAAGCGCGTCTTCATCGGCCAGTCATCGCAATCCTTCCCCGCTTCGTCGCGCGAGCAGTTCTACGTCTCCGTCTCGCGCGGGCGCAAGGGGGTCACGATCTACACCGACGACAAGGAATCACTCCTCGATGCGGTCAGTCATTCGGACGACCGCATCACGGCGACGGAGCTGGTCGCAGACCGCGAACTGCGGGAGCGGGCCGAACACCTGTACCGCATGGACCGGCTCGCGCCGGTCATGTCGGACATTGGCCGCGATCGGGAAGGACTCACTCATGAGCGATAGCTCTGTCCTGCATCGGTACGCCCCGAAGATCGCCGCCGGCCTCGGCGGGCAGACCGTCGTGACCGAAAAGGAGACGACGGACGATTTCGGGGCGTTCGGCTGGTTGAGAGGTGTGCGGGATTTCGCACGGATGCTGGAGCTGCGCCGCAAGGACGGCTCCATCCTGGCCGTGGGCTACGGCTATCTCGACCATGCGGAGTTCGATCCGTCGGGGGGGATCACTCTCTCGGTCGCGGGCCGGAAGATACGCATCAAGGGTCGCAACCTCAACGCGGAAGTACGGCCGACGGTGAGACTATTCGAGGGGGTATGTAGGCATCGCATCCCGTGGATTCAGGAAGCGGACCGCGCCGCTGGAATGGCGGCCGGTGAACGCGAAACGGTCATCGACGCGATTGAGTGGTGAGCCAGTTGAGCTTCGGTGAGTCAGGATTGGAGCGTTGATCTGCCGCGCTCGCCGCGCTGTCTCCAATGCGCGAGTGCACTGTCGCGGTCCGGGAAGCTGTGCTCGCTGAACATGAGCGTCGAGGCGCCCACAGTGATCTCATCGCCCTCGGCGAGTTGAATCTCTCCTGAGAGCGTACGACCGTTGACAAGCGTGCCGTTCGCGCTCTTCATGTCCAACGCGACATAACGGCCGGCTACGCAGCGAATCTGCGCATGCTTCCGGCTGATCTGCTCGTCAACAATCTGCGCCATGCAGCCCTCGTCGCGGCCAATCACGAGGGTGCCCTTTCCGAGCGGGTAGTAGTCGCCCGCGCGAGGGCCAGACGTTACGGTGAGGGAAGGCACGATGTTTCTCCTGATTCTGGTCGGCTGCGGCCGTGGTGTTCAAGACACAGCAAACAGCGGTCGAGCGATGGGAATGGCTCCGGTCAGTCGCGGTGCCTTTGGTGAAGCTCTCGCCACGGTCGGCAGCCGTCAGCGACCGAGTCGTCCTCGCGCGGGAATGGCGTCAAAGATGTACAACTCGCCGTCGCCCATCTGGGCTGCCAAACGCGCACCGTCCGGGCTGAAAGCAAGGGCACGAAACCCCTCGTCATAATTGGTGGGGAAGCGCAATACCAGCAGTTCCTCTCCGGTCGTAGCCTCCCAAATCCGGACTGTGCGATCGCCTGAGGCCGTGGCGATCCGAGAGCCATCGGGACTGAACACGGCACGGTCGATCCACCACCGGTGCCCGCGTAGCTCGATGAGCAGAGTCCCCGTCGAAGCGTCCCGCAGCTGCGCCACCTTGTCGAGAATCAGAATGACGCGATGACCGTTGCGATCGAAGTCTCCTAAACCGCTCGGGTTCCAGTCTGCGGCCGGGCCTTGAGTGATGTCTACACCGGTAAGTTGGTGCCCTGAGTCGGAGTCCCATAGGCGCATCGTGAGGTCTTCGGCTTTGCTCACGATCCGTGTACCGGCTGGATCAAACCAGAGGTCTGTGATACGGCCGGAGTGGCCTTGGAGAGCGATAACCTGCTGGCCGTTGGAGACCTCGAAGACACGAATCGTGTGGTCATCCCATGCAAGGGCGACGCGCCGTCCGTCCGGGGCGAGCGCCGCGGCAGGGCTTCCGGAGCCGGATTTGTCGAAGAGGCGACGCCCATCGGCGAGTTCTGTAACCCAGACCGAGCCGTTGCCGAACGCGGTGACGAATCGCCGGGCCCGGGCGTCAAGGCCGCACTGCACGGGGTAGTGATACCCTGTCGCTTCGGTCACGGGGTTTTGTGTCGGGGGTGGCAGTTCGATCTCGCGAATCAGCCCGCCGGACGCCGCATCCCACACACAGGCCGACGAACCGCGCACGGTGAGAACCCGGCGACCGTCCGCCAGCAGCGCCGCGAATTCAATGTACGGATGCGGTGGCGTGCCTCCCCAGCCTTTCGGGTCGGCGTGACTCCATTCCACCGAGGCTTTGCCCGTACTGGCCTCACGAACGCGCACGTCTGAATCCGTGTCGGTGAGCAACATCCGCTCGCCGTCGGGAGTGAAGCCGCAGAGCCGGCCTTGGTCAGAAATCATGAGTGGATTCGGTGTCGTCTCGACGTCCCAAACACGAGCCGTGCCGTCCCACGCCCGGCTCAGGATCAGCGAGCCGTCGAGGCTGAACTTCGCGCCGATGTCATGCTCAGTGTGGCCCGGCAGCATGCTCAGGCGTTTGCCGCTGGCGATATCCCATACGCAGACTTGCGGCCCGACGCCAGCGACGATTCTCGTGCCGTCCGGTGAGAAGTTTCCGTAGAACACGCCGTGCTCATCGTCGATCAGTTCCTGCACCAAGCGCCCGGTCGCCACTTCCCACACGCGACCCACGCCGAAGTACGGCGCGGCGTATACCAGACGACCGTCGGGCGAAAACACGGGCTCGACGTGCTGCGGCTCGTTGTCCGACAGGAGATGCATCAGCTCTCCGCTGGCAGCATCCCATAGCTTCACGGGGCCGGGCCATGCCGAGGTGGCGAAACAAGACCCGTCCGGGGAGAACGTCGCGTAGTGCAGTGCATCGTCCTCAACCCTGACAATTCTCTCGCCGGTAGCAGCATCCCAGACATCGGCGGCTCGCATGTGGGTTTCGCCGACCTTGTCGCATCCCGTGGTCAAAATACGGGTCCCATCGGCTGAGAAGTCGGCGCTGTATGTTTCCCAAGTGTAGGCGGGTAGCGTGAGCAACACGGTGCCTGACGACGCGTCGAGAACTTGCGGCGGTTCGTTCCCGCTCGCCAGCAGAACCCGCGCGCCGTCCGGTGAGAGGGCGTCGTGTCGAACTCTACCATGCCCTTCCGGCAACTCCGCCACAACCCGTTCGTCCTCGATGCTCCATATGGCTCGACGGCGCTGGGTGTGGAGCAGGATATGGGCTGCGTCCGGCGCAACCGCCTCTACCCAGAAACCTTCGCCTGCGTTGCCCGCCGACACCTCGCGCCCCGTCGCGGTTTCGATGATCCTTACCGCGCCGTCGTTCCCTCCCAACATGATCTGCGATCCATCCCGCGAGAACCCACCCGCGCTCCACTGCCTATCTGGCGCTGCGCGGAAGGTGTACAGGCTGGCGTCGGATTTCGCGTTCAGATACCGCCACTCCCAGCCGCGAAGGTACTCGGGGCATGCGTCGAGTCGTTCACGCGCGGTGTAGGAATCGCTCGCCGCGGCGAAGAGATTGGCGACATAGGCGCTCTGTTCGGCCGTCTCTCTCTGCGCGTCGGCCGCTTTCCGTGCTTCGGCCTCTGCAAGTCGCGATGCTTCAGCCTGGGTAGAAGCCAGCTGTGCGGCCTCGCGCTGCTCCCGCTCGGCGATCTGGGCGTCTTCCGCAGTGCGGCGTTGCTTCGCCTCGCGTACAAGGCCGATGCTCGTCGTGATCGTGCCGAGCACAAGCACAGCCGCAAGCGTGCTGACGGCAACGACGCGGCCTTTGTGTCTGCGAACGAATTTGCGCATTCGATACACCGCTGTCGGCGGCGCGGCGGCGACCGGCTCTCCCGAAAGGTGCCGTTGCACGTCCACCGCAAGCTGGCTTGGCGACTCGTAGCGCCGCGCTCGGTCCTTATCCAGCGCCTTCATCACGATCCAGTCCAGGTCGCCCTTTACGAGTACGCCAAGATTGGCCGGTTCGGCCTGCCGGGCCGCAGCCGTCGCGGCAAGCGTCGCCAGTCCTCGGGACAATCGCACACTGGGGGCGGGTGGGTCTTCCTCCTTGATTATGCGCTGCATTTCCGCGTACGCTGCGGAGCGCAGACGCTCGGCGTCGAATGGTGTCGCGCCGGTCAGGAGTTCGTAGAGCAGGACTCCGAGCGAGTACACGTCCGTGCGCGTGTCGATGTCGGGAGAACCCTCCGCCTGCTCCGGGCTCATGTATTCCGGAGTTCCGATCAGCTGCCGGTGCTCGGTGAAGAGGGTCTTTTCCGTCAGGCGGGCACCGGTTGCCTTGGCGATGCCGAAATCGATGATCTTGGCGAAGGGTTTACCGTCAGTCATGTTCACCAGCACGTTGCGCGGCTTGAGGTCACGATGGACCACTCCCTTGGTGTGCGCGTGCTGGACGGCGGCGCATACCTGCGCGAAGAGCCGAAGGCGGTCGGGCACGCTGAGCCGGTGCGCATCGGCGAAGTCGGTGATGGGATCGCCCTTGACGTACTCCATGACGAAGTAGGGACGACCGGACTCGGTGGCGCCGGCGTCCAAGACTTTGGCAATATTGGGATGGTCCATGAGCGCCAGCGCTTGTCGCTCCTGCTCGAATCGCGCGACGATCTGGCGAGTATCCATACCGAACTTGATGATCTTCAATGCGACGCGTCTGCGAACGGGCTGATCCTGTTCGGCCATGAAGACAACGCCGAATCCGCCCTCGCCGATCTGCTGAAGCAGCTTGTAGGGACCGATGCGGGACCCGGGGCGCTCGAACAAGGGAGGCGAGGGGAGCGCCGAAGTCAACTGAGTAGATCGGGTGGGCTGCGACAGAAACGGGTCTTCTGACTCCGCTGTTGCGACCAGCGCCTCTATTCGCCGCTTGAGGACGGAATCGGACCCGCAACGCGCGGCGAGGAGTGCGGGGCGGTCCTCCGGAGAAGCCTGAAGGACTTCATCAAAGAGCGCCCGAACACGCGCCAGTTCACGATCCATGTTGTACGTCTCCTACGACTCGCGCTCGATGGCCTCCTTGAGCCAGGCTCGCGCGAAAGCCCATGCCCGCTTGACCGTCGGTTCGGAGACGCCCAGGGCTTGGGCTGTCTCTTCAACGCTCAGGCCTGCGAAGTACCGCAGCCGAACGACGGCGGCGGCCTGCGGGTCGGCGCTCGCTAAGCGGGAAATGGACTCGTCGAGGATCAGGAATCCAGCACAATCTTCCGCGGAGGCGGGATCGGGAAGTTCGGTCAGCCGGAGAGCGGCTCGTCGGGCATCCGGTCCTCCTCGCCGGGAGGCACAACGTGCTCGCGCATGGTCGATCAGAATGCGCCGCATGGCTTCGGCCGCCGCTGCGCAAAAATGGGCCTCGGCCTGCCACGGGACCTGACGGGGGCCTATCAATCGGAGGTAGGCTTCGTGGACCAAGGCCGTCGCTGACAGGGTGTGACCCCGTCTCTCGCTCGCGAGTTGCCGCTGCGCGAGGGCTCGAAGCTGGTCGTAGACCGCGAGGAGCAGCGATTCCGGCGCCCGTCCGGCAGCCACCTCAGGCTGCCCGGGTGCGCGATCGGACGGTTCACCCGCGGCGGAAGCACGCTCTTCGTCGCCAATTGGCACCATGCGACCATGCTATCTGGCCGCTCCTTGACTGCGAAACAGGCTCCAACTCCAACCGGGGAAACACGCGGGGGGCCGTAGGCAGGAGCAGATGCGGTCCGGCTCTTATCGGCCCCGGCCCCGCGCACGGAATTCGGCATCGTGCTTGCGGTTGAGGTCGCGGAGCAGCGGCTGGAGCACCTGCATGACCGACGCGGCAGCCATAACCCCCATGCACACCATCGCCACCTTGTTGAAGACGACGGCGTCGGAGGCCGGCGCGTTGCGGGCCATCTGCTGGGCAGTGTTGGCAAGGTGTAGCGGGTTGGGTGTGGACATGCTGGCCCGGGTTCGTTGGCGGTCTGATCTACCACATTCTGCGAGCCGTGTACATGACAATTGCATGAAGAGTGTCATAACCGTGACTCGCCTTCCACCACGGCACTGTTTGAAAACCCGCCACTCCCGAGGCCAGAACAATGTTCCGAGCGATCTCGCAGGACGAGTTGGGGCTCGCATCGGCCGCGTGGCACTTGTGGAGCGTCACGCGGCCAAGATACTGGATCCCGATTCAACTGCCAAGCGACGGGGATGCTCCATGATCGTTCAGGGCAGCCACGCTACATCGCGGGTCAGTCGAGTGCGCCGGGTAGGCCAAACTGCTCCTGCGGGTATCCAGGAGGATCACAATAGGCTTTTGACCATTTGCCATCTGTTTGACATATGACCCTGCAATTCTGCCCTGCGGCCTTGCAGCTTTTCTCCTTATGCACATTTTCGTCGCCACACGGTTGGCCGCTATACTCTGAACACAACCTCAACGGCTCCTCCGTGTCCAAGCGGTTCGCTGCATAAGCAGAGGTGACCAGCGCGGACGCCGCAGCGGTGGCAAGTATACATGTAATATACGTTCTTGTCGTCATAAGATGTTCTCTCTCCAGTTGTTCTGCACTTGTAGTACGACTGAGTATAGCGGCACACTGGTAAATACTCCGTTAACTCACCGCGTGTCCTGTTAACTATTGGTCGCTATGTCAGGATGGGGTCTACCCCAACCTGATGTCAGACACTTCCCACCGGTTCTGTCAGACTGGAGTCGTGACAAGTATTTGTTGACAGGTGCGGCGCGATGTCATAGACCTTTCCTGACAGTCATGGAGGGCAGGTGTCGGGGAAGGGGCAACGGATCGGGTACGTGCGGGTCAGTTCGTACGATCAGAACGCGGATCGGCAACTCGAAGGCATGCAACTCGACCGCGTGTTCACCGACCGGGCCTCCGGCAAAGATACGGACCGGCCCGAACTCAAAGCGCTGCTCTCCTATGCCCGCGAGGGCGACACGATCGTGGTCCACAGCATGGACCGCCTGGCCCGCAACGTCGATGACCTGCGGCGCATCGTGCTGGAGCAGACCCGCCGCGGCGTCCGCGTCCAGTTCATCAAGGAAAACCTGCTCTTCACCGGCGAAGAGTCGCCGATGGCGAACCTGATGCTGACGGTGCTCGGCGCCGTCGCACAGTTCGAGCGCGACCTCATCAAGGAGCGGCAGCGCGAGGGCATCGCCCTGGCCAAGCAGCGCGGCGTCTACCGGGGAAGGAAGCGGGCGCTCTCGCCGGAGCGGATCGCGGAACTGCGCGCCCGGGCCTCCGCCGGCGAGAAGAAGGCCCGGCTCGCCCGCGAGTTCGGAATCAGCCGCGAGACGCTCTACCAGTATCTCCGCGAAGCCGAACCGACGGAGGCCACGTGCTCGACCTCCTGACGATCTCGCTCGAAGCCCACAGCAATGAGCGGAACCATCATCGCCGGTACGAAGTCTCCGTCGGCTGCGACCTGCTCGGCCATTGGGTCGTCACGGTCCGCTACGGCCGGGTGGGTGGACCGCTCCGGGCGATTACCTGTACTCACGCTGATGAGGGAGAAGCGCAATCCATGGTCCAAGAGCGCCTGGGACGGCGGCTTTCCGCTCCCAGACGAATCGGCTGTGCATATCGTATCCGGGAGTTGATCGTACCCGCGCGGATGCCGCTGTCGAACTGGCTTCCTGCTTCGACAATAGCGGCACTGGCCGCATGACGGCTGGGTGACGCGGAGTGCTCGCGCTTGGTGTGGGTGTGTGGCAGCTTGGGAGCAGCGACCACAGCATTGGACCGCGACTGGCAGGCGTGGTTGCCAGCGGCCATACTGGATGCATGGCCGCGTTGGCTCATCGACGAGGGGATGGATGCGGGGCGCGCTGGAGCGCCTGCTGGAGCGTGTCGAGAATCTCCTCGCGCGTGCCACGAACTGAAAGCTCCGGGCGGGAGATGCCGAGCGTGGCGTACACTCGGGCACGACGCTCTTCCGTCTTGGCGTCGCTTGGTGAGTCAATGAAATGGAGCGCTACCTCTGTTCCGGACCTAGACTTATCGAGGATGGCAAAGAAGGCCGATGGGGTAAGGCCGAAACGTTCGCCAAGCTCGTTCACCCTCGTCATGATCGCCACGCTCTGGTTGTCGATGTACACGGTCCCGTCAATTGCTGTGTCCGCACGACGGATAGCACACTCTGCGCGGAGGTGCAAGTGTTCTACTTCACACCGATGACCTCTCGGCTCTGTCCGGTGCGACGGCGACTGGAGGTGATCGGTGGACAATCTGCGAGCCGGGTAGCTTGGCAATGGGAGCGAGCGGGATGAATCGCGAACATGATGGCAGGCTCCACGCGGTGATCGGCCGAGCCGCGAAGGAACACTGGGTGTGGCTTGACCTCTCGATAAAGGAACTGGGCTTTCCGTTGGGCCGGAGCGGCGCAGCCATCTTGGCAACGCACCTCCGGGATCTTCAGGCAGTGACAAGTCTTCACCTGAACGGCGCCGCAATCGGCCCGGATGGTATATGCACGCTTCTTGCGGAATCACGACACCTTGCTGGACTGACCTACCTTTCAGTGGATGACTGCGCCCTGGGCGGTCCTGGGTTCACGTTGCTCGGCTCACACCTCCCATCGTTTCCCAAGCTTGAGTTGCTGGGACTTTCCCGGAACGGATCGGGTGCGGCAGGAGTCAGGGCCCTCGGAGCCCACCTGCGTAGCGCAGGCGTGCCTTCATTGCGGTTCCTCGATTTGTCGGAGAACGCGATTGGCGACCAAGGGACAGACGAGTTGGCAGTCATCGCCTCGGGTGCGGGTGGGCTGCGAGAACTCCTTCTCCGACGGAATGGCATCACAGCACACGGCGCCAAGGCGCTGGCTGCGGCGCATTGGCCGGAGTTGACACTCCTGATCCTCGAAGATAACCGCATCGGTGATGCCGGTGCCGCCACGCTTGGCACCAGTGACGGCATACCGAAACTGCGCGACCTGTGGCTTTCAGGCAACGACATTGGTTCAGCAGGCGCAGAGGTATTGGCGTCCGCCAGGGCGCGATGGACGATGCTCTCACACCTGGACCTTTCCTACAACAGGATTGACAACGCCGGCGCCTTGGCGCTCATGAGCGCCGCGTGCAAAGAACCTTGGGCGTCGGTCTTGGTGAGCCTGGGATTGGTGGGCAACCCAATCGACGTGCTGCCAGCGGAAGTCCTCCAGAGCGGCGGCGTGCGTGAGTTGCGATCGTATGCGGAGGATCTCGCACGAGGAGAGAGTCGTTTGTACGCGCTCAAGGTCATGCTGCTCGGGGAAGGCCGAACTGGAAAAACGCATCTGCGACATCGACTCTTTGGGCATGATGTGAAGTACCATAACCCCGGCGAACTACAGACTCACGATATCGCGATGCGCCGGTGGATAGCCTTTGTCGATATTGCCGACGATCGCTATCCGCTGAGTGTGAATGTCCTAGATTGTGGAGGTCAGGGGCATCTGCATTCCTCCCATCGGCTGTTTCTATCGGATCGGCGCAGCCTGTTCCTGATCGTGTGCGATGCGACGCGGACGCGAGCCGAGAACCGCTTGGATTACTGGCTGGGCTTCGTACGCCACGAAGCGTCGGCGAAGTGCCCCATCATAGTCGCCGTGACAAAGTGCGATCTTTTTGACGACAGCGGTGGGGCACGAGTGGCGCGACAACTGGAAGTCCTGGACGGGTCGGAGCTGCGGCACTCGGTCGGCCTGCCTGATACGACGCCGCTCGTTGTTATTGATGACATTGGCTGGTGCGGAACGCTGTCAGGTGACGGCGATGAAGGTGCCGAGCGGCACCGGCAGGCGATCATGGAACTGCTGCGCACCGTGGAGCGCCTGATTCCGTGCGTGCCAGATCTTACTACACGATATCCCATATCCCTAGCCCGCCTCGTCGATTGGCTGAGAGTGGCGGGATTTGATAGTCCTGAACACGCGAAGGTCGGTTGGATCACCGGCGACGACTTTCGAGAGGCTTGTCGCCGTTGTTCTGTGCCAGACGGTCTCTCAGAAGTGGCTCTTGAGATTGCTCACAACCTTGGCTGCGTGCATTGTGCTGGGGCAATGAGGAAGCTCCGCCGTGGCGAGTCGTTGGCTGAGATCGTGTTCAACCCGGAATGGGTCCGAACACCCGTGTACAGGATCATCCGTGCGGGCGATGAGGTGGGCGGTCGGGGTATGATGACTTGGGCGCAAATTGAGACCATTCTGCCGGAGCACGGCGCCGACCCGACCGGGGCGACTTTGTGGGAGCGCCTGCCATTCACTGCAAGTGATCGTGTCAAAGTTATCGACCTGATGCGTGTGTGTGGACTGATATTCGAGATGCCACGCGGTCTGAACACGCCGCAGTATTTTGTTCCGGACCATCTAGCTGGCCGGGGAGTACTCGGGGCTCCACCTGGCGATTACGTGTGGAAGCGCGAGTTTGAGTGGCTGGCGGAGTCGGCATTCAGCCGACTGCTGGGGAGGTTACGGCAGCAGGTCGTGAGGGATCCTGTCGCGGTGTGGCGCGACGAGATCACTGTGGCTGTCGGGAAGCGCGCACGAATGACCGTTCGGTTGGTTGCGGCCGATATGCATATGGCTGCTCGAGGTTGTGAGCGGACGGTGTCAACTGTCTTCGTAGCGTTTACCAGTTGCACCGAGAACGAAGCAATGAGATTGCTGGGGCTTGTTGATTCCACCTTGCGCGCGATCCTAGAGGAGGACGCCATTAGCCCACTGGAATGGGAGCCGGTCGGCCATGACACAGCGAAGGCGTCGAGCGACATGGAGGTGACGATCCCAGAGTATGCGGAGTATGCGGCAAGGGTTTACGACGCTGTCAAACAAGTGGAGGATGGGGGCGCTTGTCGCGTCAGGTCGTGGCCGGAATTGCTGGTCTGGGCTGCAGAGATAGTGCGGCTGCGAGACGAGCAGGGGGAGCCCGACTTCGCATTGGCCGCAGCCGTAAAGGAAGCTCGTGCTGACGTGGAGCGATTCGCCCGCTACTGTCGTGAAGCCCGGCGCCGGTCCTGGTGGAGTAGCCGCGGGAAGCGGAAAGTGAGCCGCTCGGCGGCTGATTGGGCGACTGAAGACAGGAGGCATTCGACAGGCGACCGAGAGGAGTAGGGTTGGCTAGCCTGCGATCCGGAACTGATCCGGAAATAATCGTCACGATGTATCCGGGCTCACGGTACTGGAGATGACACTCGTCGCGGTAGGCATCCTGATTCGCCGCGTTTCCGGTTCCGCTGGCCGTGTCTTGTGGAGACACGACCATGAACGCGGGCAGTATCAAAGCGAGTCAGGTTCACGAGCCTGGCAACACGGTTGGCCACCCGACGGCCCGGAGTGTCTACGGGGCACTGGCCGAGCACCAGCTCAAAGAAGTGTGGCACGCCCGTAACCTGATCGGCACCCTTCAGGAATGGTCGAACCGGTTCATCGTCGAGTTTAAACTCGACATTGCCGAGGTCGTGCTGTGCGTGGACGACCTTCCGATCTCGACGTTCGGGCACTTCCGTGCGGGGCATAACGGCTTCGGGCTCAAAGGCGAGATCGCGCTAAACGCGCGGCACTTGTCTGGGCCATCGGGGCAGTGGCAGGTGCTTGGAGCGCTTCTCAAGCATTTGTTGCACGGGTGGCAGCAGGCCCACGGGACGCCGGCGAAGCGGGGTCATCACAACCGGGAGCTTCGCGACAAGGCCGCGTCGATCGGGCTTCTCCTGGACGAAAAGGGCCTGCTCGGCTTCGCGGCTGAAAGCCCATTCAAGGACCTGCTGCGCCGTCATGACATCGCTGTCCCGGGCGAGGAAGTTCCGATCCCAGAGCGTCGTCCACGGGGTGAATCCAAGCAGAAAAAGTGGACCTGCGGCTGCACGAACATCCGGTGCGCGATTCCTGACCTGCACGCCCAATGCCTCAAGTGCGCACAAGTGTTTCGGAGAGCCAACTGAGGAGACACAAGGAGTCTGGACCATGGCAGAACCCATCGTTCAACAGGTGCCCACGAGCAAGCCGGTGTCTCCGGGCAACATCCGTGCACGACTGATCGAGGAAGAGCAGGTCTCGCTTGCCCAGAGCATCGCGCAGAACGGCATTCTCGTTCCACTGCTTGGACACTACGAGGGAGAGCCACTCATCCTCGATGACGGACATCGCCGGCTGGATGCCGCGAAGCGCGCCGGCCTTGCGGTCGTCCCGATGCTTATAGCAGAGCACGCACCGACTCCGGCAGAGCGCCTCTCGCTCCAGCTTGTCGTCGCTACCCAGCGTCAGGGGCTGACGGTCACTGAGCATGCCCGCGCTCTGCACGAACTGATGCAGGAGACGGGCTGGTCAGCATCGGAGGTTTCGGTAAGGCTCGGGCGTCCCTCTCCAGCGACGATCTCCAAGCTGCTGTCGCTGCTTGTGCTTTCGCGGGACGTACAGGATCAGATCGACGCGGGGCGCATCCCGATGAGCAGCGCGTATCAGATCGTGACCGTGCCTGACGCTACGGAGCGAGAACGCTTGATCCGGGGGGTTCTCGACGGCCGCCTGACGCGTGACCGCCTCGTCGCACAGACCAAGGCCGTCAAGTCGGGGCGCATCGCCACGCCGCCGCGCAGGCCGCGGCAGGTGACGCGCGAGCGGGTCAGTATCTTTCTCGGTGAAGGGCGGTCGGTTTCGGTATCGGCTCCGACGCTCTCGGTCGAAGGCCTGGTCGCCTGGCTCGCCGACTTGGCGGAGCGAATCAGAAACGCCGGCGCTGACGGCCGGCCCCTGGCGGAAGTGATCAAGGACATCTCAGGCAAGGGCGAGTAGGAGACTCGATATGGAACTCATCCCGACATTCGTCGTGTTCATCATCGCCTTGATGTGGAAGGCGGACCAAGACACGAAGCGGAATGCAGGGCGGTAAACGGCAGTCAACGCGGCGACGCCGCAGGACACAAGGCAATGGAATGGATCGGCACAATCAGTCTCGTCGTCCTCCTGCTGCTGTGCATGCGAAGGCTGCTGCGGCGCGGCTGGCGCGCTGAGTCGCCAGCGCCGGACGTGATGTCGGTGCCCGTGCTGCGGTGGTCGGCGGATGATGTGTACACCGCGAGAATGGCCACGGAAAACCTCCTCGTCGTTGGCGCCAGCGGCGCCGGGAAGAGCAGTGGGAGCGGTCGCGCCCTGGCGCTCGGGCTGCTCGGCAACGCCAAGGCCGGGCTGCTCGTATGTTGTGCCAAATCTTCCGAGGTTGCTCTGTGGGAGGAGTATTGTGCCGCAACGGGGCGCACCGCGGATCTGCGGGTCATACGCCCCGGCGGTCCCTGGCGGTTCAATCCCGTGTCGTACGAACTGACGCGGGAGGGTGGGGTCGGCGCCGCCGAAAACGTGGTCGGCTTGCTCGAAGCGATCCTTGAGTGCGCGGACCGACAGGGTGACAGCGGCGGCGCGCGCGATGACGAGGCATACTGGCGGCGCGCGACAAAGCAGCTCATCCGGAACTTCGTTGACCTGCTGATCCTGGCCACCGGCACGGTGACCATCGACGCCCTCTATCGCGCCGTGATCTCGGCCCCGCAGTCGCTTGATGAAGTCCGCTCCGAGCAATGGCGCAGCTCGTCATTCTGTTTCAAGCTGCTGGCGGAGGCGGACAAGCGCTCGAAGAACGGCTCGCAGACCCAAGACTTTGCGCTCGTCGCCGACTACGTGCTCTGCGAGTTCTGCACGTTGTCCGCAAAAACAAGATCGGTGGTGGTGTCATGCCTGACTTCCCAGCTTGACCCCATGCAGCGCGGTGTGCTCCGTGAGCTCTTCGGCACGGATACGACGCTGACCCCCGGCGACTGCGAGAGCGGCGCCGTGATCGTCTGCGGGTTGCCGACGCAGATCTACCGCGAAACCGGTGTCATCGCGAATGCAGTGCTCAAGTACTGCTGGCAACGCTGCATGGAAGGAAGGCGGCTGGATGCGGCGAGCCGGCCGGTGTACCTGTGGTGTGACGAGTTTCAGACGTTTGTCAGTTCGCGCGACGCCGCCTTCCTTGCCGCCTGCCGGTCTTCTGGCGTCGGGTGTGCCTTCCTGACTCAGGGCGTGCCGGGCGTCTACGCGGCGCTCGGCGGGGGTGACAAGGCGCGAGCCCTGGCCGATTCCATTTTCGGCAACTGCGGGCTGAAGGTGTTCCACGCCAACAGCGATCCGCAGACGAACGAATGGGCCTCCCGGCTCATCGGCCGGACGCTGCAATACCGGGCCAGCGGAAGCCGCTCGCACTCGGCGGACAACCAGTTCGCCGCCCTGCTCGGGCTGGACTGGATGCAGGACAACGGCTCGGTGAACTGGGGCTTCTCGGAGGTGATGGAGGCGGAAGTCGAGCCGCGGGAGTTCACCCGGCTCCGCACGGGCGGCCCGGACAACAACTGGATCGTGGAGGGGATCGTGTTTCAGAACGGACGGGAATTCAAGGCATCGGGGCGCACCTGGCTCCCGGTGCAATTCAACCAGCGGGCGTAAGGCCCGGGCCATCTGAGAGCAATCGAAAGGCGGCGCGCGCCGCCCGCGTGGACGGTGCGCGCCCGGAAAGGACGGACAGACCATGCTTGATCGGCAGCAACCAGAATCGCTCTTCTCGAAGAACGGCGTGAGCGGCTTCGTCGCGGCGCTGCTGTTCGTCGCCCGGTCGTTCGGAGTGACGGTCGAGGTGTTCCTGCGCCGATCGGACTCGTTCGGCGAGCGCTACTTCGGCCTCCAAACGGCAGCGGGCTTCGCGCTGATCCTGTTCTGGCCGGTGCTGTGGCAGGAGCACGACGCGAGGCCGATGCTCGTGTTCCTGGGTCTCTACTCACTGGCGCTGCTTGGCGCGCGGATTCGCACGAAGGCGCGCGTGCGCCGCGGCGGGCCTCAGCCGCACACGCTGTTCAACGGCACGCCGACCCTTCACAAGGTCTGGCGGCGCAGTTCGGAGCATCGGCTCAAGACCTTCATCGAGCCGCTCTACATGGGCTGCATCGCCCTGTGCGTGGCGATCGTGAGCGTGCCGCTCGCGGCGTACCTGGCCCTGGCCGGGATGTGCGCCGCCGCCTCGTCCGGCATGAGCGGCGCGCTCCAACACCGCCGCACGATGGACCTGCACGACGCATTCGTTGAACAGCGCGACACGGCGGAAACGTTCCGTCGCATGCGCGACAGACGGTGATAGTCCAGAAGGAGCAACACCATGAACTTGCGAGAGAACCTCAATCGGAGTCGTGAAGTCCTGGCCGGCTATTGGCGGCAGGGGATGCATGAGCTTGGTTCGATCTTCTATGGCCCGGGCACGGTCGCTCAGCATCCCGAACTGGGCATGATCGCGACCCGGCCTCCTGGCCTCGTGACAGAGGGCTTGCGGCCGGACAAGCAACACGACGCGTCAAAGGACGACGCGATGCCGTCCATTCTCGACGAGCGATTGAGGCAGGCAGAGCGGCAAGTGGAAGCGGACCGCGAGCCGGAGCCCCCGCAGCAGGAGAGGGAGTGACGAAGGTGGATCGGGGCGTACCGATGGACCGGCAAAACACAACGGCCGATTGGCGCGCCGTCGCACGGGCAACGGCATGTGAAAGGACAACATCATGGAAGGCATCGTGAATCTGCTCTGTGTGGCGATCTCCATCTACTTCTGGGTGCTGATCTTCAAGCACGTCATCATCCCAGTCTTCCGGTTCGGTGCGCGCAACCCGGAACTGACAAAGCGGAGCTACGACATCGCGCGTCGATTCCTTCGCCGGTGACCGCTTTCGCATCAGGAGGATCATCATGGAATGCCTCGGAATGTTGCTGACCTACGTCTTGGGGTTCCTTGTGTGGATCGGCGTGTACAAGTGGGTGCTGCTTCCCATCGGGCGGTTCCTGTCGGGGAACACCGATGCGGTGTCGCGCGGCCTCGATGCCGCGGATTGGCTCACCAGAGGAAGGAAGTCGAAATGACAACGCTGCTTGTCGTCATCGCCATCTCAATCTCGGTGGCTGCCCTCCTGCATCGCCTTCGGAACAGTGGTTCGCCGGGGAACATGGTGGCATGGACGGCGACCCTGCGTTCTGCTCTGCCGCTGCGTGTTGTGCGCCCCGCCTTGGGGCGACAGCTTCGCGATCTGCACTGGGAAACGGCGGCAACGGACTACGTCTGTGAGTCGTTCAGGCGCGGCGACCGGAACCTCACGCGACTGCCGGGCCGGCACGATGACCACTGGTTCGTGTTGCCGTTGATCCTCACGGCCTGTTTCGATGAAGCCAATGGAGAGAGCGTGGTGATCCTGCGGTTCACGTCGTTGAGGTGGGTGACGTTCTCCGACGCAGACATCCAGTTCTTTCATGAACTGGCGGATGCCGAGTGCAAGAGCATCACGCGATTCCTGGAGCAATTCACGCGGCGTCATGGCGATGAGTGCCGTGGAAACCACGCGGGCAATGGCCATCGGCGACATCGCTGGTATCCAAAGGACGGGGACGCGCGATCTGGCCAAGATGCCGCGCACCCTGCCGACCCAATCGAAGCGGACTTGGCCCTCCTGGGCCTCAATCCTGGCGCCACGATGGAGCAGGTGAAGAAGGCCTACCGCGTTGCGTGCCGCAAGTACCACCCCGACCGGCTGACCGGCCAGAACGTGGAGCCGTACCTGGTCGAACTGGCGGTGCAGCGTTTCAAGGAAGTAGTGGCGGCGTACCAGAGGCTTTGCGAGCATTTTGCGCAGCCTCAACACGCGTGACCCGCAGGCGGAGGCGATGCGAGTGCCGGCGCAGCAAGCCCAAATCGGCGCGGAGGATCGGCGCGGCGATGCGCCGGTAGCCGTTCCTCCCGGCACACCGGCGTGGATCACGTCGGAACTTGTCCGCGCCACCCGGAAAGTCTGGGAACCGCGGTACGGCAGGCCGCTTTCTCCCGAAGAGGCGATTACAATTGTCCTCAGCGCCGGACGGTTGTTCGAGCTTCTGTCGCGGGAGTGAGCAGCATGAAACGCTTTGTCGCACTGGCACGGGTCAGCAGTCGGGAGCAGGAACGCGAGGGCTTCTCGCTCGCGGTCCAGGAAGATGCGCTGCGGCGCTACGCGGCCAATGCCGGCGGCGAGATCGTGCGGTTCCTGCGCATCGCGGAAACCGCGAGCAAGAGCGATGAGCGGAAGACGTTCCGTGAACTCATCGCCTATGCGAAGAAGCACGCGGAGGAACTCGACGGGCTGCTCTTCTACAAGATTGACCGCGCTTCCCGCAATCTTTTTGACTACGTGGAACTGGAGCGGCTGGAGAGCGAGTACGGCCTCGCCTTCATCTCCGTCTCCCAGCCGACGGAGAACAACCCCGCCGGCCGCATGATGCGGCGGACGCTCGCCAACATGGCGAGCTTCTACACCGAGCAGCAATCGCTCGACGTGAAAGAGGGCCTCGCCCGCCGTGTCCAGGAAGGCTGGTTCGTCGGCAAGGCGCCCTACGGCTACCGCAACGTCCGGCGTGAGGGCCGCTGCGCCACCGAAGTCGATTCGCCCTCGGCGGAGAACGTCAAGCGCGTCTTCCACCTCTACGCCTACGAGCCGCTCACGCTCGATGCGCTTCGCGATCGGCTGCACGCCGAAGGCAGGACGTACCGATCGGACGCCCCGCGCTTCACGCGGAGCAAGCTGCACGCGATGCTCACCGACCGGGCCTACATCGGGGAGATTCCGTTCAAGGGGCAGTGGTATCCGGGCAAGCAGACCCCGCTCATCGAACGCGAAACCTGGGACCGGGTTCAGGCACTGCTCGGCGGGCACGTCTACCACGCCCATCAGATGACCTTCGCCGGCGAGTTCATGGCCTGCGGCCACTGCGGCCGGGCCGTCACCGGCGAGCAGGTCATCAAGCGCAGCAAGAGCGGCGAGCGCCGTTACGTCTACTACCGGTGCAGCGGCTACACCGCGCCCCGGCATCCGCGGGTTCGGGTGCCGGAACCCGAACTGGATCGGCAGGTGCTCGAACTCTTCGGGCGCATGAAGGTGGAGGACCCGGAGGTCCGCGATTGGTTCCGCATGGTGCTGGCCTCGCAGACCCGGGACGCCCAGAAGGACTCCCGCGCCCAGCGGGAGGAACTGACGCGGCAGGCGTCGCTCTTGGTCGCCCAGCAGGACCGGCTGCTCAACCTGCGGATCGCCGACGATGTGGATCAGGAGACCTTCGCCCGCAAGCACACCGAGCTACGGGACCGGCTGGCCTCCATCAAGCTGCAACTGGATGTTCTGGACCGCTCCCACGACGAAACGGCCGAACTCGCCGCGAAGGTGTTTGAACTCTCGCAAACCCTGCAAAACACGTGGGAAAACGCTGATTACGCCACCAAGCGCCGAATCCTCGAAATCGTCTGTTTGAACTGCACCCTCGACGGCGCAAGTCTTTGTCCCACAATCAGAAAGCCCTTCGACATGCTCGCCGAAGGGCTTGATCTCTCGAAAAGTCGGGGCGACTGGATTTGAACCAGCGGCCTCTGCGTCCCGAACGCAGCGCTCTAGCCAGGCTGAGCTACGCCCCGTGTGGCACCTTCCTCCGCCGATGACCGGGCAGGGCACGGTCGGCGGAGTGAATGGCCAAGATGGATCATGCTAGGCGGTGTCCATCGGTCTGTCAATCCACCGATAAACGCCGTTGCCGCCGGGCGTGAGGGCGAGTCTGGCCGGTTGCTTGCGATGAGGGCCAATCCAGCCCGTTGCCGCTTGGGAGGCGAGAAGCCAGCCGCTCTCCGGTACGGACCGGCCCCCCGCGTGCGCAGCGGGATGCCAAGCCCCATGCCCGGTTTCGAGTTCCAACCCGGTCTGTCAGGTTCCCCTCTGGCCGCCGTACAGCTCGATGTGCAGCCGCGGGCAGAAGCGCCAGCCGCGCGGCTTGCACAGCTCCGCGAGGATGCGGGAGCGCGCGACCAGTTCCTCCCGCGAAACGGCCTGCGGCATGAGCAGGACGTTCTCCGGCGGAAGGTCGCCCAGATCGGCGAGCAGGGTTTCGATCTCACGCACGTCCGCCGGTTCCTCGACGACGAACTTGAGCTGGTAATCGGCGGACGCGGCGATGAATCTGTGAATCACGTCGAGGCGCAGCCGCCCGCGTTCGTGCGCGTCGGCGAAGCGCCCGCCCTCCCGCTCCCACGGCGTCGAGTTGCCCAGCTTCGGGCTGAGGCTCGCCAGATCGCAGACCACGTCGGCGAACACGGTGGCCGCGGTCTCGATCGTGATGTGATACCCGCCTTCCCGCAGGCGGCGCGTCAGCTCCACCACCTGCGGCTGGATCATCGGCTCGCCGCCAGTGAGCACGACGAAGCGCGTGGGGTAGTCGGCCACGCGATCGAGAATGGCGTCAAGCTCCACCTCGTCGCCTTGCGGCGCCCATGAGGTGTACGGCGTGTCGCACCACGTGCATCGCAGGTTGCAGCCGGTGGTGCGGATGAAGGTGCTCGGCACGCCGGCGAGCTTTCCCTCGCCCTGGATGCTGAAGAATATCTCGGTGATCCGCATGATGCGACGCCCGCCCCGAGGCCCCCACGGCCTTTCAATGATCCCCTTTCCCGGTTTCGGCGATCCACACGTCCCTTCGTTTTCGACCGGCAAGCATGCAACGTCAGCGTAGTGATTGAGAATGGCAAGGTTCTGCGGACAGGTTCAGGATGGCAGCCTCCCTTCGTCACGTGCTTGCGCACCTGGCGACATGCTCACGCTGCGTACAGCGAGAGCATGCCACCCGGCGAGAATTGAATGGCCCTGACAAGGCTCCCACGCAGCGCCGAAATGGTACACGCGGTCCGCGAGCGCGGCGACGCGCCGGTCACGGATCGGATGGGGCGCTGACGTAGTCCATGCGCACCGTGGCTCGACCGGAAGTCGGCTGCCCCAAAGCGCCGGAAGAAAGCGTCATCAGGTAGTCGTCGTCGGCGGGAAGCGCAAAACGGACGTGCGAGAAGGACGTTCCGTCGAAGTACACGACCGCCTGGTCAACGACGATCTCACCTTCCTGCGTCTCGACGTGAAGCACGAGGCGGTCCAGCCCTTCCGCGGAAAGCCCCTGAAAATCCGCGACTTTTCCCTGCTCGCCGGTGAAGTGCAAAAGGATGCCTCGTCCGGTGGCTTCGAAGTCGAGCGTGACATCCGTACCCGGCACATAGTCGATCGGCGCGCGCGGCGGCAGGCTGGTGAGGACGATCTCGTAGTTGGTGAACACGCCTTCTCCTGGCGTGAGAATCACGCGATGCAGGCCGGTTTCGAGCAGCTCGAAGAACGTCGCACCGAGGTTGCCTTGCGCGCCGGGCTGTCCCGCGCCCTGAAGCTCCCGCCCTGACGGGTCGAACACTCCGTACGCAAGCTCCCCGCCGGACACGCCGCAGCAGCGCAGATCAACCGTCAGCCCCTCCCCGGCTTGTCCCTCGAAAAAGATGACCTCCGCCCGTCGGAACAGGTCGAACGAACCGCGCACCGGCTCGCCGAAGCTGAAGAGCGTTTCATCCGGATCGACCTGAATGCGATAGTCAATGGCCGCCGATTCTGAAACGTCGGTTCCAAGGACCTGCAGGCGATAGGGTCCGCCCTGCGGGAGATTGCTGACATGGAAGCCGGCGGGCAGGGCCGCGAGCGGGATTCCGTCGCG
Organism: Phycisphaerales bacterium; assembly: GCA_020852275.1. Classification (GTDB taxonomy): domain Bacteria; phylum Planctomycetota; class Phycisphaerae; order UBA1845; family UBA1845; genus JABWBH01. Next base: position 46,643 of record JADZBE010000001.1, read on the forward strand.
CAGGGCAATTCCCACGAGAAGACTGGAATCACCCGCGAAGGACACTTCCACGCCCTGGCGCGAAGGCGCGCTGAACGTCCAACTTCCGACGGGAGTTTCCGGCGTGATGGAAGCGGCGGCCGGGCTGCCGGCGAACAGCTCGCCAGGCTGAATTCGGCGATCCAACGTGAGTTCCAGCGGAGGACTCGGCGTGGCAAGGAAGTTCTCGAGTCGGATGGGCAGACTGCACTTGCCCGTCGCGGCTTCGAACGACCAGATGAACGACTCGCCCGAGGAAGAGCGCGGGCGGAAACCGGCGACTCCTTCGTCCGGCGCGGCGACCGCCGTGAAGCCGGAGGGCGAAGCCAATTCCAGCACGTCGATGGACGCGCCATCGGTCGAGCTTGCCGGCTCGCGCAGCAGGGACAGCGCGACCCCCACCTGAGCGCCGGCGTCCTCCAGAAGCGCCAGCAGCGCGTCGTTGGCATCGGCGGGAGACTCCAGCGGGCTGAAGTCCGCGAACGCACTCAGGAACTCGTTAACGCCGGTCTCGAATCCTGCGAGCGTCCCGTCGTCCAGCGGCTCGATCAGCTCGTAAAACTCCTGCAACGCTTCGGCGGCCTGGGCGATTCGTTGGAGCCTTGGGGCGTTCTGGTTGAAGTTGACGGACACCTGGTTGGCGAGGCGCGAGAGCCGCTCGATTTCGAGGTTGATATCCGAGTCGGTCGCGTCGCAGGCGTCCTCGCCCCCGCAGGATTCGTTCACCCGACTGACGGACTCCAACAGTGCGTCGAGATCGGCGGACCGGCGGTAGGTCGCGGCCAGTTCGGCGAGATTGGCGTTTACGATTCTGAAGTCCTCGACGGTGTTCTCGAGCAGCGCGTTGGCGCCGGCGACGGAGCGTTCGTGATCGAGCAGGGTGAGGGCGAGCCGCTCAAGCGTGGCCCTCGCGCCGGCGACGCTTCCGCCTTCGAGCCGGGCAAGCGAGGATTGCACCGAAGCCCAGTGGCGCAGACAGCCGCCGGACTCCGTCGCGGCGCACGAGCTGAACACGCGGACGTGCAGGTCGCGGCTGAGCATGAACCAGCCGCTGCGCCGCAGGCCTCCGGAGAGGGTTTCAAGCCGGTCCCCCGCCCGTCGCATCACGCCGGCGTCGATCCACGTTCCGGTCGCAAAGTCCATCTCCATCAGTGCGGCATAGGGCCCGGCGTTCGCGCCGCCCCCCACCGGCGCGCGCAGCGGAAGCGGCGCGGGGAACTCGACGCCGAGCGGCTGCAGGGTCAGCAGCGCCAAGGCGGACTCCGTGAGATTCTCCGGAATCGGCAGCGGCGCGCGATCCACGCCCACATCCAGCAGCGCAAGCCAGCTTTCGTAGAGGTCCGCATCGTCCCGCGCCGCGCCGGGAGGAATGCGCAGCAAGCCCCCCCCCCCGCTCGTCAGAGGGGTCTCCGCTTCGGGAACCACCGTGACCTTTTCGCCGTTCAGAATGAACGGCAGGTAGATCGGTTCGTCCAGCAGCCGCTGCTCCCCTTCGATCACGGACAGGTGGGCGGCGAACTGGGCGTACTGCCCGTCGCCCGCGAGGATGCGCGAGCCGTCGATCAGCAGCGGCTGCAATCCGGAAGGCACGCCAAAGAGGTCGAACGCGCCGTTGGCTTTCGCCACGCCGACCGCGTCGCCCAGCACCAGCACCGCGCCGGCGAGCGGGATGTTCACCTCGGAGTCAGCGGAGTAGATCACGCCGCTGAGGCGCGCGGTGCCGCTGCCGACGCGATCGGAAGGCGCGCCGCTGTTGTTGTCGTTGGCATTGGAATTGTCCCCGGGCGGCGCGGGCGCGGTGCATGAAGAGACGAGCGAAAGTCCAACCGTAAGAACCCTACGGACCGTCCAGCGCATCCCGGTCATGTGCGGCCTCCCTGCTGGGCGGGCATTCTCCGGCAGGGGCGGCGGCTGTGCAACAGAATTCGCGCCGGCGGGACCGCCCGGGTCTCGCCGAGAATCTTGGCAATTCAGTTTCGAGCTGCGTCCGGGTTCGATCTCGCCAGTGAGCCTCGGCCTATTCCCCGAGGTCGAGGCAACTCGATCGCTGAAGGCGATTCGGCTTGACCTCCGAAGCGGCATCCGTCTGATCCCCGCAGGGGATCCACGTGGGTAGCCGTGGGCGCAGCCCACGGACTCTCGAGCGCGGGGAGACCCAACCCCGAAAGGGGTTGTACGTCTGCTGCGATTCCGGCGCGAGCACGGGAGCCGATGGTACGACCCCTCCGGGGTCGAATGGCCGGAGGCTCGATTCCCGCGGGCTGCGCCCGCGGCTATTCACGTATTTCCCCTTCGGGGAATGAAACGGTCGACGCCGTCACAGATTGGTGGACGGCTTCACGAATCGATCGACGCCTTCACGAATCGATCGACGCCTCCACCGATGCTCACGGGCGTGCCGATCGTTGTGGACGCGCTTTCTTGGAGCCGGGCCCGCAGTCCAATCTTGCTCAAGAACTATTCCGATCGCTTCCTCGAAATCCGTGCTTGCATTCCTTCCGGGGTGGCCTGCCAACAAGAATGGCCAGACCCGACCACCCTTCTGCGGCGCAAACATCGCCCCCGGGCCGCGCGCGCCGCTCCTTGGACGGCGGGCGACCGTGACTGCGGGATGAGTTACGCCCGCTGCGCCGTCGAACTGCGCAGACTACGCACAAGCCCGCCCCGCGAAACCATCGGACGCATTACCCGCGGCGACGGGATGATGCACGGCTCATGTGATCCGGCGTCCGCGCAGCTCCCCTTGCCTACGGGCAGGTCGTCGTACGCTGGATGTTGCAGTCCGGCGGAGCGGTCAGCGCCACCGTGTGCTCGCCCGTCGTGTAGCAGCAGCCTTCATAGAACGCCGTGTCGCCTTCGATCGTGGCCGTGATGGCTTCACTGCCGTCGATGAGGACGGAAACGGTTCGCCCTGTGAAGTTAGCCGAGTTGAGGCGAACCTTGCCCTTGATCACGCCGGTGTCCTTGCAGCGCGCGGTCAGCTTGCGGATGTCGTCGCAGGTCGGATCGCCGAGGCTCCCGCCTTCCGCAACCTGTCCCGTCACCACCAGCGAGTAACCCTGTGGACCGACGTTCACCGCCGTGGCCAGCACGCGCACGACCCACGTCCCCACCGCGGGATTCGAAGCGTGGACCTGCTCGACGTTGTTCTTCTCGTCCTTGGTTCCACCCGTGGCGGATTCGCCGCTGACGAAGTAGTTGCCCAGATACGTTTGACCGTCCGGACGCTGCACTTCCAAGTCGATGTCGTTGGTGTAGGCCGGGTTGGCGCCGGACGCGGCGGCCGGCTCCGTCCAGACGAGCGTGACGCGGAGCTGCTCCGCGCCGCCGAAGACCTCAATCGTGTACACGTCCGCCTGCCCCGTGGACAGCCCTTGGGCGTTGCGCTTCTCCTGCGCCACCAGCGTTCGTGCGTCCCCCGCGAAGTACAGCGCCTTGTCGGCCAGCACGCGCCCCCAGCCCTCCGTGGTGCTCGGGTAGCCGCTGATGCCCGTCATGTCCACGCTCGAGTTGAGCAGCGTGGCCTTGACCAGCGCGCCGGAGGGAATGAACTCGTCCCCCGGCTCGGATCGGCCGGTGGGGTAGTAGCCGTCCGTGTAATACTGCCGGACGAGCATGCCTGTCGCGGCGACGGCGGGGCTGGCCATGGACGTGCCGGAGAGCGCCGCCGTTCCGCAGCTCGTGCCGCTCGAAGAGACGGTGTTGCAGCCCGGAGCATAGATTTCGGGCTTGCGCCGGCCGTCGTTGGTGGGACCGCGCCCGCCGCTGCAGTGATTGCCCTGCGAGGGCGTGTCCTGCGACGCGCCGACGGCAAGCAAATCCTTCGCGTTCTCCGGGTTGCGCAAGGTGGCCTGATTGGTGACGGCGAAGAAGACGAGGCTGTCTTCACTGGTGTAGGAGAAGTCGTCGATGCCGCGGCAAAGGCTGTTGTATTGCGTGGTGCCGTCGTCGCCCCAACTGTTGGTGTGCATCCGCGCGCCCTGGTTGTGGTGCGTGACGAGCTTGGACTTCATCGCGGATTCGTTGAACGATGGGATGGTGCCGTAGCACAGCTTGCCGAGATACGCGATGCCGCGCGTGTTGTCCTCGGCGAAGGCGTCGCCGACGGCCGTGCCCGCCACGTGCGTGCCGTGCTGGTCATAGCCGGTGCTGGTGTTGTAGGCCTGAATCTTGCGATGGCTGTCGCCGAAGGGCTGGCTGTCGTTGAAGGAGCAGTGCGTCGAGCCGACCTTGCCGTCGAGGATGCCGATGAGCTGCCCTTCGCCGTGGATGCCGTTGTTGTAGAGGGGGAAGTTGTTGGAGACGTTGCTCTGCACGATCCAGCGGTTGGTGCTGTTGCGATACGTCAGCTCGCCGGATTCTTCGATGTACTGAACGTACGGCTCGCTCGCCAGCAGCGCAAGCTGGCTGTGCGGAAAGACCAGATCGACCAGCCCCTGCCGCGCGACGATGTGGCCGTCGATCACCTCCGCGCCCAGCGCGGCGAGGTCGTTCATCCCTTGTGCGAGGTCCACGCCGTGAAACAGCGTCACCGCAAGCTGAACGAATCCGCGGCTCTCCAGATCGATGCGCTCCTGCACCGTGAAGGGCTCGATCCGCGCGCCGATCGTCGGGTCCTGCTTCCACGCATCCTCCCAGCGCCCGACCCACGACACGAATCCCAGCGCCCGAAGCCGCTTCACATCGGTGCGCGAAAGATCCGCGAGGTAAGCGTGAAGCGGCAGGTAGTCATGCAGGACGACGCCCGCGGCCATCAGACGCGCGTCGCGCCGCTCGTTCATCGGACCATCGAGCTGAATCACATACCCGAACGGTTCGCTGAAGCCGCCGGTTTGCTCCTCGTTGAAGCCGCCGGTGGCCTCGTCGAGGAGGTTGGGCTGCGAAGCTGTTTCGATCGTGCCGGCGGCAAGGTAGAGCCGGCCCGGCTGGAGGCTTATCGGAGCATCGTCAGACGCCCTCGCCGCCGTCCCCACGCCCGCCCACGCCAGCGCGCAAACCATGCCCCCGATTGAAAGCCCGATCCGGCCCATGTGAAACCTCCCGACAGCAGCCCCTGTGACGACCCCCCCGGCGGATGAGCCGATGTGGAACCGGCCTCGCCGTGCGCGATTATAGCGAATGGCGCGGACGAGGTCACGGGGATGCCGGGGGTTTGCCGCTTCCGAACCCGTAGCGCAAGCGAGGGCGGCGTTCGACAGGGCTGCGTTCGACGTGAGGCGCTCAATGGCGCGGCGGCGGGTGGCGCGGGTCCGCAGCAGCCGACCCGTGGGGTCTCCCAGCGCTCTCGGCTTGCCCAATCGCCACGGCCTGGCGAGTACGCCAGACCGTGCCACCCTGATTCGATGTCACCTCACATGCGATGGCGCGCGACTGCACCCGCGCGACAGCCCCCTCGCGACTACCCGCGCGCGATCCGATCCGTCATGCTTTCGCCGTGGCGACGCCCAGCCGGACGGGCTACGATGCGTCGATGCCGTCATCGGCCATCTGTGCAGCGTGCGGGGCGTCCTGCGATGCCGATGCGGTGGAGCGCGCCGCCGTGCCGTGCAACGTACGCCGGTTTCTCGCCGAGTCGTTCATCGTCTGGCGCTGCCCGCGCTGTCGCAGCCTGCACGCCCGCGACGACGTGGACCTCGATCATTACTACCGCGACTACCCGTTCCACTCCGCGGAGATGGCGTGGGTGACGCGGCTTTTCTACCGGGTGCTGACGCGACGGCTTAAGCGTTGCGGTCTGCGCCGGGACATGAGCCTGCTCGACTACGGCTGCGGCAAGGGGCTGTACGTGCAGTTTCTGACGGACCGCGACTACCAGCGCATCAGCGGCTACGACGCCTACGCGCCGGCGTTCTGCGACGAGGCGGTGCTCCAGCGGCGGTATGACATGGTCTTCTCGCAGGACGTGCTGGAGCACGTGGCCGACCCGCGCGAACTGCTGAATCGTTTCGACGAATTGGCGCAACCCGGCGGGCGGATCGTCGTCGGCACGCCGGACGCTTCGCACATCGACCTTTCCCGCGCGGACTTCCACCGGCACTCGCTGCATCAGCCGTACCACCGGCACATCCTCTCCCGCGAGGCGCTGCTGGATATCGCGCGGAGTCTGGGCTGGCGCCTCGAGCGCTGGTACGACACGCCGTACGTGAACACGCCGGCGCCGTTTATTAACGTGCGCTCGTGGCTGCGTTATGCGCGGTCGCGGGACAACACGCTGGACCTGGCGTTCGAGCCATTCCGCCCCGGAGCGAACATGCTCACGCCGGCGGCGCTGTTCGACGGCCTGTTCGGCGCGCTGCGCTGCCCCCGCGCCGACATCCTCGCGGCGTTCCGCAAGCCGCAATGAGAGGTCGGCGCGCGCTTGGAGCAAACCATGCTCCATCGTGGCGAGCCGCGGACTTCAGTCCGCGCGAAGGTGGTAGAGGGTTGACGTCCGCCCGGAAGGCACGACGCTGCACGCACACGATGATTGCTCACACGTTCCGTCGCAAAGCGACGGACTACCCTTCCGTCGCGAATGGACCGGCGAGTCGGCAGTCGGTTGTGATCCGCCGCCGCAGCGACCTGTCAGCGCATCGACCCACTCCATGCCGCGGGGAATCACACCAAGAAAGCCTGTGGCCTGACTGCGAATGGTTTTCACGTTGGACCGTCGGGCAAACAGGTCACGGATTCGCCGGCGCGGATTCAACAATCTCCGCCAGTCGGATGGCGCGGGCGCCGCGCGACAGCTCTTTTCGCACGTCCATGCGGATCGGACGCTCGAAGTCAAAACAGCGGTACACGTGCAGCTCGAGGTGCGTCAGGTCGAACACGATTGAGTACTGCGTGCCGGGGAGGCGCTTCTCCAGTCCGTCCGGGGACGGCTTAAGGCCTACGGCCTGCAGCGCGTCGCGGACCATGTCGATCGAGATGGACGGCGCGGCGGCGAACATCGTGTCCACCTTCTTGAAGCGGGCGCACTTGTCGCCGCCGTTGGGCATCTGCGAGAGCTTGAAGTTGGTGATGACCTGGTGATTGCCCTTCTTGGGGATGATGACGTCGCCCGCCTCGACGATCATGGAATCGCCCGTGCGATCACCGAAGAGCAGTTGCCCCTGCGGCAGGCCGACGCTGTAGCGTTCGAGGACGACGCGCGCCTCCTTGACCGTGGCGCAGGTGCGCAGGATGTGATCCGCGATGAAGCCGTCGAACGCTTCCTTGCCGTTCGGATTGACGTGCTTTACGGAATTCGTGGCCGCGCCGCCGAAGAACAACCCTCGATCGTTGATGCCCGCCTGCGGAAACCCGTGGGCGTCGCTGGGCTGCATGTTGAGGATGCCTCCCGGCGGAAGCTCGGCCTTGTGCAAGGTGATGCCGCCTTCGGGATACTCGCCCTTGCCGAACCCGAAGTAGACGACGCCGAAGGTCTTGTCGGTGGCGGGAATGAACCACACCTGCGTGTTCGGATCGATCCAGTCCTCGCTGTCGCCGCCGAGCACGAGCTTGCCGTCCGTGGCGAGGAACACGGTGCAGGCGGTGGCGGAGGCGGCAAGCAAGCCAAGAGTCCAGACTGCAAGGATCGCCAGCCGCCGCGTGGATGCACCGAGTGTTGACGTCATCTGGGAATCTCCCGACCGGTCCGCCGTTGGCCTGATGCCTTCACCGGTGGGACGCCGGCCAAACCCTCTCTTCCCACCGGCTCGCCAATGGCTGCGTCAGCCGACGGGTCCGCCGGCTGCCGCAGGCGAACTGGAATCACGGCGATGCCGCTCATCCCCCATCAACAGACTACCGCGCCGTGGGTCTTTCAGAGGCGTCGGTTCCTGTCGGGAGGTAACCTCGACTCTTGACAATTCTTCCGGGGATCAGGCTGACGCCGCTGCGGGAATCGGGCTGACGCTGCTGCGGGGATCAGGCTGACACTGCTGGTAAGATAAGGCTGAGGCTGCTCCGGAGATCAAGCTGAATCGCCTTCAGGAATCGAGTTGCCTGGACCTTGGGAAGCTGGCCGAGTCTCACTGGACGAGAACGAACTCGGGCGCAGCTCGAAACTGAATTGCAAAAAACTCTCGGCCAGACCCTGTCCGCCTGCTTTCGCGCTTGGCAATTTCATTCCCGCGTCTAGGCTAGTGCGCGGAGCCGGCCCGTTTGCCGGCGGGAGCCGGGTCATGCCTGACAATCGCAGCAGCGTCGCGATGTTCCCGGGAACATTCGACCCGTTCACCTACGGGCACCTCGACATCATCGAGCGGGCCGCCCGGCTGTATCCGCGCCTCATCGTGGCCGTCGGCGACAACCCGGAAAAGACGCCGTTGTTCTCAGCCGAGGAGCGGGTGGAGATGCTGCGCGCGAAGGTGGCTCATGTGACCAACGTGGAAGTGCAGCGCTACGAGGGGCTGACCGCCCGCTTCGCCCGCGACATCCGCGCCGGCGTCATCATCCGCGGCATCCGCGACAACGTCGATCTGCACGCCGAGCTGGAGCTGGCCAACACCAACATGATGATCAGCGACATCGAGACAGTCTTCCTGATGGCCAGCTCCGCGCACGCGCTGACCAGCAGCACGCTCATCAAGCAGATCGTGGAGATCGGCGGATACGACACGAACCGGCTGGCGCGACTCGTCCCGCTGGACATCGCCCGCCGGCTGGAGGAACGCATCCCCGAAGGGAAGCGAAGATGAGCCGCCGCCAGCGCCGCGCCGGCTGACCGAGCCGCCCCCGTAAGGAAGCGAATTCTGGAAGCGCCGCTCGCGGGTTCCGCGCAAGCAATCCTGACGTTCCCGCATCGGACAAGTCATGGAGCACGACACGGGCATCCTGGTGAACATCGAGGAGCCGTGGTCCTGCCCACTGGCGGAGCTGGAACTGCGGGAGCTGCGCGCCCGATACGCGGATTTAACGGACCGCGCGGCGGAGGAGTTGATGCGCACCGGGTTCGACCTCGACGACGTCGATATCGTGCGGATGCTGCGCTGCCGGAGCAACGCCGGACGCGAGACGCTCGTCGAAGTCCGCTGGCTCGCCGACGCCGCCCGGCTTCATCAGGACATCGCCGAGGCTTTGGATGATGCCGCGCATGGAAGCTTCGTGGTCACGGCGCTCATGGTGAGCATCAGACGACCGACCGCGTGATAAACCCACCGCGGTTCATACACCCTGGTGAGGCGGTGCCTTCGAGAGACGACCGAAGCATGGGAGCGAACGCAGGCGCTGCGATCGGACCGCGACCTGATGCGTGCAACGCGCGACACCTGTCCTTTCGTGCGAGGTCAGCTTCTTCCCCACGATTGGGCATTGGACCCGTGCGCGGATTCCTGTCACTGAAGGCGAGGATCAAGTCGGCGCCGCCGCGGCCTTGTGCATCGACCCGGCCATGACCCACCGGCGGGCGACGATCAGGCCGATCGGGCTCATCATGGCGATGCAGCCGTAGATGAACCAGAGCGCGCCGGTGTGCCGAGGTCCGTCCTTCGGGCAGAAGGCTTCGAGCAGAAAGCCGGAGTAGAAGCCCGTCGTGCCCTTGGCGAGGAGCCAAGGGACGTTCGCCAGACCCATGTACTGCGCGATGCGCCCTTCCGGCGCCAGCTCGGACGCGTACTCCAGGAACCTCGCGGACCAGAGCGCTTCGCCGACCGAGAACACGACGAGGTAAGTGATGAGCAGGCTCAGGTTCGGGCCGCTGCACAAGAGGAACGTCGGCGCGGCCGACACGAGCGAACCGATAATCATCATCGTGTACACGTGTACCTTGCGTGTCAGGGCGGTGGCGATGGGCACGCCGACGAGGATGATCCCGGCGTTGACCCAGTTGACCACCACTTCCATGTAGTCGCTGACCTCCTTCGGATAGGCACGCAGCACATACTCCGGCAGCGTCAGCCACTGGTGGGCGAAGAGCGTGCGCACCGGCAGCAGCATGAAGATGAAGAACATGAAGCGCACATTGGAGAACGGCCCGTCCGCCAGGTAGCTCCACAGCCGATCGCCGGTCGGGCGCGTGTCGGCTTGGCGCATCTCACGGATCCGGTCGGGGCGGAGCTTGTTCGCCTCGGTGCGCCGCGTCAGCAGGAAGCACATCAGCAGGGCGAGGATCGCCGTGGCGACGCAAAGCCAGTTCACGGCCTGGATGCCGCTTCCCGTCCAGCCCGCCAGCCAGTGCAGCGCCGGATCCAGCGCGTCGCGCAGCGGCTGCAGGGCCGCCACCGCCGCGTCGAACCATTCGACGATCAGCCCTCTGGCCGGCTCCGCCGCGCCCGCGGCGGTGGTCGCAGCCTCGGCGGCGACGGTCGTCGCGATCTCGGTTGCGGCTTTCGCGGCATCGCTCAACGCACCGGTGGCAGCTTCTGCCGCAGCGGGCGCGGCGCTGTCAAGGATGCTCTGAACGCCGGGACGGACGTAAGAGGAAATCGCTCCACCCACGACGATGCCGCCGTTCATCAGCGCGTAGATCAGCCCGTAGCCCATCGAGCTGGTCTTCTCGTCGGTGTATTGCTTGACGCCTGAGTAGCAGACCGGTTGAAGAATGGCCTCGCCGAGCGCGATCACGCCGAGCGCGAACACCAGGGCGAGCAGCGCGGGACCGCCCATCGAGAACAGTCCCGTATCCGGCGCGGCCGCGGCAGCCCTTGCGCCGCCTGCAGCGCCAAGCCCCGCCGGCGCGAGCGCCGTGACGTAGGCGTACAGCACCCTGCCCAACACGCACAGAATCATTGCCCCCACGAGGGCCTTCCGCAGCCCGAACGACTCGGCAAAGCTGCCCGCGCCGAGCATGAACAGCGTGACGAGCATGGTGAACATCGACACGAACCACGACGCCCAGCGATCGGGCACGCCCAGGTCGCGCGTCAGGTAGCTGTTCATCAGCGTCAGCGCCATGAAGTAGGCCATCGACTCGACGACAAAAATGGCGATGACGATCCAGAATGCGCGCGGCAGGCGAAAGAGGTCGAGGAAGGAATGGAAGAAGCCCATCACCCCGTCCGGCGAGGGGGTCGCGGGAGTGACCGATGCAGGTTGCGACACGAGGAACCCTTTCGACTCAGACGCGTTCGGATGCTGACCGACGGGCCATGTTCCCGCCGCGCAACGGAAAGGCAAGGCCGGGGGAAGACGCTGCCGCGGGAGGTCGATGCCGCGGGAAATCGCTGCGGACGAGTGCGGCGCGACGGGTGCGCTTCGTCACCCCCGCGCAGGCGGGGTTCCGGGGTGCACGGGGAACCTGCTGGATTCCCGCCTGCGCGGGGATGACGAGGCTGAATTCCCGCCTGCGCGGGAATGACTGGCTTGGAATCTCGCCTCGGGTTGCGCATCCCTCCATTGCCAAAAAGACGACGCGGCAGGGCTGCGTATCCTGCTTGAACCCGCGGGCGGACAGGTTGACAATCCCTTAAGGAAATGGCGTTAAAACGGAGGCGCCCGGCGGGCGTGCGGCCGATTGACGCCGCGCGAAGCCTTGGGCGGCAGCGTCTCATCTTACACGCTGTTTCAGAACCCGCGGGTTCGGAGGGAATCCATCGCTCCCTCACGGTCGCGGCTCAGTTGTGCAACAGAGTCTCACGGTCGCGGCTCAGTTGTGCGACAGAGTCTCACGGTCACGGCTCAGTTGTGCGACAGAGTCTTAGTCGAAAGGCGTCCCAATGACCTTCATCGTCCTCATCGCGCTCGGCGCATCCATCACAGCGCTGGTCGTCGCCGTGCGCGCGAGGGATCGCTCGCAAGGGCTTGAGGCGCAGTTGGGCCGCATCGAACGGGAAGTCGCACGTATCGCCCGAACCACTTCCACGGCTTCTGCGCCGCCGACGGAGCCTGCAGCGTTCGCCCCCGCGCCCATCGCGGCGCGGGGCATCGAAGCCAAGATCGACACGCTGCGCGGGCTGATGCGCGATGGGGTGCCGGCCCACGAGATGGCTCCAGACGAAGGCGCGGGGCCCGGCACGCCGACACGTCTGGAAACACTCGACGAAACGGAAAGCACGCGAATGAGTCCGGTCGGCGCGCCTGTTCCGCTGCCGACTCCGCTCACGCCGCCATCCACACCTGCAGCGCTGAGGCGCCCAACGCTTGAGGAGCAGATTGGCGCGCGACTGCCTGTGTACCTCGGTTCCATCGCGCTGTTCTTGGCGGTCGCGTTTCTCGTCAAGTACACGTTTGACAAGGGGCTGCTGACGCCGGTCGCGCGCGTGATGCTCGGCGCGGGCTTCGGGCTGGCGCTGCTTGGCGCGGGCGAGTGGTGGCGCAGGTCCGCCGCGCGGATCGCGCAGGGCGTCACGGCCGCGGGCGTGGCGGCGCTGTTCGCAAGCTGCCTGGCGGCGGTGAACCTCTACCACCTCGTCGGACGCACCACCGGATTCGGGTTGCTGGCGGGAACGACGGCGCTGGCGGTGTTGCTGTCTCTGCGGCAAGGCGCGTTCGTCGCGCTGCTGGGACTGATTGGCGGTTTCCTCACGCCGGCGCTGATAGGCTCGCAGGAGCCGCAGCCAGGACCGCTGTTTACTTATCTGTTTCTCCTTCAGTGCGGGCTGCACGTCGTGTCGCGAAAGCGGAACTGGTGGCCGCTCTCGGGGCTTACGTTGATCTGCGGGCTGATCTGGGCGGGCGTGTGGATGGCGATGTCCTATCGCCCGGCGGACAGCGCGTGGGTCGCACCGTTCCTGATGGGGTCGGTCGCCACATTCGTATGGAACACGCGCTCGCCGCGGTCCGGGCCCGCGGGGGACGCGCCGGACGGCGCGGTGATCTTCTCAATCTTCGGCGCGGCCGCGGGCATGACGATGCTGGCGGTTCTCGTCGGCGTCAGCGGGTTCGCGCCGATGGACTGGGCGTTTCTGGGCGTCCTCGGCGCGGGAGCGATGGTGCTCGCGCGGCGGGACGCGCGGTATGAGCCATTCGCGTGGCTGGCGGCCAGCGTCGGCGCGGCGGTCCTCCTTGCGTGGCATTTCCAATCGGAGGCGGTGGAGGTCCGCGTGTTCGCCTGGACGGCCGGGTCGTACGGACTGCTGTACGGCGGCGGTGCATACGCGGCGGCGTGGGGAGCGCGGCGTCCGTCGAACTGGAGCATTTTTTCCGTCACCGCATCCCTGGTGTACCTCCTGACCGCCCACATCGCTTTGCGGACAACACCGCCCCCGGTGATCGGTTGGGGCGGACTATGCGCACTTGCGGCCGCGGCGTATGCCGGCGGGACTGTTCCCGTATACCGCCGCCGAACCGATTGGGCGCAGGGCGAGAAGGCGCTTGCCGCATTGTGTACGGGAGTCAGCGTGCTGGTCAGCCTTGGCGCGTGGATGGAGTGGAAGCACGAGTGGATCGCCGTGTCGTGGTCCGCACAAATCGTAGCGCTGGTCCTGGTCGGCGCGCGACTGTCCGTGCCCATCCTGCGGATGCTCGCGATGGTCATGGGAATCGCCGCGGTGGCCCGGCTCATTCAGCCCGGCGTGCTTGGTTATCCCATCAGCGAGAGCCTCGTCTTCAACTGGATCGGCTACGGCTGCGGTCTGCCGGCGCTTTGCTTCCTCTACGCGGCGTGGTTCCAGCGGCTTCGTGGAGACCGCGTGTTTTCCGAGTGGCTGTACGCCGGTTCGGTGTTGTCGGTGTTCCTGCTGGTCACGCTCGAAGCGCGGCATGTGTTTCATCCGCAAGTGATGGACCACGAGAGCGTCCTGTTCCGCGAATGGGTCGCGTATGTCAATGCATGGCTGGCGCTCGCGTTGCCCCTGCTGCTGATCGCGCGGCGCTGGCCTTTGGCGTCGCTGAAGGTGGCGGGCAGGATTGTGGCCGTGCTGGCGGGGCTGTCAGGCGTTCTGACACTGCTTCTGCGGTTCAACCCGCTGTGGGCGCATGAGTCGATGGGCGCCACACCTGTCGCCAATCTTCTGTTGCTGGTGTATGGCCTGCCCGCGCTGCTCATGGCATGGGTGGCGAAGTTGCTGCAGCGCGAAGGCGACGCGCCCGCCGCGCGACTGGCCGGAGGCTGGACGCTGCTGTTCGTGTTTGTGCTGATCACGCTTCAGGTTCGCCAGGGGTTTCATGGCGATTTCCTCGACGGGCGGACGACGACAAACGCGGAATGGTACGCCTACTCGGCGGCGTGGATCGTGCTCGGCACGCTGCTGCTGGTGCTGGGCATCCTCACGCGCGGGCTGGTGCTGCGCTGGGCGTCGCTGATCGTCATGCTCGCGGCCGTGGGGAAAGTCTTCCTGTCCGACACGTCGCACCTGCGCGACCTGTACCGCGTCGTGTCATTCCTCGGGCTGGGCGCAAGCCTGCTCCTGCTGGCGTTCCTGTATCAGCGATTCGTGTTCGCACGCGCGGACCGAAGCGACGGCTGAACAAGACAGAGAGTTCAATCACGGAGTCATCCGCAGATTTCGCAGATTTCGCAGATTAAAGACAGAATCGGGGTGCTTTTTTGCATTCTTGGAATGTAACAGTGGCCGAAGTTGTTTGTCACGGCCGATGTTTCAGCTCAAAACAACATGCTCTCTGCAACCGGGAATAATCTCGCGCGTGACTGCACTCCTTCCGTGCCCTCAATCTGCGAAATCTGCGTAATCTGTGGATGACTCTCTTCGTCGTCCTCCCCAAGCTGCTCGGCATCATCCAGGCTCAAGGCGGCCATCGTCGTCAGGCGGATGGACGCGTCGCTGAGTGAGTACAAATCGCTTGAATTCGAGGCTTGGCGCGCCGAAGTTGAGCAGGAGTCCGCGCCCCATGCCGGTGGCCTTGAGGTAGTGGATGATCTGCGCCTCGTCCACTCCGCCTATTTGCTTGAGCGCCTTTAGTTCAAGGAGCACGTCTTCGTGCGCCACGAAGTCCGCGCGGTAGCCACAGTTGAGCCGTTGCGCCTTGTAGAAGACCGGGATATCGACCTCTTGCCGGTAGGGAATGCTCCGCGCATCCAGCTCCGCAGCCAGTGCCTCGTGGTAAACAGCTTCCAGGAAACCACAGCCTAGCTCTCGGTGTACTTCCATCGCTGCGCCAATAATCGCGTGTGTTTGAGGATCCCTGACGTATTGACTTACCGTGTTCACTACTCATCACTCCAAGGAGTTTTTCCGCAGATTACGCAGCTTGCGCAGATTGGGGAAAGAATGGAACAGTTCTTCCCATTCCAGACATCAAACTCTAATCGCGGTTGTTTATGATGGGTGTTCACTCGATCTTGAACAACATGTTTCTGGTAAGTAGACACAGGCTTGAGCCGGACTGCACTTCCCCCCATCCTCCAATCTGCGAAATCTGCGTAATCTGCGGATAGAATCTCCAGACTGAAGTCACGATGCCCGCTCCCGGATGCCTTCGTAGTCGATGGGGCGCTTTTCATTGAACGCCGCGATGCCCTCCTTCGTTTCCTCGGTGAGGTTGTTGATCGCCAGCCAGTCGCGGGCGTGGCCGATGGTCATGCTCCACGAGAAGTCCCGCCAGAAGTTGAGCTGCTGCTTGGTGTAGCGGATGCAGCCCGGGAGTTTGTGGATGAGTTTCTCGCACATCGCGTCCACGGCCGAGTCGAGCTGCGCGCGGGGCACGACCTGGTTGAGAAGCCCCCAGTCGAGCGCCTTCGCGGCGGGGATTTCCTCGCAGAGCATGAGGATCTCCCGCGCCCGCCGGTCGCCGACGATCAGCGGCAGCCACTGCGTCGCGCCGCCGGCCGGGACGCTGCCGCGCGCCGTGCCGACCTGGCGGATGTAGATGTCGTCCGCGGCGATGGCGAGGTCGCAGGCCATGTTGAACTCGTTGCCGCCGCCGACGGTGATGCCGTTGAGCCGGGCGACGGTGGGCTTGCCGATGTTGCGCAGGCGGTCGTGCGCGTCGATGAACGCGCCCATCCACTTCCAGTACGTCTGCGGATGCCCGACGCACTGCTCGTGCTGCTCCTTGAGGTCCGCGCCGGTGCAGAACGCCTTGTCTCCCGCGCCCGTCAGGACGAGCACGGCGATGGAATCGTCAAGGGACGCATCATGAAACGCGGCGGCCATTTCGTTCAGCGCCGCGTAGTCGAGCGCGTTATGCACCTCGGGTCGATTGAGAGTGACGGTGGCGCGCGCCCGCGTGCGCTGGTGCTTCTCGTAATGGATGCGCGTAAATCCGAAGGACGCCGCGTCGCGCGCGGAGATGGTGTCGCTCATGGTCTGTGCTCCTTGAAAATGATCGGGGCATGGTCCGAACCGACGGCGGCGAGGTCAAGCCGGAGGGCGTGCCTAAAGCGATAGCATCGGTCGGCTTGGCGGATTTCGGATGTCGGATTTCAAATGTTGGATTTCGGATTTCGGATTTCGGATGCCGGATTTCAGGCGAGCGCAGTCTGTTCGGCTGCAGGCAACGCGCGAAATCTTCGGACAGCGGTGCGGGTGCATTTGCTTCTAACGCCGCGACGACCTGGAATGCGCGGTGCCTGAAGGGGTGGTGAGCAGCGCCGCTCAGGCTGATGACCCCATCGCGACGAGCGCGGTTCTGATCCCCGCGCGCAGAAGCGGGCCGAAGTCCGGACGTCCGTCCGCTCGCGCGGATCGGCGGGGCACATTTAGGCCGCTTGTCGCTGCTTTTCCACTGCAATTAGTTTCGCTTAAGTGACCCCGCGCGGACACTTGGTGCAACAAAAAGTGTGACCGTGCCGGCCGGGACTGTCGTACGCAGGTGCAGTTTCCGGGGGGGCGGGAGAGTGCGATGGCCCCGGCCGGACGTGCAGGAAACGATGAACGCGGCGCGAGGGTGGATCGCGGCGCCATGCCCGGCGAAAGGGTCGCGGATGGGAGGCATCGCGGTGGCCGCGGATGGCAAATCGCGGAAGCCAAGCTCGCGCCGGATCGCCGCCGGGGATCGACTTGCCTGCGTGGAACTTCGTCAAGGGGAGAGGGACGCGACGGGCAGCGGAAGGTGAACCGGCCTGAAGGCGAACCGGGAGGGATCATGCCGAGGCGACAGAGGCGGCGCCTGTGACGCGCTCGGGGGGGGAGAAGCAGGGTACGGCGTCGGATCATCGGCAGGCGATCCGGCGCCGTTGCCATGCGCCGACTGCCGCGTAACCAAGTGGCGACGCGGCACGGGAGGAGTAGAATCCCGTCGGGGCCAGACCGTTTGTCGAAAACGCACGCTTGACGCTGCGCCCCGGGGGTTCGCATGGCCAACGTGAAGATCGACGCGGTGGGGCTGGACGAGCTGGACCTCGTCTGTGACCTCTACAGCCAGGTGTTTCAGCCGCCGCAGGCGAAGGACTACTTCAAGCGCCGGCTCGACGCGCACCGCGTCTGGCTCATGATGGTCGCGGAGCTGGAGCGCCGCCCGGTCGGCTTCCTCGTCGGGTATGAGCTGCGCTACACGACGTATTACGCCTGGCTGATCGGCGTGGCGCCGGAGGCGCGGCGCATGGGCGTAGCCTCGCAGCTCATGGAGGCGCAGGAGGCGTGGTGCCGCGAGAATAACTACGACATGATGCGATTCGAGTGCTACAACCACCACCGCCCGGTGCTGCACCTGGCGCTGACGCACGGCTTCGACATCGTCGGCATCCGCTACGACTCGCGCACGCTGGGCAACCTCGTCATCTTTGAAAAGCAGCTTCGAGAGGCGGATGAGTAGCGGGCTCTGTTCCTCCAGAGGCATTTTCTTCATTCTGCCGCGAACAGAAAACGAACGGGGGTCGAACTGAGAATCGAACATGGGGGTCGTCACCCCCGCGCAGGCGGGGGTCCAGCGCGCCTTGGGAAACCAGTGATTTCAGGGCTGCTCAACAACCGCCGGCTGGATTCCCGCCTGCGCGGGAATGACGGACCTTGATTCCCGCCCGCGCGGGAATGACGAGCGTCGCCTTTTGCCACGGACTGCTCGACCTTCGTCCGCGGCACCTTTCCGCCGCAAGAACCGCAGTGTACCATAGGGCATGATCGTCGATTGCTACACGCACGTGTGGGATTCGCCGTCGCAGTTGGGGCGGGCGGTCACGCGGAATGCCCGTCTCTTCGGCGGACGGACCGCGCCGCAGGCGTTTGATCCCGTCGAGAACGCCGGCGCCGAGCAGCATCTGACGGCCTCCAAACCCGCGGACGTGACCATCATCGTCGGCTTCTGCAGCGCGCACCTGGACGCCGCCATTCCCAATGAGCGCGTGGCCGAGCTGGTGCAGCGCCAGCCGGGCCGGCTCATCGGCTTTGCCGGCGTGGACCCGTCGCACCCGAAGGAGGCGATCGACGAGGTGCTCCGCGCGAAGGAGACGCTGGGGCTGGCGGGCATCGCCGTCGCGCCGGCCGCGCAGAACTTCCACCCGTCCGACAGCCGCGCGATGCGCGTGTATTCGCGTGCCGTCGAGCTGAACATGCCCGTGCTGTTTCACCCCGGCATCTGGGTCGGACCGGAGACGCGGCTGGATTACGCGCGACCTTTCCTGCTGGACGAGGTGGCGCGCGAGTTTCCGGAGATGCGGATGCTCGTGGCGCACATGGGGCTGCCTTGGGTGGATGAGACGATCTTTCTGCTCGCCAAGCATGAGCACGTGTACGCGGAGATCAGCGGTCTGCTGCGGCACTCGTGGCAGGCGTATCAGTCGCTGCTGGCGGCGCATGAGCAGGGCGTGATGGACAAGCTCCTGTTCGGCAGCGGGTTTCCATTCTCGACGGCGTCGGAGTGCATCGAGACGCTGTTTTCCATCAACCACCTTTGCCACGGCACGAACCTGCCGGTCATCCCGCGCGACCAGCTCCGAGCGGTTCTGCACCGCGACGCGTTGGCGGCGCTGAACCTGCCCGCGCCGCTGACCGTGCGCGCGGTGGGTTGAACGCGGTGCCCAGGGCATCCGAGTCGCGCCCATCCGAGTCGCGCCCATCCGAGCCGCGCCCGCAAGGGAGCGACGCTTCGGAATCCGGGGGCGGATCGAAACCCTTTTCTTACGCGCTCGACTCCGCCAAACGCGACCACGCTCCGGCTCCACGCGCGCGACCCTGGTCGGTTCAGTTCGCGCACATTTCGCCCGATAACCTTTATGTCCCTCGAGGATGCTGCAGAAATGATCCCGGCTACGAATGCCAACATCCTGTCACTCGATCTGGCGCCGCCCTGCGTCGGGAACGCGGAACATCGTGCGCCGGCGGCACGTCGCGCCCCGCCGCATGGTGGCACGCTGATGGGTCGTCGCGCCGTGGCAGCGGTCCAAGTGGGTCTGATCGCGGCCGCGCTCGCGTGGAGCGCGCACACGCGCTGGACGCTGGCACGCGACCTGACCTGGCAATGTGATGAACTTCCGCTGCTGACGCGGTTCACGGGCGTCACCGGCAAGGCCTCGACGGAGGCGGAGGCGCGGGCGTATCAGCCGACGTTCTACAATTGGCGCATGGGGGCCACGCGGGCGCTGCGTGCGCCCGCCGACGTGGCCTCGATCCACACGACCACCAACTTCTGGGTCAACCTCACCACGCACGTGTTCGGCGTCACGCCGCTTGCCGGCCGGCTCATGCCGCTTGGGTGGTCCATGCTCGCGGCGGCGACGGGGGCGTGGGCGGCGTGGAAGATCACGAGGGAGCCTGTGGCGGCGTCCGTCACCGCGCTGCTGCTGGCGCTGAGTCCGCAGTTGTGCGCGCAGGGCGCGGAGGCGCGAGGCTATGCGGAGGCGACCGCGCTGGCGCCGGTGCTGCCGCTGGTGCTCGAGAAGTTGCGGCGCGCGCCGAGCTGCATCGGCTGGGTGCTCGCGGCGCTGGCGGTCGCCCTGCAGTTATCGCTGACGGTTTACACGGCGTGGGTGTATTGGGTGCTGCCGGTGATGGCGTGCGGATGCGTGGCGCTGCCGCGCAGGTTCGAGCGCGGCGCTATCGAGGACGGCCGCATTGAAGGCGACAGCGCCGGCGGCGGCGACGCCGAGGGCGGCAGCGCCGACATCGCCGCGCGCCGCCATGTGCGCGTCGTGCTGGTCCTCATGACCGCGGCGCTGGCGGCGCTGATGGGCGTGTACACGCTCGACCGCTGGGCGTCGCTCAACTTCGCGGCGGGTTATGGCGGCATTCCGATCCGCGCGGCCTCCGATGTGTGGGTGGTGACGGCACTTTGCGCGGAGGAGATGTTCCCTCTTTCGCCGATCCTGGCGCTGCTGCTGGTCCCCGGGATCGTGGCGGTCTGGCGATCGCCGTCGCGCTGGTGGCTTGGCTGCATGGCGCTGTGCCTGGGCGCGATGGTCTTGATCGCCCTCCGGCAGGGATCCGCCGGGTATCCGCGGAATCTCGGCGTGATCCTGTCGCCAATGATGATCGTGGCCGGCTGTGGCGCGGGGGCGCTCGCGCGCGGGATTCGGCGTGCGTCGCAGCGGATGGGGAATGCGCGTGCGACGGCCTCTAATCAGCGTAGAACCGTGCTGCTTGGGGCGCTGGGCACCGCGGGACTGGCGCTATGGGCAGCGCCGGCCGCCGCGAATCTCAAGGACCGGGCGCATGCCCTGATTCTGCCGGACTGGGGGCGGATGACGCTCGACGTTGATGCAGCGACCGAGCGTCTCGGCCCGCGTTGGATCTGCCCGTGCCTTGCGAACCACGCGACGATCCACTGGTACCGCGAGCGGAACAACATCGAGCGCATCCTCAGCCTGGACGCCGGCGCGACGATCGAAGTGGTCCTCGGCGCGCAGCGGGATGAATTCGGGCGTCCGGTCGTTTTCCGCGACGACGCGCGGCGCGACGCGATTCTAGCCTACGGCGTTCCCGACTTCATCGCGTGCTCGCCGGTATGGCGGATGACGCATGGCATTGAGCTTCGTCGCTGGCGCGGCGTGCGGATGAACCTCGCCGGCGCGGCGGATGATCCGCAACCGGAGAGCGCCGCGCCGATGCTCGTGTACCTGGAGCTTCCCCCCCCCTCGGCGTCCCCGTCCTTCAAGGATTTCCTCCATTCGATCGACGCTTTCGATCGCGGGGTGGTTACCTTCAAGCCCGTGGCGTGCGGCAACCGTTGGACGGCCTCACTGATCGCCCCGCAAAGCCTGCTGCGCGCGATCCTCGATTCATCGCGGCGCGACCTGCACATCGACAGGGCGCGCGTTCACGCGTTTCAGTTGGAAGCTGCGGGAGATTGAACGCGGGACCCGCCACCGGCCGGCAACCCCGCTTGTCGCGCACGGCTGCGCCCCGCCGAAGATCATTCATTCTGAGTTCCCGCCTGATTTCCGCCTCGTTGAATGGAAACCGGACCCAGAGCGCGGGCGGCAGGGTCAACGGCGCACCGCTTGCCTCAGCCGGGAAAGTGCGCCCGACCGTGCCACCCGGTCCGCGTCAGCAACCTTCCATTCAGCCCCGGCCCAGCGCCGCTCCAAGGTCTTTCAGCGCTCGCTGATATTCTTCGTTCTTCGGATCCAGGTTCGCGGCGCGTTGAATCGCCTGATAGGCCTCTGCCGGGCGATTGAGTTTCAGCAGAATCAAGCCGTGACGGGAGTGCGCCTTGGCGGAGCCGGAGTCGAGCTTGACAGCCTGTTGCGCCGCGGGCAGCGCGTCCTCCCACTTGCCCTGTGACGAAAGGACCATGGCCAGATTCAGAAACGCTCGCGCCAGCGGTGGGCGGATTTGCGTGGCGGCCTGGTATGCGGCGACGGCGTCATCATAGCGTTTCAATTCCGCCAGCGCATTGCCGAGGTCCGTCAGCGTCGCGGCGTCCTCCGCGTTCTGATGGAGCGCCGCACGAAACGCCTCTACCGCCTCTTCCAGCCGCCTCAGCTTGTCGAGCACGCGCCCCAGAAGCACGTAGGCACGAAAGGGACCGGGATTCGCAGCGGTGGCGTTCTGGAGGATTTCTCGCAACGGTCGCTCCGCCTCGGCGGCTTGCCCGCGCGCCAGCAGCGCGGCGGCCTGCGACATGAGTTGGATGTCCAAGGCATGGTCCGCCGGATTGGGACCGCTGGGAACAAACAGGTCCAATTCAGAGGCGTTCTCATGGCCCACCGAGACCGTCTCCGAGGTCGGGTATCCCAGCGCCTGCAGATTACGCGCCGTCTGCTCCGAGATTCCCTGTCGTGCCGCGAGCGCGCCGGCGGAGGGCGGCGCCGCGCCGATCCATTTCTGCATTTGCAGCCGCATCTGGGCCACGCGCTGCGGTTCCGCCTCCGCCAGGTTGCGGGTTTCGCCGGGATCGGCGGCAATGTCATAAAGCTCCTTGACCGGCGCGTGAATGTACTTCCAATGCCCCTCGCGCAACATGCGAAGTTGTGAGTAGCCATAGCTGAATCGCGAATGGAACGACTCGCCATACGCCGCCAGCCCGAGGTCTCCCTTGGCGCCGGTCATCAACGGAGCCAAGTCCACGCCGGCAGCGCCCGGCAGGGGCAAGAGCTTCGCCCAGCTCAAGATCGTCGGCGCCACGTCCACGGAGCGCACCTGCGCGGAGATACGACGCCCCGCTCCGACGCCGTCCGGACGCCGCACCAGCAGCGGGGCGGACATCGTCGCGTCATACACGAACGGTCCATGCGTATTCTCGCCGTGCTGCCCCTTCCCTTCACCGTGGTCGCCGATCACCACGACCAGGGTGTTCCGGTCGAGCTTCAGCTCCTCCAGCGTGGACAGCAGACGCCCCACCTGCGCATCCACGTAGGCAATCTCCGCGACATACGGATCCGCAAACCGGTCGCGGTATGGGGGGGGGCTTCATAGGGATCGTGCGCGTCGAACAAATGAACGAACAGGTAGAACGGCTTCGACCCGTTCGCGCGGAAAAAGCCCGACGCGAGGTCGCAGACTTGATCGCCCCGCCGCTCAACGGGCGGAAGTCCGTCCGCCGTGGGCGAAGCGGGCGCCGCGTCGTGCATGTCGCGGTATTCGGTGAATCCCTGCGACAGCCCGAACTCGCTGTTGAGCACCGTGGCCGCGACCACTGCGCCGGTGCGATATCCGCTTTCGCGAAAGCGCTCCGCCAGCGTCGTCGCCTCGGGAGGCAAAAAGAATGAGCCATTGTCCCGTACGCCGTGCACGAATGGATAGACGCCGGTGAAAACGGTGGCGTGCGCGGGCAGCGTGAGCGGCACGGCCGTGGTGTATTGAAGGAAAATGCTGCCCCCGGCGCCCAGGGCGTCGAGATTCGGCGTCGCGCCCTGCACGTCGCCGTAACACCCGAGATGATCGGCGCGCGTCGTATCCAGCGAGATGAGCAGGACGTTTCTCGGCGCGGTTCTTCCCCAGATCAGCACACCCGCCGCGCCCAGGACGACCGCGATGAACGCCAGGAACCCGGCGCGCTGCCCCGCGCCGTGCCGACGCGGCTTTGCCCCGGCGGATCGGGCGGTGTCTGGCTTCCTTGAGACACGCTGCCGCATCGTTTGTCGCAATCCTTGAGTGATCGCAGGAATATCGCCTCCTGCCTTGCCTGCCGGCGCAGGCAGGGCGACCCCTCGCCTTGGGCGTGATGAAGGCAAGAAATGTGCCCAGCTCCATTCCAAATGCCCGAGCCCCGCGGTAATGTCCCCGCGAAGGTTGCGCGTCGCAAGCACGGTCTTGCCTTGAAACGGCAGGCTTCCCGAAAGCGCGACTTTGCGGCGGCTGTCCTGTCGAATCCGGTCGCCGTCAAGAGTCGGGTCTTGGCGCCGCCGCCGCGGACGTTAGGATAACGTAAGGTGTTTGGGGAGCATCGGGCCAATCGCGGGAGATCCTTTCATGTCGGCAAGCGCACACGATTCCAAACCGTCAAACGAAGGCTGCACGGCGCCCGGAACAGGTCCGCAGCATCAGTCGCTCGCGCGATTTGCGGGATCCTGGCGGGCGGAAGTCAAGCTTTGGTTCGACCCGAGTGGTCCGCCCAACGTGTCCAAGGGAACCATGACGAACACGCTGGTTCTCGGGGGCCGGTTCCTGCAGCAGGACTATCAGGATGACGCGGGCGTGTTCGGCGGGAAGGGCTTCTGGGGCTACAACGACGTGGATAGTCGTTATGAGGGGTTCTGGATCGACATCATGTCCAACATGTTCCAGATCGAGCACGGCTTGCACGATCCCGCGAGCGACACGTACACCATGCGAGGGTCCATCACCAACCCCTCCACGGGCAAGCCCATGGGCAAGCGCTCCGTCATCACCGTCAAGGGGCGCGATGCCCACGAAATCGTGATGTACTTTCAACCAGAAGGCGCCGCGGAGTGCAAGGTCATGGAGATTCAGTACCGTCGCACATGAAGCGCTGTCCACGCACTCCACTCTCGCCCGCCGGGATCCCTGGGTAGTTCGTCGCTCCGCGACGAGATTGGATTCCCGCCTGCGCGGCAATGTCGAAGTCCCCGGCACGCCGCCGCGTCAGCCGCTGATGCGGATGCGAGCGCCGGGAGACATGCCCGTCTCCTGACCGGTCTGGGTATGGCGCACGCGGGAGCGGAATCGCACTGAACCAGGCCGGTCGGGAGCGTACTCCGCGCCGGCAGCGGTCGTTCCCGCAAGCCACGGCTGGTACTCCGCCTCGCCGGGCAGTTTCACCTCCACGTCGAACACGAGATTCTCCGGCGCTTCCCTCGTGGACCACGTCACGGGGAAAGCCGTGCCCACCTCGCCGCGACGGGGAAGCTGAACCGGCACGCGCACCGTCCCTTGTATCACCGGGTTCATTGGATCTTCACAGGCATAGGTCGCGGCCGCGAAAACTTCATGATGAAAGTACGAGACGATCGGCAGCGCCCCGGAGTCAAAGAGTCCCAGGCCGGCGGCGTCGCGCACGCCATGTGGCCGCGGACCGATGAACGTCCATTGCACACGCTCGCCAAGCTTGGCGTCGCGCACCGGCGGCGAAAAGCCCGCGTCCATCGACAGAACATACTGCACGCCACGCTTCGAGCGACGAACGCGGCCGATCCCGTTCCCGTCGGCCATGGTGAACCACAGATTGCCGTCGGGACCGAGGACGATGGACAGGGGGCGGCTGTCGCTGCTCACGTCGGTTCGGGACTTGATGGAACCGTTCGTTTTCATCGCGCCGATGCGCGAGGTGTCGTTCTCCGTGAACCACATATGCCCCTCAGGCCCGACGCCGATCCCGGCGATGCCCGAGAAATCGCCGTCCACCAGAAAGCGATCGATGTCGCCCAGCGGAGTAACGCGCCCGATCGAGCGACCGGCGAGTTCCGTGAACCAGAGGTTCCCGTCCGGTCCGGGCGTGATGTCCCACGGGAGCAGTTGCAGCTTCGTCTGAATCTGGAAGACGGTCGCCTGCCCCTGCGGAGTCATGCGGACGATCTGATCGCCGATCTCCACGGTGAACCAGAGGTTGCCGTCGGCGCCCGTCGTGATCCCCGTCGGGAAGCAGCAGGTCCCCGCTCCAAACTCCGTGACCTGACCCTGCGGAGTGATGCGGCCGATCTGGGCTACGTCTTCTTCCGTGAACCACAAGTTCCCGTCCGGCCCGGCTGCGATCTCCCAGGGCTGCGCAAACGGCGTCAACACGGGGAATTCGTCAATGCGACCGGTGACCGGATCGAGCCGGCCTATCTGGTCGGCGAATCGCTCGGTGAACCAGATTCCACCGTCGGCGCCGGTGGCGATGCCGTACGGTCCGCTTCGGGGCGTCGGCACGGGAAACTCCGTGATCACGCCTTCCGTGGTGATGCGGGCGACTTTGTTTCCGTTGGATTCCGTGAAATACAAGCATCCGTCAGGGCCGGCGGTGATGGTGTACGGACGGGAGGCCGGCGTGGGAACGGGGAAGACTTCAACCTCGACGGACCTGCCGTGCAGCGGAAGCGCGGGCAGCGCGAGGGCGCCTGCGAGAAGCCAGCCGAGCGCCGGGATCCTCACGGTGTTGCCAGGGTTCGTTGTCTCATGATACATGGTTGATTCCATAATCCTCTCCAGCTTCTGCCACTCGGATCGAAGCTTTGCGGCAACCGGTTTCCCCAAGGGCTCCGTCCGGACGCGTGAGGTTTTTTCGATCGCGAGCGCGTGCAGGCAGGCGGAGCTTCCGGCCCCTGAATCATCATACCACGGTCCAGGTGGGTTGCGCATGAAGCGCGCGACTGCGTGTGTGGCGGGAAGATCGCAAAGGGTCGGGGGCGCCTCGCCCGGAGGGCGCGCAGGGGTTTCGTTCGCCCTCCGGGCGACAAGGACGCCTGTCATTTCCGCGCAGGGGGGAATCCAGCGAATCACCGGCTGGTTAGCCGTTGCCCCCACCGGTCATTCCCGCGCAGGCGGGAATCCAGCGGTCTGGCGGCGTGCCTTGGACAGCCGCCAGCGCGGGAGTGTCCCGAAGAAAAAACAAAATCGGCCGCTGCGTCTTGCGGACGCAACGGCCGATTCGTTTTCGCTGTTGACATCAGGTCGATCGCCGGTGGCGAGCAGCCTGATGTTTCCGCGACAGTTCAGCCCAATCGGTTTTCAAACAGTCATGTCGCGAACAGATCGAACAAGAGCCGCCGTCCGGAGGGTGTCGCGTGGACACCCTCCGGAGGCGGCGAAACTAACAGCAGAAACTACCGGCAACGCTTGCAGTTGCGCGGCGGGATGTCGCAGCCGACGAGATCGGCGATGACCTTGCAGGCCGCGCCGTTACCGCAGGCGTTGAAGCCCTTCAGACGGGTGCGGCAATCCGCGCCGCCGTTCGGGCATTCGTTCGTGCAGACCAGGTCGCCACGGACGTACGGGCAGCTGTCGCAGACAGCGCCGCACAGGGTGGCCATGTTCTTGACCTTGTTGACCTGATAGATGCAACGCGGCTTCGGCGGACCGCACTTGACCGACAGAGCCTGGGCAACGGTGCCCACGCCGTAGCCGTACGTGCCCGAGGAAACCCACGTAAACGTGCCGTAACCCGGGTTGCCGATGCCGCCGTCACGCAGATGGCTGTCGCAGCCGACCTGCACGCCGTCACGCGGGGTGTAACCCCAGTCACCATTGGTGCCGGGATCATACGCGCGGGTTTCGACGAAGTAGTTGCCGGCCGGAACGCAGCAGGAGCCGTCAGTCTGAACCGAGCTGCGAACGCCCAGCAGGCCGAACACGGTGTCGGAGAACGTCGCGATGCCGACGTTGCCGGACTGCGTGTCGCAATCCGCCGCCTCGTTCGGAGCGCAGTTGCCGTTGTCGGCGTACAGCGCAACCTGGTAGTTGGTCCAGCCGGTGCCGAAGAACGTCAGGTGGTCGCGGACGGCCACGTCAACGCAGCAGTCTTCTTCGAAACGAACGTCGTCGACGAACTGCAGGTCGGAGTCGCTGCCGAAGATGCCCTGACCAGAGTAAGCATCGCCGTTACCGTTGATGTACGTCTGGTTGTCGGTGATGGACAACGAGTTGTAGATCTCGTCGCCCGGGTTGAACTGCGGCGGCGGGACATTGATGTGACCGCCAACCACGTAGGTGTTCTGGCCGGCCTGGGTCGGTGACTTGTCGGCGTACACGCCAACGGTCAGCGCCAGAGCGGCAACAACAGACAGGAGAGTTCTCATGCCGAAATCCTCCTCAAGGAACAAAAAAAGAGAAACCGAAAACAACGAACAACCGATTGGATCTGAATGTGTATGGGGAGGGTGCGGCAAAAAAGCCGCGGCCCGAACGCGATCGCCTTGGGTTTTCCCTCCCCTCATCTCCCTGCCGAACAAGGTAAGGCAGACGCCTCACCGCTTTTCCCCAAGGCTAGTGCGTTACCTTATCCGATCCGCCAGCGGCTGTCAACGGGGAATCTTGCAAATTGTCCCGCGCCGTCCCCCTTCTTTCCGATAACTTCGCGCCTTTATTCATCCTATATTCAACAGGAGATTTACCTATATTATGGCCGAGAATGACCCGATTGACCGGCAACCTCCTTAACAGCATGTCTTTGCGCATCGCTGGCCGCGCGCCGAACGAGCGACGGGAAGTCCATCCTTGCCTTCGCGTATCCGGTTCCTGGCATTCACGATCGCGGGGCTATAATCCGGCCATGAAGTTCACGAAAATGCACGGGCTGGGCAACGACTACGTCTACGTGAGCCTGTTTACGGAGCGCGTCGAGAACGCGGGCAAGCTGTCCGCGAGCATCTCCGACCGCCACCGGGGCGTCGGCTCGGACGGGTTGATCCTCATCGCGCCTTCGCGGACCTGCGACGTCCGCATGGAGATGTACAACTCGGACGGTTCCCGCGCCGAGATGTGCGGCAACGGCATCCGCTGCGTGGCCAAGTACGCCGTGGAGCACGGGCTGGCGGGGGGTCCGGAATTGACGATCGAGACCGATGCCGGCGTCAAGCGGGCGCAATGCCGCTTCGAGGCAGGCCGCGTGGTCGCCGTGCGCATCGACATGGGCGAGCCGGCCCTTGCGCCATCCTCATTGCCCTGCACGCTGCCGGGAAATCGCATCGTTGATCACCCCGTCGAAATCGGCGGGCAGGCCTACCGCATCACCTGCGTGTCGATGGGCAATCCGCACGCGGTCGTGTTCGTCCCGAATCCCGCGGACCTCGACCTTTCCGTCATCGGCCCGCGGTTCGAGAATGCTCCGTGCTTTCCGCAGCGCACGAACACGCATTTCGTCCGCGTGGACTCGCCGGCGCACGTAACCATGCGCACGTGGGAGCGAGGCGCCGGCGCGACGCAGGCGTGCGGCACGGGCGCGTGTGCGGTGGCGGTTGCTTCGAGCCTCAACGGGTTGACGCGTCGCGCGATCACGGCCACGCTTCCCGGCGGAGATCTGGAACTGGAGTGGGCGGACGACGGGCGCGTGTACATGACGGGACCGGCGGTCGAAGTGTTCAGCGGCGACTGGCCCGACGACGGCGCGCGTCCGGCGGCGCCCTGAGGCTCCCGCCTCGCCGTGGGTCGCCCCTCGACTTTGGCTCCTGTTTCATGGGCCTTGCGGAGCGTTTCCTCATGCGTGAACTTTCGGCGGCGATTCAAGGCAGCGCCTGTCCGTCCCCGTTCGAGCCTTCCGGGGGCTGCGTGGCACTTTCGCGTTGCGCCCCGCGGGCCAACAGCCCGTCGTGGAACTCGAAGCCGACCACGGAGCCCGTCACCCCCGCGCAGGCGGGGGTCCAGTCCGCCCGGGAAAGCCTTTGGATTCGTGAGACTTCGCAATCCCCCGGCTGGATTCCCGCCTTCGCGGGAATGACGAGGCTGGATTCCCGCCTGCGCGGGAATGACGAGCGTTGCCTTTCACTGCGGACTGCCAAGCGCCGCATGGCGATGGGAGTCGTGGCGGTACTCTGCGTGTCGCTGAGCGGCGGGTGCATGTCGCTGGGCGGCTGGGTCAACGACTACTCCGCGGCCGAGCAGCGGCAGAAAGACACGGGGATGCCCATCCTTGTGTTCTACAAGAACCACCTCGATCCCGTCTCGGGGCGGATGCACGAGATGCTACGCGAAGGCGCGGTCGACGCGGCAATCTCCAAGCAGATGGTGCGCTGCGTGCTGGTGACGGACTACGACCCGGACCGCGCGTTCGTCGCGCAGTACGGCGTGGATCGCGCGCCGGCGCTGACCATCATCCACCCGGACGGAACCTATCACACCCACGTCGGCCCCATGCAGGAAAGCGACGCGCTCGCCTTCATCGAGAACGCCAAGCCGCCGGGGCAGGCGCCGACCGTCAACCCCTACATCCCCCGACCCATCGACACCCACTGGCTCAACAACCTGGACGCGGCCACGCAGGAAGCGGCGAAGTCCGGCAAGCCCGTGCTGGTCGTCTTCAAGTGGTGGGTGGGCCGCGATGACTGGAGAATCAGCGAGTATTTCGACGCGCCCGAAGTGAACCGGCTCGTGGCGGGCTGGGTGTTCTGTCGGATGGACCGGGACTTCGCGCCGACGCGGCGGCACATGGCCTCGTTCGGACTGCGGCAGACGCCGGCCGTGGTCGTCCTTCACCCGGACGGGACGTATCATTCGCTCGAAGGACTGGTATCGCTCGACGATTTCGTCCGCTTTCTGCAGAGCGCCAAGCCGCCGGGCAAGCCGCGCTCGACAAGCTGAGGCGCGGCAGGGCGTCAGGAGCGGTGTCGGCGCGATGGTACCGCCTCACTGGATCCGATCCGAGCCGCGACCGTGAGAGAGTGATTCCACTTCTGAGCCTCAAGTCCCGCTTCCTTACGGGCGCGGCTCTGAACGGGCGCGGCTCTGAAACACAAACGAAGGTGAAGGCCATGATGGAATGGCTCAACTGGCCCAACCGCATCTCCATCGCCCGGATCCTGCTGATCCCCGCGTGGGTGATCCTGCTGCTGAATCTCAACGAGGGCTGGCCTCCGGCGCGTCACGCGGCGCTGGGGCTATACGTCGTGATGGCGCTCAGCGACGCGCTCGACGGATTCCTGGCGCGGCGGTGGCATCAGGAGTCGGCGCTGGGACGGTTTCTCGATCCGCTGGCGGACAAGCTGCTGACGTCGTGCTCGGTGGTGATCCTCGCGCTGGAATCGACGAGCGTGCCCGGCGCGCGGCTGCCGAGCTGGGTTCCCGTCATCGCGCTGGGCAAGGACGTGCTCACCGTCATGGGCTTCCTGGTGGTCTATCTGGCGACGCAGCAGACCGTCATCCGCCCGCGCATTTCGGGAAAAGCCTGCACGATGATACAATCCATCAGCGTGGCCGCGACGCTGACCGTGCCCGATCTGCCCGACGGCGGGTGGACGCTGGTGCGGGTGATGTGGATCGTCGCCAGCGTCGTGGCGGTGGCGGCGTGGCTGGATTACATGAGCGTGGGCTTCCGGTTTGTATCCGAGTGGCAGGCGAAGCAGTCGCCGGCGCCGTAGACTCCGAACATTTGCGCTTTCCGGAAGACTGGATGAGCGATCCACGTTCCGAGCGCTGACACACACATGAGCGAACTTCCTTTCAGTCCAATCGAGCAGGCGTTTGAAGACCTTCGCGCGGGGCGGATGATCATCCTCGTGGATGACGAGGATCGCGAGAACGAGGGCGATCTCGTCGTCGCCGCGGAATACGTCACGCCCGAAATCGTCAACTTCATGCTGAGAAACGCGCGCGGCGTCCTCTGTCTGTCGATGACCCGCGCGCGCTGCCAGCAGCTCAACCTCCCGCTCCAGACGCCGGAGAACCAGACGCGCTACGGCACGGCCTTCACCGTCACCATCGACGCGCATCCCCGCTTCGGCGTCAGCACGGGCGTCTCGACACAGGATCGGGCGACGACCATCCGCACGGCCATTGCCGATCGCGCGGAGCCGGCCGACCTCGTCCGCCCCGGGCACATCAATCCGCTGATGGCGGTGGACGGCGGGGTGCTGGTTCGCGCGGGGCAGACGGAAGGCTCGGTGGACCTGTGCCGGCTGGCGGGGCTGAAGCCCGCGGCGGTGATCATCGAGATTCTCAACGAAGACGGCACGATGGCGCGGCGCCCGCAGCTCGAGGAGCTGGCGCGGCGCTTCGACCTGCGCCTCTACACCGTCGCGGACATCATCGAGCACCGGATGCAGCGCGAGCGGTTCGTCTCGCGGCTGGAGACGGTGAAGCTGCCGACGCGCTTCGGCGAGTTCAGGCTGATCGCGTACTCCACGCCCGTGGACCACGAGCCGCACCTGGCGCTGTGCTGCGGCGGCGTGGGTGATCTGGACCCCTTCGGCGAGGCCGTGGTTCACCCGGAGCCGGTGCTGGTTCGCGTCGAGTCGGAATGCCTGACGGGGCACGTCTTTCATTCGGCGCGCTGCGACTGCGGCGATCAGATTGAAACGGCCATGCGGCTGATTCAGCAGGCGGGGAAAGGCGCGCTGATCTACCTGCGCCAGGAGGGGCGCTCGATCGGACTGCACAACAAGCTCAAGGCCTACCGGCTTCAGGAGCAGGGTCTGGACACGGTGGAGGCGAACGAGGCGCTGGGTCTGCCGCCGGACCGGCGCGACTACGGCGTGGGGGCGCAGATCTGCCGCGACCTGGGGCTGCGTCAGCTTCGCATTCTCACCAACAATCCCAAGAAGGTCAGCCGCCTCGAGGTGTACGGGCTGACCATCGCCGAGCAGTTGCCCATCCAGATCGCGCCCAACGAGTTCAACATCGAATACCTGCGGACCAAGAAGGAAAAGCTCGGGCACCTGCTGAGCTTCTAAACTCTGCTGCCATTCCTGTGGCACCGGTTTCCAACCGGTGAGTGTGGCACCGGTTTCCCAACCGGGGGATGTAGCACAGGTTTCCAACCTGTGCCCATGGCATGTTGAAATCCTCGGCGCTGAGCTTGGAAAGCCGCTGTTTTCTCATTCCAGCTTTCTCACAATTCGGATTCTCATTCTCGATATAGCCCGTTTCATCTCAACCCAACTTCGGCATTTCCTGCTCCCATGTGCGAGAATCCGGCGATTGCTCCCGTTTTCGAGAAATCAGACCGCCCGATTTCGCGGCGTGCAACCAAGAGAGCTCCCCTCGGCCACAGCTTGATCCCCGAGGGTTGTGAAACAGGAACGCTGCAAGCAGTGACGCAGCGGGCACTGCCGCATGGCATGAATCGTGCAGCGTGTTTGCCTTGCCCGCGTCGGTGACGGTGCCGGGCGCATGTCTTAGCGTTGTTCTTTGCGCACCGGGCCGGGTCCGTTCTTTTATGGCGGGCAGGGAGGTGTGTCATGTCACGCAACGCCCGCGCCGTATCCCGTCGCCGGGGGTTTACGCTCATCGAACTGCTGGTGGTCATCGCCATCATCGCCTTGCTCATCTCGATCCTGCTGCCGTCGCTGAAAAACGCGCGGGAGCAGGCCAAGCTCGCCAAATGCCGAGCCAACGTCCGCGCCATCAGCCAGACGTTCGCCATGTACTTCGATCAGGAGCGGTTCTTCCCGATCAGTTTCTCGGATACGAACGGGGACGGAAACCCGGAAGGCTGGTGTACGTGGTCCTGGGGCGGATGGGGAGGCGCGAATCGGACCTATTGGAAGAACTACTCCGGGGGGGTGTTCTACGTTCCCACCGAGAAGCGCCCGCTCTCAACGTTCATTGTTGGGGGGCCGACAGCTATGACGCCGGAGAGTCCGGGAACAGACGGCACGTGGGGCACGCCGGACGACCAGACGACCCCCATGGAGCTGTTCGAGTGCCCCTCGGATTTCGGCAGCGCGCAAGGGGCGAACTGGGATGGCAATCCCGACCATCAGCGCGGCGAGATGACTGCCTACGACGACGTCGGCACAAGTTACCAGTTGTCGTGGATGTGGTGGTATCAGACGTACAAAGGAGGTCGCCCTTGGCAGGAGCGGTTCGATCTAGGTCAGCGCATCTGGAACAACATGACGTTGCGCGATACGTCAAGGTTCCTGATCCTCTACGAAGATCCCGCGGACCGCGGTTTTCACGACGGCCCGGTGCGCTGGGAAGATCGCAAGCCCGGAACCCAACTGTGGGGCTTCCACGGCAAGTTCTCCTATCACGTCGGCGGGTTCATGGACGGCCACGCGGACTACCTGAACATGGACACGCGCCATGAAACGGGAACGGACTACACGACGGTCGATGAATGGTATCGGGGTTGGAAGGGCGATATGAACCTGGCTTACGACTGCGCCTACCAGCCGCATCTGAATTCGGGTCTGTCGCCGCACAGGTCGAGAGGTTAGGCGGGATCGCCGGAACATTCTTCTCTGCAAGCCGGGGCCCTTCGGTTGCATCGAAGGGCCACGGCAGTTCAAGCATGCCGCCGCGACCGGTTCAACCGCGCTGCGGTCGGCTCGTCCGCTCCGCGGCACGGCTGCGGTTATGGATGGAGGCCATGTCATGTCTCAATCGGTCAGCAAGAACATCGTGATGACGGTCATCCTTGTGGCGGCGGTGGGCGGGATATTGTGGCGCTGGAGCGGCACGGCGGAGGAGCGCCGCCCGCCGGCGACGCCCGAGAGCCGCACCGTCTGGGTGTGCGAGAAATGCGGTCACACGGTCGAGCTGACCGCGCGCGAGCTGAGCGACGCGCGCCAGTCCGCCCGGCTCAGCCTGGACTCGAAAACCAAAGGCCCGGTCACCTCCACGCGCGAGACGTACCTCCTCTGCCCGCAGTGCAAGGAGAACACGATGGTCTGCGGCATCAAGTGCATCCAGTGCGGCAAAGGCATCCTGGCGGACGACTCGAACCTCTGCGCCGACTGCGCCAAGGCCGCCAGGGGCAAACCCACGCCGCGGGGTTGAAGGCGTCCGCGCGGGGAGCCGGTTCACTTCCAACGGAGGGTCCGTTGACTTCATGAGGAGAGTCGGTGCACTTCGCTCGGAGAGTGGGTGCACTACGCGCGGAGAGTGGGCTCACTTCCAACCTGGAGTCGGTTCACTTCCCACGGAGGAGCGGCATGATCCGCGTGGTGCGTGGACTTGGCTCTCACAGGCCATGGGCATGATGCCCACAAGGGCTTCATCTCGATTGCCCGTCGGCGCTGCCCGTGGAACCCGACGCGAGCATGCAACCGGCCCCGAAAGCTCCTGCATCAAACCAATCAGGCAGGACGACTCCCTAGGTTCACGCTCGGGTGTCCGTCCGCCCACCGGCGGCATGACTTCGCCCGCGATGGACTCGATGTACTCCATCTACGCTTTGAGGAAGCGCAATGGACTCGACGCACTCCTTCTACGCCTTGACGAGGTTGGCGGCTTCAAAGCTCAGGTTGGACCGCCCGCCCTACTTCTCCGCCAGGCCGAAGTTCAGGTAGATGCTCTTGGCGTGCCCGATGTGGAGGCAGCCGTTCGGCTCCGGCGGAAAGCGCGTGCAGACCCGCGGCCGCCCGTCGGCCGAAACGCCCCACTTCCTCGCGGCGTTGTCGGCTTCGACCATGTCTTCGACGAAGTCAAGCGGACGATGAGATTCGTGTGCGATCATGCCTGCACTGTGTCACTTGTTGGAATCTGTGGGATGGAGCGGTTCCACCATCTTAGCGGCTGCGGATTCCTCGATCCGTAACGACGAACAAACGTCCCTGAAGCGGGAATTCCAGGAGGGATGGGAGATTCCGGCGGGCAAACGCGAGGACCTCTCCACGTCCTGTATCCGCCGGGCGAAGGAGTACGAGTCCCGGGTACTCGTCCGGTGGATACGCGCGCACGTCGGCAACCCCCTTGTCCATGGTGATAAAGACCCTGCCCTCTCCCCTCACCCGGGGGAGAAGTTCCGTGTCCTGAGTCCCGGCAAGACCTTCCTCATGCACCGTCGCCGCGTCGTGGCCTCGCGCGCGCAAGTCATCCGCGATTTCGGTAGGGAGGTTTTCGTCGACCTTGAATCTCATAGTCTCGACACCGGCAACATACTCTCCTCGCGAGCCAACTCCGCGGCATAGGCGATGGCCGCGTCGATGTGCTCCGGACGAAGCGAGGGATAACTCTTGAGTATTTCTTCGCGCGTCGCGCCCTCGGCCAGGCTGTCGAGGATATTCGTCACGAACACACGCGTGCCTTTGGCGCAGAGTTGCCCATGGCAGACGCCCGGATCACTCACGAACAGATGTCGCCAGTCAGTCACGATAAAGTCCTCCATATTCGTTTGAATCCGCCATTCGACTGGGAAGTCAAGCCGATCACGGTGAGAATTGCTTGGGCGAGGTTGTCTGGCTTGATGGAGTTCCGACTTGCGGCGAACGAAGCGTTGCGCTGGCATCGTGTGCTTGGCCCGCAGTCGGTGGCTCGACTATGTGAATTGGAATGGATCGCTGGCCGTTGAGGACTTCAAGAATCCATTTCCTCAAGGCCTGTTGCTCCAATTCCAAGAATCCGTGTGCGCGTGGCGAGTAGAACGCTCGCTTCAACGCGACCCGGTCGAAATCATACTTTAGGCAGACAGACATCTCGTAGAGCAAGCTTACGAATAGCTCGTCGTTTCTCTCCCACCCCCCTTCTGGAGCATTCGCTCCAGGCGGAAAGTCGAGGTTGTCCTTATATTCCTTCCACGCGTGAATAACCTTCGTCGCCTCCGGCAACCACCTCCACTTACAGATTCTCTTCTCCGAGAATGCCAAGTCTATCATATTGAGAGCCTGGACGTGCTCGTAAGACACACGAGCGGCCCTAGTTCGCATCAGGATTTCGAACACAGTGTGTCTGCGGGCACGGTGATTCCGAACAGAATCAACAATGCCTTGAGCTTGTACTGCCAGGATCGGAGCCACCACAATGGCCAGAATCATGACAAGATCGCTAATCGTCATTTCGTTCTCTCTTGCAATCGCCGGGTCAGTTGTGGCGCTCAGGCGAAGCGGGCGACGACCGGCCAGTCAATTCATCCAACGTGAACCAGATTGCCTCAAGTATCGCTTCCGAGGCGCGGCCCAGCCGTGAAGCGACAAACCGACGGTCGATGGCGGCGAGTTGAAAAACAAGTGCGACGGATGGGCGCCGCAGGTTGCTTGCACGATCCGGCTCGATGAGAACCGTTCCAGGAAACCTCAGCACATCCAACTGACTGGTCAAGGGCACCATCGGATGGGTCGAAAGGCGAAGCGTGGCCTCCGCCGTCTGGACGACGGCAGCCGGTCGTCGCCCAGCCAGGGCTCGACCTGCTCCTTGAGGAAACTCGACCCAATACAAGTCTCCAACGTTCATGAACCATTCCCTTCAAACGGGAACGAATCCCACGCATTCGTCGACAAGGCCTGCCATTCCTCGATCTCCCGAGCGAGGTCTTCGGCCATCGGTTCGTCCGCAAGTGGGATGGTAAGGACGCCCGAACGCGTTTCGAGTATTCGCAACGGTTTATTAGGCTCGATCCCGTGCCTCGATCCGTTTGAGGCGGGTTGGGTCAGAAGACGTTCAATTGTCGCTCGAACCGGCAACCTCGCCTCCTGTTCGCCGAGCCTCACGCCAAGCGTCAGATTGCCGTCATTGCCGACGGTGAATTCGAAGGGTACCGTACTCATGGCCTTGTTGTTCTCACCGCACCCTTGAGCGAGTCGCTGGTTCAACCCGGTTCCGCCGACTCGCAGTCATGTCTAATCCTACGGCAGGTTCGGCATTCGGTCGAGTTCGTGGGGCAAGCATGCGCCGGCAACGGTGCAGGCGACGGGCGGGTGGATCCGTGTTCAGTGCGTCCGCGCTTTCCAATGGCGATGTGCGAATGATTGGACTCCGGGGCCGTGACACCCACCGCGCGTGCTTCGTTGACACCTTCGCCTGGCGTTCTACGCTTGGCGACGTGATGAAATCGTGGGCGG
Organism: Phycisphaerales bacterium; assembly: GCA_020852275.1. Lineage (GTDB taxonomy): Bacteria > Planctomycetota > Phycisphaerae > UBA1845 > UBA1845 > JABWBH01. The sequence continues at coordinate 83,649 of JADZBE010000001.1, forward strand.
TGAGGTTGGTGTTTGTCGTGGTGGGCGTCGTCTTCCCGTCTCTGTCGGGGGAGGCGGTTGCGAGGTTTGCCCCAGCCCTCCCGCCGCAGGCTTCGGGCGGCGATGCAGTTGAAGTACGTTTCATTCTCGGCTGCCTCCCGGATGACGCCGCGGCCGTCCTCTTCGCCGACTCTCCTCAGCGGTTCGTCAGCAATCCACTGTTCGCAACGGTCGTGCCTAGCGCCGGTGAACTTCCCGGCCTTCGCGCGGCGCTGGCGCCTTTCATCGACGGACCGGTGGCTCTGGCGCTGAGGCCGGAGGGCGGATCGCCGGCGCCAAGACCAGAGGGCGCATCGTCGTCGTTGAGGGTGGAAGTCGAACCGCCGGCGCTGATGCCGGGAGCGAGGCCGCCAGCGTTGGAACAGCAAGGCGGGCGGGCGGCGCGGTTCGTGCCACTTGTCGTGGCGAAACTCCGGGCCGGCGTTGACGACCCGATGAAGCGGTTGCGCGACGCGCTGCCTAAGTCAATCAACGCCTCCGCGCTTGCGGAGGCTGCCGGATTGTGCACGGGCGCGTTGAATGATGACGGGTCCGTTACGCTGAAGTTCGAGCGCTATCCGGATGTGTTCCTCGCGCAGCGCGGCGGCGTGGTCGTCGCGGCGACGGACGCGTACTTCGTCGCGGAGTTTCAAACCGGGCGCAAGCTGGAGCACGCGCTGGCAGCGCGAGCGGAAATCGCGTGCTGGTTCCGCGCGGGCGAGGGATCAAGTCGTGCGGCCTCGCCTGCCGGCGGCGCCCAGCCGGATGGAATCCCTCGTGACGGATCCGATCCCCCGCGCGGAAACACGGATTCCGATGTCGCACGCGGCATCGGGGCGGGGCCGCTGGCCGCGTGTTATGTCAACCTATCGCGGCTTGAGCAGGGCTACGGCGCACCGATGCCGATCTGGCCACTCGAGGCAAGCACGCTGCCTGGATGGGGTCGACCGGACCGGTTCGCCCTCGTTGAGGATGCCGATCGAGTTCGCGTGGCGCTCACGCGAAGTGGGACGGAGGGCGTTCTACCCGCCTTCATGGACGGACCGGCGAACGAGCGCACTCTCGCAGAGTTTTTCCCGACGGATGACGTTTTCATGCTGAGTGCGAGCCTGCCCTCAGGTTGGGAGCGGATCATGCGCTCGGCGCCGCTGACGGAGCGGCTTCAACCCGACGAGGGAGGCGCTCGCGTCCTGCTGGGCGCGATGTCGGGCATCGATCTGCCGGAGGGGATGCTGCCGCTGCCTGCCGGGCGCTGGGCCTTCGGGGGGCGAGTCGATGGCGATGGGCACATCGCCGGCGGGCTGCTCGCCGTCGCCCTTCAGGACGCGGCGGCGTTTGAGCGGAAACTTGCGGAATATCGACGGAAGCCGGGATCGAACCTCATCACGAACATCGTGGACGGCGTGACGATCGACCACTGGATTGGGAGCAACCACTGGACTGCGGTCACCAACCGGGCTGCGAACGATCCCGCGCGACCGCCGGGGCGGCGCATCTACTCGACGATGGTCCTGGACGACGTGCTGCTCATCGCCGACGAGCCGCACACGCTGGTGGAGGCGCTCGAAGCGCGAGAGAGCCATCGCACGCTGGACGCGGCGCGGTTCTTCCCGAAACTCGCCGGGCGGCTGCCGCGCGAGCGCGCGCTGCTGACGAGCGTCGAACTGGAGACGCTCTTTCGCTCGATGCCGATGCAATGGCACTCCAAGCTCGATCCGGCGTGGCGGCGGTTTGCACGTAATCACCCCTCGATCCTGCTTGCGGCCGTGCCGATCGAGGGAGGCGCGTGCATCGACGTCGTCAGCGCGCCGTCATCGAAGGCGGGCTGGTCGGACGCATGGGAGGCCGCGGCGGCGGAGTTCGAGTCTCTGCGAGCGCAGGCCCGCCGCGGCAAATCCGCGTATCAACTGAGGACGCTTGTAGCCGCGATGCTGATCCATGCCGGCGATCACGAAGGCGCCGGACCGCCCACGCTCGAGGCGCTGCTCGAGGACGGAGACCTCTCCGCTTCCATGCTGGCCTGCCCCTACCCCAAGCTTGCGTCCAAAGCCGTCGCCCATGAGCCGTTCTACGTGCTGCGGAATCTGCCCAACCTGGGCAGCCTTCGCAAGACGAAGGAATCCTTGACCGAGGTGATGGCCGGCGAACGGATGATTCATGACGGCGGGGCGAACTTCGCGTTCGTGGACGGGCATGTGGAGTGGGTCGAGTCCCCACGGGCGGAAGAACTGCTCAAGCAGCTTGCCGGCACGGACTGATCGGACCCGCACGCGGAACCCGCAGGCGCGGACACAGGCCACGCGGCGGTCTCGCAGACGGATCATGCCGTCGTCCTGCGTCCGGCTTTCGCATGTGTCCGTGGTTCTGGGCACACGCGGAAGCGTCATTCGCCCTTCTGAACCCGAAGCGCCATCGAGGGCAAGCCGGGTCGTCCTCAGGGGTGAAGCGGATCTGCGCGTTGAGCGCGACGACAAAGTCGGCTTGACCGGTGAGCCAGTCGCGCAGGAGGTCGAAGCGGAAGTAGGCCTGATCGGCGACATGGATCTTGCCGGGTTCGATGTGCAGGCGGGTGGCGTGGCCTGCGGTACTCCGTTGGCCATGATCTTTCCCCGCCTGCCGCGGCGAGTGGCGTGGCCTACGGTGCTCCGTTGGCCCTGGTCTTCCCCCGCCCGCCACGGTCAGGCGAGTATGCCAGACCGCGGCACCCGGTATCCCTGTAGCGAGCGTCCTTGTAGAACCCTCACAACTCCGAAGGCCCGTAGTACGCCTCCACGCGCAGCCCGGTTTCCCCGGCGACGCGCGCGGCGACGTGGTCCACTTCCGCGGGTGACAGAGGCGTGACACTCCGCTCCGCGGGGCGGCGCGCCACCGTGTACACCTGCACCCGGTCGATCCGCCCGCCCGCGCGCACGATCGCTTCCAGCCGGTCCACGTACGCCGTGATCTCTGGCTCGTCCGGGCCCGCGCCGTCCACGCGCATGAAGAGCGACTGAATCACCACGGGGCGGCGTCGCGCGGCCGCGGCGATCTCGCCGACGACGTGCTCCAAGGACACGTTGGGCCGGTTGATGCGCTCGTAGTACCCCTGCGTCCCCGCGTCGAGCTTGGCCCAGATTTCTCCGCCGGCTTCGTCCATCACGGCCAGCCCCGCTTCCACGGCCGGGCGCGAAAGGTACGCGGCGTCGGTGATGAGCACGAGCTTCACCTCGGGCAGGTTCAGCTCGCGCTTCAGGTCCGCCGCGACGCGCACGGCCTCGGCGAACACCTTGCACGTGGTCGGTTCGCCATCGCCGGAAAAGGCGATGTCCCGCAGGCTTCGCAGCGCCTCCGGCAGGTCCGCGAACTCCGGCTCCTGGAAGAGGCTCCCGCAACGGACGCAGTCCAGCATGGCGCGAAGCTCGGTTCGCAGCCCGTGCAGGTCCACGTCGCGCACGCGCGGCGGCGTGCTGCGATCGACCTGGCAGTAGATGCAGTCGAAGTTGCAGGCCTTGTCGGGATTGAGGTTGACTCCGACGCTCACACCGCCGCTGCGCCGTGACACGACCGGATAGACGTAGAGGTTGCGGCGCCAATCGCGCGGATGAAAGGCGAACTGCCGAAGCGCAGAGTGTTTATCGAGGGGTGTCGTCATGTTGAAGCCTGCCAGAGCCTCGAATCATAGGCTGAGTGCGGCAGCCCGGCGAATCGGCGATGGTTCGCGCATTCGCGGTCGCACGGGATTCCGCCGATGTGCCCAGGCATGCGGGCGAAGCGCTCGCAAGGCCGGCGCCATGGGCGTTCCCACCAGCGCCATCGTGAGTCAGCGCCTCGGCTTGCCGGCTCGCCCGAAAGAATGGGCACCCCCCCATGCAGTCGACAAGACGACCACCCGGCGGGGTGCCCGGGAGCCAGACTTCCGCCTGAAAATTCGTCTTGGAAGGCGGCGCCTGTTGTTCCCACGAAGGCGGGAATCCATGTCCCGTCATTCCAGCCAACTAGCCGCGGACTTCAGTCCGCGCGGATTCACGTGTGAAGAATCTCTGTTCGCCGCGGATTCGCCGCTGAAAGAACTCGGAACAGGGTCCATAGCGCCGTTCGTGTCGGGTTGCGCTTGACCGGCTGAAGCCGGTCAACGGACAGGTGACCCGATAGGCCAACTGAAGTGCCCGAATTTTTGGGCACATCCCTTAATTGGGCGGATTCTCCAGCGGCCTGCGGACGCGGCGATCCGGGTACTGCTCCCGGCGGATATTGCTCCAGCTCGCCGTAGCGCCATGGCCGTCGAGGTGAATGTAGTTCGCCCGGCCCCGATGGCGGTTGTAGCGAATCCACCCTTGATCGCTGTAGGCCCCTTCTCCCCAGCGGACCAGGGCGGCTTCGCCCGTCCAGGTGTCGTAGTCGTCCTGCCCGATGCTGCCGTACTCCCCGTTGTCATCCGCGTTCATGGCTTCGCTGTTGCGCTCGGAGAACATGACCATGTCCGGGTTCAGGTTGATGAGCCGGCTGTCGATGGCGAACCCGTGCAGCGCCCCTTCGACGGCGTAACGCGCTGAACGGTGCGTGAATACCGAGTCGAGCAGATAACTCGTAATCGTCAACCGGCGTGACTCAGCCAGCGCAAGTTCGCTGTCAGGTGGCGGATCTTCGTCCGTCCGCTCTATTCCGCCGTTGAAATCGAGGAGATTATCCGCGAGCTTGGCGGATCGCTCCGTCGGATCGCTCGGGCAGAACCCGACGTCCCGGTTGCCGAGGTAGGGCTGGAAGAAGATGACCCACGGTTTCTCCGCCTGACTGTTGCCCGAGCCGCCGCCTTCACATCCCTGTTCCGTTTCGGGAAGCTGCTCGACTTGCGTGCCGTCGTCGAGAACCCAGCCTTCGTGGTGGTGGAACATCGAGCCGTTGTGGTCGTCCATGTACATGCGGGCAGCCATGCCAATCTGCCGCTGGTGCGCCAGGCAGGTGGTCGTCTTGGCCCCCTCCCGCGCCCTCGACAGGCTCGGCAGCAGAATGCTTATAAGGAGCGCAAGGATGGCGATGACTACGACCAGTTCGATCAGCGTGAACCCCGGCGAACGCCGCCTGCGGACAACGTTCTGCCAGTGACTGGTGTGCATTTCAAGCCTCCGTTGGACAAAGGTAGGATGGAGCGGTTTTCCAGTAGTACGCGGGTCGACCCGATCCGGATTCACCCGGCGGGGAGGGGCGCATCGGGGTTCCGACTACGATCCCGTGCGAGTACCCTTCCGCCCACTTGGACAGCCTATCGGGTTCAGGCGCGGATGCCGCTCACCGCCCCGATCATGCGGTCCGCATCGCTGGGGCGGAGCTGCCGCCGGATAGACTGGAATGACCATGGCAGAAACAACGGTTCTCGGGGCCTTGATCTTCGTTGCCGCGGTTCTCTACGCCTCCGTCGGTCACGCGGGGGCGTCCGGTTATCTCGCCGCGATGGCGCTTTTCGGCGTCGCGCCGGGCGTGATGAAGCCCACGGCGCTCGCGCTGAATGTGCTCGTAGCGCTCATCGCCACCGTTCAGTTTGCCCGCGCGGGAGCGTTCCACTGGTCGCTGTTCTGGCCGTTCATGCTAGGTTCGTTTCCTCTCGCTTACGTCGGCGGCGCGATGACCGTGCACGACAGGGTGTACAAGCCCATCGTGGCCGTTTCGCTCATTGTGGCCGCGCTGCGCCTGTCCATGCCGCTTACGCCGGGCGAACCGAGGAAAGCATCGCTTCCGGCGGCCCTGCTGATTGGCGCGGTGATCGGCTGGGTTTCCGGACTCGTGGGTGTCGGCGGCGGCATCTTCCTCAGTCCCATCCTCATCCTCGCCGGGTGGGCCAACCCTCGCAGCGCCGCGGGCGTGGCCGCCCCGTTCATCCTGGTCAACTCTCTGATGGGTTTGCTGGGGCATTTATCGAGCCTCCAGAGCATCCCGCCGCAGATAGGGGTCTGGGCGCCGGCGGCGGCGGCGGGGGGGATCCTCGGCGCGGTCTGGGGAAGCCGACGCGCCAACGCGATCGGTCTGAGGCGCGTACTGGCCGTGGTGCTCGTCGTGGCGGCGGTGAAGATGATTGCAGTGTAGCAATCCGTGGCGCAAGCCCGTCGCAGCGACCTGTCACCCAATCCACCCTTGCCATCGCGCGGTGCATCACCGGCTGGAACGCCGGTGCCCCAACCGGAAATAACGTCCACCACGGGCTGCCAGGGGGGTGGACGCGGTCGCCGGGCAGGACGCGACCGACGGGCAGGACGCGGCTGCCGGGCAGGACGCGGCTGCCGGGCAGGACGCGGCTGCCGAGCGGACGCTCGGGGTCCGCGCCGGCCTTCTCAGGCTACGGGAGACCGAACGCGTCGAACACGAAGCTGTTGATTACGTTGGTGATGGCCGCCGAGACCAGCCCGCCGACCAGTTCCTGACCGGTCGTCTGACAGCCCGCTGCCTGATACAGCATCGCGCTGCCGGCCAGCAACACAGCCTTGCGCCGCAAAGAGGCGATCCATTGCTTGTTCATGTTCAGCCAACCTTCCATATCGACGGGCGCATAGACAGCTTGTGACTGAAGTCCTGGGCTGGACTTTCTGCTCGGCTGCCCCCGCCTTGATACCGACGAATCACCGGCTGGAAAGCCGGTGCCCCGGCCGGAATCGACTTTCACCACGGGTTGTTGCGCGTCAGCTCACCCAGGGGCGCACGCTGCAAGGATAGCGGGTCATGTCCGCCGAGGCTACCTGGGAATGCAGAAAGATCCGTCTCTTGATCGTCGCGGCGTGCGCGGTTCGAGTCGTGCTTGGGGATCCCACGGGTCCGCTGCTGCGGACCCGTGCCACCCTGCATCGGACCCGCGCCACCCTGCATCGGGCCCTTGTCTCCTTGCATCGGACCCGTGCCGGCCGCCGTCACGAGCCGCCGCTCGACGCGTGCGCCGCAGGCTTGTCCGCAAGATCCTCCGGGCGTGTTTCCGTCCGGTCCGTCGGATTGAGCACCACGATGCGCGATGCGATGTACAGCGGCACGGGGTTCACCATGCCCTCCGCGGGGCGGATGCGCGAGGCCTTGATCCCCACGTAGCGCCCCATCAGTCGTTCCATATCCAGCGTGAGGTCCTTATCCAATTCGATGTACCCGATGGTCCGTGCGGGCTGCGACTTCGGGTCCACGAGCCGATAGCGCTTCGGCCCGATGGGCGAGGCGTACACGGCGCTGACGCGCAGCTCGCCCTCCACGTCGTACCCCGCGCGGACCTCGATCGGCGGCGAAGCGACCTTCGCCTGTGAGGCGAGGTAGGCCGCCCGCTCCTTCGCCACGTCCGCGGCAATGTCGTGCAGGCTCGCCGCCGACTCGGCGAGCTTGCCCATGTACTCCAACTGGGCTTGTCGCGCGTCGGCGTACTTGCGGGAAAACTCATCGGCGCTCGACGCGGCGATCTCCCGGAACCCGTCCTTGAGCTTCGCGAAGTTGCGCGAAGCCAGCGGCTTGCTCATCTCCTCCCGCATGGCCTGGTCCAGCGCCGTCAGCCGTTGCCGCTCCGCCGGCTCGGCGATCCCGGACGCGCCTGTCGCGCTCGCGGATACTGCATCGGCGGAGGACGGCTTCGTCGCCGTGGTCGCGGCCTCCAAGGCCGTGTTTCCGGTCAACGCATTCGAACGGATGATGACGCCGGGATTGGAAGTCGTGCCGGCGGTCTTCGCATCCGTCGCGGCATCCAGCGCCTCGTCGCCGACCGCGGCGCGAACGAATTGCCGGTGGATGTAGAGCCTCGCGCCGGCGGGCGGTTCGATGCGATACTGCCCATCCTCGGTCTTGGCGATAATGGAAACTTCAGCGCCCTTGGAGAGCTTCTCTTGCACCTGGTAGCGGTCCGCGGTCAGGTGCGAACCGGCGCGGACGTTCACCCGGTCCCCGTTCACCACGCCGCGCACGCCATCGGAAGAGTCCACATATTGCTGCGGAATCGTGCTGAAACAGCCGCGCGGCGGGGCAATGGCGATCCACTCACCCTCTTCGCCGAGCACCGTTACGGCGTCGCCCGTGTTCAGCTTGGTTACCGGATAGTGGTCGGAGCTTGGCCCGCTGCGCACATAGACGGCGTCGCCCGTGATGCGCCCCCGGCGCTCACCCGGCGCGGAGGCCGTGCCGGGCCCCTTGGCCCCGGCGTCGCTTTTTTCAGTTGACGACCCCGTCGCCTTCGACGCCGCATCCTGCGAAGCGCCCGGCACCGCAGGTTCGTTCGGCATCGCGGCCGGCGCGCCCTGCTTCGGCGCATCACCCTTCGGCGCATCATCCTTCGGCGCCTGATCCGATGCAGGCTTGTCCTGCACAAATGGCGCAACGCCGCTCGAACTCGTGTTTCGTGGATCGGACGATTGCGGCCGAGTGGGCATGGGGGATGCCGCGATCCGCGCTGCGCACAGACCGATCGCCAGCATCCATGCCATCCCCGCCAAGCCGCCCCTGTTTGACCGCGCAAGAATCATGGCTTGGATCCTCTCAACGTCGCCAAGATCGGAAGAAAGGCTCAGAACGCCGAGGATTTTAGTTCCGCACGTCAAGGTGTCAAGACGATGTTCCTCACCACCTGCCCCGCGCGTCCGCCTCTGCACAGCGGTCCGCTGCTGCGCATCCTGGCCCCGCCACGGTGCGCCGATTCTCGACATGCGCTGGCGCCGTATCCCGCGCTGCACCTTGTGGCCGGCGGCTGTTTTCCGTAGCATTCGCCTCGACCCCGAGAGTGCGGGGCGAGTTGCCCGGTCCCTTCCAACCGGAACCGGACGAACCCGTTCCCGCGGGGGAAAGCTCCATCCCGTTGGGAGTTGGCGGATGCAGGAGGAGATGCCCTGCACGCCGCCTTGCCGACGCGAAACGCATCCTTACGAAGTTGCCGCGCGATGAGCCACACCGCACCTCCTGAACCGCCGATCGACGAGAAAGCCTCCGTCCGCCTTGACGGCTTCCTGGACGCATTGGCTTCCCGCACGCCGACGCCGGGAGGGGGCGCGGCCGCTGGAATGTGCGGAGCGATCGCGTGCGCGCTGGCGGAAATGGTGGCTGGATACTCGGTGGCGAAGGCGGCGACCTGCGGCGGCGGGCAGGTCGCCGCGCCCGTAGCTTCCTCGGCGACGAACGCCTCCCCGCCGGATCCCGCCCAGGACATTCTGGCGCGCCTGTCCGTGTGCCGGCGGATGCTGCGGCAACTGATGGACGAGGACGCCGTCGCTTACGAGGCCATGACGGCCGCGCGGCGCGGGGCGAAGGCCGACCCAAACCTTAAACGCGCCTTCGAGTCCGCGGTGCTGGCGGCGACGCGCGTGCCGATGGAGATCATGGCGACAGGCGCCACAACTTTGGCACTCATGGACGAGCTGAAGGACCGTGCGAGCCGGTTCCTGCTCAGCGACCTGGGCGCGGCGGCGGTCATGGCGCTGGCGGCGGTGCGCGCCGCGGACTACAGCGTGCGCGTGAACCTGCCCGGGCTGCCGGAGGGGACCGCACAGGTCGCGGCGGACGAGGCGGACCGGATATTGGATCGTGCGGCGCGGTTGGCGGAAGGCGTGGAGGCGCTTGTTCGCGAGGCGCTGCGACGGGTTTGAGCGTGGGAGGAGAGTCCTCCTGCATGGCGGCGGGTGCTGCGCCCTCGCTTGCGATACGGGTTCGGAAAGGGGCTTGTCCTCGTTCTACTCGTCCTCAAATCAACCCTGGCGTCCATGCGGGTCGCCTGTTGTCCGCTGCACCAGCAGCCCTGTAGCGACCGGGGGCAGAGCCTTTCAATTATCCCATTTCCCGGCTTCGGCGATCCACACGTCTTTTCGTTTTCGACCGGCAAGCAAGCTGCGTCAATGCAGCGACCGAGAATGGAAGGGCCTTGCGGACAGGCTCAGGATGGCAGCCTTCCGCCGTCACAGGGTTACTCACCTGGAAACAGGCTCACGCTGAGTCCAGCGAGAGCATGCCACCCGGCGAGAATTGAATGGCTCTGGACGGGAGAGGTGCTCCATTGACGCCTGCGGGGCTGATCCTTAGATTCGCCGGGCTTCGTGCGAGCGCCAGCCGGACTGGAGGGTCCATTCCCGCGAGGGTCGTCGTCGTCTTGCGCCTGGCAGCGGTCGTCGTCTTAGGCTGAACAAAGGCAAGTGTACGCAATCATCTCGGACATTCACTCCAACCTCGAAGCCCTGGAGGCCGTGCTTGCGGACATCGACCAGCGCGGGATCAAGGAGATTTACTGCCTGGGCGACGTGATCGGGTACGGCGCCAGCCCCAAAGAGTGTCTCGACCTGGTGATGGACCGCTGCGTGCTGACGCTGTGCGGGAACCACGACCAGGCCGTTTTTTTCGAGCCGTGCAACTTCAACGTCGGGGCGGAGCGCGCGGCGTACTGGACGCGGCAGGTTCTGGAGGATGAGTCGAACAAGGCGAAACGCGACCGGCGCTGGAAGATGCTGGCGGGGCTTCCGCTGCGGCACGAGGCCAAGGGGCTGCTGATGGTGCACGCCTCGCCGCGTCGGCCGGTGAACGAGTACCTGTTCGCGGAGGACGTGTACACGAATCCGCACAAGATTCTGGCGAATTTCGAGAAGCTGGAAGCGAATCACATGGCGTGCGTGCTGGGGCACACGCACGTGCCGGGGGTTTTCCTGGACGACCCGTATTTCGAGCCTCCCGACGAATTGCCCGAGCCGATGATCTACTCGATCACGTCGGAAGAGAAGGCCATCATCAACGTCGGCAGCGTGGGTCAGCCGCGTGACCGGGACGCGCGCGGGTGCTACACCGTGGTGTACGAAGGGCGGGAGGCGCCGGAGGATCACGAGCCGACTGACGTGGAACCCGGAGAGTTCCTGGCCACGCTCGAGTTCATCCGGATCGAGTACGACGTCGAGAAGGCGGCGCGGAAGATTTTTGACGTACCTGAGCTGGACGATTTTCTGGGCAATCGCCTGTTCGAGGGGCGATAAGCCCGCGCCTCCTCCTCTTGGCGCCGCCCGGCGCGGCACAGCGCGCTGATGAGGATCCACAGCGTGGCGCGTCGGCGAACACTCAGCATGGAAAGGTCAACATACCGCCATGGCGGGTAAGGGATTTAAAGGTCAGGACGCGTTGCAGGCCCTGCTGTGGGCCGGTGCCGCGTTTCTGCTGATGTATTGGTTCATGCCCCGGTTCTCGCCGCAGCCGCCACCTCCCACGGCGCCGCAGGATTCGGGCAACGGAGCCTCGTTGGCTGGGGGTTCCACCCCCATGCCCGCGGCGACCCCGGCCGCGCCGACCGCCGCGCAGGCGCAGCTCTCCGCCGTCGAGGCCGAGGCGGAAACCTCGCTGACGCTCGGGGACGCGTCGGACGGCGGCGACTACCCGATGGCCGTGACGCTTTCCAACGTGGGCGGCTCCGTGACGCGCGTCGAGCTGACGGACCACAAGGAGCACGCGACGGGGGACGCAAAGTACCGGCTGCTGGCGCAGGACGTTCGACCGGACGGGACGACGTTTCGTGCGCTCGCCGTGGAGCGCATCAACATCGACGGCGCGGACCTCGTGCTGCTCAATCGCAAGTGGATGACGCGGACGCTCGATGAACCGGACGGGCAGGCCGTCGAGATGTCCATCGACGTGGCGCGGGACGGCGCGCCGCTGGCGCGCGTGGTGCGCATCTTCCGTCTGCCGAAGCAGGACTCGAAATCCGGGCGGCACGATCTGCTGACGGATCTTCGCGTGGAGAATCTCACGGCCGAGCCGCACGGCGTGATCGTCACGTACACGGGCGGCATGGGCGTGCGCCAGACGGGCGGTCGCGGCGAAGCGCGCGGCTTCAACGTGGGCGTGCTCGCGGAGGGCGAGATCAAGGGCACGCGCAAGGCGTTCGGCGAGTTGCACAAGAACCCGGCACAAGGGCTGAAGATATTTGATCCGGCCGATGCGGGCGCGGGGTCGCAGCTTGCATGGGCGGCGCAGGACAATCAGTACTTCACGTGCACGCTCGCGCCGCTGGGTCGAGGCGGCGTGCCGGCGGCTTCGTACATCCGGCAGGTGTGGGCGATCGACGCGGACGGCGACGCGCTGACCTCGGAAGACGTGACCCTGCGGTTCATCACGGCGCAGGAAACGCTCGCCGCCGCAGGGCAGCCCGGATCGACGCTCGAGTACCCGGCCGAGGCGTACCTCGGTCCCAAGGCGGCGAAGGCGTTCAAGACCGTGCCGAAGTACGTCCAGCGGAATTACTACTTCCAGGTCGCGGTCGGGTTCGGCTGGTGCACGTTCACGTGGCTGGTGGAGTTCATGATCTGGCTGCTGAACGTGCTGCACTGGGTTCTGCGCGACTACGGGTTGGCGCTGATCGGGCTGGTGTTCATTGTTCGCACGCTGTTGCACCCGCTGACCAAGTGGGGGCAGGTGAACATGGTCCGGATGCAAAAGCAGATGGGCGGCATCCAGGGCAAGATGGAGGAAATCAAGAAGAAGTTCCCCAACGACCGGGTCAAACAGGGTCAGGAGCAGGCGGCGCTGCTGCGCGAGGCGGGCGTGAACCCCGCGGGTCAGTTCCTCACGTGCCTGCCGATGTTCTGTCAGGTGCCGATCTGGGGCGCGCTGTATCTGAGCCTCAGCACCAACATCCTCATGCGGCATGAGCCTTTCCTGTGGACGTGGCCCACGGACCTGACGGCGCAGGACGGATTGGTCACCTTTGCCTCGCCGTTCCACATTCCGCTGCTGGGGAACATCAGCGCGCTAAACCTGCTTCCCTTCCTGCTGGGCATCTCCATGTTCATCCAGCAGAAACTCATGCCCAAGCCGCCCACGCCGCCGAACCAGACACCCGAGCAGAAAGCCCAGGCGGAAGCGATGCAGCGGATGATGCCCATCATGAGCGTGATGATGGTGTTCATCTTCTACAGCGCGCCGAGCGGGCTGAACCTGTACATCATGGCGAGTTCGGTCTTCGGCGCCATCGAGCAGCAGCGCATCCGCAAGCACATCAAGGAGCAGGAGGCGGCCGGCACGTTCGATCGCCCGAAAGGGAAGGCAATGACGGCGCCCGGGCCCCGGCGCAAGGGCTGGTTCGGCGCGTGGCTCGAACGCGTGCAGAAAATGGCCGAGGAGGCGCAGCGCCAGCAGGGCGCGTCGCGCAAGCCCACACGCGGCAAGTGATGCGGATGCCGCCGGTCCGCTGGCTTCCCGCCTGCGCGGGAATGACGGAGTGCTGCCCCGCCTGCGCGGGATTGACGGCACCCGGTACGACCGCACAAGGACTGTCCTGCCATCAAGCGAGCGATCCAAAGTCAGTAACGCCGCGAATGACGCGCCTTGAGGATCGGCTCACGCTCGTGAAGGGGATGGTCGGCATCAGCCGACCGGCGCTTGCCACCCGCTTGAGCGGGTGAAGTGAGCGCTTGGCGCATCAGACAAGCCGAATTCAGCCGGGTTTTCCTGTGCGCAGCGCAAGCCGGCTGAAGCCCGGCTGGCGGCGCCCCGTCGGCAGGTCCCCACCGCGTCAAGGCGGTGGCAAAAAGCGCCCGGCTGAAGCCGGCCCAGGACGTCTCAGCACGCAAGTGGCGCCAACGCCCGTTCGGACGCGATGCGAAGCAACCATGAGTGGGCGCAGTCGCAGCAAAACAAGACCATCCGCGGTTCTGCTGGGCGGCGGGAGTGAGTCTCCCAACCGTGCCGCAGCGCACCCTCTCCACCGGGCTGGATGCCTTGTGATGCAGGCCGTCCTCTACGTGCCCGCGCTCACATGCATTCGGCGTGCGCCATCTGCCCGCACTCGACGACTTCCACGTGGTGGTGGTCCATCGACACGTTGGGGAACTTCACCTTGCCCCGGCCGTCGAGGTCCAGCATGAGCAGCGTGTCCGTGTTCGGGTCTTCGTCGATGCGGAGCGTCAACTCGGCCATCGCGCTGCCGCGCTTGACCTTGGCGACGATCTGCCACGACCCGTCGCGGCGCATCTTGCAGACGGCGCTGAGACGCTGGTCCGCCGCGCAGCCGGTGGTGAAATGCTGCATGTAAACCTGGGATGATCCGTACCCGGTGGTCCCTTCGTCCACGATCCTGTATTCCAGTTCCCAGACGCCCTGCTCGAAATGATAGGCCGGGTCTTCCGAGTCGATGTGGTACACGCCGTGCGTTTCGAAGCCGGCGCCGCCGAGGTGCAGGAACCCGCCCACGAGGACCTCCGCCAGATCGTGATCATAAAGCCTCAGCGCCGGCTGGATGCTGATCAGTTCGAGGTGGATGTCGGCGCCCTCCTCGATGGGATTGAGGTCGCCGTCGGGGCGAACGAGCGCCTCGAAGGCCGGGGAGGTTCCAAGCCACCCATGCAGGTCAGGATGGATCGACAGCGGCAGCGGCTGAGGATGATCCATTTCCATGTGCACGGCGAGAACGCCCTCGGCGGTCACTCCAACATGGATGTTGTTCTCATGCGGCGCGGCCGCGGCGACCCCTCCAAGGACCAGAACCATGAGACCTGCACCCCGGCTGCGCATCGAACCTCTCATAACTTTTCCCCTTCCTGATCGAATCAGACCCATGCGTCTTATTGACGTCCACCGCCGCGGAACGCGCTTTACGTTTCGATTGAAAAGCCAAGCCCGTTGCTTCCGCCAAAACGGGTCCGCTGCTGCGGACCCGTGCCACCCAACGGCGCATCCGTGCCACCCTGCGGCGCAACCGTGCCACCCTGTCGCCACGGCCTGGCGAGCACGCCAGACCGTGCCACCCCGCCGCTCGACAGGCGCGGTTACATCCGCGGCGCGCGCCGCAGCGGCAGTTCAATCGACCGACTCTTCAGCTATTGACACCATAGCTGGGCAAACGGCGGGAGGACAAGCTGCAAGGCCGATAACGCCAGGCGCGGGATCGACGAGTCCCACGGCTCTGTGATCCGAGGCTGCTGTCGTGGGTCGTTGAGCCTGGATGCTATCGGAGCCGCGACCCTGAGGCAGCGTTGCCGCTTCCGTGCGGCACAACTCGCTTCCTTACGGGCGCGGCTCTGAAAAACCCATCGGACGCGGCTCTCGAAGACTTACGGGGCGCGGCTCTGAAAGACCCACCGGGCGCGGCTGTGAAAGACAGACGATGCGCCAATTCTGAGGCATTCCACTACCGCGGATGAGCCTTGCCGAAGCCGATGTCGCCGCGGCGCGCCTGCAACATACGTTCCTTCAGCGCGGCAAGCTCAGCGGCGGAGGGCGTGTCCGCCTTGTCGGTGGGCCAGTGGAACGTGGCGATCTCCTCCCAGTTGCGCGCCTTGTCGCGGTCGAGATCCTGGTTGGCAACCTTGTGGAAGCGCGTGAGGAAATCGACAGGCTCCGGTTTCGCGGCAGGCGCACGGGCGCTGCTACCCGGTCGAGCGGCGGGCGCGGGCGGATCGAGCTTGGCAATCAACTCGCCGAACGCGTTGTGGGGGGCTTCATCATCATCGTCCGCTTTCTGCTTCGCCGCGCCCGCTCGATCTCCCCGGTTGCCGCGCTTCGCCGCACCCTCGCCGGTTGACGCGTCGCCGCCGCCGCGCTTCTCGACGCTCGTGTGGCAAAGCCGGCAATCCACGATGGCCTCAACGCGCGCGCGGTCGAACGCGGCCGGCGGAGCGGGTGACTGAGGACGCTCTTTCCCGGTTGGTGGGGGAGGCGGTGACGAATTCTGCGCCGCAGGCGCAGGCTCGCCGGGCGTGGGGTTCGCAGGTGCAGGCTCCGCGGGCGCCGGCGCTGGTTCTGCGGGCTCCACAGTCGCCGCCGGCGTGGGGCCTGTCGGTATGGGCGCGGGCCCTTGGATGTCATGCTTGGGCGGTACGCTTGCCGCATCGGAAGGGTTGCTGCCGCATAGAATCTCCACCCAGTTGAGCGCGCCGTCGCCGTCGATGTCCACGCGGTCGTTTTCCGCGCCAGGCTCGGTCTGCGCCAGCTCCTCGGACACGCGGCGCTCCATCCGCCGCATGCGTTCCTGCACGCCGGTCTCTTTCCCCATGCCCGCAAGCCGCTGCCCGTACTTCGTCAGGCCCGCGCCCTTGTCGTCCGCGTGGCAGGTCGTGCACTTCACATAGAGCTGCAGCAGTTCGAACTTGACCTTCTCGAAGTGCGTCTCTTTTGCGCCGGCGTTTCCCGCTGACGCTACGAGGACGAGCACCATGCCGACCGCACGGAATCGCTCGCCTCTTCGATGTGGAGCTTGATCGAGAAGGGCACGAACTCGGCGCTGTCCCATCGTATCAGACATGCCCATGTTATACCCGATGCTCAATCTGGTTGCATCGCGAATGCCGGGTGAGCAGCGGGGGTGTGCCAGGAAAATCGGGTGCAGCCGGTCGGAACGCCTGCCCGGGCTGCGTGTGCCGTGGGTCGTCGCCGCCGCTGGGGGACCGCAAGGCGCGCCCTTGCTGGCGCTTCGGGTTCAGACTGCTCACCCTTGCTTGTGCTACGGGTTCAGCCTGCTCACCCTTGCTTGCGCTACGGGTTCAGAACCCGAAGCGCAAGCGAGGGCGGAAGGCGCTCCCTCCACACTGCGGCGGGCTGGGCGACTCGCCGCACGGCGCGATCCGCTTATGATGCCCGGATGAACCCGACGAAGATCGTCGCCACGCTCGGTCCCGCCAGCGAATCCGAAGACATGATCCGCGCGCTGATCGACGTGGGGCTGGACGTGGCGCGGCTGAACTTCTCCCACGGCACGCACGAGGGTCATGAAGCCGCGCTGGCGCGGGTCCGCCGCGTGGCCGATGAGCGGAAGCTGCACCTTGCGGTGCTCGGCGATCTGTGCGGTCCCAAGCTGCGCATTGGTCGCATCGCGCCCGGCGCGGTCCTGCGGCGCGGGGACGAATGCCGCATTGTCCGCCAGCCGCTCGACGGCGACGCGCAGCGGTTCTCCACGAATCACGCGGCGGTGATCGACGAAGCCCAGGTCGGACACCGTCTGCTGATCGACGACGGCTTGATCCAGCTTCGCATCATCGGGAAGGAGCGGGACGAGCTGACCTGCCGCTGCGACGTGGGCGGCAAGATCAGCAGCGCCAAGGGGCTGATTCTGCCGGACACCGACCTGTCGCTGCCGTCGCTGACGGAGAAGGACGAGCGCGACGTGGCGTGGGCGATTGCGCACCAGCTCGACTACCTCGCCCTGTCCTTCGTCCGCCGCGCCGACGACGTCATCTCCCTGCGTGAGCGGCTCAACATCGCCGGCGCCAACATCCCCATTGTCAGCAAGATCGAAACGCCGCAGGCCATCGAGCACCTCGACGACATCATCCGCGTGTCGGATGCGCTGCTGGTGGCGCGCGGCGACCTGGGCGTCATGACCGACCTGACGCGCGTGCCGCTGCTGCAGAAGGACATGATCGCGCGGTGCAGTCTCGCCGGTCGACCGGTCATCGTGGCCACGCAGATGCTTCAGAGCATGGTCGATCAGCCCACGCCGACGCGCGCCGAGGTGAGCGACGTGGCCAACGCGGTGTTTGACGGGGCGGACGCGGTGATGCTGTCCGCGGAGACGGCCAGCGGGCAGTATCCGCTCGAAGCGCTGAAAGTGATGAACCAGATCACGCAGGGCGTGGCGGACTACCAGCGGCGCTCGATGCGCGGTCGCGGGGAAGCTCCGGGCGCGGTTGGCTCCGCGTCGGATGCTTCAGCGGCGCACGATTCGGCGGTGGGCGCCGGTCACGACCGCGCGTTCGATGACGCCCAAAGCCGGCGGTCGTCGATCCGCCTCGTCGGCGCGGACATGGACCCGACGACGGCCGCCGTGGCGCGCAGCGCCGCCAACGTGGCCGCCGACCTCGATGCGGACTGGATCGCCATCTGGTGCCGCACGGGCACGACGGCGGCGTGGATCAGCAAGTACCGCCCGCGCCGCGCGATCGTCGGCTTCTCATCAGACCCGCAGGTCTGTCACCGGCTCTCGCTGCTCTACGGCGTCATCCCGTATCGCATCGAGGCCGCGCGAACGGACGTCCGCGCGATGCTGCTGGAGGCCGCCCGCGCGCTGGGTCTGCCGCCTGTTGCGGCGCAGGGTCTGCCGTCTGCCGCGGCGCAGGGTCTGCCCTCTGCCGCGGCGCCGGGTCTGTCGTCTGTTGCGGCGCAGGGTGCGATGGACGCGGACTCGCCCGCCGGCTCGATCGCCTCGTCGCCATCATCCCGACCCGTGACCGCACATGTTGCCGGACGCGCACCCCTGAAAGTCAGTGAAGCGCTGGTCCTGCTCGTAGGCAACCCGCAGGCCACCCGCCGTGAACCCGTAATCTCAATCCATCGGATCGGCGCGTAGTGCTGAGTGCGAGGCGGATTGAGCAGCAGGTTGGCGTGGTAGGGCAGCTCTCTGATCTGTCGGGGGTGGGGCAGCTCTCTGAGTTGCCAAGGGTCTGCCGGCTATCTCAGCCGGCGATTTCTGCCAGCAGCGTGAAGACCAGGTCGTAATCCCTGAGCAGCAGGTCTGGAGACCTGCTGGACCAGAGGCAGGTCAGCGACCTGCCCCACCTTGAGGACCTTCCTCACCTCGGAGACCTGCCCCACCCCGAGGACCTGCCTCACGTCAAAGACCCACCCCACTCTTGGCGCGATTGATACCGGCGCGTGCTTGATTCGACGGTCATCGCTTCTTACGGCGCGCCCGGCGGCCGCGGCGTTGGCGTCCTTGTCTCGATTCCCCTCCTGAGGGTGCATTTCTACCGTCGCCGGCACGCCGTCCGCCGACAGGTTGTCCGTCGGTAGGTCGTCCGTCGGCAACTCGACCGTCGGCAGGGGGTCCAGAGGCAGGTCGTCCGGGGCCACGCCGACCGGCGGCAGATCGTCCCGCGCCACGCCTTCCGGCGGCGCTGGAGACCTCCGGCCTGTTTCTTGCGGCGGCGGATTTCTTGAGCCGATTCAGCGGCAGCGCGAGTTCAAGCTGGCGCTGCGGGAGGTCCACGCGCTGGATGATCGTGGGCAGGCGGTCGCCGATGGTGACGCGCACGCCGCTGCGCTGCCCCACGATGCAGCCGCCCTTGGTGTCCACGTCCCACCAGTCGTCGCCGATGGACTCCAGCCGCAACACGCCGTCCACGAGGTACTTGTCCACCTGCAGATACAAGCCGAACTGCGTGACGCCCGTGACAATCCCCGGCAGTTCGTCGCCGACGTGCTGCTCCAGCAGCCGAAGAATCTTCACCAGGCGCAGTTCGCGCTCCGCGGCCTCGGCGTGGCGTTCGCGCGTGCTGCAATGACTGCCCAGCTCGATGAGCGAGGCGGTGTCCGGCACGGCGACGGTGGCTTTCGCGCGGCGCAGCTCTCCGCTGACGTGCAGATCGAGCAGCCGGTGGATCGTCAGGTCCGGGTAGCGGCGGATCGGCGAAGTGAAGTGCGCGTAGTGGCGGCTGGCGAGGGCGAAGTGGCCGATGAGCTGCGGACCGTATTCCGCCTGCTGCATCGAGCGCAGCACGGCGAAGTGAACGGGAAATGCGAGGTTCGTGCCGCGCACGCCGTCGAGAAGCTGCTGGAGGTCGCCGCGCTGCGGGTGGCGCGGCAGCGAATGTCCCAGCACGCGGATGAACTTCGAGAGCGACTCGATCGCCGAGAAGCTCGGCTCGTCGTGGAGCCGACGAAGGTGCGGGACTTTCGCGTCGGTCAGCGCGCGGCAGACGGCCTCGTTCGCCTCGACCATGAACATCTCGATGAGCGTGTGCGTGAAGCTCGCATCGGCGGGGACCACGTCGATGAGCCGTCCGTCGTCGTCGTACTTCAGCTCGATCTCGGAGAGGTCGAGGACGATCATGCCGTCGCGCAGGCGGCGCTGGCGGATGGTCTTCGCCAACCGATCCATCTCTGCGAGCAACTCGACCACGGGCTTGGGCGTGCGTCCGACCTTGCCGTCGAGGATCGCCTGCGCCTGCTGATACGTGAGGCGTTTCGCGGAGCGGATCATGGTGTTGGCGAAGCGCGAGCGGACGGGGCGGCCGGCGTCGTCGTAGGTGATAAACGCGCTTTTCGTCAGCCGCCATTGCTTTTCCTGCAGGCTGCACAATCCGTTGGAGAGGACTTCGGGCAGCATGGGGATGACGTGCCGCGGGAAGTAGATGCTGCTGGCGCGGCGCCGCGCTTCGACATCGAGCGGCGTGCCATCGCGGACGAAGTGGGCCACGTCGGCGATGTGCACGCCCAGCTCGATCGTGCCGTCGCGGTGGCGCGTCAGGGAGATGGCGTCGTCGAAGTCGCGCGCGTCGGGCGGGTCGATGGTGATGATCGTCGCGTCGGCGAGCACCTCGCGCCGCTTGCGCTCCGCGGTCTCGTCGTATTCGGCGATGACCCGCCGCGCGTCTTCGAGCACGTCTTCCGGGAACTCGGCGGGCAGATCGTACTGGACGCGGATGCTCTCGAGGTCCACCTCCGGCTCGCCGCGCTTGCCCAGCACCTTCACGATGACGCCGCGCGCCTTGCGCTCGCCGACGGGGTACTCGGTGATCTCCACAACGACCTGGTCGCCGCGCCGCGCTCCCCGCGCGGAGGCGTCGCCGATGAACACCGGAGCATGCAGGATGCGCCCGTCGGGCACGACGAACCACTGACCGAATTCGTTCTTGATCTCGCCGACGAACTGCCGCCGCCCGCGCGTCACGATCTCGACGATCTCGCCCTCGTAGATCATCCGCCCTTCGCGCCGGCCTCGCTTGCGGACGCGGGCGCGGACGGTGTCGCCGGTGACCGCGTTGAGCGAGCGGCCTTCGGGAATGAACAGGTCGCCGTGGGCGTAGGGCGTTTCAGGGATGACGAAGCCGAAGCCGCGCGGGTTGGCGCGAAAGGTGCCGACGATCTTGCCGGGCGGCTCGGGGAGCATGAGGGCGTTGCGGCTGCCCATCACCACGCGACCGGTCTTCATCAGCGCCTTGCACGCGTCGTGAAACTCGCCGCGCTCCTCGTCGCTGAGGCGCATCAAACCCGCAAGTTCCGCCGCGCTCTTCGGCGTGTACCCGCGCTGTCCGATGAGGCGGAGGATGCGGTCGGCCACGGAGGATGATGTCATGTGCTGGCGCCTTTCTCGAAGATTCCGCTGCCGGGCGATCGTACCGCCGCATGGACGTTCAAGCGACCGGCTGCGTCACGGGATCCAAGAATCCTTGAAGCCGACGGGTGTGCCACCGACGGGTGTGCCACTGCTGGGTGTGCCACCGACGGGTGTGCCACTGCTCTGTGAGCAGTGGTCTTGGTCCAGGGACAGCCTCTCGGTAGGGTAACCGCGTGGCTTGCGAGATCCGCAAGACGCGCGAAGCATGGAATGAAGCCGGGCACGCGCACTTTCTCACCTACTCCTGCCACCGCCGGCTGCCGCTGCTGTCGCGCGACCGGACACGGCGCTGGGTCATCGATGCGATGGACGCGACAAGGCGCGAGCTAGACGTGGCGCTGTGGGCGTACGTCATCATGCCCGAGCATGTGCACCTGCTGACTTGCCCGCGTCGGGCGGGATACGAGATGCGCCGTATTCTGGCGGCCCTGGAACGCCCGGTTGCGGCAGCCGCCAAGGCGTTTCTGATTCAGCGCGGCGCGGGCGACTGGATCGAGCGGCTGACGGTCCAGTATCCGACGCGTGAGGTGTTCCGCTTCTGGCAGGCGGGCGGCGGGTTCGATCACAACGTCTTCCGCGAGAAAACCGCCGCGGCCGTGGTCGATTACATCCACGCAAACCCGGTCCGCCGGGGGCTGGTCGCGCGACCGACGGACTGGGAGTGGTCCAGCGCGCGGTTCTGGGAGGGAAGACGGGATGTTCCGTTGATGATGGACCACCCTGAATGATGGACCATCCTGGATGGTGGACTACCCTGGGTGATGGACTACCCTGACGGTTGATCGTGTGCCACTGCTCTGTGAGCAGTGCTTGGGGGGGTGGTAGCGTGCCACTGCTCTGTGAGCACTGCAACGTCGAAAGACACTGCTCACAGAGCAGTGGCACGCCCGTAACGAAACAGCTCCGGTGCACGACCTGCGGCTTGCGTGTCGCACGCGGTCCGAGTGTACTGGTGCCGCGAGTTGGGGCGCTTGGCAGAGACCCTGTCGGCGCTGACTCAGCAGGAATTCGTGCATGACACGTCGAGCGGTCATTATCAACGCGGTGCGCACGCCGATTGGGCGCTACGGCGGCGCGCTGAAATCCGTCCGGCCGGACGACCTGGCGGCGCTGGTCATCCGCGAGGTGGTCTCGCGCAGCGGCATCGACCCGGCGATCATCGACGACGTGTATCTCGGCGCCGCCAACCAGGCGGGCGAGGACAACCGCAACGTCGCGCGCATGGCCGCGCTGCTCGCGGGGCTGCCCGTCAGCGTGCCGGGCGCCACGGTGAACCGTCTGTGCGCGTCGGGCCTGGAGGCCGTGAACATCGCCGCCCGGATGATCGAAACCGGCTGTGTGGAGGTAATCGTCGCCGGCGGAGTGGAGAGCATGACGCGCGCCCCGCTGGTGATGGCCAAGAGCGAGGAAGCGTTCGACCGCCGCATCGAAGCGTACGACACGACCATCGGCTGGCGCTTCACCAATCCCAAGCTCGCCGCGATGCACTTCCCGTTCAGCATGGGCGAGACGGCGGAAAACGTGGCGCGGCAGCACTCCATTTCCCGCGAGGACCAAGATCGCTTCGCGCTGGAGAGCCAGACGAAATGCGCCCGCGCCATGCAGTCCGGACGCTTCGCGGACGAGATCGTGCCCGTGCCGATCCCCCAGAAGAAGGGCGAGCCAATCCTCGTGGATTGCGATGAACACCCGCGCCCGGACACGACGCCCGAAACGCTCGCCAAGCTGCGGCCGGCGTTTGTCAAGCCGGGCGAGGCGGGGACGGTGACGGCCGGCAATTCCTCGGGCATCAACGACGGAGCGGCCGCGCTGCTGCTGGTCGAGGCTGCGGCGGCCGGTCGCCTCGGTTTCAAACCGCTGGCGGTGGTGGGTTCTTCGGCGACGGCGGGCGTGGACCCGGGTTGCATGGGGATCGGCCCGGTCCCCGCGACGCAAAAGCTCCTGCGGCGCGAGGGTCTGACGCTCGCGGACATCGACCTGATCGAGCTGAACGAAGCCTTCGCGGCGCAGTCGCTGGCGTGTCTGCGCGCGCTCGGCGTGCCCGAGTTCTCCGACGCGCGAGTCAACCCCAACGGCGGCGCGATCGCGCTGGGTCATCCGCTCGGCATGAGCGGCGCACGGCTCGTGACCACGATCGTTCACGAGCTGCAGCGCCGCCCGCAAATCCGCCGCGCGCTCGCCACGCTTTGCGTGGGAGTGGGCCAAGGCGTGGCGACGCTGATTGAACGGGCGTAGGCGGATCGCGGAATCCACTAAGACCTATCCCGAAACCGGTCCATCAGACCTTGCGAGAACGTCAAGTCCGACGAATTCCTCGGAGATTCGAAGTTCCGCGCGAACTGAAGTTCGCGGCTCGCCGGGTTCTGGGATAGGTTCTAGTCACCTCGGCACCAGCTTGCTTCCGGGTCGCGCTCGATCGGTTTTCGGATGGCCGACGCCGGGAACGAACATCGGTTTGGGCTTCGTCTTGGCGATCGCCGCAAAGACGCGCGGATTTCATGATGACCTATGCTCCGATCCGCGACACGTGCGCCATGAGCGAGGCGATGAACTTGGCGAAGGTCAACTCGGCATGCGGCTCGACAAACGAGCCGGAAACGACTGATTCCGAAGACGAAAGAAGTAGACAGGCCCCGTCATACAGCCGCTCCCGCCCGCCGCCCTCTACGGTGTCGAGCCAAAAGCATTCTGAAAACAGGACAGGTCGCGCAGGTCCACGTCGTTGTCATGATCGAGGTCGAGGAAGCGGCAGTCGCACAACGTGTCCGTCGGGTCGGCGCGATGGCGATCCAGAAAGCCGGGTCCGTTGAGGCAGGCGAAGAGCTTCGCGTAGTCCGTCAGGTCAATGTCGCCGTCGAAGTCCGCTTCACCCGTGCGGATGCGGCGCATCATGCCCACGCCGCCGGTCCATTCCGCGTCCGGATCGAAAACCCAGTTCCAAGCCGCTTCGCCCCAGTTGTTCAACTCGCCGATGTTGTCGTAGTAGGTGTTGTCGGTGATGCGGTAGAAACGCGGTCCCGACGGCTCCACGCGGTATAGCCAGACCTCGGATGAATGGTCGTCGGGCTGGTGCGTCATCATGATGTCGCCGCGGTCGTTGATCGCGGGCTGCGTGCCCCAAAGAGGCTCGGTGATGATGTGCCGCTGACCGTCTCTCCAAAGAACTACGACGTACGGAGGATCCTCCAGCCACACGACTTCACGGCTGTTGTTCAAGTCAGTGGCAACCAACTGTGTGTCGCCCCACAGACGCCTCATGCCTCCCCGTCCCCAGAGAAACACCTCACTGGTCCAAGGGGAATGGCAAAGATCATACCGATTCCAGGTGACCTCATCCCATTCGTTGATCCGAATCGACTGGTTTGACAGGTCGTCACCCACGGTCAGTTGGGCGACCTGCGTTCCGTTGTAGTACATGACCTTATCCAAAGCCGTGCAATCCTCGCCGTACCGCCACGACCAGGCCACATGTCCATGGCCGTTGATATAAGGCGTGATCCCGCTGCCGAGGCGCCGGCGCATTCCGTGATCGTAAATGTACACTTCGCCATGCCCAAAAGTGTCTGGAGAGCGCGTCCATGCAATAACGCCGCGGTCGTTAATGTCGGGCCAGGCGTCCGCGACATCGTCGTCCGTGATGTTGTAAACGTTTCCGTTGTCGTAGAGATAGATTTCCGCGTCCGAGGCGGAGACGTACCCCTGCCAGAAGACGACCTGCCCGCAGTCGTTGATGTTCGGCCAGCCGGGCAGCCGGTCCGCCGCCGCGAAGTACACGACCTCGAACCCCTTCGGCGGGCCGGCCGACGCAAGGCTCGAACACAGCATCAGCGCGGTAGCTGCCAGAAGGCCCCGGGCGTGGCGGGCAAACTGGTTCGTGGTGTTGCGATCAAACATGCTCGCTTGCGCTCTGACAGATAATCGTCCGCCCCCGACAAAACATGGCGGGAGCGGACGACCTTCATCCCATACTATTCCGCAGACCCCTGCCGTCAGATACCAGTCTTGAATCGGCCCCCCCATCCGATCACGGACAGGCGCAAGGGGACGCTCCACCCAGACCAAAGCGCGCGGTCAGCGCATCCTCGGCCACGATCTGGGGAGAGGTCCAGTTGCCGCCCCCGGCGTCCACCGACTCCCAGACCAGCGCCCCCGTCGTGCAGAAGAAACTGCCGTCGCCCACCTGAAGCTTGCCGATTCTGATGGTGAAGCTCCCGGTGACGGTGACGCACGCGGGATCACTGTTGTCGTCCGTGCCGATCTTGATCGCCGGCTCGCCGGCAAGGTCCACCAGTTCCCACACGGCTGACCCGCTGGTGACGTTGGACTGGACGCGCAGCGTGTCGTCGCCCTCAGCGACCCAGTGACCGCTCGATCCGCCCGTCTTGCTGTACGTCGTCAGGCGAAGTTCGGTACCGTCGCCGCCATTGAAGTACGCGACGACGTAGGCGTTGTTGTGCAGCGCAACTTCGATGATACCCACTCCGGTGATCGTCAAAGAGTCGGCTCGCGGCGTGCCGACGCCCTGGATGGTGAGCTTGTCGCTCGACCCGTTGGCCGCGGTGATCTTGGCGTCTTTGTCGAGAACGATTGCGCCCCCGTCGCCGGTGAACGTGCGGTCGCCGGAAATCGCCAGTTCACAATGGAAGGCGTTCACCGTCCCGTCGATGGTCGAATCGCCGGACACGACAATCTTCGAGCTGCTGTCGCCTTCAAGCGTGGCGCTGCCGTTGACCACAAGGCCTGCGCATACCGCCTGCGTGTAGTTCTGGGGGATGACGCAAGTTCGGGAGCCGACGATCTCGGCAATCTCAGTATTCGTAGGCTTGTGGCCGAGGCTCCAGTTCGCATCTACGTCCCAATTACTCGTATTCCCGTTCGGAATCACATTAAACTTGTTATTCGCCATGCGAGGCATGGGAGCGGGTGCCGCCGCCCACGCAATCGTCGCCAGGCATACGCACGCACTTACGGTCATGAAATCCTCCTTGGGTAAGTCATCGAGGAAACTGCGTTTATCGCGGCGGTCCTCAGCCCTTGCGGCCTGCGGATCCGCCCTCGTCGCCCCCTCGCCGGTCAGTACGTGACGATCCGCGCCCCATTGCTGAGGCAAACAATTGTCTTTCCTCCGCTCCCGCCCAGGACCACGGTATCACGCGACAGCGTCTTCGCCGCCGGCGTTGAACCGCTGGTGATGGTGGTGGGGCAGCCGAAGTCAGAGAAGACGTTGAACAAAATCAGGTCATCAATCGTCAAGGACGAGGAGAAATCAAACGTAACCTCGGCGCCGACCTCGATCTCAGCGTCGTCCGAGCTGTCATCCGGATAGCCTGTCGAAGCCTCGCCCCAGCTCGTGTAGGTGGTCCAGTTTCCAAAAGTGACGCCGTCGCCCCAGTCGAAGGCCAGCCGCAAGCCCGGCGCGGAACCCGCGCCTGCAAGCGCCACCCATGCGCAGATCCAAGTGATCATCATGGTAGCCCCGCCAGTTGAAAGAAGCGAACGAACGGGTCAACCCTCACCTGCCGGGACGTTGGCTCTCCCTCCCCACGCTACGCGCCCGAGCCCGAAGTAGTCCTGCCGCCGCGACGCGGCAATCCCAGCGCCGGCCGCCGAACTGTCGGTGGTCGGTGGTCGGTGGTCGGTGGTCGGTGGTCGGTGGTCGGTGGTCGGTGGTCGGTGGTCGGTGGTCGGTGGTCGGTGGTCGGTGGTCGGTGGTCGGTGGTCGGGAGCGCAGAACACTGAACCCCACCCTGACCAATAACATACGACAGAGTCGTCGGGAAGTCAAGCGGTTTCCAAGCCCAACGTGTTTCAATTCTCAAGAATCGGGTCTGATGCGGACCAGCGCTTCGAGGGGGTGGGCGGCGTGGCGGCGGAAGGCGGCGGCGATGTTGGCGACGTTTTTCCAGCGCAGCAGGTTGAGGCTGACGTTGCGCAGGGTCGGCAGATTGATTGGGGCGGCTGCGGTGGGGACGCGGCAATGATCTTCGCCGCAGCCTCTTCGTGCTTCAATGGGTGTGGAGACCGCGTGCTGTTCGGAGCGCCCGCGCGTTCAAAAGTCGAGCTGCAGTTGAGTCGGCAAGGCGCGAGCAGGCTCCTCTGGCGGCGCGGCTGCGGGAATATCCGCAACCGCCGCAACCTCCGCGCCCAACCCGAATCTCCGCGCCGTCACGGCGAACAAGTGCCGGATGGCCGTCCAGTACACGCCCTCACCGCGCATGCGCGCGCCGAAGCGCGTCTCGTTCATCCGCCCGCCGCGCATGTCGCGGATGCGCGCGAGCACTTTTTCCGCGCGCTGCGGCAGCGCGGCGCGAAGGCGTTCGACGAACACCGGCTCGACGCTGCCCGGCAGCCGCAGGGCGCTGTAGCTTGCGGACGTCGCGCCGGCCTCTGCGGCGCGCTCGAGAATCTCCGGAATGTCGGTGTCGTTCAGACCCGGAATGATCGGGGAGAGCATGAGGCTCACATCCAGGCCCGCCTCTGCCAACCTGCGCAAGGCCTCGAAGCGGCGCGAAGGCGGTGGCGCCTGAGGTTCCAGGAGCTTGGACGTCTGCGGATCGGCAAACGGGATGCTGAGGTGCACGCTCGCGCCGGCCTGCTCCGCAAGCCGCGTCAGCAGGTCGATGTCGCGCACCACGAGGAAACCCTTGGTGATCACGCCCACGGGATTGCGGAACTCAAGACAGACTTCCAGGCATCGCCGCGTCAGCCCGTACGTCGCTTCGATCGGCTGGTAACAATCGGTCACGCCGCAGAAGCAGATGCGCTCGCGCCGCCACCTCGGCTTAACCAGCGCGGCGCGGAGCAACTGCGGCGCATTGACCTTGGCGACGAGCCGCGTCTCGAAATCCGTGCCCGCGCCGAACTCAAGGTACTCATGCGTGGGGCGCGCGTAGCAGTAGGCGCAGGCGTGCTGACAGCCGCGGTATGGATTGACGGACCAGGTGAACGGAATGTCCGGGCTGTCGTTGCGCGAGAGAATGCTGCGGGCGGTCTCCTCGTACACTTCGACGCGCGCGTCCGGCGGGGGTTCGAGCCAGTCGGCGTAGCGGCTGGTGTACGGACTGGGCGGATTGTCAACGACTCGCAGGCGCATTCCGGTCCCTCGATCTCGAAGCCCGGAGCATGTTATTTGGATTTTGTTCGGACGTCAATGCGCCGGCTCGGCCCCGCGGCTCAAACCCCACCGCGCCCGCGTCGCTGCGGGCGTGGGTTGCAACCTGAGCCTCGCGGACGGGCTTGCGCGGCTCCGAGGCTGTCTCCCCGAATCACTTGTCGTCCGACGTGCTTTGCCCGATAAGATGTGGGAGAAGGCGCTGGGGAGGATAACGTCGGGGTGGGCGCAGGCTGCAGCGACGTGGAGCTCGCTCAGACCGGCGAAATGCGTCCCAGCAGGCATGGTTGGCCAGCGCCGGCGAAATTGCCGGCGTGAAATGCCACGAGGATTTCGATCATGCGCATCACCATCGCGGGGAGCGGATACGTGGGTTTGGTCACGGGCGCTTGCCTGGCGGACACGGGCAACCGCGTCGTCTGCTACGACATCAACCGCGCCCGCGTGGACGAGTTGAACGCCGGCAAGTGCCCGATCTTCGAGCCGGGACTTGCCGACCTGATCGCCCAGAACCGCGCCGCCGAGCGCATCCGTTTCACCTGCGACCTCGACGAAGCCATCCACCACGCCGAAGTCGTGTTCATCGCCATCGGCACGCCCCCGCTGCCCAGCGGCGCGGCGGACCTTTCGCACATCGAGGCGTTCGCGCGCGACATGGCTTCGCGCGTCTCGCGCCCGCTGGTCGTGGCCATCAAGAGCACCGTCCCCGTCGGCACGGCGGAGCGCGTCGAGCACATCATCCACGAGCGCGCCAAGCACCGCGTGGACGTCGTGAGCAATCCGGAGTTTCTGAAGGAAGGCGGCGCGGTGCGCGACTTTCAGTTCCCCGACCGGGTCGTGATCGGCGCCGAATCCCCCGAGGCCGGGCGGATCATCGAGGAGCTGTACCGCCCCTTCGTCCGCAATCACAAGCCTATTCTGCACGTGCGGCGGCGCGCGTCGGAACTGACGAAGTACGCGGCCAACGCTTACCTGGCGATGCGCGTGAGCTTCATCAACGAGATCGCCAACCTCTGCGACCGGCTCGGCGTGGACGTGGATGAAGTGCGGCGCGGGATCGGCAGTGACGCGCGCATCGGGCACCATTTCCTCTATCCCGGCGCGGGATACGGCGGAAGCTGCTTCCCGAAGGACGTGCAGGCGCTGGCACACGTGGCGGCGGACTCGGGAATGAAGGCGCAGATCCTGCCCGCCATCCACGAGGTTAACGAAAGGCAGAAGCGCGTGCTGTTCGACAAGTTCCGCGAGCGCTTCGCCGATCGCGCCGGCAAGCTGACCTGCGCCCTGTGGGGAGCCGCCTTCAAGCCGAACACCGACGACATCCGCGAGGCGCCGGCGCTGGTGCTGATCGACCAGCTCCTCGCCGCCGGCGCGAAGGTCCGCCTGCACGACCCCAAGGCCATCGACGCCGTCCGCAAGGTGTACGGCGAGAAGCTGACGTATCATCCGCGCCCCTACGACGCGCTCGACGGGGCCGACGTGCTGTTCATCTGCACGGAGTGGAACGAGTTCCGCAGCCCGGATTTTGAGGAAGTGGCCGCGCGGCTGCGCACGAAGGTCATCTTCGACGGGCGCAACCTCTACGAATCCGCGACGCTGCGGCGGTACGGGCTGGAGTACCACCCGATCGGCCGGCCCGCGCTGCGCCATCCGTCGTGACGCGGCAGGATTCTCCCCGCTTTCTCCCAGGAGGGTGGCACGGTCGGGCGTACTCGCCCTGCCGTGGCGCGTGGAACACCTGCGGGAGCGTGGATGCCACACCGGTCCGCTGCTGCGAACCCGCGCCACCCTTTCGCGGCATTCGCGGGGATCTGCACGTCCCGGAGGTCCGTGCCACCCCTACTGCAACAGCCTGTTACGGCAGCGCCTCGAAGAAGCGTCCCCAGCGCGGCAGGTAGTAGTGCGACGGATCCACGGAGAGCACCACGCGCGACGACCGCCCGATGATGCGTTCGCGCGATACGCAGCCGAACCAGCGGGAATCGTGGCTGTTGTCGCGGTTGTCGCCCATGACGAAGTAGCAGCCGTCCGGCACGCGCTGCGGTCCGTAATTGCGTTTCGACGGCGCCGACGGCGTCAGCCGAACGGGATGCTCGACACCGGTGAGATTCTCCGTCAGCAGCGCCCGACCCGGCAGTCGCGGCGAATCCACGGCCGAGTGGTCCTCCGCCGCGTATTCCATCGGCAGGCCGTTGATGAGTACACGGTTGCCGCGCAGCTCAACCACGTCGCCGGGCAGACCGATCACGCGCTTCACGAGGCGCGTCTCGTCCTTGGGGGAGAAGAAAACGACGATCTCGCCGCGGCTGGGACCGCCCCATTCCGCGATGTGCCAGCGCGTGAACGGGAACTTCAGATCGTACGCCAGCTTGTTTACGAGAATCCGATCGCCGGGGAGGATCGTCGGGTCCATGGAGGGGGTGGGCACGTCGTTCCAGTCGGCCACGGCGGAGCGAAACGTGCACAGGACGAGCACGACGACGAGCATGGGTTTGACCCACTCGCGCCAGAACTTGCGCAGGCGTCCTTTCCACTTTCCCGGCGACGGAGAAGCGGCGCCCGGGTCGGCGACAGCGCGCAAGTCCGCTGAGGCGCTGGCGACCCCGTCTGCTTTTTCTGTCTCGCTCATGCCTTGCTCCCACGCGGCTGCCACGCGGCACGTCCCACCGGGTCTTATCGGCTGACCCACCGGGTCATGTCGGCTGACCCACCGGGCCCTGTCGGCTGACCCACCGGTACTGGAACTGGAACCGCGATGTAATTATCGCGGGTTTCCTCCCGTCGTCGAGAATCGCCGACAGGAATGCACGAATCGCAGCAACCTGCCGGAAACCACGCAGACACTCTTCCACCGTAGCTTGCGCTTCGGGTTCTGGACCCGTAGCGCCGGCAAGGGCGCACCACTTCGATCCTGGCAGTGGCCCCGCCCGTGACATTTCGACCGGCATCCGCTGTAATCGCCTTCCTGCCCCGACGCATTTTCGTAACGCGCAGGTCCGCCGGGGGGCAACGAGGCTCGATGGGTCGGAGCAGGAAAACCAAGGCATCCGCGAACCGAACGACGGCCAAACTCCGCGCGCCGGGCGACGCTCGGTCACAGCGCGCCGACGCGACCGTCGTGGAAGGACGAGCAGCCTCCTCACCGGGACCCCATCGGAGGCGTGGTCGCGGCTCCCATCCGCTCCCCAGCGACCCCACGCGCCGGCTCACCATCGTCGGCGCGGCTCAGAACAACCTCAAGCAGATCGACGTCGCCATTCCGCTGGGCCGCTTCGTGTGCGTCACCGGCGTGTCCGGCTCGGGGAAAAGCTCGCTGGTCAATGACATCCTCTGCGAGACGCTGCTGCGCGATCTGAACGGCGCCATCGACGTCAAGCCCGGCGCCTGCCGGCGGATTGACGGGACCGATCACCTCGACAAGGTCATCGCCATCGACCAGACGCCCATCGGGCGCACGCCGCGGTCCAATCCCGCCACGTACATCAAACTGTTCGACCTGATCCGCGATCTCTACGCGATGCTGCCGGACTCCAAGGTGCGCGGATACACGAAGAGCCGGTTCAGCTTCAACGTGTCTTCCGGCGAGCGCGGCGGCGGGCGCTGCGAGGCGTGCGAGGGCAACGGCTCCACCAAGCTCGACATGGACTTTCTCGCGGACGTGTGGGTGCCCTGCCCGGTGTGCGACGGCAAGCGCTTCAGCCGCGAGACGCTGCACATCCTCTACAAAGGCAAGGGCATCGCCGACGTGCTCGAGATGGACGTGCAGCAGGCGCTGGAGCATTTCTCCAACCAGCCGAAGATCGCGGGCATGCTCCAGACGTTCCACGACGTGGGTCTGGACTACGTCAAGCTGGGGCAGCCTTCGCCGACGCTGTCCGGCGGGGAGGCGCAGCGCATCAAGCTGGCGCGCGAGCTGGTCAAGATCGCTACCGGGCGGACGCTCTACATCCTTGACGAGCCGACGACGGGGCTTCATTTCGAGGACATCCGCAAGCTGCTGGAAGTCCTGCACCGGCTCGTGGACGCGGGCAACACGGTCGTGGTCGTGGAGCACAACCTCGACGTGATCAAGACGGCGGACTGGGTGATCGACCTGGGTCCCGAAGGCGGCGAGGGGGGGGGGAGGATCGTCGCGGAGGGCACGCCGGAGGAGGTGGCGGGCGCGGCGGGGAGTTACACGGGGGAGGCACTGCGCGCGGTCCTGGCAGTGAAGGGCGAAGGGCAACAGGCGAATGGCGAATGGCGAATGGCGAATAGCGAAAGCGAGGAGTCAAATGCCGAATGCCGAATGCCGAATGCCGAAAGGGGAAACAACGATTCTGGTCGAGCGCCGGGTCGAAAACGAGGCCGGCGTCGGGATGCCGCGGCTGATGTGCGCAAGGCTGATTCCGCTTCCGACATTCAGCATTCAGCATTCGGCATTCAGCATTCATCTCCTGACATTCAGCATTCGCCATTCTCCGCCGCCATCAGCGTCCGCGGCGCCTCGGAGCACAACCTCAAACACGTCAGCGTCGAGGTTCCGCACCGGGCCATGACCGTCTGCTGCGGACCGTCCGGCAGCGGCAAGAGCAGCTTTGCCATCGACACGCTCTACGTGGAAGGGCAGCGGCGGTATATCGAGTCGCTCTCGGCGTACGCGCGGCAGTTTCTGGGTCAGATGCAGAAGCCGCGCGTCGAGCACATCGAGGGTCTCGCGCCGGCGATCTGCATCGAGCAGAAATCCGCGGGCAAGTCGCCGCGCTCGACGGTGGGCACCGTGACGGAGATCTACGACTACCTTCGCGTGCTGTGGGCGCGGCTGGCGGAAGGTTTCTGTCCCAACTGCAACATCCCGATCGGCACGCAGACCGCGGACCAGATCGTCGAGCGCATCGGCGCGCTGGGCGAGGGCGCGGCAGTCATTCTCCTCTCCCCGATCGAGTTGGAGGGGCAGGAGACGTACGCGCAGCTTCTGGAACGCGAGCGCAAGCAGGGCTACGCGCGCGTGCGCGTGGACGGTCAGATCCTTGCGCTCGACGGTTCGGTCGAGATCGATTCGCGGCGGCAGCATCGCGTCGAGCTGGTGATTGACCGCGTGACCGTCCGCGCCGCGCAGCGCGCGCGACTGGCCGACAGCGTCGAGCACGCGCTTTCGCGCGGCGACGGTGCGATGATCGCGCTGGCGGAAAGCGGCGAGCTGCGCTTTTCCCAGCACCGCTCCTGCGAACAGTGCGGCGAGAGCTTCGACGAACTGACTCCGCACCACTTCTCGTTCAACAGCCGCCTGGGCTGGTGCGAATGCTGCGAGGGACTCGGGGTGCAGAAGGGCGCGAACGTCGAGGCCATCATCAGCGCACCCTTAAGGTCCATCCTCGACGGGGCGGTGTCCGGCTGGGGCCGGCTTCCGCGCGAGGGGATGATGCACCGCCTCGTTTGCGCCGTGGCCGCGAAGATTGGGTTTGATCCGTCGGACCCATGGGAGCGCCTGACCGACGCGCAGCGCCGCGCGTTCCTTCACGGATCGGGGGACGAGTGGATCGAACTCCCGAGCGGGGACATCCCCCTTCAATCACCGCGCAACGCCACAACGTCGAAGCGTCGAAACGGAGAAACGTCGAAACGTCGAAACGTCGAAATGGCGAAATGGCGAAACCTGGAAAACGGAAGCGCGGAGCCTGCTCCGGGAGCCGCCGAGACTGGCGTCGCATCGCAAGTGACCCCTTGCCCCGCTTCGCTTCGCGTCCGCTGGCGCGGGTTTTATCCCGCGATCCACCGCGCCACGCTGGCCAACTGGATCTACCGCCAGCGCCTCGGCGACATGGCCGTGGACGTGACGTGCGAGGCGTGTCAGGGCGGGCGGCTGCGCCCGGATGCGGCGGCGGCGCGGTTCCGCGGGCGCACGCTGGCGGACGCGTGCAATCTGCCGATGTCCGACGCGCTGGCGTGGTTCGAGTCGCTGAAGCTGAGCACGCGGGAGAAGCGCATCGCGGGCGACCTCCTGCGGGAGATCACCTCGCGCCTGACGTTTCTCGTGGACGTGGGGCTGGATTACGTGAGCCTGCACCGCTCCGCGCCGACGCTCTCCGGCGGCGAGTCGCAGCGCATCCGGCTCGCTTCGCAGCTTGGCACGGGCCTGACCGGCGTCTTGTACGTTCTGGACGAGCCGACGATCGGCCTGCATCCGCGCGACAACGCGCGCCTCATTCGCGCGC
The DNA here is from genome assembly GCA_020852275.1 of Phycisphaerales bacterium. Lineage (GTDB taxonomy): Bacteria > Planctomycetota > Phycisphaerae > UBA1845 > UBA1845 > JABWBH01. The sequence goes on from JADZBE010000001.1 coordinate 117,964, forward strand.
TGCACAAGCTGCGCAACCTCGGCAACACGTTGCTCGTCGTTGAGCACGACCGCGAAGTGATCGACTCCGCGGACCGCGTGCTGGACTTCGGCCCGGGCGCGGGAGCCGAGGGCGGGCTGATCGTTGCGAATGAGGAGCCAAGGAAACTCCGCAAGATCGCGGCGTCCTTGACCGGGCAGTACCTCGCGGGCAAGCAGGCCATCGCCGTGCCCTCCAACCGGCGACCCGTCCGCATCGACGGCTCGGACGCCCCGCGCCTGCAGTGGCTGACCGTCCACGGCGCCAGGGAGAACAACCTCAAGCGCATCGACGCGGGGTTTCCTCTCGGGCGGTTCACGTGCGTGACCGGCGTGTCGGGGAGCGGCAAAAGCTCGCTGGTAACGGACATTCTGCACAACGCCCTGGCCGCCCGCCTGCACGGCGAGCGGAACACGGTCGGCGCACACGACCGCATCACCGGTCTGGACCAGGTGGCCAAGGTCGTCAGCGTGGATCAGTCGCCGATCGGGGTCACTCCCACGAGCACGCCCGCCACGTACACCGGCGTGTTCGACGTGATCCGCGACCTGTTCGCGCGCCTGCCGGACGCCAAGGTCCGCGGCTACACGCCGGGGCGGTTCAGCTTCAACGCCGCCGGCGGACGCTGCGAGGCGTGTGAAGGCATGGGACAGAAGCGCATCGAGATGCACTTCCTGCCCGACGTGTGGGTCGAGTGCGACAACTGCCGCGGCACGCGCTTCCAGTCCGAAACGCTCGAGGTCAAGTTCCGCGGCAAGAGCATCGCCGACGTGCTCACGCTGACCGTCGCGCAGGCGATGGACCTGTTCGCATCCGTCCCCAAGGTGCGGCGCACGCTGGCGATGCTCGACGACGTCGGGCTGGGTTACCTCCCGCTGGGGCAGTCCGCGCCGACCCTCTCCGGCGGCGAGGCGCAGCGGATCAAGCTGGCGGCGGAGCTGAGCCGGCCCTCGTCCGGGCGCACGCTCTACGTCCTCGACGAGCCGACGACGGGTCTGCACTTCGACGACATTCACAAGATGCTGACCGTGCTGCACCGGCTGGTGGATCTGGGCAACACGATCCTGTGCATCGAGCACAACCTCGACGTCATCAAGACGGCGGACTGGGTCATCGACCTGGGTCCGGAGGCGGGCGAGGCGGGCGGGTCCATCGTCGTCGAGGGCGCGCCGGAGGCGGTCGCCGCGTGCCGCGCCTCGCACACCGGTCGCGCGCTGGCGCCGGTCCTCGACGCCGGGCCTCTCGCGCCGCGCGAAGTCTGGGACGAGCACAAGCAGCGCGCGTCACAGGCCGACCTGCGCAAGCCGATCAAGCTGGAAGAGACCGCGCGGGCCCCGTGGCAGTTGAACGGGCGGCAGTGGCACCTGGTTGATCGGATCGCCTCCTCGCCGAAGCCCGTGCTGTGGGAGCCCAAGGTGATCGAATGGCTCCTGGAGACGATCGAGTCGCATGACGGCTTCGCCCCGACGGACTTCAACGATCGCACGCGCATCGAGATTCGCGCGCCGAAGAGAGAGGTGACATGGTTCTGTCATATTCTCACCGGCGGGCATGAGCTGCTGGATGTCAACTTCCGCGTGCCGGAGGGGACGTTCAAGGAGGCGCAGCTGGATCGTCGTCTGGGGATGAAAACGCTGGACGATCGGACGGACCTGCCCATCTACGGGCAGTGGTCGCGGGTCAACATCCGCAGGGCGCAGGCGGGCTGGGACCACATCCGCGTCCTGCCCTGCGACATGGAGGACATCGACCGCCGGACGTGGAAGACGTTCCTCGCCGAGGCGGCGCGGGCGTACCTCCGGCGCGCCGCCATGCACGTCGCCACAATCCCCGACGGCGGCGAAGGCGTTTCGCCCGACGACCCGCGACGGTGGCACCTGGGGCAGATGGGCATGACCCGCGCGAAGAAGGCCGCGTGGGCGTCGGACACCCTCGTCTGGCTCATCGGCCAGTTCCAAAAGCTGGAGCGCAAGCTCAACGTGGATTGGAGCGCCCGAAGCTGCGTGGTGCTTCAGGAAGCAGCGAGTGCTACCCTGCAAGTCCGCATCGTCACCAACTCCACGCAGGGATTGCGAGTCGAAATCCCCGTCCCCAAGGGACATCTGACGCCGACGCAGATTGAACACATCGGCCGGCACGCGCGGATTCTGCCCAAGAGCGACTTCGATGTTTGGCGGTTCGTGGTATGCTCGCCGCAGGACGTGCCCGTGCGGCGGCTGGCGGAGACGTGGGAGAAGGTCAAGGGCGCGTCTGCAACGCGGCAGAGCGAAGCCTCCATGCAGCAGAGCGAGCCTGTGACGCGGTTGCGATCCGAGCTTCTCGAAGAGGGTGCGCCGCAGTTGCGCAGGCGGCGGCGCAGGTCGGCGGAATGGGAGGACGAAGTCGTTCTGGAGGATTGATCGCTGAGGTCGCGGCAGGGCGCCCCTCCTTGCGCCGGAGCGGATGAGGGAGGGCGACTCGGCCGAGGGGTGCGATGGTTTGTCTGCTCTGCGCAGGCGGGCAGAGCCGCGGTGCGACCGCGCTGAATTACGGTGTGGCGTCGAGCTTTCATAGGAGAGTGTCTTGGCGGCGCGATCCCTCAACCGACTGCGTAACGCGAAGCCGGCTTGGACCAGAGGCCGCCTGCGCTTCTGGAAGACCGCCGGCCTCTCGCGACACGCTCACGTCGTGGCATCGCCGGAACTGCCCCGCGCAACGCGCGTCACGTCGACCTCGGCGCGTTCGCGCGTGTTCGTTGAGCAAGCCTGCGCTGCGCGCGGCAACCGGTATTTCCGCATCGAGGCCGCGGTGCGCTGCGACCTCTCGGCGCCGGCGGAAGCCGGCGGCGGCGTACTCTGCGTGCAGGCGCTGGATGCGCGCGGGCGCGTGCTCGATGAATGCGTCACCGCCCCGATCCGGCGCTCCTCGGCCGGTGTATCGGTGCGTGCCTACTACGAGACCCCCAAAGAAACGAGCCGATTGCGCGTGCGCGTGGGCATCGACCGGGCGGAAGGATGGCTGGACCTGATCGAAGCGTCGCTGCTCTCGATCCTGGAGCCGGAGTGGCGCTCGCACCCCGTGGCCATTCCTGCGCCGCAGGAATCGCTGCCGCCGCCGCGGATCGCGCGGAGGATCGCGCTGGTTACCGAGGATGCGCGCCGAGCGCTGGCGGGCGCGCTGCGGTCGGCGCTGGGCGGCGCGGCGGATCCGCCGACGGTGGACGTCGTGCCGTCTTCGTGTGCGCGCGCGGAGATCGGGCAATTCGATGCGCTGCTGTTGGCGGATGAGCGACCGCCTCGCGCGGCCGCGTCGTTGGGCGCGCTGATTCGGTTGGCCGAAGAGCGAACGGTCGTGATCTCCCTGCCCGCGTTTGCCGCGCTGGCGCCGAAGTCGCTGCGCGTCCGCACCGTCGAACAGCCGGACGATCCCTTGCACGCCTACGTGGCGACGTCCAGTCCCGCGACACGCGGGTTTGCGCTCCACGACGCCTTCAGTTTCGGATGGCCGGGGCGGACGCCCGGATCGTTCGCCCAACACCAGTTCACGCGCACCGCGCCGCTCAAGCAGTTTTGCGAGAAGCACGGGTTGCTGCCGCTGCTGAAGTCTCTGGGCAACACCGACGCCGCCAGCGACCGCCTCGTCGCGCTGCACCGGCCCTCCCCGCGCGGCGGACTGTTCGTGCTGGATCTGCTCCCGCTTGAATCTTCGCCGTCCACGCTGGGCGAGACCGCGCCGCTGATGACGCTCCTCCTGAATATCCTCGCCCTCCGCGAGTCCGGGCTGGGGCAGTACGCCGTACCGGTGAGAACGGAGGCGGACTTCCGCGCGCTGATCCGCGAGATGCCGGTGCGGTTCGGCTGCTGCACTCTGCACGAGAACGACGTGCCGTCGGAGCAACTCAGAAGCCAGATTCTTTCGATCGAGCGATCCCCGGATGAGGGAGGGGGCGATCGCCCCGCGCCGGACCGCCCGACGGTCGTCGTGCGCAGCGGTCTGACCGGCGGGGATATGGAAAGCGTGTACGCGGCTTGGGCGTACTTCAGGATGCTCGTGCGCATGACGCCGCACGTGTGCCCCTACGCCGCAGCGCTCGCCTGCGCGATGCGCCTCGTGTGGCAGCCGCTGTGTGCGCCCTGGGAACGTGCGGATGGATTCAGACGCAGCGGCGGTCCGGCACGACCGGAAGCGGCCGCGGAGCTGGAGCGGTTTCTCAGTGCCCGAAAGTCGCGGCTGCTTGCGGTGATCGACCTGGCGGCGCGTCCCGCGGGTCAGGTTCGGCTCATGGCGCCTGAGTGGAACCGACAGGAGCGGAGAATCCTCGCGTGGCTGCCGCGGCTGTGGGAGTCGCTGGGACCGGGTGAAGCGTGCGTCTGGTCGACGGCGCCGGGAGCGGATCCCGCCGATCGTGATGGATTCGCATGGCGCAGGTTCAAGCCCGCGATCGAGCAGGTGGAAGACGCAACGGTGTTCGATGATGCCACGCATGGACTCGCGCGGCAGGCGGGGGCGGCGCTGTGGCGGCTGGAAATTCCCGGCGGCGGCGCCGACTTCGTGGCGCAGTCCATCGAGCGAACGAACCTCGGCGCGACGCTGCTGGAGCAGGTGGTCGGGCTGCACTACGGGCTGATCGCCGTCAACCGCCGCGCGCACACGGTGGAGTTTCCGCCGTTTGCCCCGGTCGCACCGGGCGAGGCGCTGATCATCCCCGCGCGCGACGCCGTGCTTGAAGGCGTGGCGGAGCCGGCTTGACGGGGCCGGCTGGACGGAGATTCGCACCCGCGCCGGTTCGCACACGGCAGGGGGTCGCGAGCCTCGGCCGTAAGATGACGCATCATCCGTTTCGCGGAGCATCGATGTCGCAGACACCCACATTCACCCTGGTCGGCGCTGGACTGGGCGGCGCGCTCATGGCCATCTACCTCGGGCGCGAAGGCTACCCCGTCGACGTGTTCGAGCGCCGCGCCGATCCGCAGAGCGGGCGAATCGACGCGGGGCGATCGATCAACCTGGCGATCTCCGTGCGCGGCATCGAGGCGCTGCGCGGCGTCGGGCTGGCGGAGGACGTCCTGCGCCGCGCCGTGCCCATGCGCGGGCGCATGATCCATCCGATGGAGGGCGGGTTGACCTTCCAACCGTACGGCGTCCGCGCCGACCAGGCCATCAACTCCATCTCCCGCGCCGCGCTGAACGTCACGTTGATCGAGGCCGCCCGCGCACTGCCGAACGTCCGCCTGCACTTCGATCACAAGTGCACGGGAATCAACCCGGAGACCGGGCAGGCGCAGTTCCTCAACACGCAGACGCAGCAGCACGTCGAGTCGCGTCCCGGCGTCGTGGTCGGAGCGGACGGGGCGTTCTCGGCCGTGCGCGCCGCGCTGCAGCGGCTGGACCGATTCGACTTCAGCCAGTCCTACCTGGCGCATGGATACAAGGAGCTGTGCATCCCGCCCAACCCCGACGGCTCGCACCGCATCGAGGCGAACGCCCTGCACATCTGGCCCCGCAAGTCGTTCATGATGATCGCCCTGCCGAATCTTGAAGGCTCGTTCACGTGTACGCTCTTCTGGGCGCATGAAGGAGCGAACTCGGCCGCCGAAGTGCGCACGGACGACGAGGTGCGCTGCTTCTTCGAGCGGATGTTCCCGGACGCGGTCCCGCTGATGCCCACGCTTCTGGAGGACTTCCGCTGCAATCCCAACCCGTCGCTGGTGACCGTGCGCTGCGCGCCGTGGCATCACCTGGGCAAGGTGGTGCTGCTCGGCGACGCGGCGCATGCCGTCGTTCCATTCTATGGTCAGGGCGCCAACTGCGCGTTCGAGGACTGCCCGGTGCTTCTGGACTGCATCCGCCGGCACGCGCCGAACATGGAGGCCGCGTTCCAGGAATACACCGTGCGCCGCAAGCGCAACGCCGACGCGCTGGCGGACCTGGCGATCGGCAATTTCCTGGAGATGCGCGACAAGACCGGTTCGAAGATGTTTCGCCTCAAGAAGCGCGGCGAGAAGGCGTTGCACAAACTGCTGGGCAGCGCCTACCTGCCGCTCTACTCGATGGTTTCATTTTCCACCATTCCCTATGCAGACGCAGTCGATCGCGCCAGGATGCAGAACCGCAGACTGCTCCTCGCGTCGGCCATTCTGGCGGTGGGCGCGGCCCTGCTGGCGACGTGGGTCATTTAGCATTCCGTGGCGGAGGGCGAATCTCGTCATTCCCGCGCAGGCGGGAAACCAGCTTCGTCATTCCCGCGCAGGCGGGAAACCAGCTTCGTCATTCCCCGCGCAGGCGGGAATTCAGCCAGCGGCATTCCGGGGCTGACTGAACCCCCGCCTGACGAGTGCGCCGGACTGTGCGTCAGTTGTCCCAAGTTAGCGTGGGTTTGCCGCGCCGTCTCTCAGGGCAACCGCATTCCAAGTCGAGTCGCGCGGGACACCTTCGATTCCAGCCGGAAATTGCGGTTGACTGTGGGCACGTTCGATGCTCAAAAAAGGACTTGCGTTAGAATGCGGTTGCCCTGCGCCGTCTCTGGACAGCGTGGGAATTCGCTTGACTGCACGCTTGCTTTCTGCTATTCTGTTCTTGTGAGAGTCTGAGATTGCTCGGGCTTTCCGGCACCATCCGTGAAAAACGTCCGTCTGGGCCCTTGTGGAAGGCCACCCAGCAACCGGGCTGAGTCGTTTTTCGCAAGGAGGCTGCGATGACATCGCAAGCCCTGGGGTCTGGCCATATCTCTTGGCGCCCTGGAATAATTCGCGCCACACTTTAATAGCGCGCCGGGCGGGAAGGGGGGATACTCCTGACATGTGGCGTTATTCTGTCAACGGGATCAGGAGGAACC
>JADZBE010000002.1 GCA_020852275.1 Phycisphaerales bacterium
ACGCGATGCCCCCGTGCGGCGGGGCGCCGTATTTCAGCCCGTCGAGCAGGAACGAGAACTTGAGCTGCGCTTCCTCGTCGCTGATGCCGAGCAGGTTGAAGACGCGAGACTGCACGTCGCGCTGATGAATGCGGATGCTCCCGCCGGCCATCTCCGTGCCGTTGAGCACGAGGTCGTAGGCCTTGCTGCGGGCCTTGTTCGGCTCGGTGTCGAGCAGGGGGATGTCTTCGTCCATGGGCGCGGTGAACGGGTGGTGCGTGCTGAACCAGCGTTTCTCGCCCGGGTCGTACGTCATCATGGGGAAGTCCACGACCCAGAGCAGGTCCCAGCGATTCTCCGGGATGAGCTTGAGGATTTCGCCCAGCCGCGTGCGCACCTGGTGCAGGTATTTGCACACCTCGTCGAACCCGCCGGGCATGAAGAAGATCGTGTCGCCGATCTTGGCTCCGACGGCGGAAATGAGGGCCGGCGCTTGCGCCTCGAGAAACTTGGCAATGCCGGTGGAGAACCCCAGCCCGCCTCCCGCCACCGCCGCGACCTTGACCAGTGGAAGCCCCGTGCCGCCCGTGCCCTTGATCTCTTCGGCCAGGCCGTCCGTGACTTTGCGGGTAAGAAGGTCGCCGCCGGAGGCGACGATGCACTTGACGACGCCGCCCGTCGCGAGCGCCTCCTTGAACGGACCGAACTCGCTGCCCGCTACCAGCTTTGAAACGTCCTGAAGTTCCAACCCGAAGCGCGTATCCGGGCGGTCGATGCCGAAGCGGTCCATCGCTTCCTGATACGTCATGCGCGGCAGGGGCAGTTGGATGTCCAGCCCAAGGGTGTTTTTGAAAATGGCCTTGGCGCAGCCTTCGACCATCGTCATCACGTCGTCCGACTGAACGAACGACATCTCCATGTCGAGCTGCGTGAACTCCGGCTGACGGTCGGCGCGGAGGTCCTCGTCGCGGAAGCAGCGAACGATCTGGGCATAGCGGTCGAACCCGGCCACCATGAAAAGCTGCTTGAAAATCTGCGGCGACTGAGGCAGTGCGTAAAACGAGCCTTGACGCACGCGCGAGGGAACGAGGTAGTCGCGCGCGCCTTCCGGCGTGGACTTGGTCAAAAACGGCGTCTCGATCTCGACGAAGTCGTTCGCGTGGAAGTAGTCGCGGATCGTCTTGGCGATGATGTGGCGCATGCGGAAGACGCGCTGCATCTGCGGGCGGCGGAGGTCGAGATAGCGATGTTTCAGCCGCAGGTCCTCGCTCGCCTCCGTGCGGTCGCTCACCTCGAACGGCGGCGGCTCGGACTTGCTGAGCAAGTCGCAGGCCTCGCCGATCACTTCGATCTCTCCCGTGGGCATCTTGGGGTTGACGTTGGACCCGCGGTGCTCGACGGTGCCTTCAATGGCGATCACGTCTTCGTTGCGCAGGGCGCGCGCGACCTGGTGCGCGTCCGCGTTGCCTTCGGGGTTGAAGCGGACCTGCGTCAGACCCGTGTAGTCGCGCAGGTCGATGAAGACCATGCCGCCGTGGTCGCGGTAGCTGTTGACCCATCCGACGAGGCGGACCCTCTGACCTTTGTTGGCGGCGCGAAGCTCGCCGCACTTGTGCGTTCGTTTGTTGTAGGGAATCGGCACGTCCAAGCTCTCCTGACGGCGGCGGATCCTATCCGGGCCTACCGTGCGCCCGACCGAACGGCGCCAGCCGCGCCGGTGATCGGGGAGGACGGTTTGTACGGGCGCGGTGCGTCACACGCAACCGCGCGGGGGGCCCCGCGCCGGTGAGGGATGAACGTGCCGGCGGGGGATGGAGGCACCGGTGAGGGATGCACGCGCTGGTAAGTGATCAACGTGCCGTTAAGTGATGAGGGCGCCGGTAAGTGATGAGCGTGCTGGTAAGTGATGAGGGTGCCTGGGAGGAGTGAACGCGACTGCCGTAGGTGGCACGGGTCCGCAGCAGCGGACCCGTGGGATTTCGGAGCGGTCCCGCCTCGCCCCTTCCGTCGTAGTCTGGCGGGCACCATGGACGGAATCACTGACCTGCCGCGTGTCCCTTGCGCCGTCCGCTCCCCGTCTGCCCGCGCACGGCCAGCAGCCCAGCGGTCGGGCCGGAACCTCCTTGGTGGCCACAGCCTTGGACAAAACCGGGATTTCCCAAACGGATGCCCTTGACTCTCAAGTGGAATTGCATATAAATACGATACAGGTAGCATAATCCATATGGCTGAAAACGCACATCGACACGACCGGCAGCAGGCTCTACTGGAGCTTGTCCGGCTGCACCCGCTCGCCAACCAGCGGGAGCTGGTGAACGCTCTGCGCGAGCGCGGCTTCGAGACCACGCAGGCAAGCATGAGCCGCGACATTCGCGACCTCGGACTGGTAAAGGTCGGAGGGAGGTACCGCCGGCTGGAGGACTTGGGAGAGCAGCCGGAGGGAGCTCTTGCCGGCGACCCGGTGTTTGAATTAGTCAAGACCTTCGAGCCGGTCGGCGCGAATCTGATCGTGCTTCGCACCGCTACCGGCGCGGCCAACTCTGTGGCCGTGCTTTTGGATCAGCAGCGGATGCCGCAGGTGGTCGGCACGCTTGCCGGCGACGACACGGTGTTTATCGCCGTCCGCAGCCGCAGCGACCAGGGGCGCGTCGTTTCCCTGCTTAACAGGTTGGTGCGTCGCGAGCGCGGGAGAGCCAGGTAATGCCCCGCATCGCCGTGCTGGCCTATTCCGGTGGATTGGACACCACGTACTGCGCGCTTTGGCTGCGCGAGCAGGGATACTCCGTTCACGCCGTGGCCGTGGACACAGGCGGGTTCTCCCTTGACGACCGTCGCACGATTGAAGCCCGCGCCGGCGCCGCCGCGGTCGCCGCGCTGACGTTCGTCGATGGCCGCGAGGAGTTGTTCCGCGACACGCTGCGGTTCCTGATCTTCGCCAACGCCCTCCGAGGCGAAGTCTATCCGCTCTGCGTTTCCGCCGAGCGCCTCGTGCAGGCGCGCGCCGTGGCGAACTACGCGAAGGGCGTCGGCGCCGCCGCGCTGGTCCACGGATCCACCGGCGCGGGCAACGACCAGGTGCGCTTCGACGTGGCCTTCCGCGTGCTCGCGCCGGAAATGGAAGTGCTCGCGCCCATCCGCTCGCAGGCGCTCTCGCGCGAGGAGGAGATGGCCTATGTCGCGCAGCGCGGCGTTGAGATTCCGCCGCGGACGGGCATGTACTCGGTCAATCAGGGGCTGTGGGGCACGACGATCGGCGGCGGCGAGACACATGCAAGCGACGGCGTTCTGCCGGAGTTGGCCTACGTGATGACCTCGCAGCGCGCGGACCGCCCGACCGTGCCGGAGGTTATTTCGATCGACTTTGAGCGCGGCGTGCCGACGGCGCTGGACGGGGAAGCGCTGCCGCCCGTGGCGCTGATCGAACGGTTGAACGCCCGCGCGGGACGGCGCGGCATCGGACGCGGCATGCACGTGGGCGACACGATCCTGGGCATCAAGGGGCGCGTCGCCTTCGAAGCGCCGGCCGCGACGGTACTCATCGCCGCGCACCGCGAGCTGGAAAAACTGGTGCTTTCCCGGCAGCAGCAATTCTGGAAGCGGACGCTGGGCGACCTCTACGGCGCCAACGTGCACGAAGCCCGCTTCTTCGATCCGGTGATGCGCGATCTCGAAGCGTTTCTCGAATCGTCGCAGCGCAAAGTGACAGGCCACGTGACGGTTCGACTTGAAGACCGCCTCGCCACGGTCCTCGGCGCCACGAGTCCGCGTTCGCTGATGAACGCGCAGAAGGCGAAGTACGGCGAAGGGAGCAAACTCTGGACGGGCGAGGAGGCGGCGGCGTTCTGCAAAATATTCGGCGTTGCGGATAAAATGCAAGGGAATTGCAAATAGCGAATTACGAATAGCGAATGAATGCAACACCGGGAATGCGACTGGTAAATGCAACGGGGAGAGTGACGTCTGGGGCTCGATCGCCGGATTGGCGCTCTGCCACAGGCGAAACGAGCGTGGATGGGCTGATAGGCGAAACGGGCGTGGATGGGATAAGGCGGTGTACATAGTTGGTTCACAGCCAGATGCCAAGCAGCAGACGTGTACGGCCAACGGCTAAGAGCTAGGAGCCAAGAGCCAAGAGCCAAGAGTGAAGAGCTTTCAGCCGGCAGCGAGCAGCCAGGAGCCATCAGCTATTCGCATACTTGTTGACAAAATTGCATCCGCCACACGCAACGTGCCCATCGGGCGCGACGTTCGCGTGGCGCCGGAGATTGTGGCGCGCGAGGGCTTTCTCGTCGCCGGGCGCGTCTGCGGCACCAAGTCGGTGTACAACCAGCTTGAGGACGTGCACGGGCGCATGGTGACGCTTCACGATGGCGACACGATCGTCGGCGTGCTGGGGCATCGCAACGCGCTGCACGGATATTCCGGGTATGTGCCGAACGCAATCACCGCGGGCGAGCGGCTGCAACTGCTCAATCTCGGCGGCGTCATCGGCGCCTGCACGTCGCAGAACCCGGAGGTGGGCAAGCCGTTTGATGTGGAGATCCTCGGAGCGGTGCTCACCTTTCCGGCTTTCGAGGACCGCTCCGGCGTCCCCGCGCATATCGGCATGAACGCCATCGCCCTGCGCGACGAGCCGCGCACGGACGTGCCCGTCGTCATCGTGGCCGGGACGTGCATGAACAGCGGCAAGACGGCCGCCGCGTCACGGCTGATCCGCTACCTTTCGCGGAAAGGGCTGACGGTGGGGGGGTGCAAGCTGACGGGCGTTTCGCTGCGGCGCGACACGCTTTCGATGATGGACTACGGCGCCAAATGGGCCGTGTCGTTTACGGATGCGGGGGTAGTGACGACTTCGCCGGAATCGTCGATGCGCGTGGCGCGCGGACTGGTGCGTCACCTGGCGGATGCGGGCGCGCAGGCGATCGTGGCGGAACTGGGCGACGGAATTCTGGGGGAATACGGCGTGCAGGCGATCCTGGGGGACGCCGCGCTGATGAATGCCGCGCGGGCGATCGTCATGTGCGCCAACGATCCGGTCGGCTCGTGGGGCGCGCAGCGCGTGATGCGGGAGCGGTTTCAGCTCGACATTGACGTGATCACCGGTCCCGCCACCGACAACGCCGTCGGCACGGGATTCGTCGAGCGCGAACTGGGACTGACGGCCATCAACGCGCGCACGCATCCCGAGGAGTTCGGCGCCTTCGTGGCGCAGCGCGCCGGTCTGGGCGGGAGGTCCGGGTAGCCCGTCGCGGAGGGCCAAACGACGCGCTGTCCCGCGACGGGAGCGCGGTCAGGCTGAATTGCGGTGCGGCCATGAGCACGACTCGACCCATCCAAGCAGCGATTCTCGGCGGCACCGGATACGGCGCCGGGGAACTGCTGCGCCTGCTGACGCAACATCCGCGCGCCGAGGTTGTCAGCGTGGTCACGTCATCACAAGCGGGGCAGCGCGTGGACGACGTTCATCCTCACTTGCGCAGGTTTTACGACGTGGCGCTCGCTGAGCGCATCGACTTCGACCGACTGATGGGCGGCGAACATGCGGTGCTTTTCTCCGCGCTGCCGAATGGATCCAGCGCGCCCGCGATTGACGCCGCCGTTCGGGAAGCGGATGCGAAGCGGGCGGGCCGGCTCAAGGTCATTGATCTTTCGGGAGACTTTCGCCTGAAGCGGCGCGAGGCGCATGAGGCGCATTACGCGGAGTCGGCGTGGATGCCGCAGTTGCGCGACCGGTTCGTTTACGGTCTTCCCGAGCTGCTGCGGGCGCCCATCCGGGGGGCGAGCTTCATCGCCAATCCAGGGTGCCTGGCGAGCGCCGCGATTCTCGCCGCGGCGCCGCTGGCATGTGGGGGCTTTCGCGGCGCCATGGTCATCGATGCCAAGACCGGGTCGTCGGGTTCCGGCCGCCAGTTGAAGGAAACGACGCATCATCCGACGCGGCATTCGGATTTTCGCGCCTACAAGCCGCTGGCCCATCAGCATGAACCGGAGATCCTTCAGGCGTGGGGCGACCCAGCCGGCGAGCGGATCGCGCTGTCGTTCGTCGCGCAAAGCATGGACGTGACGCGGGGCATCTTTGTGACCGTGCACCTGATGTTGGAAGAGGCGACTTACGGCGCCGGTGAGGATGTCTCGACCCTGATGAACGTGTACCGGGAATTCTACGCCGACTCGCCCTTTGTGCGCGTGGTTTCGGACTCGCCCACGCTTCAGGACGTTGTCGGTTCCAATTTCTGCGACATCGGCCTCGCGCGGCGCGGCGGGCGGGTGATTGTCATGGCGACGCTGGATAATCTGGTCAAGGGCATGGCGGGCACGGCCATTGCGAATATGAACCTGATGTGCGGGCTGGAGGAAACAACCGGATTGTGGTTTCCCTCGGTCCGGCCTGTTTGAATTGCATCTTTGTGGTGTGCTTTGCATGGGCGGCCGGAAGCCGTTTCCCTGAAGAAGTTTATCCGGCCGCAAAGGAAATTGAGTCGAATCGCATGGTGCGTCCGATGCACGTGTTAAGAGAATTACATTGACGGCTGCCATTCGCCATTTCTTGAGCTTTCTTGATTACACCTCCGCCGACTTGACGGAGCTCATCGACCTCGCGCGCCGGCTCAAAGCCAATCGCGCGGACCTGCATCGCGAGGGGCTGCACGGCAAAGTGATGGGCATGGTGTTCTTCAACCCTTCGCTGCGCACGCGCACCTCATTTGAGTCGCTCATGGCCAAGCTCGGCGGCCACGCCATTTGCCTGAGCGTCGGCGGCGACACATGGTCGCTGGAACATCGCGATGGCGCGGTCATGGACGGCGCGGCGGCGGAGCATGTTCGAGAAGCCGCGCCGGTGTTGTCGAGATATTGTGACCTGCTGGGCGTGCGGACGTTTGCCGGTCTGAAGGACGCAACCGAGGATGCTCAAGACGCGGTGATCCGATCGTTTGCCCGACATTCGACGGTTCCCCTGATCAACATGGAATCGACCATGGAGCATCCGTGCCAGGGGCTTGCCGACCGCATGACCCTTGAGGAAAAGCTGGGCAATGCCCGAGGCCGGCGGTTCGTGCTGACGTGGGCGCCGCACGTGAAGGGGCTTCCCATGGCCGTGCCCCACTCCGCGATTCTCGCGGCCGCCAGCGCGGGCATGAGCGTCACGGTGGTGCATCCGCCCGGTTATGAGTTGAACGCCGATATCGTTTCGAAAGCGCAAAGCTGGTGCGCCGCGGCGGGAGGGGAACTGGAAATATCCGATCAGCAGATAAACGCTTGCCAGTCGGCCGACGTGATTTATGTTAAGAGCTGGGGCAGTTCGGCGCTCTACGGTCAACCGCAAGAGCAGACGAAGAGTTTTGCGCGCCATAAGGATTGGAGGGTCGACATGACGCATTTTGGAGACAAAGACGCATTGCTCATGCACTGTCTTCCCGTGCGCCGCAATGTGGTGATTGCCGATGCCGCGCTGGATAGCCGGCATAGCGTCGTCGTCGATCAGGCCGAAAACCGGCTCTGGGCGCAGGCGGCGGTCGTGCTAAGACTCTGCTGCACAACGGAGCCGCGACCGTAAGGGAGCGGGGTTTTCCCGCCAGAATTGCGGGTTCTGAAACAGTGCGTATAGATATTGGATCATTGAAGGACAGTACACCAGCTCGCCAAATGCCTTGCGCACACGGTCTTCGGTTTGATTGTTGTCATTCTTTCTGTTGCATGTTGCCTGATTCCTATGCATACCACCGACCTCAGCACATTCCGAAACGCCATACCTTACATTCGAGCCTACAAAGGGCGGACGTTCGTCATTAAGTTCGGCGGGCGTCTGTGCGAAACAGGTCCGGTTTTGGATCATCTGGTCGAGCAGTGTTCACTGCTCTATCAGCTTGGCATTCAAGTTGTGCTCGTTCACGGCGGCGGCGAGCAAGTGAACGCGCTGTGCGAGCGCATGGGGGTCGTGCCGCGCATGGCTGCGGGACGCCGCATTACCGATGCCGAGACGCTGCAGATCACAAAAATGGTATTTGCCGGCGCCGTCAATACGGACGTGCTCGCGGCCTGCCGCGCCGGGCATTTGCCGGCCATGGGATTGTCCGGTGTGGACGCGGCACTGGTGTCCGTCAGGCGCCGCCCGCCCGTCACCGTGCAAGAGCCGGCGTCCGCAAGCTCTTCGGGCACTTCATCCGTTGTGGATTACGGCTTTGTGGGCGACGTGATTGCGGTCAACCCCACGCCAATGCTGCATCTGCTGGCCGGAGGATTTGTTCCGGTCGTGTGTTCGCTGGCGGCGGACGACGCCGGGCAGGTCTACAATGTCAATGCAGACACGATTGCATCGGCGCTGGCCGTCGCTCTTAAAGCCGCCAAGTACTTTCTTCTCACCACTGTGGACGGGGTCATGGGGAACATTCATGACCCGGCCACGCTGTTTTCTCAATTAAGCATGGAGGACGTGGCAAATCTGGTGGCGAAGGGAGTGATCTCCGGCGGAATGCTGCCGAAGATGGAGGCCTGCCTTGCCGCATTGCGCGGCGGCGTGGACCGCGTGCACATTGTCAACGGAGCATCGCACAACACGTTGCTGGCGGAAGTATTTACCAACTCCGGGTGCGGCACGCTTATCACGGCGCGGCGCAACTTGAATAATGGGACCGAGGGGGCGCCTCCGGGATGAAGAATGGCAGCGCCATTGAACGCTTGATCGAGCTTTGTGCAATTCCCAGCGTTTCGCGCGCTGAGGACGCCATCGCCACGCGCGTTGCGGACTGGCTTGCGTCCGTCGGCCTGCATGTTGAGCGGGAAGGCAACAACGTCTGGTGTGAGTTGGGAGATTGCGCTCGGCCTCGACTTCTGCTCAATTCCCATCTTGACACGGTTGCTCCCGGCAGCGGCTGGACGGGAGATCCATGGACCCCGAGGCAAAGCAAAGGAGTGATAACGGCTTTGGGCGCCAATGACGCCAAGGGCTGCGTCTGCGCCATGCTGCATGGGGTTTTGGAATTGCACGCGAGATTGCAGAAGGGAGTGCCGCTGGGTGGGACCGTCGTACTGGCTTTGACCGCGGAGGAAGAGATCAGCGGGCAAGGCCTGGGGACGGTGCTTCCGCGACTGGGGCCGATCGACGCCGCGCTGGTGGGCGAGCCGACCGGGCTGATACCCATGACGGCGCAGCGCGGCTTGCTGATTCTCCGCCTGGTCGCGCGCGGGCGTGCGGGCCATCCGGCACACATCCAACCTGATCGGGAGACCAACGCGATCTACATTGCGGCCGGGGACATGGTTGCATTGAAAGCCTTTCAGTGGGGTCCGTCGCATCCGCTGCTGGGAGACTGCCACGCCCACGCCACTCAGATTCAAGGAGGCATTGCGCGCAACGTTATCCCGGATGCGTGTGAAATCTATGTGGATGTCCGGACGACTCCGCTGCAACCACATGGCCTGACCGTGGAGCGGCTGCGCGCGGCGTTGAAAAGCGAGGTTCACATTCATAGCGATCGGCTTGTCCCCATAGAAACCGCCGCCGGCGCCGTCATTGTGGAAGCCGTGCGCGATGCGATTCTTGGCGCCATTCCCACTGGCAGTCCCGCAATGAGCGACATGGTGTTTTTGTCGGGCATTCCCTGCGTAAAAATCGGGCCGGGAGAGCCGCAGCGATCGCACACGGCGGATGAGTTCATCCTGGAGAACGAGCTGAAGGCCGGAGTTGAGGCGTATGCGAGCATTGTCCGCAGGTACTTTGGCCGGATGCGGTGATGAATTGTGGGAGGAACGCGATGGTTTGTGGAATGCTGGGAGGCGCGCACAGGTTATAAACCTGTGCTACACACACCGGTTGGAAACCGGTGCCACACACAAATTGTAGCCTGTGCTACACACACCGGTTGGAAACCGGTGCCACACACAGGTTGTAGCCTGTGCTACACTCACCGGTTGGAAACCGGTGCCGCACATGCTGGATCGGTTTCTTGTAGTGCGGCAGTCTGAGAATGCACGGTACCATGAGTCAGAGTGCAAAGTCATTGTGGGATAAGGGCGGGTCGATTGACGCGCTGGTACACCGGTTCACCGTCGGCGACGATCCGCAGTGCGACCGCCGGCTGGTGCATTGGGATTGCGTCGGCTCGGCGGCGCACGCCAGAGTCCTGCATTGCGCCGGTCTGCTTACCGCAGAAGAGCTGGCCGCACTGCTGTCAGGCTTGAGGGAGATCGACGCACGGGCGGCGGTGGATCAATTTGAGATTTCCGTTGGACAGGAAGACGTCCACACGGCCATCGAGGCGTTTCTTACCTCGTATGTGGGCGAGGCAGGCCAGAAGATTCACACAGGCCGTTCGCGGAACGATCAGATTGCCATGGCCATGCGGTTGTTCATGCGCCACCATGTTTTCGTTCGTCTGAAGGATCTTCAGGCGTTTGTTCAATCCTGCGTTCAAAGGGCGCTGTCGGACGGCGCCGTGCCCATGCCGGGTTACACGCATTTGCAACCGGCGATGCCGTCGAGCATGGGCATGTGGTTGTGCGCGTTTGCGGAGGCGGGCATGGAGCAAGTGCGCGCGGGGTTGCACGTGTTGACGCAGCTCGACTGCTGCCCCCTGGGCACGGGCGCGGGGTTTGGCGTTCCGCTGCCGTTGGATCGCAGCTACGCGGCGGCGCTCACGGGATTCAGCCGCGTGCAGCGCAACCCGATCGACGTCCAGAACAGCCGAGGGCGATACGAGGCATGCTTCGCCCGCCACGCCGCGGACATCGGCGACATTCTGGAAAAGTTCGCGTGGGACCTGATTCTTTACTCGACGCACGAGTTCGGCTTCATCGCGCTGCCGGCGGAGATGACGACGGGTTCCTCAATCATGCCGCAGAAGCGCAATCCGGACGCCTTGGAGCTGATGCGCGCCCGCGCCGCCCGGATGCGATCCTGGTCGCGCGAGATCGACGACATCCGCGGCAAGCTGCCGTCGAGCTATCACCGCGACCTGCAGCTTACCAAGGCGCCGACCCTGCGCATCGCCGATGAGGTCGCGGACATGCTGCGCATCGCGGCGCGCGTGGTGGAAGCCTTCGAGATTCGTCACGACCGCCTCCGGCAGGCGATGCTTCCCGAGCTTTACGCCACGCAAGCGGCATACGATCTCGTGCGGCAGGGCGTTCCGTTTCGCCAAGCCTACCGCAAGGTCGCGGAGCAGATCCACGACGGCTCGTTCCACCCGGACACCGCGAGACCCTCAAATGCCAGCACGGATGCCGGCGCCGCGTGGGAGCTGGCGGACAACGTGGAGGCGATCCGCGGCGAGGCCGATTCGCTCATGCGGGACGTCGACGCCCGGCGCGATCAGATCGCGCAGTTGGAAACCGACGTGCTGACGGCGCCCGCCTGAGCCGGTCACGCGTTCATGTCGCTCCAGCGCTTGGCGCGCTGTCCGAAGATGGCCAGCGCAATCGCCGATACCGCGCCGATCGCAGCAAACGGAATCCACACATAGTACTGCGGATCATACGTCTCCCACAGAAGTTTCGTGGCCGCCGTCGCATCGAGACCGCTCAACTCCTGGAGCTTGGTCATGGCGTCGGGGCGCTCGATCCCCAACAGCTTGGGCAGCGAAGCGAGGTTCTGGTCCCAAGTCAGCCCCTGCCCCTTCGGCGTGTGCTCAAGGATGTATCGCAGCGCCAGCGTCGCCTTCTCGCCGAACCGGCCATAAACGATTCCCGCCAGCCAGGAACCGAGAAAAATGCCCACACCCACGGGAATGTTGACGTATCCGAGGTACAGCCCCTTCTTCCCGGGCGGCGCGATCAATCCGAGGTACTCGCTCTTTTTGGGCCCGGTCGTCATCTCGCCCAGCGAAAAGAACACGATGCCCAGCGCGAGCATCCACGGGCTCATGGTCAGCCCGGCCACCAGCACGCCCGTCGTGGCGAGCAACATGCCGCCGAGCATCGCGGTCAGCGTGCGCATCCGCCGCGTCAGCCAGGCCATGCCGACGACGCCGAGGATGATGCAGAAGGAGTTGATGCTGAGCAGGACGTTCTGCGGAATCATGTAGCCGCGCGGCGTCTCGTCCGTCAGGGCGTTGAACAACTTTTTCGGAAGCCACCGCAGCCCTTCGGCCATGGGCGAGCTGTCCACCCAGTCGGAGATGAAGTTCGGCTGAAGGTCCCAGAGCTGGTACATCATCATCCAGAAGCCGGACATGATGATCAGCCAGACCAGCAGGCGGACGTTCAGGATGTTGACCAGCGTTTTCCACATCACCTGCGCGAGCGAATCCGTCTTTTCTCCGCCGGTTGGCACGTCGCTGAAAGTCGGGAGAATCAGGAAGTTCAGCGCCATGAAGCCGGCGCTGCAAAGGAAGAGCATCCGCCAGGCCTGCGGCGTGTGCTCGTCGGCGAGGAAGATCGCAGGCAGGTAATGTCCCGCGAAGGCGCCGACGTTTACCACCCAGTAAAACAGCCCCCAGCCGACGGAGGAGTTCTCCTTGGTGAGAACATTCGCCAGAGACCCCTGAATGCTCGGCTTGAAGAAGGCGGTGCCGGAAGCGAGCACCATGATGGAGCAGAACAGCGTCCAGAAATTGGATCGATCCAGGGCCGAGACGTTCCCGGAGGCCGGCAGCCACACGATGTCGCGCAGCAGCGCTACGAGCAGATATCCGACGGTCATCATTGAGATGGCAAACGTCATGGTTCGCTTGTAGCCGTAGCGATCCGCGAAGCCCCCGGTGGCGATCGGCAGGATCGACTGAAACACCGCCCACCAACTGTAGATCAAGCCCTTGTCCTTGGCGGTCAGGTGCAGCCCGCCGGGGTCGTCGGCCTGCATGATGTAGATCGGCGCCATCACCCTCAGCGTGTAGAACGCGAGGCGCTCGAACATCTCGATGGTGTTGAGCATCCAGAAGGCCCGGCTGAATGCCGGCTTGGGCGCGGGGGCGATGAAGTCGGACGACGCGGCCGGATTCGACATGTCATGTCCTTTCAGGATCGTTGATGCAGGCGCTGGTGCCCAGGATCTGTGCTACATGCTCTTCCGCCCAGGATCGCTGCTACATGCTCTTCCGCACGGCGCCCGGCGCCCCGGTGCCTCGCCGGCGGGCGGATGATAGCCGTCTTGCCATGCCGGACAAACCAGGCGCCGCAGGTCTCCTTTGCCGTCGGAAACCTTCCTCGCTTGCGCCTTGGGTTCTGATCAGGGACCCGACTGGGCCTTTTGGAACCCGAAGCGAAAGCGAGGGTCTCTAGCCGTCCCGCAAGACGCCGGTCATCTGCCCACCGCCGGTCCCTTCCCATCCCCGATCCTCCGCTGCGGCAACGTTAACGGATCGTGAATTCTCCAGGGTGCGACCGCTTGCAGCGCGGCGCGCCTTACCGAATCAGAAGCAGGCCGCTAGACTGCAGGGCGTTCCCCTCCGGCGACGGGCGGGTTTGCTCCGCCGCGCGGATGATCGCGGATCGCTCGATGCGGGGAGCTTTGACGCTTGATCTGGAATCCGACCATGAAACACAAGAGAGACTCGCGTCTGCCCATCCTCCTTGCGGCGATCATGACAGGCCTTGCGGGCTTCAGGGCCGCAGCGGACCCGCCGCTGGGACCGGACGAGGGCCGGCCCGCCGTCCTGTGGGATCATGCGGATGAGGTCGTGGGGCGGACGGCCTTTGTGTACGGCCAGGTCGTGGACGTGGGGCATACGCAGAAGCTGAACTTCCTCAACTTCGCTCCGCGCCCACAGGACGCGTTCACGGCTGTCATTCCCGCCGCGGCCCTTGCCAAGTTCAAGCCGGACTTGGAGTCGCTCTACCTGAACAAGTTCGTTCGCGTGCGCGGGCTGGTGAAGACGTACCGCGGCCATGCCGAGATCGAGGTTGCCGATCCCGCACAGGTCCAAGTTCTCGACAAGCTTCCGGAACTCAAGCCGCTGGGACGGCTCCGCACCGAGCCGATGACGAGCGTCACCGTGGCGACCTTCAACATCCTGAACCTCTTCGACGACTTTGACGATCCCGATCGCGCCGACGAAGGCACGGAGCCGAAGCCCAAGGCGCAGATGGAGCGCGTGGCCAAGGCGATCCGTGAGCTGAATGCCGATGTCGTGGCACTGGAGGAGATCGAGACGCGCGAGTACCTGCACCGGTTCGTCGATGCCTTTCTGCCGGACCTCGGCTATCAGGTTGTCGAGATCGAGGGGAATGATCCGCGCGGGATCGACGTGGCCGTGCTGTCCCGCGTGCCGGTCGGCGCGGTGACGTCGCATCGGCACCTGAGCTTCCCGGACGCGACGGGCAAGCCGTCAAGGTTCAAGCGCGACCTGCTGTCCGTCACGATCGAGCCCCCCGGCGGCGAAGCCTTCGACGTCTGGGTCGTTCATCTGCAGAGCAATTACGAAGGCAAGGAATACGCCGAGCCGGTGCGCCTCGGTGAAGCGCGCAAGGTCCGCAGCCTCCTCGATCAGCGGCTCAAGGCCGATCCTAAGGCGCGGATCCTCATCATGGGCGACTTCAACGACGTATGGGAGAGCGCGGGCGTGAAGGCGATCGTAGGCGACGGCGCGACGGCGCTGAAGTGCTTCGCCGAAGAACTGCCCACCGATGCGCGGATCACGTATTCCAAGGAGCCTTACCGCAGCATGATCGACTTCATCCTCGCCACGCCCGCCATGGCGGAGCGTTACATGCCGGGTACCTACCGCATCATCGCCGGCTCGGAAGAGACGCTGGGTTCAGACCACTGCCCGGTGTCCGCGAAGTTCAAGACCGGCATGAGCGAGCCTGCGCCGGAGAGAAACTGAGCGAACCGCCGCGCCCAGTGCAGGCAAGACCGTGCGGGGCGCCCGACCTAGCGTCCCGGCTGCGCCCCCAGGCTCGCCACGAAGCGGTCGTTGTCCGGGTGCTTCTCCATCGCCGTCAGCAGCGTCGTCATGGACTGCTCCAGCCCGCGCTCGGTAAGCGAGCGTCGCAGGCGGTGCGAGGCGGCCAGCGCCGCGGGGGTCAGCAGCAGTTCCTCCTTGCGCGTCCCGGACTGGTTGAGGTCGATCGCGGGCCAGATCCGCTTGTTGGCCAGCTCCCGCGTCAGCACGATCTCCATGTTTCCCGTGCCCTTGAACTCGTTGAAAATCACCTCGTCCATCCGGCTGCCGGTGTCGATCAGCGCGGTGCCCATGATCGTCAGCGAGCCGCCGTTCTCGATGTTGCGCGCCGCGCCGAAGATAGCCTTCGGCTCCGCCAGCGCCCGGACGTCGATCCCGCCGGACATGGTGCGCCCCGCGCCGGTCAGCGCGGCGTTGAACGCGCGGCCAAGGCGGGTGATGGAATCCAGCAGGATGATGATGTTGCGGCCGGTCTCCGCGTAACGCCGCGCCTTCTCGATCATCAGGCGGGCGATGCGGATGTGGCTGGCGGCGTCGTGGTCGTTGCTGCTGGCGATAACCTCGCCGCGCACGTTGCGGCGCATGTCCGTGACTTCCTCCGGCCGCTCGTCGATGAGGAGCACCATCATGTACGTGTCGGGGTGGTTGACGGCGATGCCGTGCGCCATCTGCTGAAGGAGGATCGTCTTGCCGGTGCGCGGCGGCGCGACGATCAGCCCGCGCTGCCCGAAACCGATCGGCGTCATCAGGTCCACGATGCGCATCGTCGTCGGACCGCCCGGCGTCTCGAAGCGGATGCGCTCCCGCGGGTCGATGGCCGTCAAGTCCTCGAAAGGCCGTGTTTCCAGATACGCCTCGGGCGGCTGGTCGTTGATGCTCTCGATCTCGATCAGACGCGGACCCTGATGCCGGCCGCCGTCCTGAGGGCGGCGTCCGTCGCGCTGGTTTGCCCGACCGTCGCGATGGTTGGACCGCCCGTCACGGTTGTTGGATCGCCCGTCACGCCGGTCGGATCGACCATCCTGTCGGCCCGATCGACCGTCCTGCCGGCCTGATCGATGCCCGTTACGCCCGTGCCGCGAGTCTGCCCCCGCCGGCGACTGCGTGGAGGTCTCCGATGCGGATGCACCCGACGAGGCGGAGTTCGCCGCTGCACCTGCGGACTCGTCGCTTGCGATCTTGCCCGCAACGGTCTCCCCGCCGCGCAGGTTCCATCGCTTCGCCAGCTCCGCGGGCACGAAGCAGTCGCCGGGCCGGATGGCGTAGTTCTGCTCGGGCCGGCGGAGAAAACCGCTGCCCTTCTCCAGGCGCTCGAAGGTTCCGCCGGCCTTGTCAGCGGCGGGTTGGACCTTCTCCACGTTTGTTCCACGCGATTCCATCGGAGTTGTCATAGGTTCGTCGCAGGTTGTTTTGATACGGCGCCCCCGCGCCGGCTGAACACTCGTGAATCCCAAACACGGGGTTCCGCGCCCTCCTGGCGCGAGGTCGGCGAAGGGCAGTCAGCGTGTCGGTCGCGGCGCATGGGGTATGCGCTGACGACTTGGACCACGCAAGTTATACCGTCTTCCCGGCAGCAGGCAACAGAGGGGCGCCGGCCTCGTGCATCGAACATCAATGCCTGAAGTGCCGTGTGCCCGTGAAGATCATGGCCACGCCGCGCTCGTCGCACGCGGCGATCACCTCCGCGTCGCGCTTGCTGCCGCCGGGCTGGATGATCGCAGTGACGCCGGCGTCCATGAGGATGTCCGGACCGTCGCGGAAGGGAAAGAAGGCGTCCGACGCGGCCACGGGCGAGATGCGGACTTCGGTCCGCGCCGACGCAACAGAGCCGCGCCCGTCAGGAAGCGGTTCCGGCAATCCGTGAGCTCCAGACCGGGCGGAAGCGTCAGAGCCGCGACCGTCAGGGAGCGACTCGTGCGGCGCCGGTTGCGGAGACGCCTGTGGCAGCTCCTCTCCCTGATGAGGATGCGTCACGGCGCGACCGAGAGCGCGGTCCGGTTTCTTGAAGTTCGCTTCCTCACGGTCGCGGCTCGGCTCCTGGTCGTGGCGCTGCTCAAGATGCCCGTTCTCCCGCGCCAACCAGACGGCGATGCGGCAGGACATGACCCGCGACATCTGCCCCGCGCCATTGCCGATGAGCATGCCGTCCTTGACCAGGCTGATGGCGTTGGACTTGGTGTGCTTGGCGATGAGCCAGGCCAATCTCAAATTTGACATCTCAGATTCCGTCGGCGAACGCTTCGTCACGACTTTCCACTGGTCTTCGTTGAGTCCGACCACGTCCGGCGACTGTACCAGCATGCCGCCGGTGATAGAGCGATACTCGAGCGCGTTCGGGTCAGGCTCGACGTTCATGTCGCCGACGACGAGGAGCCGCACCTTCTCGCCCCAGGGTTTCTTTGGGGGATGCGGGATGGCGGCCGTTGGCTCCGCAGTGCCCCGAATGAGCTTGACCGCGTCGTCCGTGAACTGCGGGGCAACCCACACTTCGAGAAAGAACCCGCCGGCGCCGATATCCTTCCCCCATCGTGCCATCGTGTCCATTACAACCGCCGCGAAATCCGCGGTGACCGTGAGGTTGACCGCGAGAATCCCGCCCATCGCGGCATTGAAGTCGCCAAGATATGCACGGCGATAGGCTTCGACCGGATCCGCCGCGACGCCCGTCCCGCATGGGTTGTTGTGTTTGACAAAGACACAGGTCGCCGCGCCGGAGCTGGGAACCAATGTGGCACCGGTTTCCAACCGGTGATCTGCAGCACAAGGCTCCGACTTGTGAACTGTGGCACCGGTTTGCAACCGGTGTGGTGTAGCACAGGTTTCCAACCTGTGCGCCATGCCCCCTGCAGCAGGCATGGTCTCATCCCAATACCACCGATACATGCCCTCTGGCGCAAGTTGCTTCTTGACCGGATTTGTGCGGATGTACTCCCACGTTTCCAGAAACTCCTTCTCATTCCGCATGATCCGGTCAAAACTCTCATCGAGCCACAAAGGCCCGCTCCGCCCCCGAAGCTTGTCGATCTCGGCGGAAGAAAACCGCTTGATGGAGTGCAGGATTTCGCCCAAGGACACCCATTGTCCAGGCGTCTTCTCACATGGGGTCATGAGCAGATGGACATGGTCAGGCATTACCACGGCTGCATGAAGGTCCATCTTGACATGGCGCCAGTGCAGGCAGGCATTGAAGACAATCTCCCTCTCGTCGGGGGCCAGGTTGCCTGGATCCTTCAGTCGAAAGGTCACAAAGTACACTTTTCCCGGAGTCTCGATGTGCGGCAGGTTTCGCTTGTTGTGCTTCTCGTTGGCAACGGGTGCAAGACCGCTTTCGTGTACAGGTTGGAAACCTGTGCTACACTCCACCGGTTGTAAACCGGTGCCACACTTTTGGGCTGTTGCCAAATATGAGCAAAGCAGATTGGCTCGCTCGCGATGCAAGTCCATGCACATTCGGAGTGCCGCGTCTGCGTCCAAGTAGTTGTTGTACGAGATACCCTCCTGCTTGGTTCGATTTCCCTTGGTTCGCAGGAACCGACGGACGTCATCGTTGCGGTACACCGCGCCCTGCTGGTGGGGGTTCTCGCCATAGCGGGAAGGGCTTCGCTTCTCCAGCCCCAGAAAGAGCGGCGACGGAAATCGACGAAAGTGTTCCGCCGTGTCGGCGATACTGGCAAAGCTCCTCAGCAAGAGATAGTGCCGTATCGACAGGTCGTACAACTGAGTGGTCGTGAATGATCTCGTCGCGAACCACGCGTGGACTTCCCATGCACTGTCGGTGATTTCACCGCGCAATGCCTCCCGAACCTGCGTGAACTGGCCGGAGTCGGAAACCACCAGCACATGCTTATGATTCTTCGCCGCCGCGCGCAGCAGCGCCACCCCTCCGATGTCGATCATCTCGATGGCCTGCTCAAACGTGCAGTTCGGGTCGGCCACGGTCTTCTCAAAGGGGTAGAGATTGACTACGACCATGTCGATGGGCTTCACGCCCATCGCTTCGAGCTGGCGCATATGCTCGGGGTTGTCGCGGTCGGCGAGGATGCCGGCGAAGATCTTCGGGTGCAGGGTTTTGACGCGGCCGTCGAGCATTTCCGGAAACCCGGTGATGTCTTCGACAAGGGTGACGGGAATGCCGTTTTCTTTGAGGAGTTTCGCCGTGCCGCCGGTGGAGACGATCTCGATGTCGAACTCGCTGTGCAGCGCGCGGGCGAACTCGACCACGCCGGTCTTGTCGTACACGCTGATCAGCGCTCGGCGGATGGGCATGAGAAGCTGCTCGCTGCCGGGTAGGAACTGCTGGTTATTAGCTATTAGCTCCCGGCCACTCGCTCCTGGCTGTCGCCGGCAGCTCGAGGGCTGTGCAAGCGGGATCAACGTCCGAGGGTGGTGGTTCCCGCATCTGGCCAAGAGCCGGCAGCTAACAGCCAGCAGCCTTTTTTTTCACTTGTCCCGTTCACTGCGAAA
Organism: Phycisphaerales bacterium; assembly: GCA_020852275.1. Classification (GTDB taxonomy): domain Bacteria; phylum Planctomycetota; class Phycisphaerae; order UBA1845; family UBA1845; genus JABWBH01. Next base: position 19,281 of record JADZBE010000002.1, read on the forward strand.
CGGATCGCGCTCCGCGCTCTTGGGCGCCGGCGGGGGGGGCGGCGCCTCGGTCGTCACGGTCGGGGCGCTGCGCAGCATGTCCTTGGCGGCCAGCACCTGCTGACGGCGCAGATACGGCGAGGTATCGGGTCGAGCGCAGGTGATCTGCCCGTCGCTGCCGAGCAGGATGACGCGATCATCGGTCGTGTTGGTGACGGCAAACGCCACGCCGCCGCCCGCAAGATCTCGAACGGTGTCGCCCGTCTCCAGGCTGACGACTTCCGCGCCGCCGCGGTCTGTGAGCAGGACGACCTCGCCTGCCCGGCCGCTGATGAACTTCACTCCGTCTGCCCGGACCCAGCGTTCGTCCCCGTGGGTCGCATCCAGCGCCGAAAGCCCCACGCCCTCGCAGTGCTGAAACACCATGCCCCGATGCACGATCGGCGGACGCGTCAGCGCCTGCGGGAATCGCTTCCGCCACAGCAGCGCGCCGCTGGCGACGTCAAACTTGTACAGCGAGCGATCCGTGCAGGCCACGTACACCCCCGTCTCGTCCACCCACGGATCAGCCAGAATCGCATCTTCCGTTCGAGTGCGCCAGTCGAGCGCCTTGTCGAACGTGTAGCAACTCGCCAGGAAGCCGCTCTGCGAGGCGAAGATCAACTTGTCCGGACCGCTGAACACCGGCATCGCGCGGACCGGACCCTGTGCCATCAGTTCCCAGCGGTCAATCGGGATGCGGCCGAACGGGTGCTTCCACGAGAGGCAGTGGACCATCCCATCCGCCCCGCCGAAATAAAGGCGGGATTCGTCGCCGATGGCGCTGCCGCCGGGTGCGAATTCCGGCACGAACGAGTTGATCTCCTCTCCGTCGTAGCGGTCAAGCAGGTACGTTCGTCCCGTCGTGACCACGCACAGCGGACCCGGAGCGGCGGCCGAGCGCAGGTGCGTCGGGCGATACACGGTGTACGCCGGCTGGGTGATCGCCTTCGTCCACCGCAGCAGACCCTGCTGCGCTTCGACGACGTAGAAGTTCCCCAGCGTGGAAGTCACGTAGAGATTCTCATCCACCAGATGCGCCGCGCGCACCTGCTCGCCCGGCTGGAACGGCAGCTCAACATCCCAGTACTTCAGGTACCCGGCCGAGGCGAGGTCCGCGCTTTCAACCACGGGAGCGCGATGGGGTGCGGCCGCACAGCCCATGAGCATCGCCAGAGCCGCCACCGGAAACCGGCAAATCACCTTTCGCAGCAAAGGAAGCCTCCCCGTCGTAAGTTCCGTTCAAGCTCGACTCCGCGCGTCCGCTTCGTCCGCGCCAGCGCGCTGATGATCGTCGATGGATGATGCAGCGCTATTGGAAGATAAAGCGCGCACGCGGTCAAGGTTCCCCGCCACATCGCTGCTTGGTTGGGTAGCATGCGCTCGACGCCTTCGGCGCGGGCACGGGGTTGCCCGTCGCCACCTGACAGGGCTACCCGCTGCCCGTGAGGCCATGTCACCCATCGCGGCGCGTGAAGCCACGCCACCCCATCGCCGCGCGGGAAGCCATGTCACGCAATTGGGCCGTCGGGATTGCCGCCGTGCGAGCAGGGCGGTTGATCGCGGATCATCGATGCCCTTGTCGCGGCGATTGCGGAACGCTATGCTGTCGATTCGTTTGACGCATGGCCGGCCTGCTTGGGTCAGGATGCGATTGGCGGGGGCATCGCGCACGATTGCCGCCCTTCTTGAGGCATAAACGGAGAAAGAGATGCCCTCAAACGGACGACCCGGTGCAGACTTCACCCAGACGCGAGCGATTCACGCTGCACTTAAAATCGCGCTCGACAAGAAACACTTCGCCAGGCAGCCGGAACTGCGTCGCGCAGCGGAGGGCATCCTCAAGGAGATCGAGGCGGACGACTCTGCCTACGGTCGGCAGTTGCGCATGCTCACCGTGATGAAGAAGGGAGCCTCGATTGAGGAGCTTGGCAAGAAGCTTGGCGCCTCTCGCCGCACGATTTTCCGCTACCTGAATTACCTTGAGCAGGCCGGGTTCAACATCCGGTTGGAAGGCAGCCGCTACCGCTTGGGAAGCGAACTCGCCGACGCGGGATGAGGCCTGCCGCCGTGGGGCGGATTCGTCGCGGCAGAAGCCACACTCGCTCCAGGCTCTCAAGCCAAGCAAACCCTTGGCGTCCCTCGGCAAGACCTCATTCTTCGGTCCGGGCGGAGCTTGGCGCGGGCTGACGCTTTAAGCTTTCCTGCAGCCGGAATAACCGACCCGCAGGCCCGAATGGTGTTCTCGGAGGACCTTTTCGCGGCAGACCGCCGCTTCTGCATGGATGTCCCAGGGGCCTGGGAGCGCGTGCAGCGGCTGGCACGTGAGTCGTGCTCGCGCAGGCACTCCTTGGAGGATCGCCGTGAGATCGACGTGGGTGGGTTACCTTCTTTGGATTCCCCCGCTCGGTTTGCTGGGCCTTCACCGATTCTACTGCGGCCGAGTCTGGAGCGGTGTGCTTTGGCTGCTCACCGGGGGTCTGGTTGGAATCGGCTGGCTGGTCGATGTCTTCTTGGTGCCCTCGATGGTCCGAGGAGCCAACCTCATCGATCAGGTTGGCCGGCACGAAGCGTTGCTCACTTGCCCGCGGATTCCGTACGGCGCCGCCGCGCCTTTTGCGGAACCCCCGCATCGAGTCATTTACTGCGTCGGCTGTGGCAGCGCGATGCAGGTTCCGGTCGCCCACGGCGGACGAGGATTTCGTTGCCCGTCATGCGGGCAGGCCTTTATCGCTCCCGCGCTCGCCGTGAACGGCCCGTGATGCAACTCGAAATCGGACATGGGGCCGGTCACTCCCGCGCAGGCAACGGTCCAGATCCGTCACCCCCGCGCAGGCGACTGTTTCGGTCTCGATCCTGCCCTTCGAGCGTGCTTCCGGAAGCCCTTAATTCTCAGGCCTAGAAACTCACGCGCGACGCCAGAAAAACCTCCGGGTTGGCGTAATGCCATCTGCGAAGACCCCCCAGCTTTCCGAGACCTCAAATCCCGCGGACCTCTGCACACCATCAAGCTTGTCATCAGCGTGCCATCATGCTCACCTACGGAAGGTCCCTTCACCTGGCTAGACTGCGCCGGGCTATCCGGCGCGGGCGCGCTGGTCCAGTGCATCTTGCAAGGATGCTCCAAAGGTCCGCGCAAGGCAGCGGCCCCTTGCTTCGAGCGACACGCGGTCGACTCTTTTCTTGCTCCTCCTCGAAAACTTGTTGCGAACCACGGAAGCGCTGGGTAGTCTGGGATTGGCAGAGTCGGGAAGTGCCTTCCCTCGGGCGCGCTCGTGCTCGTATGGGCCGGGTGGCGCTCGCCGGGACTCTCGGTGTGCGCGACAATCTCAGGGTAAGCCGATTCTGAACGTGGTCGTGGCGGACGTCCCGCATTCGTTCTGCGGTTGGCGTCGCCGCGATTCCGGAGGCTGGTCATGGCCTTGAAAACCGCCTTCCGATGCCTTGCCATCTGCGGGATGGCCGCACTGTGGTCCTGCCCGTCGGGCTGCGGCGTCGCACCGCCGAGCGATCCGGTTGAATCGTTCACTGCGCCGAACGGGCAGGAGCTTCCCGGCGCCGAGCCGGCTGCGGAAACCCCCGGCTCCGTTGGCGAGGTCGCGTCCGGCGAGTTCCCGGGCGAACTGAGCGGCGACGACGGCGCTAGCCCGGCCGAGGGCCCGCAGGTGCAGATTCGCAATCTCTCCCCGCTGGCCGCGCGCGTCACGATTGTCTTCTCCCTTTCGGGTCTGCAGGCTCATGTGGCTTATCTGCGGGTCCTTGGCGGGACCATGGAGACGGTGATCAGTCCCGTGAGCGCGGATCGCGCGGACATTTCCGGGATGCTGGCGGATGGGAGTTCGCTGCTGCCCGGGACTTTTTCGATGGGTAAGAGCGACTCTCCTACGGCCGGCCCCGTGTATGTGATCGATGCGGACAGTGGACAACCCGGAGGTTCCGAAGGTGAGCCGCCTCCCGAGGGCGCCGACGAACCCCCCGGACTCATTCTCGAATCCCCCGCCGGAGATGTCGCGCTGGCGCTCGGCTCGACGCTGGATGTGCGGTGGAGCGATGAGAGCGGCGCCGGGGAGGCGATCGTGATCTTCTACCTCAGGCCCGTCGGCGATCCTGACAGATCGCGGTGGATTCAGCTTTCGCCGGCGTTGTCGGCCGCGCTGGATGGGATCAACGACGAGTTGATGGTTGTGCTCCAAGGCGCGCCGGCGGGGCAGTTTGAGCTTGTGGGCGAGATTTCGACCTTCGAGCATTCCGTGCTCGCGGTGGGTCCAGGGAAGTTATTCCTTTTCCATGATCCCGGGAACTTGGCCCCGGTCATCAATATTGTGACCCCTACGAGCACGATGCAGCTTGGCGAAGCTGATTTCCTTGACATCGAGTGGGAGGATTCAGACGCCGACAGTTCGGCACAGGTTTTCCTGTCGCTGTTCGGCGTCCTCGACTCGGGGGAGACGGTGACGTTCCCGCTCGCCGGACCGATCGCCGAGGATCCCGATGGCCCGCAATCCGATTCGATGCGTGTCTCGATGCGCGGGATCCTGCCGGGGACCTACGATCTTGTGGCGTCTCTGACTGACGGTCTGCTGAGCGGAGTCAGCCGCCGGGAACACGCCGTTCAGATTACTTCGACCGGTCACAACGTCGCGCCCGCGATCTCGATCCGTGAGCCTGCCGAGGACGTGGAGGTATCGGCCGGCGGCAGCTTTGCCATCGCGTGGACAGACGAAGACGCGGACAGCAGCGCGATCATCTCGTTGATGCTGGATCCCGACCTGGGCGCGGAATCGCTGGACGGCAACGAGATTCTGTTGATCTCCTCCATCGCGGAAGACCCCGACGGCGCCACCAGCGATGAGGTCCGCCTGGGGCTGCCGCAGGATGTGCATTCCGGCAAGTACGTCCTCGCCGCGTCCATCACCGACGGTCTGAGTCAGGCCGTGGCCTTTGCGCCAGGGCTTGTCCTGGTCCTCGACCGGGGGGAAGGGCAGGGCGGCGAGCCGTCTTTGGATGCCGTCTGGCCCATCGCGGATCAACACCTTCGCCTCGGCGGTTCATTCTCGTTCGGCGTCACGTTGAAAAACGTGTCCGACGAGGAGCTTCAGGGCCGCTATCAACTTCGCGCCGACCTGACCAACGGGGAATACTCCGTCGACCTGCTGCCGATCTCCGTGATGCAGGTGAACGGCGGGTCGCGCGCGTGGAGCGTCGACGGATCCCGTTTGCACATCCCGAACGAGGCGCGGGTGCGGCGGTTCGAAGTCGTATTCTCGCTGCTGGAGGGAGAACAGCTCGTCGCCCGGGACGTCGCCGAGGCGCCGTTCTGGTTCCGTCGTGAGCTGCGGTTTGATTCGCTCGAAGTCGTCAACGTGGATTGCTCGCGGGCGCATGGCACGGACAACGCCAGGCTTTACGTGGGCTGGACGGGCGGCGGCTGGGATGAGTGGGCGACGGGCACTTCCATCCTCGTGCGGTTCTTCCTCGCTAAGGACGGCATCTGGCCGCCGCCGCTTCCAGACGACCGCACGCATCGGCTCATCCACGCCGAACTGGAGTCGTTCGGCGAATCCGGGCTGCTGGACATTCCGTGGAGCGACATCGGCGGGATGGACGAAGGAAGTTACATCGTCGTGGCGGTCCTCGACGATCCGTACGTGGGCGAAATCGTGCGCGCCTTCACCGATCGCCCGTTTGAGATTTGTCACATCGACGGGCAGGGCGGCGGGCAAGCGCCCTGACCGTCAAGCTCACCAACGCTTCCCGCACGGCGGCGTAGCCGGGCGATCCTCCGGGTCTGATGGAGCAGAGCACATCCACCCCACAGGGGAGTACATCTCTCGATCTGCGGAAGGCTTCACGAACTCTACGGCGCAGCTTGTTGCGCTTCACGGCATTGCCCACGGCGCGCCCCGCGCGACAAGCAAGGCGGGGGCGCCCCAGCCCGTTCGGCAATATCCAGACCGTCATCACCGCGTTCGACGCGCGGAGGCCATCGCTCTTCAGGCGGTCCACGTCCGCTTGAAGCGTAATTCGATCTCGTGATCGCAATCTCTGGTCAGGCATCAATGCCATTACATCCGGGGCGGTCAAGGCGATTCTCCGTTCGACGTGGGCATGGTATCCTCAAGCCCGGCGAGTCCCCATGTTAGCGACAACTTCAGCTCGGCCGGCGCCCGTGTCGATATCTTAAGGCGGAAGCTGCCGGCTGGGTTGGCGGACGCGCTCGATGCGGCGACTGCGCCTGGGTGGCACGCCCTGGCGCACTCGCCTGGCCATAGCGGACGCGAGACCCTGGTGAGCGGAGTACCGTTGACCATGCCACCCGCGCTCCAGGACTGGTTTACATTCGAGGAGCAGTTATCCGGTTCGAGGCGGCTCGGCAACGGGTTTTCATGGGGAGCGGATGATGCGAGGTTACGTCGCGAGAGACCGCAGCGGGACGAGATGCCTGCTCACGGTTGCATGCGTTTTCTGGGGCGTTTCCGGCAGCGCGGTTGCGCAAGAACGGCCATCAAGTTCGTCGCCGCCGGCTAATCCCCCCGGCAGCGCCGGCGAGCTGGACGAACCGACGCCGCCCGCAGGCCTCGTCGGGGCGAACCTCGGGTTGACCGGCTCCGCGAAGATCAATTTGTACGGCAGCGAATTCCAGCAGTCCTGGCTTCCTCGTACTCGCGGCGAGGCTGACCCATCATGGGGTGCTGCCACCGCCGCCGGATCGAAGGGTCTTCTTCTTGAGTATCCAGGATTGACTTCTTCTCTCACGGGTTTCGGGTTCGGCCCAGCGGGGTCCGGGTTCCCTGCACGCTCAAGCCTCGCGGACACTTCGGCGCTGGCCTTACATTGGAACGATCCGATCAGGGCACACCGCCAGAGTCTAGGCGCGATTTTCGGCCCCGCGATCGGATTTTCGGGGTCCTCACCTGGCCAAGCGGCGAAGTCGTCTCTCGCAGTCGGCGGCGAAGACCCGCTTCATCGGGACGGGATCGGTGCTGGGTCGAAAGCCATGGGTGGCGCATCGCCGCTGACGGGCGGCCATGCACCCCTTGGCGGCGCGGCGCCTGTCTCCGCGTGGTTTGCGCCTCCATTAAGTGCGCGCACGGCGCTGCCACTCTTGAGTGCGGCACCAGGCCGCAGTGTCTGGGAAACCGCTGCTGGCAGGCCTTCCCTTCGCGGACGTGATCCGCTCGGTTTCCCATCCGGGTTCGGGTTGAGCCGTGAAGGTCGGGGGTCCGTCTGGAGTTTTCGTTCCGGCGCTTCGATCGCGCCGCCCCGACCGCTTCGACCCCTGAGTTTCCCCCTCGGCACGTTGGCGCCGCGCGACCCGCTCCGGAAGGCGGGACCGCGGGACTAGCCGCGGGTCATCCGGCGCGCAGACGTGGCCGCGCCGCCATCGGCCCGACAGCTGCGTTTCGCTGGACTCCGCGACACGGCGTCGTTCTACTACGGCGCATGTCGCGCCTGGTTCGTCATCGCGTGGGCAACGTTGAAATCGAGGGCTTCTCGCTCGCAGGCGAGGAGACCGTCGTCATCGCGCGGGAGCTGAACGTCGCCTTCGATCCCGGCCGCGCTCCGCGCGAGCTGATCTCCATCGACAACGTGTGCATCACGCATGGGCACATGGACCATGCCGCCGGCGTCGCTTATTACTTCTCGCAGCGCAATTTCGTGGACCTCGCGCCAGGGCGCGTCATCGTCCACCGCGATCTGGCTCAGCCCATCCAGCGACTCATGGCCGTGTGGTCGGACATCGAGGGGCACCCTTCTCCCGGGCAGGTGCACGGCGTGATGCCGCTGGAGGACGTCGAGCTTCGCCGGGGCATGCTCGTGCGTCCCTTCACCGTGAATCACGACCGGTGCTCGCTGGGTTACTCGGTGATTGAGAAGCGGCACAAGCTCAAGGCCGAGCTGGTCGGCAAGTCCGGGCCGGAGCTGGTGGCGCTGAAGCGACAAGGCGTGCAGATCGAGGAGTGGCAGGAAGTGTGCCTGCTGACGTGCACCGGCGACACCGCGGTGGGCCGGTGGATGGAGCTGGACTTCGTTCAGCGCAGCGAGGTGCTGATCGTCGAGTGTACGTTCATCGACGAGGACCACATGGACCGCGCGCGCGGCGGGCGGCACATCCACGTGCGCGACCTTCCGCGCATTCTCGAAGCCGTGCCCAACGCCCGCGTCATGCTCATCCACCTGTCGCGGCGCACGGAGCTTCGCCGGGCGAAGGGGGTCGTGGAGCGCTTCGTCGGCAAGGCGGAGATGGAGCGCGTCTGCTTTCTGATGGACCGACCGCCCAGACCGCGAGCTCAGCCCGCGCGCGAGGTTCCCGCAAGCGCGGCGACCTCCGAGCCGATCGTGTGAGGCAACAGGGTTCCTGGGACCAGATGTGCTTCGAGGCGGCGGCGAGCGGGTTCTCCGCAAGAGCATGCTCCTTGAGTTGATCGGATGGCGTCATCTCCTTCCAAACCTCGCATCGTCGTCGTCGGCAGCATGAACATGGACCTCGTCGTGCGCGCCGACAGGATCCCCGCGCCGGGTGAGACCGTGCTGGGCGGCGAGTGTCTTCAATGGCCCGGCGGCAAGGGGGCGAATCAAGCGGTCGCGGCCGCGCGGCTCGGCGCGGATTGTGCGATGGTCGCGTGTGTGGGGGATGATGCGTTCGGAGCAGTCCTCAAAGGCGGCCTCGTCCGCGAGGGGATCAACGTGGATCACGTTCGCACCGCTGCCGGGACCGCGAGCGGGGCGGCGCTGATCGTGGTGGATGCCGCAGGGCGCAACGCCATCTGCGTCGCGCCCGGCGCGAACCGCCTGCTCGCGCCGGAGGACGTGTGCCGCGCAGAGGGAGCCATTCGGCGCGCCGATGCCGTGCTGGTCCAGTTTGAGACGCCCATGGAAACGGTCGCGGAAGTCGTGCGCCTGGCGAAGTCGGCGGGAGTTCAGGTGTTTGTCAATCCGGCGCCTGCGGCGCGCGCGCCGGACGACGTGCTGTCAGCCGACGTGTTGATCCCGAACGCATCCGAGGCCGCCGCGATGTCGGGCTTGGAGATCGACGACCCCGCGTCCGCGATTCTGGCCGCGCGACGCCTGATGGAGCGAGGCGCGCAGGCCGTCGCGGTGACGCTGGGCGAGGCGGGATGCGTCTGGGTGGATGCGGGCGGCGCGCTGCAGGTCCCGGCTTTCCAGGTGCCGGTCGTGGACACGACCGCCGCCGGGGACGCATTTGTGGCCGCTTTCGCCGTGGCGCGAATCCGAGGCGATGACACGCCTATGGCACTGCGTTATGCCTGTGCCGCGGGAGCGCTGACGTGCATGCGGGCCGGGGCGCAGCCGTCGCTGCCGGGGGCGCGTGAGGTGGAGGCCTTTCTGTACGGCAACCCGAGTTGAGCGGGGAGACGCCGTTGCGGAAAGGCTTGTTGTTCCGCGGCTCGTGAGGAAGAACTACCGGAAGCTCATCTCATCCATCAAGCCAGACCATCGCGCCGAGGCTCACCGGCTGGAAAGCCGGTGCCCCAGACGAAGAATACCTTCCGCCAGGGACTGCTGGCGCCCCACTGCTGACCGTGGATTTCAGGCGGCGGAGTGCTACACGTTGAACTTGATGTTCAGGATGTCGCCGTCCTGAACGATGTACGTCTTGCCTTCCTGGCGGACCTTGCCGGCGGCTTTCGCGCCTTTCATGTCGGTGTGCGCGACGAGATCGGCGAAAGCCACGGTCTCCGCGCGGATGAAGCCGCGCGCCAGGTCCGTGTGGATGCGCCCCGCCGCCTCGACGGCGTTGGCGCCTTTCGCGATCGTCCAGGCGCGAACCTCGTCCGGTCCCATCGTCAGGAACGAGATCAGCCCGCCCGCTGCGTAGCAGGCGCGGATGAGCTGGTCGCGCGCCGAGGTGTTCAGCCCCAGGTCGGCCATGAACGGCTTGCGGTCGTCCGGCGGGAGCGCGGCGATGTCCGCCTCGACGGAGGCACAGACGGAGAGGTTGTCCCGCGCGTGCGGCGACAGGGGCGACGGGGCTTCCGCGATCCGCGACTCGGACACGTTGCGCACGGCGATCAGCGGCTTTTCCGTCAGGAACGCGAAGCTCGCCACCATGCGCCGCTCGTCCACGTTGTCCAGCACGGCCGAGAGGGGCTTCTCGCTTTCCAGCGCGTCCTTGCAGCGCGTCAGCAGCGCCAGCTCATGCTTGTCCGGATCGTGCGTTTTCGAGGGTTTTTGCAGGCTTTTCTGCAGCCGCTCGACGCGCGTGGTCACCGCTTCCAGGTCGGCGAAGAGCAGTTCGTCCCAGACTTCGCCGAGATCGGCGCGCGGGTCGATCCGGTCTTTGTACTTCGGCGTCGAGGCATTTTCGAAGTCGCGCACCACGACGGCGAGCACGTCGGCCATGCGGATGTCGGGCAGGACCTTGCGAAACTCGGCCGGCCCGCCGGGGTCACCCAGCGAGATGCCCGGGACGTCGAGGAACTCGATCGTCGCCTCGGTGTATTTCTTGGGACTAAAGAGCTTGGCGAGGTAATCGAGACGCTCGTCGGGGACCTTGACAACGTTGCGGTGAATCTGCGGCGCGGCGAAAGGATCAACCGCCACGCCCGTGGCCGCGGAGAACAGCGTGGATTTTCCCGACTTCGGAAGCCCGATCAGCGCGACTCTCATGTCAGCCCGTTCTCAATGCCGAGGACCTCGAACTGACCCTGCACGGCGCCGAGATCAATCTCAATCCGGTCGCCGACGGTCTTGCCCATCATCTGCTGCGCAAACGGCGCGAGGTAGTTGTAGCGGTGTGTGGCGAGATCCGCGTCCCAGGGACCAACGAACGTCATGTCGATTTCCTCGCCCGTCGCCGCGTTCTTCAGCCGCACGCGCGAGCCGATGCCCACGGAGTCCACCGGGACGCTTGCCGGGTCGATGACCTTCGCCTTGGACATCTCCTCGTTCATGCGCGCCAGTTGCGCCCGAAGCAGATCCCGCTCCTCGAGCGCAAACTTGTACTCGGAGTTCTCGCTGAGGTCCCCCATCTCCGCCGCGGCGCCGATCGCGCGGGCGTTCTCCTTCATCTTGACGTTGACGTGATGCTCAAGCTCCGCCTGACGCCTGCTCATGCCCGAGGAGGTGACGAACAGCACGTCCGGTCGAAGCCACAGCGGGATGTCCGGAGCTTTCTCGTGGAACGTGTACCGCCGTGACAGCTCACTGAGCAGATCCTGCTGCACGACCTTGCCCAGCCCCTCCAGCCTGCGAATCTGCGTTCGCAGGGCCTGCGCCATGCCCAGCTCCAGTCCCGTGGTCGCTTGGACGAATCGCTCATACTTGCGCAGCGCCAAGGTGGAGCGGCTTCGCGCGAGGACGCGGTTGATCTCGTCCTTGCCGATCATGCCGTCGCGCTTCAGATCGGTCATCACGCCGAGCACGCGCGTCAAGAGCGTCAGCGGCGGCGTCGAGTGGATCTTGGCCTCCTGGGCGGGACCGTCGAAGAGCCAGAGCAGCGCTTCATGATGCTCCAGCGGACTGGCAAGCACCTTGTCCACCATCGGCTTGAATTGTTGCACGTCCCAACCGGCCTCGATCAGCCCGCCGGCCAGTTCATCGCACACGTCCGCCGGCGCCGTGAGCAACTGCGCCGCGAAAAGTTCCACGTAATCCGCGGGACGCACCGTGCGCAACGCGGCATACGCTTCCCGCAGGAGCTTCTCATCATCCAGCACGTGAAGCAGCGCGACAGGGTCCTTCGCGTCCCGCAGCAGACTGGGCACGAGATCGGCGGAAGGTGATTCGCTCAGCAGGGCGGCGCAGCGCCGGGCCAGCAGCGCTTCCCGCAGCGCGATCCGCGCGCCGGCCTGAATGTGCCTCTCGGCCGCGGATTCAAATCGCGCGTAGAATTGCTTGAGCAGTTCGTCGCTGGGCGGCTTCTTGTGCAGCTTGCACTCGCGCAGGTACTGCTCCACGCGGTCCCACTGCGCCTTGGAGTCGCGCAGCGCGTCGAATTGCGCGAGCAGCCCGTCCTCGATGGACTTGACCTTGGGATCGTACACCAGCGTGACGGGCGAGCGGCCTTCGGATCGAATGTTGGGGCGGTTCTTCAGCGCGGCGCGGGCCCGGGTCCACCATTTCTTCCACGCGCCCGGCGCCAGCAGGTCCGCCGTGAGCAGTTCCTCCAACTGATCCGACGAGATTTCGCCCCCTTCCTTGCGGCAGAGGTCCTCGATCACCGCTCCCGGCTCCTGGTCCAGCCGGCGCAGAAGCTCATCCCGGCTGAACTGTTTGAGGACGCGAAAGCTGTCAGGCTCGGCCGGCTCGAACCGGTCGGCAAACTCGACGCAGCCCAAGCTCGCGCGACCCTGCGCGGTGACGAAGCGGATCGTCCAGTCCGTTGAGTCCACGGCATCCACGCGCGCGGCGACCGGGTCGTGGCGGTCGTGGACATACGAGCCGGGGCTGATTGACAGGCACACATCGAGCGTCCGCAGCGCGCGGCGAACGGGCCTGCCACCCTCCAGCCCCGAAAGGCTCAGCAGAGCGTCCAGCCCTTCCCGCTCCGCGAAGGCCTTGCGGTACAGCCCCGCGGATTCCTTGCGAAGCCCGTCACTGTCCTTCAGCGCGAGGAGCATCGCCCCGGCGACGGCGACGGTGTCACGCGGGGAGGAGCGGGCGCCGAGCATCTCGATCGCCGACCACGCCAGCGCTTCGGCCTGCGCGGTGTCGCCCTTCCTGACCAGTTCCGAGAGCACGCCGGCGTAGCGGCAGAACTCGGTCGGTGCGACGTGGTCCGCCTCGATCAGTTTGAGCCATTCCTCCTCAACCGTGGCCTTGTTGCCGGCCCCGGCGAGTTGTACCAGCGATTCCAGTTGCATGACCGCCATACTTGTGAGCGTCCGTCGGACTCATCCGTGATGTCTTGCCCCAGTCGAATCAGGCAGCATACCCCCTCCGGCGGGAAACGGCAACTGCGACATGAAGCGATCGGCGGCCAGGTCCGTGTAACCGCATTCTGAGCGCAAGTTCTTTGTCGCTGAGCGTAAGTCCCTTGTCGAGCCTTGGGAGCGAGGACGGTCATCCGCGTTTTCCCGCTGGAAACGAAAGTGGTGAACGCAAGCTGACCTGGAATGCGGTTGCTCGGATAGCAGGGCCGGGAGCTGGGAGGCATTCTCGGGAGGGTTCGCTGGAAGGGCGGACAGTCGGGTATGATGGAGGGCAGCACGCGCCCGGCTCCTCCGCTCGCCCGGCCGGTCGCCGACTTGAACCAAGGGCGTTGGAGCGAGCGCCCGCGATGAAAGGGAGAACCTGCCATGAACCAGGCCACCGAAAACGAGCGCGCATCACGAGTAAGCCGCCGCACGACCAAGCTGTGCTGGGCGCTGTGCCTGCTGCTCGCCCCAACCGCCGCGCGAGCGCAAGAGATTCAAGTGATTTCAGGAGAAGGGATTCCTGTCTATCCGCAGCGCGTCATGCGCATTGCCTGGAACGGCGACGGCGCCTTCACGCCGCTTTCGGATTGGGTCGAGATGCCCCCGCCGTCGGGCGGTGAAACGGCCACGGCCTCCAGCAGCCTCAACGTCTTCGATGCTTTCTACAACGATGGAAGCCCGTGCGAAGTTGGCGGTGCTCTCGACTGTCCCGAAGGCTGTTGCGACCGCTATTCCTTCCTTGACTACTGCAACACGTTCACCGTGGCCGAGATGGATTCGGAGAGAAACGGAACGGCGGATCGGGTTCAATTCGCCTGGCTCTGGACCTGCGGCGGCTTTGGCACGGAGCGGTGCATCGTGGCGGTGATCACGGGCGAATCACCGGACTTCGGGTGCGCGGGATACACTCTTCAGGAAGGGATCATCTACGACTTCGGCGAGCTTCTTTGCGATCCCGGAGGTTACTACTACGCGGACGTGTGCCTTTGCACCGCAGGCATGTGGCAGAACGTGTATGAGGACGGCGCCAGCGCGGGCATCCTTGCCAAGGACATGCAGGGCGGCGAGCTTGTATTTGCGACCTGCGGTCAGTTTATCCTCTACGGGGGACATGCGGATGGCGTTTTCGATCTGGCGGGCAGCCACGGTCCCAACCAATTCGACGACGACAACCCGAGGGACGGCCGGCATGACATTCCGGGTGAATGCCACAACTACGCCTTCGGGCGCTGCCCGGACCCGCTTCGCTGGTCCATGGGCATGGGAGACTGCGACAATGCGGACTGCCCGAGCGACTCCTGTAACGGCGGCGAAACGCTCAAGGTGAAGACACGCGACAAGGGCTGCGGCTGCCGGGTCAAGGCCGTGCTGACCGGCGCCACTCCGGGGCAGAGTTACGGCTTCGTCATGCCCGATCTCGTGTGCCGGACTGCGGTGGCGGACAGCCGAGGCAAAGCCGTGGCCAAGGATTGCCCAAGCCGTAGCGGAGAAGTGACGGTGCCGACGTGCGGCCTGCGGAAGTCCGCGGACTGCCCGTAACCGGCGGGCGGTTCCAACCACTGCGACGTCGCCGTGTTGCGGCGGTGAGGGAACGGTTCCGCCAGCCAAGCGCCAAGAACGCTTCCCTACGGGCGCGGCTCGGTGGGACAATGATGCGAAGCTCTTGAGCCGCCACGGCGCCTTCGGGGGCAGCTTGCGAACGCAGCTTCTGGGACCGCCAGCGCCGTCACTTGCAAGTTCGAAGGAGGCTATCGCTCTTGGAGAACATCCACAGCGCCCGACTGGACATCATTCCGGTGACGGCGGCGATCATTCGCGCTGATGCGTCCAACCGCGAGGCCCTGCCGGGCTTGCTGGGCGCGCGGGTGCCGGCGGAGTGGCCCCCGGCGCTGCTGGCGGACCATCTCGAGGAATTCGCGCGGAACCTCGAAGCAGACACGGAGCGAAATCAGCAGCATCCATTCTACTGGATTCTCCGCGAAGAAATACCGAGCGACGCCGGTGCCGGTGGAAATTCCACCGGCGGGGGTTTCACCGGCGGGGGATCCACCGACGTGGATTCCACCAGCAGGGATTCGAGCGGCAGAGCTTCGGGCTGCGGGGATTCGAGCGGCGGAGCTTCGAGCCGCGGCGATTCCGCGCGTAGAGATTCCGCCAGCGGCGGTTCGACGCGCGGCAATGGCGCGGCGCGCCGCGTCCTGATCGGCAACGGCGGTTTTTTCGACCTCGGCGGCGGAACGTGGATGATCGGCTACTCCATGCTCGAAGCGTATCACAACCGCGGCTATGCGACGGAGGCCGTGGCAGCACTTGTCGACTACGCCTTTTCTCACCCGAGCGTGGCTACGATCGTCGGAACGACGTTTCCGAACCTGATCGCCTCGATCCGGGTTATGGAAAAGAACGGCTTCCGCTATGATGGCCCGGGTGACGAAGCGGGGACGATCCGGTACGTGCTGCATCGACCCGCAGGTGGGGCAGGTCTGTGACCTGCCAAACGTATGGCCGGCTCTCCGTGCCGGCGCAAAGGGTGGGGCAGGTCTCTGACCTGCCTCAGGTCAGCCGGCTCTCCGAGCCGGCGCGCATCCGATGCGACGCAAAGGAATCTTCCGTGGGACTCTCCCGAATCCGACAAGTACCATCCAAAGAGGGCACGCCCTTGGGCACGCCGGAGGAGGGCGACCTCAAGCCCTACGAAGTCTTCATCCAGATCAACCGCGGCAGCGAGCACGTTCACGCCGGCTCCGTGGACGCGCCGACCGACGCGCTAGCGGTGGATTATGCCAAGCGGCACTACGGACGCGATCAGGAATGCGTCCACCTCTGGGTCGTTCCGCGGAGCGCCATCCTCAGCACGAGCTACGAGAACGACATTATCTGGCCGCTGACCGATCAGGGCTACCGTCTCGCGCGCGGCTACGCCGGCGACGTGCGCCGCAAGTGGGAGAAAGTCCGCAGACAGCGCGACTTGGCGGAGTATGAGAAGGACGATCTGAAGGAGGCGTTTTGAGGGAATAGGCAATTGGCAGCGAGGCAACAAGGCATCGAGGCAACCAGTCAACGAGCCTAACACGCGATATCCGAGCACCCGATACCCGAGTACCCGATTACCCGATTACCCGAGTACCCGATACCCGAGCACCCGATTACCCGAGCACCCGACACCCGACAACCCACATGATTCCCAACAATCTCCAGCAACCGATGATCGACCTGCTTCTGTCGATCGCCGATGACAAGTTCATCCTCGGGCATCGCATTGCCGACTGGACGGGACTGGCGCCGATGCTCGAAGAGGACATCGCGTTCTCCTCCATTGCCCAGGATGAACTGGCGCATGCACAGGTGCTGTACGACACGATCGGCGCGTGGACCGGCCGCGGGGGCGATCACGTCGCGTATGGGCGATCGCCCTCGGAGTACCGCTGCGCCGCGCTCGTTGAAGTGCCCGACGAGCTGCAATGGGACGTGGCCATCGCACGGCAGTTCTATTGCGATCATTTCGACCTGCTGAGGCTGGGTCGGCTGGCTCGATCCAAGGATGCGCAACTGGCGGCGCTGGCGCACCGGCTGGCGGCGGAGGAGCGCGTTCACGTCGAGCACATGGATCACTGGATTACGCAGCTTGGCAAGGCCGGTGGCGAGGCCCGGGAGCGCACGCAGCGCTCGCTCGACCGGCTTGCCCCCGCGGCGTCGATGCTGTTTGAGCCGACCGAGGGGATGTCGCTGCTCGAAGCGGCGGGGCTGTATCCGCTCGCCGAGCGGGACTTTTTCAGTGCATGGCGGGAGGACCTCACACGGGTGGCCGGCGATGCGGGGCTGAATCTGCGACTGTCCCTGCCCGATTCGCACGCGGTGGGCGGTCGGCGCGGGCGGCACGATGCTGCTTTCGCGGCGCTTCTGGAGGAAATCACGGAAGTCTATCGCGTCGAGCCGATGGCTCAGTGGTGAACCGGCGTCGAGCCTGTCAACGAATGGTGTGCCGCGAAGACATCCTGTCCGTGCTGCGGACGATCGACGATCCGGAGATGCCGATCAGCATTGTCGATCTTGGGCTGATCGAGCGCGTCGAGGTCGAGCGCGGCGCCCATGTACACATCGACCTGCTCCCCACGTTCGTCGGCTGCCACGCCTTGCCGATGATGGAGCGCGACATTCGCGGGAAAGTCAGCGCGATTCCCGGCGTCGCGGAGGTGACCGTCCGGTTTCTTTTCAGTCCGCCATGGTCGGTGGATCGCATCAGCGAGGCCGGTCGCGCGGCGTTGAAGGGCTTCGGCGTCACGGTTCCGCGGCGCCCTCCTGAGCACATCCCCGGCTCGTCGCAGCTTGTGGAACTTGGAACGCCGCGACCCGCCGCGTGTCCGTTCTGCCAGTCCTCACACGTTCGGCTGGAGAGCGCCTTCGGTCCGACGCGCTGCCGGATGATTTACTACTGCGAGGATTGCCGGAATCCGTTTGAGCACTTGAAGCGCGTGTAGGGCGGGTACTCGGGTACTCGGGTACTCGGGGATCGGGTGCTCGGGGATCGGGTGCTCGGGTATCGGGTACTCGGGGATCGGGTGTGGGGTATCGGGCATGGGGTATCGGGTATCAGGCTCGTTGCCTCGTTGCCTCGTTGCCCTGCTGCCTCGTTGCCCTGCTGCCTCGTTGCCTTGCTGCCTCGTTGCCTTGCTGCCTCGTTGCCTTGGTGCCTCGTTGCCCTGCTGCCTCTGCGCCCTGGCCCCTCACAATCCAATCAGCTCGCGGATGGGTCCGAAGCGGAATGCTCGCAGGAGCGCGGCGATTTTCCGCGGGAATCCACGGCGACCCAGCCCTTGGTGCAGGCGCGTCGCCAGCGGAATGGGGACGGGCAGTTCGCGCAGCGCGTCCGCGTCGAATTCGTGCGGATGGCAATACAGCACGGCCGGCGTGCCTGCGGCCTCCAGGACCATCAGCCGCCGCCGGATGAAGGGCAGCGGCAGCAGTCGGAAATACCCGCCGCCGCCCAGCGGCACGCGCCGGCCCGCAAGCTCGCCGCAGGCCACCGGCACTTCGATCAGTTCAGCGCCCGCCGCCGTGCGCACCCGATGCGGCGCTGAGAACCAGCCGGCCACGCCGTAGCCGCGCACGCGCATCGGAAAGATGGACGAGTCGTAGCGGATCCCGCATTCCGCCAGCACATCCAGCGCCCACAGGTTCCGCTCGTCGATGGAAAACCGCGGCGCGCGATAGCCGAACACCTCGCGCCCGGTGATGTCTTCCACGATGGCCTTGGTCCTTCGCACGTCCTCCCGAAACTGCGCGGGCGTCATCCCGTGGACCAGGCGATGGTCGAAGCCATGGATCTGAACTTCGTGCCCCGCGTCCGCCAGCTCGCGGATCAGCCCGGGCGATCTCACCGCCGCGTTGCCCAGCACGAAGAAGGTCGCGCGGACGCCGGCGCGATCCAGCAGCTCCGCGATGCGTCGCGTGGGCGCGACAAAGCGATCGGACACGGGCAGGCCGTGGTCGAGCACGGATTGCTGCCAGTCTTCGACATCCACCGTAAAGGCATGGCAGACCCGAACGGATGCCGATGTCGCTTCGACACCTTTGAATCTCGCCATCCAGGAAGGCGTGGGGTCGCACGGTTGGCAGGAGATCCCAGAACATGGGCCGGGAAGCCACGGCACCGGTTGCTCCGAAACCGTCGGCGCGAGTGCGAGTACGTCTGAGCTTGGATGCGTCACGCTTAGCGTATATCGGAGGAGAAATGGGCAGCGGTTGATCGGTCAGCGCTGGCGACGGCGTCCCATCCGGTTATCCTATGCGGGTTGCCCGCTTGGAACCGCCGTTTTTCAGGAGTGACATCTGCCGTGCGCAATCTTCGCTTGTTGACCATCGGTTCGTGCCTGCTGCCCCTCCTCGCCCGTGCTCAGTCCGTTCCCAACGAAAAGTACACTCTGCCCAACGGCATGACCGTGATCCTGCACGAGGACCACGCGCTGCCGGTGGCGGCGGTGAACCTCTGGTACCGCGTCGGCTCGAAGGACGAGCAGCCGGGGCGCAGCGGCTTTGCCCACCTCTTCGAACATCTGATGTTCATGGGCACCGCGCGCGTGCCGGGCAACGCCTTCGACGTGCTGATGGAATCCGGCGGCGGGTGGAACAACGCCTCCACCAGCGAGGACCGCACGAACTACTTCTCATTCGGGCCCTCCAGCCTGCTGCCCACGCTGCTGTGGCTGGACGCTGACCGGCTGGAGGCCCTCGGCGCGAACATGACGCAGGAGAAGCTCGACAAGCAGCGCGAGGTCGTCCGCAACGAGCGGCGCCAGACGTCGGAGAACACCCCCTACGGACGCGCCGAGCTGCGCATCCCGGAGATGATGTTCCCCGCCGACCACCCGTACCACCATACGGTGATCGGCTCGCACGAAGACCTTCAGGCCGCCACGGTGGATGACGTCAAGAACTTCTTCGCGGCGTACTACCTGCCGTGCAACGCTTCGCTCGTGGTCGCGGGGGACTTTGATTCCAAGCAGATCAAGCCGATCGTCGCGGAGCTGTTCGGCTCGCTGCCGCGCGGATCGCAGCCGGTGCACCTCGACGCGCCGCCCGCCAAGCTGGACCGGGTGAAACGCGCGACGATGAGCGACGACGTGGAGTTCGCCCGCGTCTGGATGGTGTTTCACAGCCCCGCCCACTTCGCGCCCGGCGACGCGGAGATGGACCTGATCGCGCGCCTCCTCTCCAACGGCATCACCAGCCGGCTCTACCAGCGCCTCATGTACGGCGACAACAAGCTGGCCGTGGAAGTGAACGCGATGCAGCAGTCCATGCTGCTCGGGTCGCTCTTCCACGTCATGGTGGACGCGCCGGCGGACGCGGACCTCGGCACTGTGGAAAAAGCCATGGATGAAGTTCTGGCGGAGCTGCGCGATAAGGGTCCGTCGGGCGAGGAGCTGGAACGCGAGAAGGCCTCGCTCGAGCACGAGATGCTGGACGGGATGCAGCCCGTCCTCGAGCGGGCGGACATGCTGAATCAATACGAGTTCGCCTTCGGTGAGCCGGACGCCTTCAAGCGCGACCTCGACCGATACCGCAACGCCACGGCGGACGTGGTGCGCGACTGGGCGGGCGAGGTGCTCACGCCCGACGCGCGGCTGATCCTCCACGTGCTGCCCGAACTGTCGGCGCCGTCGGCCAGCCCGCGCGACGCGAAGCCCAAGTCCGCGGACGCAGGCAAGATCGCGCTGCCCGAGCCGCAGTCGTTCGCGCTCTCCAACGGGCTGAAGGTGCAGCATTGGCAGCGAAAGACGCTGCCGCTGACCTGCGTATCGCTGATCCTGCGGGGCGGCGCCTCGTTCGACACGCTGGAAACCTGCGGGCTGGCCTCCGTCACCGCGGACATGCTGATGGCCGGCGCGGGTTCGCGCGACGCCCTGCAATTCGAGGAGGCGCTGAAAGCCATCGGCGCGGACCTGACGGCCTCGGTGGATCGAGAGGTCGCCTCCGTCGACCTGCAAATCCTGACGCGGAACCTCGACCCGGCGCTGGGGCTGATGGCCGACGCCGTCACGCGCCCGAAGTTCGACGCCAAGGAGTGGAAGCGCGTGAAGCGCGACGCAGTCAACTATCTCAAGTCCGAGCGCGACAACCCCGCGGCGGTGGCGGGCGTGGTCGGCGCACGTGCCTTCTTCGGCGACGCGCACCCGTACGGTCGCCCGGTGGACGGCACGCCGGAAGCCGTGCAGAAGATCGAGCTGGATCAAGTCAAGGCGTTTCACCAGCAGGCGTATACGCCGGGGCAGGCGCTGCTCCTGACCGCCGGGGACCTGTCAGCGGAGGAGATGAAGACGCGGCTGGAGAAGGCGCTGGGCACGTGGTCTGGTTCAGCCGCCGCGCCCACAGCGCCGGAGTGGAAGCTGCCCGCGCCGCAGCCGCTGCGTCTGGTGCTGGTCCACCGCTCGGGCGCCGTGCAGACGGTGGTGCGTTTCATCATGCCGGGTCGCAAGTACGACGACCCGGACCGCGTCGCCCTTGAAGCCTTCTCCACCATCCTTGGCGGAAGCTTCACCAGCCGGTTGAACCAGAATCTCCGCGAGGACAAGGGCTACACCTACGGCGCGCGAAGTTCGTTCGCGTTCGGACGCAGCGCCGGAAGCTTCTCCGCC
Organism: Phycisphaerales bacterium; assembly: GCA_020852275.1. Classification (GTDB taxonomy): domain Bacteria; phylum Planctomycetota; class Phycisphaerae; order UBA1845; family UBA1845; genus JABWBH01. Next base: position 40,315 of record JADZBE010000002.1, read on the forward strand.
GGCGCGAGCGTGCAGGCCGAGGTCACCGGCGCGTCGCTCACCGAATTCCTCAGGGAGTTTGATCGCATTCGGGCCGGCGACATCAGCGAAGACGAGACGGCCAAAGCCAAAGCGCAGGTCCGCACGGACGTGCTGGAGTCCATCGAATCGCTCGCCGGCCTGCTCGGAGTGGCGGGGGAACTGGCATCCATGGGCAAGCCGTTCTCGTCCCTGTCGGAGGACTTGACGCGACTCGGCGGCATCCCGGCGTCGCGTCTGAACGAACTGGGGAAGCCCGCCGTCGCGCTGGAGCAGGGCGTGCTCGTGCTCGTGGGAGACCGCGAGGTGGTGCTGAAGCAGCTCGCCGGGTTGAAGCTCCCCGCGCCGGTCGAGTTGGACGAGGCGGGCAATCCCGTCGGAAGTCGCAAGGAAGCGAAGGCGGCGGCGGGCGCGCCGTAATGAGCGGCCCCGGCGCTGAGGGTCATTCGGGGGTCATGCCCGCCGCGCGTGCGAACTTGGGCAAGTCGCCATGCCGCCTCGTTCACATCGAGGCCGGGGGAGGTACGTGGCTGGCGGATCCGTCTTTTGAAGGCGAACTGCGCAACCGTCGCGCGCCCGACTGGTTCAACCTCGTCGACGGTCCCGATGCGGACCTCGTGAAAACCGGCGCGGGGCGCACGGTGCTGCGAGTGCGGCTGGGGGATCGAGGCGTACACGTCAAGCAGCGCGCGGGCGGCGGCGTGGTGGCGCAAGTTCTGCTGCGGCTGGGGGCTTCTCCCGCGCGGCGCGAGTTTGACGCGGCGCGCGCGGCGTGGGAGGCGGGCGTGCCGACGCCCTTGCCGCTGGCCTGCGGAGTTGCGTCGGATTCGAGCGGACGCAGCGTGCTGATCACGGAGACTCTGGAGGGCGCGGTTCCCCTGCTGCAGAGCCGCCTGGCGCGCGGTTCGTCAACCGGGGACGCGGCGGCGTCGCGCCATCGCCGGCGCCTGCTCACTGCCTTGGTCGAGGCGCTCGCCGGCGCGCACGCCGCAGGGTTCGCGCATCGAGATCTGCACCCGGACAACGTGCTCGTCCAGACGGACTCGGCGGGCGAGCCGCACGTTTTTTTCGTGGATTGGCTCGGCGCCCGCCGATCCACTGCGACGCTCAACCGTGACCGCACTCTGAATCTCGTGCAGCTCCACCAGTCGTTGCAGAGCCGCTTCGACCTGCGCGTCCGCCTGCGGTTCCTCTGTCTGTACGTGGAGCTGTGGCGGCGCTCCCGCCGGAATCCGGACGCCACCCCCTCCGCGCGGGAGATGGCACGGCGGATCGCACGCGGCTCGCGGGCGCATGCGAAGCGCCTCGCCCGGACGCGGGACAAGCGGCTCAGCGGCGACGGGCGGTACTTCTTCCGGTTGAGGCTGCGCGGCGGCTGGACGGCCACGGTGATGCTCCGCGACGGACGCAGGCACGTGCTGGGCTGCGGACCGGTGGGCCTGCCCTCGATCGAAGATTGGCGGCGGGCGCTCTGCGGGCTTGCGGAGTTGGGTGAAGCTGCCCCGATCGGGCTTGCCCGATCGGCGGCCGCGCGCCGGGTTGCAGGCGTGGAATGCGAGGTCGAACAGAGGCTCGCCGCCGGCCCGGTGCAAGCGCTGGACTGGCGGCTTCGCGGCTCACCGGCGCGGCGGATCTTCCTGGCCGTCCACCGGCGGCGACACCGCGACATCGACGTGCCGCCGGTGCTCGTGGTCGCGGAACACCGCCGAGGGCTTGGAGTCGATCGAACCCTTCTGGTGACCTGGGTGCCGACGCCAAATCACTCCAGCGCTTCAGTGGCGGGGAATGCCGCCATCCGGGCCGACCCTGAGGGCAACGCTCCCTGTGAGGAGGATTCATGAATCCGCGCATTTCATGCGTTCAAGGCGACATCACGCTTGAGCAGGTGGACGCCATCGTCAACGCGGCCAACGAATCGCTGCTGGGTGGCGGCGGAGTGGACGGCGCGATCCACCGCGCGGCGGGGCCGGAGTTGCTCGCTGAGTGCCGAACTCTCGGCGGCTGTCCGACGGGCGAAGCGAAAGCGACGCGAGGCTACCGACTGCCCGCGCCCTCCGTCATCCACACCGTCGGACCTGTCTGGCAGGGGGGCGGCCACGGCGAAGTCGAGCTGCTGGCGAGCTGTTATCGCCAAAGCCTGCGGCTGGCGGGGGAGCTGGTATGTCGGACGATCGCCTTCCCCGCGATCAGTTGCGGCGTGTACCGCTTTCCGATCGAGCTGGCGGCCCGGACGTCCATCGCCACGGTGCTTGAGACGCTGCGGGAATCGGGCTTGGACCTCGCCGTACGATGGGTGCTGTTCAGCGAGGACATTCTCGCTTCTTGGAAGCGGGAAGCCGAGCGGCTGGGTTGTGCCTGCTGAGAGGAGCGCCCCGCCCCGGCTCAAGGCGGTGCGGTTTGGGCTGCTCTCAAGAGGGTGATCGTGGGCATCCGAAGGGTTGCGAGTGTCCATCGGCCGTGCGTCGCCTGCTACCCGGATCGGCCATTCGCCTTCGCTTTCGCTTCGGGTTCTGAACTCGTAGGGCCGGCAATGGAGCGTCTTCCGGACCCGCAGCGCCGGCAAGGGAGCGGCTTGCGAACCTGTGGCGCCAGCAAGGGAGCATTTTCCAAAACCGTAACGCCAGCGCGGGGCAACGGCGCGGTTGCCCTGGGAAGGCATCCTTTCGCCCCCGCGATGGAGGGACACAAACCTTGACAGGTCACTGCGGGGCTTCAAGAATTGGCCGCGCAGGCTTTCTGGGCTTTGGGGGGCAGGCGGTGGGGCGCAGGGTCGCCCGCCCGGTGTCACCGCGCCCAGCAGACCGACGCTTTTCGGAAAGGCTATTTGGCAATGCGAACCCGACTTCAAGCTCTATGCTGCCCCCGAGTTTCCGCCACTTGGACACTGGCGGCATTGGCTTGCCTCATCGCGGGGCAGGCGGCCGCTTCCGACGCCGTGCGTTATGGGCGCGACGGCAAACCCTACCTCCAGGATCGCTCCACGACGGAATTCGCGGTCAAGCTGGCGCCCCACTCACCCCTCCTGAACGGCGACGCTGCCCGCATGTCCACGATGGGTGTCTGCGCGCTGCGCATGATGCCCGGGCAGACTCATGGCGTGTGGCGAATCGCCACGGTGGACGCGTCTGATGACGCGACTCGGACGCGCATGAAAGGCTCAGCAGATATTGTCGAAGTGCAGCCCGTCTGGCGGCGCAGCGGGCACAACGCTCCGGTGCTCTCCACGGGCGTTGTCGTCATCAAGTTCAAGAAGGACGTCAGCCAGGCCGACCGCGACGCGTTGCTCCGCGAGTATGGGCTGGTCATGGCGGAGGATCCCCGTCTCGGGTTGAAAGACGTGGACGTCGCGCGTCTGACCGACGCCAACGACGTGGACATGCTCGTGGCGGCGCAGATCCACAAGGATCCCCGCGTGGCGTGGTCGCACTCGGACCTGATTCCCGCGATCGAGTTGTTTCAGGACACGCCGGATGACGAATTCTTCCCGAACCAGTGGCACCTCAACAACACGGGTCAGGGCGGCGGGCTTCCCGGCTCGGACATCAGCGTGCTGACGGCGTGGACCACGACCCAGGGGAGCGGCGTGCTGGCGGGCATGATCGACGACTGCTGCGACGTGACGCACCCTGACTTGTTCGGCAACTACAGCGGAAAGGGAAACGACCTTTCGGAAGAACCCAATCAGGACGGCTATGACGATCCGCGTCCCAAGGGAACGGACGACAGGCACGGCACGTCGGTCATGGGCTTGATCGTCGCGGCGCCGAACGACATCGGCGTCCGCGGCGTGGCGCCGCTGGCGACCTTCTCCGCAACGCGCGGACTGGGCGGGGGCGTTTCGGAATCGACGATGGCGTTGGGCTATTCACTGGCGATTACGGACGACGTGGATGTTCACAACAACAGTTGGGGATACATCGATGGGCAGCCGCACCCCATCGTCGCGGACTCCATCGAGAATGCCTACCGGACGGCGCGCGTTTCCGAAGTGGACGGGCGGGCGCGAGGCATGGTCATCCTGTTCGCCACGGGCAACAGCAACGAGCGGCTCGATGACGACGTTGAACTTGCTTCCCTTCCGACCGTCATCGGCGTCGGCGCTTCCAATGCCAGGGACGTCCGATCGGTTTACAGCAACTACGGCGCCGCGATCGACATCATGGGTCCGAGCAACGACTTCACCGCGGTGCCCGGTCTGATTTCGACGGACAACGAGGATGCGTCCGGCTACCCCAGCAACGGGTACAACTGCGGCGGCGTCGGTTGCGATTTCCCGATTCCCGAGCTTGATAGCAGTGGCAACTACACCCAGGATTTCGGCGGCACCTCCGGCGCGACGCCCATCACCACCGGAGTCGCGGCGCTCGTCCTGTCGGTCAATCCCAATCTCACGGCCGGGCAGGTCCGCTCCATCCTTGTCCACACGGCGGATCGGATCATTCCCCAGGCGAACGAGGATCCGTATCGCCGCGTCACCCGGCACAGCGATCATTACGGCTACGGTCGCGTGAACGCCGCCGCCGCCGTCGCGGCCGCCTTGGAATCCGCGCGAAACCAAAACCAGACCTGGCCGGGTGAGCCGAAGAACATCGTCATCAATACCGGCACCCGCACGATCACCTGGAAGCCCTTCGAGTTCGATCCGACGCTGGACGACGATGACCAGGACGACCCGAATCGACCGGGACTGGAAACCGTGGACTATCTGATCCTTGAGAGCCTGGATCCCGACTTCGTCTTCAACCCGGAAGACAACATCTGCTACTACTTCGATGCCCAGTCCGGCGCGCAGCTCGGTTGCGAAGGCGCCACCCTGGGAGAACTGCCTGAAGGCGTCACGGCCTTCGCCACGACGGAACCGGCGTATACCTACGCCGAGCCGCCCACGGGAAATGTGCGCTACTTCGCATTGTACGCCCGTAACGTGGCAGGCCGCTACTCCTACGGCCTCGCCTTGGATTCCGAGGGCGGCGGCGGCGGCGGTGGCGGCGGCGGCGGGGGTGGTGGCGGCGGCGGTGGCGGCGGTGGCGGCGGAGGAGGCGGTGGCGGAGGTGGGGGCGACGTCGAGGGCGCGCCTCAGATAAGCATGAATGTGACGCCGCTGACCGGCTCCTCTCCGCTGACGGTTTCGTTCAAGGGCAACGCCATCACGTCCTCCGACATCGTCGAGTATTGCTGCCCGGACTGCAATCTCAACGACATCGAGGACGCTCAGGATATCGAGGACGGAACCAGCCTTGACGCGAACCTCGACGGTATCCCGGACGAATGCTGTTCGGGTGACTGCACCCTGACGACGAACTTCATACCCTGCCCGAATCCCGTCTCGGTGGATGACGCCAGCCGTTGCTCGGGCTGGGATTTTGAGGATGACGGCACGATCGACACGTTCCAAACCACTACGTCGCACACCTACACCGCGGATCCGGACGGCGGCTCCACGCAGAACTTCACCGCGCGCCTGAAGTTCACGGACGATGCCGGGCTGTTCAACTCGGAAGCCATCACGGTGATTGTCCGCCTCGGTTCCGACGGCGGCGGCGGCGGGTCCGGCGACCTGAGCATCGCCATCACCGAACCCGGTGCCAGCGGCACGACCATTAACTCCGGCACCGCGCCGCTGGACGTGGTGCTGAACGTGGATGTGTCAGATGTGCCCGGGACCTTCCAGAGTGTTTCGTGGGATATGGGAGACGGGACCATCGCCGACAGCCTCAGCGTGACGCACACGTATGAGAACACCAGCACGGCCGCCATTGTCGTGCCGATCACCGTGACGGTGTTCACGAGCGTCCCGTCGGGTGAGTCCGGCGGAGGGTACTCGGCCTCCACGCAGCTTACGGTACAGCCCGAGGGCGAAGGTCCGCCGGTCGGGAATGGCAACATCAACGGCAGCGGCATCGACGGAGACGGCAGCAGCGGCGGCAGCCCGTGCAGCTCCGTCCCGCTCACCGCGATGGTGGGCATGATGCTGGGGCTTGCTCTAATGCGCCGGCGATTCGTTCGCGGGTAGGCCGACCGGGGGCAGTCAACAAGCAGGCGCGCAGGCCACGCTTGGTGCGCCCCGGGTGGCACGGCGGGGTGGCACGGTCTGGCGTACTCGCCAGGCCGTGGCGAAAGGCGAACCCCGTCATCCCCGCGCAGGCGGAAATCCAGCTCTGTCATTCCCGCGCAGGCGGGAATCCAGTCGGTGGCTTCGGATGAGGCGCGAATTCAGCGGTTTTTCGGGGGGATCTGGACCCCCGCCTGCGCGAGGGTGACAGGCCAAAGTCCGGTTTCGGGTTCCACCAAGTGCCGGCAAGCGACGCCTTCATGCTCGCCTTCGATGTGTTCCAATCGTACCGGTTCGCACTGGCGCTCTTCGTGGGCATCTATGCCGCCCTCCAAATGCTGCGCGTGCTGCGCCGGTGGATTCTGATGCCCTTGACGGATCGCGGCTCGCGCGTGCTGTGGCGCTACGGCGTGGTGCTGCTGCTGCGGACTTCACCCGGCGTGCTGCTGCGCGGCTTCCTGGAGATCGCCGCCCTGGTCGTTCTCCTGTGGTTGGTCGTGAAACTGCACTCCTGATAAACTCCCGTCATCGCCTTGGGATGGGAGCGTGCGATGGCGCAAGACACCGCCCCACAACCTGCGGTCTCCCTGGACGGCCTGCCGTCCGACGAACTCGTGCGCCACGCGCGTTTGCTGGGTCTGTCGCTGGACGTCAAGGCTCATCGAACGGAGCTGCTCCGCCTGATCCGTCAGCGAGAGACGCTCATCGAATCCCTCGACCGCGACGCGCTGCTGGACATCGTTGTGTGGATGCGCGTGCCGGTGCGACCTTCCGACTCCCGCTTCGCGCTGGTCGCACAGATTCTGGGAGGCACGAAGGTGCAGTTCGACGGTCTCTCGGACCGCGGGCTGGAGGCGATGGCGAAACTGCGCGACGTGACGCCCAGACCCGGCGAGGCAAGGGCGTCCATCGAGCGGCGCCTGCGCAAGGCCGAGGGCTTCTGGAGCCGCCTGCGCCGCGTCCGCCGATCCTGGATGGCGTCGCTTGTGGAGCGCGCCATCGAGCCGGACCGCGCGGGCGAGGAATACCGTTTCCTGCCCGACGACGACGAGCGCAAGGTCATTCGTGAACGCATCGAAAACGTCGGCGTCGTCAGCGGGCTGGCGCGCACGCTGCGCGGCGTCGCTGACGACTACGTGGCCGAGAAGCTCGACGAGATCGAACGCCGCATCGACCGCAAGCTCGATCAGATTGACCAGCGCCTCTGCGAGTGGCGCGACCGCGAGGTCGCCAACCGCCTGCGGCTCATCAAGATCACGCTGGTCAGCACGCTCATTGTGGCCGTCATCAGTTTGGGGTATGAATACGTCAAGCGCCGAGCGAATGGCGCGAATGAGCCGGGCGGGCACCGGCCGCCGGCGGCTTCCACCCCGCAGTCCGCCCCGCCGCCGTGACCGGCCGTTGCATCGGGAAAGAGCGAACGCCATGTTGCCGACATCCAGCGCCAAAGTTCAGCAGGTCATCAAGCGGGCCGACACCGTCGCCCGCAAGTATGACCGCGAGTACATCGGGACCGAGCACCTGCTCCTGGGCATTATCGAGGAGGACGCCGGCCGCGGGGCGGAGGCTCTGAAGCGCCTCGGCGTCACGCCCGCCGCCCTGCGCCAGGAAGTGGACAACCTCGTCAAGAAGAGCATGGAGGAGACCTGGGTGTTCGGCCGGCT
>JADZBE010000003.1 GCA_020852275.1 Phycisphaerales bacterium
CGATGGCGTTCTCGTCGCTGCCGACCTCCAGCGTGCCGTTGCCCTTGAGCTTGACCACGCCTTCGCATTCGAGAACCCGCTTCACGAGCATCCCCTTGGTCAGGTTCAGCGTGTGCCCGTCGCCCAGGAGCAATTGAAGGATGTCATGATCGGCGACGTTCTGCTCGACCTCGTCCTCGGGAGTGACATCGTCGATGGTGACGATGTCGGTGCCATGCGACGGCCACTGGCTGTGCCCCTCCCCGGAGAACTTGATCCAGTTGTGTTCGTCGTTGCAGTTGTCATGGGCGACGTCGCCCATGACGCCAATCCCCGTCCAATTGTACAGCGCCCCAAGGGCCGCCGAAGCGGAAAGCAGGCCGGCTCCCAGGAAAAGCGCGCACCGCCGGCGCATTGCGTCAAACGTCATGGATGGTTGCTCCTTGAGTGTGGAAATGAAAACAGGGACCGGCGAGCGAGAGCGTCTCAAAACCGAGAGAAACGCGCTCAGCGAAGCGAAGCGAGGCGAGGCGAGGCGAGGCGAGGCGAGGCGAGGCGAAGGGAGGCGAGGCGCCTGCGCCGCTTGGTTAGGATCGCTTCAGGACGCCACTGGGCCTGCATGACGAGCGCTTGCGAGAACTGCGACTCCGACTTCCTATAACATACAACATGCTAAACGGGTAGTCAAGTCCGTTTTAATCTTTTTCCAAACCTCCTGCAGAGTCAGCCCTCCCACCCCAAGCCGCGGCGGATCGGCGTACCCAGCATGAATCAACGCGCGGCGGAACCGGGCCACGCGACGCACGGTGGGCGCGCGGCACGCCCGGCTGGCAGGCGATGAGGACCGGCGGGTAACATGCGCCAGGCGGGATCATGCCGCGGGGGGTGTGCCATGCGGGTATTGAGCCGGAAGTTTCAGGCGACGTTCAAGAGCTGGGAGTCGCTGTTTCGAGAGGCCGCGGATTTTGCGACCGGGCTGGGGCCGGAGCGGCTGATCTCGATCTCCCACTCGGCGGAACACTCGGAGGGCATCGTCGTCGTCTGGTACTGGGGCGATCCGTCGACCTGCCCCGAATGCCAATACGATCTCACTGGCAACGCGTCCGGGCGGTGCCCGGAATGCGGGCTGAAGATATGAGTTGCTGCGGACGCGGCGAGGCGCGGCCGGCTGCACGAGCTAAGTGCGCGTCGGGCATTGCGGCCGACGAAGCCGGCGGGCATGGTGGGCGCAGTGCCCGGCGGGCTTTGTGGGCGACGTGCGCGATGCCTTGGCTCCCCTTTCCGAAACCGTAGCGCCAGCGAGGGCGCCACATCCGCGCAGCGCGAGCATCCCGATTACCCTCGCCGGCGCTTCGGGTTATGGAATGGAGCTTGGCGCGTTTTCAACTCATCACGCCAAACAAGACCTCGGAAGGACGCCAATTAAATGCTCGGAATGGGGAAACTGGTTTCGTCCGACCTCCGGGCGGAGAATCATGTCCGAGGCTGGTAGCGTCTCAGCTTGGACTCGGGGGCGCGTGCTTTTGAAAGCCGCGCGCGTCCGCGAGCGGCCCGCGCAAGGAGTTGATGCATACGGCAGCGTCCAGAACCGGTTCCGGCACAACGCGACGGCGGTTCGCTGCCTGACGGTCGCGGCTCTGTCATGCAATCGGATACACTACCCCGAGGCTTCCACCCGTTTCCCCTTTGGCTGCATCCATCTAGAATTGACCCGCATGAAATTCCTTCGATGGCTGAACTCGCTGCGGCGGCCTGCGCGGTGGTCGCTGAAAACCGCCATCGTGGGCGCAACCGTGTTGCTGGTGTGCTTTCCATATCCGGGATTGCTGCGGGTCCACGTGCAGCGATGGCGCAACCCCAACGCGCTGATCGAGCCGGACGCGGCCGCGCTGTCGCCGTGGCTGAAGGAGCTGCGCGCCGCCAGCGCGGACCAGCCGGCGCCTGCGGTGATGCTGGCCCGCGTGGAGCGGTTTGTTTACCAGCACCTGCCATACGAGTTCGACTGGAAGACTTGGGGGAATGCGGATTACATCCCCACGGTCAGCGAGGCGCTGGCGGCCGGGCGCGAAGATTGCGACGGGCGGGCGGTGGTGGCGGCGTCGCTGCTGGCGGGGCTGGGATATGAATCTCGCATCGTGACGGACTTCGCGCATGTCTGGGTGGCCACGAACGTCGGCGAGACCATGAGCCCGGGGGCGACGCAGGCCGTGGTCGCCGAGGGGGGGGGGATTTCCGTTCAGCCCTCCGCATGGGCGCAGATGCCGAAGGCGCTGGGCTACGGCGTCAGTCCGTTCTTCCTGCACCGCGAGCTGATCGTGGTGCTCGTCGGGTGGCTGATGTGGCTGCGACCGGGCGCGACGCGTTGGCGAAGCGGCGTCGCGCTGGCGCTGATGATCGCGGGGTTGCTGCTGCTTCGACGCGGAGGGCGAAACTGGCAGGCGCCGATCGTGTGGCTTCAGATCTTGGGGGTGCTTGCATACGCCGTGGCCGCTGCGCTGATGTGGAAGCGAGCGCGTCCGCCGGTCATGCCGGACGGCTCGGCACTTCCGCCCCAGGTTGCTGCGGTCCAAACGCCGCAAACGCCCGGATGAGCGCCGGCAGGAGCGTCAAATCCGCGACCAGCGCCCAGAGCAGGGTAAATCCCGTCAGCCCGCCGAAGTAGGCCGTCGGCAGGAATTCCGAGAGCGTCAGGATCCAGAATCCCACGGTGACGACGACGCCGGTAAACACGCAGGCGCGTCCGATGCCCCGGCTGGTTTCGCGCAGGGCGCGGTCGTAATCGCCCGTCTCGCGGAAGCACGCCCGGCATCGCCACAGGTAGTGGCTGGTGCTGTCCACGGAAAGCCCGAACACGACGGAGAGCATCAGCACCGTGGTCATGTTGACCGGAACGCCGAACCAGCCCATGGAGCCGATGCACGCGGCCACGGGCAGGATGTTGGGGATCATGGCGACCACCGCCAGCCGCAAGGACCGCAGCCCGACGGCGAACACCGCGAAGATCACCAGCCCCGTCACGACGAACGAGGCGTACTGATCGTGTACAAGCTGTGCCACAAGCGTGGCATAAAAGGGATACAGCCCGGTCACGGTCACGTCGAACTCGTCGCCGAAAACCTCGCGTGCGAGGCGCGCCAGCTCCTCCGCGACGCGCAGCTTCTCCTGCACCGAAACGCCTTCCACCGCGCGGAGATTCACGCGCATGGCCGTGCGCGCGTCGTTGATGAAGTTGCGCAGCGCGTCGTCGCCCAGCAGCACGTTCGCCAGCGCCATGCGCGACGTCAGGTCCCATTCCTGCCGCGGCGCGGAAGACTCGCCCAGCCGAAGCATGTCCGTCAACGTCATGGCCTTGCGCACCACGACGGCGCACTCCTGCACGGCGCGGGACGCGAACTCGTCCGCGAGGCGCAGCGTCGTGCAGCTCAGCAGCTTCGCCCCGTCGCGCCGGCGGATCACCACGTCGATCGCCCCGAGCGGCGTGAGGTTCGTCTCGACGAACTCGTAGCTGCGGCGCACCTCGCTGGCGGGGCGGAAGTTGCGGACGAAATCGCTCTCGAACTCCAAGCGCACAACGCCCCAGCCGGCCGCGCACGTGGTCAGCACGTGGACCGTGATGGTAAAGGTCCGATGCCGGGCGACCCATGCGGCGGCACGCGAGAGATTCTCGCCCAGACGCAGTTCCCATTCAGGAAGGGCGCGCGGGCCGTGCGGCGACTTGAGCATCGGAGCCAAGGCGAGACTGAACACCAGACCCAGCCCCAGCCCCAGCGCCATGAGCATTCCAAACGTGCGGATCGGCGTCAGGTCGGAGATGCACACGGAAGCGAAGCCGGCCATCGTGGTCGCCATCGCCACGCTGCACGGCGCGATCATGCGGCGCAGCATCGTCGCGGCCGGCTCGAGCGGAGCGGCGCACGCTGACGCGGATGCGTCCGCCCTTGCGGCGCCGGTCGATGACGGGAGCGCGGCGAGGGCGCATTCCTCGAAATCCACCGCGAACTGCACCGCGTTGCCCACCGTCAGCACCATCACGAGGATCACGATCATCTGCACGACGAGCGCGACGCTGAAATCGAACACCACGGCCAGCGCGAGCGAGCAGAGCACCGCGGCCACGCCTCCGCCGACGGTCACGAGCACCCCGCGCCAGCTTCGCAGAATCAGCCCGAGCATCACGCCCATCAGCGCGAAGGCGGCCAGCGAGAAGCGAACGAGGTCGCGGTCCACCGAGGCGTACATGTCGATGAGCGTGACGTAGGGGCCGGCGATGATGAGATCGAGATCCGGGTTTTCGCGCCGCGCCTGTGCGACGATAGCGCGGAGCTGCTCGACGACATGCCGCCTCAGCTCGCCCGCGCGTTGCGGATCGCCGGCGCGCGGCGGCTCGGCAGAGTATCGCAGATCTGCGGGGCTCCGCGCATCGTCCACGTGAGCGTCGTGGTCTGTGCTCCGCGCCGCACCCTCGCCTGCGCGCTCCCTGTGCTCACCAACCGAGGCACGCGCGTCGCCGGTGTTCTCCCCCGACATCTGCAGCACGATCGCCATCGTCCGGCCGTCGCGGCTGATGAGATTTCCCTCGACCAGTGGATGCCGCGTGAGCTGATCTCCCAGCCACGTACGCACGATCGCGGGAAGCCGCGGCCAGGCGGTGATCTGCTGCACGCAGGGAACGGCGGAAAGCCGATCGACGAGGTCGGCCACGACGCGCTGCGACCGCTGCGAGAGGGCGTCGGGCGAGCGGACGGCGACCAGCGCCAGCTCGTTGCTGGTGAACTCGCGCATGGCGTCCACGAACTTGCGGTATTCGTCATTGCCGCCGGCGATGAAGGCGCGCAGGGTGTAGTCGCGGTGCAGCCCCGGCGCGATCAGCAGAACCGTCGCGGCGGCGGACAAGAGTCCGATCGCGCCGAAACAAATCCGCCGCCGCCGTACCAGACCTTCCAACATGGCGGCATCGTAGCAGGTGACGCGGAATAGCCACGACGAGTTCGCCGCCGGTCCGCGGCACCGACTCCGCAGGAATGCGGGGTTCAAAGTGTGGCATGGGTCCGCAGCGTGGCATGGGTCCGCAGCGTGGCACGGGTTCGCAGCAGCGGATCCGTCCGGCGCGCGAAGGCGCTCGTCCCGGCTCTCCCCTGGCTTGGCGAGTACGCCAGACCCTGCCACCCGCCCGCATCTTGGGCTGCGTCCTGCGCTCCCTTGCGGTCGCGGCTCTGTTCAATCGCCGCCGGCACCGAGCCCTGTGCTCGCGTTGACCTCCGGGATGTCCGATCCATACAATAGTCTGGTCGCAATGCTATCCCTTCCTGGGGCCGGAATGTGATGCGCGAGTCGATGCTGACCTTGTTTCTTGCGCTGAGTGCGACGGTCGCGGTTGACTTGGCGCGTGCGGACGATCCACCGTCGGGCCAAGGCAACAGCGCCTCAGCGACCGCTGCGGGCGCCTCCGATACCAGCAGCCCTCGCGCCGCGACCACGGATCCCGGCACGGATCCCGCCAGAGAGGACTCCGCGACGGCTCGATCCGCCGGGAAGTTCATCGATCCCCTGCCGCTCGAACCTCCTCTCCCTCCGGAAACGCGCCTGACCGTGGTCAACGACGTGGATCGGTTTATCGCCGCCCGCTGGGAAGAGGCCGACGTGCGCCCGGTCAAACCGGCGACCGACTTCGACTTCCTGCGCCGCGTCTATCTCGACCTGGTCGGCCGCATCCCCACGTTCGAAGAGGTGGAGAAGTACGTCGGCGGCGCCCGCAAGGACCGCGACGCGAAACTGGTGGACGAGCTGCTCGACAGCCGCGGCTATGCCGACCACTGGGCGATCTTCTGGGGCGACCTGCTGCTGGAGCAGTACCGCATGGACGGCGTGGAGAACAACGCCTACCGCGAGTACATCCACGACTCCCTCCGGAAAAACAAGCCGTTCGACGAGTGGGTCCGAGAGATGATCACGGCGCGCGGCATGGTCCGCGACGACCCGGCCGCGGCATTTGTGCTGCGCCACAAGGCCGACGCGGAGGAGCTGACGATCGCCACGACGCAGGTGTTCCTCGGGACGCAACTCAAGTGTGCGCAGTGCCACGATCATCCGTTCGAGGCATGGAAACAGGCCGACTTCAACGGGATGAAGGGCTTCTGGGAGGCGACGCGGCGCAGGCTGGGTCGCGTGGAAACGGTGACGAACCGCGCGGGGCGCGAAGAGCAGATGCGGTTCGATCAAGTCGTCTCCGGCGAGGACGCCCGCGGCGTGTTCCTGACGGGAGCCACGTCCGCAAAGGGCGCCGGCGTGGAGGGACTCGCGGACCTGATCACCGCGCGGGACAATCCGTACTTCGCGCGGGTCGCGGTGAACCGGCTTTGGGCCAAGCTTTTCGGGCGCGGGCTGGTGGACCCGGTGGACGCCTTCAAACCCGACAATCCGCCTTCGCATCCGGAGCTGCTCGACTGGCTGGCGTGGGAATTCATCACTCACGACTACGATCTCATGCACATTCTGCGATTGCTGGCGACCTCGCGCACGTATCACCTCGACACGTCCGGCCCCCCGCTCCCGCCGAAGGCGGCCGACGGCCCGTTCTTCGAGCGCATGTCGCTTCGCCGAATGACGGCGGAGCAGTTGCACGATTCGATCGTCTCAGCGACAGGTCTGGATCGCCGGGCGCGGGGCGAGCAGGGCGAGGCGCGCTTCGCCATCGACGTCCGTTACCCGACGCCCAGCGGGAGCTTCCTCTCGGTCTTCGGCAGCCACGACCGCAACACGATCCACGAGCGCGACGCCGAGGCGACCATCCCCCAGGCGCTGGCGCTGCTCAACGGCGAGCTGCTCAACGACGCCGTTCAGCTCCACGATGGCCATCCCGTCCGCCGCTGGCTCAAGAAGGGCGACAGCGTGGAGACCGCCCTCCGCCGCCTCTGGGTCCAGACGCTGACCCGCGAGCCCACGCCCGCGGAACTGGCGACGGCCTCGAAGTTCATCCGCTCCGCCACGCGCAACGACGCGGACAATGCCTGGTCCGACGTGCACTGGGCGCTGATCAACACGCGGGAGTTCATGTTCATCCGGTAGCCGCCCGTGGTGGGACTCGAAACCGCACGTAGGTTCCGTCACCCCCGCGCAGGCGGAGGTCCAGTCTGTTCGGGAAAACCGCCGGATTCTTGTCACCTCATGAGCCACCGGCTGGATTCCCGCCTTCGCGGGAATGACGCCTGTCCCCTTTCACCTCGGACTGCCCGTGTGCCTCCTCTGACAAGTCATCCGAGCCGCGGACGTGAAGGAGCGGTTCCGCCCGCGGCGCCAAAGTCTAAGGAAGCGCTCCCTTATGGTCGCGGCTCAGTTGACGCAGCGATTCCTGACGTCGCGGCTCGGCCGGAAGACGTCGCAGTGCTCTTGAGGCGCCCCACCAACGCCAAGTCGTCGGACTGGGAAGCGCTCGGTCGCTGCACTACACTCCCGCGATGCTCTGGATCATGCTTGCCGCTTTCGGCGGACCGATGATCGTGTCGATCCTGGCGACCCGGGTCGTGCGGTCGATTTCCGTGCGCCGCGGTTTCATCGACCAGCCCGGCGGGCACAAGCAGCATGACCGCCCGGTGGCGCTGGGCGGAGGTGTCGCGCTGGTCGGAACGGTAACGGCGTGCATCATCGGCGGAACGCTGGCGGCGCTGCTGGCGGCGCGACTGGGCAGAACGGAGTGGCTGCCGCCGCTGCTGGCGATGCACCTCGAAGGCGTGGTCAAACGGCTTCCGTCGGTCGTCGGGATCCTCGGCGGCGCGTTGTTCCTGCACGTCGTCGGCTTGATCGACGACCGTCGCCCGCTGGGTCCGTGGTCGAAATTCGCCGCACAAGCCGCGGCGGCCTTCTTCACGTCGGGCGTCCTGGGCATTCGCATCATGGAAGGGTTCCTGCCCGCACCGCTGTCCATTGCCGCCACCGTGCTCTGGATCGTGGTCATCACCAACGCCTTCAATTTCCTCGACAACATGGACGGACTCAGCGCCGGCGTGGGCGCGGTGGCCTCGCTGGTGTTCGCCATCGCGGCCCTGAGCGCGGGGCAGATCTTCGTTCCGGCGCTGGCGCTCGTGCTGACCGGGGCGCTGTGCGGCTTCCTGGTGTACAACTTTCACCCGGCGACGATTTTCATGGGCGACGCGGGCAGCCTGCCGCTGGGCTTCCTGATGAGCGTGCTCACCGTCCTGACCACCTACTACGACCCGCGCAAGGACCTCACGCCGCTGGGCATCGCCGTGCCGCTGGTCGTGCTGGCCGTGCCGCTGTACGACGTGCTCAGCGTGGTGGTTCATCGCGTCCGGCTCGGCGTCAGCCCGCTGCGCGGCGACCGTCGTCACTTTTCGCATCGGCTGGTGCGCAAGGGGTTGAGCGTGCGCGGCGCGGTGCTGACCATCTACCTCGCCACGGGCGCGACGGGGCTGTCGGCGGTTGTGTTGCCGCGCGTGGACTGGACCGGGGCGGTGCTGCTGCTGGCGCAGTGCTTGTGCGTGCTGGTCATGGTGGCGATTCTCGAACATGCTTCGGGCGTGGATGGCGGCACGCTTTCGATTTCTTCCACGAAGGACGATCCGGCAACGCCCACAAGGGAGCATCCATGAACGAGTCGATCCTCAGTCCGCGCGGTCCCGAGCCGGTCGGTCCATATCCTCATGCGAAGCGCGCCGGGAACCTCTTGTTCGTTTCGGGCATGGGTCCGCGGCAGCGCGGCGCAGGCGACATCCCCGGCGTAACGCGCGACGCGGCGGGCAACGTCGTGTCGTACGATATCGAGACGCAGTGCCGCGCCGTCTTCGAGAACATCCGCATGATCCTCGAAGACTGCGGGGCAAAGTGGGCGGACATGGTCGATGTCACCGTGTTCCTGACGGACATGAACGACTTCGCGACGTACAACCGGGTGTACGCCGAATACTTTGCGGGACCGGGAAAGCCGTTCCCCGCGCGCACCACGGTTGAGGTGACGCGCCTGCCGACGCCCATCGCGATAGAGGTGAAGGTGATTGCAAGCTTGGGGTAAGGCCTGCAAGGTGGGGCAGCTCTCTGAGCTGCCTTGGTCCCGCAGGTCTCCTGACCTGCGGGCGCCGGCTCGGAGAGCCGGCGGACCGTGGCAGGTCAGAGACCTGCCCCACCTGAAGTCCGACCACTCAGAGACCTGCCCCCGCGAGCCGTCCACGAAGTCAGCGAACACAAACTCCGCGAACGGGGGTTCACCAGCTCCTGTACAGCCGCACCTGCACGTTGACGAACTCAAAGTCGTCCAGGTCTCCGCGGCAGGCCGTGGTGCTGATTTCGATCGTGTTGGCGCCTTCCTTCAGCAGACGCGCCTCGAAGCGGATGGCCTTCTCGCCGAAGCCGCCGTCCGCAGGCGACTCCTCGAAGTCGTACCGCAGCCGCCGCCCGTTCACGTCGATGCGCGGCGGGCACTGCACGCCCTTGGCCATCAGCCGAAGCTCGGCCACCGCCGCCTCCGAAGGCATCTGCCCGGGCGCGAGGTCGAACTGCGCCACGAAGCCCACGCCCTCGGCCTGCTTCTGGAACTGGCTGTTGATCGCGCCCTCGAAGCGGTCGTTGCCGAGGTGGTGCACGTCGGGCGTCGCGTCCATGGCCAGGACGTTGCTCGTGATCGGCTCCAGCGCGAAATCCACGGTGAGCACGCCGCGCTTCAGGCGGCGCACCGGGACGTTCTGCGAGGATGGCACGTAGCCGGACATCGACGCGGTGATCGCGAAGTTGTCGGGCATGCGCGGGATTTCCATCACATATCCACCTTCGGCATCCGTCATGGATGTCAACGGCGAATTGTCCAGCAGGTCAAGTTGCACGGAGGCATTCGCCAGGGGGTTGCCGCTGATGGAATCGCGCACGCGACCTTCGATGCGCCCGATCGGCTCAATGGGTTGCGCGGGCGCGTCCGACGGGGGCGCCTCCTCCAGCGGTTGCGGCAGGCTCAGGGTCAGCAGCGCCGGGCCGGGAATCGGGGTCGCATCGGTCGCTGTTCCGGCGGCGGTTCCCGAACTCGCGGCACTCCCCGCTCTTGCTTCATGCACCGGCGCAGGTGTGTCGGCGTCCTTCACGGTCCATCCGCCGGACAGCGCCATGGGCCTCACGGTTTCGGCGGAGGACGGACCGGTGGACGCCGATGAACGCGGGGTGAAATCTGCGGAGAGACTTGAACCGCCCGCATGGGCCGGTGGCAGCGATGCTCGCTTCGCCACGGTGGACGCGGCGGCCGGAGCGGGATCCACCTCGGCTTGCGGGCCAGCACTGCCGGCAGGCGCGGCCGGCTCGACGCCCGGTGAACGAAGCGCCAACGCTTCCCCCTTCGACGGCGCGGGCCCTGACCCGCTCAGCGCTGGCGCGGATGGCGTGGATGACGGCGCGGCGACCGCGGCATCGCGCGGCAAGGCCGCGCTCGCCAGGGATGCGCCGCCCACGTCGCCGGACATCGTCGAGCCGGGGACGCCACTGCTGCGAACTTCCGAGAACGCCGCAGTAGAGGCCGGCAATGAAGCGCGGCTTCGCGTACGGTCCGTGGCAACGGGTCGGGCGATGCCGCCGCTGGGGACCTCCTCGACGGCGACCGCGCCGGACCGCTCCGCCCCCGGCGTGCGCACCGCGAGATTCGAAGGCGCGCCGGTTCCCACTCTTTCAGACGCGGCTGAGCCGGCGGAAAGGGGCACTCCCGGCGGCTGCGGCGCCGCTTTCGCATCGCTCACCGGCGCCCCCGCTGGAAAGCTCTCTCCGGACTGAACCGCGACGAGGCTCGGAGGCGGAGCGATCTCAACGCCGGAAAAGACAAGCCCACCCGCCGAAGCAGTCATCAAGCCGGCATCCGCTCTCCCGGTAGCTGCAGTCGCATTCGCCGGGGGAGACGGCGATGATTCTGCGCTGGCGACCGGCGCTGCGCCTTGTGGAACTGAGAGAGCCGTTTGGGCCGATGTCTGGAAGAGAGGGATGCTCGATCTCGTTTGCGTCGCGGGGAGCGGCGGTTGCCAGGCCGTGGCATCGACCACCGTGCTCAGCCCCGCCAGCGGTGCTTCCGCCGGGAGCTCGCTCGCCTCCGTCGCAAGCTCGATCATTTCAGAGGTGTGGGGCGCCACGTCTGGCACGCTCCTTCGCGCCACATCAATGGGTTGCGCTTCCGGCGCCGCGATGTCCGTGAAGCCGCCCCGGATCTGCGTGTAGAGACCGTCTGAACCCGCTCCCGCCGCCGGCGACAGCGTCACGCGGATGCCGTCTCCATTCCCGCCGTCGCCGCGAACCGCCGACGCGATCGATGTGGTCACTTCCCAGAAGTTCATCAGCATGACCACCAGCAGATGGGCAAAGGCCGAGATCAGCAGACATCGCACAAGCAGACTGAGACGACGTCCGCGCGAGTATTTCCATATCTTTAGCAGAACAAGTGCGGCCAGCAGACTAAGCATTGCATACGCCAGGTTCGGCCAAAGCGCCTTCCAGGTCGCCGCCCAAGCAATGGTGTTTGTGGTTTTCTCCCATTCACGGAAAACCTCTCGGGAAGAAGTGGAATAGATGTCATAACCCTTTGCTGCTCCCGACGCGTCGTCGCCCTTCGGTCGATCCGAACTGAAGACCAGTGCGAAACCTTCCATCGTTAAAGCCGGATCAAGTTCATGATGCAGACTGTTGATGGCTCGATCGAGGAGCTCCGGCGCTTGGGGCACATTCGCAATCAGCCTGGCGCGATACAGGTCAAACCCGCCGGCGCCCCCTGCGCGGTCCGAAGCAAAATACAGAAAATCGCCCACCGGACTGATGCAGGGAGAGCCTTCATTCGCGGGCGTGTTCAGAATCGCAACGGGCGTGGCGCCCTTCGGACCCTTCTCGTCCAATAATGCGACGTAAAGATCGTAAGGCCGGCGATAAAACTCCTCGCGCAACGTGGCGGGCCAGGCGCTGGTGGACGACTTCAGCGGCTCCCCGGGCAGCGGTCTGTTGGAAGCAAAATACAACGCGCGACCGTCCGGCGATGGAGCCGGATTGTACTCGTTGAACTCGGTGTTGATCGCTGGGCCAAGGTTGGCCGGCTCCTGCCATCCCTCCTGCCCGCGCCGCGCGACCCACACGTCATACCCGCCCCGACCCCCATCGCGGTTGCTGTAGAAATAAAGCGCGTCGCCATCCCGTGCAGGGTGCGGACCCAGTTCGTCCGCAGGGGAATTGATGTCCACTGTGGGCTGCGGCTCTTCCCATCCGTCGGCCGTGCGCCGCGAGCTGTAAATGTCTGCGTTCTCGCCGGCCCTGCCGCGCACAAACCACAGCGTCATTCCATCCGCACTGCAAGCGGGTTCATACTCATCGTGGTCGGAGTTGATGGGGGAGGGCAAAGACAAGGGCGGCTGCCAAAGCGTGCCGCGCGGAGATGCGGATGCAATCGGCTCGCGAATCGCGACGGCGTCGGTGTAATAGCCGTGCGAGCGCGATCGGGTCGCCATCACGATGCACGCCGCGATCAGCAGCATGGAGATCGCGGTGACCCACAGGATTGTTCTGCGAGATTGAACGCGGCTCATGGAATGTCTCTGATGTGAACCTCGGTCCAGCGCGGCCTGTCAACCACATCACGCATGAAGTAATGCGTTCTGCATGACGACTTTCGACGCCTGTTCAGCCGCCAAGCACGGTGTCGAGATACGGCTCCTGAATGCCGGCGCCTTTGCAGATGTCCAGCGCCTTCACCACGTTGGCATAGGCCGTGGTCCGATCGCCGCGCACCGTAACTTTCTGCCCGGGATTGCCGGCCACCAGCGACGTCACCATGCCGCGCAGGTCCGCCTCCGCCACCGCCTGTCCGTTGACGATCATGTCGCCGCCGTCCGTCACATTGATGACCAGCTCCCGCAGCGTCGCGCTGAGCGGACCGGAGGCAGCCGCATACGGCAGGGCGATCTGCATCTCGCGCTCCAACTGTTTGAAACTGGTGGCCAATAGAAAGAAGATGAGAATGTTAAACAGCACGTCCACCATCGGAACAAAGTCGATGTGCAGATGCGCCTCGCCCTCGCGTGGTCGAATAAGCATGGCTTCCTCCCTATGCCGCCACCGGCTGGCCCACGGCTGCGCCCACAACCTCCACGACGGATGCGCCCGCCGGCGCTGCGTCGCTGCGGACGGAAACTCCGGTGATTTCTTCGAGCCACTGCGACGCGACAAGGTCCATGTCCGCCAGACGCTGGTCAATGCGCGACAGCAATGCGTGGTAGGCGATAAGAACAGGTATGGCCACCAGCAGGCCGGCCGCGGTGGCCGTCCACGCCTCATAGATGCCCTGTGCCAGAAGTTCCGGCTTGCCGAGAGCCTCGCCAGAGGAAGCCACCGCCTGGAAGGCGTGAATCATGCCGAACACCGTGCCCAGCAATCCAAGCATGGTGGACGCCTGCGGCAATACGGAGAGCACGCGCATGTACTGCCGCAGTTTGAATAGCTCGCGCTGCCCCGCCTCTTCGATGTGCTTCTCCAGGAGCGCCGCGGGTTCGTCGCGCCGCTTGAGCAGCACGCGCAGCACATTCGCGATAGGGCTGCCATTGCGAGTGCATTCCTCAATTCCTCGACGGCGATCATGCCCGATACCGCGCAGACTGTCCACAAAGGACGCCGGAATGACTCGACTTCGACGCAACGTGATGGCTCGTTCGATGATAATGGTCAATGCCAGCAGCGAGCAGACACCGATGGGCGCCATAATCCAGCCGCCTTTGACGAAGAAATCCAGCACTGAACCTATGTGCACTGGCTGCGGCGACTCAGTCTGCGCCGTCAGGAGACCCGCGATGATGTGTTGGATCACGATTTAGACTCCCTCCGCTTCAAACAGGATGTACAACGCAAACGCCACGGCCGTAAGCCGGATCAGTTGTCCCGTCCCGACGCCATCTTTTCGCCGTCCCCGGCCATGCGTTTGGCGGCGAGCTTGGCCCACTGCGAGTCGCCGAACTTCTCCACGACCGCCTTGAATTGGGCGCGGGCTTCTTGCGGCTTGTTCAGCTTCTCAAAACACTGACCCGCCTCGTACAAAGCGGCCGCGCTCCATTCGGGATAGGCATACAAGATGTCAACTTTGAGAAATTCACGCACCGCATCGTCCAATTTGCCTTGCGCGAACAAGCATTCGCCGATCTGGAACTGCGCCCGCGCGGAAGTGGGGCCGTCGTGAGTCGCCACCACCTCCTGGTAAGCGCGGATGGCCTCCTCGTGACGACCCTGGTTCTCGCGCGCCCAGCCCAGCCCGAAGAGCGCCTGGTATCGCTGCGGTCCCGCTTTGGCTCGATCGAGATAGTCCGCGAAAACCTGCTCGCTCTGAGCCCAGCGCTGAACCGCGGCCAGCGCCTCGCCCAGTCGCAGCCGCCCGGCGGGCGCGGCGTCATCCGCCGGGGCGGATTCCACCAGGCGCGTCAGGTGTTGGATCGCCGGTTCGTTCTTCCCTGATTTGAAACAGGCGTCGCCGCAGAAATAGAGTGTGGAAGGAAGCAGTTTGCTTTGCGGAAATCGCTCGATGAGGCGACTCAGCGTCTCGGCGGACTCGACATACTGCTCCAGTTGGTGCTCGCAGACGCCGAGGCGGTACCATGCCGGTTCCAACACCTCATCAGTCACGCTCGTTTCGTCGGACTTCACCATGGCCGAAAGGCGTCGCAAGAGCTCCACGGCACGGTCGTTGTGCTTTGCATCCGCTTCAAGTTCCGCCAGTTCCAACAGCGCATGCGCCAGAACGGACCCCGAAGCATGCGGGTCGGCCATGATCTGCTCATACGCCTTCCCCGCCTCCTCCGGTTGACCTTCGGCCCGCAGGCACCATGCGCGCTCATAAAGCAGGCTCTGTCGAGCGGAAGCGTCCAACTTGCTCCCATATTTCTGCGCCGCGCGGTCCATCGCCTTCAAGGCATCCTGCGTCCGGTTCAGGCGCGCGAGAGCAATGGCGCGATTCGCGGCGGCCGCGGGAGCTTGCGCGTGATCGCCGCTCGTCTTGAGAAACTGCCCCAGTGACGCTTCAGCCTCCTCATAGTTCCCAGCCGAAAACCACGCTTGCCCCTGCTGATACAAGACCTGAGCCTTTACGGCGGGGTCCGTCGCCCTTGCGGCGGCTTCGCGGAACAGCTCCGCCGCCTTCACATGCTCACCCCGCCGCGATGACAACACGCCCAGGTGCTGCAAGGCGTATGCGGAGAGCGCGGCGTCGGTGTTTTCGGCGACCAGGTCGCTGAATGCCTTTGCCGCGTCCACGTCCCGGTTCAGCGCCGCAAGACACTGGCCGCGCTCGAACTGGGCGGTCGTGCGATGCCGCCCCTTGGGGAAGCGATGGAGCAGCTCTTCATAATCGCGCGCCGCTTCGTCGTGGCGTCCTTGACGCTGCCGAGCCGTCGCCAGTTTGAGGAGCGCGTCTTCAGTCCCCTGCGGGTCTGCACTCTGCTTCAGATATTCCGCATAGTGCTGCTCCGCAGTCTTCCACTCGCCGCGCTGCATGGCCATGTCGCCCAGGACAAGGAGAGCCGATTCAAATCCTTTGCCCCCATTTGTGCCACTTGCAGCCTGCGCCAGAAGCGGTGCGGCCTCCTCAAACTTCTGCAATCGGTAAAGCGTCATGCCGAGGCGATAGCGCGCCTGCGGCGCCTGCGCATGGGTCGCGAAGTCCTTCAGGAAATCGCGATAGCCGTTCTCCGCGGATTCCATATGCCCGGCAAGAAACTCATTCTCGCAGGCAACAAAAGCGACAAAAGCCGCTGACTCGTGCTTTGGATGCCGTTTCAGAAATTCACGGCAGAGCTTTCCGCTTTCATCATAGCGACCCAGCTCATGCAAAACGAATGCCTGAAGGTGCAGCGCATCCGCCGCCAGCGCGTGCTCCGGAAAATTCCGGCGGAATTTCTCCAGAAGCGGCACCGCCTCCTCCCGCTTCTGAGCCTGCATCAGCGCCACCGCGCGGTCATAACTCATTTCAGGCAGGAGGGAAGACTTCGGGAACGCCTCGATGGCACGGGCAAGCCGCTCCGCGGCGTCAGTGAATTCACCGGACCGCAGACGGCACTTTGCAGACCAGTACGCCGCGTCGTCCGCCCACTCCGAATCATTCGCGCTGACCTGCTCCAATTGCTCGAGCGCGCGGTCGAACTTGTGCAGATCCATCCAGACCAGGCCGCGATAGAACCGGGCCGCGGAGGTCACTGCCGGCGGAGCCGGTTGTTTGAGCAGCCGGTCAAGCATCACCGCGGCATCCTCCGGCCGGCCCTGCTGCTGCAACAGTCGTCCCAGTCCCAGAAGCGCCTCGCACTCCAGCGCCGCTGTTTTCCCTGCAAGCACTTTCTCATACAGGGGCCCGGCCGCCTCGAGATTGCCGGCCCGGTCATGACACTGAGCGGCCAGCAACACAGCCTGGCCCGCGAGCTCACTCTTGCTGAAGCGCGCCGCGTAATCCTCGAAGTGACTCGCCGCTGCCGCGGAATCGCCCTTCGCCGTTAGCGCCAAACCCAGAAAGTAATCCGTGCGTTCCCGCAGCGGGCTGTCCGGCCATGCCTTTGCAAATGCTTGCGCTTCCCGCAGGGTCTCATCCGCCTGACCCATGTGGTGGAGCGCTTCGATCTTTCCCGCCAGCGCGTCGGCGGCCAGTTCAGTCTTGCCGTGCTTCCTTAAGAGTGCATCGAATGCAGCGACGGCTTCCGCGAAGCGTTGCCGCGCCAAATGCGACCGTCCGAGCATCGCATGCACTTCAGCGGCGAACTCGAACCGGGGGTTCGCGGCGAGCGTCGTCAACTCAGCCATTGCATCGTCGTACTTCTGCTGCCGATACAGGCACACCGCCAGCCCATATCGCGCCAGCTCGACCTTTGCGTGCGCGCCGTGTGCGGCCAGAAACTGGCGATACTCGCCCTCCGCCATTTCAAACAACCCGCGATTAAGCAATCCGGCCGCGCTGTTGTATTGTCGCAGAGCCGCATCGCCGCCATGGGATTCCTGCGCGGCCTCCACCGACTGCGCCGCGATAGCGAGCATCGCGAAGGCAACCGATGCCGCGACCCCCCGCACTGCGGCGCGCCACCCGTGTTTGTCCGAGCACCTTATCTTTTGATATTGGAAGCCGGTGTGCTCACATCGATGGGGAGCAAGAGGATGCGCAGCCGCACGCGACGGGAAGGTGTTGTGATGGGTCGAGTTCATGGCAGACCTCCTCCGCAAAGGGCTGAACAAAGGGCTTGGACGCATGAGCCAAGCGCTCGCCTGTCAGATTCGTTGAGACAAAACGGATCGGGGGGGGTCGCCCGCGAACATACAAGGATCAGAAGTCCGCACCTGCACGTGCCGGCGCCGCACGCGCGCCCGGCATCGACGCGCCGGAAACCAACGCCATGCACCAGGGCCATCGGCCGCCCCGTCCCGGATTGGACCAGGACGGGGCGGACCGAGGCTGTGTGTGGGTTTCGTGTGCGACTACCGCGTGCTGCGCAGCGCCTCGCGCTTGTCACGCGATTTCTCGCGCAGGGCGAGGACTTCGCTCTGCAACATCTCGGCTTCGCGCTCCAGCTCCTCGGCCTGATGCTCAAGCTCGACGCCCTTGTCCGAAACGTCGTCGGCCTCGCGCTGCAACTGGCGCGCCTGCTCGAGCGCCTCGCGGCGGTCCTCGTTTTCCAACCGTTCGGCGAGCGTGCGCTGATCCTCAGCCTGGCGGCGAAGATCCTCGGCCTGGCGATCCAGGTTTCGCGCTTCCCGCTCCAACTCGCGCGCATTCTGCTGAAGGTCCTTCATGCGCGACTCGACTTCGCTGCGCTCGGACTCCAGCGCCTCCATCTCCTCAGCCGCTCGCTGACGAACCTCCTCCAGGCGCGCGGCGTTTTCGTCGGCCTGGCGGGCTTGCTCCTCGGACTGCCGCGCCTGGGCCTCCGCCGCCCTGGCATTTTGAACATGCGCCGCTTCGAGTTCCTGCAGGGCATGATGACGCGCGATCGCATCATCCGCGGCAGCCGGATCCGACTCTGGCGCGTTGCGTGCGGCCCGCGGCGCCGTTGCACGAGCTCCCGCGCCGCCCCGGAGCGTACCTTTCAACATGCTCGGCTGGGCCACGCCGACGCCGCCCGCCGCCGCGCCCACGCCCGCGCCGCTCATCCCGCCTCCCCGAACCGAGCCGCCGGGGTTAATCAACTTGATGAATGCCGAGAAAACTTCCTGCTGAAGCGGCGAGCCGTGCACTGTGATTTCGTCTGATCCGCCGCTGACCGTCACCGGCACGTCGTCGCGCGACATGAACTCCGTCAGCGCCTCCAACTTGCCCTTCGGAAGACGATACGCGCGATCCTGCGGGTCATCATCACCGATCATGGCCACGAACAGAGCGAACACCGCGTGCTGCTCCTCGGTGGCGTGGACCTCGATGGCGTCGCCGGCGTTGCGCACGCGCACCGGCACGTCGTCGCGGATCATCAATGCCACGAGCGCCTCGAGCTTGTCTTTCGGCAGCTTGTACGATCGCACCACGATCGCCCCCGGCGCGGTGGCGCTGACGGCGCTTTGGCCGAAGGCGT
The DNA here is from genome assembly GCA_020852275.1 of Phycisphaerales bacterium. GTDB lineage: Bacteria > Planctomycetota > Phycisphaerae > UBA1845 > UBA1845 > JABWBH01. Next base: position 18,516 of record JADZBE010000003.1, read on the forward strand.
CCGCTGATCCCATCGGCGCGGTCACGGCCTGTCCCGCCAAAGCCGATTCCAAGTACGCCTTGGAAACCGCGTCGCGCACCGCCTGCGCCGCAACGCCTTCCGACTTCGCCACGGCATCCTGTGCGGCGGCGGTGGCATGCTCGACGATCTCGGCGACATTCACGCCGGACGCGGCATCCTGCGCCCGGAGCAACGCCCCATGCAGCGTGTGCTCGACGGCTTCGTTGTGCTTGCCGCCGAGGTTGGCGTTGAGCTGCTCGAGCTGCGCCTGCAAGCGCTGCATCTGCTCTTCGAGCCGGCGCATCCGGTCTTCAAGCCGCCGATCGTCGTCCGCCCCCACATAGCGAACCGCAGCCAGTGGCGCGGCCGGTTCCGGCGCCGGCGTATAGGCGAGCGCGCGCCCGGAGGGCGGCGCGAGAGTTTCCAGCGTCGTCGTGTAGGTGAGCACGCTTGGCTCATGGGGCGGGGCAGGCGCCATCGCCGGCGAGGGCGGCTCGGCGACGGAGGGCGGCGTCGACGTCCATGTAAATGCAACAGGCGCCGGCGGCGCGGCGGCCGATGGCGCCCTCGGCGTGCTCGGGACCGCGACCGGCGCGGCGAGGCGATCCGTGGTGAACACCACGGTGGACGCGCCCGGCGGCTGGAACGACGGCGTCACCACCGTCAGTTCCGTCGCACCGCTCGGCACGGCCGCTGCATCCTTCGCTTTGACCTTCTCCTTCTCGCCCGGTGGACAGGAGGACGCCGGCGCGGCCATCCATGCGCTCAGCGCCATCACCACTCCGAGCACCGCGCCCGGCGCTGACAGACGAGGTCTTGCTTGTTCCGACATGATCATTCTGATTCTCCTGGCTAGTCGCCTTGCTCGCCCCGACAGCATCGCCATGCCCGGCCCGGGCACGGCGCTTTCCGTAGAGTTCATCATGCGCCGCGTCGCCAGCAGCGTTTCCGCGTACACGCGCCGGCCCTGCGGCATCAGCCACGTCACCCACGCATCGCAGCACAGGTCGGCCTCGTCGCGCAGCCGCCGCCGCACCCACCACACCACCGGATTCCACCAGAACACCCCGGCCACCAGCGCCTCCAGCCACAACACCCAGTGGTCGCGCCGCTTGAGGTGCGCCAGCTCGTGAAAGATCACCGCCTGCCGGCCCACCGCATCCAGCTCACGCCAGAGCGCGGCGGGAAGCAGCAGCACCGGGGTGCGGCCGCAGAGGACCATCGGCGAGATCGCATTCGATACGAAGTACACGCCTGGTGATTCGCGTAGACCTACTTCGGCGGCGGAGCGATCCACCTGATCCTGAACCTGCGCCGATCCCGGCCGCGCAGCGCGCAACAGCGTCGCCGCCCACGCGAGACGGGTGAGGAACACCGCCGCCAGTAGAGCGGTTCCACTGACCCAGACCGCCCAAGGGACGCGGGGCAGTGCATACAACCGGTCGCGTCCCTCCAGAAACATCGCGGCATAGGGAGCCGCCCACTCGCGCCACGGGAGCTTCGCCACTTTGACTTCGGGCGCCACCGCCGCGGCGCTCGAACGGCCGGCAGAGGGCTGAGCCTGCTGAGTTTCGCCGAGGGCATCTTCTTCAACGCCGGCGGGCGCGATCTCGCCGGCGCCCATGTTGCCGGTCAGGTCGCCTTGGGAAGGGGTCATGCTGGGGTAAGAGGCTGCAGCACGGTCTAGCGCCAAGTTCGCGGAATCCGACGATCGGCGATCCTCGGTTGAAGACGGGGTTTGCAGAGGACCGTGTGGAGCCGGCAAACTCGACGATGCGTCCGACGGCACGACGAAGGCCCCGCGGGTCGGCGCGACGGATGCCCCGCCGGATGGCGCGGTCTGGCGTCCTCGCCAGGCCGTGGAGGACGCGGCAGTAGGGGCTCGATGCGGATTGCTCAGGTCCGCCCCTGCGGTTTCATTCACCGTCACCCGTGGTGCGGACCCGTGCGGCGCGGCCCTCTCGGCGACGGCGGAAAGCAGCGGCGCGGGGATTGAAGGTCCTTGGATGTCGTCGCAGTAGGCGGTGGCATCCTCGGTGCGGTAGAATGAAGGATCGGCGGCCAAGATCCCCCCGCCGGGTTCCGGTGTCGAGGCGAGCGGGTCCGAAGCACACGGCCCGGCGGGGGTTGATTCTGCATAAGCGCTGCCCCAAGGGCGTGACAGCCGCAGCACTTCAGCAAGCACCCTGGTGAGCGCGGTATCCGCGCCTTCCGTGCTCGGAGACGTTGGGTGCGTCGAAACCCTGTCATCTCTCGGGGCGGACATGGGAGCTTCGACCCCGACTGTGCCATCTGACCCGCGAAGGGGCCGAACCGCCCGCTGATAGGCCCCAAGCGCAGGGCCCAGCTCGTCAATCGTTTGAAGGGCAGTCTGGTCTTCCAGCCGGATATCCGCGAGGCAAGGGGAGTCGCTTACCAGGCGCGGCGCAACCCCGCCAGGGAAGGTGAACGGGCTACCCGGCCGGTCCTCCGACAAGTTCATTTCGCCGCCGGGCTTCGATCCGCTCGTTGCGGAATCCAAGTTCAGCGGACTACGGACGAACGGGCACACGAACCGCAACAGCACCAGCAGCCAGATCATGTGGCGCGTGGCCGGACGCAGCGGCAGAATGCGACACGCACCCGCTGCGAGCAGCGCCAGCGGCACGGCGCCCAAGGCGTTTCGCCACAACGCATCCGCGACTTGTGCGGTCCACCAAGGCATGACCTACCTCCGCTGCCGGGGCCCCTTGTCCTTCGCGTCGAGCCGCTCGATCAGCGCCGACAGTTGCGCCAGCTCCTCCGGCGTCAGTCGTTCATTGCGCACGAGCTGCAGGATGAGCGGACCCGCCGCCCCGTCGTAAAGCTGGTGGGCGATCGTCTTGAGCTTCGTGCGGCTCATGCGCTCGCGGCTGATCTTCGCACGGTAAACGAACGCGAGGTCCGACTTGTTGCTGAGGACGAAGCCTTTCTGCTCCAGCCGGGTCAGCACCGTCTGCACGGTGGTGTACGCCAGCTCGCGGCCTCGCTCGTGCAGGCGGTTCATCACCGCGCGAACCGTGGCGGGACCGACGTCCCACAACGCCCGCAGGATTTCCAGCTCCGCCGCGCCAAGTTCCAGTTCGTGTTCCGACATGATCTTCCATTTAGCGGGCGACCGCCCGTACCCTTCGCCGCCGCCGCGTTCCACGCTGAGTTACCGCGATCCCCATCGACCGCCCGGCGCTTCGTGCTTTGCGCTTTGCGCTTTGCGCCGTTCACTTGACTGCTCGCGCCCTTCGCCCGGCTCCTCATACCCGTTGCCCCCGCTTCCGGTCTCACCCCGTCTCCCGCCGGTCGAAGCGTCCTACGCGAGTAGGAGGAATCCTACTACTGTGGTAGGAGAGCGTCAAGCTCTTTTTCAAATCCCGGTGCGGGAAAGTTGCAAGAAAATGTCGCGATCCTGCGGAACCGGCTCGGCGTCGAACGAGGGGAGGGACTTCGGCACGCGACAGGATGGCCCGAGAGGGTGGCAGGGCAGGGTGGCACGACAGGGTGACAAGGGAGGGTGGCACGACGGAGTGGCAAGGCATTGTGGCATGGCCTACGGTACTCCGTTGGCCATGATCTTGCCCCGCTCGCCATGGTCAGGCGAGTACGCCAGACCGTGCCACCCGCACGCGGCGACTACACCCCGGCGTCACAGCGGATCACTCGCGGGGCAAGCAACGGGCCGGCAGGAGCCTGTGCAGGAAAAGCGGCGGACCATCCGGGGGTCCCATCCTCGACGTTTCCGTCGAGGCCGACCCCCGCGATGGTCCGCCCAGGAGGAGGAGGTTGAGCTGTGTCAGTCAGGCCGCCGGGCGACCTGTCGATTCATCCGCTGTCCGTCGGCAAGAGCTAATCGCGCCTGGCTCGCCGTCGATCGTCTCTTGCCGGTCGTCGATCTCCCGCAGGAATCGGTCATCCGTACCCATTCCCGCCGCTATCTCGTCTTGCCGTCCCTGGCGTCCGCGTCCTTCACCTTATGATACGCATACCCACCGCAAAGGTTCGTAACACGAGCGCAACACGCCACGGGTGCATCACGGAACGTGCACAAAGGACGGCAAAGGCCCTCTCCTCGTGCAAGAACGCGATCTCGTCATTCCCGCGAAGGCGGGAATCCAGTCTGCGGCCTGCGACGAGGCGAAAACTCAGCAGTTTTCCGAAGCGGACTGGACCCCCGCCTGCGCGGGGGCGACGGTCCCCACGTCCGGTTTCGAGTTCAGCCAGGGACTGTTGCGCGCGCGGCTCTGTACGGCAAACGATGCGAAAATCCTGAGACGCTGCGCTACGGGCAATCCAGCGTCCGCGGCGGTTTGCAGTTCACCGGAAACGCCAGTTCCATATCCTGTCCGGTGTTGAAGCAGCATTCCCAGAACTTGGCTGTTTTCCCGTTGATCAGCGCGTATCGCTTGCCCGACGGGTAGAGGAATGGAATGTAATCGCCGCTTCGGCTGCTGTCCGTCAGGACGGCCTTGGCGGTGACGCCGCTGTCGCCGCCGCACTTCGCCTGGAACTTGACGACATCCTCGCACCGGATCGGACCGCCCCGCAGCAGCCACGCAGAAAGGTACTTCATCGCCGCCATGTTTTCCCGCGCCGCCGGCAGGATCTCGGCGGGCGGCACCGAAAACCCCATCCCGCGCACCTCGAACGCCAGGCTCCAGGCGCCGCGATCTCCATACGTGTAGTCCACGGAGTTCCCCGCGGCCGGGTAGATCGTGTCGTAAATGTTGCCCACGCGCCCGTAACGCTTTCCGTTCACCGCGTAGATCTGCTCGACCATCACCTCGCCGAGGTAGCGCAGGTCGTCATCATCCGGCGGAAGTGAAGGCGTGTGGCCCCACGGCCACAACATCATCTGGCCGTAGGAGTGGATGTCGAGAAACGCTTGGATGTTCGGCCGCGCGAGGAGGAAGTCGCGGATGGCGGCGGTCTCCGGCTCGGAGAAGGCCGACGGGCCCCGGTAGGTCTCGCCGTTGCGGCTTCCGCTGGACCCCTCGCCGCCGAAGCCGACGGCCCAGTTGCGGTTGAGGTCCACGCCGTAGGAACCGCTGCCGTTGTTGCGCCGGTTCTTGCGCCACATGCGATCCTGATTCCAGGTGTACACGTATCCGTCGGGATTGGAGATGGGCAGGATGTACCACTCCAGACCATCGACCATCGCCGTCACCGCCGGGTCGTGGCCGTAATTCTCCAGCAGGTGTTCGGCGGTGTATGCCATGATGGGCGGCGTGAGCCATTCGCGCGCGTGCTGGCAGCCGATGTAGAACACGCCCGGCTTGCTGCCGCCGCCGGCGCCGGTGATACGGATCGCCAGCAGGTCCCGCCCTTCCCAGCTTCCGCCCACGCGGACCACCTGCGCCAGGCTTGGGAACCGGCTCGCCAGGCTGTTCAGAAACGAGGCGTATTCCTGATACGTGCGAAACGCCTCGAAGAATTCGTTGCCCGCAAGCGGCGAACGCTCTGCCTCAATCAGCGCCCCAACGTCGTTGATCCACACGTCATAGGCGAAGCCGGCCTGATCGAGCGCCGATTTCTGCATGGGCGACACGCACACATCGACCTCGCCGACGCCCGCGCCCTCGGACCAGATGCTGATGTCCTCCTCGGCGGCCTCCAACGCCAGCAGCGTCTCAAGCTGCACCACGTTCTCAACTTGAACATGCAGCACCTCATGCCCGCGGTAGGATTTCTCCTCCGCCCGCGCCGGTAGAGCAGTCGCGCCCAATACCGTCACCAGAGCAAGCACCAGCGCCGCATTGAGCCTGCGCCCCATGCCCCGGGCAGCGCCGGCTTCCACGTCCACGCGATTTCCCCAGAATGAAGACTTCATTGCCGTTCCTCCACGAATGCCCCCCACAGCGCGACGCTCGGACGATTCCGTTCCGGCAGCGCGCCCCAGAACGCCCCAACCACGCACCCCCCCAGACCATGGTGTAATGCCTCAGCATGATCGCATCGTTTGTCTTTCAGAGCCGCGCCCGTAAGGAATCGCATTCCGACGCTGGGAAGCGGGAACGCCCTCTCACGGTCGCGGCTCGGACAAGATGTAATTTCAACCCGGCACTACACGAGCGGACCAAGTATCATTCTAACGTCAGCCCCCGCCTCGACCATGAAAAACGCCGGGGTGGATGAACAACGGTCCGCGGACGCGCGAGGAACCGCTTGCTGCGCGCCGGGCGAGTCGTCTCGCCGAAAGTTCGTTGGCGGCGAGCCGTCCCGGGCCGGCTTCAGCCGGGCGGTTCTTGCCACTGCGGTCAGGCGGTGCGTGCAGGCAGGCAGCGCGCCGGTAGCCGGGCTTCAGCAGGCTTGCCTCCCCGCAAACCAAGCCCGGCCAAAGCCGGCTCAGTGGGTCCTTGGCCCGCACTCCACCCGCTCAAACGGGTGGCAATCACCGGTCGGCTGAAGCCGACGCAAATCCGCCACGCTCCTGCGCGGATTTTCCAAGGCACTGCTTCGTATCGAAACTTCGCACCACAAGTTGACGCTAGACCTTGCGGAAGATGTTGTCGGCGCTACCATGCGTGCGGACGGTGTCATGAGCATAGCCATGCATGCGGACAGTGTCATCAGCACGGCCATGCGTGCGGACAGCGTCCTCGGCGCTGCCATTCGAGCCGGTGACCAAGCGAGTCGAGCAACGGAGCCGACGTGCTGACGTTGCGTCCACGCTTGGAGGGTGTTGGATACCTTCGGCTCGCCAGGCAGGCGCTTCCCTGCCCGACCAAGATCATCTGGACCTGGAGGGGAGTAATCATCAATGATGCTTTCACGCGCCATCGGTTCCACCATGCCGTCGGGCACGGCCAATCCCATGATCCCCCGGCGCGTCTCCGCGCCGCGCGGATCATCCCTCTCCTGCAAGTCGTGGCTCACCGAGGCCGCCCTGCGCATGCTCATGAACAACCTCGACCCCGAGGTCGCGGAGAAACCCGATGAGCTGATCGTGTACGGCGGCAGCGGCAAGGCCGCCCGCTCGTGGGCGGACTTCGACCGCATCGTCGCGTGTCTGAAACGACTCGAGCCGGACGAGACGCTGCTCGTGCAGTCGGGCCGGGCGGTCGGCATTCTGCACACCCACGCGGATGCGCCGCGCGTGCTCATCAGCAACTCAATGCTCGTGCCGAAGTGGGCGACGTGGGAGGAGTTCCGCCGGCTGGAGGCAATGGGGCTGACGATGTTCGGGCAGATGACCGCCGGCTCGTGGATCTACATCGGCTCGCAGGGGATTCTGCAGGGGACGTATGAAACCTTCGGCGCGCTGGCGCGGCGACATTTTGGAGGCACAGAGGCACAGAGGCACAACGGCACAGAAACACAGAAGCACGCGGGCGCGGAAGCACGAGGGCGCGAAGGCGCAATGGCACAAAGGCCCACAGATACGGAGACGCGGAGGTCCGCAGGCGCGGAGGCAGGCGACGGCACTCTCAAGGGCAGGCTCGTGGTCACCGGAGGGCTGGGCGGCATGGGCGGCGCGCAGCCGCTTGCCGCGACGATGAACGAGGGCGTGTGCCTCTGCGCCGAAGTGGATCCCGCGCGCATCGCCAAGCGCCTCCACGACCGTTACCTCGACCAGGCCGCGCGGAACATCGACGAGGCCCTGACGTGGGTGCTCGACGCGAAGCGCGCGGGTCGGCCGCTGTCGGTCGCAGTCGAGATGAACGCGGCCGACCTGCTGGCCGAGTTGATCCGCCGCGACATTACGCCGGACGTGCTCACCGATCAGACCTCCGCGCACGACGTCCTGAACGGATACGTCCCGAACGGGCTTTCGTACGCCGCCGCGCTCGAGCTGCGCCGCAAGGATCCCGATCGCTACATCCGCGAGTCCTATCGCACGATGGCCGACCACGTCTCCGCCATGCTCGAACTCCAGCGCCGCGGCGCGATCACGTTCGACTACGGCAACAACATCCGAGGCCACGCAAAGGAAGCTTTCGAGCGGGGGTTCTGTGGCACCGGTTTCCAACCGGTGGACTGTGGCACCGGTTTCCAACCGGTGGGCTTCGACCCCTTCCGCATCCCCGGCTTCGTGCCCGAGTACATCCGCCCGTTGTTCTGCGAAGGACAGGGTCCGTTCCGCTGGGTCGCATTGTCCGGCGATCCGAAGGACATCGAGCGCACCGACCGGGCCGTACTGGAGACGTTCCCGCACAACGAGCACCTGTGCCGCTGGATTCGCCTCGCGGGCGAGCGCGTCGCGTTTCAGGGGCTGCCCGCGCGTATCTGCTGGCTGGGCTACGGCGACCGGGCCATCATGGGGCAGGTGTTCAATGGGCTGGTCGCGCGCGGCGAGGTGTCCGCGCCGATCGTCATCGGGCGCGATCATCTCGACTGCGGCTCCGTCGCCAGCCCCCACCGCGAGACGGAGGGCATGAAAGACGGCAGCGACGCCATCGCCGATTGGCCGATCCTCAACGCGCTGGCCAACACCGCCTGCGGCGCTACCTGGGTCAGCGTGCACCACGGCGGCGGCGTGGGCATCGGCTACAGCCTCCACGCGGGCCAGGTCGTCGTCGCCGACGGCACCCCCGAAGCCGCCCGCCGCCTGAAACGCGTGCTCACCGCCGACCCGGCGCTGGGGCTGTTCCGCCACGTGGACGCGGGGTACGAGCGGGCGGAGGAAGTGGCGCGCGAGCGAGGCGTGGACACGGCAGTTTGAGCTTAGACGCCTCGTGGATGGCCTGTGCTTCCAAGCCGATACGTTGGGCCCTACAATCTTGGGAAGTTGGGGCGCATGCGGCGTTCCGCTCTTACGTCATGCAGGAAAGCAAGCTGCCTAGTTTCAGGAATCCGCCGGTCGTCGAGACCGTGTTGGGTGTTCAGTTCGACCCCATCAAGGGGCTGACGAACGCCCATCTTGGGGCGTTCTGGAAACGGCTCGTCGAAACCCGCTGCGCTGGGGAAGATTGGAGAGTCGTGAGGGATGCTCCGCCTCTTTCACCTAGCTTCGAGCGATTCGAACCCGAACACGCCTGGTCCACCCTCGGGTTGACGTTTCAAGTGTCGCAGGAGCCGATGTCGGGCCGACTCCAGATCAGCAACGATTCTGGAGGTGCCATGATTCAGGTTCAGAATGGTAGACTCCATTACAACTGGATTCGCCGCCCGGGCATCGAGTATGTCCGATACGCTGCGAACCGCCCGAAGTTCGATGCCGTTCTTGTTGCGTTCCGGGCGTTTCTCTCCGGGGAGAACCTTGGAGAACCGAAGCCCAACCAATGGGAAGTAACCTATGTCAACCACATTCCGAAAGGGACGGTCTGGCAATCGCCGGAGGACTGGGCCAGGTTGTTTGTCGGAATGCCGCAGGTCGCGCCCGACTTGGGCTCCGTCAACCTGGAGACAATGAGTGGCGCGTGGCACTACGTAATCCCCGACCGCCGAGGCCGGCTTCACGTGGACCTTAAACATGCCAAGCTCGACGCAGACCCGGCGTCGGAGATCCTCCGCGCAACGTTGACCGCTCGCGGCCCCATTGGCGCGTCGTCGGCGGGAGAGAGTTGCACACTCGAAGAAGGAATCGAATTGGGCCGACGGATTATCGTCCTGGGATTCAAGGCGATGTTTTCAGAAGAAGCCCATACGACTTGGGGATTGGAATCATGCTAGATTGTTCAAGTGCGCTCGCTTCCGAGGTTCTCCCTTTCGGGGACTCAACTGCTGCTACTGAGGAATCTCTTTCGATTGACTTCAGCGAGTCGAACCAACGCCGGGAAGCATGGCAGCAATTGATCGACTTCAAGCTTGTCGAATGGGGCCGGGACCCGGGTCAGCTTGAGGACGTCGACCTGATCCCACCGACACAGGCCGCGGTCGATCGAGCAGTTCGAATCGCCATGAAAATGCAGCAATCAGGCGTGCAGCCACCGACTTCGGTCGTCCCGGACGGGGATGGCGGGGTCAACATGGAGCGAAGGAGCGGCGCAACCACGGAGTCCATCGAAATCGCGAGTACGGGGATCGCTGAATTTGTGCTGTTGCAGAACGGGCGCGTCGTAGGGCGACGGGATTTCCACGTTGGGCGCTGACGCATGTCGAAGCCGGACGCATGCGACCCCATTGCCGACGATGAGATCGTCCTGAAGCACGTGACTGAAAGGTCGGGATGGTATGACCCGTCCCGAGAAGTTCCCGTCAAGTGGGAGGCTTTCCGACCGAATGCGAATGATGTTAACGGAAAGTCGGTCTGGCGAGCCAAGTACAAGACGGCGGATGAAGTGGCTCGACTTGCCACCCGGTTCTCCAACCGGAAGGATCACCGATACTTTGTCATGTCGCTCCGGGTGGGCGACCTTCGTCGCATCGGAATACAAGTCGCCGCCACGCCGGATGAGGGGCAGGGTGAACTCGGCCACGCGTCCCTATCAAACCTCAACGTCGCGGAGTATGAATCGCACCAAGACACCTTCAGGGCGCTGGCCGAGCGTATCTGCAGGGAGCTGATCTTGTGCGTTTCTGGTCCATTTGGCCCCTTTGGCGAAGATGCACGGGAGACGCCCTGATACATTGGAATGGTCTGCGTGAGACCGGCTGCGGCGCCGCATGAGTCAGCGTCCACTGCGACGGTGCGCGAATCACCCGCAGGGCGTCCACGCGCCTCATCGTCTTACCCGATGGCGGTTCGTGCTCGGTCCACGTTCAGTTGCCCGCGCCGCCGGTCGATAATCCGATAAGAGCCGCCCGTGCGCACGTGCTGGCGTGGAATCGCGACTAGAGCCTTGAGCTACGCATGGGGCGGCATTCGCGGTGGGAGGCCGGCGACGCGCATTCCCCGCTGCCTTGAACTCGATTCTCTTATGGCATCCAGCCCGATCCTCTCCGTCGTCGTTCCCGCGTTCCGCGCGTCCGCCTACCTGGCGCGCTGCATCGAGTCGATCCTCGCGCAGACGTTGACCGACTGGGAACTCATCATCGTCGAGCAGTCCGGCGCGGGGACGCCGGAGCGCGAGGCTTCGTCCGCGATCGTCCGGGGCTACCTGCACGCCGACGCCGCGGCCGGGCGCATTCGGCTGATTGAGCAGGAGAACGCCGGCGCGTCAGGCGGGCGCAACCGCGGCATTGACGAATCTCGCGGCGAGTTCGTGGCGTTTCTCGATGCGGATGACGAGTTCCTCCCGCACAAGCTGGCGCGGCAGGTGGAGCTGTTCCGCCTGCGCCCGGAGCTGGGGCTGGTGTACGGCGACTATGCCTTCGTGGACCTGCAGAATCGCCGGCACGCCAGCGTGTTTGATGAGCTGGCCCCGGCGGCGCGACGCGTGCCGACGCAGCTTGTGACGCCCGGGCTGCACGTCTGCGGACCGGACTTCTTCGACCACCTGGCGCGGCAGTATTTCATCGCCACCATCGTCGGCCTCGTGCGCCGCGACGTGCTGCGCAGCGACGTCCGCTTCTCCACGCGGCACCGCTACGCCGAGGAGTGGCTGTTCTATCTCGACGTGGCGCGGCGCGCCAGAGTTGGCTTCGTGGATGAGCCGCTGTGCCTGCACCATCATGTGGCCGGAAGCGTCTCGCGCACTTCGACCACGCAGAACCTTGAAGCGCTGGCGGATCTTCTGGAACACATGCTTGTGCGTTTCGCCGACGCCTCGCGCCGCGCCCGGCGCGCCTTCCGCCTTCAGCTCGCCGCCGCCCGGCGGCAACTGGGAATGGAGGCGTACAAGCAGCGCCGCTTCGCGACGGCGGCGGATTACTGGCGAAAGAGCCTGCGCGAGCAGCCCAATCCGCGCACCCTCGTTCACTGGGCACAGGCCAAGCTCCGGACGAGCGTGGCCGCGGCTCGGTAATGGGGCGCGTCGAAGCTCAGGTCGCGCCCTTGGCGTTGCCGGGCTTGTCGGCGCGGAGCGATTCGAGATACCGCCCGTGTCGCCCCATCTCGAAGGAACGCAGGAGGAACCGGCACAGGTACTCCACGTTCTTGTCGCACGGGCCATTGGACAAAATCGCCTCGACGCGCTCGCGGATGGGCGCGCCGCTCTGGCGCGCGCGGCGCGAGTAAAGCTGCATGTACGCACGGCGCAGGCTGGTGATGTCCTCCGCCGCGAACCCGCAGCGCTGCAGCCCCACGCCGTTGACCATGCGGATTTCAGGGCGCGTCCCGCGCGCCGCCACCACGATCATGAACGGCGGCACGTCCGACGTGACGCGCGTCATCCCGCCGATGAACGCGTGCCGCCCCACCGTCACGAAATGGTGCAGCGCCGACATGCCGCCCATGTTTACGTGGTCTTCCAGGCACACGTGCCCCGCCAGTTGTGTGTAGTTGGCGATGATGCAGTGGCTTCCGACCTTGCAGTCGTGCGCGATGTGCACGCCGATGAGAAAGAGATTGCCGTCGCCGATGGAGGTCACGCCTCCGCCGGCCTCGGTGCCGGGGTGGACAGTGACCATCTCGCGGAAGATATTGCGCTGCCCGATCAGCAGGCGCGTCGGCGCGCCGCGGTACTTGCGGTCCTGCGGCGGCGTGCCGATGGCCGCGCCGGGGAACACCTGGCAGCCGGCGCCGATCCGCGTATGCCCGTCCACCGTCGCGTGATGGTGCACGCAGCATCCGTCGCCCAGCTCGACGTCCGGGCCGACGAAGGCGTACGCGCCGATCTCCACGTCCGCGCCCAGTTTCGCCCGCGGGTCCACAATCGCTGTCGCATGTACGCCCACTCCCAACGTCCTCCCCACCCGTCCCTACTGCGGCTCCGCGTCCACCAGGATGAACTTGATCTCCGCTTCGGCCGCAAGCTCACTGCCCACCCGCGCCATCGCCTGAATATGCCCGATGTTCGACCTCGCGCGCAGCGACTGCACCTCCAACAGAAGCTGGTCGCCGGGACGCACGGGGCGGCGGAAACGCACCTTGTCCAGCGAAAGCAGCACGGCCACCTTGCCCTTGTGCTCCAGCTCCTGCGACAGGAGCACGCCGCCAAGCTGCGAGAGCGCCTCGATGATGAGCACGCCGGGCATGATCGGCTCACCGGGGTAATGCCCCTGGAAGAACTCCTCGTTGATGGTGACGTTCTTGATCCCCACCGCGCGGCGAGAGCCTTCCAGTTCGACGATCCGATCCACCATCAGGAACGGGTAGCGATGCGGCAGCAGCCGCTGAATGTGCCGCACGTCGTACACCGCGGGCCGGCGGAGGCGCTCCGCCTCCTTCCGCTCGCGCTCCTTGTCGAGCAGCGCGCGCACCATGGCATGGTTGAGTGAATGACCGCTCTTGCGCGCGAAGATGCGCCCGACGATGGGGCGCCCGAGGAGGAACAAATCTCCGATCAGGTCGAGGATCTTGTGCCGCACGCACTCCTCGGGGAATCGCAGCGGATTGTCGATCGGACCGTCCTCGCCGAAGACGAGGATATCCTGATACGTGAGGTGGAGCCCGAAGCCCATGGCGCGAAGCTGCTGGACCTCTTTCTCCAGCACGAACGTGCGCGCCGGCGCGATCTTGGTCTCGAAGTCTTCCGGCGTGATCGTCACGCGGTACGTCTGCCGGCCGATGGGCGTCTCCGCGCCGTAGTCCAAGTCGTAGAACACTTCCAATCGCTCGTCGTCCGCGCGCAGCGGCGGCAGGGCGACGATCTCCGCGTCATCCTCGGCCACGCGGGCCAGCTCGCGCACGACGTACACTTCGCCGGGCGCGTCCTGCTCCTCGATGCCGCTTTCTTTCAACGTGTCCAGGAAGGGGAGCGAGCTGCCGTCCATCGCCGGGACTTCGCCGCCGCGCACTTCGATCTGAAGATTGTCCAGCCCCAGCGCCGCACAGGCGCTGAGGCAGTGTTCGATGGTCTCGATGGAGGCGACGCCGTTCTTCAGCGTCGTGCGCCGGGCGCGCTTCGACACGTTCTCCACCCGTGCCGCGATGGCCACCGGGGCGGGCTGATCCGTGCGGACGAACCAGATGCCCGAGTTGGGCGGCGCGGGCTTGAAGCGCAGGCGGCACGGCTCGCCGGTGAACAACCCGCGGCCTTCAATCTCAACCTCGCGCTTGATCGTTCGTTGATGCCTCAAGGCGTTCCAACCGCGCCCGCAACCGGCGGACTTCTTCAATCAGTTCAGGCAGTCGCCGCACCGCCGCCTGCTCACGAAGCTCGACGCCCGACTCCTGCGCCGGGAAGCCCATGACCGTCTGCCCCTCGGTCGTGGATTTTGCCACCACCGAAAGGGCCGCCAGCGTGGAGCGATCGGCGATTTCCGCCCCGTCCACCGTCCCGCTGCGCCCGGCGAGCACGCAGTACTCTCCGATTCGCGTGCTGCCGCTGATGCCCACCTGCGCCACCAGCAGACCGTGGCGGCCGACGCGGACATTATGCCCGATCTGCACGTGGTTATCAATTTTGACGCCCGCGCCGATGCGCGTCGCGCCGAACTTCGCACGATCCACGCACGAGCACGAGCCGATTTCTACGTCGTCCTCGATGATGACGATCCCCGCGTGCGGCACGCGATGGTGCGAACCTTCGTCGAAGTAGAATCCAAATCCGTCGCCGCCGACGACCGCGCCGGCCTTGAGGACCACGCGGCTGCCCAGCACGCACCGATCCGCGACGACGGCATTGGGACCGATGACGCAATGCTCGCCAAGGTGCGCGCCCGCGCCGATGAAGGCGCCCGCGTGCAACTCGCACCCCGCGCCGAGGGTCGCGCCGGGACCGACCGCAACAAAGGGTCCAACGCGCGCGCCGTTGCCCATGCGCGCGTCGCGGTCGATGGATGCCATCGGATGAACGCCGACCGCCGGCTGCCATCGCGGCGGCGCGAAGAGCGCCAGCACCCGCGCCACCGCGCGATCCACGCGATCACACCGCAGGGCCGTCATCGGCGTCGCGCCGAAGTCCCGTGGCACCAGAACCGCTCCCGCCCGACTCGACGCCAGCTTGCGCGCATAGCTCGCGCGGCTCACGAAGGTCAACTCATCCGGGCCGGCCTCGGCGACGTCAGCCATGCCGCGCAGGACGATCGACGCATCCCCGCGCAGCGCGGCGCCGACGCGGCGGGCGAGATCCCCAGCGGTGATCGAGAAGGTCATGGCTGCTTGGGTTCGGGCTTTTTCGGTTCCGGCTTGCCGGACGCGGGCTTCTGCCCTCCCGCAGGCGGCTGCGGCTTGGCGCCGTCCTTCGGCGGGCTGTCCTTGGCGGCGGCATCCTTGGCGGGCTTCGCGGTCGCGCCGCCGGCGCCGCCCTGCCCCTTGCGGAAGTCATCGTTGAGGATCTTGACCACGTCGTCGGTCAAGTCGATCGTCGGATCCCAGTAGATAACCTTCTGCAGGAGAATCTGCTGGCGCATGGTCTTGGAGTCCGGCGCGTCCTGCGTGAGCATGTCGTAGGTGACCACGAGCTGGACGCCGCGCTGCTGTGCCACCTTTTTGACACTCTCTCGCACGTCGTTGTAGATGTGCAGCAGGGACTCCTTGTGCGAGTTGAGCAGCCCGTCCTCCTCGCGGCGGCTCCACACCTCGAAGCGCACTTCGGCCTCGCGCACCTCGTCCGACTTCTGCTGGAAGTCCGGCGTGCCCGGCTTGTAGGCGTCCTGCAGCGCCTTGCGCGACGACTCGATCTGCGCGCGCCGCTTCTCCGCCTCGTCGGAGAGGAACTTCTTCTTGGCGAGAAACTCCTCCTCGAGGTAGCCCGTCCGCTCGTACTGCTCGAAGATCCGGGCGATGTCCACCACGCCCACGCTGCTCTGCGCCTCCGCCCGCGCGGCCAGGGCCAGCCCCGCCGCCACGACCATTATCCATCCGCCTGCTCTCATGGAATACCTCACCTTGTAGTTCGAGACCTCGCCGAGCGCCCGCACACGCCTGTCCACGCCCGTCCACGCCGCGGCGCCTGCCCGCCGACGGGCATCATACTCGAATCGGCGCTGCGTTGAAGCCGGCAGTCCCCCCGGGAGCGTGAAGCTGAACATGGCCCGACCGCCCCCTCCCGCGCACGCGGAGGCTCCGTCCGCGCCGCCGGACCGCAGGAGTCTCGCCCGCTCGCAACCCACAGGCTGGATTCCCGCCTTCGCGGGAATGACGAAGCTGGATTCCCGCCCGCGCTGCAGCGGCGTGCTCAGCCTTTCGCATTGGCCAGTTAGGCCATGCGCGGACCCATTCCGATCTCGTGCCCGCTCCAGTGTTGTTGCAAAACGCGATTGGACATGATGAACAGGATGAACAGGATCGGAATTGAATTTCCTGACCCTCCACCCATCTTGTTCATCTTGTCAATCCTGTCTCTTTTTCCCCGTCGGCGCTTTCTACGGCGTAGTCGCGGCGTCCGACGGCGTCTGCACGGCGATGATCATGACGCCGGCGAGCACCAGCGCGACGCCGAGCCACTGGGCGGGCGTGAGGCGTTCTTTCAGGGACGGGTGCAGATATGCGAACGTGGCGATGATGGCGTAGCCGCCGCCGACCATGATCGGATACGCCAGCGAGATTTTCAGCGTCCTGCTCTGCAGCGCGTACATGTAGCAGAAGGCATTCAGCCCGAAGCAGATCAGCCCGCCCAGCAGCACCGGGCTGGTCAGCACCGCCGCCGCCGCGCCAACCGGGCCGTCCTTCAGCATCCCCCCCCCGCCCGCGACGGACTTCATCCCGACTTTCATCATCAGGTTCGCGGCCGCGTTGAGAATGAGCGCGACCATCAAGGCTGCGACGTACTTCATGCGAAAAGCTCCTGCGCAAACATCCCACCGGCGTCATCGCCGCCCGCGACTACGCCGTACGCCCTACCGAACTGCACGCCGTACAGAGCCGCGCGCCGTACGGAGCCGCGCCCGTCAGCAGTGTATCCCGATGTGCGACTGCTCTGTGAGCGGTGTATCCCGGTGTGCCACTGCTCTGTGAGCAGTGTATCCCGCTCACGCGGACAAGACCGCTCGCACTCGCCCCGGAGCGAAAACCACCTTGCAACAGGTTGTAACAACTGCAGGCCGCGGGGTCACCCCCGTCGGGTCGCCTGCCTCGCGCGAGCCGGCGGAAACGGCGAAGAAACCCGCGGGGACGAAAAGCTCGAGACCAGCGCGCGGGGTCGCAGAAGCGCGCACGCGCCCCGTCAAGTTACGACCTCGTGACTTGCCCCAGCGCGGGGTGCTTTCGAGGATGAAGGAGACCTTGGTGTCCGAAATGCGCACCCTTCTTGAAAGGAGAAGTCCCATGAATCGCACGCTTCTCGCTGGTCTGATCAGTTGTTCGGGGCTCGCGTTCATGCCCCCTTCCGCGTGGGCGGCGCCGGCTTCCACGCCGTCGGGACAGGATCGCGCTTCAGCGGCGAGCGGTCGCCCATCGCCAGCAACCGACCCCGCGTCGTTCTCCCGTCTGCCGGTGAAGGACGTGACGGTCTTCAAGGACGGTCACGCCTTTGTGCGTCATGCAGGCCAGGTGACGCTCGACGCGCAGGGCAAGGCGCAACTGGATCGGCTGCCGACGCCCATCATGGGGGCCTTCTGGGTGTCGTCGGTCGAGCCGGGACTGCTCAAGAGCGTCACCGCGGGGTGGCGAGACGTCGCCGTCCGCCGCAAGGGGCTTGACCTGATCGACCTCATCGAGGCGAACGTGGGCCGCGCGGCGATCATCACCGAGGTGGACGGGCAGCCGTACTCGGCCGTGATCGAGGACGTTCCGCTGCGGCGTGATCCGGAGGGCGACTCCGCCGCTGCGCCGGCGCAGCCCACGTTGCGGCAGGCGCCCCCGCCAAGCTCCGGCGCGGAGGTCGTGGTCCTGCGCATGGCCCACGGCGTGCGCGTACTTCCGCTGAGTCGAATCCGCGACCTGTCGTTTCCTGATGGATACGAGCCGCGCGTATCGCGCAGCGAACAGCGAACCCTGCTGACGCTGGACTTCGGAGCCGGGGCGCGTCCGGGGTCAACCGTGGACGTAGGCATGGGCTATGTGCAGCGCGGGCTGCGCTGGATTCCATCTTATCGGTTCGAGGCGAGGGAGGGCGGCCGCGCGCACGTGTGGATGCAGGCCACGCTGCTCAACGAGCTGACCGATCTGCAGGATGCGACGGTGAACCTGGTCATCGGCGTGCCGACGTTCAGCTTCAAGGAGACGCTCGACCCGATGGCCATGCAGCAGAGCCTGGCGCAGCTCTCGTCCTATTTCCGCGAGGGGGATCGCAACAACCTCGCCAACTTCATGAGCAACGCGGTGATGTCCCAGACAATGCGCATGAGCGAGTACGCGGAGCAGCCCGCGCCGGGGACGGGCGCCGCGGACCTGGGCCCGGACGCGCCGCAGGGCGGCGCCGTCGAGGATCTGTTCGTCTGGACGCTGGAGCACGTGTCGCTGCGCAAGGGGGACCGCATGGTTCTGCCGGTGACCGAGTTCGACGTGACGTATGCGGATCGGTTCGTGCTCGAAGTGCCGATCAGCCCGCTGCCGGAGATGCGCAACCACTTCAACTCGCGGTACGAGTCGGATCTCGCGAAGCTTCTGATAGCGCCCAAGGTGATGCACCGTCTGCGCATCACGAATTCCACCGAGCATCCGCTCACCACCGCGCCGATCCTGATGCTGCGCGACGGCCGGCCCCTGGGGCAGGGACTGATGACCTACACGCCGCCGCGGGGCACGGTGGACGTGGACGTAACGGCCGCGGTGGGGATCGCGGTGGCGAAGTCGGACTCGGAGGTGGAGCGGACGCCGAAGGACCTGACCTGGCGGCGCGAGGTCTACCAGCGGATCGACCTGCAAGGGTCGGTGACGCTCACCAATTTCAAGGACGTGCCGGTGGACGTTTCCGTCATTCGGCACGTGCTGGGAATCGTGGATGAGGCCAGTCACGAAGGAAAGCTGCGTAAGCAGAACGTGCTGGAGCTTTCACCGGGCGCGGGGTCGAGCGGGCTGCCGCAGTGGTGGTACTGGTACTCGTGGCCCTGGTGGTGGTGGAACGTCAACGGCGTGGGGCGCGTGGACTGGGAGGCGCACATCGAGCCGGGCGCGTCGGTCGAGCTGACATACTTGTGGCACTACTACTACCCGTAGTCGCGCGGGGTGAAGGGAAACCGGCCACTCACGCGGACTGCCCTTGCTTGCGCGACGGGTTCTGAAAAGGCACCCTTGCGCCACGGGCTTGGATTGCCGTACCGGATCGCCCTTTCAGAACCCGAAGCGCCAGCGAGGGTCTTCGCCGGCTTGTCGGTCGCGGTCACTGGCAATCCGCCGTCACCTGCAATCCGCCGTTACCCTCAATCCGCCGTCATCCGCAGTCCGCCGTCTTGGTCTTCTGGCAGTTCGGCGGGTCGATCAGCCGGACCGTTTGCGCGCCAGCGCGGCCGGGCAGCGACAGCTTGGCCTTGTCGCCGTTGATCGTCGCGGTGAAGTACTCGCCGTTGACCGTCAGCCGCGCCGTCTCGCCGTCGTGTGACTCGTCTGCCATGCGCACCGTCGCCTTGAGCTGACCGTTGCGGCAGCGGGCCTTGAGCTTGAGCACGTCGGCCGTGTCCGGTCGGGCGGCGATGGCGCGGAGCGAAGCCGTCAGGCGGATCGTGCCCAGGTCGGGGTTGTTGGGGTCCAGCGGCTCCTCGATGTCGAGGCTGCCGGTCAGGACGATCTGCGTGCTCTCGACGGCGATCGTGCCGGAGATGTCGCCCGTCGCCGGCGGCTGCGTGTCGAGGAAGAAGTTCGCCGAGCAGGGGTAGCCGAAAGACTGGAACGTCGAGCACATGACGCCCGTGGCCTCGTAGGCGATCGTGCCTTCTTTCACGTAGTCCGCGCCGAACACCGTGAAGTTCGCGCCGCTCATGGCGGCGAACGGTTCCGGCTCGCCGACGTGCAGGACGGCCACGCCGGTTCCGGTGGCGAAGATGTCGCCGAGGAATCCGTAGTCGAGGTGCAGGTCGATGTTGTCGCGGACGCGGATGGCGAAGTCCTCGAGCGAGATCTCGCGCGGAGCGTCGGGACAGTCGAACGCCGCGGTGATGAAGCCCTCGAGCGCGGAGGTGTCCGAGTCGCACTCGGAGAGGATGCACAGCTCGACCCGCGCGCTCGATGCGTTCGGGTCAATCTGGAACTCGATCCCGCCCGCGATCATCGCCGTCGCCGCCCACGCCGTCGTTAGCATACCCATGCCTGCTTCCCCCCTTTTTGCCGAGTCAGATCGCTTCGGCCGCGTGCGCGACGCACGCGCCTCCCGTCTCGTGTACGCAGGAGCCTGCGGCCCACGTAACTCCGCCATTCTAGCAAGAAGCGGCGCGGGACTCAAAGCGGTCCGCGGCGTTCATGAACGTCGTGACAGCGGACTTCGCGTCGCCGCGCGCGGAGCCGCGCGGCCGACGCATGGTACGCCGATGAAAAAAGGGCGGCACGGATCTCCGAGGCGTGGTCTTTTCCCGGAAACTTCCTGTGCCAAGCCCTGTTAGTCAGATTCCTGCCGCGTGCCGTTATGCGGACTTCACTGCGATCTTGCGCGGCAGAACGGAAGCCCGCTTGGGCAAGCGCAAAGTCAGCACGCCGTGGCGCGTTTCTCCCGCGATCTGCTGTACGTCAATGTCCTCGCCGATGCGGAAGGTCCGGCAGAAACTACCCACGCCGTATTCCCGCAGCAGCGGTCGGGCGCCTTCCTTCAGCCGCGGAGCGACCTTCGCGCACACCGTCAATTCGCCCCGATCGAAACTGATGTCGATGTCCTCCGCGCTCGCGCCGGGGACCTCGGCCACGAGCAACAGCTCGCCGGCCTTCTCGATGATATCCACGACGGGGCGATACGTCGCCTCGTTGCAGTCGCACTCGGCGTGCGTACCACGGTCCGAGCCGCGCGCCGTCTGATCGAGATCCTGCTTCTTCTGAATATCGCAACAAGCGGTCATGGTTGTTTCCTTTCTTGCATCCTGCCTTCGCAACCTGCTCCAGCAGCGCGACGGTGTGGAATCGTTCGGCGAAAACGAAACGCCGAAACGCCAAAATGATGGACTACCGCAATGCCGAAATCGGGGGCTCGACGCGCTCAGCGCGCCGCCTCAGTTGTTCTTGATGGCGATCGTCCTCGCCATCGCCTCCGGGCTTTTCGGCAGCCGAACGGTCAGCACGCCGTTTTTCAGCACGGCCTCCACCTTTTCGGCATCCACGGCGGCCGGCAGCGTGATCATCCGGGAAAATTCGCCCGTCCCGCGCTCGCGCCGGTGGATGACTTCGTCCTTGAACTGCGTCTCGCCGCGAGAGCCCTTGAGCGTCAGCTCCTGCCCGACAACCTGCAGCTCAATGTCCTTCAGCTCAATGCCCGGCAGCTCGGCCTCGACGTAGTAATTCTGGCCGTCCTCCCAGGCGTTGATCGGGGGAAATGCCGCACGCCGCGGCAGCCCGAAGCGCTCGCCCCAGCCGGCGCCGTCAAAAAGCCGGTCCATCTCGCGCCGCAGTTCATTGAACGTCGCCAAAGGCGCCATACGTCTGATCAACATGGTGGTGTACTCCTTGCTTCAAGTGCATGTGCGTCAGCGGCCGCCGCGCGGCGCTGCTGACGGGCATTTCATGCCGGCCTGGAAATGAGCAAGCCGTGTGCCAATCCACGCGATTTCCCGCGAATCCCGTAAACCCTTGCGATTCGCCGGTTTGGGATCGCGTCGTCCGAATACCTGCAATCGCGGACACACGCCGACTGCCAACTTGGCGGAGTCCGCGCGGTTTTCATGCCAGAATGAACAGGGGTCGAGAGTGCCAACAATGCGGCACTTGAAGCGCAAGCTGGACCCGCCGACTCAACCAGGGCAGATGCACCCCGGCAGCCGACGCGCACGAAAAATCGGGGCGCGAAGGTGGAGGGGTGTCGGGTATCGAACACACGGGCCTCCGCGCCCCCGGGATCCTCGGCACGGCGCGAAGGGCTGAGTTTTCGCGCCGCGGTCTCGTCCGGGGTGGGCCGGGACGAGTCGAGGATGCCCTTGGAAAGTACGTCCCGCCACGCCACGATTTCTTACGCGCCAAGAAGAAAACCCGCGCAATTCCAGCCTCGCCGCGCCGGGGCACGCTTGACGGACAGTCGCAAACGCTCATAGAACTGGCGGCGCGGCGGTCGACTGGCGCGGTTCGTGGAGCATGAATCGCGGCATCTCATGAAAGGCGGGTACTTCGACATGAATCGACACTCGGGTCCTTCGGCGGGGATGACGTTCCTCCTCGCCGGAGCAAGTCTGCTGGTCGGCCATTTCGCGGGCTGTGCCGTGGGGGATGGCGGCGGGGGCGGCGGCGGCGGCGGCAACTTCAACCGCAACTCGAATTCCAACACCAATTCCAACAACAATGCCAACCTCAATGCCAATGAGAATGTCAACGACAACGATGGCGGCGGCACTTCGCTGGCCGTTCAGCTCTCCGTCTCCAACCAGACGCCCGGACTCTTCGAACAGGTGCTCTTTACCTGCAGCCTGACCGGACAGCCGCCCGAAGGCGACGTGCTCTTTAACTTCTTCCCCGACGAGGAAGGCCGGCTCGACGCGAACGGGTTCAGCGGCACGGCCGTGTTCATCGTGCAGGAAGAAGACCTCGGTCGCACGTTCTCCTACCAGTGCGAAGCGACAACGGATACCGAAGCGGGCCCGCCGTCCAACACCGTGACGATCTCGCCGACGCTTTCGCCGTGAGGCGGAAGGCAGGGGACGAGGCAACAGGGCAACAAGGCAACCTGGCAGCAAGGCTTCAGGGCATCGAGGCAACAAGGCATCGAGGCACCGAGGCAAGAGCAAACCGCGCCGCGCCCGTAAGGAAGCGGTTCTTCAGACGCGATTCGACCGGGCAATCGGGGACTAGGGCATCGAGGCAAGGAGGCGGGTGGCACGGGTCCGCAGCAGCGGACCCGTGTTGTCGTCATGCGCGGTCCGAAACCTGAAAAAGCAAGGCCTAGGAGCCGGCCCCGCCCCGGGTTCTGCTGATCGAGCCCACGCCGCGCCGGCTCGTTACACTGCACCGGCTCGTCGCGAAGAGCCGGCCCGCCTGCCGTGGCCGCGGGCACAGGAGGATGTCCGATCATTGGATGCGTCCGCGCTACATCTGCGATTCCTCGACGACGGCGCGCTGCCGGGCGCGGAGAACATGGCGCGCGACGAGGCGCTGCTGACCCGCGTCGGCGCAGGCCAATCTCCTCCGACGCTGCGGCTGTATCAGTGGCGCGAGCCGACGATCTCCCTCGGCTATTTCCAGCATTTCGCCGACGTGGCCCGGCTTGATCCTCCGCTGCGTGAACTGGCCGTCGTCCGGCGCCTCACCGGGGGGGGGGCGATTCTCCACGACCTGGAGCTGACATACTCCCTCGCGCTGCCGCTGGGACACGCGCTGCTTTCGGCCGGTCCCAACGCGCTCTACGCACGAGCGCACGACGCCGTGATCCGCTGCTTTGCGGCACTCGACGTGCCCGCCTGGCGGGGCTGCGCGAGCGACGATTCCGGCGCGGCGAAAGGGCCTTTCTTCTGCTTCGCCCGCCGGCACTGCTTCGACGTGCTGGTGGGCGGGGACAAGCTCGCCGGCAGCGCCCAGCGCCGCACGACTCGCGCCATCCTCCAGCACGGCAGCCTCATCGTCGCCGGCCGCTTCGCTCAGCAACCCGCCGCGCGCCTCCCCCTCTCAAGCGCCCACGCCATCGAGACCCTCCGGGCATCCTTCCCCGCGCACCTCGCCGCAACCTTCGCCGACAGCCCAGCCGCAACCCTCGCCGACAGCCCAGCAGCAGCGGCCCCCAACAGCCCGACCGCATCCCTGTCCAACATCCCGGCCGCCGGCATCCGTCTCGTCATCCAGGCCAGCGCATGGAGCAACGAAGAACTCTCCGCCGCATCCGACCTCGTTCCCAAGTACGCGGGCGAGGCGTGGACGCGAAGGGTTTAAATGGAAGCTCGATGGCGGTTCGGTGGAAGCTCGCTGAAGGGAAACTGGGTGGCACGGTCTGGCGTACTCGCCAGGCCGTGGGGAGCGGGGTAAGACCATGGCGAGCGGAGTACCGTTGACTATGCCTCGCGCCGCGGCGACGCATGCTCACGCGGAGTACCGCGATGAGCGTGCAAGCCGCCCGGGTAGATGGCTAATCTATCCGACCGCACCCTCTCCTTGAGCCAGCCATTGCGACGGACTCCAAACCTTGAGGATGGGCGTCAACCGCGTGAGATGTTCGTGGTCGAGTGAAATGAGCGTACAGCCGTGGATCACCGCGACCGCCGCATACACTGCGTCGGCGCCTCGTAGGCCATGTTCGGCGGCAAGGGCCGACGCATGAATGGCCACAGGAGCGTCCAACGCGATCCAGCGGACGAACGGAAGCGCCGCCAGCGCCCGCGAGTACTCAAACCCCAGCGCCCGGTCCTTGCGAACCCGGCTGATGGCCCCGGCAACTTCGACGCGCAGCAGTGTCGGCAGAATGACGGTATCGCCACTCTCGGCGATGCGGTTGAGGAATGTCCGGCTGGTCTCGCTGTGCGCCTCCGCAGGCGAATCAGCATTGACCCAGACACTGGCGTCGATCGTCAGCATGATTGCTTCGTCGGCCGAAATGGCTCTACCTTCTCATCGCGCAGACCGCCTCCGTAAGCGATTCACCGTTGGAAGCGGAGGCGAGGCGCTCGCCGATGCGGCGGAATTCCCGCCACGCGGCGGCCGTATCACCGCGCGCCGCCTCCGTCGCCAGCACCACGTCAGCCACGCGCGGGACGAGATACTCCAACAGCCGAACCCGGTCGAGCGGACCCAAGGCATCGACCATCGCTTCAATCTGTTTGAGCGCATCCTGCATGAATCAAGCATACCTCGGGACTGCGGATTCGGAAAGCGCCTGCGGGCTGTCGCTCCCGCGGAAACGCCACGCCTGAAGCCACGGCGCGGGGGCCACGCGCGAGCCGATTCGCCGATCGGGCCAGCGGCAGCGACCGCTTCCCCGCCGGCGTGAGGTTCTGGTTCGGCGAATGCGACCGGCCGGCTATAATCGGACAGTATGTTCGCCGCCGCGATACGAAAGTGCCGGGAAAATGCCGCGAGGGAATCGGGAGCACGATCTCCCGCTCCCCGTTGTGCCCGGTCAAGAAAAACCCGGAAGACGTAAGGAGATACCCGAGTACCCGACACCCGATACCCGATACCCGATACCCGATTACCTGATACCAGAGTACCCGATACCCGATGAACCCATCCAAAGTCGCCATCGTACGAACCTCGCCGCAAACCGTCCTCGACGACTACGCCCGCGTCATGCGCCTCGCCGGCTATCAGGCCGTGCTTGACCCGGCCGTGGACACCGCGCTCAAAGTCAACATCTCATGGCACTTCTTCTACCCGGCCACCTCGACCACGCCGTGGCAGCTTGAGGGCGTGATCCGCGCGATGCTCGCCGACGGGTACAAGAAAGAACTGATCCACGCCTGCCACAACCGCACGGTCGTCATCGACGCCCGCCTCGGCGAGCGCGAGAACAAGCAGGTCAACGTCGTCGAGGCACACGGCCTGCGCAACGTGCACCTGTACGAGCCGGACAACGAGTGGATCAACGTGCGCGACGCGGTGGGCGACCTGACGAAGGAGTTCCTCTGCCTCAACGAGGTGTACCCCAAGGGCTTCTCGATTCCGCGGCGCTTCATCGGCGAGAACATCGTCCACCTGCCGACGGTCAAGACGCACATCTTCACCACCATGACCGGCGCGATGAAGAACGCCTTCGGAGGCCTGCTCAACGAGCATCGCCACTGGACGCACCCGGTCATCCACGAAACGCTCGTCGATCTGCTGATGATCCAGAAGAAGATTCACCGCGGCCTGTTCGCGGTCATGGACGGCACGTTCGCCGGCGACGGACCGGGTCCGCGGTGCATGGTGCCCTATGTCAAGAACGTTCTGTTGGCGTCGAGCGATCAGGTGGCGATCGACGCGGCCGCGGCGAAGCTGATGGGATTTGATCCGCTGCGCGACGTGAAGTTCATCCGCCTGGCGCACGAGCGCGGACTCGGCTGCGGCGATCCGAGGCAGATCGAGTTCGTCGGCGATCTCGACGCGGCCGCGGAGAACTGGCACTTCACCGGCCCGTTCAAGAAGATGACCTTCGCCTCGCGCATGCAGCATCGGATTTACTGGGGGAGCCTGAAGAAACCGCTGGAATGGTCGCTGAAAACGTGGCTCGCGCCGTGGTCCTACATCGCCAGCGTGATCTACCACGACTGGTTCTGGTACCCCGTGCTGGGCCGCGCCCGCGTGAAGGCCGCCGTGTCCTCCGTCTGGGGCCGGCTGTTTCACAACTGGGAGAAGGTCACGCCCACCGAGCACGGCTACACCGACCTCGGCCCCGCGCCGACCGAAGGCGTGGTGCGCAGCTTCCTCGGCACCCTGGGTCTGGGGCTTAAGATCCTCTGGACCTGCGTGAAAGAAGCGCCGGAGTTTGCGATGAAGAAGATCAGGCGGGAGACGGCATCAGAGCCGCGCGGGTAAGCAAGCAGCTCCTTCCGTGTGCCACTGCTCTGCGAGCAGTGCATCTCGCCGTGTGCCACTGCGCTGTGAGCAGTGCATCTCGCCTTGGAACGCAAGCAGGCGGGCTCCACGAGCCGCGGACTTCAGTCCGCGCGGGTGATCGGATACAATCCCCTGCCCGGCCAGGGAGACTGGCGATGCGACCTGCTGACCTGCTGGACCGCCCCGAAGGCAAACCCATCAAACCCTTCCGCCTGCACCAAAGCGACGGCACCTTGCTCGAAGTCCAAGAGCCCGGGATGGTCATCGTTGGCCGCGCTTCTGCGGTGCTTCCAAGCCGATTCAGCAAGGACGACGATCGTCGCCGCATCGCCGAACACTGGAAGACGGTTTCCCTGATGCACAGCGTGCCGTTCAGCGTGATCGACGAGTGCTTGAATGGAATGTCAACGCGACGATAGTCCGTTCGCGTCGCCTGACGCGCAAGCCACAGCACCCCGTTGCGCGACGGGTTGATCAACCACACTTTCCGCGCGCTCGCCCCGAGCATCATGATCAAGGGCACGACAGCGGCTCGCAGAGATCGGCATACTCATCAATGCACACCGAACTCGCTCCGCCGCGCTCGGGCCAGGCGACCCTTCCAATACCGCGGCCTTCAATCGTCACGCAATCTGCCCGGCCGTCATCGAGTATGACCGTGAGTGTCGTCCGTTCCGCAAGCCACGTCTTGATCGTGACAACTAGGCCGCCGTCGGACTTGCAGCGTGCCCTCAGCCTGCGAATGTTGCCACGATACGCGGGCGTCAGCAGGAAGGCGTGGCGGCGGCCGTGGAAATAGCCTTCTCCAACGATCTGGTCGGAATTGTTAATGTCGCTTCCTGTTTCGAGATAATCCCAGGAACACCCTTGCGGGAAGGCTCGCGAAAGATCCCGAGGAACTCCATCTTTCCAAAACACGAGGTGTGAGTACTCGTCGTCCGCGTCCAAACTGCCGACCATGTGGCCGGCATCGTTCAGGCCGAATGCAATACCACTCCTGCGGCCCATGGTGTCGAGTGCGTGCACCTCGCCGTCCGCCGTCCAGAACGTCGGTACTTCACTGTGGTCCGAGGCCTCGGCGCGTCCAACGGAGATGCCGGAATTGTTGATGGCGTTCGCAAAAACATGCCGGCCACCGAGGTTTGAGAGGGCACGATAGCGCTGGCTTTGCGACCACGTAAACGCCGTGTAGTTCCCATGGCCGTCGCTCCATGTGCCCACGAGCGTTCCCGAGTCGTTGAGATCCGATGCCCACTTGTAGTACGCCTCGGCAGGAAGCTGCACCGCGGACATCCATCCTGCCCGCCAAAAGAAAATCTGCCTCGCGCCAGCACTGTCGAGCGCTGTTCCAACAACTTCCTCGCGTTCGTTGACGGCATCCGCCGAGGACTCATCGCCCCCGAGCGTACCCAGATCGACCTTCACGTTTCCCTTCCACATGCAGGCCTTCGCGTCCCCATCGGTCTCATACGCCATCCCCACGATAATGCCGTTCTCCGTGATGTCCTCCGCCTCGGCCATCCATCCCCCCAGGTTCCCCAGGTCGATCACCTCGCCACCGCGCCAAAGCACGGCGTGAGTATCGTCATCCGGCCAGCCGCCGCGAGACCAGCCGACGACATCGCCGGAGTCATTCATCCGGCTGGCGTAACATTCGTCTCCACCCGGCAGGGCCGGCAACTCGGTGACGACGTAATCAAGCGGACGCTCATCGCAACGCGCCCATCGACAACCGTCTTCCAGTCCTTCCAGGCAAACTTCATGCGCGTCCGCTTGGTTGAGCCATCGCTCCACCGCCACGCCGCGTTCATTCACCATCGGAGCTCGCCCCACCGCGCCGTCCAGAACAACCCCCACGTGCGCGCTGTTGGGCAACGTCGTCTGCACTCTCGCTTCAACCGTGCTGCCGCCGCGAACGCGAACATGAAAGCTGTCCAGCCGGGACGAGACCGGCGTCAGCAGGCTGTCGCGCCACCGGGAATGGTCGAAGTAGAGGCGCATCGAAAGCTGACCCGCGTCATCGATCGCTTCGATCCACGGCGGCCATTCGACATCGAAGCCGCTCGGCACGCCGCCGATCAGCGATCGCGGCACGCCGTCCAGCCAGATGCACGGCTCAAAATCGTCCGCCTCCGCTCCTCCCACCACGACTCCGGCTTCGTTGATGTCGGTGGCAACGCTGCTCCAGCCGCCCAAAGTTCCCAGGTCGCGCATGACGCCGGCTTGCCACAGGAAGGCATGTCCAAGCTGCTCCCGTCGGGCCGTTTGCGCGTAGCCGACGACCTGACCGGCGTTGTTGATGGCCCAGGCCTCGGCATCCACGCCGCCGAGATTGCCGAGGTCCATCATGACGCCGCCCTGCCAGAGAAACGCCTTGTAGTCGCGGTCGAGCACGCACGAACCCACGACCTGCCCGAGGTCGTTTACGTCCTTGGGATACGTCATGAACGCGCCGATGGATCCTAGATCAACGATGGAATAGTAGGGGTCGCCGGGAGTCATCAGATAGCCGGCGTGTCGTCCGTGGAGCAGGCCCCAGCCGATGATCTCGCCTCGATCGTTGTTCTTTTCCGCATGCCGGATGTCCCATCCGGATTGCGGGTCGATCACGGAGTTCAATTCTATCAGCCCGCCTCCCTCCCAGAGAAACGCGCCGACCTCCTCGGTCTCGATGGAAATGTTCCCAACCACAGCCCCGTGGAGGTTGATGCTCACCGCCTCCGCGTCGGCCCAGAAATCCGGATCAAGGTATACCACCGGCTCGCCGGGGCGAACGAGGACCGCGTCGGTAAAACTGTGACCCGCCAGGCCGACAAAGCCGACCATCACTCCGTCGCGTCCGAGGCCCCGGACTTGAACGGAAACGCCATCCCGTTCCCCCGCGATGAGCACGGCGTGCTCCTCCGCCGGCCATGCCAGAGAAGCCAGCGCAAGCAGCGAAGCAACAACGGTCGGCACATCGACTGTCATCCATGTCGCCCGGTGAACCATGACGGAACCTCCTTCGACTCATGAACGTGATCGCTACGCGCGATTCGCGGATCCCAGGAGTGCCGGCGGGACGGCCGCATGCCCAAGAGCCAGTACGGGACTCGCGGGGTGGAGGTTCATTCCTGTTGGGGAGATCGACTCAAGCCCGGGACAGGGGCGGCTTTGGCGCGAGCGCTGGCGCCGCGGTCCGTCCCCGCTGACTCGGCTTACCAGCGACCGCGACCGGAACCGTTTCGATGTCTCGCACCCCCATCTTCCGACGCGACGCCTTCGAACCGCACACCGCACCGGACGCAAGGGGTATTCCAAACGCGGGAAGACCCGTATCATGCTTGGACGCCTCCTGAACGGGGCTTGGTGGGCATGTCGCTGGCAAGGGGGCCTGCAGCATGGCAGGGGTCAGGAAACCACGAGCGCGAAAACGCGCTCGCCGCTCCGGCGAAGCCGGCGTCAGTCCGGAAGCCATCGAGAAGGCCACCGGTCAGCCTTGGACACACTGGACGCGCGTGCTCGACCGTTTCGACGTGCGGAGCAACGGGCACAAGGCCGCCGCGAGGCATCTGCTTGTCGAGCACGGAGCAAGCCCGTGGTGGTCGCAGATGCTGACCGTCCGCTACGAACTGGAGCACGGGCTGCGCCAACCTCTGCAGCGCGGCGACAAGACCTTCGCCGTGACCGTGCAGCGCACGATCCACACGACGCCGGCCGCCGCGTGGAACGCATGGACCAGCCGCAGCGCGGCCCTGAAGTGGCTGCCCGGACTCAAGTCGCTGGACGCCAGACCGGGGGGAAGGATCGCCCCGTTGCTGGACGGCGAGGGCGAGTTCTCGCGCATCGACCGGCACGAGAGACTTCGCATTATCTGGCGGCGTGGGCGGGAACCTGCCGGGATGATCGAAGTGCGCTTTGCATCCAAGCCCGGCGGCCGCGTGACGATCGGCGTCGGGCACTCGGGGATTTCCGGCAAGCGGGAAGCCGAGCAGCTCAAGAGTCGCTGGACGGCCTGCGGCGACGCCCTGCGAAACGTCTTGCATGGAGCCTAGCGGCCCGTCGTGGAACTCGAAACCGGACACGGGGCCCGTCACCCCTGCGCCCTTGTCACCCCCGCGCAGGCGGGGGTCCAGACCTCCCCGGAAAACCGCTGGATTCGCGCCTCCGCGCAGGCCAGTGCCGCCTTCTCGCCAGTTGCTCACATCTTAATCTGCGTCATCTGCGCAATCTGTGGATCATCATTTCATCCGCAGATTTCGCAGATGGAGGAACATTCGCAGACCCTCCAGAAGCCGCGGCCCGGCGCTCGATCACCTGGCCGCGCTCCATCCCGCTCACTTGCTTCATGCGGCGAACTCGAACAAGCGTTCGGCGGGGTCTGACGTCTGTGGCTGCACGTCAAGAGATAGGCAACCCTCGACGGAATCATAGAGGTTATAGAGAAGTTCCTCGAAGGCATCCCCCTGCGTGGCGCACCCGGGGAATGGCAGGCACCTGGGTCCAGTAATCGCCTTCTTCCGCGTCGTGGATGATGACTTTGAGCTTCCTATGCGAGATCATACACGGCGACGCAAGGCCAAGAATAGGCCCCGCGCAGCAGACTTCACCCGAACGCTCAAAGTCATCACCGATCGCGTAGAAGAGTCTCGGAAGCCGGCGTACCTGGTAGTTCCACTGGCGTCACATCGCGAAATCGGGACGCCCCGTTGGCGCCGCGGCCGCCTTGCTGCGAGGGGGGGGCGTCCGGCCGTAAGGCAAGGAAATCCCGCTCTGAGAGTAATACGAAACGTTCGCCGTGGATCTCAATCGTTTGGATAGTGATGGCATCACCTTGGATCTACCGCCCAATTACCCCCCCTGGTTCACCACATCAAGCTGGTCCAAAAACCCCTCCAGCTTGCGCGAGCGCACCGGGTGTTGCAGTTTGCGGATGGCCTTGGCTTCGACTTGGCGGACGCGCTCGCGGGTGACCTTGAAGATCTTGCCGACCTCCTCGAGCGTGTAGGTGTAGCCGTCGCCGATGCCGTAGCGCAGCTTGATGATTTCGCGCTCGCGGTAGGTGAGCGTCTTGAGCACGTCCTCGATGCGGTCGCGCAGCATCTCGCCGCCCGCGGTGGAGATCGGCGACTCGACGCGGTCGTCCTCGACAAAGTCGCCGAAGTACGAGTCCTCGCTCTCGCCGACGGGCTTGTCCAGCGAGATCGGCTGCCGCGAAATCTTCAGCACGCGGCGCACTTCCGACAGCGGCATCTTGGCGCGCTTGGCGATTTCCTCCGTCGTCGGCTCGCGTCCCAGGTCCTGAAGCAGCTCGCGGCTGATGTTGCGCAGCCGGCTCATGGTCTCGATCATGTGCACGGGGATGCGGATCGTCCGCGCGTGGTCGGCGATGGCGCGCGTGATGGCCTGGCGGATCCACCACGTCGCATAGGTGCTGAACTTGTAGCCGCGCTTGTACTCATACTTGTCCACGGCGCGCATCAGCCCGGTGTTGCCTTCCTGAATGATGTCGAGGAAGCCCAGCCCGCGGTTGCGGTATTTCTTGGCGATGCTGACCACGAGGCGCAGGTTGCCGCCGGACAGCTTGCGCTTGGCGTCCTCATACTCGCTGAAAACGCGCTGAATGACGCGCAGCCGGTCGGTCAGGGTGCCGTTGTGCGTGAGGCAGAGCGACTCGATGCCCGTCTGCTCCTCGCGCATGGCCTGGAAGTCCTCGTCGGAGACGGTGCGGCGCTTCTTCTGGGCCTCGATGCGCTGCTGAAGCTGGTTGAGCTTCATGTGCAACCCGCGGACCTTTTTCATCAGCGGCTGGATGCGGCTGGTGCGCAGCGACAGCTCTTCGAGCAGCTTGGCGATGCGGCGCGCGCGGCGCTTCAGCGTCAGCTCGACTTCCTTGCGGTCGGCCGCGGCGGTGCGCTTGCCCTCCATCTCCTCCCACGCTTCCTCGTTGAGGCGCAGAAGCTGACGGACGGACTCGAGATTGCCGGGCATGCGCGCGGTGATGCGCGCCTTGGCCGCGTGCTCGGACGTCGAGATTTTCATCGTCCGGTCGAAGGGCAGACGGTTGTCCTGCACCTGCTCGAGAATCTCCACGGCCAGCCGCGAGCAATAATGAATCTCCAGCACCTTCTGGCGGAAGACCATGCGCGTCAGCTCGATCTTCTTGGCGAGGCGGATCTCCTCGTCGCGCGTCAGCAGCGGGATCTCGCCCATCTGCGTGAGGTACATGCGGACGGGATCGTCGATGCGCTTGCCGGCTGGCTCTTCGACGGGCGGCAAGTCCTCGGCGGACCCTTCCTCCGACGACGCCGGTTCACCGTCGAGAACGGCGCCCTTCCCGCCTGAGCTGCCGCGAGAGCCGCTTCCGCGAGTGAGCCTGCGGCGCTTATCCGCGGCCGCGGCGTCGTGCTGATCGAGGACGTCGATCTCCGCGTCTTCGAGCCGCAGGAGGATCTTGTCTGCAACGTCCGGGTCGACGGCTTCGTCGGGCAAGAACGTGTTCATGTCGTCCCACGTGACGTAGGACTGCTCGGCCGCGCGGGCCAGGAGCTTCTCCACCGCGGCTTCCACCGGCGGCGACAATGCGACGTTGGTCTGATGCTCTGATTGCATATAGGGAATCTATGACTCCACGGGCGACTGGGAGACCGCGGCTTCGCCTTCGTTCCGCGGCGGAAGATCACCCGAGATTCGTCCTCTGAAACGGCGCGGCGCAAAGTGGCGGGCTTTCGTCAGTCCGTCCAGATACTCGTGCGCCGCCGCCTGCGCCGTGGCATCGTCCTCCGACAACGGACGGCTGATGGCCTCCACGAAGTTTCCTCTCAATCCCGACAACTGTCGCTCGTGCTGGGCGGCATCCCATCGGGCGAGCGCGGCCTGCACGGACGCCGCCGGATTGCCGCGGCGCTGCGCCTCGTCCGCAAGGTCGATCGCGCGCTGAGCCATCAAAGGCTCCTCGCACCGGGCCAGCACTTCGCCCAGATCGAATTCGCCGTAGGCGTCGAAAAGCTCCAGCGTCACACCGGCCAAGCCGCGATCCATCGCCGAGCCAAACGGTGCGCAGCGCAGCACCTCGCCCGCGTCGGCGCAGTACCCGCCGTCGCTGAGCACCACCCCCAGCAACACCAGCGCCGCCGACTCGCAGCCGTCCGCCGACCGGGCCTGCGGCTCGACCGCCGCCGCCGCGCGCGAGCTGGATCCCGGCGACTCCGCCCGGCGCTGCAACCTCGACATGAGGCGATGGACTTCCCTCGGATCGAGGGACAGAAGCCCCGCGACCTGATTAACCACCAATCCTCTGCCAATCACATCCAGAGCGTCGGACGCACAGGCCTTCGCCACCAAACCCACGAAGTGGGTGACGGCCTCGTGACGACCCTTCAGGTCACCTCCGTTGAAGCTGCGGTTCAATCGTTGCCACTTGAATTCTAGCGCATCCGTGGAGGAATTCAACATGGCCTCAAACTCTTTCGGATCATGGGCTTGCAGAAAGTCCGCCGGGTCTTTCCCGTCTGTGATATTCGCCAGCCGAACGGTCAGTCGCCGCGGAAGGGCGACCTCGATCGCCCGGTCCGCCGCGGCCTCGCCCGCCCGGTCCGAGTCGAACAGAAAGATGGCGGATGAGGCGTAGCGGCGCAGCAGGTCCACCTGGGCCTCCGTCAGGGCCGTCCCCAAGGCGGCCACGGTTTCGCCGAAACCGGCCTGGTGCGCCATGATGGCATCGACGTAGCCCTCGGTGACGACCGCCCTGCCGACCTCGGTCATCCGTTGACGAGCCTGCGCCAAGGCGTACAGCCCGTGCCCCTTCTCGAACAGCTCCGTCTGCCGCGTGTTGAGATACTTGGCCTTATGATCGACCAGCGTCCGCCCGCCGAACCCGACGACGCGGTTCATCGCGTCGCGGATGGGGAACATCAGCCGGTCCTGGAACGCGGGATACACCCGTCCGCTGTCGCTCTCACGCAGCAGGTCAGCGGCCAGCAGGACGGCCGAGCTGAAGCCGGCGCGGCGCGCCCGCTCGGTGAGCACGTCCGCGTTGCCGGCGGCGAAGCCCAACTCGAACGTGGCTTCGGTTTCCGGCAGAATCCCGCGCCGGCGGACATAAGCCCGCGCGGCGGCGCCGGCCTGCGTTTTCAGCAATTCCTCGCGGAAAAACGCGCACGCCCACTCGTTGACCTTGGCGAGGTCGGCGCGGTCCGGTCCCTCGCTGACCCGACCCGGTCCGCGGCGCAGCGTGATCCCCGCGCGATCGGCCAGCATCTTGAGCGCCTCGGGGAAGGAGACGTTCTCCATGTGCTGGACGAAGGTGAAGACGTCCCCGCCGCGCCCGCAACCGAAGCACTTGAAGAACCCCCGCAGGGCGTGAACGGTGAAGGACGGGGTTTTCTCCTGATGAAAGGGGCACAGCCCGGTGTAGCGGTCGCCGCGCTGCTTGAGCGCAACGTGCTGTGAGACCACGTCCACAAGCGGGACGCGGTCCCGAATCTCGCGCTTGATGGCATCCAGATCGCGCAACGCGGTTTCAGGTGTACGGAGAATCGGCTTGGGTCTTGGAAATCGACGCCAAAATAAGGCAGGAAACCGCCGCGCGTCCCGTTGGGTGTGCGCCGCAGCACGTTCCGAGTATTAAGACTATACCTCACGTTTTCGGTCCGGTCAAATCGAAGGGCGAAGTTTGAGGAGCGACCGCAGGGCAATCGAATCTTGCGAGATGCCTGGCGCGCGGGCGGCACGGGTGCGCAGCCGCGGACACATGGGGCGGGCGAAAGTGGGTGGGTGGCTCATTCCCCATGACTTGGCGAGCGTGCCAGGCGCTGCCACGATGGTACGCACTCAGAATACGGTTGCCTTGGAGGCGCGACCGCAGGGCAACCGCACGGAACGCGGCGGGGGAGCAACCGAACGCGCGTTACGACTCGCCGGTCGTGAATGTGGCACGGGTTCACGGCAGCAAAGCCGGGCGGCCATTGAAAGCAGTCCCCTTACGGGATAAGCGGTTTGACGGATCCCCCCCTTCGAGGGTCACGGGGCAGGCGTCCGATCCACAGGAGTGCCTGCCCATGACCGTCGGGCGCGAGGGCCGTGCCGGAGATGTACACGCGGCCAGCGTCGATCGCTACTGATTTCGCCGACGACCGGGACCACCCGGACGGGAGGAGGTCTTGCAGGTTGAAGAAACTCTCAGAATCATCGCCGATCCAGAATCCGGCTTCAGCAGCGGCACCAGCGTCGATGTAGCCAACGTGAATCGACCCGGTTGTGTCGTACACCCAGGACTCGCGCGCGTACGAAGGATGCAGATCCACGAGGCTCTCCGGAGTCCCCCGCCACAGCAGGGCGTGATCGTAGCTGCCGAATAGCCCGACACCGACCTGGACGCCCCGTACCATGCCGAGGATAGATGAGGAGCTTGCAACTTCCGGATGCATATCGAGATAGCTCTCGGCACTTCCGCGCCACAGCACGGCGTGAATTTGGCCGAACGACACTATGTTGGCGTCTCCCCCTTGAAATTCACCGTCGGTACTGTTCGCGCTCGAGTAACGAGCGGAGGCTGGGTGAAGGTCGACGTAGCTCTCAGGGGTTCCGCGCCACAGCATCGCGTGATACTGGTTATCGCAGCGGCAGGCGGCGTAGCCGACCTGTTGATTGCCAGTGACGTCTTTAGCGCCCGCGAAACGGTAAGAACCGTACGGTGTCAGATTGATGGCGCTTTCGGCGGTGCCTCTCCATAACATGGCAGCCGGATCGCCGAATACCTTTACCTCGCCTACCTGCCACGGTCCATCCATTCCGTAAACGCAACCTCTCAACCAATCGGTCGGCAACAGATCCGTGTATTCGTCGGCGCGGCCATTCCAGATAACGGGATGATCTCGAAAGGGGCCTCCGTCGAGCTGAATCTCAATCGACCCGCCCTGCCAACCTCCGGCCGCAGCCAGTCCGTCGGAAGCCTTGGCGCCTTGGGGATGCAAGATGACCACCCGCCAGCGCTCGCCTGCCGCTGCGGCCCCTGCTGCTGTAAGGACGATGCCGATTGCCAAAAAAGCGGGAACCCGCGCGGTCCATCTTGAGGCCATCATCTGAGTTGCTCCCGCCTCATTTTACCCGGACCGACGTGGCGGATTCAACACGGAAAGAATGCGGGGATTCCATGATCTCCCGGAGCGTTTTTCGCCCATAACGGCGAATCGCTCGCGGGGAGGACGGCGCTCAGTTTAGGCCGGCCCTGACTGGATGCCCCGCGTGGCTCTGTCTGCCCATACTCAGCGAAGCGTTGCGACGCTCGGGTAGCGACCGCCGAGAATGGCGTCCGATCCCACTCTGAGCCAGTTCTCCAGCACCGCTGCGTACACGCTGCGGAAGTCGGTGGCCATGCGGAGGTCGCCGTCGTCGAGGTCCGTCAGGCTGGGCTTGCCGCCGTGGATGCCCGGTTGCACGCCCGGTCCTGCCAGCAGCATCGGGGCGGCCGCGCCGTGGTCCGTGCCCTCGCTGTAGTTCTCGTGCACCCGGCGGCCGAACTCGGAGAAGGTCATCAGCAGCACACGGTCGGCCAGCCCCCGCGCCCGCAGGTCGTCGAAGAAGGCCTTGATGGACTGCGACATCTGCGCAAGAAGCTGAGCGTGGTGGCTTTTCTGCCTGGCGTGGGTGTCGAACCCGGAAAGCGAGGTGTAGTAGATGCGCGCGCCCACGCCGGCGTGGATCAGGTTGGCGATCAGCCGCAGATGCTCGCCCAGGCCGTAGTTGGGGTAGTCGCCGCCGCCGCCGGCTTTCGCGGCGGAGGCGAGCTGCTCGGCTTGATCACAGGCGGTGAGCATCGTGCGCTGGATGAACATCAGGTCGCCGGAGTTCGCGGCGTTTGCGGCGTTCGCGGTTTTGGAAACGGCTGAGCCTGGCGCGGCGAGCCGGCGCAGGGCGTCGGCGGATCGGCCGCTGCCCGAATCGAGCACGTCCAGCTTGAAGTCGTTGGGGTTGTCGATGGTGGGCACGGCCACGCCGCGCGCCGCCAGGGCGAGGGGCAGGTCCGTGCCGTCCACGTGGATGGCGGGGAGGGTCGTGGCGGGTCCGGGGAGTGTGTCGGCGGGCGCGGAGAGGTTGCGCGCGGGCGCAGCGAGGTTCCCAGCCGGTGTGGCGAGTGACTCAATCGTTCGCCCCAACCAGCCGGTTCCATCGCGCTTCGACGCTTCGGCGCAGCAGGTGTGCCAGATGTCCATGGACTCGAAGTGCGAGCGGTTGGGGTTGGGGTAGCCGACACCCTGCACGACGGACAACCACCCTTGGTCGAAAAGCTCCTTGATGCCGCGCATCTGCGGCGGCACGCCGAGGTCGTCCGTGAGCGGCAGCACCTGCCCGCGCGGGACGGCGATAGCGGGGCGCGCCTTGTAATACTCGTCGTCGCGGTAGGGCACGAGGGTGTTAAGGCCGTCGTTGCCGCCGGTCAGTTGCAGCACGACGAGGATGCGCCCGTCCGGGTCCGGTCCGCCCATCGCCAGCGCGGAGCGCGACAGGAACCGCGGGATGGTCAGCCCCGACGCCAGCAGCGTGCAGCCTTTCAGCCCCCCGGCGAGAAGTTCTCGACGTGACAGAATCATGGCACTCTCCCAAGTGAGCCGCGGGCTTCGGTCCGCGCCGCGCTAGCCGAGTTGATACTCCGGGCAGACGAGCGCCGCGTACGCGCAGCGGCGCAGAGCGGTCGGCGGGTCCGCGCCTTGCGACTGCTCCTTCATCAAGGTCGTCAGCGACTCCGGCGCGGCGCCGTCCAGCAGCAGGTCCGCCACGAACTGCTGCGCCGACGCCGCGTCCGACAGCTCGTAGCGCCGGGCAAGCGCCGCCGCGTCGAAGCCCACGTCGCCTCCCTCGCCGCGCGCCAGAGCGGCCGCGGCGTTCATGCGCGTCAGCAGCGTGGCGGAGTTGATCCAGTTGCGCCCGCCGTCCCAGCCTTTCACGGAAGGCGGGTCGAACAGCTTCTGTCCCATGCGCGCCGCGGCGCCCGCCGCCCGGGGACCGTTGACGGTCGCCTCCAGCGAACGAACCGCGCCGACGACGAACTCCACCGGCGACTTGATCTTCGCGCGGTACGACTCGTCGCTGAAGAACGCCTCGCTGCGCAGGATGGCCTCGACGGTCGCCCGGATGGAGTATCCGCTGTCGCGCAGCACGCCGGCGGTTTCCGCGATCAGCGCGTCCGGCGGCGCG
>JADZBE010000004.1 GCA_020852275.1 Phycisphaerales bacterium
GCAAGGTCGTCACCAAGAGCGGCGACCTGGACGGGACATACGTGTATTACTACGCCGATACCCAGGCGGGTGGCTCAATGGGCGGCGCATCGCCCGGCGGCTGGTCCATCGCGGAAATCCGCGACGGCAGCGCCAACGTCCTCCAGCAGGTCTACCACGGCACGCAATACATCGATGAGATCGTGGCGATGAGACTGGAAAAGGGCTACGCAGTCGTGTACCAGGACGCGAACTGGAACACCCTCGCCACCTGTGACCTGGCCGGAAGGGTGCTCGAGCGCGTCTTCACCACCCCCTACGGCGCGCCGATCATCGAACCGGAAACCTTCTTCGGCGACTACGACGGAGACGGGGATGTCGATTCAACCGACGACGCTTCCCTCGGCAGCGGCCAAACCTGCTGGGGCACGCCCTCCGGCGCCTGCCGCATCTTCGACTTCAATCAGGACGGGACGCTGAATGCCTCTGACGAAACCGTCATGACGGCGCTGGTCGCGGCAGCGTCCACCAATCGACGGCATGAAAACCGGACGGTGTCGCCCATCGGGATGACCTTTGTGTATCAAGGCCTACAGCATGATCCCGCCGTGAACCTGACTGACAACAGGTTTAGGCTATATCTCAGTATCCTTGAGCAATTTCTGACTCGTGATCCAATTCAGTACAAAGATGGAATACAACTCTATGCACGGACCTCGCGTAATCCAATCGTGCTTACCGATCCGACTGGAGGATGCAAGTCCAAACCCCAGGGCGGTGATGATTGGCCCACCTGTTGCGAGCTCATTAAGTTCATATGCGATCACCAGAACCCACCTCCCAGCTGTTGTAATAAGGCCTATGAGCAGTGCAAAGCGGGTAGTACTGAAGAGGTTCCCAAACCCTGCCATGCCGGCAACGTAATCGACCCATGGTGCCACCTCTGGCGCGGAAAGGGAGATCCATGCAAACCGCTCTATCCGGAGAATCCGCGCGACGGAGACATTCCACCATGGATATTCCAGTCGTGTGATCGAAACGACAAGTACCGAGGGGACCATTGCACGATCCCCTATGCCGAATGTCACAATGAAAATGATCCACATGCGTGCTGCCTCGCTAACTGTAACGCATATTGTGATTCCAATGTGTATAAAGGACAGGACAAGGCAGCTTGTAGGCAGAGCTGTCAAGAAGGATGTCGATGACCCTTGGCTTTTTCGAGATGGTCGTGGTTTCCCTTTGCGAGCACTTGTTTAGAATAAGACATTGGCAAATTGGAACCGCTTCTACCCTCCCCCCACTGAGTGGGAAAAATGATCAAGCGGCTTTTCACCCTTTGCATGGTGGCGTGCGCTTCCATAGGCATCCTGATGGAGGTGAGCTATGCCGTCTGCCGCCTCGCCTACGGCCCTCTAGCGCGTCCTGGTAGCGTATTCATCATCGGCCCACCCTATATATGTCGCATTAATGGATACCAGATAGATACCAATGTCGGTGCCCGATGGAACCCGCCTTGGATTGAGTGCACAATGGCACGTCGCATATCGGTGTACTGCTTATGCAACGCAAGCTGGAGGGGGTGGCACTTTCTTGGGATCCATTTTAATGCTCTGCATAAGCAGTGCTCGCATGTTGGCCGTGACATAATAGTAGAATGTCATCTCTTCTTTCCAATACACTTCGTCACGGTCGTCTTTGTTCTACCTGGAACTATCCTGCTTCTCTTGTGGTGCAGGCGTCATCGACTTAATGCTAGCTATGTTTCGAACCGATGTAATAGGTGTGGATATTTTCTTATTGGCCTTCAGTCATCCCGGTGCCCGGAATGTGGTTTACCCATCCGAAAGAACAATGCGGAAGTGAATTGCCATGAGAATCTCCAATAGAGCATGTCGCCGCAGACGCTGGCAAAGTTGGCATTCGGTCGGCCTTGGAACGCGATTAACGCTAACCATCGGAACTGTGTTATCCCTCATATCTCTGCTCTCGGGAAATGCGCTGATTATCGTTGCTCCAACGGGCTTCTATCTGTTTCTTGTAAGCGGCGTGGACAGGTCCGAAGAAGATCGAGAGCTGGAATTTGGAGCAACCCATCGCCGAAAGCAAGACCCGCTTGCGAGGTCTTGTTTTCAGAAAGTAGCGGGTTTGCTTGTTCTCATTAGCGGTCTCCTCTTGCTAATCGGACGAATTGAGGCGTTGTAATGGCAAGGTTTTCGCAGCTGAGGTGATCGCATGCTCCCATATCTGGTTCGTGTCGGTGGGTTGTCGATTCCAGCCTACCCTATGCTCTACGGACTTGGGATCGCCGCTGGCTTCTACGCAGCGCTGGTTGTGTGCTGCCGCCTTGGAGTTCTGTGGCGGCGGTTAGTACACCTACTGCCCATCTTAGTTGCGTCAATTATGACTGGCGGCGCAATCCTCTATGCAATCCAGTTCCGGGAGGAATTGGATTTTGTGAATGGCGGGCAGACGCTTTATGGCTCACTCTTGTTGTCTCTCCTAGCGGTCGGGGTATACTGCAATGCAATCCGGTTGCCGCTTTGGAAGGTGTTGGACGCGCTAGCCTATGGAACGCCATTAGGCATCGCTTTGGGGAGAGTAGGGTGCTTCTGTCGGGGCTGCTGCGAAGGGGTCGCCACCTCTGGAGCCTGTGGCGTCTGCTACCCGATTCATGTCAATACCGCTGGAGAAATCGTTGGCCCGCCAGCGGTGCTGAATCAGATTTGCAACGGAGCCATAGTCGCGAAACTAGGGCAAAGCCTTCCAGTGCTTCCCGTGCAACTTTTCGAATCCAGTGCCTGCCTCCTGATGTTCGCAATCTTGCTGGTCGCGTTCCGTTTGGGGATCTTCATGAGGGATGGTCGCGCAGCACTGACCTTTCTTATTCTCTATTGTTGCTGGCGTTTTGTCATCGAGTTCTATCGCGTTGAGCCGATCGTTTCATTGGGGTTGACTTTATCTCAGTTGATAAGCGCGGGGACTCTCCTTATGCTAGGCGCTGTCTTCATCTTGCGAGTGTCTTGGCAGCGTATGGCTCGGCGGGAAGCGAAGTAACTCACCGAATGCCGTGGACCAGCCCGGTCACCGCGAACACCGAGTACACGATCCGCGGCTGGGTGCGGCAGAAGGCGGTCTATGCCGCGCTCGACGGGCAGAACGCCGACTTCACGTACAACTCGACGACGTTCTTCGGCGCGGGCAAGGTCGGCTGTGCCAGTGACACGGCATCGACCTGCTTCGACGACTTCACGTATCTCCGCGCCACGCCGCACGACCCGGCCTGTCCGGGCTGGAACACGACCGCGGCCGTCACGCTCGACACGGGCGCCGGCACGCTGACCGTGACCGGCAACACGTATGGCGGCGCGGCGATCTCGCAGTGGGCGGGCGATGACGACTACGTGGCCCAGGCGGACATTAACCTCAACAGCGGCGCGCTGGCGCACCTGATCGTGCGCTACGTCGATCCGGATAACACTGGGTGGTTCGTCGTTCCGCGACGAATGCTCGCCTCGGAGAGGCGAACCACCCATCCGCAGCAACGGCTCGGTGAAACTCGTCAAGTGTCTGGATGGCCGCGAGACCAACGTCGCTTCCAATACCTACACCCCCGCCGCGACGGCGACGGTGCGCATCAAGGCCGCGATGGTGGGGGTGCGTATCAACGCCGCGATGGTGGGGGTGCGTATC
This sequence comes from Phycisphaerales bacterium, assembly GCA_020852275.1. GTDB lineage: Bacteria > Planctomycetota > Phycisphaerae > UBA1845 > UBA1845 > JABWBH01. The sequence goes on from JADZBE010000004.1 coordinate 3,673, forward strand.
AACGCCGCGACGGTAGTGGTGCGCATGAAGGGCTCGGGATCGGCGTACACCATTTGGGTCGACGGCACGCAGAAGATCAGCACCACCGACGGCGACCTGGCCTGGGGCACCGTCGCATTGAGCGGCCGCAGTCCGAAGTTCTCCAACGTCAAAGTCGGCTACGATAACAACAGCGACGGCGACATTGATGACCCTTGCGACATTGACACCACCGGCGACCTTGACGACGCCGGCGACCCGTTTGGGATGGACGTCAATGCGGCGTCCCCACGGCCGTCCGTGAAGGAAGAAAAGGCCGCAAGACTTGGATACATGCCCTGCCACCCCTGACGACGTCAGTCATAGGTGGGAGGGGCGGCGAGGGGGCCGCGCGTCGCTCCCACGTGGAAGCCACCCGGCGGGACTGCTTAGACCTGCCTCCGTCTGCCCTGGGTGTGCAGGCATTCAGGCTCTATGGCGCTTTCCGGCTGTCCTGCGCCCCGGACGATATCCGCGCGGCGCGGGCGGCGCGGGCGGCGCGGGCGGCGTGCGCGGAGGCGAGTGGTAGTGATCCTCCTCGTCCACGGTCATGCTCCGGCTGAGGTCCCATGGCGACGAAGGCGATGCCGGGGTTGCGCCTTCCTGCGACCGACCCGGTGCATGTTCCTGCGAGCGGCCCGGTGCGCCTTCCTGCGAGCGGCCCCGTGTGCCATTCCGCACGCCGGCCGGTTCGCGGCGCGCGACGCGCTCTGCCTGTTGTCTGCGGGCCTCGATCGCTTCCTTTGGAGGTTTGGATGGGATGAGCGCGTCGCACCCGTCGCCGATGAGGTCGGCTCGGCCATGGTCGAGGAGGAGCCGGCGGACGGTGAAGTAGTTGGCGGGCTTGAAGAACTGCAGCAGCGCCCGCTGGAACTTGCGCTCGCGCAGCTTAGTGGCCACGTGCACGGGTTTGCCCGTCATGGGATCCACGCCCGTGTAATACATGCACGTGGCGAGGTCCATCGGGGCGGGGATGAAGTCCTGCACCTGGTCCGGGCGGTAGCCGTTGCGCTTCAGAAAGACGGCCAGTTCGATCATGCTCTCCACGGTGCTGCCCGGGTGCGAGCTGATGAAGTAGGGGACGAGGTACTGCTTGCGGCCGGCGCGTTTCGAGATGTCGCGGAACTGGCCGGAGAAGTCCTCGAAATCCTCAGGCCTGGTCTTCTTCATCAGTGCCAGCGTCTTGTCATCCGTGTGCTCCGGCGCGACCTTCAGGTGTCCGCCGACGTGGTGCAGCGTCAGCTCGCGCATGTACTCCGGCGACCGGCGGGCGAGGTCCATGCGGACGCCGCTGGCGACGAGGACTTTCTTCACGCCCCGCTGCGCGCGAGCCTCGCGCATGACGTCGATCAGCGGGGCGTGGTCCGTGCCCAGCAGCGGGCAGATCTTCGGATGCACACAGGAGAGACGGCGGCAGATCGCTTCGATTTCGGGCTTGAGGCACTGCATCTTGTACATGTTGGCGGTCGGCCCGCCGAGGTCGCTGACGGCGCCCTTGAAGCCCGGGTCCGATGCCAGGGTGTTGACCTCGCGCAGGATTGAATCCTTGCTGCGCGACTGGATGATGCGCCCCTGGTGCATCGTGATCGAGCAGAAGGTGCAACCGCCGAAGCAGCCGCGCATCAGCGTGATGGAGTCTTTGATGACCTGGTGCGCCGGGATCGGCTCGGTGTAGGAGGGATGCGGCTTTCGCGTGTACGGCAAATCGTAATACCGATCCATGCTCGATTCGGATTCGGGCAGCCGCGGCGGCGTCACGACGACGTGTTGATCGCCGCAGCGCTGCACGAGCGTTTTCGCGTTGTAGGGATTGGTCTCCAGATGATACCGGCGCGTGGCCTGGGCGAACTTGAGCTTGTCCGACTTGACTTCCTCGTAGGAAGGCAGGGTCACGACATCGGCGCCGGCAGGCGGGGATTCCTTGGCGCCGAGCGCGTAGGCGACGCCGCGCATGTCGCGGAGGGATTGCCGAATGCTGAATGCCGAATGCCGAATGGCGGGTTGGTCCGGCGAGCCTTCTTCATTCGCCATTCGCCCTTCGCCCTTCGCCATTTGCGCTTCGCCCTTCGCCCTTCGCCCTGTGCCCTCCGCCATTCTCCTGGCCATTTCCACGATCGCCGACTCGCCCATGCCGTACACCAGCAGGTCGGCCTTGCTGTCGAGGAGGATCGAGCGTCGGACGGTGTCGCTCCAGTAGTCGTAGTGAGCGAGGCGCCGCAGGCTCGCTTCGACGCCGCCGGCGATAATCGGCACGTCCTTGTAAGCCTCGCGCGCGCGGTGGCAGTAGGCGAGCGTGGCGCGGTCGGGGCGCAGTCCGATGCGCCCGCCGGGCGAATACGCATCGTCGTTGCGCACTTTCCGGTTGGCCGTGTAGTGGTTGATCATCGAGTCCATGTTGCCTGCAGAGACGGCGAAGAAGCCCCGCGGGCGGCCGAACGTGCGCCACGGCTCGCAGGAGTGCCAGTCCGGCTGGGCGAGGATGGCGACGCGAAAGCCCTCGGCCTCCAGCACGCGCCCCAGCAGCGCCATGGCGAAGCTGGGATGATCGACGTAGGCGTCGCCCGTGACGAACACGATGTCCACGGCGTCCCAGCCGCGCTCGTCCATCTCGCGCCGGGTCATGGGCAGCGGTCGAGGGTCGCAGCGGTGTTCGCAGGCGGAGCTTGAAGGCGCAGTGCTGCCGCGGGTGAGGGTGAGAGGAATCAGCGCAGGCGCGGAACACGCCGTCCCGCTCGCGCGAGCGTTGGTGATCATGATGCAAAACCCCGATTTGCCCTCGTCCAGTCAGGCGCGACCCGCGTTCCAGTCCGGGTCGCAGGCCTTCCCTCGCGTGGGAAACCCTTGCGAAAGTGCACGTCGACCGAGCAGCCAAACCGCGCGACGAATGCACAACATTTCGGTCCTTACTCTACCTCGAATCACCGGATCCGGCAAGGACGAAGACCGTGGGTCTCGGAATGGCTGTGCCCGGAAATCCGGGAGAGGCGCCCGCAAGTCCGGCGCTATCGGCGGTTCCGTTGTCGCCATCGGCCTTGCTGCCGGCGCCGGCGTGGGTCGGCGTATTGGCCTTGCGGACTCGCCCGAAAGAATGGACCCACCCTCGGAATCCGCCCCAAGGCAACCACATCCTGAGAATCGCCCAAACGGCGGTCGTTGCGGAGCCGCCGGCGCCGCACTCCTGAGGATGCGGCGGCCGCAAGAGGGAAACGCCGCGGGGCGATTTCTCGATTGAAATCGCCCCTCCCAAGTGCAATAATGGAGCAGGGTATCGTTCGCACGGGGTGGCTCCTCGTTCGGGCCGGGGTGGGCTTAGCGCGCGGGGCCGGTCTTTGGGGGGTCCATCATGTCGAAGCGCGCTGCGCGCCGCACCGGTTTCTTCTCGCCTGCGTCCTGCCTGGCTTTCTTGACCGCACTTACCGCCGCGTCCGCCCTCCGCGCCGATGAGCAAGTCCTGCAAAACGAAAACGTCATCGACGGCGACAACGTGTACATCGTGGGCGACTTCGCGCCGCACGAGGAAGCCGCCGCATGGCTCACCGCCCCCGTCGCCGGCAACATCGTGGGCGTGCAGATCCTTTGGTGGTCCACCGACCCCAAGTGTGAGCAGACCATCGAGGAGAACATCTGGATCCGCGAGTCAGGCAACTTCCCGCGCCCCGGAGATGCGCTGCTGCAACTGCCCGCGCCGCTCATGTCGCCCTTCTTCCTCAACGAATTCCGCTACTCCGACGAGGAGCAGCAGAACCCCATCCGCATTCCCGTCACCGCGGGCCAGACCGTCGTCGTCTCGCTCGAATTCGCTGATGGAACGGATATCCGCAACGGCTCGCCCAGCGTCTGCCGCGACACGACCGGTTGCCGCCAGGGCAAGAACGCGATCTACGCTCCCAACCTCGGCGGCTGGGTGAACTGGTGCAGCATCTCCGGCGGCAACTTCGTCATCCGCGCGGTGCTCGAGACGGCCGACCTCTCGCGCGTGCTGCTCGTCAGCTCCGACCAGCCCGGTTCGCTGGTGGACGACGGTCAGGGTTTCCGTGAAACGCCGTTCAGCCTCAACCTGCGCGAAGGCGACGTGCAGGCGCTCACCGCCTTCCAGTTCTCCAATCAGGGCGACCCCTTCGTTCAGTGGAACCTCGACGGGCAGTTCTTCTCCGCCAACCGCTCGATCACCGTCTCCATGAACAGCGGCGACGATCGCACCGCCTCGGCGATCTACAGCACCGTCGTGCCTCGAACGCTTTCGGTGCATTCGGATGTCTCGGAGGCGCTGGTCGATGCCGGCAGCGGCTATCAGCCCACGCCGTTTGACCTCACCACCGCCGAGGGCAACATCGTGCAGCTCAAGGCGTTCGGCTTCTCGCCGCTCGGGGATCCGTTCATGTACTGGGAACTCGACGGGGCGTTCTTCAGCGACCAGACCACGATCGACGTCGTCATGGACGCCGGAGCGGATCGCGTCGCCAGTGCGGTGTACCTCGGCGAGGCGTGCGGAGAGCTGGTCAGCTTCAAGGCCAAGGGCGGCAGCCTCAAGGCGATCTCGACGACGCAGACGACGCTGACGGCGGGCAAAGTCACGGTCGAGTGCAGCGGCGGCAGCGGCAGCGGCTCGAAGACCAAGAGCATCAAGCCCGACGGCAAGGCCAAGGCCACCGTGAAAAATCTGCCCCCGGGCGACTACACCTGCACGCTGAGGAAGATCAAGGACAGCGGAGGCGCCACCGTTTGCGAAGGCGATCTTGCATCGGACACGGCCACCGTGACGCCCTGACGACGTCAGGCGTGCCACTGCGCTGTGAGCAGTGCCTCTTGAGCAGCAGGGACAAGCGCACCCGGCGGAGGCTCAGGCAGGGGTGCCACTGCTCTGTGAGCAGTGCCTCCTGAGTAGCGGGGGACAAGCGCACCCGGCGAAGATTCGGGGTGAGGAATGGACCTCCTCTCCCCCCTCCCCGCGGGAGGGGGCAGGGAGATGGCGTCCGGAAGTAAGCAAGCCGGAATTCGCACGGCGACGGATCGGATTCATCCGCAGATTGCGCTGATTACGCAGATGCAGAATGGGCCGAATACGCGGATGCGCATGAAAAGCCGAGGCGCCCAGGCGGCGTGACTCGTGACGGGCAGGTGGGGGCTGCAACGTGCGGTTCGGCCTTGCGGCGTGCAACGCGGCGCGGCTGCCGGCAACTCCACCTAGGCCTAAAAGCCCGCTCCCGTCCGCACTCGGCTTCGCCCCGGCGCGGCTGGCGCAATCCGGCTACAATCGACGGCAAAACGAGAATCGCCCCGCGCGTGCGATTCGGTCTGATCGCGCCATTGCGGCCGCTTCTTGCCCTGCTTTCGCGCATCGCGGCTTCTTGAGTTCACGGCCTTGTTCCGATAAACTGTTGTACAGCGCTGTCTTGTGAAGCCAGCTCTGAGATTGCTGGAGGCGGCGCGGACAGGGTTGAAGCGATGGGTAGGCGCTGGAGGCGGGTTTGCGCGTTGGGTTCGCTGGGTTTGGGCTTGCCGTAGACAGCTTCCTGGATCGCGCACCTCTGTTGCCTGTTGCCTGCGAAGAGCCGCTTTCCTACGAGCACGGCTTGGATGGTTGCTGGTTCGCTTCCTTACGGGCGCGGCTCTGATGGGCGGCTCTGATGAGTTGATGGTCTGGCGGCGAGGGCGTTGAGTTTTTTGGGAGAATGCCATGTCGCGCACTTGGGGTTTGACGGCGTTGATCGTGGGGCTGGGCGGGTTCTCGCTTTCGGCGAGGGGGGACATTGTCATCACCCTTCGCGCGGAGGACGCGGACGGCAACGAAGTGACGCAGCCGGTGGCGGCCGGGGCGCAGCTCTTCGTGGGAATCTACCTGTCCGGGTCGGGCGTCGATAACCCGCTGGTGAACCTGCGCTACCTGCAGTTCGACTTCGCGGACAGCGGCCCGGGGCTGGCGCTGGACGACTTCGAGTGGCGGCTGACGGACGCGGGCATCGTCTCTGACACGCTCTATTTTCGGGATGACAGCCTCTTCCCCGCGGCGGTCAGCGCGGTGTACACCAAGCTGGAAACGGACCAGGACGGCGACGGCGACATCGACGACGACGTCAGTCCGTTCTTCATCATCAGCCTCAGCGATGAGCCGGCGCGCGTGGCGCGCGTGGCGATCACCGCCAACGCGACGGACACGATCGACGTGACGCGCCATGAAACCGGCGACGACGACGAGGCGGATCGCGGCGTCCGCTTCCTCGCGCGGTTCACTTCGCCGAAGACGTTCCGCCGTCTGTTCGACAACGTCAAGGGCGGCACGCTGACGGTTCAGGTCGAGGGCGGGACCACGGCGCCGAACGACGCCTGCGCCGACGCGATCACCATCGCCGACGGCGTCACGGAGTTCGACATCGCCAACGCCACGACGGACGGCCCGGCCGAACCGGCATGTGAGTTCTGCTGCGGCAACGATCAGATCGACAGCGACGTGTGGTATCGCTACACGTCCTCGTGCGACGGGACGCTGACGGTGGACCTGTGCGGAAGCACGGCGGACACGCGGCTGGCGGTGTATCCGGATGCGTGCCCGACGGAGGGCGGGTCGTCGCTGGCGTGCAACGACGACCTGTGCGGGCTGCAATCGCGCGTGGTCTTCGAGACGACGGCGGGCACGGCGTATCTGATCCGCGTGGGCACTTTCCAGGGAAGCATCGGCAAGGGCGTGCTCAACGTGGCCTGCGCTGAAGAAGAATGCTCATCGGGCTGCCCGCTGAGCAACATCGGCGACGGCGTGTGCGACGCGGCGTGCAACGTCGAGGCCTGCGAGTTCGACGGCGGCGACTGCTCCGGCGGCGGCGGTGGGGGTGGCGGCGGCGGGGGTGGCGGCGGGGGCGGGTCGGCCGTGCTGAACACGCTGGCCGTCAGCCCATCGACGTTCACCCTCGGCGTGGGCGGCACGCAGCAGCTCACGGTGATCGGCACGTACTCCGACGGCTCGGTCCAGGACTTGACCGCCTCGTCCAAGGGTACGACGTACGCAACCTCGGGCAACTTCGTCACGGTCAGCGGGGAGGGTCTCGTCACCGGCGCCGAAGTCGGCGAGGCCACCATCACGGTGACCAACGGCGCGGTCCAGGCGTCGGCCACGGCGACGGTCTCTCTCAACCCGCCGAACGTCACGCTCGAGTCGCTGATCGTCAACCCGGATGTGTTCACGATTTCAAGCCTGGAAGGCACGGTGCAACTGCGCGTCACGGGCACGTTCTCTGACGACAGCGAGCGCGATCTGACGCCGGCTGCGACGGGCACGACCTACGCTTCGAGCGATGAAGCGGTGGCGACGGTCGGCGTGGACGGTCTGGTCACGCCGGGCACGGCCAACGGCACGGCGACGATCACGATCACGAATGATGATGCCAGCACCACGGCGGCCGCGACCGTGGCGATTGAAGATCGTCCTCCGCCGGGCTGCGAGGGCGAGACGATCACGCTGGACAGCATCGAGTTCACGATCGAAAGCCTGACGATTGACGAGAACGAGGACATCCAGCTCGTGCTGCTGGGCGTCAACTGCGACGGCACGACGCGCCAGAACCTGCAAACGTCGGATGACAGCTCGTTTGCGTCGTCGAACGAGGACGTGGCGACGGTGACCGACGCGGGCGTTCTTACGACGGTGTCGGAGGGCGAGGTGGACATCACCGCGACGGTCGGCGACCTGACGGCCACGCTGCACGTGACCGTGCTTCCGGTGGACGCGCCGCCGGGCCAGAACGAGAACGACAACACGGGCGGCAACACGAACCTCAACGACGGCGGCGGCGAAGGCACGGGCGGGTGCCCTGGCGGCGCGCCGTGCGGAACGATGGGGTTTGTGGAAACGCTCGGGCTGACGCTGGGGTTCTACGGTCTGAGGCGTGCGCCGCGGCGGCGTCGCGGAAAGGCGGTTTAGCCGGCGTCGGAAGCGAAACTTGTTGAGAAGCGACCGACCGCGGGAGCACGGAGGAACCGGGCTTCCGCGGTCGGTTTCCTTTGGCGGGGATCGCGGCTCGCCGACGTTCCGTCAGCGGCGGCGTAGGGCGCGAAGTTCCTTGCAGGGTCGAGATGGGTCGCTATGTTAGGCGCAGCAGGATCCGCCGCGCGAGGGATGCCGCTCCGGAGGCGGTTTGCCGCTTCGGCCGCGGCTCGCTTCGCGCCGGGCCGGCGTCAGGAGCGAATCTGAAAGCTCGTGAAGGAGGTGGGGTCGGGCGGGCACATGTTGCCGCTTGTCCGTGGCCGAGACGGGTTCGATCCCCGTGCCGGACTTCCTTCGCGGTGTACACAACCGGAATGGAGGCAAGTCATGGAAAAGGTCACTCAGTTCTCGATCTTCCTCGCCAACAAGGCGGGCGTGCTCTCACGCATTTTTCGGGAGATGGCCAAGGCGAAGGTTAACATCTCCGCGCTGGCGATGATGGACGCGGCCGAGCACGGCGTGCTGCGCCTGGTCACCGAGGACGCCGAGACCGCGCGGCGGACGCTGGGCGGGCTGAACCTGCCGATCACGGAGACGGATTGCCTGGCCATTACCCTCGCCAACCGCCCCGGCGCGGTGGCGGACGTCTGCGAAAGGCTGGCGAGCGAGCACATCAACGTCAGCTATCTGTACTGCACCACGGGCGCGTCAGGCGGCAAGACGATCGCGGTGCTGAAGGTCCCCGAGATCAAGAAGGCGATGAAGGTGCTGGAAAACCACAAGCCCGGCACGCGCGACAAGAAACCGTCGGTCCGCAGCCCGCGAGTCCTGACCCGGCGCTAATACGGGACGTCTCCAATTGGGATCGCGCGCCGTCGGCGCCGCGCCCGCCCAATCAGAACCCCTCACGCAAGTGAGGGGTCTTCCTCGAAACACCTGACCGCCCTAACAGCCCGTAATGGGACCCGAAATCGGACATGGAGCCCGGCACCCAAGGTGCAGGGTTCAGGGTTCCAGGGGGGACCCGAAATCGGACAGGAGGCGCGTCACCCCCGCGCAGCCGAGGTCTAGTCTGCCCGAAGAAGTCGCTGGATTCCCGCCTGCGCGGGCACGCCGAAGCGGATTCCGGCCTGCGCGGGAATGACGACTGTCGCCTTTCACCACGGGCTGTTAGCCGGCATCGCCGTGTGACACACTTCCCCGTAGTGCAGGCCGGAATGCACAAGGGCAGACAGCTTCCAACAGCTCCACGATGCCCCGGCGAGCCTCGCGCGGTATCGTGAGCGTGAGTGGATTCGGTTTCGGCAACGCGATTTGTGGGTTGATCGTGCCGAGCGCCGCTCACCACCGGGAGGACGTGTCATGCAACGACCGGGAATGCTGGAATGGATCTGGAGGGTTCTTCTTGTCTGCGCTTTCAGTGGAAGCGTCGGGTCGGCGGGCTTGCAGCAGGATCAGCCGCCGGTTGCCGAGGCGGCCGTGGACAAGGGGCTTCCGGTCTCCATGGCGGGCTTCGAGGACACGGGCGTGTTCTTTCTCTTTAAAGGGGAAGACCGCATCGTGACTTCCACGTTCGACTGGCAGAAGGACGGGAGTTTCAAGTCGGAGAACGTGCTGGCGCTGGCGGGGCAGCAGGTGCGCTTCGGCTTCAAGTACACGCCCGACGCGGACGGTCGGTTCCTCAAGATCGACATCGACCAGCCGCAGGGACCGGCCACCGTCGAGCGCGACGGCTCGACGGCGCGCATCACGTTCAAGGAAACCAAGCTCCACGTGACCTTCAAGCCGGATACGATCCTCTTCGAAAACTTCTCGCCGGCACTGATGGCGCTGGCGGTGAAACGATATGATCGCGCCAGAGGCGGAGACCAGAAGCTAAGCGTGTTCGTGGTGGGGCAGGCGATCGTGGACGCTTCGATCGAGTATCAGGACACGATCGAGCGCACGGTAGGCGGACGCGACTTGAAGCTCGACCGGTTCATGTACCACTTCCCCGGTGTGGACATACAGATCTGGGCGGAGGAGAACGGGAGGGTCCTGCTGGGGGACGTGCCTTCGCAGCGAGCCGCTTACGTGCGCGAGGGCTTTGAGGCGCTGCGCGTCGAGCCGGAGACGGACCCGCTGATCTCCAAGCCGACGTTTGAAGTGGTCGAGCAGCGCGGCGTGAGCGTGCCCATGCGCGACGGCGTGGCGCTTTCGACGGATTTGTATTTGCCCAAAACGGATAAGAAAGCGCCGGCCATTCTGATCCGCACGCCTTACAAGAAGGAAATGGGAGAACTGGACGGCAAGCACTACGCGCGCCGCGGGTATGTCGTGGCCATACAGGACTGCCGCGGGAGGTTCGGCTCTGCGGGAACGTGGGAGCCGTTCGTCAATGAGAAACCGGACGGGTATGACACGGTTGAATGGCTGGCGGCGCAGCCGTGGTGCAGCGGCAAGGTGGGAATGATCGGCGGATCGTATCTGGGCTGGGTGCAGTGGTGGGCGGCCAGCCAGAACCCTCCACACCTGGTCACCATTATTCCCAATGTCTCGCCGCCGGATCCGTTTTACAACATCCCATATGAATACGGATCGTTTTTTCTCCTCGGCGCGATCTGGTGGGCCGATGTGGTGGAGCAGGAGGCCACGGGCGATCTTTCCGGCGCGGTGATGAGCAAGATTTCGGAGAAGAAATACGGGAAGCTGCTCAGCGCTCTGCCCGTCATGGATCTCGACAAGGCCGTGCTCGGCAAAGAGAACAAATCCTGGCGGACGTGGATCGAGCACAACACCAGTGATGAATACTGGGCGCGCGCGAATTTCCATGACTCGCTGAAGAGCACGCGCATTCCCGTCCTTCACCAGTCCGGATGGTTCGACGGCGACGGCATCGGCTCCAAACTGAATTACGCCGCCATGGCCTCCCACGGACATCCGAACCAGAAGCTCATTCTGGGGCCCTGGGGTCATCAAAGCGAGGCGTCGCGGCGCATCGGGGATTGGGACTTCGGTCCACAGGCGGCGATCGATCTACCGCGAGAGTATCTGCGATGGTTTGACTACTGGCTGAAAGGCGTGGATAATGGCATCACGAAGGAGCCTCTCGTCCGGCTGTTTGTCATGAACTCCAACCAATGGGTGACCGGCGACAAATACCCGCTGCCGCAAACAAAGTTCGAGAAGTGGCACTTGTCCGGCGGGGGCGATGCCAATAGTTCCAACGGAGATGGCAAGCTGACGCGCGAGCTGCCCCCGGCGGACTCGCCTCCGGACACATACACCTACGACCCCGCGGACCCGACGCCGAACCCCTCCTATTATGAGGAAACCGACGAGGAAGCGAAGCGCGAGAAGTCACAGGAGGAGGTCAAGAAGATCGCCAAGGAGCATCGCAACAAGATCACGGCGCAGCGCCAGGACATGCTGGTTTATACCACGGAGCCGTTCGAGGCGGAGTATTCATTTGCCGGCCCCGTCTCAGGCGTTCTGTACGCATCGACCACGGCGAAAGACACGGATTGGTTTGCCCGACTGGCGCTGGTCGAGGTCGACGGGGAAGTGACGCCGCTCGTGGAGAGCCGGCTGCGGGCGCGATATCGCGAGTCGATGAGCAAGCCGGAGCTGTTGGAACCGGGAAAGACCTATGCGTATGCTCTGGATTTGTGGCAGACGGGAATCACCGTGAAGAAGGGTCAGCGGCTGCGCGTGGAGATTGCGTCCGCGGATTTTCCGTTGTTTTCGCGCAACCTTAACACGGGCGGGCACAACGAGAAGGAGACGAACTTCATCAAGGCGGAGCAGACAGTGTTTCACGACGCCGGGCGTCCATCCCATGTGCTGTTGCCGATGATCCCGACGCCAAGCGGCGCGGGGGGCGAAGCGAAGTAGAGGCCGTTTTCCGGGTCGGCTCACAAAGGACCGCAATTGCGGATTTGGGATTTCGGATTCTATGCTTCAGATTTCGGATTTGGGATTTCGGATTTTGGATTTTGGATTTCAGATTTCAGATTGCAGATTTTAAACCTGACAGGTAAGGTTTGAAATCGGGGGTGAAGGGCCGCTCTCGCAAGTTCCCTCGGCGGTCCCTAAACAAGAATGTGGACACGCGCCGGTTTCCCATTCCGGCGCGTGTCCACTGTTTTCAAGCACAGCGCAGACCGATGCCGTCCTGCCGCTTATGGGCAGTTCGCGCCGGCCTCGATGTTGCAGCCGGACACCGTCACGGTGCCGCTGGCCGCCGGGCACTGCTTGGCGACGGCCTTGCCGCGGCTGTTGGCGACGCTCTGAATGCAGGCGCCGTCCGGCATGGAGAAGCCATAAGAGTTCCCGGCAATGACGTTCTTGAGGATGGCCTTGAGGTAACAACCGCATGTCTTGGTCTTGGTGCGGGTCTTGAGCGTCGCGCCGCCGGGGCATTCATCGCTGCCGCAGGCGGTGCCGTACGTGTGGTCGTTGAGGATCGGGCTCCAAGACCAATTCGTGTGGGTCAGCCGCACGCTGCCGATCCCGGCGTTGTGGTGGAAACCCACGAAGAGCGGCGAGGCGTCGCCCGGGATGCTCACGGTCATGGAGCCGATCGGCGCCCCAGCCGTGTCATACACGTCCACGACCGCGTTGTCGCCATAACCGCTGAACGCCAGCACGTCCACGCCCATGGCCTGGGTGAACGCGTCGTACCGGATCAGGATCGTGTTGTCGCCCGAGTTGCCCAGGATCGTCCGCGTGGGCAGGCTGAAGTAGCCGTTGCCGTTCCACTGCAAATCAGACGTGGTCAGGTAGCTCGCGCCGTCGTTGACCAGCCCAGGACCCTGACCCTCGTAGATCGTGGTTTCGTCCAGCACCGTATTCGCATTGCTCGTGGCGCCGCCGTCGGCAATGCTGAAGGCCTCAAAATCATCCGTCGTACCTCCGCCGCCCAGCAGGGTGTTAAGCTCCGCGCGGCTGCCGAGGAAGCCCGCGGGCATGACGGTGCCGTCCTGCGGCGGAACAGCGTGCATCCCCGGGTCGCCAAAGGGCGCCACGTTCTGCGCCCAGACCGGCGCCGCAAGCAACAACAGAGCACAGGTCAGTTTCCTCATGATCGTCCCTCCTCGAAATTCGTTCGTGGGATCCACCCCGACATCCGACGCGGATGCCTCAATCCTCCTGGCAGGCGGGCCGACGAAACGATGAGGATCCAGTATACCCACTCTTCGGTCCGATGCGCGAAGATCGCATGATTTAATGGCTATCCCCAAGCTGGCACACCGTGGCGGAAGGCAACAGTCGTGGCTACCGCGCAGGCGGGAATCCAGCTCCGTCATGCCCGCGAAGGCGGGAATCCAGACGATGGTTTGCGAGGAAGCACAAATCCAACGGTTCTCCCGGGGCGGACCGGACCCCCGCCTGCGCGAGGGTGACGAAGGCGCGGGCATGACGAGGGAGGGGGGGACGAAGGCGCGGGGATGACGGGCCACAGCTCCGGTTTCGAGTTCCAGCACGGGGTGGTAGGAGAGCAGGTTGACCTTCGCGGGGCGGTGAAGCGCAGACCTCGGCGCTGGATGGCAGCCGCCATGTCCCCGCCTGACGAAGACTTCAACGCCGGTTCCGGCGGCGGAAGATGACCCACGGAACCACGGCGCCGAGCAGCACCAGCGTCGAAGGGCTGGGAGTCAGTGCGACGCGCGAGGAAGTCGAACCCGCATCGGTCGCCCCGGTCAGCGCCTGCGCCTGAAACTCCATCGCCGAAGCGAGGCGGTCCTGCGTCTGCTTGATTCCGGAAAGCGGCGTAAGCGGATTCTCCTGCCCGCTCCGCTCGAAGAACGGATCCAGCACCACGGCCGCGAGGTCCACGAAGATGTTGCCGGAGACGTTGATCGGTCCGGCGTCGGCGTCGAAGGTGTCGGACTGCGGTCCGTATGGGCCGTCGCTGGAGTAGTCATTGCGCGTCGAGTATCGCAGGCTCAGGTCGTAGAAGCCGAGTTGATCGACGGAGAGGTCGCCATCCAGCAGCAGGCTGCCCTCCAGTGTCGTGTCCTGCAAGCCCAGGCGCTGCGTGTACGCGTACGTCAGCGGCTGCGCCTGCCCCTGCGAGTTGATCGACGTGCCGAAGCTGATATCCACCGTGTGCAGCAGGCGGTTTCCGGTGTGGAACTCGAACGACACGGGACCGTTCAGCGTCAGTTCGCTGCGACCGAGGTCCACGGTCTGATTGGCGAAGTTCTGCGTCGCCAAAAAGTCGATGCCGCCGGTGAGCGGGTTCTCCTGACCGATGAGATCGAAGCCGAGGAAGTCCAGCGCGTAGGCCGCGTCGCCGAAGGCGAGATCGTTGATGATGTCCGCCTTCAGCGCGGCGCCGGGGTGCGACGCGAGGAGGACGGCTCCCAGAACGGCGAGTGTGCCGGCACGTTTCACGGTCAAATCTCCTGATGCATTCTCCGCCCAAGAGGGCGAGAACGTGCCATCACGGTAGCCGAAGCGATCGCGCGCTTCAAGCAAGCCCCCCGTCGTAGAATCCACGGCGGCGACGGTGCTCGCAAAGGATATCGACGCATTCGAGGGGCGCTCTGCACACCGGCGCGAGGCCGATAGCCAAAATCGGGCAGGCCTCCGACCCGGCAGGGGGGCAGGCCTCCGACCCGGCAGGGGGGCAGGTCTCCGACCTGCCGCCAGTGAGTGCCATCGCTGCCGGCATGACGCGCAATCTATGCCGACGGTCTCATCACCAGCATCGCCGCAGCGGTGCACGCGATCGCCAGCCCCTCGCCCACGGGGCCAAGACCCTCGTTGGTCTTGGCCTTGACGTTCACATGCGACGGCATGCAACCCGCCAGCCGGGCGACGCTCTCGGCAATGAGCCGCTTGTAAGCCGAGAGCTTGGGGCGCTCCGCATGAATGATGATGTCGATGTTGCTGACCTCGAAGCCCTGCCGCTCGACGCGAACCATGGCGAGTTCAAAGAGCTTGCGGCTGTCGGCGTCTTTCCAGGCAGGGTCCGTATCGGGGAACTGCTCGCCGATGTCGGGCAGCCCAGCCGCGCCCAGCACGGCGTCCGTGACGGCGTGGAGCACGACGTCGGCATCGCTGTGACCCACCAGACCCAACTCAAATGAGACTGGGACGCCGCCGAGCAGGAGCTTGCGCCCGGCCGCGAGCCGGTGAAGGTCATAGCCTAGACCGATGCGCCATTCGCGCGACATTCCTTCATCCACTCTTCATGGCGATATCGTAGAAATCGGCGGTTTTCTGTGGTTGCTTTCGGCCCGCGTCCGCCTTGCCCGTTGCCCGTCGCGCAGGGTACTATCGGACGCCCGATGTTGAAAGGGAGCCATGAACGCGAAGGCGGCAGCGCCGATGAAAATCCTGTTCCTCTGCACCGGAAACTCATGCCGCTCGCAGATGGCCGAGCACATCCTGCACCACGTCGGTGGAGCCCGGTTTGAGGCGCACAGCGCGGGATCCCGCCCCGCCGGTTTCGTGCACCCGCTGGCGATCGAGGCCCTGCACCGGCTGCAGATTCCCATCCTGTTCGCCGAGTCGAAGCGCTGGGACCGCTACGCCGACGAGCGGTTCGACGCGGTTCTGACACTGTGCGACTCGGCAGCCAAGGAGGAGTGCCCGGTGTTTCCCGGCGCGCCGCTGACGGTGCACTGGGGGCTGCCCGATCCGGTGTACCACCCCGGCGCGGAAGACGAACGGCTGGAGTTCGCGGTCAGCATCGCCCGCCGAATCCTCTCCAAGATCGAGGGGTTGATCGCGCTCGACTGGTCGTCCGATCGACGACAGCTCAGGAAGGAGCTGGAGCGCCTAGGCGAGATCTGACGCCCCAGGGTGCGAAACAATAGCGTGCAGGGTGATTCCGTCGGCAGGGGGCACGGGTCCGCTGCTGCGGACCCGTGCCACCCGAACCGCCGCCGACCTGCGCCGGCGAGCGCGCTCGTATTTTTCTACAAGCCATAGCCGGTGGATTCCATCGCGTTTCGTCGAGCGCTAGTTCGGCGTCGCGGCGGTTGCGTCCGCGGCGCCCTTGATCAGCACGGTCTCGCCGTCCACGTCGAGCAGGATGTCCCCCCGAAGCGAGACGCACCCGCTGCGGTTCTGCGTCGCGAGACGTTCCAGCAGCTTCGAGAACTCCGCCGAGCCGAACTCGACCGTGCGCTTCGGCGGCGCGGAGTCCGCCTTGTCCACCAGGCGGCTGTCGATCCACCGCCCTGAGCGATTGAAGAACGCGCGGTCGCAGACCTGCTGCACGCTGGTGATTTCCACGCGGTTCATGTTCGCGTCCCAGTAGCGGTTGGAGTAGTTGGAGCATCCCTGCGCGACCTGTGCCTGGTAGTTCTCAGCCTGGTTGACGGCGCCCGCGCCCGCGCGCGTCTGCACGGCGCGGGATTCGAGGTTACCGCACGCTTCCGCGAGCAGCGCATCGCGTTTCGACAGGTCCGTGCCCTCGCTTGCCAGGAAGGCGGTGTACTCGGTGAGCACGCCAAACTCCGTGGAGAGACGCACGATCTCATCGACCAGCTCCTTCACCTTGGGGTCGCCGGTCACACCGCCGACTCCGGGGGCTGCCGCCGGCGATACGGAATGCGCCGCGCCGGAGGCGAGCATCGTCGAGGAACTTGAAAGCGCCGGCGCGTGGGCGTTCGAAGGCGCCGCGGCGCTGGCATACGCAGAGGCCGACGCGTCGGCGCCCATCTGGCGGATGTCGTCCACGAGCTGGGCGATGCGCCGGCTTGCCCACAGGCGCGGGATGAACGCATTGCGCGTCGTGGCTTTTTCCAGCGGGAAGGTGAAGCTGAACGTCCGTGGCTGTCCCATGAAGGCGCCGTTGAGCGTGAAAGTCAGGCCCGCGCCCGCATTCAGATAGCGCCCCAGAAGCACGAGCTGATCGCCTTCGAAGAGATCAGGCAGCTTGTTGGGGATGAGGTCCATCACCGCGACGGTCTTCGCGTGGTCCGCAGTCGTGGCCTCAAGCCGTGCGTCGGTGAGCACCGGCCCTTGCAGCCGCTTGAACACGCTTGCTACTTTCACCTCAACGTCCTCATTCGGGAGGACGAACGACGAAGCGGCTCGCGTCTCGTCGGATATCTTCTGAAGCAAGGGGGCGTTGACGTCGTAGCCTACGCCGAAGGTGAAGATGCGCCGCTGATGCGGGTTGGACTGCATGGCGACGTTGCGGATCGCTATCTCCGACGTGTTGCCGACCGTGGGCAATCCGTCGGTCATGAACAGCACGAGCGGCACAGTGTCGGGCGTCGCGGGCTGACTGAGGGCTTGCAGCAGGGCGTCGTGGATGTTCGTGCCGCCGCTTGCTGTGACCGCTGCGATAAAGGCGGTCGCCAGCTTGACCGTCCCCGCCGACTTGACGACGGCCGCGGGGGAGAACGCCTGCACGCCGTCGTTGTAGATGTAGATGTTGAACGACTCACCGTCGGTCAGCGCGCTGACGATCTGCTTGGCCGCTTCCTTCACCTGCTCGATCTTCTCGCCGCTCATGCTGCCGGAGCGGTCGATGACCAGCGTGACCTCCCGCCTCATGGGTTGGGCGTCGCCGGTCGACGGCTTGTCAGGCAGTCCCGCCAGCAGGAGGAAGTAGCCGCCGTCGCCCTGGGTGTCCGGGTAGGCCATCAGCGACGCGGACACGCCGTTTCCGCCCTTCAGACAGGAAAGCCGAAACGGTCCCGGCTCGGTGGCGGCAGTCTTCAACAGGTTGACCGTCACGGAGCCGTCGCTGTTGCGGCGCGTGTCAACCGGGTGGCTCGGGGAGTACAGGGTCGAGATGGGCCGGGTGGACTTGAGCTGCACCGACACGCTCCACGGCGTCGCCAGTCCGAGGGCTTCGCTGCGCGGCAGCACGTAGTCCACGCGGTCGCCGTCCGCGGAGAGCAGGTGTTCATACGTCAGTCGGACGCGCTGCGCGCCGCCGGCCTCGACGGGGAACACGCTGGAGCGAACGAGATTGCAGCCGACGAATTCCAGCAGCGCCGGGTCCTTGATCTGCGCCACGATCGATTCGTAGGTGCGCCGCGCCTCGTCCGCGGGCAAGAGCTGCGCCGTCGGCTGCGAGGCCGCGCCGTCGAAGGCGAACCCGCGCACGGCCGCGCCGTCGGGCACGGGCACGAGCAGCTCGGCTTCGAGCCGGCGGCTCGTGGGGTTGGTCAGGCGGATGTCCATCGTGGTGGTGGCGGCCTGCTCGACAATGGACACCTGCACATCGACGCCGGCGATCTGAAGCGTGTCGGGGACGGAAGTGCCAAATGAACGGCACTGGGGAACGACGACGTTGGCGGCCCAGGGGCGTGGGCTTGAGCCGCTGAGGGTCTGGCCGGTCAGCGTCGCCGTCGGCGTCAGCGCCAGGGTCAGCAGCAGCAATCGCTTTGCTCTCGACATGTGAGTCCTCCTTGGAATGAAAGTATTGGAACCGTGCACTGGAGAAAGCTTACCCCGCGATTCTCGGTCGTGATGTAATGAGTCCGTAACACCGGGCTTGCGGGAGCGTCGCGGAATGAGTGAATCGTAGGCTCAGATGGACGTGCGCAGCGCAATGGGCGCGCGGGTTGCGCCCGAGATTGAAACGGGCGCGTTACAAAGAACGCGCCGAGGTGAACAGGGCGCGAAGATGCCAAAGTGCGAAGGCGCCAGGGCGTGAAGGTGCGATGGCGCTGCAATCCGCGATCGTGACGCGCTGATGAGCGATATGATCGAACATCTCGTTCAGCCCATCGAGCCGGTGCCCATGGCGCGCCCGCTGAATCCGTGGACGGTCGTCGCGCATGATGAGCGCTTGGCGACGTGTGCCCCCGCCGCGTGCAACGCTTCCCCGCGTTCTCCCGCGCCGGAAATCCCCGCGATGTTGAATGCCACGTCGCTTGCTCCCGCAGCGCTGAATCCCGCATGTTTCGCCCCGACCGCATTTGGCCCTGCGACGACTCAACTCGCAGCGCCGCGCCTGCTGCCGCCGCGCGAGGCGTGCTGCGTGGCGTCCGCCGTCTGCGGGCTGACGGCGCTGGTGCCGGTGGCTTCACAGCTCGCCGGGCTGGCGCTGGGGCTTATCGGGCTGGCGAGGATTCGCGCGGCGCGACGTCGCGGAGAGGACATGCGCGGCGCCGGCTGGGCGGTGGCGGGCTTGTGCAGCAGCGGGCTGATGCTGCTGGTCTGGCTGGGGACGTTTGCGGCGCTGGCGTCGGCGGGCAGCGCTTTACACAAGGCGGCCGCGAAACTGCCCCTCAGCACACAGGCGGAGTAGCCGTCGTGTAGCACCGGTTTTCAACCGGTGGGCTGTGGCACCGGTTTCCCACCGGTGGACTGTGGCACCGGTTTCCAACCGGTGGGCTGTAGCACAGGTTTCCCAACCTGTGCATGTGCCGGGTTCGACGTGAACGCCAGTATACGAATCCGCCGATCCGAGGATCCTGACCGAGGTCAACACACTGTCTCGGAACCCGCGAGTTCGGTGGCAAGCACTCGCTCCCTGACGGTGCGGCGCTGACATGCAACAGCGTCCCGACCCGACCGTGTCAAGGTTTCAACAGAATCATCCTCGCGCCGTCGGCACGGAGCGCGTTGATGACCTTGCGCGCGGCGCTGAAATCCTCCGCGGAAAGGTCGCGCCTGGCGACGCGCGTCCGACGCGACACATTCAACGTGTTCGCTTCCGCGCGGATGCGCTGCTCCACGCCGCCCCACTCGCCCTGCACCGCCGCGACCTCGATCGGGCGGACGTCCAGCTTCCACGCGGAGGGCCATTCGACGGACAGGTCCACGCGATCTTCGAACGCGCCCTCGATGCGCACGGGCTGCGTTCGCGCCGCCGAAGTCAGCGGCATCGCCACGTCGGCCATCCACGGCGCGTCGGCCGCCAGCATGACGCGGCAGCCGCCGTCCAGCTTGTCCACCATGTCCGAGGACTTCACGTCCACCGTCGCGGAAAAACCGTCCGCGGAAAGACTCGTTACGGTGAAGTCCGCCACCGTCGCCTTGTCCACCAGGCGCGTCACGACTCGCGTCAGCCGCTCCCGCTGCTGATCCCGGTTCACCAGCGAAGCCGGCGAAATGAACAGCCCGGTCAAGGAAATATTCACCTTGCCGGCATACCGGCTGTCGTCGCTGAGCGTCAGCTTGCCCGCGACTTCGCAGCGACTTTCAGCGGCGTCGGTCCACGGACGGAGGTTGAATGCCTGCACTTTCGAGTCCGCAACGACGAGAACCGTGTGCCCGTCCCAGGAGGCGCTGCGTTCGATTCGACCCGAGCGCGCGGACCAGAACTCCGGCGACGTACCCGCATCCAGCACCAGCACGTGGCCGGCAATCGCCGCATCCAGCGGAACCGAGGCGCTCCACTCCGCGTCGCTGACGACGACGCCGACGCGCGCGGCGACGCCCGCGCCCTTCGCCAGCGCGGCGAAGACGGCCGCGGCTGCAGCGCCGTGGCCGTAGTTGGCGCTGAGCGCCTGCGACGCGAGGCGCATTCCGGCGGGCTGCGGCGCGGAGCCGAAATCCACGAAATTGAAAGTCGCGGCGAGCTTCTCCTGAATGGCGCGCAGCTTCTCGCCCGGGGTCGAGGCGTTCTGGGTCCACTCGCGTGCCAGGCGCGTGATCAACTCAGAAGAATCCGCGGCGGCCTCGATCGTCCGCGTGTTTCGCGCCAGCCACGCCTCCACGGGGGCGGCGAGGCAGAACATCAACCGGGGTCGCGTTTCCGCCCAAGGCGCGGCGTACGGCTCCTCGACGGCGGCGGGCACGTCGCTGAAGTTCCACGAGGCCTGTCCCTTGAACGTCCCCGCCTCACCGACGCCGGTGACGCGCGTTTGCTGCGGGGCGCGAGCCAGAAGGGCCGCCCCCTCAAGCTCCGCCGCCAATTCGACCCGCACCTGGCGGCGCTTGATCGGATAGCGCTGGTCGAGTTGGAGGTTGAACTCCGGATGAGGGCGAGCGCCGGGTTTGGACGTGATTTCGTACTCCAGCTCGACGGTGCAGCCCGGCTCGATGCCGCTGTACGTCAGCACGATCTGGCGGATGCCGGCATACGCGGGCCAGCCGGCCGGACCGCCGGGCGAAACTTCATTGCGCGAGTAGTCCGGCACGTCCAGCGTGCGCCCGTCCGGCAGCCGTGTCCGCGCCACGAGCACGTTGACCGTGTCGCTGCCGGCGTCGAACGTGATTCGCGGATCAACGAACTCGCCGTAGCCCCGCTCATGATTGAGCCGCACGTGCCGCAGCTCGCGGTACACCTGCGACCCATCCGCGCCGAGCGCCCACGTTTGCTCCCAGCGCTCGATTAGCGCGTCGGGCGTCGGATCCCCGAATCCCCAAGCGGCTGACGCGACCCCTCCCAAGCCCAAGCACAACAGCGCGTACTGCGTACGGACAATCATGTTTTTGGTTTTCATGCCACGAACAATCAACAAGGTGGAGACTCACGGCGGTTACAGGCAAACGCTTGCTCGGTGCAAACTGAGGTGAGCTGTGGCCGTCGGTCATTTCAGCGCCACGCCGCCGTCGTGGACGATCCGCACGCACGTCTTGCGCAGCTCCTCCAGCGCCTGGATCACCGAGCGGTACTGCGAATACTCCTCCGGCGGGACGCGGTGCTTCTTTAAGTCCACCTGGCAGTCGTACCGCAGCTCGTCGCCGACCTGCTCGATCCTGAACGTCAGCCCTGCCGCGGGACCGTCCAGCGACTTCGGCGGCGGGAGCGAGGCCGGCTTCCAGCCCTTGGGCAGCGTCAGGGTCTCGGTGAAGTGCAGCCGCCGCGTCGATCGCAGGCGCAGCGGGTGCTTGCGGGTCTCAGGTCCGTCGGTGCCCCACACGTCGCCGGCGACAACGTCTCCCCATGCGGCGCGCATCATCGGCAGCGCGACGTACCGTTGAGCTTCATCACCCGGCGCATACGCCGGCGTTTCCATCTTGCACTGCACGGTCATCGGCCCGGTGAAATCCACCGGACCGGTCACCTTCCAGTCCTTCACGTCGGTGGCCGCGCCGAGCCGCGCGGCGCCTTCCTCGACGACCGCGCGGCGGTCCGCGTCGTTGTAGCGAGCGGCCGAGCGCCGCAGGTTCGTCTCCGGCACGCCGGTCGTCGTCAGCGTCATCTCGCCGGAAAGCGTTCCGTCATAGGCGAGAACCGTCTTGCCCTGCCACGTGACCGTGTTGTTCTCCGGTCCGCTGTAGGGCGAGCGTGACAACGGCTGCCCCTCGGGCGTGCCGTACACGACGTGCTGAAGCTGCTCGGCGCTGGACCAGTTCTCGCGGCTCTTGGGCATCCATGTTGGATCGAGCAGGCGGAAGGAGCCGTCCGGCCGGCGGATGGACGTCACCGCGTGATTGAACTGATCCGCGGGGACGGGCGTGACCTCCGCGCCGGCCTCGGTCATGACGATGTACGACTCAAACCCCGTGGCGCGCAGCATGGCCACGAGCAACCCCGCCTTGTCCTTGCACACGCCGCCGCGGTCGCGCAGCGTCTCCTGCGCCGCGTGCGTGGTGTAGCCCTCGCAGGCGCCGCGGCTGGTGCCGATGTAACGGATGTTCTCGGCCACCCAGTGATTCAGCGCCGTGATCTTCTCCTCATCGCTTTTCAAACCCGCCGTCACCTCGGCCGCCTTGGCGCGGATTTCGTCGGTCAGATCGAAGCTCGGCTCGTTTTTTTCGTGGAACCAGCGCGACTTCGTCTCCCAGTCCGGGACGGTGGCGAGCACGACCTTGCACGCCACGTCCGTCTGCGAAACCATGTTCGGCTCGCCCTGGAACGGACTGATGTCTTTCTTCTCGAACGTGTAAACGACGTGGTCGCCGTCGAGCGTGACCGACGAACGGACCTCTCCGTGAAACACCTCGTATTGCAGCGGCTTGTCCTTGGGAACGCGGACGATGTAGCGCTGCTCGATGACCGGAATGCCCGAGGCGAAGGAGACCTCGTCGTACCAGTGACCGGGCATGGGCGGCTGGAGCGAGCGATCGGCGCGCGGTCCGCCCTTCAGTGCGTCGTCGCCGTCCGCGTCCGCGAGATAGGCGACGTTGAAGCCGGTCTTCACGGTGCGCGTTTCAACGGCGTCGCCGACGCTCAGTCGCGGAACCTCGATCATCATCTGTCGGCTGCCCCAGTAGATGCCCCACTGCGGCTCGGGCTGATCGGCGGCGGTCGCCGCGGCCACCTCTTCAATACGACCGTCGGCGCGATAGACGCGGACGGTCTTGATCTCCATCGCGTTGGTCGTGGGGTCGTAGCTGAATCGCTGGACCGACTGCCCGCGGATGCCGCCCTCGCGCAACACCTTGACCACACGGCAGGTCGAGGCTTCTCCGATGCCGTCCGGATGAACGGTGACGTCCGTTTCCAACAGGACCACGACGGCATCGGCGTTGTGCCGCGCGGCGTCGCCGGCGGCCGTGATGCGCGCCCGCAGATCCTCGACGCCCGGCGCTTCTGCCCGGACCGAAGGGACACACAGCAGCGTCACGACAACCGCGCCAAGGCGATAGTTGGTTGGCACGCAGATTCTCCTCGAAAAAAAGATTTCCGGCATGACCCGACGGACGCCGGCCGCACGCTTCAGCAAGCCCCCGACCGTGCGGGGCGCACCGCAGTCGGCATCGCCGCCAGGACTCTCGCCGCCGACGACGACGCGAGGCCCTATCCTATCCGATGGTTGGGGTTCGATCCAAAGGGCGCCTCCGGAAGGGCTGAAGGAGGGAGCTTGTGATTGAGTGAAGCGCCGGCACCGGCTGGACGCTCCGGGAACGCATCCGCGGATCGCGAACGTTTTGCGGCGCTCGTAAACGCCGCGAGGCGGACTCATAAACGTCGCGACCCGCTGGATGCGGCCCGTTCCCGGGAGAGTTTGAGGAGTTCGTTCATCCCCGGCTTACAAATCGCCATTCGATTCGCCCCGGCGGCGACATAAACGAAACCGTGCGAACTGCGACTCGGCGATGGCAGGGGGCTTGGCTTGCATCGACACGCATCCGGCCCCTTGATCAGGATGCGGCAGTTCCCACCCGAATCTCTGCCGCTCGAGGTTGCTCAGCACCCGTTCCTTCTCTTGAGTAGCGTTAACGCCGGTGGTTTCGCGCAGACCAACGTGGAAAAAGCGAACGAATCTCAAGTGGATTCGATATATCATATTGTGAGTAATGAGCTTACAATAATGTAATAAATCGTCAGTACCTGCACGGTGCGCCTTGTTTCAGCATAAGACATGGATAATCCGTGAAATCGCGTTGGAGCGGCCTGCGCCTCAGGGGAGCAGAAACGCGCCCGCGCCGGCAAGCAGGCTGAAAAGCGCTGCGCACAGAGCAAGCTCGTACCGCACGGGGACGGACATCCACTGCCGCGACCAGGCGGGCAGGCGGAGGATTCGCAGCACGCTCAGCGATAAGCAGAACGCGGGAAAGGCGAACAGGCAAGCGAACACGCGGATGATCGGGGTCAGCAGCGGCGCCCACAATCTCCCGGCGGTCCAGCCAAGGAGAAGGCAGGCAAGGGCGATGCTCCCCAGCCAGAAGCCCGTCTTGATCCAGTCGTTGACGGAGCGGAGCACTCGCAGTTCGAGCTTGAGGTTGTTGATGAACTCCGCAAGTTCGCGCCGGCTGAAGTAGATGCCGCACTCCGGGCAACGGTCTGAGACGCAACCGGTCAGGTCGTACCCGCACTCCAGGCACACGGGCGGCAGGTCGCCGCGCCAGTCGCGACCCATCATCAATTCAAGATGGTGCGTGTCGATCATGTGCTCACGCGCGTGTCGATCATGCGCTGCGGCGCGGATCGATCAGGTGCTCACGTGCGGCTGGATCATGCCCTCTGGTTCGCGCCTCGTTTCGCGCGGCATCCACCCGCTTCGTCAGCCGTCGCACCACTTCGCCCGGATCCGCGGCGCCGATCACCGCGCGGCAGGCGCAGAGCGCCGCGTGCGGGTCGGCGGCCAGAACCTCGTCGGCGTTCTGCGCGTGGATGCCCCCGATCGCCACGCGGGGGAGTGCGGTCATCCCGCGCACCGCCGCGAGCGTTTCCGGACCGGCGACGGACTCTCGCGGCTTGGTCGCGCTGGCGAACATCGGTCCGACGGCCACGTAATCAGGCATCTCCTCCAAGGACGAGCCAAACTGCTCGACGTTATGCGTGCTGACGCCGATGATCGCGTCGGGGCCCACGATTCGACGCACATCGGCGACCCGCAGATCCTCCGCTCCGACGTGAACACCGTGCGCGCCTGACAGCGCGGCGATGTCCGGTCGGTCGTTGACCACGAACATCGCCCCGTGCTCCCGGCACAGGCCCGCCAGCCGCTTGGCGCGTTCCAGCATCACCCGATCCGGCACGGTTTTCTCCCGAAGCTGCAACGCCTCCGCGCCGGCTTTCAACACCTCTCCGGCAGTCTCGATCCACCCGCCGGCGCAGATCGCCTCCGTCAAGATGACGTACACGCGCACGTCCGCAAACCGGCGGACGGCTTCGGCAACCGAACCCAGGCGCTGCTCCACCTCGTAGCACACGTACCGCAATCGTTCGACGGCCGCGCCCGCCGCGGCGTCGCAGACCTTGAGATACTCCTCGATCGCGCGGAGCGCCTCGGTGACGCGCTTCGCCGACGCCCGTGCCACGTGCGCAGCATCGCGGCGCTGGTACTCCCCTCCCGCCGAGACCGCCGTGCCCACGTCTCCGGCCACGTCGCGGCAGCGCTGCAGCGCGTGGATGCGCTCCTCCCCGACCGCGGCGGCGAGTGAATGCCGGAGCCCCTTGCACGCGGCGGACAGCGACGCGTCGCCCAACACGAATCGCGCGTACTCCTCCATGACGCGCAGCCCCTCGCGCGCGCGGTTGAGGTTGGCGTCCAAGACGCGTGCGACGTCGGATGTCAGCGCCCCATCGAGCATTCCTCTCCTGTCTCGATCCCCCGGCTTCGAGGGAAAGGGGGGTACGCGGCCGGTTTGGTTTCAAGACGCCGCCGTGTCCAGTGCGTGCGACCTCGCGCCGTCCAGCGCGCGTCACGTCGCGCGATTGCGAAAGTATCCTCGCGCCCCCCGATGCGGTCGCCGATCAGTCGCCGTTGTCCGCCTCCTCGTCGACTGCGCTGAGATACTCCTGAAACTCGCGCATCCGGTACGAAATGAAGCAGAACGCGTGGTGCAGCGCGAGGTACTCCGCGCTGGACTTGTCGTCCTCCGCGTCGTGACGCAGCTCGTTGAGTTTGGCGAGTAGCGGTTCGGCTTTCATCGACGGCGATCCCCAGCTTGCCGGCAGGCTCGCGCGAAATACCCGGCGTGCATCACGCCTGCCCGGCGATGGCGGCGGCGACGGGGTTGACCATGTTCGGCACGACGAAGTCCGCCGCCAGCTCGTCCGCCAGGTCGTAGAGCCGGTTCTGCACCGTCACCAGCGGCTCCTGCGCGCCCACGCCCCAGTACTGCCGCGTGGTCAGGTAAATGCTGATCGGCTGCGGCTCGAACTCCCGCGCACGAATCTCGAACGTGTTGGTGCGCGACTTGATCTCCACGTACGCCTGCAGGTCGCACTCCGGCGAGAGCGCGATGCCCAGGTACGGCTGCGCGTCCAGCACATGCGCCGCCCGCTGTCCGAAAAGCAGCGCGCCGAGCGGGTGATCGCGCCACAGCGTCTCCGCGAGGAGCTGGTCGTGGTTGCCGTGATAGTCGAGATCGAACCCGTAGATGACGTCCATATGCTCGAAGTCGAGATCGTTGAACGTCAGGTGGTACGGCGCCTGCTCGAGGATCAGCTCGGCGAACCGGCGCATGGCCTCCAAGTCGGGCGGATCGTACGCGCCAAAGCGCAGACTCGCCGGGTCGAGCCGCAACCACCGCCGCCCGGAGGAGGCGCCGCGGTCCGTTTCGAGAATCAGGCTGCCGTCTTCGCGCCGGCGGAAGCGGGAGAGGTCAGGAAACTCCTTGCGCACGCGGTCGAAGAAGTGAAGAACCGTCTCCCGCTCCAAAGCCATGTCCAGCTTCAGAAACAGGCGCGTCGTGACGTAGAACTCGTCGCATGTCGCCCCAAGCCGGGAACTCATTCCTGCCATCTCCGCGTTGAAGCCGGTGGTCGCCGCGATGCTCCTTCATTATTGAGCGCGCCGGTTCCGCTTTCAACTGCTGCATCGCCGGCGCTGGTTCTGTTCGGCGGCCCGGACCTCCGGGGCGTGCTGCACGTCTCGGGGATCCGTGCCACCCCAACGTGGGCCGCCCGGTCGCCTGTCGTCCCTCCGTCGGCCGCCCCATCACGCAACCTCGCCGATGCCGCATCCCCGGCGCGGCTTGCTTTTTCACCCCGGTCGCCGAACACTACGCGGCGATCGCGGCGCCCGCCCCAGGCCGCGCGGGACGGATCGCATGGAACTTCCGTCGAACGTGCTGGTGCTGGGAGCGAGCACGGAGCGCAAGCTGCGCTCCGTCGCCGCCGCGCTCCTCTTTGCCGCTTTCGCAGCCTACTTCCTCTACGACGGCTTTGTCGGCTACCCGCGCAAGAACCTGGCGGCCTTGCACGACACGCTTAATCCCCGACCGGTCACGCCGCCGCCGATGAACGAATCCGTGCATCCGAAACTCGCCGGCGTCCATGCGCCGGGCGCGAAGATCGAATCGCTGGAAGCCCACCTGGGACCGCCCGGGTGGACCGGCGACGGCGAAGCTCGCTGGTTCGGCCCTGCAGGAAGTTTGCAGGCCCGCGTGCAGAATGGCGTCGTCAGCGAGATCGCCTGGATCTACGGTCCCTTTAAGGACGTTTACCTGCAACGATGGATCGGGTTCGCCTTGGTGGCCGTCATGTCGGGCTGCGTCGTCCTCTTCGTTCGCGTGCTGCTGACTCGGGCCGTGGTCGACGCCGGCGGGCTCTCCATTCGAGGCCATCGACACATTGCGTATGACGAGATTCTCTCCCTTGTCACGGACCAGTGGACCCCCGACGGAACGATCGACCTGGAAGTCCGCCACCACGGCAAGCCCTTCCTGCTTCGGCTGGACTCTTACACGTATGGAGGCCTTCCCGAACTCGTGGTGCGCGTCTGTGAACATAAGGGATGGGCTGTGCCGCCGGCGATGCGCCCAGCCGGCTCATCTCCGCCCGCGCCGCTCGACCACCCCTCGATGCCGACCGGGTAACTCGCGCTGATCATCCGACCGGATAACCTTTCCGCATCGCGTGTCCCGTCGCGTCCCGCTCCCCGCCTCGATCGCGCGTCCCCCCGTTCGATTCTCGGCCGCTCCCGTATGCCGCTTATCGGCGCCCGCCTCCAACCTCCCGTCACAGGTCGAGTCTGAACAGCGACACGCGAGCGGAAACGCCGCCAAGCAGAAAGAGGCCGGGTGACCGGCTGCCGACGAGGGAGATTGAAGCCATGACCCATAACGTGCTTTTCGCTGAACCGAAGGACGAGACGCTGCTGATCGGAAGCTGGCTGGCTGAAGCCCGTGAGGAAGGCTGCGAGGACGTGTACGCCGGCAAGCGCCGCCACGCCCGCGTGCAATGGAACGCCCCGGTCATCGTTCAGCCGGAGGACGGCTCGGCTCGCACGTATTATGTGACGGCCCTGAACATCAGCGCCGGGGGCATGGGACTTCGCTGCGGCGAAGCGATCTCCCCGCGGACGCGGCTGCGTCTCTTCGTCAACGACGGCGTGGACAGCGTTATCGGCGTCGTGCGGCATTGCTCCTCGACCGTCGGCGGGTACATCGTGGGGGTCGAGTTCGTGCTGGAGCAGAAGCAGGTCGCCCGGTTGGCGAAGACCGCGTGACAGTTTGAGGAGTAAAGCAACGCCCGTTATTCCCGCGCAGGCGGGAATCCCGTCCCGTCATTCCCGCGCAGGCGGGAATCCAGCGGCCTGGTGGTGCGCCATGGACTCCCGCTTTTGCGTGGATGACGACGCCGGGGCCTGCTCCGGGTGCCGGCACGACCTCTCCCAGCCCGGACTTCAAATCCAGCGGTTCCGAAAACCACATCTGAACCCATCGTGCCGCGGCGCCTCACGTTTGTGGGTTCGCGGACGCTTCCTCCTAAAGCGTTTGGCCCATTCAGCCGTCACCTCGGGCAAGGACCGCGCCCCGCGCGTTGGGTCCGAAGGAGCGATGCCGTGGCCTACACTTCAACCCCTGCACGGAAACTCAGCCCCGCGGCGATCATTCAGAAGTGGATCGCCGAAGCCGTTGCCGAGGGAGGGCGCGACCACTATTCCGGGAAGCGCAAAAACCCGCGGATCGAGTGGTTCGCGCCGGTCATGCTCGTCGTAAACCCCGGGCAGCCCGGCGAGCGAACCTACTTCGCCCAGTGCCGCGACATCAGCAGAAAAGGCATCGGCGTCCGCTCGCCTGAGAGCATTCCCGAGCGGACGATCGTCCGCGTGTACGTCAACGACGGCGAGGACTTCGTGGCCGGGCGCGTCAAGCATACCTCCTCCACGGTTGGCGCCTACGCGCTGGGGATCGAGTTCCTTCCGGAACCCGGCTGAGGCTCCGCTGCGCCCCGGTCCGCGAAATCAAGTGCGGAACACTTCGGGCGAGCATCCGTCCGCCTGAGGTGTTCCACACCCGCCGAAGGCTCGATTCCCGGGGGCCGCGCCCCCGGCTTCCATGAGCGTCCCTTGGCTGTCCATGCAATCTCGTCGGAGAGCCGGCTCATTCTTCGATCCGAGCCTCACCGCCTGCGCGGTCAGCCCAAGTGGGTGTTTCGAGCACGATGCGGACAGCCACGGCTATTCACGTATTTCCCCTTCGGGGAACAAAACGGTCGGCGCCTTCACCAATCTATCGGCGCCTTCACGCATCGGTCGACGCTTTCACGAATCGACCGGCGCCTTCACGAATCGGTCGGTGCCTTCACGAATCGACCGACGCCTTCACGAATCGGTCGCCGCCTCCACCTAGGTTCATGTGCGGGCCGTTGTTCATGGGTGCGCTTTCTTGAGGACAGGCCCGCCGATCCTTTCTCACCGAAGCCCGATGCCGATCGCTCCCTCGAAATCCCGGCTTCCTTGCCGTCCAAGGACGGCCTGCCAAGAAGAAGGGCCAAACACCCTGTGCGCAGCCCTGAAACGTTCTGCACGTTACCAATCCGTTGCGCCCGATCCGCTGACCCTCGGCCATAATGCACTGTGGAAACCATCGATCGGAGGATCCGCGATGTTCACGTCAACTTTCGCCTGCGTGATGGCTGCCGTCCTTGTCTCCACCCGCTCCACGCCGACCCCGGTGGACCACCGGATCCTCGCCTCAGGCCCGCCGCCCAGAGTGAAGCGCGCACCGTCTTCCAAGGGAATCTCCTTCGAGAAGCGGCGACAAAGCGAACAGGAGATTGCCGATGCGATTGCCCGGCTCAATGTGCCGAAGATGGATCTGCCTCCCGGCGGCGTGCAGGCCGGGCCGCTGATATGCAGGCAGCCGCTCCACGATTTCGGCACATTCTGGGCAGGTGGGATGATCTCGCACGCGTTTGTGCTGGAGAATATCTGCGATGTCGCCATCGAGGTGGATTTGATCGCCGGTTCGGGGACCAGCTCCAAGCCGACAAGATCAATCCCGCCGCGCGGCAGTCTCGAACTGCCGATCTCGCTCAAAACCGAGGCGTTGCACGATCGGTTCACAAAAACCGTCCGGGTGCGCATCGTGAAGGTCGGGCAGCCCGTTCACATTTCAAATCTCTTCGAGATCCAGGCCGCACGGTGGTTGTGGAACACCTTCAAACCCATCGCAGCACGTCTAAAGGCGAACCTGCTGCGCGAATTCCGTTCCACCGGTTCTCAGTCAGGGATGAAGGAAGATCCGCAGAGGACGCAGAGAGCGCAGAGGCGCAACCGGTCTTCTCTCTGCGTCCTCTGCGTGTCTCTGCGGATCGTCTTCTTCTCACCGAGCTCGGATGCGGAGCGGTCTCGCGCAGCAAGGCGGCGATTTGCGGCATTCTCGCGGCCCATCGAATACGCCGGATCGCGCGACTCCGCTGCCCTTCAGAACGTTCCCATTCAAGATCGACTCCTCCTCTGAAGATTGGGGTCCTCGTTCACAGGAGACGGGGCTGGAATCTGATTGGGTCCCTTGTCATCCGGATCATCCCCGCTGAGAATCCGAGCCGATCATCGCCGCAGGACGCGGTCGATGACGCCCTCGTCGATCGTCCGCGAAGGGGAATCGGCGACGGGGGCTGAAATTCGCGCCTCGTCTGGAACGGGAGCAAGCTTCATGCACATGATGGTTCGTCGGGCCGGGTACGTGCTACTGGTTGGCGCGGCAGTCGCCGGCGCACAAAGTGCCCCTTCCTCGCCGCTCGTCAAGCTCCTCGAAGACGAGCTGAAGTACTCGATGGACAACCTCAAGACCGAGGACGGGCTGAAGCCCTACTACCTTGCCTACACGGTTTACGAGGAGTCCACTTCCGTCCATGCAGCCTCGCTGGGCGCGCTGGCCAACGACACGCGAAATCACGCGCGCACGCTTAACATTGACATGCGGGTCGGCGACTTCAAGCTCGACAACACGCATCAGATCCGCGGGCGCGGCGGCTCCTTCAGCCAGTACTCGCCCACCAGCGCCTCGCTCCCGCTTTCCGACAACCCCGACGCCATCCGCCAGATCCTCTGGCACAACACCGACGAGGCGTTCAAGGACGCCGTCCAAGCTTATCAGCAGGTGCAGACCAACCTGAAGGTCAAAGTCGAGGAGGAGGACCAGTCCGACGATTTCAGCAAGGAATCGCCCAACGTCTTCAGCGAGCCGGCGCTGCCTTCGACTTTCGATCCGGCAGGCTGGAAGGATCGGCTGCGCCGCATCTCCGCCCTCGCGCGCGAGTATCCTCTCGTCTATCAGTCCGGCGTCACGCTCGGCACGTCGTCCGCCACCACCACGATCGTCTCCAGCGAAGGCGCGCGGATTGTGACCAGCCTGCAGCGTTTCCGCGTCACGCTTCAGGCCGCCACCAAGGCCGACGACGGCATGACCCTCACGCAGAGCGACGACTTCAACGCCGCCGTGCCGGACAAGCTGCCGGATGAAAAGACGGTCGCGGAGGCGTTTCGGAAAGTGCTGGATCAAGTGATGGCTCTGCGCGCCGCGCCGCTCGCGCAGCCGTACACCGGTCCGGCCATTCTGCTGAACCGCGCCAGCGGCGTATTCTTCCACGAGATTTTTGGCCACCGCATCGAAGGGCATCGCCAGCGCGACGTGAGCGAAGGGCAGACGTTCACCAAGAAAGTGGGCAAGCCCGTTCTGCCCGACTTCATCAGCGTCGTGGACGACCCGACGCGCAAGTTGTTCGGCGACATTGACCTGCGGGGGTATTACCGGTTTGACGATGAAGGCGTGGCCGCCGCGAAGGTCACGCTCGTGGACAAGGGCGTGCTGAGCACGTTCCTGATGTCGCGCACGCCGGTGGCGGGCGTGCCGCAGTCCAACGGGCACGGGCGCCGCCAGCCGGGCAGCGGCGCCGTTTCGCGCCAGGCCAACCTGATCGTCGAGTCCTCAAAGTCCGTGCCGTTTCCCAAGCTGCGCGAGATGCTGATCGAGGAGTGCAAGACGGCGGGCAAGCCTTACGGTCTGCTGTTCGAGGACATCTCCGGCGGCTTCACGATGACGCAGCGGCAGGGCCCGCAGAGTTTCAAGGTGCTGCCGATCGTCGTGTACCGCGTGTACGCGGATGGCCGCGCGGACGAGCTGATCCGCGGCGTGGACATCGTGGGCACGCCGCTGTCGTGCTTCGAGCGGATTCTCTGCACGGGCGACGACCCGGATGTGTTCAACGGCTCGTGCGGGGCGGAGAGCGGATGGGTGCCGGTGTCCGCCGTCTCGCCGAGCGTTCTCGTCTCCACGATCGAGATCGAGAAACGCGAAGTCGATCAGTCGCGCCCGCCGATCCTTCCGTCTCCGATGCTCGACCCCGTTTTCGACAAAGCGGCATCGGGCGGTCACGGCACGAGCGATCAGTAGCCGCCGCCCTCCCAAGAACTGGGGAACGATTGCTCCTCAATGCGTGGTCGTGAAACGGAGCTGTTTTCGGCCAACCCCTTTCGGAAAGGAATCGCATGAACCTCTCCGCCAGGCCGACTGATCGCGTGCGCGGGTTCACGCTCATCGAGCTGCTCGTCGTGATCGCCATCATCGGCCTGCTGATTTCCATTCTTCTGCCGAGCCTTCAGGCCGCGCGGCGGACTTCCAGGACCCTGCGCTGCGGAACAAACCTTCGGCAGATCGGAATCGGCTGGACGATCTATGCTGACGAGAATCACGGCCACGTCGTTCCGGGTCGTCCTGCCAAGTTCGCCGATCCGAACCGCAATGTGTACTGGGTCGGCAATGGGCTGCACTTCCGCCCGCGCTGGTACGTCCAGATGGGCGCCGAGGCGGGGTTCTACGCTTTTCAGCAACCCAGCCCCGACCCCGCGCAGGACAACGTCAAGGCCGTGGACGGCAGCGATGTGTTCCTCTGCCCCGAAGTGCCGGAGTGGATCAACAACCGCAATTATGCTTTTGGCTACAACTCCCAGTTCCTCGGCAATGCGCGCTTCAAGAACGGCGCGGAAGCCAATGGGTTCATCAACTTCCCGGTTCCCATCGGGCGCATTCGCGCGGCTGCCGGCACGGTGATGGCCGCGGACGCGATGGGCACCGCCGCGGGCAAGGAAAAACGCGCCCGCACCGCCTTCCGCGCGGACGGGGGGTCGGACCTGTTCGCCGTGGGAAATCACGCCTGGTCACTCGATCCTCCGCGACTGACCGCCACGTCCGACTACTGCGACGATGGCAACCGCGCGCCGGAGCATCGGTCCGCCATTCACCCGCGCCACGGCGCCAAGGCCAACGCGATGTATTGCGATGGTCACGTCGGCACGGAAACCTGCGCGACCCTGGGGTACCAGGAAAATGACGATGGAAGCATTGCGGCCAACGCGGAGGGCGCGCACAACCGGATGTTTTCAGGAACCGGACAGGACGACGATCCTCCGTCGATACGTTGATCCGCCGCTGCGGAAGGAATTGCCAATGAATCGAATGCTTGGAAACAGCTCGAGACGGTCGGCGCTTGTGTGCGGTGCATGCTTCGCCGCCGCGGGGATCGTTCCTGCTGGCGCGCTGGAGCCTCGGGCTTGCCCGGCTGCCATCGCGCAGACGGCGACGCTCGATGAGAGCGACATCCTGCTGCGAAGCCTGCTGGCGGAAATGGACCGGTCGAGCAAGGAACTCGTCCTCGAAGGCATGCCGCGACCGTACTTCATCCAGTACGTGGTCGAGGACACCGTCGCATTCAACGTGCAGGCACAGTACGGCGGCCTTCTGCAAGTTGATGAAAGCCGCCGTCGCGCGTTTCAGCCCGACGTGCGCGTCGGCTCGTACAACCTCGACGACGGCAACCTCGGCTTTGGCGGCGGCGGGGGCGTCCCGCTTCCCCTGGACGACGACGAACGCGCCATCCGGCACAACATCTGGCTCGGAACCGACGCCGATTACAAGATGTCGCTGGAGATTCTTACGCGCAAACAGGCCATGCTGAAGGAGATGAACGTCGAGGACCGCCCCGACGACTTCTCGAAAGCGCCGCCCGTGATCGTCATGGACCCGGTCATCGCGCTGGCGGTGGACCGCCCCGCGTGGCAGGAAAACGTGCGCAAGCTCTCCGAACGGTTCCTGGCCTTCCCCGACATCGAAAACGCGACGGTCACGTTCTTCGCCGGGCACACGAACCGCTACCTCGTCAACACCGAAGGCACGCGCTATCGCCACGGCGACACGGGCGTCATCATCACCGCCAGCGCCTCGATGCGCGCCGCGGACGGCATGGACCTCTCCGACGAGCGGCAGTTCATCGGCGAGAAGTTCGATCAGCTTCCCTCGATGGACAAGATGCTCGCCAAGATCGACGAGATGTGCGCCGACCTCGCCGCGCGGGCCGCCGCCGGCTCCATTGAGCACTACTCCGGCCCCGTGCTGTTTGACGCGCCAGCCGCCGCGGCCGCCATCGGTGAGGTGCTCGGCGACGCCCTGTGCGCCAAGCCGGTGACCGTCGGCTCGCGCTTCGCGCCCGATGACTCGATGGAAAAGAAGCTCGGACTGCGCATCCTGCCGCGCTCGCTCAACGTGTACGACGATCCGTCGCAGACGTTCTTCGGCGAGACGCTGCTGGCCGGCCACGGCGAGTATGATGATGAAGCCGTCCGGACGCAGAAGGTCTCGCTCGTCGAGAACGGCATTCTTAAGAACCTGCTCGCCGGACGCGCCCCTTCGCGCAAAGTCAAGGAATCCAACGGGCACGGTCAGGGGCGCTTCGGCAGCGCCTCCGCGCACATCGCCTGCCTGTTCGTCGAGGCGACCGACGGACTTTCCGCCGAGGAGCTCAAGGCTGAACTCATCCAAGCAGCCAAGGACGAGGGTCTTGAGTTCGCCATCCGCATCGCGTCGGGATCGCCTTCGGACCCCACGGCGGCGTACAAGGTGAACGTCGCGGACGGCAAGGAGGAGCGCCTTCGCGGGCTGGATTCGATCCCCGTGGACGAGGCGAAATTCAAGGACATCCTCGCCGCGGGCAAGGACCGGGCGGCGCACAACGACATGGGCTTCGGCTCCGGCACGGGGAGCGTGGTGGCGCCCGCGTTGCTCTTCAAGGAACTGGAGCTGACGCGCGTCGAACCGCAGTTTGAGCGGCTCCCCATCCTCAAATCTCCGGCGAAACGCGCGGCCGCGCCAGGACCGTGAGCCCGTATGATAAGAGCATGAGGGAAGCGAACACCATTCAAGAGACCGTTGCCGCAACGCCGGAAGGGAAACTCCTGACCCTGCGAAAGCGCATCGGCGCGCTGGACCGCGTCGCAGTGGCGTTCAGCGGAGGCGTGGATTCCACGTTCGTGCTCAGGGTTGCGCTCGACGTGCTCGGCCCGGGAAACGTCCTCGCCGTTACGGGTCGCAGTCCGAGCCTCAAGTCGTCCGAACTGGATGAAGCCGTGCGCCTCGCCGCCGAGCTGGGCGCGGAGCACGTCCTTCTCAACACCGGCGAATTCGAGAAGGCCGACTACCTCGCCAACCCCGTAAACCGCTGCTATTTCTGCAAGACGACGCTCTATGAGACGATGCGCCCGTTGCTTGCGGAGCGCGGCATCAGCGTGATCCTCAACGGCACAAACGCCGACGACCTCGGCGATTACCGCCCCGGTTTGACGGCCGCGGCGGAGCACAACGTGGTCGCACCCGCGGCCGAAGCGGGGCTGACCAAGGCGGACGTCCGCGAGCTGTCGCGTCGCCTCGGACTCCCCACGCACGACAAGCCGGCCGCGCCCTGCCTGTCCAGCCGCGTGCAGTACGGCGAGACGATCACGCCGGAGAAGCTCCGCGCCATCGAGCAGGCGGAGGCGTTTCTCGTCGAACTGGGTTTTCGGGAATGTCGCGTGCGCCATCACGACCGGCTCGCGCGCATCGAAGTGCCGCCGGCGGAGTTTTCGCGTCTGGTCGAGCCGTCCCTCGCGCGGCGCGTGGACGAGCGCCTGCGCTCGCTCGGCTACGCCTACGTGACGTTTGACCTGCGCGGCCTGCGCAGCGGGAGCATGAACGAGGTGATCCCGCTGGGGCTGCCGCGATCCTGACGCACAGGCCCGTGGATGCAGGCGATTGCCGGTTCTTCGGGATCACTGTCCGATGCGGCGGGTGGCATGGTCTACGGTACTCCGTGGACCATGTGACCACGTCTTGCGCCGCCCGCCAAGGCGGGTGGCATGGTCTACGGTACTCCGCTGACCCTGTCTTGCGCCGCTCGCCACGACCAGGCGAGTACGCCAGGCCGTGCCACCCAGTTCCTCTCAGCGAGCTTCCATCTGGACCTCGGGATCTTCGATGCCTGCGGCGTCGCGCCAGAACTCGCGGGCGAAGTCGCGGCTGAACGTGCCCTTGCCGACTTCGACCATGGGGATGCGCGGGACGGACTCCGGGTGCAGCAGACCCATCAGCAGCGCCAGCTCGGTCTCGTGAATGATCTTCGCCCGCAGTTCGTCGTAGGTGCTCAGCGCGGGCTTGGGCCCGGTCATGACCGCTTCTTCCCCGAGGCCGGTTTTTCGCTGCCGCTCCGCGGCTTGTCGCTCGTCGCCACATGCGCCGCGTCAAAGACGAACCAGAAGCCCAGCAGCGCTCCGCCGACTCCCGCCGCCGCCGCCTGGATCGGCAGCGTCCGCAGAAAGGGCGAGTGCGGCAGGTTCATCGGAAGGTCCGCGCGACCCGAGCCCAGCGTCGCCATCAGGTAACCGACCAGCGCCACCGTCAGCGCCGCCAGCATCGCCCACAGCGCCGAACGCACCGGGAACTGCTTGAACGCAAAGTAGGTGGCGATCCACGCGGAGGCCGCGCTGACGAACAGCACCTGTCCGTGCGACACCGGACGCCGCGTCAGGTCCAGCGAAAAGACGATAATCAGCGCCGCCGTCAGCACCGCCGCCATCGCCGCGTGCCGCAGGCCTCGGTCGAGCGGGGTGAGCGTCCCGTCGCCTCCCCGACCGGCGCGCCGCACAAGAACGGAAAGCTCCGCGCCGCAGGGGTTCTGCGGGATTGAGCTTGTCGCATCACTGGCATCGCGCTCTTCGTGCCCGCCTCGCGCGGCGCGGCTGAACATGGCCGTGACCCGCGCCGCAATGAGCAACAAGCCCGCCCACGCAACCAGCTCCACGGCGAACATCAGGGGCAATCTCGCTCCGCCCCGGGCTCCGCCCGCTCCCGACTGAATCAGCAGATACTCGACCGTTCCGCCGCGCACGGAGAGCGCCGCCAGCCCCACGGCCACGGCAAACGTGCCCGCGTCGCACATCCAGCGCCGCAGCAGCATCGTCGCCGTCGCCGCCGTCACCGCGGACAGCGCGGCCAG
The DNA here is from genome assembly GCA_020852275.1 of Phycisphaerales bacterium. Lineage (GTDB taxonomy): Bacteria > Planctomycetota > Phycisphaerae > UBA1845 > UBA1845 > JABWBH01. The sequence goes on from JADZBE010000004.1 coordinate 41,385, forward strand.
CAGCGGCAGCCCGGCCGCCATCCGCCACCCCGCAAACAGCCGCACGCTCATCTGCGGATCGCCCATGCCCAGCGCGGCGTATCCCAGTTGCCAGAAGACGTAGCCCGCGCCGACCCACACAAGGTACACCAGAAGCTTGACCGGGAGCCGCAGCTCGCGCCGATGCGCCGCGGGCGAGCCGTGGGCGGAAGTTGAATGATGCGCCGCCGCGTGTGTTGCTGCATGGGTCATAAGTGCCACTCGGACCGATCCAACCTCGCGCTACATCAGCTCGTGCGCCTTCAGGAGTTTCTCAATCTCCCCGCGCGACTTCGCATCCAGCGGACAAAGCGGCAGCCGGAACTCCTCCGCCAGCAGACCGCACAGCCCCATGGCCGTCTTGATCGGCAGCGGGTTTGGCCCGAACTTGCCGATCCCATCCGCCAGGTCCGACAGCTTGCGATGCAGCTTCAGCGCCGCCGCCGCGTCGCCCTTCAGCCCCGCGTCCACCAGATCCTTCATCCACCGCGGCGTCAGGTTGCCGATGACGCTGATCACGCCCTTCGCGCCCAGCGCCATGAGAGGCCAAGTCAGCGAGTCATCCCCGCTGAGCACGACGATGTCGCACAGCCCCGCCAGCTCGTCCACGCCCGCGGTCGTCCCGGTCGCGTGCTTCAGCGCCACAATGTTTGGACACGCCTTGCGCAGCCGCGCCACCGTCTCGTTGGCGATCGACTGCCCCGTGCGAAACGGCACGTTGTACAGCACGACGGGGATATCGACCGATTCCGCCACCGCGGAAAAATGGCGGTACAGCCCTTCCTGAGTCGGTCGGTTGTAGTACGGCACGACGCTGAGAATGGCGCTGGCGCCGGCCTGCCGCGCCTGCCTCGACAGCTTGACCGCCTTGGCGGTGCAGTTCGAGCCGGCGCCGGCCATGACCGGTCGACGACCGCCAGCCTGCTCGATGACCGCGTCGATCACGCGCTGCGTCTCGTCGTCCGAGAGCGTGGGCGACTCGCCGGTGGTCCCGCAGGGGACCAGCCAGTCCGTCCCGCCGTCGATCTGACGATCCACGAGTTTCTTAAGGCACGCGAAGTCCACCTCGCCGTTGCGGAACGGCGTCACGATCGCGGTCATCGAACCCTGCATCGTCGCACTGACTTTCATGATTCCCGAACCACCTCCCGCAGCCCCCGTTTCAGAACCCCTCACGCCAGTGAGGAGCCATTAGCCGCAACGTGCAGGCTTGTCGTCCTGCATCGCGTCCACGCGGGCCGGTCAACTCGCTGGTGAACGTGCAAACCCGTCCATCCCACGCAGGGCGAAACCCAGCTCTCGTCGCGGAGCGACGAACGACCCAGCCTCCTGTCATTCCAGCGCAGGCGGGAATCCAGTGGCCTTGCGGTGGGCCCTGGACCCCCGCCTGCGCGGGAGTGACGAGGCGCGTCGCCGGCGCGGGGGGGCGACGTCAGTGCCCGGTTCCAATTTCCGGCAACGCCCGCGATGCCATTACGCGATCAAAGCCTTCATCTCCCGCACGGCCTCGCGCATCCCTACGAACATCGCCCGAGACACGATCGAATGCCCGATGTTGAACTCCGACAGACCCGGCGTCGCGGCCAGCTCGCGGACGTTTCGATACGTCAGCCCGTGCCCCGCATGCACGTCCAGCCTCAGCCGGTGGGCCGCGTCGATGCTCGATCGAATCTCGGCGAGCGCCGACTCCCGCTCGGCCGGCGTTTTCGCGTGCGCGTAGCGGCCCGTCCACAGCTCAATCGCGTCGAATCCGCAATCGGCGCTGCCGCGAATCTGCTCGGCCAGCGGCTCGATGAACGCGCTGAGCACGATGCCGCGCGTCTTCAGCCGCCCGACCACCTCCGCCACGCGCGTCCGGTGCCGCACGACGTCCAGCCCGCCCTCCGTCGTCAGCTCCTCGCGCCGCTCCGGCACCAGCGTACACTGATGCGGGCGCAGCTCCTCGGCCATCCGCACGACCTCCTCGGCGACGGCCATTTCCATGTTCAACTTCACCGCGACGGTCTGCCGCAGGAGCTTTGCGTCGCGGTCCTGAATGTGCCGCCGATCCTCGCGCAGGTGGAACGTGATGCCCTCGGCCCCGCCCAGCTCCGCCTCGACGGCGGCCCACACCGGGTCCGGCTCATCCGCCCGCCGCGCCTGCCGCACGGTGGCCACATGGTCGATGTTCACGCCGAGTTTCGGCATGAGGCGCATTCTACTTGGCAGACCTCGAATTGCGAGTCGGGCGCTGTGGAACCGGTTTCCAACCGGTGGGCTGTGGCACCGGTTTCCAACCGGTGGAGTGTGGCATGCGACACGGGTCGCACAGGGCAGTGCGGCGTCCCGTGAACATGGCATCGCGCTCCATCCGAGCCGCGACCGTCACGAGGTGATTTCAGCGCTTTCGTCGCGGACCGCTCCCTCACAGAGCAGTGGCACACCTGGATACACTGCTCACAGAGCAGTGGCACACCGGGATGTACTGCTGACGGGCGCGGCGCTGATAAGGGTCGCTCTCTCACCGCCGCGGCTCAGCCAGGCTCAACCGCCGCTTCCGCCGCTCCTGCCACGCATGGATCAGCATCGGCGAGATGCTCAGCAGAATTACGACAATGACAGCCTTCTCGAGATTCTTCTGCACCCACTCAATCCGGCCCAGAAAGAACCCCAGCGACGTCATGCTCAAGACCCAGCCGATCCCGCCGAACACGTTGTACGCGAGGAAATGGCGGTAGTTCATGTCCGCCGCGCCGGCCACCACGGGCGCGAACGTGCGCACGATCGGCATGAACCGGGCGAGCACGATGGTCTTGCCGCCGTGCTTCTCATAAAAGGCGTGCGCGCGAAGGAGGTGATCGCGGCGGAACAGCCGGCTCTGTGGACGGTTGAAGATGGCGGGACCCGCCTTATGCCCGATCCAGTAGCCGACCGTGTCGCCGACGATGGCCGCGATCATCAGGACGACGTTGAGCCACACGATCGAGAACGGATGCTGCCCGACAATCTTCTCGCCCGCGGGACTCGCCATGAAACCCGCGATGAAGAGCAGGCTGTCGCCGGGCAGAAAGAAGCCGATGAGCAGCCCGGTCTCGGCGAACACGATGGCCGACATGATCGGCAGCCCGCCCCAGCCGATGAGCTTCTGAAGCCCCTCGGGGGTGGAGATCAGGTGCCAGAAATCTCTCAGAAGCTCCATTCGCCCTCGTTGCTGAACGGCCCGCGGTCGCTGTTGAACTGCCCGGAATCACTGTTGAACTGCCCGCAATCACTGCTGAACCGCCCGCGAGCGGTGGTCATGCACGCCCGACTGGGCGGGGCATCGTACCGACGGGTCGCCGCAAGGACAAACGGCATTGCACCGTGCAGGTTTGACGGGTGCAGTCGTGCGCTCGAGGCGTGCGGCGTGGCGTTCGGGGCGTGCAGCGATTCTCAAGACGCGCAATCGACCCTGACTTGCGCTACGGGTTCTGATTGCTCGCCTGCGCTCCGGTTTCAGAACCCGTAGCGCCAGCAAGGGCGATCCCCGATGGCACGACAAGCTCTCGATCTGGCCGCTCGACAAGCGCTCGCTCCGCTGACTCGACGATCTCTCGATTCCCCGGGTTCGGAGACAGACCGAGAAACCGCGCGAGCAGTCGATCGCCGCATTCGGTCAGGTAGCTTTCCGGGTGGAATTGCACGCCTTCGATCGGCAAGGTGCGATGGCGCACTCCCATCAGCTCGCCCTGCTCGCTGCGCGCCGAAATGACGAACTGCGATCCAATCGTCGCTTCATCGACGATGAGCGAATGGTACCGCGTGGCGCGAAACGGATTGGGCAACCCGGTGTACACGCCCGCGCCGTCGTGATGGATCAGGCTCGTCTTGCCGTGCATCAGCCGCCCCGCGCGAACGACCCGCATCCCGAACGCTTCCGCGATGCACTGATGCCCCAGGCACACGCCGAGGATCGACGTCCGGCCGGCAAGCCTCCGCACCAGTTCCACGCTGATCCCGGCCTGCTTCGGAGTGCACGGTCCGGGTGACAGCACCACATGCGAGGGCCGCAGCGCCTCGCAGGCTTCCACGCTCAGTTCATCATGCCGCACGACGCGCATGTCCGTCCATCCCAGCGCGCCGATGGCCCCAACGAGGTTGAACGTGAACGAGTCGTAATGGTCGATAAGCAGAAGCATCCGCGATTCACTGTCGGCCATGGGCTACTTGCTGCTGGCTGCCTGCTGCTGGCCACTTGCTACTGGCTACTGGCCATTCGCTATTCGCCATTCGCTATTTGCCATTCGCCCTCTGCTATTCAATTGCCTGCAGCGTCACCGTCGCCTTCAGCACCTGCTCGCCGCGGCGGTAGGTGATCTCGACCTTCTCGCCCACGGCGTGGGGTTCCAGCGCGTTGAGAAGGTCGTTGCTGCCGGCGACCGTCCGCTCGCCGACGGCGATGATGATGTCGCCCGGCTCGTCGATGCGCGTCCCGTCGCGGCTGAGCTTCAGCCCCTTCAGGCCCGCCCGCTCGGCGCCGCTCCCCGGTTGAATCTCGTTAAGCATGACGCCGGTGTAGCCCAGCCGCTGCGCGATGCGGTCCGGCACGATCGTCGCCCCGATGCCCGAGCGGATCACGCGTCCATGTTGAATGATCTGCGTCACCACGCGCACCACCGTGTCCACCGGAATGGCGAACCCGATGCCCGCGCTGCCACCGGACGGGCTGGCGATCTGCGTGTTGACGCCGATCAGCCGCCCCGCGCTGTCCAGCAGCGGGCCGCCGGAGTTCCCCGGATTGATGGCCGCGTCCGTCTGGATCACGTCCTCGATCATGCGCCCGTCCACCAGCGAGTCGATCTCCCGCCCCAGCGCGCTGACGATGCCCGTCGTCAGCGTGTGGTCGAGACCGAACGGGTTGCCGATGGCGAACACTTTCTGGCCCACCTGCAGATCCGCCGAGGCGCCCACGGCGATGGCGCGCAGCTTGTCCGATCCCACGTCATCGAGCTTAAGCACGGCCAGGTCCTTGTCCGGCGCGAAGCCCACGACCTTGGCCTCGTGTTCGCTCTGGTCCGCCAGGGTAACGACGACCGAATCCGCGCCGCGGATCACGTGGAGGTTGGTCACGAGGTAACCGGCGGGGTCATACACGAAGCCCGAGCCGGCGCCCTGCGGTATCTTGAAAATGTCGCGCGTGAAGAAATCGCGGCGCAGACCGATGTTGCGGATGTACACCACGCTGGGCGCGGTGCGCTTGAAGATCTCGATCGTCGCCCTCTCGTCTTCGGCGAGATCGCCTCGTGCCACGACAGGCCGAACCTCGTGCTGCGGATCCAGCGCCGCCGCGGGCCGCGTCGAGGAGCGCTCATACGCCACCCAGCCGATGAGCGCGACGATCATCAGCATCATCAGCCGATTCATCCGCCCGCCCGACGCCGCCATCGGCTGCCCGGACGCCGGATTCCAAGTTTGAGAATGTGAAGTGTTCATGATGTGAAAGAGCCTGCTGAAGGATCCTGTGTAGTTCTGGCTTTCCAACCGGGGGTTGTAACACAGGGGTTCAACCCGTGCCTGTGGCACCGGTTTTCCACCCGGTGGCTGCAGCACAGGGGTTCAACCCGTGCCTGTGGCACCGGTTTCCAACCGGGGGTTGCAACACAGGGGTTCAACCCGTGCCTGTGGCACCGGTTTCCAACCGGTGGCTGTAGCACAGGTTTCCAACCTGTGCGCCTGTTCCCAAGCCGCCTCCGAATTGAATGCCCGCACGCGCGCACCTGTCAACGGCCCGACAAATGGCGACGGTTTGTCCCGCCCTCTCCGCGACGTAACAGGCCCGCCATGGCTCGAGGCCGCGGATCGGGCAGATTCAGCGTCTTTTCTTGGCGCCCTTTGCGGCACCGCGCTTCGTCGCCGCTGACTTCTTCTTCGTCGTCCGCTTCGCCGCAGCCTTCCTTGTCTTCTTCTGGTCGGTCTTGGCAGCCGATGATCCGCGGCTTCCGGATCCCGTTTTCGTGGCTGACTTGGGTCTCTCACGGCTGCGTATGACCTTCTCGTACCAGTCGACGTATTCCTGCAGCTTGACGCGGGCAATCGTGCGGCCGATGAGTTCCAGCGGCAGATCCTCCAGCCGCTTGAAGCGGATGCACGACTTGCCCATGTCGAGCTTCTTTCCGGTTTTCGCCCACTCCTGCCGGAACCAGGTCTCCTCCGCGCCGCTGCCGTAGATGCACATCAGGTACAACGCCATGTGGTTCTTTTGTGAAGCAAGTCCGGCGAAGGGCAGCGGCTGCTCCGGGCTGCAGTGGTACCCCGGCGGATAAATGCTGTGCGGCACGCAGTATCCAATCATGCCGTATTGCATGATCTCGGCAAACCCCTGGTCGAGGTTCGCAAGCACGACTTCGCGCACCGCTTGGATCGCGGTGCGTCGGTCCTCGGGAAGTTCTTTGAGATACTCGGCAACGGTTCCGGCCTTGCTGATCATTCGTGGTCCCTCAAGAAAAAGTGTCCCCGCCCGTCGCCCCCAAGCTGCGTCCGCAAGGATGCGGTTCTTCAACGGCAACAGGCAACAAGCGACAAGCGACAGGCGACATCGCCGCGCCCGTAAGGAAGCGGTTCCCCATGACGTCGTCGCGTGCCGCCCTCATATCCCCGCCGCGCGGCGGCGTCCTGATCCTCACGGGGGATCCACCTGAACAGCAGGGGATGATGGTCCATTGCCCGGGCCGGTACCTTATCCCGGCACGGAGATTCCTTTGGCTAGGAAAGGAGCAACGGACAGGGAACATGATAACCAGAGCGGCTTAAAGGAACAGGTCTACGTGGGTCAGGACTACGCGAGCGGCTGGCCAGGGATTCCGGCATGCTCGTCCTCTGCCTTGGCAAAGCGGTGTTTTCGGCCCGGAGAACGCAAGTACAAATCTTGCGATGCGCCGTTTGCCCCAATCGGTCCGCGTTTGCCCCGATCGGTCGACCCGCTCTTGAAAGTTCTTGAGAATCCGGCCGTTCGCAGTTGCGCCAGGTAGACGGCAGGACCGAGGTCCGGTGTCGACGAAGTCCGATGCCCGTTTCATCCCATGGAATCCCGGTGCTCCGCCCTGGCTGAGCGGGTCCGGCGACCGAAATAGCCACACCCCAATCGAGGGGCGCGCAAGGAACAGGCATCGCGCGGGCGATCCCACGACGCGCGCTCAGGGCACCGCCGTTCCGATCGTTGCTCCGCCCGCCGCCCGCATCCGCGTCCTCTTCCCTGCGTTCTCCGCGCCTCCGCGCGCTACTTCCCCCGTATTCGCCGGCGAATCCGCACCAGATCCAGCAGAACGCGCAGCGAGTCGCGCAGGGGTCTCACCCGGCTGTCGGGGTGGTTGCACCAGCGGATGCCGACTTCGCGGATGCGCAGCCCGAGCGACCGGGCGATCGCCAGCGCCTCGCAGTCGAACGCGAAACTGCTCACCGTCACGCCGGGGAACACGGCCTGCGCCGCGCCGCGCGTGAACAGCTTGCACCCGCACTGCGTGTCGCGGATGTCCGGCAGCAGGATCGCGCGGCGCAGGGTGCGGAACGTCCGCTCCATCAGCCGGCGCAGCGGCGGTTGCGGCGGGTCGAGCACGGAATCCGGCATCCGCCGCGAGCCGATCACAATGTCGGCTCCCCTCCCGAGGTGCTCGATCAACCTGGGAACTTGATCCAGCGGCGCTGACAGGTCCGCGTCGGTCATGAGCACCGCGCCGCCCGTGCCCGCGAGCATGCCTTCGCGCACGCTCGCCCCCTTGCCCGCGTGCGTCCGACGAATCAACCGCAGCGCCATGTTCGACGGTTGAAACGAAGCGACGACCATCGCCGTATCGTCCGTGCTGCCGTCATCGACGACGAGGACCTCGCAGGCGAAGGCAGCGCTGCGGGCGAAGGCGTCGAGCCGCTGCAGCGTTGACGCGATTCGGCGACCCTCGTTCCACGCCGGAATGACGATTGAAAGACGATCCACGTCCTGACCTTAGCCGTCGGCGGCAGGAGCGTGAAGCCCGTCATTTCCGCGCAGGCCGGAATCCAGTCGGCGGGGTGGCACGGTCTGGCGCATTCGCCAGCCCGTGGGCGATGAAGCAGGAGTGGTCGCTTCCGCGCCTTGCCGCTCTGTATCGCGCCTTGCCTGCCCCGCACGAATCGCGCCGACCTGCATGGCTCCCCGCCGATCGCGGCGCCATCCTTTACATCCGCCGCCCAAGCGCCCGATACTCCCCTCATCTCGGGCCTGAAAGGAAGAGACGCATCCCATGAAAAAAACCATCGACGCCGTCAACGTCCGAGGCCTGCGCGTGCTCGTGCGCGTGGACTTCAACGTGCCGCTGGACGCGACCCGGCACATCACCGACGACACGCGCATCCGCGCCGCCCTGCCATCGATCCGCAAACTGATCGCCGGCGGCGGACGCGTCATCCTCGTCAGCCACCTCGGCCGCCCGGACGAGGAGCCTCATAACAAGGGCAAGTATTCCATGGCGCCCGTGGCCGTGCGCCTCAGCGAGCTGCTCGAACGCCCCGTGCGGTTCCTGCACGACTGCGTCGGGCCAGACGTGCGCCACGCGGTCCGCGAGATGCGCGACGCCGACGTCGTGCTGCTGGAAAACGTTCGCTTCCACGAGGCGGAGGTGATCAAGGACAAGAACGCCGCCAAGGATCCAAGCCTTCGCCAGGCAAAGGACGACTTCGCCCGGCAGCTTGCGGACCTCGCCGACGTGTACGTCAACGACGCCTTCGGCGCCTGCCACCGCGACAACGCGAGCATGTACACCGTGCCGAAGCTCCTGACCGGCAAGCCGCGCGTCGTCGGAGACCTCGTGCGCAAGGAGCTGCAATTCCTCGGCGCCGCGGTCCATTCGCCGAAGCGGCCCTTCGTTTGCATCCTCGGCGGCGCCAAGGTCTCCGACAAGATTAAAGTCATCGAAAACCTGCTTGGAAAGTGCGACACGCTGCTCGTCGGCGGCGCCATGATGTTCACGTTCTGGGCCGCGCAGGGGCACGCGGTCGGGCGCAGCAAAGTCGAGGCGGATGCGATCGACCTGGCCCGCGGGCTGCTCGAGAAGGCGGGAACGAGACTCGTCCTGCCGGCGGATTGCATCGCCGCGGGGAAGATCGAGGCTGCTATCGCTACGCGCGTGTGCGGCATCGCCGCCACCCGCGGCACCGACAGCGGCACGGGCAGCAGCAGCGCTGCCACCGCCACCGCCGGCGGCGGCGTCCCCGGCGAGCTGATGGGCTTGGACATCGGGCCGACCACGATCATCGAGTATGAAAAGGCGCTGGGACAGGCGCAGACGATCGTGTGGAACGGGCCGATGGGCGTCTTCGAGACGCCGCCTTTCGACCGCGGCACGCTCGCCGTCGCCCGCGCCATGGCCCGGGCGACGAAGCGCGGCGCGGTCACCGTGATCGGCGGAGGAGACAGCGCTGCCGCCGTCGCCGCGGCCGGCATCTCCGATCAGATGACCCACGTCAGCACCGGCGGCGGCGCCTCCCTCGAGTTCCTCGAAGGAAAATCGTTCGCGGCGATCGACGTGTTGGACGACGCCTGACGGACCCGGCCGGCATTGGGGGCATGGGTGATTAACAGTGCGTGGTGAAAGACGACGATCGTCATTCGCGCGCAGGCGGGAATCCAGCCGGCGGCAGCCGAAGGGGCACGAATCCAGCAGTTTTCCAAGGCGGCCTGGATCCCCGCTTGCGAGGAGGTGAAGGGCGCTGCGTCCGGTTTCGAGTTCCACCACGGGCTGCCAGGGGCGGCAAGCCCCGCAGTGTGGATCAACCTGTCCGGCACGATAGACTGGAGACGATGGGATTCGAACCCACGACCTTCGCATTGCGAACGCGACGCTCTCCCAATTGAGCTACGTCCCCGTAAGCTCGGCAGCATAGCCGCCCGATCCGCGCGGTCAAGGATGTCAGGGGTGCGGGCTGGAGGATGGCCAGACCCCCTTGGCGCGAGGCATGACACGCCAAGCTTGACGGCGTTACAATCCCACCGGTCATCGGCGTCACGCGCCGGTGGCGCAGCCCTGCCCTGTTTGCGGGCGGGACTCCGACCGAAGCGAAAGACGCTCTGTGCTGGACCGCGGAGGCTCCTGACGGTCAGGCGGCTGCGGCGGTCTGTGTCGCTATTCGGAAGGAGTCGAAAGTGTGGTGCGGGAATTGCGCTCTTTCTCTTTCTCTCTCTCTTTCTCTCTCTAGCTTCGCGCGCTCATCCGCCGCGCGGGGCTTCCTGCAACGCTCCTCGCCGCGCTCCTCGCCGCGATCCGCGCGAAGGCTCGCGCTGAGTTTCCTGGGGTTGGCCGTCGGTTGGGCGCTTCCGCCCGCCGCGGTGCGAGGGTCTGAAACGGCGCCCACGTTCGCCGATGCCGTCGTGTTCACGGCCACGGGGCTGGGGTCGGATGCGGGGTATCCCTTCGGGCTGGCGTCCGGCGACGTGAACGAAGACGGCTACCCGGATCTGGCCGTGGCCAACTCCTCAGTGAACATCACCAACCGCAACATCGACGATCCCACGCTCGCGCCTTCTGTCTCGATCCTGATCAACTCGTCGGGCGACCGGTCTCCTACCTCCGACGGCTTTGAATCGCCGATGGATATCGACGTGTGCTCGGATTGTTCCCCCAATGAAGTGGCCTTTGCGGATTTGGATGGAGACGGTCACCTTGACCTCGTAATCAGCGCCGGCGACGGCGATCCGGACGATGACGAGGTAGGCGGTTGGGGCATTTACGTGCTCTTGGGCGATGGCACGGGGGACTTCCAGGTGGACACTGTGTACGAGCCGGCTACGCCCATTCGTGGACTGGTCGTTCAGCAATTCTCCGGTTCCGCCCTTGACGTCGCCGAGGTCGATCTCCGGCCACCGGGGTCGAACGTACGGCAAGAATCGGTCGCTCTCAACGTTTCGCCATGCAGCCACTGTGGGTTTCAAAACTGGATCGCGGTTCTTCTGACAGGCAGCGGCATCCTGGTGTATTAGTCCTATAAGAATTGCCTCCTCGCAGTTTTCTGTGGGTGGGTATCAGAGCCGGCCTGGCCGATGGGGGCGGCACGTGGGATCGCCCCTTGCTGGACGGGCGAGGCTCCCGACTCGCCAATGACTGACCCGCAAAAGGTCATGCCAAGGGTCATCGGCGGATCCATCCCAATGCTGCCTGTCGATAAGTCCGAAAGCGGTAAATGCCAGGGGGTCTGGGGGACTCGACCTCCAGCTTCTACCCACACCAAACAGCGAGGAGCCGAAGAATTCGCTTGAAAACTTCGTCCCTTGGGGGAGAATTCTTAGGTGTTTTTGTGGCAACTTGTCGTCTTTTCTCGGAGGTCTGAGCCATGCTGCGTACTTCGACCCTTGTCGTTGTGATCCTCCTTTCTGCGGTTGGGTTCGTCGACACGAGAAAGGGTGCGATCACTTCGGTGGAAGGCACGCCTGGCCCAACAGCGCGGTCGCTCTGTGCTACAGACCTGATCACCCAGGATTGTGTCGATGAGACCCCTTGCGAGTGTAATCAGAATAATGGTAACTGCAAGAAGTGGATTGATCCGGAGCCCATCGACGACGACAGTGTGGGAGCTGACGCTGAGGTCGCTGTAGTCGATGTGCTCTGCCTCACCGAGTATCGTTGCAGACTCATGAATCCCGCCTCGCCAAGCGAATGCACGGAGGACTGGCACTGCACCCAAGTTGTATCCGCAGCATACTTCGTTCGCGAGGATTGGGGTGTGCCATTCGAGTTCACGGGTAACCCGTGTGCCCAGTAGCAGCCGATCACGTCATCAGTTGTCGAACTGGACGACCCAAAGGCGGCGACCGTCGCTTGGGCATAATCGCAATGCGACAGCCATTTGGGTTCGCAGAACGAAGGCCGGGCCATGTTCCGCTCTCCTTTCGCTGTACCGACGATACAAGGAGGAATTCTTATGAGTATTGCGGTGATTTCCTTCGGCTTATTCTCAGTTCTGAGTGCCGATGCAGGCTGCCCGCAGCTTCCCAGGCCGCTGGCCCTCGCGATCGAAGCTCGAAACGGCTGGCGGAAGGCCGAGTTCGACTGGTCATGCACCGCGCCCGACGACCTGTCTCGGCGCTTCTATTTCACATCGCGCTACGCTGAAGGCGACGAGATGTTTATCCGCCGCGGTTCCGATACTGGTTGTGTGTTCGCCAACGAAGCGGATGCCGTTGGCGTACCCTATGCTTTCCATGAATGGCGGGCAATGCGCAAGGGGGTGAATCAATATTTCTACAAAGAGGATGACACCGTTGCGAGAATATGGAGCGACCCCTCCAGCTACGAGTCGTTCTATGATGTTCGATCGCTGGGGCTGATGGTTGATCCTCTGCCAGACGTCGGAATCGACGCGCTGCCTTGGTCTGCGTTTAGAGATTGGGAGATTTGCGATGAGCTGGGTTCCGTCGTGGTGCGCGGTACGAGCGGCACATCAACGCTAACTGAATGGACGCTAGATCCATCTGTGGGATTCCAGCCCATTCGTGTTTCCGTCAGCAGCGGTGGTGGCGTCGCCCGTGAATGCCTCGTTGACTACCAGTTCGTTGATGGCTGGCCTGTTGCCTCGCGCATCAGTTATCTGGAAGGCTCAGAAGTCTGGATGGAGTTCGGCATCGAGTCTGCTGTTATTGACGCGCCGTGGCTGCCCGATGAGCTTCGTGCCTCTGACTTGGGTATTCCGGTAGGCGCCAATATTGTTACCGGAAGCGGTCAACGGGTCTTAATCTGGGATGGCGAGAAAGCAATCACGAACTCGGAGGCCATGGCGCGTCGAGAAGCCGGGGAGTTGGACTACACCAAGTTTTCCCAATTACTCACGGCCAAAACGAGCGGTCGCGCGCCTGGGCGATTCCCGCGCACTCATGGCGGGCCGCTATTGGGGCTGACTGAGGCGCCACAGTCGCCGGAACTATGGGCAGAGTACACGCGGAGGTTTATCTCGGCCTTTCGGTTCAGCATTCGCCAACGGGAAATGGCGTGGAGCCGTCACAAGCGATTTCATCATGAAGCGATGGACTACCTGAGCAAGCAGGAGGAAAGCATCAAGGCCGTCGAAAGGGAAATGAAAACGATCTCTCCAGGAACAGCCGAAAGCTGGCGAAAAGCCACGACCCACCGTGCGAAGCTTCAAGATCTCATGAGACCGGTCGCGACCATCTTTGACAATCGCCTGCGCCCAAGCCTGGTGGAGCTCGTGACTCCCCAACAAAAGAAGGAAATCCTGGAGCGGGAGCAGCAGCAACCTGGCTCAACCGGACTCAAAGAGCTCCTCCTGATGACCCAGAGGAAGAAGTCCCTTGAAGGAGAAGTCTGGAATCTCATCGCCAACCAACCGTGAATACTGCAGGTGATGAATGGGTTGGAGCGGATTCGGCAGTGCCGCCATTTTGCGAATGCCCCCTCGTATGCAATCGGCTCTGCGAACTACTATGGCTCAGCCAGACAAGCCGACAGGAAGGAAAACTCGGCAAAGACGCAATTCGACGCAGCGGGCCGTAGACTTCAGGCGGTGACGTTCCTCAGGCCGCAACCCCACGGGAGCTGGCTTCAAGCAGACTTGCCCAACCGCTCATAGTCCGGCTGAAGCCGACCATGGTCCACAGTATCCCGCTGGAGCCAACCTCGGGTACGAGCTCCGTAAATGTCACGCACCCCACTTGGCTAAGGCTGACGAGTTTCGCCCTCCTGACATGTGTGCTCCACCTCAGCGACCTAGTTGGGTAGTTTCGGACCCATACGCCCCATTGGCTACGGTGGGCGCACGCCCCTTGGGTGCCTACATCTGCTCCAGCGTGCGGATGCCCAGGAGCGACAAGCCCAGCGCCAGGGCGCGGGCGGTCAGGTCGCAGAGGCGCAGGCGCGAGAGGCGCAGCGCGGGCGTCGGGGCGTCGATCACGCGGACGCCGAGCTTGCGGTCGTAGAAGCGGCTGAAGCTTTTGCTGAGGTCATACAGATAATCCGTCAGCAGGTTGGGCTTCAGGTCTGCGGCGGCCTGGTCGAGGATTTCCGGAAGTCTCAGGACGGCCCTGGCCAGCGCGATCTCCGACGGATGCTCCAGCGTCATCGCCTCGCCGGCGGGGAGGTCCGCGTAGTCCACGCCCGCCTTGCGGCCGATGGCGCGGATACGGGCGTAGGCGTACAGCATGTAGGGCGCGGTGTTGCCCTCCAGCGAGGTCATGGCGTCGAGGTCGAAGCGGTAGTCCTTGGCGAGGTTGTGCGACAGGTCGAAGTACTTCACCGCGGCAAGCCCGACCACCTCCGCGATGTCCTCCATCTGCGCCGACGTGAGTGAGCGCCGCGTCGCAACGGATGCGGCGGACGGACCGGCCAAATCGCCTGGACCGGCGGCGGCGAACGGGTCGTCAGCGCCTTCGCTTGAACCGGAAGATTCGATCGGACCGGCGGCATCTCCCTGCGCGGCCGCAGCGGATGATTCGATCACCTGCCGCGCGCGGGCGACGGCGGAATCGAGCAGGTCTTTAAGCTTGATTGTCCCGCCCTCGCGCGTTTTGAAGGGCGCGCCGGACTTCGCCAACATGCTGCCGAACGCGAGATGTTCGAGGCGCGCGGTCGCCGGGGCGATGCCGGACTTGTACGCAGCCGCGAAGAGCATCTCGAAGTGCAGCTTCTGCGGCATTCCGACGACGTAGATGACGCGTCGCGCGCCGAGCGTCTCGAAGCGGTGTACCAGCGTGGCGAGGTCGGAGGTGGCGTAGTTGTACCCGCCGTCGGACTTGCGGATCAGTAGCGGCAGCGGCTCGCCCTCCTTGGTCTTGAAGCCTTCGAGGAACATGCACAGGGCGCCCTGGCTCTCCACGGCGTGGCCGTCGCGCGTGAGCCGATCGAGCACTTTGGGCATCAGGTCGTTGTAGAAGCTCTCGCCGCGGTCGATCACCGCGACGCCGAGCCGGTCGAGAATCCGATGGCAATGGCGCAGCGACTCGTTGCAGAACGCCTGCCACACGAGCCGTGTGGCCGCGTCCCCTTGCTGCAGCGCGACCACCGTCTCCTGCGACTCTTTCTTGAAGGCGGGGTCGGCGTCGAACAGCGCCTTGGCCTGGATGTAGAACGCTTCGAGGTCCGCGATGGCGATCGAATCGGGCCTCGCCAGGACATCGGGCTGCGCGCGCCGCAGGAACGCCACCAGCATTCCGAACTGCGTGCCCCAGTCGCCGACGTGGTTCTCGCGGATCACGTCATGACCGAGGAACTCGAGGATCCGGCAGACGCAGTCGCCGATCACCGTGCTGCGCAGGTGTCCGACGTGCATCTCCTTGGCGAGATTCGGACTGGAAAGGTCCACGACGACGGTCTCGCGCTGCTCGACCGGATCGATGCCGAGCCGGTCGCCGCCCGCTGACGGCGCGGGGGGAATCGCCGCGAGGCGCGACGCCAGGGCGTCCGGTCGGAGGCGCAGATTGATGAATCCCGGACCGGCGATCTGCGGCGGCTCGCAGAGGTCCGCGATGTCGAGGGAGCGGAGAATCTCCTCAGCCACGCTGCGCGGAGGCCTGCCCAGCTTCTTCGCCAGGCTCATGGCGCAGTTGGACTGGTAGTCGCCGTGCTGATCCTCGGTTGAGGCGCGGACCAGCGGGTCTGCCTCCGCGTCGAGCCGCCGGACGGCACTTCCCACTCGGGTCTTCAATTCCTGCAGGATGGATTTCAAGGTTACAATCGCTCCCGATGCACTTGGCCGCGCCGAAGCAGCCCCTCGTTGAAAACAAACGGGTCAGGTCCTCACGTGGCACAGAGGGTGGCATGGTCTACGGTACTCCGTTGATCATGCTCTTGCCCCGCTCGCCGTGGTCTTATCCCGCACGCCATGGTCAGGCGAGTACGCCAGACCATGCCGCCCCGTCGCCACGGCCTGGCGAGTACGCCAGACCATGCCACCCGTGCGTGTCTGCTCGCATTCGCCATGGTCAGGCGAGTACGCCAGACCATGCCACCCGTGCGTGTCTGCTCGCATTCGCCATGGTCAGGCGAGTACGCCAGACCATGCCACCCCGTCGGCAACGGTTCACGCAGTTTCCCTTCTGCGAGCGTCCATTCGGCGTGGACCAGTGTATGAGCAATCCGCAGGCTGGGTAGCCCGCTGCAACTTTTCCACCGGGTTAACGAATATCAAGGGAGGGCGTCAGAAGATGAAAGGGCCGCGTTGTCCCTGACGGGGGGGCGTCCTAGAATCCGCTGCCCGGCGCGGCGCTTTGCGGCGAGCGGGCGGGTGTGGACACGGATGATGAAGGGATCGCCATGACCCAGCGACCATGCGACCTGCGCGGCGGGCATGTGCCGCTTGCGCCGCTCATGCTCTTCGCACTGATCGTTGCGTTTCTTGCCTCGCCCGCCCGGTCGGGCGTGATCGTGCAGAGCATTTCCGTCGGTTTCAAGGCCCGGACGCTGGGCAACTCGTTCCACCAGGGCGTCTATCGCCCCGGCTCGTGGGCGCCGGTGGTCGTCGATCTACAACTGGAGAACCAGGCGGCGTTCGACGGGCTGCTCCGCGTGGCGCAGGTGGACAACGACGGCGACGTGTGCTTCGACGAAGTCCCGGTGCACCTCCTGGCATCCTCCGGCGGCGCGCAGCGCTACTTTCTCTACATCCTCCCCTCCGGCGAAGACGGCGACGCCAACCTGCGCGTGGAGGTGCTCGACGAGCGGGGCGAGGCCGTCACCGCGATCTACAACGGTGTGCCGAAGCGGACCGTCCGCGTCGAGGATCGCCCGTCGATCATCGAGGAGGAATCGCTGCTGATGGTGGACCTCTCGGTGGGCAGCGGCGCGCACGCCGGCGACCTCAGCGACGCGGAGCTGACCGGACTGTTCCACCGCGATGTGTACACGTCCCGCCTCGCCGCCGGAGACCTCCCGGAGCACTGGATCGGGCTGGAGGCCGTGGACTTCATCGTCTGGGACGAGGCCGACCCGGCGGACTTCAAGAGCGAGGCGCAGCTTCGCGCGCTGGTGGACTGGGTGCGCCACGGTGGAACGCTCGTGGCGGCGGCGGCGCGGACGGCGGGATCGCTGGCGACGACGGAACTGATCGACGCGATTCTGCCGGTGGACGTTGGCGCGGTGACGCAGGTGAGCGACCTCGGGGCGATCCCGCAGCGCCTGCTCGGCGTGGAGGGGAAGTTTCGCGCCGCGGACGAGAAGGAGAGGTTCATCCCCGATCCGCTGCTCGAGCCGGTGACCGTCGCGCCGTGCAAGGTGCGGAAGGTCTCGACGACGCTTTCGTATTATTCCGATGCCCAGCGCCCGCAGCTCGACGCACTGATCACGCGGCATCAAGTGGGGCAGGGGTACGTCGTGTTCTGCGGCGTGACGCTGCACGATCTGTTCACCAAGGTTTCGGGGCTGACGAGCAACTCGACGGATCCGAATCGCGGCGGGATGCCCCGTCCCGGCAGCGCCGTGGAGTTGTTCAAGCGGCTGTTGTTCCTGCGCACGGAGCAGCGCAACGACCACCCCGGCTCCGCGGCGATCTACCCGCATATTCAGGCGCCCATCAACTTCGTCGCCAATACGGCTTTGTTCCTGCTGCTGAGCTTCACCTTTATTCTCGCGTACGGCTCGGTGGCGACGTTTTTTTCGTGGTGGTTCCTTAATCGCCGTGGCTGGACGCGGCACAGTTGGAGCGCGTTCGCGCTGATCGCCATGGCGGCGAGCGTGCTGAGCGTGATGGTGGTGCAGAGCGTGCGCGGGTTCGGGCAGACGGTGGAGCAGCTCTCCATCGTGGACGTGGCTGCAGGCGCGACACGGGGCAGCGGGATGGCGCTCTTCGGACTGAAGACGGGGACGCACACGACGCTGGATGCGTGGGTTCCGTCCGATCCGCTGATGGACCGCGAGCCGGGCGCCTCGGCCTGCTTCCTGCGCCCCGCGCCGCGCGTAAAGATCGCCGGGCAGGAATCCGAATCGACGACGACCTATGCCAGCCCCGGGAAATACCGGCTCATCCCCGCTAGCGCCGTGATCGAAGGCGTGCCCGTGCGCGCCACGCTCAAGAAGCTCGAGGGTCGCTGGGAAGGACCGCTCAAAGGTACGGTGGAGGGCTCCGTGACGGTGATCGCCGACCGCAACGCGCGCAAGCAGGCCGGCTCGTTGTTTACGTTGGACAGCATCCTTCACAATCGGCTTGACGTCGAGCTGACGAAGTGCTGCCTGCTTTATGCCGATCGCGATTTTCTGCAGGCGGACGGCAACTACTGGGACGAAGTGTCGGAGCGGCATGACCAGGTGTACGCCCTGCCGCTGGGCAACATTCCGGCGGGCAAGAGCCTCTCGCTGGGACAACTGGCGCACCTTGTCGAGCGCGGCAGCGCCTCCGCCGACGATCAGGGGAACGTGCCCGACATCCTCGCCAAGTACATCCTGCACGAGGAGCAGAAGCGCTGGCGAAGCCCGCTGCGCGGATTCGTGGACGCGGTCAGCGGGGCCGAGTCGCCCGCCGGTTCGTACGACATGCGGCTAGAACCCTTTCAGGCGTCGCTCATGCTGGCTTCAACGCTGGGGGAAATGGAGCGCCCGCCGCAGTCGCAGTGGCAGGCGCCGACGGTGCTCTCGCGAGATCATCTCCGATTGCTCGACCTGCACGGATCGCTGAGGCCTGACACGGCGGTTCTCATCGGCTTCGCGCGTGACGCCGGCCCGATCCGGCTGGCGACGCGGAAGAGCGGCGGCGACGGCGCGTTCCACACCATCACGCCGCGCAAGGGCGGATCTTGGACAATGTACCGGGTGTTCATTCCAGTGAAAAGGCAATAAGGGGCAGGCAACAGGCAACAGGCAACGGGCAATGGGCAATAGGCAATAGGCAATGGGCAATGGGCAATGGGCAATGGGCAATAGGCAATAGGCAATAGGCAATGGGTAATAGGCAATAGGCGACAGGCAAGAGACAACAGAGCCGCGCCCGTAAGGAAGCGGTTTTTCGGGGGCCCAGGCAATGGGCGACAGGCAATGGACGTCAGAAATACCGTCACATGAACGGCAAGCTCAGGAGATGTCTGGCTAACAGCTAATAGCTAGCAGCCAATAGCTCATCGCCAGCAGCTTTCCCCACAGTTACCACAAGTATTCATGATTATCCAAACCATCAACCTCACAAAACGCTACGGCAAGCTTGTCGCCCTGGACAATCTGCACCTCAACATTGAAGACGGCGAGTGTTTTGGGTACATCGGCCCGAACGGCGCGGGCAAGACCACGACGATCAAGATTCTCGCGACGCTGCTTCAGCCTACCTGGGGCGAGGCGCGCGTCTGCGGATACGTCGTCGGTTATGAGTCGCGGAAGATACGCCCGCTGATTGGCTATGTGCCTGACTTTTTCGGCGCGTACGAGGACATGGTGGTGCAGGAATACTTGGAGTTCTTCGCCAGCGCCTACAACATCACGGGCAAGCAGCGCGAGCGCATCGTCGGCGATGTGTTGGAACTGACGGACCTGGCGTACAAGAAGGACGCGCTGGTGGACTCGCTCTCCCGCGGCATGCAGCAGCGGCTTTCGATCGCCCGCGTGCTGCTGCACGATCCGCGCGTGCTGCTGCTCGACGAGCCGGCCAGCGGTCTGGATCCGCGCGCGCGCATCGAAATCCGCGAGTTGCTCAAAGAGCTGCGGCGCATGGGCAAGACGATCATCATCAGCTCGCACATCCTGCCGGAACTGGCGGATCTGTGCACCACCGTCGGCATCCTCGAGCAGGGCAAGCTGCTCTACCACGGACCGATCAAGGACATCATCGCCCGCGCCAAGACCGGCACGAAAGTGTGCGTGGCCGTCACCGAGCAGCAGGATCTCGCCGCGATGCTCATTGAAAAGGCCAATGGCGTGAAGGGCGTCGAGCAGCGCGACGGGCATATCGTCGTCGAACTGGAGAAGACGACGCACGACTTCACCGGGCTGACGCGGCTTCTGCTGGACAACAATTTCCGCATCCGGGAGATCAGGGAGGAAGAGGTCAACCTGGAGACGGCGTTCATGCGGCTCACGAAGGGAATGGTGCAATAGAGGGTTCAGGGTTCAGGGCTCGGGGTCTGGTGTGAAGTCAAGGCTGCGGGGAGGGTTTGGGCTTGGCGGAGCATCTGCGAATCGAGGACTTGCAGGTCTACCAGAAACTGTGCCAACTTCACATCGACGTTGCTGCAATCACGAAACTCTGGCCAAGTGAGGAGCGTTTTGAGTTGGGGTCTTAGGTTCGGCGATCCTCCAACAGTGCTCCCGCCAACCTTGCGGAGAAACACAGTGACAGACACATTCGCAACAAGATCGAAGGCGTCAATCGCGCGCGTGGGGAGGCGCTCGAAACTGTACACCACATGTTCATCGCCTGCATGAAAGCATACATTAACGAATCAACGTATGAGTCCATTTGAGGACGATACCAGGAGTGCGTCAGGATGCTCAACGGGTTGGAGCGCACACTCGAACGTCAATTGCCCGAAGGCCAGCGAAAATGGCCCACACCCTGAACCCTGAACCCTGAACCCTGAACCCTCTATGTCTACCGCTCTCACAAAACTCGGCTGGTCCTTCTGGCGGCTCCTTCCCGCCAACCCGATTCTGGTCCGCGTCGTCGGCGGCGCGAGCAAGCGGACGCGGCATTTCTGGCTGCGCACCGGGTACCTGGCGCTGCTGCTGGCGGTGGTGCTCATGTCGCTGGCGGTGTTCATGAGCGGGGCGTCCGGGTTGAATGAACTCGCCAAGGGTGCGTCGCAGACGTTCAAGTACGCGGCCACGCTGCAGCTCGGGCTGATGTGCTTCCTCGCGCCGGTGTTCACCGCGGGCGCCATCACGCAGGAGCGCGACGCGCAGACCTACAACATCCTGCTTTCCACGCCGTTGACCAACGCGCAGATCATTCTCGGCTCGCTGATGAGCCGCATGTACTTTCTCATCATGCTGCTGGTGGCCGGGCTGCCCATCTTCTTCACCACCATGGTGTACGGCGGCGTCACCGCGTCGCAGATCGTCGAGAGCTTCGCCCTCGCCGCCGCCACCGCCGTCATCACCGGGGCGCTGGCCATCTTCATCAGCGTCGTCCGCATCGGCACACGCCGCACCATCTTCTCGTTCTTCATGGCCATCGCGCTGTACCTGCTGGCCGTGTACATGCTCGGGCAGTGGAGCGGCACCTGGGTGGAGGACGCGCCGAGCAACATCGACGGGCAGCGCATGAGCTGGATGGCGTCGCTGCACCCGTTTCTCTCGCTGGACGTGGCGCTCAATCGCGTACAGGCGCCCGAGTACTCGCTCGTCGCCGCCAAGGGTCGCATCGCCGGTTACGCGCTGGCCTATCCGTCCGCGACGTACATCACCTGGACGCTGGCGCTGGCGCTGCTGCTGACGCTGCTGAGCATGTTCTTCGTGCGCAGTGGCGCCAAGCAGGGCGAGCCGACGATCTTCACCCGCCTGCGGCAGAACGTCATCCCGCGCGGCGGCGAGGAGCGCTTCCGCAAGCCGCGCCATGTCTGGAGCAACCCCGTCGCCTGGCGCGAGGCCAAGACCAAGGCCACTGCCGCGGGCGGCGTGACGCGCTGGGGGCTGATCATCTGCGGCGCGGCCGTGGCCATCACGCTGCTGATCGCCCACCTGACGGATTCGAAGCGCATGTCCGTCGCCACCACGCAGGAGTGGCTGGCCGCCGTGCTGATGATCGAATTCGCCCTGGCGCTGCTGATCGCCACGAACACGGCCGCGACGTCCATGACGAAGGAGAAGGAATCAAAGAGCATGGAGGTGCTGCTGACCACGCCGCTGACGAGCCAGTACATCATCTTTGGCAAGCTTCGCGGGCTGGTGAGCTTCGCCGCGCCGCTGGTCGCGGTGCCGGTGGGGAGCCTTCTGCTGTTTGGTCTGGTCGGGCTGATTCCACGGGGCAAGGAGCCGCTCGCGTGGATCGAGACGTCCGTCGAGCTGGGCGCGGTGCTCATCATGTCGCTGGCGCTGGCGTGCGTGGTGTGCCTGAAGTTTTCGCTGACGAGCAAAACGACGGTCAAGGCGACGATGTTGAGCATCGCCGTCATTCTCATCGCCGCGGGCATCGCTTCGGCCATCGGCTTTGCCATCGTGGACTCGCCCGCGGACGGTCACATCGGCGCCTTCTTCGCGCCGTTCACGCCGTTCACCGCGATCTACGCGCTGACGGAGCCGGCCAAGCTGTTCGACGGCGACGTGAACCGGCTGCTGCGCAACGGCCCTTCCGTGCGCATCGCAATGTTCATCGGCAGCGCGCTGTCGGCGGGCATGTACGCGCTGATCGTCTGGAGCGTGTATCGCGCCCTGGTGCGCAACTTCGACATGATCGTGCGCAAGCAGACGGCGGCATAAGACGGTAATGGACCCTGCTTCCCCCCCCACGGGTGGGGGCAGGGGATGGCTTGTGTCATGCCGAGCGCTACGCCCGCGGCCAGAACATCGCCCCGTAGCGGGCTGCGTCGCCGAGGTGCTGTTCGATCTTCAGCAGGCGGTTGTACTTGGCGATGCGGTCGCTGCGGCACAGGCTCCCCGTCTTGATCTGCCCCGCGTTCGTGGCCACCGCCAGGTCGGCGATGGTCGTGTCCTCCGTCTCGCCGCTGCGATGGCTGATGACCGCGGACCAGCCCCGGCGGTGCGCCATCTCGACGGCCTCGAGCGTCTCCGTCAGCGTGCCGATCTGGTTGACCTTGATGAGGATCGCGTTGGCGGATTTCCGCCGGATGCCGTCCGCCAGGCGCTTCGTGCTGGTCACGAACAGATCGTCGCCGACGAGCTGCACTCGGTCGCCCAGCGCCGCCGTCAGCTTCGACCAGCCATCCCAGTCGTCCTCGGCCAAGCCGTCCTCGATGCTGCGGATTTTGTATTTGTCGCACCAGCCCTTCCAGTGCGCGATCATCTCGTCGGAAGATACGGCGCGATCGGGCGCGGACTTGAAGAACCGGTACTTCTTCGTCTTCTCGTCGAACATCTCCGTCGTGGCCGGGTCGAGCGCGATGTACACGTCCTTGCCCAACACATACCCCGCCGCCAGCACGGCCTCGCCGATGACCTCCAGCGCCTCCTCGTTGGACTTGAGGTTCGGCGCAAACCCGCCCTCGTCGCCGACGGCCGTGCTCAGCCCCTTCTTCGAGAGCACCTTCTTGAGCGCGTGGAAGATCTCCGCGCCCATGCGCAGCGCCTCGGCGAACGAAGGGGCGCCCCACGGCTGGATCATGAACTCCTGAAAATCGACGTTGTTGTCCGCGTGCCGCCCGCCGTTGAGGATGTTCATCATGGGCACGGGAAGCACGTTGGCGCCCGGTCCGCCGAGATAGCGAAATAGCGGCTGACCGACGGACTGCGCCGCGGCTTTGGCCGTCGCCAGCGAGACCGCGAGGATGGCGTTGGCGCCGAGGCGGGCCTTGTTCGGCGTGCCGTCCAGCTCGATCATCGCGCGATCGACGTCTTCCTGATCGGTCGCCTCCAGCCCGAGCACGGCCTCGGCGATTTCCTCATGAACGTGCTTCAGCGCCGTGAGCACACCCTTGCCGCCGTAGCGCTTCGCGTCGCCGTCGCGCAGCTCGACGGCCTCATGCGCGCCGGTGGACGCGCCGGAGGGGACCATGGCCTCGCCGACGCTGCCGTCTTCGAGGATGACCGTGGCTTCGAGGGTCGGGTTCCCGCGGGAATCAAGGATTTCCCGCCCTTCGACGTGGGTGATGATGCGCGACATGGGCGCGATTATCGGTGAAGACCAGGAAGCGTCAAGGCGACCGGCGCGCGGCATCCTGCTTGTGTCTTCGTTCATCGTGCATCGTGCATCGGACATCGTGCAGCGCGTCGTTCACCGTGCTAATCGCTTGTTGCCTGTTCCTTCTAATCGCTTGTTGCCTGTTCCTTCCATCGCTTCTCCTAGCGGCAAGTCGCCTGCGCGCAGGGTTGCGCGCAGCCTTCGAGGCACACGGGTTCGTCGGAATCGGGATGCCACTTGGCCGTGGCTTTGCCGGTGGGCTTGACGGTGGCCGGGTGGGCTTTCGGTCGGCCTTGGGCGTCGAGTTGAGTGAAGCGGACCGTTGAGCCTTCCGGCAGGGTCGTGGTGGCCGTGGCTTTGAGTTTGCCGCTGTTGGTACACTTCAGGTCCAGCGCCGAGATGGCCGGGCAGAGGGATTCGTAGCACCCGATGTCCACGCGCGCGCCGAGAATGCGCGGATTGCCGTCGAGGTCGGTGAATTCGGTCACCACGGAATCGTCGCCGGCATCGACGCACGGGGAGTCGTCGCGCAAACGCAGGTTCTCCTTGTCGGCGTCCACGAACCGCGGATCGTCACCGAAGTTCCCGACGCCGCCGAGGTCGCCCGTCCAACCCTCGATACAGCAGTAGTTCACCGAACCAGCATGAAGGGCGAGCTGATAGCGTTCCAGCGAGCTGCCGCGCTTGGCGGTGTTCCCCCAAAGCAGGCAGTTCGTGATGATCGGTGTGGAGTCATCCGAGTGCGTGAATATCCCGCCAACCAAAAAGCCCGAGCGATTTCGAAAGATCGTGCAGTTCGTGAATCGCGCCGTGCCCGCGTGTAAGTATGCGACGCCAGCGTAGTCACCAGCCTTGTTGTCGATAAACTGACAATCCACGAATATGGGATCGCCATACCCGTAGTACGCGCCGCCTAGCCCAACGGTTTGGTTTCCAACGAATTTGCACGCAACAAAAATCGAACGGTGGTTGAAGTTCGGCGCGTTGAAGGCTCCGCCTCGGGTTTGCGCAAAGTTATCTGTCAATTCGCACTCCACAAGTTGCGGATTCCCGCCAGACCAATTCGTAATCGCAGTATTCGTATTACGTTGAAACGTGCACCGAAGCAAAAGGGGATCTGCATCTTCGTTCCACAGACCCCCTCCACCGGTTGCGTAATTGTCCTCCACGACACAGTCAATAAGTTGCAATTCTGAGTTAACATTGTATATCCCGCCGCCCCGACCGTCTTCCTCGTGGCGATCATTGTAACTGTCGCGTATGACAATACCGTCCAAAATAACGGGCTGCGGAACGCTGACAAGTTGAAGAACTCGAATGGAGTTGTCCATTGTCGTTTGCGGATCGCCGATGTTTCCGCTTAGCACCGTGATATTGGCAGACGGAGTGCGCTCGTCTCGAGTGGACTCGTCGCCCTGGAAGCCGCCGTAGATGGCGGTGCCGCCCTGCGGGGAAAAGCTGGCGGTTCGGTCATCCGTTGCCGTGGGAGTGTAAGCTCCCGCCGCCACCCAGAGTTCATCGCCGGGATTCGACCGGGCGATAGCGGTCTGAAGGTCACAGTGAGCGTTGGTCCAGTCCGTCCCCGTGTCCGCTCCATTGGCGTCTACATTGACATAAATGATTTCACCCAGAAGCTGAGCAGCCAGCATGGTGGAGAATATGGTCACAGAATGGCCAATTTGCGCATGGCGCATGGGTAGTCCTCTCATAAAATGGGAAGATGCAGTTCGAACGTGGAAGACCAAAAGAGATGAAGGACCGCCGACGGCATGCGCCGACGGTCCTTCGGTGGGTTGTTCATGCTACTCGCCGGACTGGGTTTCTTAGCAACCCATGTCCACGGTCACGACACTGTCGCCGTCACGATCAACTTTGCGAGTGCGCTTGCCAATGTCGTTTGAGGCGCTTATGGAGTCGTCGTCGCCGCGATCAATGGACAGAGAATCGCACTGCCCGCCGCCGCAGTCCGTTCCGTCCATGATCAAGTTGGAATTGATGTTCTTGAAGTTCGGACTGACGGCGGTGTTAAAGAACGCTTCATTCGTCCACGTCTCAAGGTCTTCGATGCATGCGAAGACGACCTCCGCCTGCACGTCGTCGTCGAAAAAGACCTGGTCGGCCTCGCCGTTGTGGTTGGTGGTTTCATTGCCCCACAGGATGCAGTTGGTCATGAGCACAAGCGATTCGGATTGCCAACTGGCCGTGTCCACATAGATGCCCCCGCCCTTGTTGGATTCGCTGCAGGTATTCTTGGCCAGCGTCACGTTCACCAGCTCCATCGGGCGCTGGCTCCAGATGCCTCCGCCTATGCCCGCACTGTCGCCGCTGTCGCCGTCGCTGGCGATGTTCCCATGAAATTGACAGTTGATCAGCAGGGGCGGCGGTCCTGTCGCCGTCGCCACGGCCAGCCCCCGCCCACCTGCGCGGCCGTGTTGTCCAGGAAATTGCATCCGGTCAGCAAGACGGAGTAATCGCCCGCCCCATTGTGCCCGGGAGCAATCCACAGTCCGCCTCCGCCATCGTAGTAGTTTTCAAGCACGTTGATGGCCGTGCAATCGTTGTTCTTAAACACGCAATCGGTAATATCAATGCGCGCCTCAGTCAGCATTCCGCCGCCGTGCGCCACGGCGGTATTGTTGTCGAATGTGCAGCCGATGAACACCGCATCGTCGCCGGCGGCGTTGGAATCTCCCTGCATATACACGCCGCCACCCCAGTTGTCCGCCTCGTTGTTCTTGATCGTACAGTACGAAACGACCGGCTCCCCTTTTTCCACCCAAATGCCGCCGCCGTTGCGGTCCGCGGCGTATTGTTCACCTTCCCTGTTGGCGTCACCGCCGATGATTGTGACACCGTCGAGGATCGTAGTCGTGCCGACGTTGGACGTGAACTTGACGACGTGCCAGGCGCGAGTGATCGAGGGAGGATTCGAGGCGACCACGCCGGTCAGGATGGTCTCGAAGTCCACAATGTCGCGTTCGTCGGGGTCTTGCTCCTGCAACCCCCCGTAGCCGCCGTAAATCTCGACGCCGTCCGTGTCGATCAGGAACGTCGATGATTGTGCGGCCCCCGGACCGTAACTGCCTTGAGCCACGCGGATGACCCAGGTGGACCCGGCGGCGTCGATGGCCGTGCCAAGCGAGGTGAAGGCGTTGGTCCAGCTTGATCCGTCGTTGTCGCCCGATGCCGTGGAGTCGACGTACCTGATGTCGTCCGCGCGAGTCATCGGCGAGAATCCAAGAACGAGCGCGAGCACGACGGCAAACCGCGCCACCCACGGCCCACTACGCGCTTCTACGCCCCGATTCCGATCCGATTCCGATCCGATCGGGCAGCGCCCGATCGGATTCTCAGAAACGCCCAACCTGTTTCGTAACTCGTGTCGCATTCCGATCCTCCTTGAAAAAAAGCCCCCTGCGGCCGGGAGTTGCAGGGCGTTTGTCGCCGTCCCTGCTCGCCCATGCCGGCGCTGCCGCCACGATCATCGCGGTGTCACCGTGCAGTGCCTATCTCATTTATCGAGCCGAACCCGCGATATTATTCACCTTTTCTTCCGGCCTCGGAGGATCGCCAGCGCCCAATCGCTGCGGGAGTCGCCAAGCCTCGAAGGAGCCTGTCGTCCCGCGGTGAAACGCTTGCGGAAAAGGGTTTCAGCACCGGCGACGCAGCGCACACCCGGGAGCATGGTCGCTGTCGAGCCCGTCCGAAAGCGCGGCCGTCGCGTCTCTCAGGAAGCGCGGGCGTCGCGCCTCTCCGGAAGCGCGGCCGTCTGGTCGGCTCCACGTCGGGCGGATACGCTTTCCGATCGACCGCCGGGGGGCGTGCGGATCGAATACACCCCTGACGCCGGATCAGAGGAGGCTCGTGGTGAACAGCGCTTCGCGTCCAACTCGTCGCAAGTTCCTTCAAACCACCGCCGCGGCGGCCGCGCCGCTGCTTATTCCCGCCGCGTCGCTGGGGCGCGGGCCTCGCGTCGCGCCTTCCAATCGCATCACGCTGGGCATGATCGGCGTGGGCAACATGGGCGGCGGGCATCTGGAGACGATGCTGGGGCACGGCGAGGTGCAGGTCGTGGCCATCAGCGACGTGGACGCCGTCAAGCTCCGCGCCGCGTGCGAGAAAACGGAGACGCATTACGCCGCGGAGCGCTCGGCCGGGACGTTCAAGGGCTGCACGGGATACAACGAATTCGAGCGGCTGCTGGCGCGAAGCGACATCGACGCGGTCATTATCGCGGTGCCGGACCACTGGCACGCGACGATCGCCATCGCAGCGGCGCGCGCGGGGAAGGACATTTACTGCGAGAAGCCGCTGGCGCTGACGATCCGCGAGGCGCGGGAGATGGTCAGCGCCGCGCGGCGGCATGCGCGCGTGTTTCAGACGGGCAGCCAGCAGCGCTCCAGTCCGGAGTTTCGCAAGGCGTGCGAGCTGGTGCAGAGCGGGCGCCTCGGCAAGCTGCAGTCGATCCACGTCAACATCGGACCGCCGTCGCGCGACAAGTACTTCGAGGCGCAGCCGGTGCGCGAGGGGCTGGACTGGGACCGCTGGCTCGGTCCCGCGCCGTGGGCGGAGTACAACGCCGAGCGCTGCAGCGGCGATTACAGCGCGGGCTGGCGGCGCGTGCGCGATTACTCCGGCGGCATGACCACGGACTGGGGGGCGCATCATTTCGACATCGGGCAGTGGGCGCTGGGCATGGACGCGAGCGGTCCGGTCGAGATCACGCCGCCGCCGCAGCGCGACGAGTGGGGGCTGACGTACAAATACAAGAACGGCGTGACCATGCACCGGCATGAGAAGTTCGAGGACCACGCGGTCAACGGCATCTACTTCGTCGGCGCCGACGGGCGCATCGAAGTCAATCGCGGCTACTTCAAGAGCTGGCCTGACGAGATCGGCAGCGAGCCGCTCGGCGCAACCGACGTGCACCTCTTCGCCAGCCCGGGGCATCATCAGAACTGGCTCGACTGCATCCGCAGCCGCCGCCGTCCGATCGCAGACGTGGAGATCGGCTGCCGCACGATTACGGCGTGTCACTTGGGCAACATCGCGTGCTGGACGCAGCGCACGATCCGCTGGGATCCGGTCAAGGAGCAGATTCTCGGGGACGAGACCGCGGCGCGCTGGCTCGACAGGCCGAAGCGCGACGGGTGGCGACTCTGACCGAACGGCGCGCGTGTGCAATCGGTTCACGCGTGTGTCAGAGCCGCGACCGTGAGGGAGCTCACCGCGCCGCGCCGAGTTCGGGTGGATTGCTGAAGTACGATCCCGCGTGGGGTGCTGTGAGACCCGCTTGCTGACGCGCGAGGCTCTGTGGCTGACGCGCGGCTCTGTCACTGACGCGCGGCTCTGGAATGCGGTGGGAGGTTTGTGCCATGCGAATCGTAAGCCATCTGCTGGTGTTGTTTGGGTTGTTGACGCTGGCCTCCTGCGCCACCGTCGAGACGCGTCCGTCCGAACAGCTGATTCAGGAGTTCAGGGGCGAAACGACGGAAACCTGGCGCGGCGAGGCGCAGCTTGCGGACGCCTGCGCGAAGGTGCTCGATGCGCTGATGCCCGGGCTTTCCGCGGAGAAGGAACTCGACCGTCAGCAGGCCGAGCAGACGCTGGAAGACCTCTGCGTCCGCGCCGGTCGACCCGGCGCAGGGCGGAATCGCGCGGCGCTGTGCAGCGCCATGGCCGCGCGGATCGGTCCTTCGACGGCGCAGCCCGCGCGGCTGTGGCTGCTGAGGCAGCTTGCGCGAATTGGCGGCCGCGAGTGCGTGAACGGGCTGACGGCGACGCTTGCGGACGCCGACGTGAAAGTGCGCGACGCGGCGCGACGGGCGCTGCAACGCAACCCGGACCGCCGAGCCGCAGCGGCCCTGCGGGAGGAGCTCGAGGTCGCATGCAACCCGCGTTCTCGGGAACCGCTCGGGGGCGGAATCGCCGAACCGGCCATGCAGGTGCGCGACCCCGCCTGGTGCGTCGCGCTGATCGACGCCGTCGCCGCGCGCCGTGATCCGGGAGATGAATCGCTGCTCGTGGATTTGGCGCTGCGCGGCGACGCGCCGTTGTCATCCAGCGCCGGAGCGGGGGGGACGGGTTCGACCGAGAGCATGATCGCCGACGAACCGGTGGCCTGCGCCGCCGTGGCGGCGCTTGGAGACCTCGGCGCCGCGGACGCCGTCGAGCGCATCGCGGCGCGCAAGGCCTCAGCGCCGCATTCCGTTCTCTTCGGTCGCATCGCCGAGGCGCGTCTGCGCTGCGCGGAGCGCATGCTGGCTTCGCGCAAGCCCTCCGAAGCGGCGAACCAATACCGCAAGGTTTACGACAGTGCGGAACGCAGGGACATCCGCGTGGCCGCGATGACGGGCATGGCGAAAGCGCTGGGCGCCGGGGCGCTGCCTTTCCTGCTGGAACGCATGAACGACGAGGACGCCGCCGTGCGCGTTGCGGCAGCGGCGGCGGCCGTCGAGCTTCCGGGCGACAGCGTGACAACGGCGCTGGCGGATCATCTGTCCAGCCTGCCGGCGGATGCACAAGTGAGGTTGGTCGACGGCCTGGGCTCGCGCGGCGGAACGACGGCGCGGCTTGCGGTGCTGGGCGCGCTGCAGTCGCCGACGGCGGAAGTCCGCACGGCCGCGACGCGCGCCATGACTCACGTGGGCAACGCAACGCACGTCCGCCTGCTGGCGCGCCTGGCCGCGGAGCGCAAGGGCGAGGAGCAGAAAGCCGCCCGCGAGAGCCTCGCGGCGTTGCGCGACCAGAAGTCCGACGAGACTGCCGTGATTTCGAAGTTCGACGAGGCCGCCGCGTATGCCATCGGATCATCCCCCGCGCCGATCCAGGCGGAGCTGTTCCGTGCGTTGAAGACGAGGCAGACCAACCCCGGCCTGGTTGTGATGACGGCGCTGTCGGTAATCGAAGCGGGCGATCCGATTGCCCAGATCGCCGCGCTGGAGTGCCTCGGCGCGATGGCTGATGAGCACGCGACGCTCAAGCTGATCGGATCCATGCACCTCTTCAAAGAGGAAGCGGTTCGATCCGCGGCTGAGGACGCCGTCGTCGCGGCCTCTCTGCGCCGGCCAGAAGGAACCCGCAGCAGCGCACCGCTCGCCTTTCTTCAGTCAGGCGGGCCGTCGGAATCCGCCTCATGCCTGCGTATTCTGGGGCGCATCGGCGAACCGATGGGTTTGGAGGCGATCCGCACGCACCTCAGCGCGACGGCTGAACCCGTGAAGGAAGCCGCCGTCCGCGCGCTGTGCGACTGGAAGGACGCGGCTGCACTGCCCGATGTGCAAAGTCTGATGAAGACTTCCACTGACGCGACTCACCGCACACTCGCGGTTCGCGCCTATGTGCGTCTCGTCCGGCTTCCGGATGCCCAGCGCACGCCGCAGCAGTCGCTGGCGATGTACGACGAAGCCCTGACCCTCGCCAAGTCGCCGGATGAGAAGAAGCTCGTCTTCAGCGGCATGGCCGACCTGGCGTGTGTTGAGGCGCTCGACCGGCTGGAGGCGGCGCTGTCGGATGCAACGTTGCAGGCGGAGGCCGCGGTGGCGCTGTGCAGCGTGGCGCGGAACGTCTGCGGCGGAAGCCCCGATCGTGCCCGTGCCGCCTTAAATCGCGTCCGTGAATATGCCGCTGGCGACGCGGTGAAAGGTGCTGCCGACGAGGCGTTGAAACACATTGATCGCTATCAGGGCTACATCACCAGGTGGAAATTCACCGGTCCGTACAGCGTCTCCGGCAAAGACGCGGGCGACCTCTTCGACATCCCGGCGGGACCGGAGCCGGGTTTCGATGCAACCGCTGCCGCGACTGCGTCGCTGGGGCAGATCGAATGGCGCGACCTGCCGGTCACGGACGCGAAGTCGCCTTGGCTGTTCGACCTCAACAAGGCCGCATCCGGTTCGAACTGCTGCGTATATGTCCGCGCCACGCTGACGTGCCAAGCCGCAGCAGCCGCGAGGCTGGAGATCGGCAGCGACGACTGCGTGAAGGTGTGGCTCAACGGCAAGCCCGTTCATGCCAACAAGTCCTTCCGCCCGCTCAGCGAAGCGGCGGACACGGTGAATGTCGCGCTCAACGCCGGCGCCAACGATCTGCTTCTGAAGATCGTCCAAGGCAGCGGCGGCTGGGGCGTCTGCTGCGGCGTGAAAGCCGCGGACGGAGGGAATCTCCAGGGGCTGGCGAACAACGCGCCATAAGCCCCTGGAGATTCCACGCCATGGCTGTGGTGCACTGGAAATGATCGGACCGCGAGGGCCGAACCGCACTCAGCACGGGCAACGCACGATGCCGTGGATCAGCGTGTCCCACAGGAAGATCTGGCACGGATTCGTCTGGACCGACTCCTCCACGCCGCAGAAGACCCAGCGCACGTAGCAGTCCCGGAACGGCGTACCCGTCACCCCCCGACCCGTGAGCATGCCCATGACGCGGGGGAATGCGCAGCAGGGACCGTCCGTCGTGCAGGGATCGTACCCCAGCGTCCCCGAAAGCTTGCCGGCAATGAGCGGATTGCCCGCCGGATCCGTCACCGTGAACTTTCCGGCGAACGAACCGATCGGTGTCTGGCAGGGACCCAGGACGCGGACCTCCTTCTTGCGGATGTCCCAGTCCATGCGCGCCGTCGTCGGGAAGCCGATCCCTCCAAGCTCATCGCAGAACCCCAGCACATCGAAGTTCGTGCGCATCTGCTGCTGGATCACGAAGTTCACCTGCCCGCGAGGCGGACAATTGCACGGATCGCACTTGGTCACGGAGACCTGCTGCGTAATGGCCCGGCGACTCGTCGACATCAGCGCCAGCGAACAAGCCGCGGGGAAAGAGTCGTCGCCCTCCGCATCCGGAATCGCCATCGGCGGGTCGAAGTTCCCCCACGGCTGCGCCAACCCGGTCCCCGCCGCCAGCCCGAATCCTGCCGCCCCCATTCCCAGCCCGCGGATGAAGTCGCGGCGCGGCAGCGCGGCATTCACCTGCATGTTCACCGACCCTGATTCGCTCATGATCTGTTCCTCCTCAAAGAACCGAATCCCCCATCCACGGTCGACCGCCGACACGTGGCGCAGCGGGGTCTTGCCCCGCCCGACCTGCAGGTCAATCGGCGCGGAGCAATTCCCCTCCCCATTCAAGAGCGTAAAGCGCGGCCGCCAGTCACGCGCAAGGTGAAGAATTGCGTCCTGATTCGCCCGGCGCTGCACGTCTGCAAGCAGCGACGCAACGACCGTCGTGGGCGGTGCCGCTCGGCAGGCGACACGCGTCGCGGTCCAGCCCCATCCGCGACAAGGCAAGACGCCCTTGTGACGGGGTTCTGATACACTGCCCGCCGGCGCCGGAGGCCTCGGGGGACCTCCTCGCCCCACACAAGCGATCAGACGGGTGCAGGGAGCGTTCATGAGCGACAAGATTAGAAGAACGGAAGCACGCCGCCTTCGGGGTTTCCGAGACCTCAGCGGCGAAGTCGTTTCCGCGCGCGAGCGGATGATCGCGAGGATCCGCTCCGTGTACGAGCGCTACGGTTTCGCGCCTCTGGAGACGCCGGCGCTGGAGTATGTCGAGTGCCTCGGCAAGTTTCTGCCGGAGTCGGACCAGCCGGACGCGGGCATCTTCTCGTTCCGCGACGAGGACGAAGCATGGGTCGCGCTGCGCTACGACCTGACCGCGCCGCTCTCGCGCTACGTCGCCATGAACATCAACGAGTTGCCCCTGCCCTTCCGCCGCTACCAGGTCGGGCCCGTCTGGCGCGTTGAAAAGCCCGGGCCGGGGCGCTTCCGCGAGTTCTACCAGTTCGATTTCGACAGCGTCGGCACCGGCTCGATGCTCGCGGACGCCGAGGCGTGCATGATCATGGCCGAGACGCTCGAAACCCTCGGCATCCGCCGCGGCGATTACGTCATCCGCGTGAACAACCGGAAGGTGCTCAACGGCGTGCTGGAGCGCGTGCTCTGCGGTTCGGCGGGCGCCGCCTGTTCCGAAGGCGCCGCCGGTCCCGGGGGCACCGCCGGTGCCGCGGATGCTTCGCTCGCGCTGAACGTCCTGCGCTGCATCGACAAGCTGGACAAGGTGGGATTGCCCGGCGTTGAGCAGCTTCTCGGCAAGGGGCGCAAGGACGAGTCCGGCGCGTTCATCCCGGGGGCCGGTCTTCCGCCAGAGCAGATTCGCATCGTGCTGGATTATCTTGGCATACGCGCCACCTTCCGCGCGGCGCTGATCGGCGATCTTGCGCCGCTCGTGGAAGCCAGCGAAGTCGGGCGGCAAGGGCTGGACGAGCTGCGGCAGATCGACGCGGCGCTCTCGGCCGGCGGCTTCGACGAGGATCGCGTGGTGTTCGACTCGACGGTGGTGCGCGGGCTGGAATACTACACCGGCCCCGTGTTCGAGGGGGCGCTCACCTTCGAGATCAAAGACGAGGACGGGCAGCCGCGCCAGTTCGGCAGCGTCTTCGGCGGCGGGCGTTACGACGACCTGGTCAAGCGGTTCCTGGGCCGCGAGATTCCCGCGACGGGCGCGTCCATCGGCGTGGACCGGCTGCTCTCCGCGTTGCAGTACTTGCGCAAGATCGAGTCCTCCGCGTCCGTCGCGCCGGTCCTCGTGACGCGGCTCGACAAGTCGCTGACCGGCGAATACCAGAAGCTCGTCGCCGAGCTGCGCGCCGCGGGCATCAACGCCGAGCTGTACGTCGGCACGCAGAACATCGGCAAGCAATTCCAGTATGCCAGCCGCACGGGCAAGATCGCCTGCATCGTCATGGGCAGCGACGAACTGGCGCGCGGCGAAGTCTCCATCAAGGACCTGCGCCTCGGCGATGAGCTTTCCAAAGAGGTCGGCGAAGATCGCAAGAAGTGGCTGGAGCAGCAGCCGGCGCAAGCTTCCGCCCCGCGGGGGCAAATGATCGAAGCGGTGCGGGGAGTTCTGGGACGGTACGCCTAGGGGGGCGTGCATCGTGCGTCGTATGTCGTGCATCGTGCATCGTGCATCGCGCAACCTGCCGCTACTTTTCCAGGGATCAGACGGCGAGATGTTCAGCAGCAAACCGAAATGGTACGCGGATGGGCTGAAGTTCACGTGCACGCAGTGCGGCAACTGCTGCAGCGGCCAGCCGGGATACGTCTGGGTGACCGCGGAAGACATCCGCAAGATCGCCGAGTATCTCGGGCGCGAAGACGGCAAGCTCCGCAAGGATGAAGTCCGCCGCGTAGGCTTCAAACACAGCCTCACGGAAAAGCCCGGCGGCGACTGCGTCTTCCTCCAGCGCGAAGGCGGCAGGGCCACGTGCTCGATCTACCCCGTCCGCCCCGTGCAGTGCCGCACATGGCCTTTCTGGGATGAGCTGCTCAAAAGCCGCCGCGCCTGGGACGAGGCGTCGCAGAACTGCCCCGGCATGAACCACGGGCAGCACCACGCGTTTGTCGCCATCGAGGAAGTGCGCCTCCGCAACGGGCGCTGATTTCCGGTACGCCGGCGAAATCCGCGCTCCTCCCCCGATAACCGCGCCTGCGCGATCCCGCGCCGAAGACATATTGAATAGTTCAAGGCGAGGAACGTCGAAACGCCCGAAGGCGGCGGCTGGCCCCCTGCGCGTTGGTTACGCGTGCGTCGAATCCGGGCGGATTTATGAGGAGACACACATGAGCGCTTTGGGAACGCTGCCCCCCCCCGTCGCAGTCGAGACCGCGGTTGAGCCGATCCTTGCGGAACCGGGCCACGGCGCCGCGCCGCGCCCCGCGCCCGCCGGCCGCACGGTATTCCTCCCCAAGGAAACCGAGAGCTTCAAGGAAACCGGGTTGCCGGATTCGCTCATCGAAGCCCTCGTCTTCAAGCACCTCCTCGCCATCGGTGTGAACACCTGCCGCGGCATGGCACGGGAAATGGCGCTGCCCGGCAAAGACTTGCTGGCGCTGCTGACCGACATGAAAAACCGCCAGTACGTCGTGTACAAAGGCTCCGCCTCGATGGGCGACTTCGAGTACGTCCTCACCGAGGCCGGGCGCGAGCGCGGCAAGAAATACTTCGAGGAGTGCAGTTACATGGGGACCGCCCCGGTCCCGCTCAAGGATTACGTCAGCGCCGTGCGCGCCCAAACCATCACCACCGAGCACCCAACGGAAGCCAACCTGCGCGAGGCCTTCAGCGACCTGCTCATCAACGAAGAGATGTTCGACCGCCTCGGTCCGGCCATCAATTCCGGACGCGGCATGTTTCTGTACGGCTACCCCGGCAACGGCAAGACCAGCATCGCCGAGCGGATCACGCAGTGCTTCGGCACGTCGATCTGGATCCCGCGTTCGCTGTTCATCGATGGCGAAATCGTGCAGCTCTTTGACCCGCAGGTGCACGAGGCCGTCGGCGACGGCAAGCCTTCCATCGTCAAGGGGCAGACACACGATGCGCGATGGCTCAAGATCAAGCGCCCCACGATCGTCGTCGGCGGCGAGTTGACGATGGACAGCCTCGAGATGCAGTTCAACACCGCGACGAAAATCACCGAGCCGCCCATTCAACTGAAGAGCAACTGCGGCACGCTGGTCATCGACGACTTCGGACGGCAGCGCATGAACCCCACCGAGCTGCTGAACCGCTGGATCGTGCCGCTGGAAAAGCGCTACGACTACCTCACGCTCGCCAACGGCAAGAAGATCCAGGTGCCGTTCGATCAGCTCATCATCTTCTCGACGAACCTCGAGCCCAAGCAGCTCGTCGATGACGCGTTCCTCCGCCGCATTCCCTACAAGATCAACGTCGCCAACCCGGCGGAAAGCGAGTATCGCGAGCTGATGAAGATCATGGCGAAGAAGTTTGACATGGACTTCGACGAGGCCGCGTTCCGCCACCTCATGGACATGCACTACACGGCGAACAACCGCCCGCTGCGCTGCTGCCATCCGCGCGACCTCCTGCAGCAGATCATCAACCAGTCGACTTACCGCAAGCACAAGCCGGTGATGACGTCCGAGGCGCTCGACGCGGCCTGCTCGAACTACTTCACACTGCTGTAAGCGCGCGGAGCAATCCTCATTCGTCATTCCCGCGAAGGCGGGAATCCAGATTGTTGTCTCGAAAAAGCTTGAAATCAGCGGCCTTGCGGGGCGATCTGGACCCCCGCCTGCGCGGAGGTGACGCGCGCGGGGGTGACGTGCGCGTAGGGCGGGCTATGCCCGCCGACCATCGTTGCCTCACGGGACGGCGGGCATAGCCCGCCCTACGAGGCTTACCGCCCAAGCAGGGATCTTGCCGCCAGAGCAGGGATTCGGTCTAGTCGCGGGGCGACGGACAATCCCCGTCATTTCCGCGAAGGGGGAAATCCGGCAGTTACGCGGCGGGCCGCTCGAATCGTGCCGCGTCCGCGCGCTGCGGGCCGGATTCCAGCATCGGACCGGACAGATCGCGGAACCGGTCGTGGCATGAGACGCAGGTCGCGTTGATCTCTGTCAGCACGCGCCGCGCCGCGTCCAGGTCCTTCGAAGTGATCCGCGCTTTCAACGATTCGGCCTGCTCGCCGAGCGTGTCCACCAGCGCCTGAAAGCTCCTCCGATCGCCTTCGCTGATGCGCGCGCCGGTCAGCGTATCGGGGATCCGCCGCGCCGCCGCCGCCAGCTCCGCCGCCAGCGGGTCCATCCGACCCAGCGCCTCCGCCCGCTCTGCTTCGGAAACCGACCCGGTCGCGGCGCTTACCTCCTGAGGCCACGCCGTCCGCGCCTGGCGGTCGATCTCGCCCATCACGGCGCGCAGCCGCTGGCTGTACACCCAGTGCCCGGTGGACGGTGATTGCCGGCGTGCGGATTTTCCCGACGGCGTCGCGCAGGAGCTCAAGACGAAGGACAACCCCATCACGATAGCGAGCATGGTCAGCGAGCGCCGAAATGCAGTCATCATGGGCGGTCTCCTTCCGGGCCGATTTGCGTGCAACGGTTTCTACTGGCATTCATCTTGCCACTCCCTCAGGCGGCGTCAACAGGCCGGCAGCAACGCGCGATGCCGTGTTCACCAAGAGGAGATGGAATGACCACCGAAGCGGACGAAGGCCCAGGATCGTGCGTGAGAAGGCGGCGCAACCCATCCGAGCCGCGCCCGGCCGACCCGCGCCCATCTGAGCCGCGCCTGTCCGAGCCGCGCCCGTCAAGAAGCGAAGCTTGCGGCGCCGGAAGCGGCAAGGAACTGCTTCAAGACGGGCCCGGTTCGGGCAGAGGGTCTCGCACACCCGTGTCGTGGCCGCAGCGAGCCGGCATCATGTCGGGCATCGCAAGCGGAATCCTCGCCGTGTTGCCGTGGCTTGCCTGCGGAACAACGCCGCCGACTCCGGATGCGCAGTCGGATGCGCAACCGGCCCCTCCCGCGCACAAGGGACTGTTCGATCCCACCGCAGCGACGGCCACGGGCGACTGGTTCGGCGCGCGACCCGCGCTGAAAGAGCACGGCATCGACTTCCAACTGTATTACAACCACCAGATTCAAGCCGTCGTGCGGGGCGGCGCTAACACCAGCGGCGGAGTGCGCAGCAGCGCCTCGATCGACGCCATCCTCATCTTTGACCTCGGCAAGCTTAAACTCCTTCCAGAGTCCGAAGTGCTCCTCCATGCCCAGCGCAACTGGGGATTGGGCGCGAACCCCGCCGCCGGCGGACTGGCGCAGACGGACGACGACTCCGACGGCGATATCCGCCTGCACATGGCGCAGGCCTGGTTCCGCAAGCACTTCCTCGACCGCCGCGTGTCGCTCACACTGGGGTTCCTGGACTTTCAGACGATCGTGGACCGCAATGCCTGTGCCAACAGCGAGGACAAGCAGTTCCTGCACCAGATGCTGGACAACAACCCCATGCTTCCGCTGGCCATCGGGCTGGGCGCGAACCTCGCCATCAAGCCGGTCCCGTGGTACACGCTCACGCTTGGGGCAGGCGATGCCCAATCCGTCCTGTACAAGCCGGGCTTCTCCACCGCGTTCCACGACGACTCGGCCTTCTTTGGCTACATGGAGCATGAGTTCAGCGTGAAGCTCCCCTCGCGCCGCGGCCCGCTGCCCGGCGGATACCGCGTCGGCATGGTGTACGATCCGCGCGACAAGGCGCTGGTGCTCGACTCCCATGAACACGCGCGCACGCGCACCGACGACTATGCTTACTACGTCAGCGCCGATCAGATGATCCTGCGCGAGGCGGAAGGAAGCGAGCAGGGCCTCAGCGTGTTTGGTCGCTATGGGTATCGCAATTCGCGCGTCAACCGCATGAACACCTTCTGGTCCACGGGCCTGTCGTACAAGGGACTCGTGCCGGGACGCGACCAGGATGTCATGGGCCTCGGCTTCGCGGCGCAGACGTCGTCTTCCCAATACCATCATTACATCAACGAGTCCGCCGGCAGCGAGTCCGTGTATGAGTGGTATTACGCCGTGCAGATCACCCCCTGGTGCATCCTCACGCCGGACTTCCAATACATCGACAACCCCGGCGCGGTCGACGGCATCTCGCACGCCATCACCGCCGGCGTGCGGCTCCGCGTGTCGTTCTGAGAAGGAGGCCACAACACATTTCCGGGGGGGGGCGTTTTCCTTCACGCCGAGAGCATCTCTCGGGCGCGAACCAACCATCCGGGAGTGAGTTGGTTCCCTGTTCTGAACCCGAAGCGCCAGCGAGGGCGGAACATCCGCGATGTCCCGGCAACCGGCCCGCCAGTCCGCGGCCAAGGGGCGTGCTCGTCATTCCCGCGCAGGCGGGAATTCAGGCGGTGACCTGCGAGGTGGCACAAATCCCGTGGTTTCCCTGGGCGGACTGGACTCCCGCCTGCGCGGGGGTGACGGACCCCATGTCCAGCTTCAAGTTCTGCCACGGGCTGTTACCCTTGCTGGCGCTACGGGTTCGGAATGCCCTCGCTGGCGTTACGGGTTCGGATCGGTGCCAAGGCGACAGGGCGGCAGAGTGATCGATGTCCCTTGACTTGCTTCCCCTTTCGTGATATATAGGTCTTAGACGAGGACGGGGACCAGTCGCCCGCGAATCGGGAGGCTGTGCCCGGCTTTCTTCGTCGCCCAGGAGGTCCGCCCGTGACCCGACCAGGCTGCCCGCGG
Organism: Phycisphaerales bacterium; assembly: GCA_020852275.1. Taxonomy (GTDB): domain Bacteria; phylum Planctomycetota; class Phycisphaerae; order UBA1845; family UBA1845; genus JABWBH01. The sequence goes on from JADZBE010000004.1 coordinate 81,147, forward strand.
CACAGCAAACATCCGGTCATCGGGTCATCCATGTCCGTGCGGTGCACTTGCCAAGCCCGCGCTGCCTGCGGCTTGGGGTCAAGGCACCCGCCTCGCCGTTCGTCACCCGCAATGCCCCTGTTTCCGATCGGGCGAGCCTGCTGCGAATGTGATCCACTCCGCCCCTTCGCCGAGTTTTTCATCATCCCGGCCCCGACAAGCCACGCGCGCCAGTTACCTAAGGCGCCCAAGGCACGCTGCCCCCGTGGCGGATCCGGGCGCGATGCCGGGCACGGCCGAGTCAGCGACCGGAGCCACCCCCGTCAACGCTCAACTGAAGATTCTTCCGCGCGCGGCGCCTTGGGGCCGCCGGTCCGCGCGCGGTTTTCCTTTCAGCACGTGCAGGAGGTGCGGTATGATGTACAAGAACAAGCGACTGATCGCTGGTGCGGGGGCTGCCCTTGCGGGCGGTTCGCTGTGGGCGGCCACGTTCACGTGGACGGGCGGCGGCAGCGACAACGACTGGGACACCACGGCGAACTGGTTCTCGCTGGCCTGCATGAATTGCTACCCGGATGGCGACAACGACGACGCGACGATCCCCGCGTCCCCCGGCGGCTACATCGTCGATCTCACCGACGAGACGATCGACGACCTGGCGATCGAGGGCGACACCGATTTCTTCTCCGACGGCGGGACGACGGTCCTCTGGGTGGACAGCCTTACGATCGTGGGGCCGGCGAGGGTCGAGGTCCATGACAGTGGCAACGACGATGCGAGAATCCGAACCGTCGGCTCCGGGCCGTGAGTCCGCGCGGCGACGGCTGAAACTCAACACGTGGACAACCTGAATCTCAAGAACATCGCAACCATTCATTACTCGATTACAACTCAAGCAAGGAATCAACCATGAATACGAAGTACCTGCTGATCGTGATGACGATCGTATGCTCTTGTCTCGTGGCCCCGGCGCTAGGCGACAGGACGTTCGACGGCCAAGTGAACGATCAATGGGACGTAGATGAGAATTGGAATCCCAATACCGCGCCAGGCGAGGGCGATGTGGCCATTATTCCCACGGGATTCAACGTCAAGATTGACGTCACGACCGCCAAAGCCAAGTCGATCCAGATCGCCGAAGACTCGGACCTGAGCATCGAGCGCGGAGGGATCCTGACGCTGCACGGCAACGGCGTTACTTCATTGATCGGCGGTGACCTGAAGTTCGCCGGCGGATCGGGGAACGATCCGATTCTGCATTTCAAGTATGACCACACCCTTTCCACGGTTCCCAATGAGCTCATCCCCGCGCGCCAAGTCATTGGAGACGTACAGGGCGTCATTCGCGGCGACTCGGGCAAGGTGCTGACGCTGGCGCATCAGGGCAACAGCCGGCTGCAGTTGACCGGGACGCTGCTGATCGAGATCGCCCTGGTGAACAACGAAGTGGTCAATGGCAACTACGGAACCATCTCGCTCTCGGAAAACGCCAAGTCCGGCTCCGGGCTGTGGAAGGCCACGCAGGGCGAATTGACCGTAAACGTCGAAGTCACGGGGGTCGGCACCTGGGAGGTCGGCGCGGGGGGGACGATTGAAGTCAACGTGGACCTTGAGGACATTGCCGGCCCCGTGCATATCCTCAATGGCGGCGAGCTGCTGCTGAACGCTTCATTGTGCTCGCCGGGGGCCTTGGATTTCGAGGAGGGCGTGATCCAGGTGGGCAGCGCCAGCCCGGCGCTGACGTTCTATGTGGGAGGGACCTGTCCGACATGATTCCAACACGATTGACGCAAGGCCGCTGGGGCTCACGGTGGCAAACTATGTATGGGGAGGACTGTTGGGGCTTCGCAGCGTCCGTGTGCGGCGTCCACGGACCGCGCTGGCATGCGAGTGGAAATCTCGCGCGGCTCGTCGCAACGGCGGTCCTCCTCGCATCGCATGGGTCCGCTGCATTCGCCGATCCACCGCCGGGTTTTGAGGTGATCCGGGTCACGAGCGACTCCGATTACGAGGGCGGCAGCTCCGTGAACAATTGCGGTCAGGTCGTGTTCGACCGAAGGATGGGTGCGACATGGGCGTTCGGGGAAGTGTTTGTTTATGACAATGGCAGGACGTTCCGTTTGACGAACAACATGGACCGCGACGTGGGTCCGGACATCAACGATTCCGGTCAGATCGTCTGGGCGCGCGGCGTTGGCAGCGGCGGGGCTTCGATGATCCTGCACTACGATCATGGGGACGTAAAGATGCTGGCTCAGAACGCGGACGGCGTCCTGAGCCCCAAGATCGCCAACACCGGGCACTGCACCTGGCCGGAACTGCTGGCCGATGGTTGTCACGGCGTGGATACGCGCATCCTGCTCTGGGACGGCTTCGGTAGCCAGGCGATCATAGATGCCGGTGGGTCGCATCAGAGTCCACGAATCAACGACGCAGATCAGCTCGTATGGACGGATTATGATTTCTGTCCCGACCCCTGGCTATCGGATATTTTGTACTACGAGGACGAAGAGATTCGAATTATCTCATCTGAGGACCCCTTTCAGCGGCAGGCGGCGACGGTCAATGACGAAAGACAGATTCTGTGGGACGAACTGTGGAAGGATGGGGAGGACTTTACAGACACGCTCATTCTATATGACTCCGGCGTGAGAACAGTGTTCACGGACTGGGGGGAGATCGCCAGAAACAACAACCATGGGGATGTATCGTTCTCTCGCTGGTACGAAGATGATGGGATTTACCGATCCTGGATCAGCCTGCAAGGCACATTCTATCTTATCACGCCGGACCCCGATTACAGCTACACAACCGACATTAATGAATATGGAGAAGTCACGCTCGCGTTTGATGATTATCCCACGGCGGACGTCGGTCTGATGCGGCGCATCCGCACCGGGGAGGCGGACTTCGACGGGGATTTCGACCTGGCCGATCATCGGGAGTGGACGCGGTGTCTGGACGGACCGGAATTCCTGGAGCGCAACCGCACCGACCCCACCGACACGCTCTGCGATTGCCGCTTTCTCGACGTCGACCATGACAACGACGTGGACCTGCGCGACTTCGCCCGCTTTCAGAACGCCTTCGCACCATCGCAATAGGACTCAGTTTCCATCGCGGCCAGGTGTCGCGCTGCCCGGCTGCGCGCCTGGCGTCCGCAAAACGCCCGATCGGGCCCATGCGGCGATGCACGGATCCAGCGTGGCGGTGCACCCACTCGGCGCGACCATGGACGCATCCCGTGCGGCGACACTTCACTGCGGCAATGCCGAGCGCTGCCAGTGCGTTGAAAAACTCTGAATTGTATGGCTTGGCGCAGGGATTCGGCGGAAGAATGCACGTCCTGGAGGTCCGTGCCCCCTTGCAACGGGCGACCACCACGTCCGGCTCGTCGCAGGTCGTCACATCCCGGAAGTCCGTACGCCCCTTTTCGCAATGGCCCGCTACGCCCGCGCCTCGTCCGTCTCCGCGCCACCGAAGCGCGGGCACTGCGCGAAGAACGCGCGGGGGTTGTCCCACACGACGCGGCGGATGTCGGGCTCCGCGTGGCCGCGGGCGCGCAGGGCGCGGATGAAGTCGGGAACGGCCATCGGGTCGCTGGGGCCCCAGTCGCCGGCGGAATTGACGAGGAGGCGCTGCGTGCCGTAGCGCTCGATCATGTCCACGGCGCGCTGCGGCGTACACTTGGTGATCGGGTACAGCGTCAGGCCCACCCAGAAGCCGGCCTCCAGGGCCGGGCGGATGGTGTGCTCCTCAACGTGGTCGATGCAGACGCGCTCCGGGCGGACGCGCGAGTTGGACGTGAGCATGTCGAGGATCATGCGCGTGCCCTTGTACTTGTCCGCCAGGTGCGGCGTGTGCACGAGCATCAGCTCATCCGTGCGCAGCGCCCGCTCGACGTGCTCCTCGAACACGATGGCCTCGTTGCGCGTGTTCTTGTTCAGCCCGATCTCGCCGATGCCCAGCACATTGGGGCGGGCGAGGAACTCCGGAATCATCGCGATCACTTCGCGCGAGAGGGAGACGTTTTCCGCCTCCTTGGCGTTGATGCACAGCCAGCAGAAGTGGCGGATGCCGAACTGCGCCGCCCGCTTCGGCTCGACCTCGGTGAGCTGGCGGAAGTAGTCGCGGAAGCCATCGACGGAGCCGCGGTCGAAACCCGCCCAGAACGCCGGCTCCGACACGGCGACGCACCCGGCCCGCGCGAGACGCTCGTAGTCGTCGGTGACGCGGGAGACCATGTGAATGTGCGGGTCGATGTAGTTCATGGCGATCGAGTCAAGGGCGGAGCCTCATTCGCAAGGTCGGCTGATCCGCTCGCGTCGTGCGTCGTGCGTCGTTCCTCGTTCCTCGCGCGTCGTGCGTCGTAGATGGTTTACAGTGCAACGTGCTTCGTGCATCGTCCCGAGTGCGGTGCGCTGAAGGACGGGTCAGTAGCTCCTTTGCAGCACGAACTCCGCCATTCGCGTCAGCGACGTCCGCGCGGGTCCGACGGGGAGGCCGGCCAGGCAGTGTACGGCCTCGTTCACCAGCCTCCTTGCGTAAGCCCAGGCATACTCAAGGCTTCCACAGCGATCAAGCATCTCGCGCACGCGCGCGTGATGGGCCACGGCGCGCGCGTGTTCCGGTTCGCACGGAACCTGCAACAGGCGGTGCAGGGCTTGCTGCGCGTCGGGGGTGGCGGTTGCCAGCGCGTGGATGATCGGCAGCGTCGGCTTGCACAGGTCGAGGTCGCGCCCCAGGGTCTTGCCGACTTCCTCCTGCGCTCCGACGAGGTCCAGCAGATCGTCCACGATCTGAAACGCCGTGCCCGCGCAGTCGCCGAACTTCCGCATGGCCTGCACGCAGGGCGGCGCCGCGTCGGCGAACGCCGCGCCCAGCTCGCACGCGGTGGCCGTCAGGGCGGCCGTTTTCCGCCGGATCACGTCGAAATACTGCGCCTCGGTCATGTCCAGCCGCCCGCGCAGGCGGTTCTGCATCAGCTCCCCTTCGCACACGATGTTCGTCGTCTGCCCGACGAGGCGCGAGGCGCGCTGGCTGTCGAGGCTGCTGCACAGGTGGAACGCGTGGCTGATGAGGTAGTCGCCGAGCAGGACCGCGCTGACGTTGCCCTCGGTGGCGTTGATCGTCGGCTGGCGGCGCCGCTCGTCCGCCACGTCCAGAACGTCGTCATGGACCAGCGTGGCCATGTGCACCATCTCGACCACTGCGGCCAGCACGCGATGTTGCGGCGTCAGCTTGCCGCATGCCTGTCCCGTCAGGAGCAACAGTGCGGGTCGCAGCATCTTGCCCCGGTAACTGCGGACGCGCTCGCACAGCTCATTGACGAAGGCGACGTCGCTGAGGATTTCCCGGTCGAAGACCTCCTCGACGGCGCGCAGGTCGGCGGCGATCGGCGCGTATAGCTCCACCAGCGGCGAGACGGCTCCGGTGCGCGGCGGGTTTTCTGCTCTGCAAATCACGCGCTCATGTTATAAGGCGGGCTACGTGGGCGAAAGCTCGCGGCGAGGACCTGCAAGCGGTGGGCAGGGGGCGGCTGGCGACTTGCTACTGGCTGCTCGCCACTTGCTGCCGGCTGCGCGGTGAACATGAAGGAAGACGCCGGCTCGGAGAGCCGGCGGACCCTTGGCTGCTCGGACAGCGGCTTCACCGGGCCGGGGCCCCTGGACGCCCACAGAGCGACCCCACCGCGGCTGCTCAGAGAGCGGCACCACCTCGGTTGCTCACAGAGCGGCCCCACGTTGCCCGTTGACGCCCGCCTTCGCTCCGGTGATTGTCCGGCACCGCAAGGACTTAGCGACGGTGCAACATGAATACTGGGGCGCCATGACCGCGACACTGGACGGGGACAATTCAGGCGGCACCAGCCGCGCGTCCGCCGGTCAGTGGGACCGGGCGCAGTTTGCTGCGCTCTTCGAGGAGTCCTATCGGACTTTGTGGCTCGTGGGCGCCGGGGTGCTGGGAACGCGTCAGGGCGTTGATGACGTCCTGCAGGAGGCGGCGGTCGTCGCCTTGGGCAAGGCGGACCAGTTTCAGACGGGAACGAGCTTCAAGGCGTGGATGAGTCAGATCGTGCGTTTCGTGGCGATGAACCACGGCCGGCGGCGCAGGCGCGATGGCGCAGGTTCGTCGTCCGAGGCGCTGGATCAGGCAGCGGCGCCGGACGCAGCGGCTGTGCCGGCCGCCGAGGTCATTACGCGGCGGGGATCGCTCATGCCGGACCAGAGCGCGTTTGATGACGAAGTGACGCGGGCGCTGGCAGAGCTTGGCGAGACAGCGCGGGCCTGTCTCCTGCTCCGCACGGTCGAAGGGCTTGAGTATGCGGAAATATCGCGGGTGCTGGGCATCCCTGAAGGCACGGCCATGAGCCACGTGCACCGCAGCCGCCACGCGATGCGCCGGCGGCTGACGGAATGGGAGCACCCGCCGTCATCGTCACGAGGCGCCAGGTCAGCGGGACCATGAACAGAGAAGACGAGCAACTGATTGACCTCTTTCTCGACGGGCGGCTGGATGCGCAGCAGCGGGAGCAAATGCGCCGCCGCATCGAGCAGGACGATGCGCTGCGCGCCGAGTTGCTTCTGCAGGAGCGGCTCGACGGCGCCGTGCGCAGGGTGTTCGCCCCGCCGGCCGAGCACCCCTCCCAGTGGACCGGGGGGCAAGCCGGTGCGGCGGGGCGCTCCAGCGCGACGGCACACGCCGTCTTGGCAGGCGAGGCCGGCGCGACCGGGCTGGGCGCGTCCTTTCCGCGACGCGCACGCTGGGTGCTTCGACCCGCCGCGCTGCTGGCGGCCTGTCTGCTGCTGGGTCTGTCCGTAGGCGTTTACTACCTGGGTCCGCGGCTGTTCACGCGGGGCGGGCATGCGGAAGCACGGCTGCCGCAGAGTTTCGCCGAAGTGCGCGAGGAGCTGATCGCCGGTGGATTTGAACCGGACTGGCGCTGCGAGATCGGACCGAAGTTCGCGATGTATGTGTATCATCGCCTCGGGCAGACGCTCCTGCCCGCGAGCATTCCACCGCGGTTCGAGATCATGGGCTGGGCGTATCGCAATTGCCTCAGCCCCGAGACGATGGTGCTCCTGACCCGAATCGAGGACGAGCCGGTGCTCGTCTTCATCGATCGCAAGGACAGCGACCAACCCCAGGCTATTCCGGCGGGATCGGGGCTGTTCATTCACAAGACGGAGTTGAACGAGCTGGTGTTGTATGAGCTGTCGGAGAACCCGCAGCCGCGCATGCTGGGACTCTTTTTCGAGCCTCCCTTGCAGGAGGGTTGGCTGGACATTTCCATTTACGGAGACTGACACGCCGTTGCATAACTGAGCCGCGACCGTGAGGGAGCGAATGTTCCACACCGAACCCGCGGGTTCTGAAAGAGTGTGCAACTGCCGGCTCACTGAAAGGAAGCTCGGAGGCACGGTCCGGCGTACTCGCTCGACCGCGGCGAGCGCTTAGCGCCGTCTGGCGTACTCGTCTAACCGTGGCAAGCGGGGCAAGACCATGGCGGGAGGATACCATTGACCACAGCGCCGGCTCACTGAAACCAGTTTGCATTCAACGAGGAGTTAAGCTGCGGCGGGTTTGCTGTGCTCGATCAAGCAAAGCACAGAGTCTTCTTTCCGAACCCGCGGCGCAAGCGAGGGCCTTGCCTTGGGCGACGCCGCGCCCTCGCTTGCGCGACGGGTTCTGAAGGGTGCGCGTGATCCGCGCATCGACAAATGGAGTTTCGTGGGAGAGTCCACCCATGCTGATGAGAACATCAAGGCGCCTGCGGGTCTCGCAGGTCAGCCGGAAACCCGCCGGCTTCACCCTCATCGAGCTTCTGACGGTCATCCTCATCATCGGCATCCTCATCGGCATCCTCGTCCCCGCGCTGAGCGGAGCGCGCGGCGCCGCCAAGAACGCCTCCACGGCCGCGATGATCTCCGCCGTGCAGGCCGCGCTGGAAGCTTTCAAAGACGAGAACGGCAAGGAGTTCATCCGCTCGGGCGGCTACCCCTGCTCCTACATGCATCCCAATATCCTCGACGGCGACAACCAGCCGGTCTTCACGATGGAGCACGGCGCCTCCGGGCGGTTCCCGTTCATTGAGATTTTCCCGCAGGTGTACGGCGCCCACTTCCTCCCTGCGATGCTGATGGGCGTAGACGGGCACGGCTTCGTTCCGCGCTCCGGCGTTCCCAAGGATCTGCTCGGCGAGCCGAACCAGTGGTACGCGCCGATTGACGACCGGGGGACGCTCCTGCCGCGCGCGGCGCGCTATCTCGACCCCGATCGCGTGCGGCTCCTGCCGACGGAAGAGCTTCAGGGCAACCGCAATCCGCTCCTGTTTCCGCAGTGGAACGTGATGAAGCACCTGCCCGTCATCGTTGACGCCTTCGACCGCCCGCTGCTGTACTACGTCCCCAATCATCACGGTTCGCTTGCCAACATGATTGAAGCGTACTACGACCCGAACAACCACTACGCCGACGGCCCGCCGCTTTACTACCAGGTGGACAACATGGGCTTCACCGGCTCGCGCGGCGACAGGCCTCCGGGCTACGACGGCTGGGATTTCGGCGCGGGACCGGTTCATCGCATTACGCGATCCGGCGAGAAGCTCACGGCGCTGGACATCGACCAGCGCGAGAACCGCGACACGCTGGCCCGGTACATTCTGGACATGAAGGCGTTCCGCGCCATCCGCAATCCCTCGGCCAAGTCGCCGCTGCGACCGGTGAACAAGGACACGTACCTGCTGATCACCGCGGGGCGCGACGCGATTTACGGATCAAGCGACGACGTGAAGAACTTCGGCTCGGAGGAGTAGTGGGTCCTGCCGCCTCCGAACGAAAGCGGCCGCGCTGCAACGTGCAGCGCGGCCGTGTTGCTTTCAACTTGCCCAAGCCTTGCGCGAAATGTCCGCCGCGCGGAGTGGAGGCTCGCGGCTGCAGGCGCGCCCTTCGCCCGGGATCGGCTTGGCCGCCGCGGCACCCGCGGATCGCCTCACCCTCGAAAGGGTTTCGATGGCCTCCCGATCAAACCGCCGGCCCCGGGAATTCAGCTTCTGGCCGTGCTTCACGGGAACACGGAAGCCACTCGAGCCAACAAGGGCGTCATCAACCTCGCGAAGGTCAACTCAGCGTGCGGTTCGCAATACTCGCCCGACTGTACGGACGAGGGTGCGGTAAGCAGCAGGCAGGCGCCGTCGTAGAGACGCTCCCGGAGAAGCTTCTCGATCAAGACGGCGTAGCGCCCACGATACGAAGCCTCTCTGAACTCGGGGAAAACAGGAAAGTGCGGAGCCATGACCTTGACTGGAGATCGTGATCCCTCAGCATCCTCAAGCAGCATCAGATAACCCAAGAAAGGTCGCGCGGAGGGGCGGAATGCCCCCTCGCGGTAGGCGGCCCAGATGTCCGTGGCGCTGCCCAGTGCCTCCTCTGTTCGGTTGTTGAAGTTGTTCCCGAACGACGGACCGATCTGTGACTTGAATTCGAGGGCGGCGACCAACTCATTCTGGTGAACGAGCACGAGGTCCCATTTCTTCTCGGCCCGAAACCACCCCGGGAGTTCCACGCGCTTGCCGATGGAGATGCACGATGTCGGGACACCCGCATCGATCAGAAAGTCGCGGACCAGGTGGACAAAGCCGTCCATCTGCTTGCCTCCGGTGACCGCGCTTCGGGCGCCCCGGTCGCGGTCCTTCGTGGCGCCGCCCTGACGCGTCGATTGACGAACGCGCGTTGTCCAGAAGTGTCGTACGGCAGTCCGAATGCCACTGTCAAGCTCGCGCATGCTCGTGCACCCGGGTCCTGATGGAGGAAGCGCGGTAGAGATCAGTCCCATGATCCGCGACGCGTCGGCGAGCGATCTCGAAGTAGTGGGAGTCGACTTCAATGCCGACACTGTTGCGCCCCCACCTGGCGCAAGCCAGGTTGGTCGTTCCAGTTCCCATGAAGGGATCGAGCACCGTATCGCCAACGAAAGAGAACATGCGCACGAGGCGCTCAGCGAACTCGATCGGATAAGGCGCGGGGTGCCTTGGGTGGGATGTTCCGGTGACGTCCGACCATATCTGCCGGAACCATGCCTGGTGGTTTGCAGCGCTGATGATGCTCAGCAGGCGTTCGATGGGAGCGGGGCTGCGGTAGCCGCCGGGCTTGCGTTCCATCAGGACAAACTCGATGTCATTCTTGATCACCGCATTGGGCTCGTATGGCTTGCCGAGGAACCCGCCCCCCCCCCCAGCAACCTCGTAGCTCGCATTGGAGATCTTGTGCCAGATGATGGTGGCCAGATTGTCGAACCCGATTGTTTTGCAACGCTCCTGGATCGTCGCGTGCAGGGGAATCACCGTGTGTCGCCCGTTGTTCTTGCGACGGGAGAGACATAGATCGCCGACATTGATGACCAGTCGACCTCCGGGCACGAGCGCGCGGTGGCAGTTGCGCCACACCTCGTCCAGCGCGTTCATGAACTCATCGTAGTCCTGAACGTGCCCGAGTTGCCGGTCGTGTTCGTTGTACCGCTTCAGCGTCCAGTAGGGGGGCGAAGTGACGACCAGGTGAATCGAGTTCGGCTGCAGCGATGAGGCCGCGCGGGCATCGCCGTGAATCAGTTCATGGCTGGTCTGCCGAGACTGGACCCCCGCCTCGATCCGCTGCATGGCCGTGCCGTCTCGCGCAAGGCGCGGGATCAGGTCATCCAGCCTGTCGCTGCCGACAAGCTCGTCGAAAAGCAATCGTTCGTCGGTCGACATGACTCCCTGTGGTGCCAGCATGCGGGTACTGTAACGGACGCCCGGCGAGTGTGGAACGACGCTGAAACGGCTGCGCCGATAGCGGGCAGAACTCGCGCGGCTCCGAACCCAGGGTGGGAAGCGGGGATCCCGTCACCACGCGCAATCCCGCTGGAAGAAGCCGGTTGAACCCGAACAGGTCTCTGCTGCCCGGGTCGAACGTCAAGCGGGCCGCGGAGGGTCGTCCGCGGCCCGCATCGGGTTCAAGTCTTGTTCAACCGCCGAGGAGGACCCTACGGCTGGCAATCCGTCGCGCCGCTGAGCCCGCACTCCAGCTCGTCCACCGTGTGTGCGCCCTGCGCCACCGCCGGGAACTTCACCACGGCCTTGCCGCGCGTATTCACGTCGTCCTGCGTGTCGGTGTTGGAATCGCCATCGAGGCGGAACGTCAGGATCATGCCCGGCGTGCCGTGCTTGACGATGGCCTTGAGGATGTACTGATCGCGCTTGAACTTGCACTTCAGCGTCAGCGTCTCCAGCCCGCTGCATGACGGCGGGTTGACGATCTGCCCGCGGATTTCGCCGTCCGGGAACAGATCGGAGTGGACGTTGACGTACATGTTGCCGGCAAGAAGCTCGGTGACCTGCTCCGGCGTGATGGTCGTCCAGTCGCCGTGGATCGGGCTGGCGCCCGTGCCGAGGTCGAACACCATGGGACCGCTCACGCCCGCCGGTGCGTTGTGGATGTGGGCGGCCGTGGGACCGACCACGTCGTGCGTGCAGTCCAGAATGACGGACTTCTGGAGCGAGCTGAGCGCCACGAGGCACGAGCCGACGGCCGTGCTGTCGTTGGGCGGAACTTCCTGATCGCCGCCCATCTCGAAGACCCACTCGGTGCGGCGCGCGTTTTCCGAGCCCGGCGTGTCCGAGCCGCCGACGGTGCTGAACGGGCCGATGAACCACGTGTGGTCGCCTTCAGGCAGACGCAGGGCGTGCCCCGGCACGAACACGCCGTCCGGTCCCAGCGTCGGCGGACCGTAGTGACACTCGGTTGTCACCGGCGGGTTCTCCTCCTTGATCAGCGCGATCTTGTCGATCACCGCCGTCCACGGCTCCGAATCCAGCACGCAGTCGTCGTCGGCGTCATAATCGCTGCCGATCGTTCCCGTGAAACCCGACACCAGCAGGTGCGTGACGTTGTCGCTGTTCTCGAAGTTGATGCCATTGCCGCTGCCCGAAAGGACCAAGTCCGCTTCCGCCAGAGGGACCAGCGTGAACGTGTCCTCAACGGCGAGGAAAAAGCCGTCCGCCGGAATGACCAAGCCGGTCAGATCGATGGCCGCTTCGATCACGCCGCTCTTGAACGCGGCCGTGCCGTCGCCGATCACCACGTACGTCACGCCGTCCAGCGAGTCGCCGGGGCGCCCCTCAATCTCGAAATACTCATCCAGGTCGGTGCTCGGCTGGTCGACGCGAATCTCGCTCAGTTCGATCTGGGCGAACGCTCCGCCCGCCATCGCCAGCCACGCCGCCGCCGCCGTTCCCACGCGCAAACCTCTCATCATGGTTTCCTCCTCCAGAAAAAGCCCAACCCCACTCCGGATCGCGCGCCCGCGCGACCCTCCGCCCTTCACCCCGCGGTTCCGCCGCGTCTGCGGCGCGCCTCTGAACCCATGGCACGAATCGCGTTCTCCGGATCGACGCTGTGGACCCCAAATGAAGTGAGCAAGAGGTGCTTCGTCGGTGGCGCAGGTGGACCGATTCGCGTGCGAAACGCCGCGCCGTGACAACGCCCTCCTCCCGCAAGGTCCGCCCAGCCTACCGGAAAGCGGGGCACGGGGTCAACCAGAAAAGAGGCCTTGGGGAGGTCTTTTGCGCGATTTTCATTGCGGAGGGATGGATCGGCCTGTGCTGGAACACGGTCAGCAAACCGTCGAAAAAGGCGAGGCTCGTCGTTCCTCCGCAGGCGGGAAACCAGCCTCGTCATTCCCGCGCGGGCGGGAATCCAGCTCCGTCATTCCCGCGCAGGCAGACGTCCCGCCGGCCGCAAGCCATGCATGGTGAATCCAGCGGTTCTTCCGGGCGGACTGGAAGCCCACCGGCACGGGGGTGATGAACTCCATGTCCGGTTTCGAATTCTACCGCGGGCCGTTACGGTCGCGTCGCCGGGCCAGAAATCGCCGTCCAGACGCCCGCCAGGAAAAGCAGCACACCGAGGAAGACGTAAAACCCTCTCGCGCCTGTGTGCCCGAACAGCCGCACGAAGATCTGTGCGCGGCGGCTGTTCATGAAGAAGCCCCAGCCAAACGCACCTCCAGCGGCCGCAAACAGCCCGGCGAGGCACAGAACGACGGACTCCCATTTCATGTGTTGGTCTCCTTGAAACCGAATTCGAACACGGTTGCAGCGCATGACCCCTTCGTGGGTGGCGCACCAGGTTACCCTGGCGGCGAGTGCCGCGCCGAGGCGCGACGCCCGGCGTGATCACGGTTCGCGGTCACAGGGAGCGAATTCCCAAACCTACCCTCCTTCGCCGAGCAGCTATACTCTTGCATGATGAGCCGCACCACCAGGATTCTCTCAGAGGCGCGCACTCGATCTTCGGGACTGCTGTCTTCCGGCTTGGAATCGGCGTCGGGCGTCCGGACGTCCTCGCCAGCCCGTGGCGAATGGGGAGCGCACACGCGTAAGGTCCCACGGGTCCGCTGCTGCGGACCCGTGCCACCCGCGTTACCCGTGCCACCCGCGTTACCCGTGCCACCCGCGCCATTCGCAACCCCAAGACTTCACAGAATGAGGTCGATTTGCGGCCTGCGCCGCGTCCGGGTGGCGCTGCGGCTGCTTCCTGCCCTGGCGTTGCTGCAAAACCAGAATGCGGCGGAGGCGCGATCGCCGGGGCGCATCCACTCACCGGTCCCCGCCACGCCCGAGCCTTCGTCGCCCGCCGCCGAAGTGCCCGAGCCGGCGTCGCCGCGCGTCCTCCCTGAGCACCGTCAGTTCCTCTCCACGCTCGTCCGGCGCACGCTGGCCGACGCGGCCGAGGGACGCGAACGCTACAAGCCGTCCTACGTTCCCAAGGGCCTTCCGTCTGGCGAGAGCGAGGTCGTCGTGCGCCTGCGGAATCAGGGACTGCTGGTGGTACAGGGCGCGGGAGGTCCGGCGCCTCTCATCACGGCCTGCGGCGACGCGGCGCTGACCGCGCATGAGCTGCTCAAGTTGCAGGATCGCGCGGCGCTCGCCCGCTCGCCGGAGCTGTTGATCGAAATCGAGGTCGTGGGCAAGTCCGTCCCACTGGTGCTCTCCGGCGAGCAGCCCGCGCTGCCCAAGGGCACGACGCTGCATCAGCTCCTCGCGCGCATCGAGCCGGGAATCGACGGAGTGATCGTCCAAAGCCCCCGCGACAGCAGCCGCGTGTGCCCTTCCGAGTTCTTCTCCGCCAACATCAGCGTTCTGGAGGGTCTGCGGTCCATGCTCAAAACCGTCGGTCTCAGCGAAGCCGACCTCGATCGCGCCAAGCTCAGCCTCTTCCGCACAAATCACTGGTACGAACCCCGCGCCGGCAGGCCGGTCATCGCGCTGAGGCGCGGGCTTGTTCCCGTGGCGGACGAGGACGTCACGCCGCGCGCCCTCGATGCCGCCCTCGACGCCCTCGCACAGCACATGATGCAGCGGCAGCAGTCCTCGGGGCTGTTCAGCTACGAGTACGACGCGGTGCGCGATCTGTACTCCGCGGAGCCGCAGTTCGTCAGCCAGGCCGCGGCGACCCTCGCCCTCGCCGCGTACGCCGGCACGCGCCACGGCGACGCGCCGGCTTCGGCGGCGCGAAAGGCCATCAGCGCGCAGTTACGAGGCCTGCGCGACTGCCCGCAGTCCGCCTCGTCTTCGTTCATTGCCACCTCCGACGGTGAGAACCGGCTCGGCGTGACGGCGCTGCTGTCCGTCGCGCTCGCCCGTCATCCCGACTCCGCCGAGTATGGGCCGGCGCGCCGACGCCTCATCGACGGCATGCTCTGGCTGCAGCAACCGACAGGCCTGTTTCCCACGGCGTTTCCGCCCGCGCACAGCCTGACCGGTCAGGACTTCTTCCCCGGCGAGGCGTTCTTCGCCCTCGCCGCGCATTTCGCAGACGAGCCGACACAGCAAGTCAACGACGCCTTTGACCGCGGCATCGCCTGGTATCGCGATCACTTCCGCAACCGTCCTTCGCCCGCGTTCGTTCCGTGGCAGGCGCAGGCGTTCGCGCGCATGGCCGGTCAGACGCGACGGCAGGACTACATCGACTTCACCTGGGAGTTGACGGACTGGGCGGCGCAAGCCGTGCTCACGCCGGAGGGCTGCGAATTCGCCGACCTGTGGGGCGGCGTCTGGGGACCCTATGAAGAGGACGCCGGCGCCTCCACGGCGGCGTTCCTGGAAACGTTCTGCGAGGCAGCGCTGCTCGCCCGCAAGCTCGGTGACCGCGAGCGCGAGATCAGGTACACCGCGCTGGTGCGCCAGTCCGCCCGATTTGTGCTTCAGCTTCAGGTGCGGACGGAGGAGTTGTACTTCAGCTCGAGTCCCGCCGACGCGCTCGGCGGCATCCGCACCAGCCCCGTCAACAACCGTATCCGCATCGACGCCTGCGCGCACGCTCTGACCGGCTGGATGAGAACACGGGACGCCCTCTTCCCTGACGAGTGATGGGTCGCCAGGCGAACTTCACCCCTGGCGCCAGCCCATTGCGCGCAGGGCCGACATGCGGTTGCAGCGCTGTCACACTATGGTGCCGTCATGAACATCCTCGACGCCATCGGAAACACCTCGTTGGTTCAGCTTTGCAAGCTCTCACCGCCTGATGGCGCGGCCATTTTCGCCAAGCTCGAATGGGAGAACCCCACCGGCAGCATGAAGGACCGCATGGCGCAGGCCGCGATTTCGCGGGCGGAGTCGGACGGCCGGCTCAAGCCCGGCGACACGGTCATCGACTACACCGGCGGCAGTACGGGGGCATCGCTCGCCCTGGTCTGCGCCGCCAGGGGCTACCGCCTGCGGATTGTCAGCTCCGACGCGTTCAGCCGGGAGAAGCTCGACCACATGGCCGCGTTGGGCGCGGAACTGACGCTCGTTCCCAGCGAGGGAGGCCTGACCAACAAGAAGCTCTTTGCGGACATGATCGAAACCGCACGGAGGTTGAGCGAGCAACCGCACACCTATTGGGTCAATCAGCTCGAAAACCACGACAGCATCGCGGGCTACCACCCTCTCGGTGAGGAAATCTGGAACCAGACTGGCGGACACATCGACGCCTTCGTTCACGGCGTGGGCACGGGTGCTTCGTCGCGCGGAGTGGCCACCGTGCTGAAGCGGCACAAGCCGAGCGTCAAGGTTGTCATCACCGAACCGGCGGAATCCGCGGTCCTGAGCGGCGGTCCGACGGGGTCGCACCGGATTGAAGGCGTCGGGATCGGCTACGTCCCGCCGCTCTGGGATCCGTCGCTGGTGGACGAAATCCTCCCGGTGCCGACGGAAGACGCCAAGGAGATGGCACGCCGCATCGCGCGCGAGGAGGGTCTGTTCGCGGGGACGTCGTCCGGCGCCAACGTCGCCGCCGCCATTCAGGTCGCGCGGCGCCTCGGACCCGGCGCGACGGTTGTGACGCTCATGGTGGACTCCGGTCTGAAATACGTCAGCACGGATGTGTACGCGCGGAGCTGACCGCTCGCCCCGTCACCGGTCGTGCCCGGAAATCCGGGCAAGGCGCTCGCAAGGCCTGTGCCCTTGGCATTCCCGGAAACGCCATTGTCCTTCGGCGCTTTGGTTCTGCCGACTCGCCCGAAAGAATCGGGCATGCCCGCCTGCCTTGGGATTGCAGGCCGCGCCGTTGAACAATCCTGAAAGAGTTGCGCCCTCCGACCCAAGGTTGCCCGCGCCGCGGGCTACCTTGGGATGCGGACCCCGCGCCGGTGAACAACCCTGAATGGGTGGCGCCACGCCGCCGCAACCCCGTTGAGCTTGGGATTCTTTCGACCTTACCCGCTGCGAAGGGGTGTTCTTGCCCGCCGCAGGCAATGTGCCACGCCCGCGCCAAGGCTCTGCCGTCGCGCGTGATCCAATGAGTCCTCGGCTCGATGGGACCGCCGATCCCGTCACGGACCCGCAAGCTCGCACCCCGCCGCAAATGGCACACGACGTGAAGGAACAGTCCCCGTGCCGGCCTGCTTCGACTCTTCCGCGGGACGGCGGATCGCCGTATCGTAACGAGACCTTAAGTCATTCAGACGGAGGAACTCATGCCAACGAAAACAACTACGCCGGTTGCGGTGCTCGGCGCGGGGACGATGGGTCGCGGGATTGTGCAGGTCTTTGCCCAGGCGGGATACCCGGTCCGGGTCTTCGACGCTTTTCCGAAGGCCGTGGACGACGCCGTCAAGTTCATCGGAAAGATGCTCGACAAGGCCGTCGAGAAGGGCAAGGCAACCGCCGCCGACGCCGCCGAGACGAAGTCGCGCATCCAGCCGGCGCCGCGCCTCGCCGACCTGTCCGGCGCAAAACTCATCATCGAGGCCGCGACGGAGAAGCTCGACGTCAAGATCGATCTGCTCAAACAGGCGCAAACCGCGCTGGCCGACGACGGCATCCTTGCCAGCAACACCAGCAGCATCAGCATCACGCAACTGGCCGCCGCGACGGCGCGACCGGACCGCTTCATCGGCATGCACTTTTTCAACCCCGTGCCGCTGATGAAACTGGTGGAGGTGGTGCGCGGTCTGCAAACGAGCGGCGAAACGGCGGAGCGGACGATCGCCTGCGCGCGCGACGTGGGCAAGACTCCGGTCAGTTGCAACGATCATCCCGGCTTCGTGTCCAACCGCGTGCTCATGCCCATGATCAACGAGGCCGTGTTCGCGCTGATGGAGGGCGTGGCCGAGGCGCGGGCGATCGACGACATCATGAAGCTCGGCTGCAACCATCCGATGGGTCCGCTGGAGCTTGCGGACCTGATCGGTCTGGACGTGTGCCTGATGATCCTGGAAGTGCTGCACCGCGACCTCGGCGAAGACCGCTACCGCCCGTGCCCGTTGTTGCGGAAAATGGTGCATGCGGGGCGCATGGGGCGCAAGTCGGGACAGGGGTTCTACAAATACGAGTGAGACCGAGGCGGTGATTGTGCCCGCCTTCTCATCATATCGCCAGAACTTCGCGCTCGATCTTGGATAAGTCCATAGTGGGATCCATTTCTTCGAGTGTCATCGGACGCTCTGCGCATCGATCCCAATCTCGCTTCAAGGTTGCGCTGCCCCCACATTCCTTGCGTCGCGAGCAGGCCGTTTCCCTGACTCGAACTGCGCTGGCAACCCCACAAACCGCCCCGTGCGTGTCCGGTACTCCTCCTGGATCAACCGCAGATAGTCCCCCAGACCGTCGAGTCCTCCGGCTTCCTTGCCTACCGCCGCGCGCGCGGCGCGAACGTCGTCCACCGCGCTGCGCGATTCAGTGTTGCCCTTGTCAATCATCGACATCGTCCGGCTCCCACAAGTTTGTCGGCGTCACGATCTGCGGCGGCACAAAACCCGCCCGCAGGCAGATGCCGGTCAGGTGCGTTCGTTTCCTCGGGTTGGCAAGGTGCTTGACGTTCCACGTGAGCAGGTATTCCAGACGGTGTACCCCCGCCACGGCCACGTGGACGGCGTCGCCCTCCAACGGGCCGGGCATGACTTTCTCTGCAATACGCGTTCGCGCGAACCCCATGACCTCGGGAGAAGCGTCCAGCACTTCGGCGCCTACGGTCAAAGCCAACGCCGCTCGACTGCCCCCGTACGCGGGATGACTCAACTCAGCGAGCACTTCGGCTGAGATGAACAGATCGTGCTTCTGGCTCTCGCTCTGCAACCACCCCAGGCTCTCCTGTCGCCAGAACAAGCTCTGCACATCCTCGCGCGTCGTCACGCAGGCACTGAAGAAACTGGTCTCGAGGTAAACCTTGGCCATTTCGTCAACATTGTATCACGCTCGCGGCCCTTGGGCGACCGGCGGAATCCGGCGTTTCGTTGACCCATCCGGCGTCGATCGGGTTCCAGCGGTCAAGGCTGACGCGTGGAATCCTGATCCGGTTCGATGCGGCCGTCTAGTTCACTGGCTCCAGGCGCACCTGCAGCACCGCCCAGCCGTCGATCTCGAAGTGCTCGACCTTGATCTCGTGCTCGCCGGGCGGCAGCTCGACTTCCGCCGTGTCCTCCGTCGGTCCGTGCCAGGTCCAGTTGGCGAGCACCTGCTTGCCGTCGATGAAGACGCGGACGCCGTCGTCGGAGACCGTGCGCACGCGCCACTTCCCCGTAGGCGATTTCGGCAGGTTCACTTTCGTCTGGGCCACCGTGGCGAAGTGATCCGCCCCGACCTTCTCGCTCACGCCGCCGCCGCCCCACTTGAAGTCGATGCCCGGCAGCGTTTGGGTTTCGACGGGATCAACGGCAGTGATCTTCTTCCAGTGCTCCTCGCTGTCGCGCGGGTCGCTTGCCGCGTCCCACTTGTAGAACTTCGCCGTCCACTTCGCGTTGAACAGCGTGCCCGAGGCCGTCAGCGTTTTCTGCGTCGCGTCCGACTTGACGTCAATCTTCAGCTCGAACGCCAGCAGGCCCTCTTTCGCCGCGGAGACGGCGATGCGGCCCGGCAGGTCGCCTTCCTTCGGCGACACGTTCACGTCCCCCTGGATCGCGGCGACGGAGAACCGGCCCTTGGGGCCCAGTACCTGAAACGCAACCTGATCCGCGCCTGCAACCGTGGAGGGAGCGACGACGATCTGCTCGAAGTCATACGGACCCCACTCGGTCATGACGATGTTCTGTCGGCCTTGCAGGTGCGGCCGCGCGCCGACCGGGCGCGCGTCGCCGGGGAGGGGCGGCAGCGAGAAGGCGGCTTGCGGCGGCAGGGCATCAGGCGAGATGAACTTCAGGCCCGTGCACTCCACGTTTTCAAGCACGTCTCCGGCCCCGGTCTTCTGGTTGTCCGCGAAGGTGGTCTCGTGCGTTTTGCGAAGCTGCATGGCGACGCCGTCGTTCTCGAAGGTGTTGAGCGCGATGAAGTTGTCGCGCGAGCCGGCGTGGTTGGCGATCGCCCAGGGCATCTTCAGCAGCCGGCCGTC
This sequence comes from Phycisphaerales bacterium, assembly GCA_020852275.1. Classification (GTDB taxonomy): domain Bacteria; phylum Planctomycetota; class Phycisphaerae; order UBA1845; family UBA1845; genus JABWBH01. Next base: position 100,970 of record JADZBE010000004.1, read on the forward strand.
GTCGTCGTCCCACAGGTACACGCCGGCCTTGTTGTCCTTGAAGCGGTTGCGCAGGATGCGGTTGCCGCGCCCGTGTTCGATGTTGATGCCGCCGCGCTCCGCGCCGTAGGCCATCTCCCCGTTGGACTCAATGGTGTTGTCCTCGATGATCGTGTCCTGCGAGTATCCGCCCCACACGCCGCAAATGGCATTGTTCACCAGCCGGTTGCCGACGAACTGGTTGCCGAAGCTGAAGGTCATCTCAATGCCGTGCGCGGCGGCATAGGAGAAATCGTTGGCGAACAGGATGTTGTGGTTGTTGCCCTTCCGTTTGTGCGCCTCGGCCACGTCGGGCGGAACGGTGATGAGCTTATCCACGTCGGTGTGCCCCGTGCGCTGCCGCTGCTTTTCGGCTTCCTTGTCCCACCAGTCCTCGCCCAGCGCCTCGCGCCCCGCAAACCCGAAGAAGCCGTCGCCGCCGTGCGTACAGGAATTCTCCGCGATGAGGTTGTCGCTGTTCTGCTCGAACATGAGAATGCCGGCCGAGTCCTGCCCGCGGTTGTACACGCCGTGGCTGTAGCCGCGGATGCAGAAGTCGAAGGCGTTGTGCGCGATGACGTTGCCGCTGGAGCGCCACATCGCCAGTCCCCAGCCGGAAAGGAACGAGCAGTCGTTGTCGTACACTTCACTCTTGCTTACGCGGTCGAGGATGATGCCGTTCTGCCCGTGGCGGGCGCGGACGCGGCGGATCGTTGCGTCCGTCGCCTTTTCCACGTACAGCCCCGCGCCGTAGTTGTTCATCCACTCGTGCCCGTCGTTGTGGTGCGGGTAGAGCCAGTCGCTGCCGTCCTCGCGCTGCGGCGTGGAAAGGAGTCGTTTCTGATAGTTGCCGGAAATGTCCACGTCCTCGACGGTTAGACCGTCGCAGTCGTGCGCGTAAACGCCCACCTTGTAGCCGCGGACTTTCAGGTTTTTCAGCGTGATCTTCCTGCCGGTGAGGACCACGCCCTTGCCGGAGAACTGATCGGGGTCGGCGCCATCCTTCGCGCCGACCAGTTCAGCGCCGCCGAAATCGACAGTGATGCCTTCGCCCGCGATTTGAATCGCGCCATCGTCGCCGGCGTCGGGAATCTCATAGCGCCCGGCCGCGACCTTGACGCTCGATATGATCTTCTGGCCGTCGGACTTCAACTGCACAGTCGCGCTTTCCTGCGGAATCGACAAGCTGAACGCGGACGGGCAGAAAAACACGAGAATCCCAGCAGACGCGAGTTGACGGTTCACGCTCAACACTCCTTCCATTGCCGATGGCCAAACGCCGATGCGCGAGAAGCGGTCCCATGCGGGCCGCGCGTGCCCGTTCACGCGGGCGCAGACCGCACGCTTCCCAGGCCGATCGGATTCGCCCGTGCGCGGTTGCCGGTCGATCCGCGCATCATTAGAGTGGAATGGTCGAATGGATCAAGGAGCCGGCCAATGAAGGCACTTTTGTCGAGAGAAGCGGCGCTCGATCGCTTCTTTCTGGAAATGCGCAGTCGTGTGCTCGATGTTGCCGCCGCGCTGGACCGTGTGGATGCGGCGGCGCCCCAGCGCCTTGACGGCGGCGCGGACGATGCCCGGCTGACCCAATTGCGAGAATCGCTGCGGATCCTCCTTGAATGCGGTCACGACCGCGCTGAGCGCGTGCTGTTGGTTTTCTCCGATGCGTATGACCCTGCGTGGCGAACCGCGATCAGCGCCGCCTGATTCGACGCGCGCTCGCCGTTGCCGTATCAGTTCCGCGGAGGCTCCATATGTCCGGATGGTTCATGAAATCCATTCCCTGCACGGGCTACGTGTGCTTTCCAGGGTCGCTCCCTCCGAGAGCAGCGGAATTCGCCTTCCTCAGGCAAGCCGGCATGGAGCTTGCGCTGCGCACCCCGCCGGAAGAGCGGGCATGGCGGTTGCGGCTGAAGCACCCGGAATGGGGCGAGGCGGAGCTTCGCTGCGACATCGAACCCCGGCCGATCCCGGAGATTCTCGTCAAGCTTGATCCGCGCCTGACCGAGGCGGAGCGCGCGGAGGCGCGCATGGGAGGCACGCACGTGTGTGTCGAGATGACCGCGCAGGCCGGGCACGTGCTTCGTGACCGCAAGCGCTTTCTACGATTCCTGCGCGCGGTCATGGGCTCGGACGGCGTGGTCGCCGCCGATGCGGCGGCGCAAGGGTTCTGGTCTCGGGCCTCGCTGGATGAAGAATTGGCGCACGACGCCGACTTGGATGTGACAGCGCTGTATTCGATCCATGCCGTTCATGGCCCGGTCGGCGAGCGGGTCAACTGGCTGCACACGCACGGTCTGGACAGGGTGGACGGCTTCGACTTCGACATTCTCGAACCGGCGTCCCAGTTGCTGAGCAACGCATCGGACGTGCTGCGGTCGATCGCGTTTGCGATCCTCGAGGGCGACGCGCGCCCAGATACGCCCGCTTTCCATCTGGCGCACCCCGGCGGCCTCGTGGGTTTCGTTCGGGCGGCGGAATTTCAGCGTCGCGCGTCGAAGGAGTACACGAGCATCCGCGCCGATAGCGTCGAGGAGTTCGACGCCAATCGCTCGGTGCTCTGCGAACCACGATCCGGCGCCTTCGCGCGCTGGTTGCGGCGCATCCGCCCTTCCGCCTTTCTCTCAAACGAAATCTCCGATGGGCTTGTGTTTCGGTTCTCAAGCGAAGCGACCCACCTCATGGGTGAACGCGCCCGCGCCACGGTGAGCGCCTTTGCGGCGCTTCGCGAGGAGTTCTCCGAATTCGAATTGCCCTCGCTGGTGAAGCTTGGCTACCCCGTCGATGGGGCCCGGAAGAAGTCCGATCGGGAGCACCTCTGGTTTCAGGTTCATTCCGTGGGAGCGAATGACTTCGACGCGGAGCTGGTCAACGAACCCCACGCCGTCAGCACCCTGAGTCGGGGCGACCGTCGTCGCCACTCCGTGCAGCTGCTCACCGACTGGGTCATCCTCACGCCGGCCGGGCCAATCAACCCTCGAGACCTCGCGCCGGCACGACGGCTGCGCGAACACGGCGATGAACTGCGGTCGGCCATGAAACGGCGCCGGTCGCCCGCGCCCGACTCTCCGCCGCTCTTTGATGTGTGAGGCGGTGATGACGGCGCCCGTGCCGCCTCCGACCCCCAGCTTCCTCAAGAGCTTGGAAGTACACGTTGAAGGGCGCGCCCTTGGGGGGGAAAACCAGTGTTGCCGCTGGCAGTGGACTCTCTGTGCAAGCTTCCCCAAGCACCCGGATCCGCCAGGTACCGCGCTGCGGGCCACCTTGACCTGCCGTTGTTGCTGAATGGACGTTCTCGTCAGTGAACCCCGAATCCGGAGCCAGGCCGAGGGTACGAGGTTGGTTTCGGCGTCTGACCACAAACAAAGTCCCGCCCGGGTTGAACCGAGCAAGGGCCTTTCCCGCAGTCCCAAGAGGGTTTCGCGACGCTGCGGTGTCGGAGCTGATCGGGGATCGAGTGCATTATTCCGCGCCGCACGCTCGTCAGCTCCTGCTACAAGTGCTGCGTTCTATCCCAATTGCGGTTGGTGCGCTCCGGTGAAGAAGCAGCGTCATCGGCTCGTTGCACGAGCCCCGATTCTACTCAAGGCATCCCCGGACACCCGATCCCGGGAATAAATCATCGCCGGCGATTGAACATTCTTGGCGCGCCCGGCGTAAGAACCCCCAGCCTGGTGGGACGTAGTGCATGGGGCTGGTCCCCCGTCGTGAAGAATGCGGCGTGGCTTGAAGCAGCAGTGCACCGGACGCGCGGCCCGCCGCCGGTTACAGGAGTACGAACCGTTAACAGGAGCGAGTGGCATGATCCGAAAGAACGATCGATGCGGCAGAAGTCAGTTTGCGGCGGTGTTCCTGTCGGCCGCGCTGTGGGTTCTGGGCAGCGCGACGCCGGCGCCGGCGCAGATCTATGATGTGGTCGAGCTGGCGGTTCCGGAGGCCTGGTTCGTCAATACCACACGGATCAACGCAAACGGGACCGTGGCCGGAGACAGCGAGGACGAAGACCTGAACTCCACGGCGTTCATCTGGCGCGACGGCGTCTTCACTCATCTTCCGCCAGGCGAAGGGTTCGCGCAGTCGTCTGCTTTGGACGTGAATGACCTGGATCAGATTGCGGGCACGCTCGACAAGCTGAACTACGGCCAGAGCCAGGCGTTTCTGTGGAGCGTGGACGGCATGATCGAAATGACGCCGTTGGTGGAAAGAGGTTCGACGACGGGCATTGGTCTGAACAACTCGGGACTGGTGGTCGGCTGTGCCCAGGACGTGGACTCCATCGTGGCCGTCCTCTGGCGCGACGGCGTGCCCGAGCGCGTGGGCGGCAGCCACAACTACTTCTACAGCGTCGCCTACGACGTGAACAACTCCGGCGTCATCTGCGGCGAAGCCATCACGCGAGAATACCATGCCGTCCCCTTTGTCACGGAGGACGGCGTGATGTCCGAGCTGCCGCTGCCCGAGGGGAGCACCGACGCGCAGGCGTTGCACATCAACGACTCCGGCGTGGCGGCCGGGTACGCGTACAACAGCGGCAATGAGCTGTTGGCCGTGGTCTGGGCGCGAGGCCGGGTGACGGACCTGGGGCACCTGGGGAGGCGTTTTTCGGTCGCCGCGGGGATGAACAACCTGGGGCAGGTGGTGGGCTTCTCGACGACCCGTGAGGGACGCCAGCACGCGTTCCTGTGGCGCTTCGGCATGATGGTCGATCTCAACGACATGATCCCGCCCTACTCGGGCTGGGTGCTCGAAGAAGCGACGGCGATCAACGACGACGAGCGCATCGTCGGCATGGGCATTCATGACGGCGAATACGTCGGCTTCATGCTCGTCCCGGCGCAGTTTTCGCAGAACAATGACTGGGATTACGACGACGTCGCCAACGAGCTGGACAACTGCCCCGAGCGGTTCAACCCGCAGCAGCGGGACACGGACTTCGACGGAACCGGCGACGTCTGCGACAACTGCCCGACGCTTTCCAACGCGGACCAGCAGGATTCGGACGGGAACGGCGTGGGCGACGTGTGCGAGGGAATCGGCGGCGGGGAGTTGGAAGACGGCGACGACGACGGAGTTCCGGACGGCGCCGATCAATGCCCTGATGGAGATGACTCCATCGACAGCGACGGCGACGGCACGCCGGACTGCGCCGACGGATGCCCGCATGACGACACCCAGGTCGAGCCAGGCCCGTGCGGCTGCTCGCAGACCGGCGGCGACGTGGACGGCGACGGGATCGCGGACTGCGTGGATAACTGCACGCAGACCGGCAATCCCGGACAGTTCGACGCCGACGGCGATTCCATCGGCGATGCATGTGACAACTGTCAGAGCATCCGCAACGACACGCAGTCGGACTCCGACGGCGACGGGACGGGCGATGCCTGCGACGGTTGCCCGACGGATCCGAACAAGCAGGCGCCGGGCAAGATGGGATGCGGCGCGGGGGAACCCGATTCCGGCTCAGGCGCCGATGACGGCGGGGACGGGGGAGACGACGGAGACGGGGGTGACAGCGGCATCGACCTGTGCCCCGACGATCCCGACAAGAAGCTGCCCGGCTCGTGCGGCTGCGGGACGCCGGACCTCGACAGCGACAACGACGGCATTGCCGATTGCCACGACAACTGCCCGAACGCCGCGAATCTCGATCAAACGGACTCGGACGCGGACGGCGTGGGCGACGCTTGCAGTGAATCCACGTCCGACCGCCCGTCGTCCGGCGACGGCGACGGATCGAGCGCTTCGCGGCCAGTGTGCGGTCTCGGGCTGATGGGGATGTCGCCGCTGATCGCGCTGGGGCTGATGAACTTGCGGAAACGGCGCGTGCGAACCTTGCGAAGCGCGCGACGTTTGCGAAATGCGCGACGACCGCGCGGATGATCGCTGTCGCGTCGGAGTTGACGCTTCAACCACCTCGGCGCCGGGTCACGGCGCCGAGGCTCTGGTTTCGGGTTTGGCGGGAGTCGCCGGGACGCCGGGTTCCGCCGTCCAGTCCGCGCCGAGCCGCCGGGGCCAGTAGTCGTTCGGCGCGGGGGCGTTCACGTCGCCGCCCGGGCGGATGTGCGACAGGAGCGTGTCCTTCTCGCGGTCAAAAGCGATGCGTCCGTTGACGACGGCCCAGCGCGTCAGCGTCATGTAGTGCAGCAGGTCGCCGTCCACGATGCAGAAGTCCGCGTCCTTGCCGACGTCGATCGAGCCGACGCGGTGATCGACGCCCAGCACTTTCGCCGCGTCGAGCGTCATGGCGCGGATGGCCGCGTCCTGCGGAAGCCCGCCGCGCACCGCGAACGCCGCCTCCATGTTGAAGTGCGTCAGGTCTTCGCCGACCACCCCCCACGTTGAAACGGAAAGCCCCGGCGGCAGGATCGCCAGGCGCACGCCGTGGTTGTAGAGGATGGCCGCGTTCTCGATGGAGGACCCGTTGGCGCGCGAGCGCAGCTCGTCGGCATCGACGCGCGTGCGCGGCGTCACCACGGCGGACACTCCCGCGCGCGCCAGCTCCGGCGCAATCGTCCAGCCTTCGTAGGCGCTGCGCACCACCATGCGCAGGTTGTACCGGCCCGCCAGATCGCACGCCTCGTGCAGATCGTGGGCGGTGTCCGCGGCGATCTCCGCCACGGCCTCGCGCTTCAGCAGTTTGAGGTACTTCTCGTTCTCGCCCTTGATCCACTTGTCGTCCGGCTTTTCGGCGCTCTTGTTGGTTTTGACCTCCTGCTCGTACGCCTCGGTCTTGCGGATGTGCTCGAGCAGCTTGTCAAACGACTGGCGCAGCTTGCGGCGCTGCTCGGGGCTGCGCGTCGCGTAGTTGAGGCTCACCAGCGGCTCCTTGCGCACGACCATGTCCTCGACGCTGCCGAAGGTCATCTTCGCCACCGCGTCGCCGGAGAGAACCGTGGTGATGCCCGCGGCCAGCCCCAGCGTCATGTTGAGCGAGAAGACGTCCGTGCCGTCGTCCGGATTGCTGCCGGCGTGGAACCCCGTGCCGCGGACGGCCACGAGTCCCGGATAGATGTGGTGCCCCGCGGCGTCGAGGATTTCGGCGTCCTTGGGGACCTCCAGTCCCGCGCCGATGGCGTGAATCTTGCCGTTTTTGCAGAGGACGGTCACGTTGCGCAGGTCCCCGCCGGAGACCGTGTGCACCACGCCGCCCTTGACTGCGAAGAAACGGTCCTTCTTCGGCTCTTCTTCTTTCTTCTCATCCTTCTTGTCCGCCGGCTTGGCGTCGGCGGGCTTGCTCTCCGCCGGTTTGGCGTCCGGCTTGGGAGGCTCTTGAACCGGGTCGATCCTCGCGTCAGCGGCGAGCGCAGACGCGGCGGGCGCAGGCGCGGCGTTCGCCTCCGCGGCGGCAACCGCGGGAGAAATCGACCCCGCCGCCACGATCGCCGTCAACAGCGCAAGGAATCGGAACATGCGTCCAGCAGTGCCCGGGCAGCGCGTCATCACTTCTTCTCCTCCGCGTTCCACACGATCTCGCCCGCGATCATGACCCGGCTCACTTTCGAGAGCGGATTGAGCGGATCACCCGCGAAAAACGCCAGGTCCGCGTCCTTGTCCTTTTCAATCGAGCCCAGCCGCGATCCCATGCCCACGGCGTTCGCCGCGTACAGCGTCGCGCCTTTGATGGCGTCCTTGCGGTCCAACCCCGCGCGGACGAGGTCGGCCAGCCGATCCCGAAAACGCGCGAACTCCAGAGGCGCGTCGAACCACGGCGCCAGCGCCACCTCGCAGCCCGCCTTGGTCAGGTCCGCCACGAGGTTGACCTGCTCAACGGAGAACGGCAGGTAGAACACGGCCGGCGGCATCACGATCCGCGTCTTCTTCTCGCCCAGTTCCTTGACCGTGTAGTCGTAGTCCGACTCGCGGAAGGGCAGGCGCTGACCCAGCATGTACGTCCGGGGGAACTGCTTGTGCGGCTTGAGCACGTCCTCGGCGTGCAGATAGTCCGCGGCCTGGTCCAGCTCGATGAACAGCGGCACGTCGGTCTTGCCCTGGATCAGGTCGATGAGCGGCTGGTGCTTGGCGTCCATCGTCGGAGGCACGAACTGCTCCGGGTCTTTCTTCTCGCCTTCCTTGGGCGGCTCGCCGGGCTTCGGCTCGGGGGGGGGAACCGCGCCCGTATCGGCCGCGCTCGCGGTCGCATCACCGGCGCCGGTTGCGCCGGATGCATCCGCCTTCGGCTTCGGCGGCGGCTTGTCCTCGGGCTTGGGCTGCGGTTTGTCTTCCGGCTTGGGTTGCGGCTTGTCGCCCGGCTTGGGCGCTTCGCCTTCCTTTTTCTGCTGCTCTTCCTGCTTCTTCTTCTCAGCCTCTGCTTTTTCTTTCTGCTTCTTGTCCCACTCTTCCTTGGCTTTGGCGACCTTGTCGATCTCCTCCTGTGCCTTCTTGAGAGCGTTGCGCAGGGTGGCCTTGTCCTGACCGGGGTTCGTCATGTCCACGCGGAGATACGCGGCGTCCTTCAACTTGCGGAGGGTCTCCGGTCCGCCGGTGCGCATCACGCTGGACACGCCCGCGATGCCGCTGCCAAACGGGTAGTAGCACACGGACGTGAAGCCCGCCTGGAGGAACTCCTCGAACTCGACCTGCGAAGGCACGACTTCGTCGCCGGCCTTGATGTCGCCGTGCACCCCGCCGCGGTTGAACGCGGGGAGCTGGAAGCGCGTTCGGGGGTGGATCATGCCGGGCATGACGGTCTCGCGGCGCGCGTCGATGACCGTGGCGCCGTCGGGGTATTCGAGATTCTGCCCGACGAGGCGGATCTTGCCGTCGGCGATCACGATCATCCCCGGCGAGAGTTCCTCCCCGGAGACGGTGATGACCTTGGCGGCCTTGACGACGACGAACTTCTCCTCGCCGCCGGTTTGTGCTGGAGCTGAGGCCGCAGCCAGCAGCGTCGTGACGGCCGTGATGCTCAATCGAAAGAAATTCCTCATGTCGCTTCCTGATCCGGCGGGTCCAGCCCGCCCCGCGTGTTTTCGATCTCTCGCGCGCCGGTGTAGCGCCTCATCGCAATCGCAACTTATCCCCGCCGGACCGCTCCCTTACGGTCGCGGCTCGGTGCGGACGAACTCGCTCCCTTACGGTCGCGGCTCTGTCTCGCGGCTCTGTTTCGCCGCTTCTGCGTCCAGGCGTTTCGACGTTTTGACGTTTCAGCGTTTCGACGTTTCGACGTTCCAGCGTTTCAGCCCTTAGAACCGCCGGTTGAGCTTCGCGTCGTACACGATCTTCCCGTGGATTACCGTTACCTCGCACGAGCTGCGCGGATCGAGCGGGTCGCCGGTCCAGACGCAGAACTCCGCCTGCTTGCCCACCTCGATCGTGCCGACCTCCTTGTCCACCATCAGCGCCTCCGCGGGGATGCGCGTCAGACCCTTGATGCCCTCGTACGGAATCCAGCCGTAATAGCAGCCCATCGCGGCCTGGAACGGCAGTTGCTCCTGCGGGACCACCGGCGCGTCGGTGTTGATGCCGAGCAGCGGGTTGCCCGCCTGCCACCAGCGCGCGGCGTTGCCGTGAATCTTGCGCTGCGTGCGGTCGAGGTGATAGGCGCGCGGGCCTTGAATGGTGTAGATGCTGTGCCCCTTCGCCATGGCCTCAATAATCAGCGGCGCGACCTTCCACCCGTCGAACTCGCTGTGGTCGAGCACGGTGCGGATGTCCAGCTTGCGCGCGAGCATGTCCACGGTGGTGAGCACCACCTGGTAAATCTGCGTGTGAACGGACGCGGGGAACGTGCGGGCGAACAAGCCTCGGAAGCCGTCGAAGATCGGATCGAACGCGGGCTTCTCTTTCGTCTCGCCCTTCTCGAACTTCACCCAGGCCTCGTGATAGGCCTTCGCCTTCTCCAGCGTCTGCCGGGTGTTGAAGTTCATGAACATGCGCCCCACGCCCCACCAGTAGCGCTCGGGGTTTCCCGCCTGGGCGATCTTGATCGAGCCGGGCGAGCGGACCACCATGTCGGCCACCGAGTCGCCGGCGGTCTTGCTGACGGTGCCGAACCCGCTCATGTTGGTGCCGCTGCCGGGAATGAGCAGGGCGGTCGTGACCCCGCCGGCGACGGCGCGGTTGATGTTGCTGTTGTGCGGCTCGACCGTGTCCAGCGTGCTTAAGCCCGGGTTGGTGAGGTACACCATGTCGTTGAGGTCGGAGAGCGAGCCGACCACGTGGTCGTGGCAATCGACGAACCCCGGCACGATCCAGCACGCGGGCATCTCGATGCGCCGGTAGCCGGAGGGAACCTGCACCGCTGACTGCTTGCCGACTTTTTCGATCATCCCGCCGGAGACGAGCACCACGGCGTTGTTGATGACGGAGTCGGTCTTGTCCATGACCAGCACCTTGCCGACGATGAACGCAAGCTTGGGCGAGTCATCAGCCTGAAGCGCGGATGTGCAGGCGCAGAGCACCGCGGCGATGGCGATCGTGAACCGGCGGGCGAACGTGCCTCGCCGGCGAGGCTCTTCCCGCTTGCCTGCCGCCTGCGGACACGGAAATGACGCTTCCTGACGGGCGCGGCTCAGTTGCCCGTTGCCCATTGCCTGTTGCCTGTGGCCTGTTGCCTGTTGCCTGCTCATTCCACTTCCCTCCCGTTGATGATGACGCGCTGCACGCGGGTGCCCGCGTCGAGGGGCGGTCCGTCGAAGATCACCAGGTCGCCGTCGCGCCCCGGCTCCAGTGAACCCACTCGATCCTCCAGTTTCAAAAGCTTGGCGGCGTCGCAGGTGAAGGCCGCCAGCACCGCGTCGGCGGACATGCCCCGCTCGACGGCGAAGACGCCCACGTCGCGCAGCGATCGCGCGCCGTCCTCCGCGTCGCTCTGGAAGGCCACCGACACGCCGCGCCGCGACAGGTCGTCGCCCTGCACGTACGGCAGGTATTTCTGGATGCGCACGACGACCGGCGGCAGGATCACGCCCACCTGCTTTTCCGCCAGCCGGCCCGCGTGGATGAAGGCCTCCTCCGCGTGGGCGAGGGTCAGCGGCAACTGATACTCCTCGACGAACAGCTTGAGCACCATGTCGATCTGCGTGTGCGCCGAGACGCTGACGACGGCGGGAATCTTCTTCTCCATCAGCATCTTCAGAGGCTCGAGCGCCTCATCCACCTTGGGCGGAAGCGGCCGGCCGTCCTTCCCGCGCGTCTTGGACTTCGTGACCTTGAACTCGGGCGCCTTCTTCTCGATGCGCTCGCCTTCGAGGTTCACCGTGATGCCCATGAAGCGGATCGTGCCGGTCATGTGATCGGGCTTGTCGATCGTCGCGTCGAACTCGGGGAAGCCGTTGCCCTGCGTGTCGATCTCGATGCGGCCGGTGATGGTCTTGCCGTCGAACGTGCCGACGATCTTGTGGTCCATCGGGACGGGCGGCTCGACGACGCGCGCTTCAACCTGGTTGCCGGTCAGCTTGACGGCGAGCTTGCCGGTCTCCGGGGAGGGGATGGGTCCGCCGCTGACCGTGCCCTGCCACGTGCCGGTGAGCGGGTCCTCCTCAGCGGTTTTCGAGGTCTGCTCCGTCACGGCGGGTTTGGTTTCCGTCGCCTGGCCCGCCTTGCGCTTCTCCTCCCACTCCTTGAGATCCTTATCGTACTTCTGCCAGGTTTCGAGGTATTTCTTGCCGGCTTCGAGGCGGCCCTTGAGCTGCTCACGCGCCGCGTCCGGGTCGAGGTCGCGCACGTCGAACCACAGGGCGGCCGTGTCGCGGACCACGCGCTGCTCGCGCGTGGCGCCGTCGGACTTGATGGCGGACATCTGCGCGCCGGTCGCCCCGCCGCCGCGGTACGGCGAGAGTGCCACGGTCGTGACACCGGACAGCGCCACGCGCCGGTCGGTCACGTCGGCCGCGCCGATCGCCTTGGACAGCTTCACGTCCGGCGGCGCCCCGCCCGCGTCGCCGCGCAGCCCCAAATGCCCCAGCGCGTCGATCCAACCCGGCGTGACCACCGCGTCGCGCCCCGCATCGATCACGCGAGCGTACGGCGGACGCGGGACGCTGCGCCCCGTCGCCTGAATCCTGCCGTTTTCCACGAGCACTTCGCCGTCTTCGATCTGACGCGCGGGGCTGACCCAGATCGTGCCCGCGCGGACCACGAGCGACTCGCTGCCGGGCGGCTCGAACGCCACCTCGCCGCGCACATACGCTCGACGCACGTGCGACCGGGAATCCAAGAGGCTTCCCGTCAGCACGATCAGGTCCGCGTCACGACCGGGCGCAAGGCTCCCCACGCGGTCTCCCACGCCGAGCACTTCGGCCGCGGTGCGCGTCACGCCCTGAATGATCCGCTCCTCGCTCAACCCCGCGCGCTGCGCGGCGGCGGCGGCAAGGTGCAGCTCGCTCAGCCCCATGCCGGCGCCGACGCTCAGTGCCAGCGGAACCTGCGGCACGGCGGCGAGCGCCTGAATGTCCTGCTCGAACACCTCCGGATTGACGCCCAGATTGCCGGACGGGCGGCGCGTCGGCAGGCTCACCTCGTACACCAGCGGCAGCTTCGCCTCGGCGAGCGGTCCGGCCACTGCGTTCACTTCGCCGGCGCTGACGAGAATGCCGCCCTTGCGCGAGCGGAGGAAATCCACGGCCTGCGCCAGATCCACGGCGCGATCCGCGCGCAGACGGATGGGCGCGTTGGCGCGAAGACGCTGCCCGAGCGTCATCATCGCGTAGTTGAACTTCGCGTCCGCCGCGGGGTTCAGCGACGATTCCAGCGCCTCGCGCAATCCAGGGAGCTGCCCCAGCCGCGAGTCCGGGCGCTGACGCTTCCCCGGTTCGATCGCCACGTCGGACGAAGCGGGGAAAATGTACTCCACGTCGCGCGGCGGACCGTACACGCTTTCGACGAAGTTGACGGTCAGCTCGCCTTCCTCTCGCAGCACGCGAGAGTCGGCGCTGCCGCCCAGCCGAACGACCGCGCCCACGCCGGCAACGAGGCGATGGCGCCCGGGGTCCACATAGACCGTGGTCACGCCTCCCGCCAAAGTTGTGCGGAAGTCGCCGTAGCGATCGAAAGCATCCACGGCGCGATACGCGCCGGCGACGGCCTCATCGCCGGCGTGAGAACCCGCCAGATCGCTGGAGGCCGCCACCAGTCCGGGCATCACCGTTTCGTCGCGATATTCGACCACCGGCAGATCCGGCGGCAGCGGGACTTCGCCCTCGCGCCCGACGGCCTGAATGACGCCGTCGCGGATGACCACGACGCCGCGCTCGATCACCCACGGCTGCCCTTCCACCACCGGCATCACGCGGGCGGCCTTGATGACCAAGGAGCCGCCCTTGCCCTGCTCACCGGCGCCGGCGGAACAGACGGCCAGCGCAGCGAGGGCACATGTCGAGAGCATCGCGCGGCTAAGCATCCGAACCTCCTCCGCTGCGCGTGGCGTCCTTTTTGCGGTTGCCGCCGTCGCGGTCGCCGCGCGAGGTCCGGTCCTGCTCCTTGGGTTTGTCCTTCTTCTCGTCCTCGCCCGGCGGAGTTTTCTCCTCGGGCTTGGGCGGCGCGGGCGCATCAACTTCGGGCTTGGATTCCTCCTTGGGCTTGTCGCCGGGCTTGGTTTCATCCGCGGCGGGCGCCTTCTCGTCCTTGGCGCCTTCCTTCTTCTCGTCCGGCTTCTCATCCGCGCCCGGCGGCTGGAACAGGCGGCGGATGCGCACGTCCTTCGCGCGGTCGTACGCCAGGATGCCGTCGATATAAACCAGCTCGACCCAGGAGTTGAAGTCCAACGGATCACCGGAGTACACCGTGATGTTGGCCGTCTTGCCCGCTTCCAGCGATCCCATGGCATCGCCCAGCCCCAGCATCTTCGCCGGATTCAGCGTGATGGCCTCCAGCGCCTTCGCTCGCGGAATCCCCTCGCGCACGCACCGAGCGGCCTGGTAGGTCTGGTAGCGTTCCGCCAGCGACGCGTCCGGGTTGGGCAGCAGGGCGAACGTCAACCCGGCGTCGTGAATCACCTTGGGAACAAACGTTTCCGCAAGCTCCCCGGTCAGCGCGTCGCGCTCGCGGAAATCCAGCGTGGAATCGAGCACCACGGGCCGGCCCGCCGCCTTCAACTCGGCGACCGCCTTGAAGCTGTCCGGACCCAGCACCAGCACGCACCGGTCCAGCAGCCCGTTGTCCTTGGCGATCTTGATGGCTGGTCCCACGTCCATGGCCGCGCCGGCGTAGATCCACGCATCGAGCCGACCGCCCGTCAGCTCGACGAGGTTGGCGTGCATGTCGTCGTAGTCCTCGGGGCGGACAAGCTCCTTGCCGAGCTTTCGCGCCTCCGCGGGACCGACGTCCACGTCCTTCTTGGCCTTCTTCTGCTCCTCCTCGTAGCGCTGCTCGGCGAGGCGTTCGAGGTAGTCGCCCAGCTCGAGAAAAGTTTCGCGGAGCATGGCCATCTGCAACATGCGGTCGAAGCCGCCCTTGGGCGTGGTGGACATCTTGATGCCCACGCGCGGCTTGATGGTCATCTCGTCCACGTCCAGCCCGATGGGCCGCACGACGCGCGTCACGCCGCCGATGACGCAGTTGTTCGCCTGAATGATGTGGATGGCGGTGACGCCGTCGCGGAGGCTGTTCTCAAAAAAGAGGCGCGACGGGTCGATGGCGTCGTACACGTCGAGGTAAGGCGCCACGTCCGCGTTCTCGTTGGGCACGTCCAGCCCCTGCCAGTCGTGCGCGTTGATCAGCCCGGGCATAAGCACCTTGCCGGAGACGTCCACCTCCATCGCGTCGTGCGGCAGCTCGACCTTCTCGCCGATGGCGGTGATCTTGCCGTGCTCGATGAGGAGCGTGCCCTTGGCGATTTCTTCGCCGACGACGGGGATGATCCGTCCGCCGGTCAGCGCCACTTTCGCCGGCGGTTCGCCCGCCCGCGCGGCAGCGCACGCGACCAGCAACATCAACAACCCCGCGGCGCCGCGCCCCGCGCCCCGTGAGATTTCAAGCTTCGTCACTCCGCGCCTCCGAGAAAGTTTAGCCATCCACTTGCGAGCCGCGGACTTCAGTCCGCGCGGACGTTTGTCAAGGACCGGCCGCTCAATCGGCACCAGGCGTTCAGTCCCAACCGCACGTCCGACAAACTGCATACACCTTTTCAGCGCAGGGCGGGCCAGGCCCGCTCTCTTCCTGTGCAGATCCGGCAGCGCCCTTCGATCCCCAAGTCACGCCGGAAGGCGGGCGTAGCCCGCCCTACGTGCCTTCGAGAAACCACGGACCCCCTTAAAAAGCCTCGCAGCCTACTTCACGCGGCGGTCCGATTCGATCCGCCCGCCTTGCAGCACCAGCACCGGCTTGGTCGTCGCCGCGAACGGCTCCCCGCTCCACGCCACGAGATCAGCGCGCTTGCCGGTCTCCACGCTGCCGATTTCCTTGTCCGCGCGGAGGAGCTTCGCGGGCGTCAGCGTCACGGCCTGCAGCACGCGCTGCGGATCGGCGCCGAAGCGGATGGCGTACATCGCCTGCCGCGCCAGCCCGTCCTCGTCGCGCAGCTCCTGGGCGGTCAGAGCCGTCGTCAGCCCCGCATCGAGCAGCGCCTTGAAGGTGTGCAGCCGGGCGTTCTGCGACTCGCCGCGCCAGGCGCGCGGACCGGTCGCCTCCTCGTAGATCGGACCGTACACCACCGGGACGTTTCGCGCCCGCAGCGCCTCGAGGCAGCGGTAGGCGTCCGTCGCCTCTTCGAGCGTGAACTTCAGCTTGAACTCCTCCGTCAGGCGCAGCGCGGCTTCGATGTCGTGCTGCATCCGCGCCTGAATCCGCAGCGGGATTTCGCCCTTGAGGATTGCCATCAGGTAAGGCATCGCGGCCTCCGGCGGCGTGTCCGCGCCGTGCGTGGGGATCTTCTCATTCCAGCGCTGCGCGTCGTACAGCGCCTTGCGGAACACCCAGGCGACGCCCATCCGCGTGGTCGGACGACGGGCGTAAAACTCCGCGTTGCCACGGAAGGGAGGGCGGTTCCACGCGGCGCCGCCGATCGAATCGGAACCCATCACGGCCATGACATCCGCCGTCGGCCGGACGACGCGCTGGTCCACCGGTCCACCCGTGCGGATCACCGTCCCCTGCGAGCTGATCACCGCGTCCGAGTCGCCCCCGACGTAAATCGTGGTCACGCCCTGAGCGAGCAGGCGTTTCAAGTCCGGGCAGGACAAATCGACCGCATCCAGCACGCGCGTGTGCGGGATGACTTCCGCGGAACTCTCTCCCTGGCTGAGACCGTCGCGCACGCCCGACGCCGTCGGCGACGCATAAGCGCTCTCCACGCCCATGCCGCAGCACGGCAGCCGCAGCGCATCCGCCATCCCGACGGCCAGATGCGCGTCGGCACTGGCGTAACCGGCGCCTTCCGGCACCTCGATGTGCACATGGTGCGCGTGATTCGTCTCGCTGGCGGCCCCGGCATCCTCCCGGCCCCCAAAGGCAGCGACTTGCGAAGGAGTTTGTGCCCCTTCCATGTCGGGCTGCGCGATGACTGCGGAGTCTGACAGCGACTGAGTGGAATGGATGTCCTTTCCAGCGGAGGGTGCGATCAGCCGGGTCGACAGACGCGGCTCCTCCATCCGCAACGACACCGTGGGGGTGGGCACAAGATCATAACTGTCGATCACGGCCTTGGCGTCGATCAACCCCGGAGTCACGGTGGCATCAGGAAGCTCGATCACCTTGGCGTCCGGCGGGACCGCGGCACTGCTCCCGACTTCGGCGATGCGCCCGTCGCGCACGACGACCACGCCGGGCTGGATCACGCGCCCGTCGCCGACGTACACGGCGCGGACTTTCAAGACGATGACACTCTCCTCCGCGCGAACGGCGCCGGCGAACACCAACGCCGCCAGGCAGCCCATCACCCACGTCCGCGACGTCCGACCTTGCCTGTTGCTATTCCAATGATGCGTCATGGACCTTCACCCCCTTGACGTAAACCTCGAGAACCCGTGCGTCCAGGCGCAACGGGTCCGCCGAGTAGATCACCATGTCCGCGTCCTTGCCCGGTTGAATCGCGCCGACGCGCTCGGCCACCCCGGCGGCTTTGGCGGCGTTGATGGTCAGCGCCCGGCGCGCGGCGGCGGCGTCCATCCCATAGCGCACGGCGAGCGCGGCGCTGATCCGCGCGGAGCTGCCGGGCAGCACTGGCAGCGCCCCCGCAAACGCCAGCTCGCGCCCGGCCTGCTGAAGCGCACCGGCCCCGCGCAGCACGCGCGCCGGCGTGTCCAGCGTGAACGGGCCGATGATGAGCGGATCCGGGAAGGGCTTCACCAGCTCCATGGCCGCCGAAGCCTCGAGGGGCGTCCACGCCAGCAGCGGGAGCCGGCCTCCTTCGGTGAACACGCGCGCCGCGGCGATCACCTCCTGCTCCTCGTCGCACGTCAGCAGTCCGTCGAGGGACGACTTGAGGAAGGCGTTGACGCGCGACGATCCCTTCGAGTCCTTCGCGGCGGTCAGCGCTTCGCGCAGCAGGTGCACCGCGCCAATCATGCCCGTCGGCTCGCGCGTGGCTTCCAGCACGCCCTGCCCCACGCAGAACATCAGCGGTCCCGGCTCGCGCAGCCACTCCACCCCGCCCCCGCCCGTCAGCCGCACGGCCTGCGCCGCGCCGCCGATCACGTTGTTCCCCGCGGGGATCACCAGCGCGGCGGTGACGCCCGATTTCAGCGCCGCACGGAAATCGTCATGCTTCTGTTCGATGGCTTCACGGATGCTCAGATCGGGGTCGATCGCGCGGACGCGCTCGACGTGGCTTCCCCGGCGGATCACGCCCAGCCCGCTGAGCACGTCCACCATGCCCGGCGCCAGCACGGCGCTGGGATGATCCACGACCTTCCCGCCCGAGGCCGCCGCTTCCGCGCCGGCCCGGACTTCGCTGATCCGCCCGTCCACCACGGTGACCAGCGACGGACCGGTCACCGTTCCATCCGGCATGACCACGCCGCCGACGCGGATCGCAAACCGTTCCGCGGCGCCTCCGTAAGACGCGAGGATCAACACCGCGCAGATGGCGGACGATGCTTGTCGATGCCAACTCACTGACAGCTCCTCATGCAAACGCGACGGTCCAACGCCACCTCAGGCGCGTGGCTTCGTTTCGCCGGTGCGGGATCCCCCTCGTGCTTCATTTCGCCGCGGCGTCGTAAACCACCTTGCCTGCAACGTACACGCGCTCCACCTTCGACGCCGGGTCCGACGGATCGCCGGACCAGACGACGAGGTCCGCGCGCTGACCCTTGCCGATGCGACCCGCCGATTCCAGGCCAAGGAAATCCGCAGCGCGGCGGGTCACGAGCTCCAGCGCAGACTGCGACAGCCCGGCGGCGGCGCAGGTCAATTGTGCGTTTTGCAGCACGAACCGCCCGCCGGCCACGCTGCCCGCGCCGCTCCCCACCGCCCAGCGCACCTTGGCCTTGTCCAGCGCCGCGGCGTTGGCGGCGGCGAAACGGCGGAACTCGTCGTCCCCGCGCAGCTCGCCGCGCGACGCAGCTCCCAGCACGACCGGGATTTTCGCCTCCCCGATCGCATCCGCCACGAGGTGCGCCTCGGTCGCGCCTTCCAGCACCGCGTCGAGATTGAACTCCTTCACCAGGTCCAGAGCGTTGAGGATGTCCTCGCTGCGATGCGCTTCGATCCGCACGGGCAGCTTGCGGTCGATCGCCTTCAGCAGCACGTCCTTGTCGCGGTCCGGCTTAGGCTCGCCCGGCTTCTTGATTTCTTCTTCCTTCTTTTCATCCTTCTTCTCGCCGGAGGCGGGCTTGTCGCCGCCCTCGGGCTTGGGCGGGTCGGCAAAGAGTGAGAGCAGAGGATTCTCGCCGGAGGGCGGTGAAGCATCGCCTTCGCTGTTGGCAGCCGGTCCCGTGCCCGCCTCAGCAGCGGCATCGGAATCAGCCGACTTCGGCGGCTTGGGCGGATCCTCTTTCGGCTTGGGTGGATCCTCCTTGGGCTTGGGCGGATCTCCCTTTGGTTTCGGAGCGTCTTCTTTCGGCTTGGGAGGAGTGCCGTCTTTGGGCGGCGCGGGCTTGTCCGTGGATTTCTTCTCGGCGTCAGGCTTCGGGGGTTCCTTCTTGTCGCCTTCCGGCTTGCCCTTCTTTTCAGCCTCCTCCTTGGCTTTCTTCTCCGCGCGCTCCTTGATCTTCTTCTCGTACTCCTCCAGTTCCGACTTGTAATCCTCGATCGAGTTGCGGTACTCGACCGCGTCGCGGAACTGACGCCGAACTGCGTTGAACGTGTTGATGCGGGCGATGGCGGGCTGGCCCGAGCCCATGTTGATGTGGAGCGCGGCCTCTTCCTTCACCACCGACCCGATGCGTTCGCCTTCCCCTTTCGACAGCGCCACGATCGCGCCGGTGCCCAGCACGCCCGCGCCGCCGCGCGGTCCGACATAGACCAGCGTCACGCCGTTGCGGAACGCGTCGTCGAACACGTCGCGCGCGTAAGGATCCCACGCATCGAACACCTTGGAGGTCGGATCGCCGCGCCCCGCCCCCGGCAGCAGCACGCCCAACCTGCTGTACGGATCGATGAAGCCCGGCGCGACCGTCTTGCCCGAGGCCTCCCACGATTTGGCGAGCAGCCCGCCCTTAACATCCGGGCCTACGTCCCCGATTCGCTCGCCGGAGATGGAGATCGAAGCCTTCTCGATCACGCGGCCGTCGCCGGTAACAACTCGAGCGTCCTTGATGACCATCGCGCCGCCGAGTCCGAAGAACTGAGCGTCCGCCGCGTCGGCAAGCAAAGCAAGGGCGATGAGGCAGACACCCGCGCCACGGGAGGACCCCATGCGCCGCGAAATGCCGGAAACACTGCCGGCCCAAAAGCTCGTCCATCTGCGGGTCATGCACAGCCTTCCAGTGAAGTACGACCACGCGCGCCGCGCCGAGTGCAAGACCGTACCGGGCGATTCGCCCCCTGATCCGCCCTTCCACGGTTGAACCCGATCGGCGCGAGCCTGAGTCTCCCGACGCCACGCGACGCGCGGACAGTGAGTATAGCTGCCGGCGTCGCCCCGCACAGTGCGGCCCGCCCATGTGGCCGCTCCGTACAAACTCTTACAAGCGCGAGGTGATTCCCGCCGACTGACTGCCTCATGCGGCGCAGCGCATCGCGGGCATCGTAACATGCACGCCAGGCGTTTCGGATGACTCGCTTCGCGGGCGATCTGCAGAGTGCGCGGCGACCAGGCGGCGAGACGCGGCACGATCCACTGCGGGGTCCGCCGGCTCGTCGTCTGCAGCTCGCGCGAATCCAATCCGGCCCGACCTTGACCGTTGGAGCAGCCTCGCCCTTGCGGGACGCAGGATTGTCCTCGAGCGCGCTGGGTCCCGATGCCGTAGCAGGTCGTGTTGAAAGTCTTTTCCACCTTGGTCGCCGGCTCTCCGGCTGGTGATCCACCGCAGAATCTCAGGGGTTCACACGCGGCAACGCAGTCGCGGCGGAATTCCGCCACAATCTGGCAGGGCAAGGTTACCCATTGGGACCCGCGCGCGGAGGGTAGGATTGCCCTTCAGCGCGTCTTCCGCGCGTTTCGCGGCACGGGAATTCTCCGCAATTCTCGGAGAATTCTACCGAGGTAGATCGTCCCACGCCGTGGCACGCGGTTTGCATCGTGCCCCATCGCGGATTCGGGGTGGGGTGGCCCGGATCGGGAGCCATCCCGCGCCGCGTGCATGGGGTGCTATCCGGCTTAGGGGAAGCGGACCCGCCCTTGCAGGCTTACGGCTCTCCGGAGGGGGGAGTTCGAGGGGAAAGGTATCCAGCAGATCCGCCTCTGTCGCGACCGACGAATGCCACCCTGTGCATCTCGTCGGTCGCGAGGTTTTTACCCGCTCCCCCGCAGTCCCCGGTGAAAGGCGACGCTCGTCATTCCCCCGAAGGCTGGCATCCAGCGGGTGGCTTGTGTGAAGACGCGAATCCAGCAGTTCTCTGGGGCGGCCTGGCCCCCCCCTGCGCGGGGGTGACGGACCCGATGTCCGGTTTCGAGGTCCACCACGGGCTGCTAAGCCACGCGCCGACGGCGCAGCAGCGCCGCGCCGACCACCAGCAGCACCAGGCTTCCCGGCTCCGGCACAACGAGCCACCCGGGTCCGTCGATGCCGCCAGACCCGGCGGTGATGAACGCGCCGAGAAAGTCGCCCGTCAGCCCGTCGTACTTGAGCACCTCATCCGTTGCGGAACTGGCCACGTAGAGATAGCCATCGCCGGGGAAGAGCAGGCCCAGCGGCGTGTCCAAGCCGCTGCTCGAATTGCTCGCATCGCCGAAGACGCCGATCAGCGAGCCGTTCAACCCGTTGAACTCGAGTACCTCGCTGGAGCGCGGGCTGCTGACGAACAGGTCGCCGTCCGGGCCGAACATGAGGTCGGCCGGGGCGTCGAGCGATCCACCCTCGGCGAAGATGCCGAGGAAATCGCCGGTGGTGCCGTCATACTTCAGCACGTTGTCCTGACGGCGGTTGGAAACGTACAGGTTCCCATCCGGTCCGAAGGTCAGACCGCGGGGGCCTTGAAGCTCGCTGTCGTTGAAGTTAGCCTCGCCGAAAACGCCAAGCGACGCGCCGGTCGCGCCGTCATACCGCAGCACCGCGTCGCTTTCGCCGCTGGCGACGTACAGGTTCCCGTCGGCCCCGAAGCGAAGCGAACGCGGACCGTCCAGCCCGCCCGAGCCTGGCGCGACGAACTGGTCGATGAACGCGCCGGTCACGCCGTTGTAGCGATACACGGCGTCCGCGTCGAAACCGGAAACGTACAGGTTCCCGTCCGGGCCGTAGGTCACGCCTCGCGGACCGGTCAGCCCGCTGCCTCCCGAACTGGCGTCGCCGAAGATCCCCAGCGGCGAACCGTCCGACGCGTAATGGTGCACCGCGTTCGACTCCAGCCCGGACACCAGCAGCACGACATCCGCATTCGCGGAGACACACGCGAACGCCGAAAGCGCCGCACAAACACCCATCCAAGTTCTAGAACGCATGTTTCGCCTCCTGACGAAATCCCCTCTCCGATGGCCGGACCGCGCGTCGCCCGCGCATGAAGCGCGTCCCCCTCCGCGCTGGCCCCGCGCGCTTACCACTGCAGCGCCATTCTATCCATCGGCGCTAAGGCTGTGCAACATCGAAGATGCGGTCCTCCGAGGCCCCAAAAGAGTTCCTTGTCCGCAACGAGGTTGCGCGGCACAGCGATCTTCGCCGGCGCGGTCACGCCCAGATCCACGCCAAGCCGTGCCCGCCGCGAGGGTTCCACGGGTTCGCGGCAGCGGACGCGTGAGGGCGCGCGAAAATGGGCGGGCGGTTCGCTCGGGCCCCACGGCGGGGGCCCCGCACACCTCGACCTCCTGGCAGCGGTCAGAATGCGGTTGCTTGGCCCCGTGAGTTGGAGGAGACCACCGGGCCGACCGATAAGCCGAGGGGTCCTCGCCCGCCGGCTGCGGGCATCAGGAGCATCCGGATGGAGCGGTCGGGAGTCTCAATCAAAGGGTCGGACCTTCGCTTCGTGGCGCTGATCGCGTGGCTGCCGCTGCTGCCGTTTGTGGATCACCGCAGCGATCACCCGTGGTTCCTCGGCTACAGCCTGGCCTATCTTCTATTCCTGCTCGCCACCCCGATGCTCGCCCTTGCATGGAGCGCGCTGTCGCTGAAGTGCGCGGGGCGCACGGGTCGGCGCGGCGCATTGTGGCTGACTGCCTGTTTGTGCGGAGCGGTTCTGCTTGCGGAGACCGTGCTGGGGATGCAAGACGCCTTCGCGGAATACCGCCGCTGGGGCCACATGCGTTCTCCCCTCATGGGGTTCGAGGCACAGCCGGACCATCATTGGCAGATCGGGGACGTGCGCTTCTCGACGGACGCCGACGGGTTCCGCGCGCATCCCACGCCGCGCCCGGCGCCTTCCGCCGAACGGCGCGTCTTCGTCATGGGAGAGTCCGCCACCTTCGGATACGGCATTCCCGACGACCAGACGTGGGCCCAGCTTCTGGAGGCGCGTCTGCGTGCCGATGCCGATCCGAACGTGTCCGTCATCAACGCGGGCTGCACGGGGCACATGACGCTGCAGCAGTTGATCCGCCTGCACGTCCGGGTACTGCCTCAACGGCCTGAGTGGGTTGTGTACTACGGGGCTATCAACGACGTATATGGAGAGCGTCGGGGCGGCGCGCTCGTGCTCATGCCCAAGCACCTGGTGGATGCATCGAGCATGCGCGAGTACCTGCGGCTGCGCAACGACGGAGGGGGCTTCTACATGGAGAACAGTCTCCTGTTGGATGTGCTCGCCGGCGGCGCGCGTCGGATCCTTCGAGGAACGGTACCGGACTCCCGGGATGCGGCCCCTAACCTCCCGACCGCGACGCGGCGGGCACAGGCGCGGTTCATCGACAACCTGGAGTCCATGAGGCTGCTGTGCGAACGCGCCGGCGCAAGATTCGTCACCGCCACTTTTCTAGCCGACCCTTCCAATCTCGAGCAGCCGCTCGCCGACGGGATCCGAGACCTCAACGAGCAGCTTCGAGAAGCGGCAAGATCGGGGCGGCTGGATGTCATTGATCTGGAACCTGCCCTGTCCGCGGTGGAAGAGCCAAGCCGACTTTTCTATCCCGATCACTACCACCCTTCCGCGGCAGGCTGCACGTTCATCGCGCAGCAGCTTGCCGGCAACCTCGCGGGGCGGCTCCAAGGAAGCGTCGCGGCGAAAGGCGGATGATCCGATCCAATACCCGCGCGTCGCGTCCACGTCTCGCCCACCGAGGCGCCCATTCACTTCCCGGTAGTCGCGCCTGTGTGCCTGCTCGCAGGATTGTGACCCAACTCGCGGGAATGATTGCGTCAAGACTGTCCCCGCCTGCGCCGTAGCGCGGACGCACCTTCGCACAAACCCTCCGGCAAGCCCTTTGCAGGCTCCTTCTCGCGTTTTTTTGCGCCGCCGCCGCCGTCATCGGACCTCGTGGCACACTCTTTGCCCAAGGCAGGCCGAGCCTCTCGTCTCAGTTGGACTCATCGCCAGCGTTGGGTCAACCGTGGATGAGATCTTCCGCGCGGACGCGCGGGAGTTTCAGGATGTGAATCACCGACGGAGCGTTTCCGGCGGCACGGAGATTCCGCGCGGCGAAATGCAGTAAGGAGTACACGGATGCTCAGATCGGATTGGATGGGACGGGCAGGCACTCGGCGCCTGACCGCGGGCGGAATCTGGATCGCGGGTCTTGCGGCGCTGCTCATGGGCACGGCCGGCAACGCCTATGGTCAGCGCATTCAGATTCAATGTGAAGGCGCGGGCACGAACAGCAACGGCACGGTGTTCACCGCGGGCAGTGAGTACGAGGAACGCAGCGATCGGACGCGGTTCGACCTGCTTCTGTGCGGGGTCACTCCGGGCGCCGCCTATCAGATCTGCTTCAGCACCGACAGTTGCGGCTTTAAGATCAACGCAACGGGCGGCGGCAACGGGCAAATCTTTGTTCGCTATCGTACCGATGACGGCAACTTCCCCCCCAACTTCCCGCACCTCCGCGCCGGTGACGTGCTCAAGGTGAACGGTCAGAGCGTGGCCGTGTACACCAATGGCGAAAACAGGTTTAACTGCAACGCCAACGGCAACGGCAACGGGAACGGGAACGGAAACGGAAACGGAAACGGGAACGGGAACGGGAACGGGAACGAGAACGGGAACGGGAACGGGAACGGGAACGAGAACGGGAACGGGAACGGGAACGAGAACGGGAACGGGAACGGGAACGGGAACGAGAACGGAAACGGAAACGGTAACGAGAACGGGAACGGCAACGGCAACGGCAACGGGAACGAGAACGGGAACGGCAACGGCAACGGCAATGGCAACGGGAATGGCAACGGCGGCGGTGGTCAGGGCTGCCAGGGTGCGACCAAGGCCAAGTATGCCCAGAGAGGCGACCCGGACAAGGTGAAGGGCAAGCTCCGGGGCTATGACGCCGGCGCCACCTATGTGGTGTCGCTGCTGGATTCCGGCGGCGGAACCGTCGGCACGCAGTCCATCACTACGAGCGGCGATGGTCGAGCCAAGTTCACCTTCCTCGGCGTCAGTTGCAGCGGCTCGCCGCACAAAGTCAGCAATGACACCTGCGGCCAGGTGGTGCTCGTCGGTCGCACCTGCGGCGGCTGATCGGGCTTGCAGGGTGCTTCGTCCGGTCCACATGAAGCGGACCGGAACAACTTCAGGGACGGCGGCCCGTCGCGAGCTGCGGCTCGCGGCGGGTCCGCCTTCTCGGCGCGAGCTGCGGACTTGCGTCTTCGCGGACCCGAACAGGAGATCGCCGGCGCCAGCGTCGAAACCGCGCCGAATCAACTCCAGTATTCGCAATGCCTCACGAAACCGCCTGCAAAAGGATCACGATGCTCATGAATCCCTCCTTCATACGACAATCCTGGTGGAAGCGCGGGTTCGGACTGGAGCTCCTCGCCGCCTTCGTAACCGGCGTGGTCCTCATGCAGTTTATCTACCTCGACCCGCGCGGCTATCGCGATGACCGCATGGGCGTGCCGGAATACGACTCCTGGTATCACCTCAAGATGGCAGAGCTGCTCCCCGAGATCGGCTTCGTCCGCGAATTTCCCTGGCTCCAGCATGTGTACTTCCGCCAGACCGGGCGTGAGTTTGTCAGTCATCACGCCGGATTTCATGTGTATCTCGCGCCATTTGTGTGGTTGAGCAGGACGCTCACCGGCGATGTGGCCGCGGGCGGGCGCTGGGCGATCGGCGTGACCTTTGGTCTGTCGCTGATGCTCTTCCACCTGCTGCTGATGGTGGGGCGCGTGCCGTGGCGATGGATGTGGCTGCTTGCATTCCTGCTGCTGCCCACGGATTTCTTCCTGCGGCATTCGTACATCCGCGCGATCAGCCCCTCGCTGGTGCTGATGCTGGCGCTGCTGCTGGCGCTGTTTCGGCGGCGGCCCATCTGGGCGGCGATCGCCGTCATGATTTACAACCTGCTCTACCTCGGCGCGGTGATTTACAGTCCGGTGATCGTCGGCGCGTATGTGTTCGCCAGTTGGGTCGGGCCTGGGGAGGATCGACGGTTCGAATGGAAACTGGCGGCATTCACGCTCGCAGGCTGGTGCGCCGGTGTTTTGTTATATCCCTACCGTGAAGGGATGTTCGAGTTCCTCTACTTGCAGGTATTGGGATCCGGCCTGTCGCCGGATATTGCCGTCGGTGCGGAATGGAGCTCCTATGGAAATGTATGGGAGTTCGCCGTGCAGCAGTGCGGGCCGCTGCTGGCAGTGTGGGCGGCGTCCGTGGTTCTGCGTTTCCGCTTCGGTCCGCGCATGTCGGCCCAGGATACGACGCTGCTGCTGCTGAATTTCGCTTTGCTTTTCCTGACGCTGAAGGCGCAGCGGTTCATCGAGTATTGGCCGCCCGTGTGTCTGCTTAACGCGGCCTATCTGGCGGGACCGGTGCTCGTGCGCGGCGCGGCATGGGCGAAGAAAAAGTCGGCCCAACTGAAATCGTGGGCGGTTCATCTGCTGTCGAGTCTTGGTCTCGTGTCGTTCGTTGCCGTGTCGGCGGCGGCGGTCTGGGATGCGCGATCCACTCTTGTCGGCGGCGCCATGGTGCGCGACTGGGCGCTGTGGGTGGCGCTGGGGTCGTTATTTCTTATGTCCCTGTTCGTGCAACACGCAGGCGCGGAGCCGATGGATGGCACGCAGTTGCACCGCGGCCGACGCGCCGTGGGAATGTTGCTTGGCGGGCTTGCATTCATCGCCGCGGGAACTTGGTTGTTCACGGCAGTGCTTCACGCCAAAACCGTTTCGCCCAGCAGCCTCGTCCGGGCAGAGTGGCCTCTGGCGACGGCCGTGAGTTTCATCGTGCTCCTGTCGATTCTAGTCGCGTTTCGCAGACCAGCGCGGACTCCAACATCGAGCGCGGTCGCTTCTCCTTCGGACTTGATCGCATCCACATCGACCATCGGAGCACCGACCTCGCGCGAGGCTGGAACAACCGATGCTTTACGCCGGATGCCGCCGTGGCTGCGCGGCATGGGACTCGTAACGGCCGCGCTGGCAGTCCTGGCGCTGACCACGGCGCTGTCCGGCGGAAGGCTTAGTCATGCCCAGAGCGCCAGCAACTGCGGCTATGATCTGCCGGCCATTCGCAATGTCATGGCGCACCTGAAATCGGTGTCGCAGCCGGGCGACGTCGTCTTCACCGACGACTGGGATTGCTTCCCGGTGTACTTCTACCACAACTCATACAACTATTATATCGTCGGACTGGACCCGAAATTCACGCAATGGCGCGAGCCGGAGCTTTGGGCGCGCTATGTGAAGATCAGCCGCGGCGAAATCCGCGACCCCAACGTCACCGTGGCCCTGCCGGATGACCGCGGCGGCTACACCAACCAGACCATCCAGGTCCGCATCGAGGACATCCGCGATCGCTTCGGTTGCAAGTTTGTGTTAGTGGATCGGGACCACCCGGGCCTCGCCCGTCAGCTCGCCGAGCGCCCGGACTTCGCGGAACTCATCTTCCCGCCCGCGGAATACGCCGTCGCCAAAGACGCGCCGTACCTCCTCTTCCGCGTCCGCGACGACCAGCGCAACCCAACCGACGCAAGCATCGAGACCTCCGCCGAAGCCCGCCCTCCGCACCAGCCGGGCCGCCGCTTCCGCATGGCCATCCAACCGCGCACCGCCGAGTAGAGTCGCCGAGTAGCACCGCCGAGTAGCGCCGCCGAACAGAGTCGCCGAGTAGCGCTGTCGAGCAGCGTTGCCGAGCAGTACCGCCGAGTGCCGCCGTTGAGCGGCATTGCCGAGCAGTACAGTCGAGCATCGCAGTCAGGCAGCGCCGGAAATGAAAGCGCCGGTGGCGCCGGTCCTCCAACCCATGCTAAGCCGCGGGTTTCACGGCAGACATGCAGGCCGGGTCTTGCTGCATGGCGAACGGCTTTTGCTGACGGGCGCGGAAGAACAATCCGCAGAGACACGCAGAGAGCGCAGAGGGCGGAGGAGGTTCGCCAGGGCTGTGAGGCTCACGCGGGGGCGCGGAGCCGGCGCGCCGCGACGGGCCGCCCAGGACAGGCCGGCGGCCCATCCAGAGCCACCCATCGCGTGCGGGGGGTGTGGCCAGTCTTTCTGGCATCCGATGTGGGTGCTGCGCCCGGACGTTCTTCGGCCAGGCGGCGCCTCGCCCGGAGGGCGCGCGTTCGTTGCCAGGGACTTGTAGTCCCTGGCGCCGAAAGCGTATTTTCCGCTCCTGCGCCCGGAGGGCGCGTGGAGCGTTCGTTCGCCCTCCGGGCGAGGAGAGGAGAAGGTGAACGATCTCCAGGGGCTTGAGGCCCCTGGCAACCCTCGTGCGCCCTACGGGCGAACAGCAGATGCCAGAATCCGCGGCCAGACCCCGTGCGGGCGATCTTTATCTTGACAAGGCGTGATCGGCGATCGACCCTGTCGCTTGGTGCTTGGCGACAGTCGTCGTTCGTCTGGCGGCTGTCGACTGTCGTCTGGCAACGGTTGCTTCATTGAACGCGCGGACACAGTGGCGCGCGGCGGGATCGTGTTCACGTGGACGGTTGGCGTCAGGGGTCGCGCAGTTTGGCGCCTCGTTGAAATTAGAACCGATCTGAGCCGCGAGCGTGGGGGGGCAGTTCCGCATCCCAGCGTCAGAATGCGCTTCCTGACGGGCGCGGCTCTGATGGGCGCAGCTCTGATCCCTTACGGGGGCGGCTCTGATCCCTGACAGGCGCGGCTCTGAAAGACGCACGATGCGATAGTCCTGAGGCACAACCGTCGATAGTCAGCCCGGTCGCGCGTGCAGCACAGCTTGCTGCTGGGAGTCTCCAGGTCCATGCCGCTTCAAGACCTTCGATCACAGTCGATCCGCCGGTCGCGCGAGGAGATGATCGCGCACCTCGGCTCGTTCCAGCTCGACCTCAAGTTCTCCGCGGGCATCTGGTTCTTCTCGCCGCCGTTCTCGCGGTTTCATGCCAAGTACCAGCCGGACCTGACCATCGAGCAGCGGCTGGACATCGCCGCGGGCCTTAAGGACTACGGCCTGTCGGCGCTGGAGGCGCACTACCCCAACGAGATCAGCGAGGCGAACGTCGATCTGTGGACGAAGTTCTCGCGCGACACGGGCATCCGCCTCATCACCGTCATTCCGCTGCTGTTCTGGGACGCGCAGTTCGAATGGGGCTCCCTGTCCAACCCGGACCCGAAGATCCGCCGCCTTGCCATCGACCGCACCATCGCCGCGTTCCGCATGAACCGGCAGCTCGACACGGACTTCGCCGTCGTGTGGCCCGGCATCGACGGCTACGAAAATCCCTTCGGGCAGGACTTTTTCGCGCTGCGCGACCGCTTCGCCGACGGGCTGGCGGAGGCGATGGACGCGGTGCCCGGCGTGCGCGTGGCGTTTGAGCCGAAGCCTTACGAGCCGCGCGGGCGCATCCTGTTCGGCACCACGCCGGAGGGCATCCTGCTCGGGCACATGGTCGAGTCGAAACTCAAGGCGCCGGAGAACCTGCGTCTTCTGACGGAGGGGCACAAGCTCTGCTGCATGAACCCGGAGGTCGGGCACGTGCTGATGGGCTTCGAGGACCTCGCCTACGCGTTCAGTTGGCCGCTCTCCGAAGGCCGCCTCGCGCATTCGCACTGGAACAGCCAGCCGCTGGGCAACTACGACCAGGACCTCAACGTCGGCGCCGTTTCGCCCGAGCAGCTTGAGGCGCTCCTGTACACGCTCAAGATGTACGGCTACCGCGGAACCTACGGCATCGATATCAATCCCGAGCGCATGCCGGTGGACACCGCGCTGAAGATCAGCATGGACGCGATCCGCGCCGCCAGCGATCGCATCAGCGACGTGGACCACGAGATTATCCTCGAATCCCACGCACATCCGGATCGCCGCCGCGGCTGGCTCGAGGCCTACCTCATTCGTCGCAGAGCCTCGCACCCAGGGCGGATGTCGCCTTGGAGTTGAGGGATTTCCACTGCGGGGCCTTGATCAATGCCGGTCAGTCATGATCGCATCGTTCGGCACGGGAATTCCCCGGAAATAAAGACCACCCCGGAGGTCCACGCCACCCCTCTTGCAACGGTCTGTTACACTACCGTCCGCGGCTGGCCTGGGCCCGTCGCTGTCCGGCTAAGCATCAGCCGAGCGCAACGCAACATGCACGACGTCATCTTCATCATCGGTTGCACCGGCTGCGGAAAATCCGCCGTCGCGCTGGAGCTGGCCGAGCGGATCGATGCTGAAATCCTGAGCATGGACTCCATGCAGATCTACAAACGCATGGACATCGGCACCGCCAAGCCCAGTGCCGCCGAGCGCGCCCGCGTTCCGCATCACCTCATCGACCTCCTCGAGCCGTGGGAGACGTTCAGCGTCGCGCAGTTCGTAAGCCGGGCGGAGTCGGCCATGACCGACATCGCCTCGCGCGGGCGGCGCATCCTCGCGGTCGGCGGCACCGCGCTGTACATCAAAGCGCTTTCAGAGGGGCTTTTCGAAGGCCCCAGCGCCGACCCGGCGGTGCGCGAACGCCTCAAGCGCGAGGCGGACGCCCTCGGTCTGGAGGCGATGCACCAGCGCCTGCGACTCGTGGATCCGCTCGCGGCCTCGCGCATCCACGTCAACGACCTGCGCCGCATCGTCCGCGCGCTGGAGGTGCATGAGCTGACCGGAACGCCCATCACCGAGCTGCAGACGCAGTGGGACCGGCAGCGCACGAAGCACCCCTGCCGGTTCATCGCGCTGCGCCGCGGACTGGAGGACCAGAACCGCCGCTCCAACGAGCGCGTGCGAGAGATGATGCGCCAGGGGCTCGTCGCGGAGGTGCGCTCGCTGCTGGCGCTGCCGACGGGGTTGAGCCACACGGCGCGGCAGGCGCTGGGCTACGCCGAGATTATCGAGCACCTGGAGGGGCGCCTGTCCCTGGATGAAGCCGTGGAAAGGATCAAGATCAACACGCGCCAGTTCGCCAAGGCGCAGCGGACGTGGTTTAAGCGATTCCGTTCGGCGGAGTGGATCGACCTGCCGCCGGACTTCGACGCTTGCACCACGGCGGACGACCTTCGCGATCGGCTGTTGCGTTGAACGGCACGGGCGCGCTTTCAGAACCCCGCACGCAAGTGCGGGACCTGCGGCATCCGAGTTGAGTGCGTAGGCCTCGGGTCACTGGAAGCAGAGGCCGACTCGGACCATCCGAGACGAAAAACAAACGGGCGTTCGCCTTTCCCGCTTGCCGATATCAGTTATGTTCACGGTGCGGGCGGCTGGAAATGCCGCCCAGGCCGCGGGGTGGCGATATGGACGCCGCATGAGCACGCTGAACATCACTGAAATCACGAACTGGGTCGTGGACCTCATCGACGTGCGCAAGACGTACCGGCGCAAGGTCCAGGCGCTGCGCGGCGTGAACATTCAGGTCGGGCGAGGCGAAGTCTTCGGGCTGTTGGGTCCCAACGGCGCGGGCAAGAGCACGCTGGTCAAGATTATGATGACGGTCATCCGCCCGGACCGCGCGCTGGGCACCGTGCTCGGTCGCCCCATCGGCCACCGTCAGAAGATCGGGCGCATGGGCTACCTGCCGGAAAACCATCGCTATCCGGGCTACTTGACCGGGATTCAGCTTCTCGATTTCTACGCGGCGCTGGCCCGCGTTCGCAAAACGGAGCGCACCAGGCTGACGACCGCGTGGCTGGAGCGCGTGGGGATGAAGGAGTGGGGCGGCACGCGCATCCGCGAATACTCGAAGGGCATGATGCAGCGGCTCGGTCTAGCGCAGGCGCTGATGAACGACCCCGAGCTGCTCGTGCTCGACGAGCCGACCGACGGCGTCGATCCCGTCGGGCGGCGCGAAATCCGCAACCTCCTCCTCGAACTCAAGAAGCAGGGCAAGACGATCTTCCTCAACTCGCATCTGCTCAGCGAGCTGGAGCTGATCTGCGACCGCGTGGCCATCCTCAAGGAGGGTCTCGTCGCGCGGCAGGGACCGCTGCGCGACCTGACCGACCGCATACTGGGGTATCGCGTGCGCGTAACCGGCGACGTGTCGGCAATGGCGGCAAAGGTCGCTGCGCTTGGCGGGCGCGTTGAAGATGGACAGATCGCTCTCGCCAGCGAGGATCCGCGCAAGGTCAATGAAGTGATCGACGTGCTGCGCGCCGGACAGGTGCTGATCGAATCCGTCGAGCCGCGCCGGCTGAGTTTGGAGGAGGTGTTCGTCGAGGTGCTGGGAGAAGGCGGGCGGGTGGGGGGCGTGCGCTAGCGCAGGGTCTTGGATTAGAGATTGAAACCTGTCTGCGCGGCGAGTGTGAGGGAGCGGGTCCAGCCGTTCAGAACCGCGACCGTAAGGGAGCGAGTTCTGACGATTCGAACCGCGATCGTGCGTGAGCGAGTTGAGTCGATTCGAACCGCGATCGCAACGGGCTGTGGTGAAAGTCATTTCGGGCTGGGGCACCGGCTTTCCAGCCAGTGAATCGCCGCGATATTGCAAGGGTTTACACGCTGGAGAGTTCTGTAAGCGGACTTTCGCCACGGGCTGCTGAGGAAGCGATTCCGTTTGGTATTCCCAAGATGCGCTCCCTTACGGTCGCGGCTCTGTAGCTGGCGCGACTCTGTAGCTGGCGCGACCCTGTGGCTGGCGCGGCCCTGTAGTCGGCGCGATTCAGTGACGGGCGCTGTATGGTGAGGCGAGGGCGGGACATCATGGAGGAAGCTACATGCAGTTCTGGGCGTTGCTGATCGACAGCCTGCGCGAATCCCGCGACCGGAAAATCTTCTGGCTGCTGATGGTCGCTTCCGTGGTCGTGGCGCTCGCCATGCTCAGCATCGGCTTCGAGCCGGATCGCGTCACCTTTTTCTTCGGGCTGGCCGACACCTCGACTTCGGACTTCAACCCCATGACGATCCTCGGTCGCCAGCGCATCGTGGGCGTTGTCGTGTACTGGCTTCTCAGCTCCCTGGTCGGCTGGATCGGCATGACGCTCACGCTCATTGCCACCGCCGGCTTTTTCCCGACGTTCCTGGAGCGCGGCGGCATTGACGTGGTGCTCGCCAAGCCCATCGGACGCGCACGCCTGTTCCTCTTCAAGTACCTGGCCGGAATGATTTTTGTGCTCATTCAGTCCGCGGTGTTCGTGGGTCTGACGTTTCTGGTGATGGGCTTTCGCTGGGGCGTCTGGAAGGCGGGATACCTCCTCTGCATTCCGCTCCTCGTGCTGCTCTTCAGCTATGTGTATTGCATCTCCGTGCTCGTGGCGGTGCGCACGCGCAGCACGCTGGCGGCGATCCTCATCAGTCTCGGCGTCTGGGCGGTCGGCGCGATGGTGCATCAAAGCCCGATGGTCTTCGAGCAGTTCCCCGCGCTGAAGGAAAAGCAGCCCGCGCTGCACCGCACGCTGAAAGTCCTCAGTTGGATTCCGCCAAAGACCGGAGACGTCACGTATCTCGCCGCACGGTGGTCCGGCGCGGGCCTGAGCCTTGACGCGATGCCGAGCGGGACGCAGTCCGATCTGTCGCGCGGGGACGCGGAGGTCATCGAAAGCAGCCGCCGCGCCGAGGAGGACTGGCTGCAGGTCAACGCAGCGCAGTCCATTGGATCATCGCTGATCTTCGAAGCCGTCGTGGTCCTCCTGGCGATGTGGAGCTTCTCACGGCAGGACTTCTGACGCGCGGGTCCCGGTCCGGTGGCTTGCGCCTGGTAACCCCAGGCCAATGGCGGCGCTCGTCATTTCCGCGCAGGCGGGAATCCAGCTTCGTCATGCGCGCAAGGGTGGAAATCCAGACGGTGGCTTGCGAGGAGAAGAGAATCCAGCGGTTCTCCCGCGCAGTCTGGACCCCCGTCTTCGCGGGGATGACGAAGCCCACGTCTGATGGCGAGTTCCGCCACGGGCTAGGGGATGCCTGAATCGAGGGGTTGCCTCAGCCCGCGCCTGCAGCTTGCGGCATCACGGTCCGCCCAGTCCAAGATTTGTCGGCCGCGCGAAGCCACGTTTCCCACCTTCAGGAATGCCTCCTGGTCATTGTAGGCGCGCTTCCGCGCGGGTCGGTACTTGCGATCGAGTCCGAATGGCGATGGCCAACTTGATCGATCGAACTTCAGCAGCTTTTTTGAAACTGTGTGCACTGGGCCAGCTTCACGGGATATGGCACGCGGTTTGCCACCCCTTCCAATCGAAATTCGTGTGAAGAGTTCGAGACCGCCGCCGAGGGAGAAGACCGACCCTCGGCGGGAACAGGCGATGTGCGCCCCGCGCGGGCGGCCGTCTCGAACCGCGTCTCGGTCTCGTCCCGCGTGGCGGCATCCGAGATTCCAAGGGCATCCCACCGGAGATTCATCATGAAAGTCCTGATCGCCGACGCGTTCGACAAGTCCGGCATCGACGCACTCAAGCAGGCCGGTTGTGACGTGATCGTCAACCCGCAGCTCAAGGACGACGCGCTGCGCCAGGCGCTGAAGGAAACGCGCTGCCAGGCGCTCATTGTTCGCAGCACGAAGGTCTCCGCCGACATGCTCAAAACCGCGCCGGCGCTCGAGCTGGTCATCCGCGCCGGCAGTGGCGTGGACACGATCGACGTCGCCGCGGCCACGGACTGCGGCGTGCGCGTGTGCAACTGTCCGGGAACCAACTCGGTGGCGGTGGCGGAGCTGACGATGGGTTTGATGATCGCGCTGGACCGCAAGATCGTGGACGAGACGGACGACCTGCGCCACGGGCTGTGGAAGAAGCAGGAGTACAGCAAGGCGCGCGGGCTGAAGGGGCGGACGCTGGGCATCGTCGGGCTGGGGCGCATCGGCTACGAGGTCACCAAGCGGGCGCAGGCGTTCGAGATGAACGTGGTCTATTCCGACGTCATCGCCAACGAAAAGGTCGAGCGCGAGCTGG
Organism: Phycisphaerales bacterium; assembly: GCA_020852275.1. Classification (GTDB taxonomy): domain Bacteria; phylum Planctomycetota; class Phycisphaerae; order UBA1845; family UBA1845; genus JABWBH01. The sequence goes on from JADZBE010000004.1 coordinate 135,790, forward strand.
GCATCCGCAAGGTTCCCTTCGAGAAGCTGCTGGAGGAGTCGGACTTTGTCACGCTGCACGTGCCCGGCGGCGCGGAAACGAAACACATGATCGGGCGCGAGCAACTGGCGCTGATGAAGCCCACCGCGTTCCTCATCAACTGCGCCCGCGGAGGCATCGTGGATGAGCAGGCGCTGGCCGACGCGATCGAAAACGGCAAGCTCGCCGGCGCCGCGATGGACGTCTTCGAGATCGAGCCGGGCGCCAACGAGAAGGAGTTCAAGGACCCCATCCCCAAGGTCCCGCACGTGTACGGCACGCATCACGTCGGCGCCTCCACCGAGCAGGCGCAGGCGGCGGTGGCCGAGGAGACGGTCCGCATCGTCCGAACCTACAAGGAAAGCGGGGAGCTGCTGCACTGCGTCAACAAGCCGGCCGAAGTCCTGGCATGACCGTCCGTGGTGAAAGCCGAAACTCGACATTCCCGCGCAGGCGGGGGTCCAGGGCGCATCGCCACGACGCTGGATTCCCGCCTGCGCGGGAATGACGGAGCTGGATTCCCGCCGGCGCGGGGGTGACGAGCTTCGCCGTTCGCCACGGTCCGCTACGCCGTGTATCGCTGGTGAAACTGCTGGTACGCGGAACACGCGGAGGGGTCGCCGCAGCAGACATCGCGAATGAACTCGTAGTAGACGTCCGGGGGAAGCTCGAACTTTTTGCGCAAGGCGCACTTGAGGGCGATGCGCGGCTTGCTGGTCCGTCCCCCGCCGAGGACGAGCGATTGGATGAACACCTGGTTCTTCCCGGCGAAGCACTGCATCCGCTTGTTCAGCGAAGTTTCCAGGTCGGACAGATTGGCCGCCGCCTCTTCGCCGCTGATCGGGGGGATGCGACCGTGCGCGTCCTTGTCCTTCTGCAGCGCGTTGGAAATGGCCTTGTCGAGCGTCTCCTGTTCGACCGGGTATTCGACGAAGTCGGCGGCGCCGAGCTTCATCGCCGATGGCTGCAGCGGCAAACCCGATGTTTCCGCTACGACGATGACGGGGATATCCGCGCCTTCCCGTTTGAGTTGCTTGAGCAGGTCCAGTGCCTCGGGGCGTTTGGCCGAGGCGTGCGCGATGATGAGTTCCGGGCGGAACTTGGTCAGCGACTTGATGGCAGCGGCGACATCTCGAACCCCAAGGGCGTCATGGTGGCGTCCGGCGCGCGCCTCCAGAAAGGCGCGCGGACCGTCTTCGGGATGTAACACCAGGATGCGCGCCATGAATGCTCGCTGCACGCCGTCGGCGGCGCCCGCACTGCGATCCCCGGATCACCGCCCGGCCGCTCCGATATTCAACGGATGATAGGAAGGACGCACGAGGCGAATCAAATCCCCCCGACTGAATCGGGCCCATAACAGCCCCCGGCGACCATCCAACTTCGTCGTTCCCGCGCCGGCAGGAACCCCCCCTCGTCATTCCATCGCCGGTGGGAATCCAACGCGTAATTCCCGAGCAGGCGGGAATCCTGCCGGTGGCATGCGACGAGACGGGAATCGCGCGGTTTTCCTGGGCGACTGGACCCTTGCCTGCGCGGGGGGGACGGTCCCCAGGTCCGGCTTCGAGTTCCACCACGGGCTGCCAGCGGGCTTGCCACCCCGCGCCGTGAGCCGCGCGACCGGTCTTTCGCAACGGCCAAGTGTAAGCTTCGGCCCGGCGGCTGCGGAGTGTTGAATGGAAGCCGCCTCACAGCCGATCCGCCGTCGGCTGCTTCACCGCGAATGATTCGGCGGAGGTTCGGGCCATTTTTTCAAGGGACAGGTCATGCATCCTCTCGTCATCATCTCCATCTCCCCCGCCGGGTCCGAGTTCCCCTTGGGCATGAGGCACCGCTTCGGCGCGCCCTCCGCGAAGGCGGCGCGTTGCCGCTTCGCGGCAGCATCCGCGATCGTCGCTCTCGGTGCGGCCTTGCCTGTGTCCGCACAATGCACGGGCAACGAAAGCCTCAGCGTCAGTTGCCGGGTCGGCTCGTCGAGCAACAAGCTGATCGCCAAGGTCAAGAACGGAGTGGCGGGTCAGCGCGTGCAGTCCTGCTACGACGGGGGCAACTGCACGACCCAGTTCTTCAATAACCGCGGCAAGGCCAAGACTTCCTGGGGCGGCGCGGCGGACGGGCCGCATTTTGTCGTGGCGACGCTGCCCTGTGGGCAGGACCTCACGGCGATGAAAAGCTGTGCGACGCAGCCGCTGGAGGTGCAGTTCCAGCACTTCGGCAACCTCAACGGGGAGAACTTCATGGCGCTGGGTTCCGGCATGGCGGACCCGGCCACGGGCGTGACGCTCATGACCTGGGACATTCAGGGGCTGAACGGGTGCGATCCGCTGGCTGTGGTGATGCCGACCCAGGTGCGCGGCGCCGGCGCCATGGTGGCGAGGCGGACGAATGGGGGGCTCAACCTGCTGGACATGGGAGGGCACGTGGACATCGAGATCGTGGCGCTGGAGCTGACCAGCGTCGCTTCGGTGGACGTGGCGGGCAACCTGCTCACCGGCGTATTCCAGACGAACGGCAACCTGCACACGCCGGACCTCGTCGGCGCGCTGGACAACACCTTTGAGTGGAACGGTCGCCCCAGGACCGGTCAGTTCTTTTCGAATCAAACCTGCTTCTTCCATCCCGCAAGCGGCACGGAATACACGGGGGTTCAGGAAGCCGTGACCTACTACAACGACAACATGCAGGATCTGCCGCAAAAGCAGGAGCAGCATGTGCAGGCGCAGGAAGTGTACGCGTATGATTCGCTTGACCGCCGCGTGCGCACCGTGCGCGACACGGGCGACGTGCAGCCGGCCGGACAGGCGAAACGCTGCCACTTCTGGACGGCGACGGCGCCGGATGAGAACTGCAACGTGTGCCCCGTCGCCGGAGGCGCGACGGTTTGCGGCGCTGCCTGCGGTTCAGACAACGACTGCGGAGGTTACTCGGCGCGCTTCGCGTGTGCAGGGGGCGGAACCTGCAAGGTGAGTTACAACCCCTCCGGTTGCAGCCCCTGCCCGTAACGCAACGCGGCATCGAGAAGCCCAGGCGACAAACGACCGAGAGGCGAGCGCTGGAAGACGGGTGCACGATGGGGCCGCGGGCGTCCGGAACCTGCCAGGGCAGGGGTTCCGGTCACCGCGGCCCCGGCTTTTTCTTTGCGAGCGAAGTTCAAGGCACGATGAACGCGTCGGGTTGAATCGTGCGGAGGCTGGCAAGCAGCCGGCCGGCGTCGGCGTAACGCGCGAACAGACCGCAGTGAACCACCCACGGGAGCGTGGCGGATTGCGGCGCGCGGACGACGCGCGCGGTGAAGCCCTTGGCGCGAAGCTCCGCGGCTCTGCGCTGTGCGGAAGGCTCGTCACGATACGCGCCGCATTGCACGGTGAAGGAGGTGGCGCGCCAATCCGCCTTGCGGGAGGCCTGCTCCGCGAGGGGGCTGGCCGGATATTCCTTGGCCAGGCGCCGCAGCGTTTCATCGCCTTCGCGGAATTTTCCCGACCGCTGCAAGGCGGCGCCATACTGGAAAAGCACGCGGTCGGTGGGAGGACGACGGGGCAACTGGTCCGCGCAGGCGGCGTAGCGGGCGGCGGCCGAGGCGTAGAATCCGTCCTCAAAATCCAGGTTCGCCGTCTGGGCTTCGATGCGCGCCGCCAGCGCCCGATCCGGGTGCAGATGGGTACCCGCTTGAAGGTCCGCGCGCGCGCCGACGCGATCGCCCTGTTGCAAACGGGCGAGGGCGCGAACATAGTAGGCCGAGGCGCGGTCGTCGGCGGTCCGCGCCTGCCGGATCGCCTGGTCCGCGTGCTCAAGGGCCGCGGCGCTCTGCTGGCTCGTGACGGCCTGCGAGGCATGGTGAAGCTGGGCGGAAGGACGCGGGGCGCAACCGGCCAGCAGCAGGCAGCCTGCCCCGACGACCGTACACAACCGCCCGCATGGCGAGGCGCTTCGCAAGGATAGATCGAGTATCCACACAAGGATCGCGCACATGACGCCGCTGACCGGAAAGACGATCTCCATGCCGAACCTCGATCGAGACGCCCATGTTCATTGACCGGCTGCTTGCCGCCGGCGACGAGGCCGGTCCCACGCTGGCGATTGATGATACCTTTCGCTCGCTCACCTACAAGCAGGTGACGGCGCTGTCGGGGGCGATGCGCGACCTCGTGGATCGCCGCTCCTCGGGCAGCCGCGTCGGCATCCTCCTGCCGGCAAGCGGCGCTTTCGCGGCGACGTTCTTCGGCACGCTGTGGGCGGGGAGGACGCCGATTCCGCTCAACCTGCTGCTGAACTCCGAAGAGCTTCAGACCGTCGTGGATGACGCGGGGCTGGAGTGCATCTTCACGATTCGCCATTTCGAAAAGACCGTCGCGCCGCTGTCCGCGCGGGCGATCTTTCTGGAAGACCTGCCGCTGAAGCGCAAGGCGTTCATGAAGCTCCTCAGCGGTCCGCCCAGACCTCCGGTCGTCGATCCCGAAGACGTGGCGGTCATCCTCTACACGTCCGGCACCACCGCGAAACCCAAGGGCGTGCAGCTTACGTATCGCAACCTGATGAGCGACTGCGAGGGCGCGGTCGCCGCGCTGGGGGATTCGCTGTCGGGCGACAACCGATTCCTCAACGTCCTGCCTCCCTTCCACGTGTTCGGACTGACGGCGTGCGTGCTCCTCCCGGTGCTTCTGAAAGCCACGGTTTTCGCGCTGCCGCGGTTTCACCCCATCGACGCGGTCAAGACCATCGCCGCCAAGGGCGTCACGCTGATGATCGCCATCCCCAGCATGTACGCGGCCATGCTCAAGATGAAGTCGGCGCATCGCGACATGTTCCGCACGGTGCGCGTCGCCATGAGCGGGGGCGAGCCGCTGCCGGAAAGCGTCGCCCGCGCGTTCGACGAGCGCTTCGGCGTCAAGCTTCATCAGGGCTACGGGCTGACCGAAACATCTCCGGTCATTTCGGTGTGTACGCCGTCGCGCTGCAAGGATGGGACCGTCGGCCGCGCGCTGCCCAACGTGGAGCTTCGCATCGTCGGCCCCGCCGGGGAAACGCTGGGGGTGCGGGCGGACGGCGAGATCCTCGTGCGCGGACCCGTGATCATGAAGGGCTATTTCAACAAGCCGGAGGAAACCGCCAAGGTGATCGACGCCGACGGCTGGTTCCACACCGGCGACATGGGTTTCCTGGATGAAGAAGGGTTCCTGACCATCAGCGGCCGCCTCAAGGAGATGCTCATCGTCAGCGGCGAGAACGTGTATCCGCGCGAGATCGAGGCGGTGCTCGAGCAGCACCCCGCAGTGCTGCAGGCGGCGGTCATCGGCGTGGCGGACGAATCGCGCGGCGAAGTTCCGGTGGCGTTCGTGCTGTGCGCTGAAGGGAAGGAAGTCACGGAGGCGGAGCTGCGCCGCTTCGCGCGGCAGTCGCTGGGCGGATTCAAGGTGCCCCGGCGGATTCACGCGGCGCACGAACTGCCGATGGGGCCGACGGGGAAGATCTTGAAGCGAAAACTCCGGGAATTGCTGGCCGCCGGCGACGCGTCTGAACCGCATGATCCGGGCGGCGGATGACCACCGGAATCACGCGACCGATGCCGCGAGCCGCTGTTCGGCGGCGACTCGCGTCGAAAAAAAGCACGGGCCGGTTCCGGTGGAACCGACCCGTGCTCATCTCGCCCGGGAGGGTGGAACGGTCGTGGACCCTTCAACCTCCGGACCCCTCCTCCTCGATCATGCTAGTTGCAGTCCACCGTCTTGGACTGGCAGTTGGCCGGATCCACAAGAGTCACTTCGTGTCCCGGTCCGCTGAAGCAGCACATGTCGAACGCCGCGCGATCCACGTCGATCGTCAGGATGATGTTGTTGCCATCGATGGCGACCGTCACGTTCTCACCGTCGTGGAAGATGGTGTTGAGAATGACCTTCCCCTTGATCGTGCCGTTGGAGCGGCACTTGGCCTTCAGCGCCTTGACGTCCGCGCACGGCACGCCGCCGCCGCCGCCGCCGTTGCAGCCGTCCACGAGGCAGTTGCGCGAGTTGCGGAAGCTGGTGATGGCATTCTTCTCCGCGGTTCCGAAGCTCGTGAGAATGCCGGAGCAGCCGCCCAGGCACGGGCACATGATGCGACAATCGCTGCAGCCGCTGCAACTGCCGCAGCAGTGCGGCGCCCCCCATTCATGCCCGCACTCATGCGCCGTCAGCGCGATGCGCTGCGTCATGTTGCTCGTAAACAAGGTCCACGAAACGCCGTAAGCCGACCCGCGGTTGCAGACAACGCTCAGGTAAGCGATGCCGAGGATGCCGCCGTCGCGGCTGCGCCCGGCCATCATGTGCGCGAGGTCGCGCGTGACACCGCCCTGCTGACTGTTCCAGTGGTTCTGGAACTGCGTCAGGATCGTCTCCGCGTCCGTACCCGAATACGGGTCGTTGACGTTGTCGCGGATGATGATGGTGGTGATATTGTGGCAGATGTTCACGTCGCGCTCGTAGATCACGTCCATGCCGGCGACGATCGCCTCGATGTCGTCGATGCACGCCTGCGCGCTGCCGCGACGCGTGTAGAACTCGTTGTCCATGTCGAACGCGATGTCGGCCGTCTTGTCCGAGCCGGCCGTCCCGTTGCCGCCGTCGCCATGCTCATGCGCGCCCTGAAGGTCGCCGAAGTTGAAATCCACGCCCTCGGCGCCGCACGTCCAGGTGTCGTCGGTGACCGAATCCTGCGTGGCGTACACGACGTGCAGGTCCGCATCCGCACCGGGGATGAAATCGGAAACCGGCTGAACGCCGTACGATCCCAATTCGCCCATGTCGATCATGAGCCGGAGCTGGTGATTGACCAGCGAGCCGCCCAGCGAGCTTTCCGTCAGACCGTCCACGAAACCTCGATAAGTCTTGGGCGCATCGACCTGAACCTCAACGAGAACGCCGTCCCGCTCCACCAGCGCCTGGAACGTGTCCTTGCGCACCGAATGCGGATCCAGCACCAGCGTGTACGCGCCGCCGTTCAACTCGATGCCCGTCATGAAGGAGCTGCCGGCCTGATCCGGCAGATCGAACCGCTGAATCGACCAGCGGGAAAACGAAGCCGAGAGATCAAACGCGGCAACCTGCGTCGCCGGACCGCTCAACACCGGACCGCCCGGCGGCGCCGCCGCAGCCAAGACCCCCGCCATCAAACCAAGTACGCTGACCATCGTGCATCACCTCCAGAAAAAACCGGACCCCACAGAAACCCCCCGTCGATCCGCCCACCCGCTGAATCCGCCTCGTGCTTCCACCCTCCCGGCGTCGTCCGCGCTGGCGAGTCTTCGGTCACATTAGCTGCTTTTAAGGTCGATCTTCGCTCTCTCCGCCGCCCCTCGGACCCTGCCGCGGCTCCCGCCGAAAGGCCCGCTTGGAGGGGTCCATCCCCTCCCCGTCCGCGCGAGCCGGCGCGCCGCGACCCGTTCTGTCGGCGTTCTTTCCTCAAAAAGCCCTGCGAAACGGGAAACCCGTCGCGCTCGGCCTGTTCGGATTGTTCAGGGGGAGGAACCGCAAGGAGCGAAAACCAAGCATCTCATCATCCGCTATTATGAACGGTTGCCTTCCAGAATGCAAGCCCTTGTCGGAGTTTGTCGGCGTGTGTGCGGCGTCTTTTTTTGGGACGCACGCCACCGCTCGCGCGGCGCAGGAAGCAGGCCTGTCGCGCTGGACCGGACGACCATCCCGTAGCGGTTTGTGCGTTTGCACAGTAACCTCCGCCGCATGTCTGGGTACCGTCCGGGCGGGATACGAGCGGACACCCGGCAGATCCGGGTACGCCAGGGAAGCATTCATGCGCCAGCGCGGCTTTGCGTTGCCAGCCGGCGCGCATCGCCGGCCAGTGCGCAGCTCCCACTCATGGGCTGACGCGAGGGTACCGAGGACGGCGCCGGCCTGTGAGGTGAAGGACCATGGCGCGAGCTTGAGGAGCCGGTAGACCATGGCGCGGGCTTGAGGCGTTGATGAATCAAGGCGCGGGCATGAGGAGCTTGGGATGCCGCTGAGTTTTCACATCTTCAACGACCCGATCTACATGGAAAACGGGTACGTCGTTTCCGCGCACGGCGATCCCGGCTGCTGGATCATCGACCCGGGGCTGCCGCCGCAGGGGGCGGAGATCGTCAGCTTCGTGCATGAGCACAAGCTTGCGCCGCGGGCGATTGTCCTGACTCATGCCCACGCGGACCACATCGCCGGGATCGACGAGGTGCGAGACGCGCTCGGTCCGCTCGAGGTGTACCTGGCTCGAGAGGAGTGGGCCGCGCTGCGCGATCCCATGGAGAACCTTTCCGGGCTGATCGGGCTGGGTTTCGCCACGCGGGTCACAAACCCGCAAGACCTGCCGCACTGCGGCACGATGGATCTGGGCGCGACGCGATGGAGCGTGCTCGACGTGTCCGGTCACTCGCCCGGCGGACGCGCGCTGTACTGTCAGGCCGAGGGCGTGGTGATCGTCGGCGACGCCCTCTTCGCCGGGAGCGTGGGGCGCACGGACTTTCCCAACAGCAGCGGGGCGAAGCTCCTGCGCAACATCCGGGAAAACCTGATGACGCTGCCCGATGCCACGCGCGTCCTTTCGGGTCACGGACCGGAAACAACGATCGGGCGCGAGCGACGATCGAACCCGTTCGTGCTGCACGGCTTCTGACGCCGCGTGGCCCAACCGCCGGGTCGCCGCCATCTCTCCACGGCCTCCATGCTTCCGCATGGGGCGCGTTCCTCGCCCCACACGGAGGATTGTCTCATTGTGGACCGCGGCGGCTCGAACCCCGCCCACATGATCATGGCCATGGCGAGCAAGGCGCAGTCCGGCAAAGGTCCGGGCATTCCTGAACGCAAACGCAGGGGTCGCCCTTCTCGAAGGTAGTCCACTTGGCCAGCGACGTTCCCCGCGGCCCGATGCTCACTGGTTGGCAGGCTTCGTTGCCGTTCAGATCGCATTCATTGAGGTCCAGACACAGAGTGAGCACGGTGCCCTCAGGCAGTTGTGTGATGACCTTTGCCCGGACCTTGAACCGCCCGCGGCCGTATTTGCACTTGGCTTTGAGGCCAACAACGTTGTTGCAGATGGCGCCACAACTATATTCCAAGGTGTCACCGTAGTGTCTTGTGCCGTCATATCCGCCGAAGAGCACGCTAACGTGATTGGTGCTGTCGTAGGCCATGGAGACATTTCTTCGTGCTGACGGAGTCGGGTCCGGAGACTGCGGCGTCCAAACATTCCCATTCCATTCCCAAGTATCGTCCTTGTACCCGTTGTAGTTGTCGTAGTCCGATCCCCCGAAGAGCACGGTCACGTTGCGATCGCTGTCGTAAGCCAACCCGAAACGGAAACGTAGCGAAGGACTCGGGTCCGGAGACTGCGGCGTCCAAACAGCCCCGTCCCACTCCCATGTCTGCGTGTCACGCTCTGAGCCCGTTTCTGCTCCAAACATGACGGTGACGCCGCGAGCGCTATCATAAGCCATCCTGTGTCCACGGCGCGGCGAAGGCGAAGAAACGCCCGGTTCGCACCCGACGCACCTCTGCGTCCACAGTTCCCCGTCCCATTCCCAGGTCTGACCATCGAGTTCGCCTTCACCGCCGTACTCGTTGTCTCGGCCTCCGAACAGGACCGTGACGCCGCGTGTGCTATCGTAGGCCATGGCATGGTCATAGCGTGGCGACGGACCCGTGGTGGCTCGCAGTTCCCACGTCGTTGTCGTTCCATTCCATTCCCAGGTCTCACGATTGAGTCCCTGGCTATCGGACCCGCCGAAAAGTACTGTCCTACTTCGATCGCTGTCGTAGGCCAAGGCGTGCATAAAGCGCGGCGACGGACCCGTGGTGGCTCGCAGTTCCCACGTCGTTGTCGTTCCATTCCATTCCCAAGTGTCGCCAAAGAGTCCATTCTCGTCCCCTCCTCCGAACAAGACGATCACCCCGCGGCCGCTGTCGAAGGCCATCGCGTGGTTCGATCGTGGCGACGGGCTCGAGCCGTCGTCTTGGAGTTGCCAGCCGCAGTCGTCTTGTGCCGACGCGCGCGGAGCGCTGTACGTTGTGAGAATCACAAAGCCCAGCAGTATGCCGGCGTTCGACCATACCATTCTGCTTCGTGGGGTCATCAGACAAGCGTCAATCCTTGTTGGGATCATACACTCTCCTCCTGCCGAATAGAAACAGGCGGCAGATGTTCGCGCGTCACGAGCGCGACCATCCTGCCACCCCGTTGCTTCGGGAACGGGGCATCCCCATTCCCTCCGAAGGCAATTCCCACAAGGGAGGCCGATCTATCACAAGAAATGGAAAGGACCTTTGAAAAACCCCAACGCACGACGGCTTATCAGAGCCGCGATTGTCAGGGAGTGGGCGCATTGTGAAAAGCGAGAGGAGAACCCGCTTCCTCACGGGCGCGGCTTTGAAAGAAGCCTTCTCAAACACGTTCTAGGTTAGACCCCAGATCTCAACTTTATCTCGTAACCGCTTGAGAATCCGCGACTTGGCGTTGTCCACTGCCGAGCGGCGGATGCCGAGGTGGCGGGCTGTTTCGACGGGGGACCAGCCGTGGTTCACGACGAGGTGGAAGGCCTGCCATGTTTGCGGTTCGACTTCGTTGCGGACTTCGTCGGCGGCTTCCTCGTAAAGGGCCTGCATCCATTCCTGCTCGAACGCGCGTTCGGTTTGCTCATCGGGCGGCGGGGAGGGGTCGGGGATGTCTTCGAGAGGAAGGGATGAGGCCCAAGAGGAAGAGAGGAACGCTGAGGCAGGCACTTGCGTCTGCTCGGAATCAGGTGAGGGGTTTGCCCGCACCCTGCCGCCTCCTGCGGGGAGGGGGGAACAACCCGATTCTTCACGGGAGAGGCTCGAAGCAGAGGAAGCATCACGCGGGCTGAAGCCCGCAGCTCGGGGTAGACCCGACTTGCGGCGGAAGTGAGCGATTTTGTGAAAGAGAACGCCTTTTAGCCAAGCTTTGAACCTGCCTAGCTGGCGGTCGTAGCGTTTCTCGCGGAGCGCCTGCACGGCGGCGATCAAGGTCTCCTGCACCACGTCGTCGGCGTCGTGATCGTTCAACCCGGCGGCACGGGCGATGCCGCGGACCATGCGGCCATAGCGCTCAACGAAACGCCGCTCGGCGACTGGGTCGTTGCCATCGCCGACGTGGTTGAGGAGCGTCAGAGAAGTTTGCGAGTAATCAGTGGACAAGGAAACTCTCCTGACGGTCGCAGCTCCAATCCTCTCTTACAGATACTTCCGTGAAGCTCCCTTGCTCTATCACGGCGCTTCATGGGGCGGAGGCCAGGTCCGCCGCCAGATCGCGGCGGGATCCGGGATCGGGGGTCTGTGCGACCACTCGCCCGCCTCCTCCAGAAACTCGGGCCTTAGCGCGCCATCCAAGACGAGGTTCCAACCGTTGCTAAACTCGATCCTGAATCTCTGAGGCAATTGCACGCCGTAAACAATCATCTGTCCATTCTCTCTGGCAAACCAGACTTGATCGCGGATGGCATTCGGCGGGCCACTCTTGTACGCCTCCGTCACGTAGCCATGCCCCAGCAGCGATTCATGTGGGCGAACGGGGTTCAACCAGGGATTAATGCTCCAACGCGCGGCGTCGTTGTTCATGGTCATCATCCGAGGATCGAGCACCAGGACGGCGGCGTGATGATCTTTCTCGGGTCGCGGCGCTGGTGATTCGGGCAACTCCACGGCTTCAAGGCGGAGGACAAGTGCATCCCCGGGCTCTGAATCAAGATTGCACGCCAAAGCTTCTGCAGGCCAACCAAGATACCAGAATTCTCCGACGATCTCCAAGTCCCTTGTCACAAGCAGGACGACCGAAGCCGCCTCCTGATACTCGATCTTGACCACAAGTTCGTCGCCTGCGACGCCATCGAATTCACGGACCAAAAGGATGCCAGGCAGCTTTGCCACTTTGGCCCACTTGACGAACTTTTCTGGGGGCGTCACTTGAAGCGATTGCTGCGTCAGTTTCCGAAGTTGTAAATCGTCGCCAGCAGTGGCTCGATGTAACTCATAGAGCGTCAGCAGATCGGGGGCGGAGAGGATTGCTACGACGGTGGGGGTGGTCCCGTAGGCATCGAATATTCGTGCATCATGATAACCCCCCGGGACATACACGGAACGCTGCCGTGTTGGATCGTCGCTCAAAAAGACGCCTATCGATTTCTTGTCACTATCGCGAACAATGCTTTTCAGATTTACCGCGCGATCCTCTACAATGGGTTTAATCAAAGTCCGCCAGTAGACAGCAGAAAACGCAAGCACACCCAATACAGCCGCTCCGAGAAGAGCCGCAATGCTTGATCGACGACGCGACTCCCGTGGGGCAGCGTCTACCGCCGCCAACATTTCCCGCGTCCGTCGGTAGCGCTTCGACGGATCCGGATGGGCGGCCTTGTTGGCAATACGGATTGCCTTGCGCAGCGTGCGCGCTGATTCGTCTGGCCGAGGTCGGTCGCCGGGGAGGTCGGGGAACTGGGTCGGGTGAATCCCGGTGACCGTCGTGTAAAGGAGCTTGCCGGCGGCGTAGAGGTCCGTCGTCAGGTCCGAGGGCGCGTCGGGGGGAACGTAACCGGGGGTGCCGGAGCGGTTTGCGTGGGCACTCACCCTGCCGACCAGGCCGGGATCGGCCAGCTTGGCCTCGCCGTTCACGAAGATGACGTTCGACGGTTTCACGTCGAAGTGCACGAGACCCCGATCATGCAGCGCCGTGAGGCCCGTCAGCACGTGCTCCACTATGCGCAAGGCCTCTTCCGCCGGGAGCCCCCTGCGCTGCTCGAGAACGGACGCGAGCGTCTTTGGTCGGTAGCGCGCCACGGACGCCGGGGCTCGACCGGGCAGAGGCTCGAGCGGATCGGCCAGTTCGGTGATGTAATAGAGATGTGTCAGAGTCTGCGAGACGGTCTCAATCTGTAGCAGGCCGGATTCGCCGGAGGCGGCGTTCTTGAAAGCTCGAACGCCTTCGAGTTCGCGCGAACTGGTGATCGATCCCGCCGACGCGCTCAACAGTGGAATCAGCTTGGCGGCCCGGTGAACGCCGGTGAGCATTTCCTCCGCGAGCCAAACTTCACCGAAGCCGCCTCGCCCGATGGGCCAAATGAGCCGGTACCCAGGAAGGCTCGGCGGTTCGCCGATATCGCCGAGCAACGGCATGATGTCGTCCTCAGGGCTGCCGGGTCCCATGGTTGGCAGAGTATACGGAGGCACGCTTCAACATCAATCGGTCCGTCCGGCAAGGTCCGGTGCGATGCCCTCAGACCTGCGGAGGAGGAGTTTGTGGCGAAGGCGGCGAAGGCAGGCTCATTAAAGTCACCGTCGCAACCACGCTTCCCGAAGGCTCAACCGTTCCGGTTGACGGCACGGACCTTACCAACGGTACTACGCAGCGTGAGCGCCTCACCGTCAATTCCCGCGGTAAGGCCAAACACAAATGGCCCGACCAGTACGGCCAGCACGCCCTCACCGCCGCCGACTGCCCGCGAATGACGCGGACGGTCGCCTGTGATCCGTAATACAACAACCGCAGAGAACGCAGAGGGTGCAGAGAGCGTAGACAACTGGCAACAGAGCCGCGACCGTGAGGGAGCGCGACCATCACGATCCAGGAGCGGTAACCGTCAGAGCAAAGGCTCCGCGATCCGCAAAGGGGGCCGCGCTGGTGGGAAAGCGATCCCCGCATCGGGCACAGGAACAGTTCGCTCCCTGACGGTCGCGGCTCTGATGGAATGAAACTTGGCCGCTACCGGTGCACTACGCGACCCTCGATGTTCGGGTCCGGCGTGCGGGTGCGCTTTACGGCCGGCAGGGACGCGGGTTTGCCGTCGTTGGGGAGGACGACGATCTTGCAGGCCTCGCCGCCTTGCAGGTCCTGCACGGCCGCGTTCACTTCGTTCAGCGCCACCGTGCGCGTGATCAGGGGGCGCAGGTCCACCACGCCGTCCTCCAGCAGCCAGCGCGTCTTGTACCACGTGTCGAAAATCTGACGCCCGTTCAGCGCGCGAACGGTGAGGTTCTTGAAGATCATCATCTCGGCCACGTCGATCTCGACGGGTTTGGACGGAATGCCGAACAGGATGACCTGCCCGCCGTTGCGCACGACGCGGAAGGCGGTGTTGATGGCCGTGGGCGCGCCGCTCATCTCCAGCACGAGGTCCACGCCGTAGCCGCGGTTGACGCCGACGATCGTCGCCACCATGTCGGATTCCTTCGACGCGTCGAACACCTGCGTGGCGCCCATCTTCCGCGCCAGGTCCATGCGGAACGGGTTAAGGTCCACGGCGTAGACCGCCTTGGCGCCCATCGCCTTGCAGATGCCGACGGTGAACAGGCCGATCGGCCCGCAGCCCATGATGGCGACCGACAGCCCGCTGACCTGCTGGTTCATGGCGGCGAAGACGGCGTTGCCGAACGGTTCCTGAAGCGTGGCGATGTGCGGCGGAATCTTCTCGCGGTTGTTCTGCCAGATGACCTTCTCCGGCACGACGACGTAGTTGGCGAAGGCGCCGTCGCGGTCCACGCCGAGGATCTGCGTCTGCGGGCACATGTGCGCCTGACCGGTGCGGCACTGGTAGCAGATGCCGCAGGTGACGTGCGACTCCGCCGAGACGAAGTCGCCCACGGCGGCGCTGCGCACCTTGTCGCCGATATCGACGATCGTGCCGGCGAACTCGTGCCCCAGCGTCAGCGGCGGCTTGATGCGCCGCTGCGACCAGGCGTCCCACTTCCAGATGTGCAGATCCGTGCCGCAGATGCTGGCGGCCTCGACGTACACCAGAACGTCGTCGGAACCCGGCGACGGGCGCGGCACCTCGCGCAGCTCCAACCCCTCCGCCGTCTTCATCTTGCGAACCGCGTGCATCATGTCGGCCATGCGATCAGTACTTTCTCAAATTGGAAGCTCGCTGATGGGAAACTGGGTGGCACGGTCTGGCGTACTCGCCTGACCGTGGCGAGCGGGGCAGGATCATGGCGAGCGGAGTACCGTTAACCATGCCACCCAAGCTCTGGGACCGGTTTACATTCAACGAGGAGTTGTTCAGCCGGGTTGCTCTTTGTTCCTTCAGCGAGTCAGGCTTGGTCTTCACGCAGCTTGGCCGGCTCGGAGAGCCGGCGGACCGGTGGCAACTCGGAGAGCTGCCCCACCTCTACGCCTGCGGCACAGGTTGGAAACCTGTGCCACAGCCACCGGTTGGAAACCTGTGCCACAGCCACCGGTTGGAAACCGGTGCCACACTTCTTGTGCCGACGGTCAGGGTTCGTCCCTGCCCGCCGAGCTGTCCTCGAGCTTCTCCCGCGTTCGCTTGTACTTCTTCCATTCTCCAGGTTCGGCGAAATCCGCATCCTTAAGGTTCGGGTTGATGGACTTCTCCGACAAATCGGGAAAGTCCGCCGTCGTGACCTTGTAGCCGTCCGCCGAGACCGCCTTGATGCGGATCGGCAGGCGCGCCGCGCGGCCCACGTGAAACTCGAGCTTGCGGAACTTCGAGGCCATCCGCGTGTTGGGCTTGGGTGTGCAGACGAGGTGATCGCTGTCCGGCGGGTCGCCGGGTTGGGCATCGACGAGCGAGACATCAAAGCGCTCGAGGATGTACTCCTTCTTGTGCCCAAACGGCAGCGGGAACGGCGTCTTGTCCAGGTCGAAGAAGTCCACCTTATCGCCGGGCTTTGCGACTTCGCTCTCGATGACCGTCGTGGTGCTCTCGCGCGCTTCCAGCAGATTGCGTCCGTCAAAAAGATACCAGACCTTTTTCTGCTCCTTGGCGGCCTTGCCGTCCTGCACGAGCCGGTCAAAGGTGATGAAGAACCGCGGGTTGGGCTCGCCCTTCTTGAAGAGGATGACGCCCTCGCGGCGCTTGCGGCTGAGGTTGACCTGATCATCCTCGTCGTACACGACGCGGCAGCGGATGTCCTTCAGCTCCTCGCCCGCTTTCTGCAGCGCGTCCAGGATCGCTTCGACGCGCGAGGGCGTCGGCGCCGGCGGTGCAGGAGCCGGCTCGGACGGCGGCGTCTGGGGCGCGGGCGCGGGGGAGGTCGGCGTCTGCGGAGGCGCGGGCTTGCCCTCGTTGGGATCCTGCGCGCGGGCGACGCCGGCAATGCACGCGAAGATCAACACCCAACCGCCTGTTCGCATCACAAACGTCTCCCGCGTCGCTCCCCTTCGCGTGCCACGCGCGAACCGCGCTTCCCCTCTGAGGAGAACAATCGCCATCTGAATGAATGTTAGAGCAAGCACGCAGGGGTCGCAAACTTGCGGGTTTCCCGAAGCAGGACGGATTGCGGGGTAGTTGGCTGGTCTGCGACCAGACTGGTTTCCCGCCTGCGCGGAAATGACGGACTGCCTCGTGACCCCCGCGCAGGCGGGGGGCCAGAGCGCAGCGCAAGCCGACGGGATTCCCGCCTGCGCGGGAATGACGGAGCTGGATTCCCGACCTAACCCAGCAGCGGCAGGATGTGCTCCACCAGGCGCTGCTCGACGGAATCCAACGTGCCGTCGATCCGTGCGCCGGCCGCGCGGCGATGCCCGCCGCCGCCGAAGCTGCGCGCCACCGCGGCCACGTCCACGTCCAGTTCGCAGAACCCCGCAATCGGCGCCTTGCTGCGGAAGCTGACGCGCACCGGGCCTTCCTTCTGCTCGGAGAGCACCAGCGAGACCACGACCGTGCGGATCGTCAGCGGATCGTTGATGAGGTTCTCCGTCTCCGCCAGCGTGGCGCCCGTGCGGTGCAGCGTCTCCCGGTCCACGCGCATCACCGCCAGCCGCCCGTCCCCCAGCAGCTTCATCCCCGAGAGCATCGCCCCGCGCAGCCGGACGCGCCCCGTCGAGTCGCACTGGTAAAGCTGCTGATACAACTCGTTGGCGCTGACGCCCAGCTCGACCAGCTCCGCGGCCACGCGCAGCGCCGTCGGGTCCGTGTTGGAATGCGTGAACCAGCCGGTGTCGGTGGCCAGTCCGATGAGCATCGCCGCCGCCGCGTCGCGCGAGATCTGCCACCCGCAGCACCGCGCCCACTGATACAGAATCAGGCACGTGGCCGCCGCGGTCTCGTCCAGCACGAGCCGCGCCGCCGCGACGTCGCGCGTGATGTGATGATCGACGGCCATGATCGGCACGGTCGTGGCCTTCAGCCAGCTCTCCAGCGGCAGCAACTGGCTGTAGGCGCACGTGTCGAGAATGACCACGCCGTCCGCGTCGGTCAGCGATTTTTCATCCAAGTCCCGGCGCCACACGGAAACAGGCTCGAAACGGCGAAAGACGTCATACGTGTGCGGCAGCGGGTCGAACGCCACCGCCAGCGGGCGCGATCCGGCGCTGCGCAGCAACTCCCGCAGCGCCACCAGCGAACCGAAGGCGTCGCCGTCAGGCTTGGTGTGCGAAAGCAGCAGCGGGCGGCGCATCGACGCGACGAATCGCCCGGCCTCCAGGAAATCGCTCGTGCTAGGCGGCATGGCGGCGCGACGGCTCCTTTCAATCCGAAGACGCGATCCTCATCCGAGGCGTCCTTAATCCATCGTCCGTCACGGGGCTTCCCGCAGCACGCGGACGAAAATATCCGCGGCGAGATTATGGTCCTCGCCCACAATATCCGTGGCGAAAGCATGAAACGCCACGATGCGCCCGTCGCCGCTGAGGATCGGAAACTGGCTGCCGCCGCGCGACGGCGCACCGTTCGCCGCGAGGCTTCCCAGCACGACGCGCCCATCCTGGGCGTCCCACACAAACACATCAACCGTGTTGTTCAGGTCCGCGGCGGCGAGGTTCTTCGCCAGGCTGAAGAAGGTGACGAACCGCCCATCGGACGACAGCGCCGACCTCATGCTGTCCCCGTCGGTCTCGCCCGCGGCGGGTTTTGAGACGCGCGCCAGGGCACCGGTCTGCACCTCGAAGCGGAACACGTCGCGCTTGCCGTTTCGGTCGTCGGCAGCGAGGTTGGCGCCTTCGCTCTCGAAGGACGCATACCGGCCGTCGTCGCTGATGGATGGGAAGGCGCTCGTCCCATTGGACTCCTCGCCGGTCGCGCCGACCGACATCCGTTTCACCCGGCGCGTCTGGCGATCAAATAGGAACGCGTCATCCTTGCCGTTGTGATCGTCAGGCACGAGGTTGTTCGCCTTGCTGTGATACACGACCAGGCTCCCGTCGCCGGAGAGCGCGCAATGCTCGCTCCAGTCGTTGCCCACGACGCCGTCGTCGCGCACGCTGACGAGGTCGATGTCGCCGGTCGCCAGGTCGCGCACGTACACGTCCCACTGGCTGTTGGTGTCGTGCCCGACCCAGTTGTTCGCCAGCGTGTGGAACGCCACGCAGCGCCCGTCGGCGGATATCTTGGGATGAATGCTGGCGCCGTTGCCCTCCTCCCCCCAGGCGCCTTCGCTCGCGCGGCGCACGCGCAGCGTCCAGCGGTCCATCACGAAGATGTCCATGAAACCGTTGGTGTCGTGAGGCACAAGGTTGTCCGCGCCGCTTTGGAACACGACGTAGCGCCCGTCGGCGCTGACGCGGGGGCGCTGCGAGGCGCCGTTGGCCTCGCCGCCGTCCCAGGCGAGGCTGACCCGCTCTGTCGTACGCGTCAGGCAGTCATGGACGAAAACGTCCGTCGTGCAGTTGTCGTCGTCGGGGACCAGGTTGCCGGCGTCGCTCTCAAATACAATGTACCGGCCGTCCTGCGAAGGCCAGGGGAACATGCTGAATCCGTCGCCTTCCTCGCCCATCGAACTGACGCTGACGCGCAGTGTGCTCTGCGCATCCGTCAGTCTGGCGCTCAGGAGCATGCTCAGCACCATCGCGCCGCGCGCCAGCCTCGCGCGACCGGGCCGCCGGCGACTGCGATGAAACCCGTGCCATTCTGATCCAAAGGTGCTCATGCTGCTCCACTGCTCCCTCATCAGCCGCCGGCCCGCGTTGGGCGGTAGCAAATCCGCCGTCACCGAGACGGCGGCCCTTCCAACGCGCATATTCCGCGAACGGTCTCCACGTCCCGCGCGATCTGCTGCCTGAGCGCGTCGGGAGAATCAAACGCCGCCTGCCCGCGCAGCCGCGCGAGGAAATCGAGCCGGATCGGCTTGCCGTATAGCTCGCGCGACTCATCCAGCAGGTGCGCCTCCACCTGCCCGGTCGCGCCCGCGAAGGTCGGGCTTGATCCGATGCTGATCGCCGCCGCGCCGCACCGGCCCTCACACCATGCCCAGCCCGCGAAGACCCCGTCCCCCGGGATCATCTGCTCCTCGCACGCGAGATTCGCCGTGGGGAATCCCAATTCCCGGCCGCGGCGAAGTCCCTGCACCACGGTTCCAAACAAGGCATACGGACGGTCAAGCACGGCCCGCGCCCGCGTCACGTCGCCCTCGCGCAGCGCGCCGCGCGCCAGCGAGCTGGACACCAGTTCGCGCGCCCCCTCCGGTCCTTCCAGATACAGCGGTGCCACGACCTCAACCGTGAAACCCCGCTTCGTCCCCAGCCCCGCCAGCAGCGCGTTGTCGCCGCGACGCCCCTGCCCGAAGCCGAACGTCGGCCCCTCGACCATGTGCCGCGGCGCGAAGCTCGCCAGGAGGACGCGCTCGACGAACGCCTCCGCCGAAAGTTCCAGCAGCGACGCGCGGCTCTCCGCCACGACGGTCACATCCACCCCGCACGCTTCGAGCAGCCGCAGCTTCTCGTGCAGAGGCGTCAGCCGCGGGGGAACCCGGTGCGGCGCCACCACGGCCAGCGGGTGAGGCTCGAACGTCAGCAAGATCATCGGCAACCCCAGCCCCCGCGCCCGATCGCGCGCCACGGCCAGCAGCCGCCGGTGCGCGCGGTGCACGCCGTCGAAATTCCCGACGGTCAGCACACACCCACCCGCGGGCGGCGAGATCTGTTCCAAACCGACAACCGACTTCAAGGCCGTTCCTCAATCCCAGGCAGACCCGCGCGGCGGTCACTCATCAGCGTGCAAGGCCAGCGCGAAACGAGAATACGAACCGAGTCCAGGGGCTGCAACCGGGATCCTGCGTCAGAAACACGTTTACAAACGTGTGGGCCCCACGTTGCGGTTCGGAGCACCTTCTGCAGGTCCAAACGCCATTTCCGAACCCGTAGCGCCAGCGAGGGTAGGCCAAATGATCCGGCCACATGGATGTTTCGCCCTCGCTGGCGCTACGGGTTCGGATGGAATGCAACCCATGCCTCGCCTGTTCACTCCTTACCGAATGACCCCGGCTCGCGCCGCGGGGACTGGAGTTCGCCGACGGTTCCTGGGTAGAATGCGTACCGTGCTGGCCCGCAATTGTGAGCGGATTCGGATACGGAAACACCTGGATTGGATTCGGACACTTGAACAACAGAGGAGGGGTTGCCATGAAGTTTGCGATGGGATTGCTGATTCCCGGGATCTTGGGTGTCGCCTCGGTCGCCCGCGCCGAGGAATTCAACTGGCTCAACGTCGTCAACTTCCCGGACGACCTCGCCGCGAGCGAGGACGCTTGGACGGCCGCGCGGGTCGAGGACGACGACTTCACGTCGTTCCGCTGCGCCGCGGAGGACTTCGCGCTCGCGCAGCGCACGCGGATCACGAAGATCGGCTTCTACAGCGTGGACTTCGGCGCCGAGATTCTCGCCGGCGACTGGTACATTTACGAATACGGCGGCGACGGGCACCCCGGCGCGCTGGTGGCGGCCTCGCACACGCTGCCGCTTTCGCACGACGACACGGGCATCGTGAACTCGAGCTTCGGCGCGGTGTATGACAACGCGATGGACGCGGACGTGACGCTGGAGCCGGGGCGGTACTTCCTCGGCATGCGCAGCCTCATCACCTTCCGCAACGGCGGCGGCAAGCACAGCCTGCTGACCACGCGCACCGCCATCGCCGACGCCCGCGCCCACTGGAACTTCGACGTGTTCACGGACGGAACCGTCGGCGGCGAGTGGGTGACGATGGACATTTTCAACCTCGTCCCCGACAACGAGTGGGCGTTCTACCTGCACGGCGAGACGGTGGATTCTCCCTGCACCGGCGGTGAGAAGCTCAAGGCCCGCTGCGACGAGAAGGCCTGCGGCAACCGCGTCAAGGCCGTGCTCAAGGGCGCCACACCCGGCGTCAATGCGATCTTCCGGCTCGACGGCGGCGACCCGGTGACACGCACCGTCAACGCCAACGGCAAGGCGGTGGCCAAGTGGTGCCCGACCGGCAGCGGCGCGCACACGGTCACCGTGGACGGCTGCGACGCCACGGCCGGCGCGCAGTGTCCGTAGGGTATAGGGTTCAGGGTTCAGGGTTCAGGGTTCGGGGTTCAGGGTAGTTCGTCGCTCCGCGACGAGACTTAGCTCCAGGCTGCGCAAAGGTGGGGCTGCTCTCCGAGCAGCAAGACTTGGGGCTGCTCACTGAGCAGCTACCGGTCCGCCGGCTCTCCGAGCCGGCGGGTCCGACGAGGGTAACTTGATGCGCGTGCCACAAAGTCGCTCGCATACGATAAGGGTCAGAAACCACGCAGCGCGGCGCAGTAACCAGGATGCACGATGCACGAAGCACGAACCTCCAGCTAGCGAGCCTCTGAATCTGGCTAACAGCTAGCAGCTAACAGCTACGATCCAAGCACTGGCAGCTTCCTCTGATTCAACGCAACCACAAACGCAAACCGCTGCTCGTCCAAATCCTTCATGCGGACGCCGATCTCCTCGTGATCGACAAGCCCGCCGGGCTGGTGTGCGTCCCTGGTCAGCGCGCGCGCAGCGTGCGCGAGGCCCTCGAGGCGCAGGGCATCCTCGCGCAGGATGAAGAGCTTCGCCCCGTGCACCGCATCGACCGCCACGCCAGCGGCGTCGTCGTGTACGCACGAAACATCGACGCCCAGCGCAAGCTCACCGCGCAGTTCGTCGGTCGCACCGTGGAGAAGGTCTATCTCGCGCTGGCGAAAGGGCATGTTCAATCGGCGGGCGAAGTGGACCTGCCGCTCAAGGCCGACAAGTCCCGTCGGCGCGTCGTCGTGGCCCGCAAGGACGGCAAGCCCTCGCAGACGCGATATGCGGTGATGGAGCGCCTCGCGGGGCACACGCTGCTGGAGTGCCGCCCGCGAACGGGACGACTTCACCAGATCCGCGTGCACCTTTCCGCGATCGGACATTCGCTCGGCGTGGACCCGCTGTACGGCGGCGGCAGGGAGATTTGCCTTTCGCATTACAAGGCCGGCTACCGTCCGGACGCGCGGCGCGGCGAACGACCGCTGATCCGCCGGCTGACGCTTCACGCGTGGCGGTTGACGCTGCGTCACCCACGCACGGATGAGGAGGTCACGTTCGAGGCGCCGATTCCCAAGGACCTGCGCGCCACGATTCGGCAGCTCGGACTGGTCAAGCGCTACGCGGATTCAGACAAGACTCGCTGAACTGACTGCCGAATCGTGCCATATGTTCGTCATCTTCAAGGGATAGCTTGGCGCCCTCCTGTCCCGCGGTCTCCTCGATCGGCGGCTCGGAGAGCCGGCGGACCGGTGGCTGCTCAGAGAGCAGCCCCACCTTGGGATCGCAGCCGTATCGTAGGTGGTAGATCCGCCTTGGGTGGGCAGTGCGGTCGAATGGGACGACGCCGCCATTTGTGCAAGTGCGCCACCCTCGCCATGAATTCCGCTTTCGTCTTGCATTCTCCGCTCGGCACCGAATAATGCGAGCCGTCACGCGAAGACACTCTATTCGGATCCGGGTTCATTTCGCATGGGGTTTCGCCCGTCCGTCCCGCCGGTGCAGGAGGAGGATGTGATGAATCTGCTTGAGGCTTGTGCGCGCGAACTGCGATCCCCCATGCCCTCCTCCCCATCCGACCCTGTGCTTTCCCGCCGCAAGTGGCTCGCGGGGGGGGCGCTGCTCGGCACCCTGTTCGGAACCGACGCCGGCGCGCAGGAGGTCAAGCCGCGTCCGCCGCAGGACCAGGGTGAAGGCGACGGCGATGCGACCATCCGCGGCGGCAGCCGGTATCGCAATCTGCTCGTGCGCCGCGCGACGATGGGGCTGTCGCAGGAAGAGCTGGGCCTCTTCGCCGCCTCCACGCCGGAGGGCTACGTCAACCGGCACCTCAATTACCTGGGCATCGAAGACAGCGCCTGCGATGAGCGCCTCGCGCCCTATCAGCGCACGCTGGACAGCGACCCCTACGAGCTCCTGGATTACGATTCGTTCCAGATCGCCCGCGTCCTCGTATATTCCACGATCCTCCGCTCGATTTACAGCAAGCGCCAGCTTTTCGAACGCACCGTCACATTCTGGACCGACCACCTCAACATCGACATCCTCAAGGACTACGTCTCCTACATGAAGATCGTCGATGACCGCGAGGTGATCCGCAGGCACGCGCTCGGCAAGTTTCCCGACCTGATGCAGGCCAGCGCCAAGAGCGCGGCCATGCTGTTCTACCTCGACAACTACGTGAGCCGTGTGGGATTCACCAATCAGAACTACGCGCGCGAGCTGCTGGAGCTGCACACGCTCGGCGTGGACAACGGCTACACGCAGCGCGACATCGAGGAAGTGACGAAATGCTTCACCGGCTGGACCCTCAACTACAATCAAGGGAATAACTTCCTGAAGTTCCTCTACTATGCTCCGTGGCACGACCAGAGCGAGAAGCAGGTCCTCGGCTACACCCTTCCCGCAGGCGGCGGACGGCGCGACGGGGAAATCGTCATTGACATTCTCACGCGCGACCCGCGCATCGCCCCGCTGACCGCGGGATTCATTTCGCAAAAATTGTGCCGCTGGTTCTGGGGCTACGAGCCACCGGTCTCGCTCGTGGAGACCGTGAAGGAGACATATCTGGGAACGGGCGGCGACATCCAAGCCATGGTGCGCACGATTCTAAGCCGCTCGAACCTCTCCGTTGCCACTCCCAAGTACAAGCGCCCTTATGAAACCATCATCTCCTGCCTGCGCGCCACGCACGGCGGCGTTGGAACGCCGCTGAATGTCCTCAATGCACTCGATGCCGCCGGCCACGTGCCGTTTTATTGGGGTCCGCCCGACGGCTATCCGGACCGGCTCGACTTCTGGGCGGGGCTGATCCTTCCGAGGTGGAACTTCGCGTTCTCCTACCTCAACGACGAGCTGTCCGGCGTGTCGTTCGATCTCAACGCGTTCCTGGCCGGCGCGCGGAGGCGGGGACCGGTGCTGGATCGCATCAACACGCTGCTTTTCGGCGGTGAACTGTCCGGAGCCGACTACCAGGCGCTCTACGACTACCTCGCCATCGAATATCCGACGACCGATGGGATTCGCGACGCCATCGCGCTGGCGTTGAGTTCGCCAAGCTTCCAGTGGTATTGATCGGGATCGGCGCCGGGCGGCGCGACGACTCCAACCCGCCGCACGGCTCGGCGCGACTGCACGGTTTGCTGCATGGGACGCCCCGGACGAACGCCACGCATCATCAAGGGGAGATCGGTCATGACGATGCACGATTGCCAGGGCTGCAGGGAATACGGGGAATGGTCCCGGCGTCAGTTCCTCGGCGCGTCGGGCGCGTTCGCGCTGGCGGCCGCGGCGCCCGCGTGGCTGCCGCGCGTGGTGTACGCCGGCGACCACTGCAGCGACCGCGATGTGATGGTCTCTATCTTCCTGCGCGGCGGGTGCGACGGATTAACCGTTTGCGTCCCGCACGCTGAGGACGCCTATTATGCGGGGCGACCCGACATCGCCATTCCACGGCCGGACAGCGGCGATCCCAACCGCGCCATCGACCTCGACGGCTTCTTCGGCTTCCCCCAGGCGATGAGCGGGCTGGTCGAGGCGTATCAGGCCGGGCACCTGGCGCTCGTTCACGCGGTCGGCTCGACGGACCCGTCGCGATCGCATTTCGATGCCATGCGCTACATGGAGATCGGCAAGCCGGGGGACGGGACGCTGTTCACCGGCTGGCTCGGGCGTCACCTGCTCACCAGTCCGCCAATCAAGAAGGACGGCGTCCTTCGGGGCCTGGGAATGGGCTATGCGCTGCAGCGCACGCTCGCCGGCGGACCGCTCTCCGTGCCGGTCCCGGATGTGAACAACTACGGCCTGTCCGGATGGGACCGAAGCGAGCGCCAGCGGCGGGCGGCGCTCAGCACGATGTATGACGCTTCGCAGGAGCCGGTGCGCTCCGCCGCCGCCAACACGCAGGCGACGATCGACCTGCTCGACGCCATCGACTTCGTCAATTACCAGCCGTCCGGCGGCGCCGTCTATCCGCAGACCGACATCGGTTACGCGCTCAAGTCCTCCGCGGCGCTCATCAAGGCGCAGGTCGGCGTCGAGGCCATCGCCATCGACCTCGGCGGCTGGGACACGCACAATGCGCAGGGACCGATCGACGGGCAAATGGCCGCTCTGATGACCAGCCTCTCCAACTCCCTCGGCGCGTTCCACACGGACATCTTTGCCGACCTGAGCAACCTGGTGGCCGTCGTCATGTCCGAGTTCGGCCGCAATGTCCGCCAAAACGGCAGCATCGGCACCGATCACGGGCACGGCAACGTGATGCTCGCCTTGGGCGACCACATCAACGGCGGACAGGTCATCACCCAGTGGCCTGGGCTGGAGGATCTCTACGATGGACAGGACCTGCACATCACCATCGACTACCGCGACATCCTTGCTGAAATCGTCCAGAACCGGCTCGGCAACGCCAATCTGGGCGAGGTCTTCCCCGGCTACACGCCGACCTTCAGAGGCATCACGCGCTGCTGAGGCAGTCGGGTGGGTCATCGAATCCGACCTCAGCCCCCATCGTTGCGGTGGCCCTGTCGGCGGCGCGCCGGGCGGTCTATCATCGCCGGCATGTTCAGCCTCTTTGCCACTTTACTCGCCGGCGGGATGCTCATCTCGCTGGGAATGGGACGGTTGCAGGAGACTTCCGCGAAGTACGTGCGGCTGGTCGGCGTCCTCTCGCTGGCGCTGACTGCCCTGGTGACGGCTTCCGCGGTCTTGGACCCGGCCGCAGGCTCCGCCTTCCCGCAACTGGGCGGGGCGGTCGGCCGGCTCCCGTTGTTCGGATCCGCACTCTGTGGAATCGGCGCCGTGAGCGTCATTGTACAGGCGCCCGGCGCTACGCAGAAGCCCGCGCCCCTGCGGGTGTCCGCGTGGATCGGCGGCGCAGCGGGCATCGTCTCAGCATGCGTGGCCATGCACGTCTCGATCGCTCCGGACGTTTCCGCGACCGCTGCCGGCGGGCTGGTCGCGCCGGACACCCCCCTCATGGCGGCCGTGAAAGTGCTCTCTCTGGCCTCCGCTTCGCTGCTGCTGGGCAGTGTCACCGTCGCGTGGCTGCTGGGGCATGCGTACCTGACGGCCACGGAGATGACCATCGCGCCGCTGCGGCGGTTCGGTCGCGTGCTGGGCGCGACCTACGTGCTGCGCCTGGCGCTGGCGGCGCTGGTGCTGGCGCTGATCATCCACCATGCGCGCGCATCCGGCGCGTCGCTTGCCCTCGCGCTGCTGGGAGAGCGCGGGGCGCTTCCCCTCAGGGGCATGGCGCTGCTGGTGCGCTGGCTGGTGGGGCTGCTGGTGCCGGGTGTGTTCACCTGGATGGTGATGGACTGCATCCGCCTGCGCAGCACGCAGTCGGCCACCGGGCTCCTGTACTTCAACTCCGCGATGATCTACTTCGGCGAGCTGGCCGCGCAGTATCTCCTCAGCGACATGGGCTGGCCTCTCTGAGCGCGCGGGCTGTCGATCCAAGCCTCGCCTATGAGGAAGCGGTTTTCCACCCGAGCCGCTCCCATCAGGAAGTCGTTGTTCGGGTTTCACCTGCGGCGCGCGAACCCCTCTTGGGTACCACTGCCGAGGTCCGCCAATAGAGAGAGGAGATGGGGCAGGTCGAAGAGGTGTCGACCTTCGCTCATGGAACGGATGTCCCGGTCCGGCGAGGGCGCCGGGCCGCGGCGCGGTAGGCCGGCGTCCGGTCACAGCCGCAGTGCTCGCCGGCGCGCTGCGACCCTGTCCTGCGCTTGAATTCCATCCTGATTTCCGCTATTCTAAGGCCGTACGAGGCCGAGATTCCTTGGACTCGGCGGCAGAATCCGTGAAAAACGTCTGTCTGGGCCCTTGTGGAAGGCCACCCAGCGACCGGACGAGGTCGTTTTTCGCAAGGAGGCTGCGATGACATCGCAAGCCCTGTATCGAAGCGGGGGTCAGGCAAGCCCGTGGGCCGCAGACCCGAGACCCGAGACCCGAGGCACGAGGCACGAGGCACGAGCCTGAAGGCTCGTCCCGGATTGGTTAGAAGGGCCGCGACCATGTTCGTCGGGGTGTTCCTTATCTGCCCCCTGATCCTGTCGTGGAGCGACCCGCCTGCGTCCGCGCTAACCGCCGTCCCGCCTGCGTCCGCTTTGTCCGCCGTCCCGACCGCGTTCGTCCTAACCGCCGTCCCGAGTGCGTCCGCGTCCGCCGCGGCGCTGCCTGCACCGTTCGCGGCGCCTGCTTCCGCCGATCCGGCATGGGCCGCTGCTCCTGTCCCCGTGCGCGCCACGTTCACGTGGACGGGCAACGATCCGGACGACAACTACTGGGAAAGCGTGGGAAACTGGAGTACGGCGGGCGGGCTGCCGGGTTATCCGAACGACTGCAACGACGATGCGACAATCCCGGCGGTGACGGGCGGTGGGACATCGTCTTTACCACGCAGCAGATCGACGACCTCACGATTGAAGGCGACGTGGACTTCACGCAGACGGGTATCTCGGCCTCGATCACGGCCGACAGCCTGACGATCGTCGGCCCCTTTGAGCTGACCTTCGGGACGGGCGCGCGCCTGCGCACGCAGTCCTGTCCCGGTGGATGATGCCTGACCGACGCAGCGCGCGGCGCGCCGCCCCCCATGCGACTGGACCCTGCCGAGAAACTTTCACATGGAGATTTATCGATGCGATTCTTCCTGCTGATCCCGCTCGCGTCTTCGGCGCTTTTGGCCGTGGGACTGCCGTGTCCGCCGATCGCCCGGGCTGAGCTTCCGCCCGGGTTCGAGCTGGTGCGGCTTACGGACAATCCGGAGTTTGAGTATCAACCTAAAATGAACAACCGGGGACAGGTCGTTTACCTGCGCCGATTTGGTGGCTATGCAGAATGGGACGACCTCTTTTTTTTCGATGGCCGTCGGCACGTCCGAATTACGAACGACGACCCGGCGACTCCCATCCGCGACGTGACTCCCGACATCAACGATGACGGAACCATCGTGTGGAGCCGGGCGATCGGTCCGTCCGGGCCATTCGGACCGACACTCGAGGTCATGCTCTATAGTGACGGGCAAATGACGCGGCTCACCGACAACGACACCGACGATTGGGCAGGGAGCATCAACGACCTCGGGCACGTGGCATGGGATCACACTTTTGGGGATGGAGAATGCTCGCCCACGACGGACATTTACGTGTGGGACGGCGCGCGCATGGAACGCCTGACTTGGGACGGCGAAGGATCACAAGGCATCTCCAATCAGGGTCCGGAGGTGAATAATGCGGGCGACGTCATCTGGACTCGATTCGATTTCTGCCAGCACCCGTGGGCCTCGACCATTCAACTGTACCGCGACGGACGGATCATGCAGATCAGCGAGGGCGACGAATATGAACCCAACGTCCCTGCGATCAGCGAATGCGGCGTCGCGGCATGGGGTTCTAATGATCGGTTTTTCGACTATGACTGGCTGTTCACATGGCAGGACGGTGTGCGCACAATGTTGAGCGACTGGGGCTCGCACCCTCGCATCAACTGCCGCGGGGATGTGTACTTCATCCGCTGGCACGGAGACATCGACTCTTGGCAGGCGTGGTACTACACGAACGGCCAATTCTACCACTTGTCTGAGGAGCGTCCTCGGTGGAATACCAATGGTGACATCAATGAGGCGGGCGATGCGGTATGGCCGTCCTACCAGTCGGAAGCCAACGCGGATATTATGTTGATGAGGGCGAATGGAGTCAAGAGGCCTCGAATTGCGAACCAGGTTGGCCAGGTGCACGCCGATAGTTGGAATCGCGTCTCGTACCCATAGAAGGGGATAATTCCCGTGATTGCAAGTTCATCGGTCCCATTATCGCTTGGTTCTTGTTTTCAAATTCTCTATAGATTCACACCATGTGCGTTCTTCACTGTTCTTGTCTTGCCATGCCCCATCGTCACGGCCCAGCCGGACCCGGTTCGCTATGTCTTCCAGCCGACATCGGGAACGTGGAACTTCCCCGGTAGTTGGGAACCGATAGGCCCCCCCGACGCCAACGGCATCGCCGTGATCGGCAATGGCAAGACCTGCACGATGAACGGTCAGGACGGCGAAGCGCTGTTCATCGAAATCGACGGACAGTCCACGACGGTGTTTGGGGCCCTGGTCATCCCGATGGGCAGCACCCTGACGCTGCACGGCGCGGGCGCCGACGAGGCGTCCACGGTCAACGGCACGATCAAATTCGACGACGGCGAGGGGAGCACGATGCCCGAGTTGCACGTCCTGGGCGACCACCGCATCAACAAGACGGTCAACTCCCTCGACGACAACATCGTCGGCACGGACGCGCTGCGCGACGAGCCGGACGAGGACAAGTACGGGCTGATCGCAGGCGCGTCGAACGCCAAGCTGACGCTGGGAAGTCGAAACACCAGCGGCCCGCGGCTGTCGATGATCGGCAACTTCAAAGTCGAGGTGGCGCTGGAGAACAACGGCAACGTCAACGCCAATCCGCAGAATCTCGAGCAATGGACGGCAAAAATCCGCCTGACGGACAACGCCAAGACGGGCGTCGGAACATGGAAAGCCACTTACGGCGAACTGATTGTGGAGACGCCGGTCACCGATCATGGCCGGTGGATCGCCGGAACCAGCGGCACCCTTCTGTTGAACGGTTCCATCACCAGCAACAGCGACAGCGAGTTCCAGGGCTACTTCGAAGCCGATTACACGGGCAAGATCATCGTGAACGCCCCGATCAGCGGCTCCGCGCCGTGGACCTTGAAGGCTGGCGGCTCGAACCCCGACCCATTCGTGGACATTAATTACCCCTGCACTCGCCTGTCGGGGAACATCGTCATCCACGCGGGCAGATTCAACTTCGACGCCAACTTCTGCACGACCGGGGAACTCGACGTGGACGGCGGCCGAATGACAGGCGGCGTGACCAGCCCGGCGATCGTCGTCAAGTTCTCGCAGGGATGTCCGTAGCGTGTACGCCTGACCGAACCCACCCTGCGGTCGGAGCGCTCGGTTGAAGAATCTCTCGATGGAGGCCTCTTATGTTCGTGAGAAAACCGGAATTGGCAGTCAGCGTCGTGTTGCTTCTCATGACTGCCTCGGACCTGCTGGCTCAAGGCTCCCTCTCGGAGTTCCTTATCGATGGGGACGGCTGGGAGCCGACCCTGGCGACGGACGGCAATGGCGTGGTCGTGGTTGCCTGGATGGACTGGAACGGTAGCACCAAGTCGATCCAACGCCGACGCTCTACGGACCGCGGGGCGACATGGGAGAGCGCAGGTCCGACTGTCAGCGGCGACGGACCGGGGGTCGACCCGACGGTGGCGACCAATCCCGCGAACGGGGACTTTTATTTTGGCTGGCAGGAGGCCGTTAACGATGTCCAAGCGCCTCTGGAGGTGCGGTCCCGACGCAGTGTCGATGGTTCAATGTTTGATGCGATCGAGACCCTCGCGTCGGGAAACGTCTTAGACATTGATCGACCCTGGCTTACGGCCTCGGCGTACTCTGTGTATGGTAACTGGCTTCAACCAAACATCGATCGCCTTCGGTTCATAAGGGGCGTTGTGGATCCCTTCAATGGAGACGTCGATTGGGGACAAAATCCCACCGTGTCCTACGCGGTTGTCTCGGGCGGTGCGGACAAGTTAGCGCCACCGACTCCTGTTGTGAAGGGAACGGGCACAACCCTTTTTTCGTTGTCCAAACAGGTCAAGAATGACGATCACGTGACCGGAAATGCTGTTCGCGTCCACCGCGCACTGGACGAAGGCGTAACTTGGAACGTCGCCGGGAACACGTTCACGACCTTTGACAATTCCCCCGACGGTTACTGGGAGCCGGACGATCTGGGCATGTTCAACATGCACGTCATTGCGGACCCGGCCTCATCCAACGTCTGGGCTTTCTACGTGGACTATGAGGCGAGAGTTTGCGGAGATCCGCCGGGGGCACGGAAAGTCGCCCTGCTGCAGTGTCGCAAATCGACCGACAGCGGGACGACCTGGGGTGATCCCGTGCAAGTCATCTCGAACACGATCTACGGCACATTGCCGTGCGAGCCTTCAAACTACGCAAAGCTGCCGGACGACGATGGGAACTTCGTCCGCGACGGGTATTTCCGCATTGCCCGCGTCTGGGCCTGTCGGGATGCGATGGGACGACTGCACGTCGTGTGGGTGGACAACCGCGAGGGCAAGCAACCCGATGTGACCCAATATCCCAACCGAGACTTCTGGCGGGTCTATCGCAGCGTCAGTGCCGATGGCGGTTCGACTTGGAGCGCCGTCGTATCCGCGGTCTCGACGGCGAACTCGCTCGGCGGTTACGGGGATCCGGACGGCGTGGTGTATGCTCCGCCGGGCCACCATCTGGGATGTGCGGCTGACGGTCAGATCCTGTACGTCACGTGGCCGGATTCACGACACTTCGCAACGATGACTGACACCGCTGGGCGAATATACGTCCGTCGATTTGCACTCGTGCCTTGACATCTGTGATGCGAGCGACACGAACCGGCAACGTCAGCCCTCAATTTGAGGACGACGCCATGAAAATCGATTTGCTGGCAACTCGTTATCCCGTCATCGGATGTCTGATTGCCTGCGGTACGGCGTCAGCTCAGCTTGCCGATACCCCGTGGCCGAAGTGGCAGCGAGATTACCGCAACAGCGGCTGGACGCCGGCGGTGGGGCCGAGCGAGCCGCGTATCAGTTGGAAGCACGCGTACTTTGGTCAATCGGCGGAGCCTGGGGTGGCGATTGGGCCCGAGGGCGAATTGTATGTGAGTTGGCACATCTTCGGGCAACCTGTATGTCAAATGAATCTTGGCGAGGAGTCCTGGCGGTGGGGGTTTGTTTCGAGAGTGACGCGGGATGGCGATGTTTCGTGGTTTAAGCCAGTCCGAGACTTGTGCTTTTCCTTCCCAACGCTCGCCCAGACCGACGCCGTGTACGTGGTTGACGGCGAATACTCCTATCAATTGTCGCGCTCGCACGTGTACGCCTTCACGCGGGACGCCCTGACTTCATGGGGGCCGCGTCAGTATTCTCAGGCGTCGGATTACACCTACGGTTACCTTGCGGTGGGACGGGACGGAACGCTGTACTATCCCGAGGCATCCACGCTCTATGCGATCCATCCTTCCGACGGGAGCCTGAAATGGCAGCGGACGACCGCGGGCGACTGGATTTTTCGGCAGTGCCCTTCCATTGGAGAAGACGGGACCGTGTACGTGGCGCACGGGGCGAGAAGCCAGGTTCCCGCGGAGCTTTGGGCGCTGGATCCGCAGAACGGCGCGCTTCGCTGGAAGGTGGCGGATCCGCAGACCGGCACGAACACCTCGGGAACGTCCATCGGGCTGAACGGCACAATCTACCTCACCTTCAGGAGGCGCGAAGAAAACCTCCTTACCGCGGTCTCGCCCGAAGGCGAAGTGCTCTGGCAGACAGCGCTCGCCGGAAGCCCCGACTACGCTCCGTCGATCGATTCGCGAGGCCGGCTCTACCTGTGTACGCTGTCCGAAACCACGTTCGGCACGCTGCTCGAATCCTATGACCACCGCGGCGAACAGCGATGGGTCGTCTCCATTCACGGGTCGGGAGGACACGGCAGCAACCCCATCGTTATTGATGGGAGGAACAACCTGTATGTGAACACGCCGGACTATCAGGTGACCGAGACGAACAAGCTCATGTCGTTCACCTCCGGCGGGGATCTGCGCTGGGAATTCACGTCCTCTTTATGGTTGGAGAACCAGGCGCCGGTCATGGGGCCGGATGGCACGATCTACCTCATGATAGAAGAAACACCGGAGGACGGCCTCATGCACCTCTACGCCTTCGGTCCCGGCGAAGCGCCGGACCCGGCGTGGGTGGGGCGATTGAAGCCGTGACGGCTTGCTCCCGATGTAGGTCAACCTGAGAATTTGAGCATGTGTAGATCGCTCCGCTGGCGCGCCGCAACATTTCTCACTGCCAGGCGCGGCATGCCCATATAGGCTATGCGCCTCCACCGTGCTTCCGCTATACTGGCACTCCGGGCCGGACTGGAGGAAAAGAAGATGAATCTGCAACGTAACAAGGTCGTGATCGTGCTCATCTGCTGCCTGCGCGCCGCCGACGCGGGCGCGCAGTGTGTTCCGCAATGGGACACGATGTTGGGCAATCCGGGACTGGCCGATGGATATGCCGACCCGATGGTTCCCTGGGACAACGGCGCAGGAGAAAAGCTCTACGTCGGCGGCAGCTTCAGCCGCATCGGCGGCGTCACCGCGGAATCCGTGGCCGCGTACAACCCCGCGACGAGCACCTGGTCGCGGATGGGATCGCGCGGACTCTCCTCCGGGTTCGTGACCTCGATTCATGTCTTTGACGATGGCGCGCTGGAGAAGCTGTACGTCAGTGGTCTGTTCGACAACGCCGACGGCAAAGGCGGCACCGCGAACTTGGCCGCGTGGGACGGGTCGCAGTGGTCCAGCGTGGGGGGCGGCGTGGACTTTGCCGTGTGGGCGCTGACGAGCGGCGACTTCGAGGGATCGCCGCGGCTGTACGTCGGCGGGCAGTTCAACTCCGCCGGCGGCGTGCCCGCGCACGGCATCGCTTCGTGGGATGGGCAGGAGTACCGCGCCGTGGGCAGCGGGGTGGGCATCGGCGGCGCGTTCAGCCCGTACATCAGCAAGATGCGCGTGTGGGACGACGGCAGCGGCGCGGCGCTGTACTGCGTCGGGCGCTTCGACACGATCGACGGCGTCACGTGCCGCATGATCGGCAAGTGGAACGGATCGAGCTGGTCGCAGGTCGGCGCGGGGCTGACGCCGCCCAGCTCGCTTCAGCAGCTTGACGCGATCACCGTCTTCGACGACGGAACCGGCGAAGCGCTGTACGTCGCCGGCACGGAGTTTCGCATCAACGGGCGCTCCGGACTCGTTTCCTGCGCGAAGTGGGATGGCGTAGAGTGGACGCCCATCGGCCAGGTCGTGTACGGGCGCGTCGCGAACCTGATCAGCTGGGACGACGGAGAAGGTGCGAAGCTGTATTTCGCGGGCACGGCCATTCCCGATCTCGAGTACTTCGCGCGGCTGGAAGGCGGCGTGTGGGTGACGGCGTTCGGCGGGGTCGGCGGACCTGCGATTCCGCCGTCGAACTGGCCCTCGGCGTTCGGGATGGGGCGGTGGGGCAAGCATCTGCTGATCGGCGGCAACTTCACGGAAGTCGGCGACGATCCGCTCATTTCCAACGGGCTGGTCATGCTGACCTCGTGCGCGGACGACTGCTCGGGACGGGAACAACTCACGCTCGCCTGCAAGCCGCGCGACGACGGCAACGTGAACATCATCGCCAAAGTCACGCGAGGCACGCCGGGCATGACCGTAACGCTGCGGCTCAACGGCGACGGCGGCTCGGATCGGGAGCTGGCGCTCGGCGATCGCGGCAAGGGTAAGACCAAGTTCCGCAACGTCGCGCCGGGACATGCGGAGGTGCTGCTGCTCGAGTGCGACATCAGCGCGGCGATTGATTGTCCGTGATCGGCCTGTGGCCCGATCGGCTTGCGCGGGAGATCTGAGGCGTGCCAACCGTCGTCATCATCGGGGCCGGGACCATGGGCGCGGGCATTGCGCAGGTGGCCGCGCAGGCCGGCTGGGACGTGCAGCTTTGCGATCTCTCTGCGGACGCGTTGGCTCGCGGAGTGTCCGGCATTCGCGCGCAGTTCGCGCGGCTGGCGGAGAAGGGGCGGATCAGCACGGAGGAGGCGGAACGTGCTGCGGCGCGTGTGCGGGCAATCGCGCGCCTGGCGGATTTGGCGCCGGCGGACCGCGCGCCGGCGGACCGCGCGTGGGCGGACCTCGCCATCGAGGCCGTCATCGAGCGGCTCGACGTCAAGCACGCCACGTTCGCGGCGTTGGAGAAGGCTCTTCCCGCGCACGCCGTGCTGGCGACGAACACGTCGTCGCTTTCCGTCGGCGCGATCGCGCGGGCCGTTCGTGATCCGTCACGCGTGATCGGCATGCACTTCTTCAACCCCGCGCCGCTGATGCCGCTGGTCGAAGTCATCGCCGCCGCCGCCAGCCGGCCGGACGCCGTGGATTTCGGCGCTGCGACGGCGCGGGCATGGGGCAAGACGGCGGTCCACGCCAAGGACACGCCGGGTTTCATCGTCAACCGCGTGGCGCGCGGGTACTACCTTGAAGCGCTGCGGCTGCTGGGGGAGCACGTCTCCACCGTCGAGAAGATCGACAAGGTGATGAAAGAACTCGGCGGCTTCAAGATGGGACCGTTCGAGTTGATGGACCTCGTCGGGCTGGACGTGAACTACTCCGTGAGCCTGTCCGTGTGGGAGCAGATGCAGCGCCACCCGCGCTTCGAGCCGCACGAGATTCAGCGGCGGCTTGTCGATCAGGGCTGCCTCGGCCGCAAGACCGGGCGCGGCTTCTACGATTACACCGGGCCGTCGCCCGTCTCGGCGTTCCCATCCGTGAAGACTGCGTTTACCCTGCCGCCGGAAGTCGAGCAGGCTGTGCACAACTTCGCAGCAGCCGCGAGCGTGACCGATCCGCACACTCCCTGCCGCTACATCTTCGCCCGCATCCTCTGCGCCATCCTGAACGAAGCCGCGCTCGCCCGGCAGGAAGGCGTCGCGTCGGCGTCCGACATCGACATCGCCATGAAGCTCGGCACGAATTACCCGCACGGCCCGCTGGAGTGGGCCGATCGAATCGGGCGGGACGAAGTGCACAAGATGCTGGCGTGTCTGGAGGCGCACACTTCCGCGGGACGCTTTCGCAGCGCGTTCGAAACAACGCAACGAACCCACATCGAGCCGGGCCGATGACACGCCCGGGATAGACTCGGAACTGGATTCCCGCCTGCGCGGGAATGACGGCGTCTGGGTAGTTCGTCGCTCCGCGACGAGCCCGTGTTCCCGCACGCGCGGAATACGACGGGCGTCGCCGCCCGCTACGGACTTCTACCCCAGCTCCGCCAGATGCTCCTCCAGCGATGTGCGCTGAGTCTTCAGTTCCGCAAGGCGGGCGCGCTCGGCCTCGACGAGCTGCGGCGCGGCGTTGGCGACGAACTTCTCGTTGGACAGCTTGCCCTCGCGCGACTGAATCTGCTTCGTCACCTCGGCCAGCTCCTTCGTCGCCCGCTGCCGCTCGGCCGCGTCGTCGCTGATGTCGAGCACGTACACGCGGAGGGCGCCCACGTGCAGGCTGCCGGCGTTCACCGGGCGCTTGGCGTCGCCGGACACGGTCACTTCGCCCACGCCGGCCATGCGCTGGATGACGTGCGTGTGGGCGCGGAACTCCGCGTGATACGGCGCCGGGAGCACGACGATCGCCCGCACGGTCTCCTTGGGCGCGACGTTGCAGCGGGCGCGAAGGTCGCGCACGGCGCGGACGACGTCCTGCAGACGGGCAAACACTTCGAGAAACGCGGCGTCGTCCAGCGCCGGGTATCCCGCCTCGGGCGGATATTGCGCCGTGACGAGCAGCCGCTCGCGCGCGTTCTCCCCGCGCTGCGGATCAGGCAGGTCGGCAAGCCCCGGCAGCCCGCGGCGCGGGACGATCTCTCCAAGCTGCCGCCAGAGCCGCTCCGTGATGAAGGGGATGATCGGGTGAAACAGCCGCAGCGTCTGGTCCATGCAGAAGGCAAGCACCTGCTGAGCAACACCGGGTAGTTCGTGGTTGTGCGACCCATCGGGCCCGCCGCCGATGCAAGGCGAGTTGGGTCGTTCGTCGCGTAGCGACGAAGTACCCTTCTCGTCACGGAGCGACGAACTACCCAGACGCGGCTTGGACAGCTCAATGTACCAGTCGCACAGACTGTCCCAGAAGAAATCGCGCAGCTCCTTCACGGTCGCGGAGAACTGGTATTGTAAGAGGAGTTCATGCACGCGGCGGCACGTCTGCGACAGCCGCGCGAGGATCCAGCGATCTTCAGGCAGCAAATCTTCCTTGTGAATCGCGGCGCAGGGCGCGCCCTCCAGGTTCATGAATGCAAACCGCGCCGCGTTCCACAGCTTGTTGCAGAAGTTGCGGCCCATGTCGAACTTCTCCGAGGTCTCACGACCCAGGCCAAGTTGTTGTTTCGCGTCCGCGTCCGCCCATTGCGTGGCGAATTCCCTGCCGCATTCCTTGTGGGAGCATTTCACGCGCTGCACGTCGGAGGGCTGCAACGCGCGTTCCAGCTTGATGCCGCGCGACTTGCGGCCTTGCTCCTCCGCCTTGATCGCCAGCGACTGCTCCGTGAGCTTCCCGCAGTGCGGGCAGACGTACTCGACGGGCATGCGGATGTCCTGCGTCTCGGTGGTCATGTCCGCCATCGTGTAGCGCAGCGCGTCCGCGCCGTGGGTGTGGATGATGTCCACCGGGTCCACGCCGTTGCCCTTGGACTTGCTCATCGTTTCGCCGCGCCCGTCGAGGATTTTCGGGTGGATGTACACATGGTCGAACGGCTTGCGCCCCAGTGCGTACATTCCAAACATCACCATCCGCGCGACCCAGTTGGTGATAATGTCCCGCGACGTGCAGAGCACGGACGTGGGGTAGTATTGTGACAGGTAGTTGGGTTTCGGCTCATTCTCCGCCTCCGGCCAACCCAACGTGCTGAACGGCCAGAGGGCGGAGGAGAACCAGGTGTCGAGGACGTCCTCATCCAGACTAAAGCGAAACTTCTTGAGGTGCTCCGCTATGTCAGCGTCGTTGGAATCATGCACCGCGTAGTAGAGGAGGTGCAGACGTTCCTCGACCTCCTGTTTCAATTGGACAGGGGAATCTGAGAATTCACGCCGACATTCCGCGATCTTATCCTCCTGTTTCCAAGTGTTAATGGCCCTCAAATGGTCGTCCACTGTATCTCCCCAACCGGCGATCGCACCCTTGTTCGACCAGACCGGTATCCGATGTCCCCACCACAACTGCCGGCTGATGCACCAGTCGCGTTTTTCGCCGAGCCAGTCAAGGTAGGACTTCGCGTAGCGCGCGGGGAACACCTGGATGCGCCCGCCGGTCACTTCATCCATCGCCGCCTGAGCGAGACCCTTCTGCAATTTCAGATTTGAGATTTGGGATTCGGGAAGTTCACCCGTCCTCACAAACCACTGATCCGACAGGAACGGCTCGATCGGCGTCTTGCTGCGGTCGCTGTGCGCCAGGTCGATGTCGCGGTCTTCGATCTTGTCGAGCAGTCCGCGCGCTTCAAGATCGGCGACGACCTTCTTGCGACCGGTGGTGGAGAACTCCAACCCCTCGTAGTCCTTGCTGAAGGGGTTGGTTCCGCCGCTGGAGGACGGCATGTGCGAACCATCGCCGTGATGGATCAGCGCCCCCGGCGGCTCCTCGATGCGCGCGACCTTCCCGTCCGGCGTGAGCACGTTGATCATCGGCAGCTTGTGCCGCAGACCCACCTCGTAGTCGTTGGGGTCGTGCGCCGGCGTGATCTTCACGCAGCCCGTGCCCAGCATGGGGTCGGCCCACTCGTCGCAGATCAACGGAATCTCGCGATGCACCAGCGGCAGCAGGAGCTTGCGCCCCGCACGGGCCATGTCGCGCAACTTGATCAGATGCGCCAGATGAGACTCGCGTCTGGCGGTCAGCGCCTCCAGCTTCGCCTGAATCTCCTGGGCTTCCTTCGATGACCGGCTGGAAAGCCGGTCCCCCAGTGCTCTCAGCTCCTGTTCCTCAAGAGCGAAGCGTCCCTCGGGATCGGGATGCACCGCGACCGCCACGTCCGCCAGCATCGTCTCCGGTCGCGTCGTGGCGATGATGACGTATTCCGGCTCCGGACCGCCTTCCTCCAGTTGCCTGTTGCCTGTTGCCTGTTGCCTGTTCCCGAGCACCGGATACCGGATGTAGTAAAAATGCCCCTTGACCGTCTCGTGATAGACCTCGTCGTCCGCCACGGCCGTCTGGAGCTGCGTGTCCCAGTTGACCAGGCGCTTGCCGCGGAAGATCAGCCCATCGCGAAAGAGCTGGAAGAACATGTGCCGCACGGCTCGGGACAGGCCTTCGTCGAGCGTGAAGCGCGTGCGGGACCAGTCGCACGAGCAGCCCATCAGCTTGAGCTGCGAGAGGATGCGTTTTTCGTACTCGTCCTTCCACTTCCAGATGCGGCGGACGAGTTCTTCTCGCGCCTTCTGCGGCGTGGCGCCGAGTTGGTGGCGCGTCAGCCCCTCCTGCTCGCGGATGCGTTTCTCGACGACGGCCTGCGTGGCGATGCCCGCGTGGTCGGTGCCGGGCTGCCAGAGGGTGTTGAAGCCGCGCATGCGGTGCCACCGCACGAGCACGTCCTGAAGGGTGTTGTTGAGCGCGTGACCGAGGTGCAGGGCGCCAGTGACGTTGGGCGGGGGGATGACGATGGAGAAGGTGCGCTCGCGCGGGCGGCCGTCCGGCGCGGCGACGAACGCGCGCGACGCCTCCCACGCGGCGTACATGTCAGGCTCGACGCTGCGCGGATCGTACACTTTCTCAAGGGTCATCGGGTGATCCCGTTGCAGGCAGGCGTTGTGAAATCGTTGAAGGATCGGTCCGCCGCCGGTTGCGTCGGAAGGTAGGCGCGGGAGGGCAAAAGTCAACCAAAGAGCCGCTGAAGCCCGGCAAAAAGCAGAGGCGGCGCGCCGTCGCCGACGCGCCGCCCCCTTGGGTTCGCAGACCGCTTTCGCGGCTCGCCGTAATTACTCGCACGCCGTCGTGATCGGGTCGAAGCAACCCGGTTCGGTCATCGACGCGGTGATGGTCGTGAAGCAGCAGCCAAGCAGGATCGCCTTGCGTTCGTAGACGGTGACGTTGTAGTCCGCACCGTTGATGTTAAGCACGACCACGGTGCCGTTGTAGGCGTCGGTCTTGAAGACGACCTTGACCTTGGCATTGCCGCTGCCGCCGCAAGACGCGCGGAACTTCTTGATCGCGTCGCACGGGCACGCGTTGCGGCACGACGCGCCCTCGCCGAGGAACGTGCCGCCGCCGGCGCTGCACGTGCGCTCGGTGAGCTGCTGGCAATCCTCGTCCGTCACGCAGCACGCGCCCGGTTGCGGGCACGAAACGTCGCCGCAGGTCCGGCCGAAGCTCGGAGTCCCGCTGGCCGCCCGGCAATCCTGCGGCAGCATGTCGTCGCAGGAGCCGTCCTCGAAGCAGCAGGCATAAGGATCGTTGGCATTGAGCACGCGTGTGACGGCCTCGAAGGCGTCCACCATGCCCCAGCCGTAGCTGTTGTCCTCGCCGGTGTTGCCCAGATCCACGGCCGTTTCGTAGATGACTTGCTTGATGTCGTCCACGGAGATGTTCGGATTGGCCTGACGCATCAGGGCGACGACGCCGTTGATGTGCGGAGACGCCATCGACGTGCCGCTGAGCGAGCCGTAGCCGTTGCCCGGCAGCGAGGAACGCACGTTGACGCCAGGAGCGGAGATGTCCGGCTTGATCGCATCACGACCGTCCGGCGTGCAGCGCGTCGGACCACGCGAGGAGAAGTCGGCGATCGGCCAGCCCTGACGGCTGGCGTCCACGGCGGCCACCGCCTGGCAGTTGTACTCCGTCGTCGCGCGGTCGGCCGGACGACGCAGACCCGAGGAACCTTCGTTGCCCGCGGAGAATATGACGCAAATGCCCGCAGCCTCGCAGGCGTCGATGGCGCTCCAGAACGTCTGATCGCAAGGCTGATATCCGTGACCCGTCGTGACGCCCCACGAGTTCGAGTTCGTCGCCGGTACGTCGAAGTTCGTGTTGGGGTTTCCGTCCGGATCCGCCAACCACTCGAAGGAGAGCAGCGCGTCGGCCACGGTGCGCGGAATACCGCCGCCACGGTCGATCGGGGCCGCGGCAATCCAGTACGCGCCGGGCGCCACGCCGACCTGATCTCCCGGAGGACCGCCGGTGACCGTGCCCATCGTGTGCGTGCCATGGCCGTTCTGGTCATACGGGAACGTCTGGTTGCCCCACGGATCGAAGAACGCCCACTCCGGGTGCCCGTTGTAACGCGAATCGGCGACGCCCGCCCAGCGAGCCTTCAGCGCGTTGTGATTGCCGTCCACGCCCGTGTCCATGTTGGAGACGAGCACTCCCGTGCCGTCGATGCCGATCGCCCAGACCTCCGGAGCACGGATCGCCACCAGACCGATTTCCGGCGCCTCGAGGTGTTCGTTCCCACCGTTCGGTCCGCCCGAGACGGGAGCAGGGTCGATCAGCTCGATCTCGTAGTCGTAGTACACGATGCCCACGTCCGTACGACCACTGATCTCCTCGAGCTTCGCCTTCGTCGCCGTCACCTGGAAGAGATTGCGAATCCAGTAAGCGTGGAAGTCCTGCACGCTGCCGTCCGCAAGACCCGCCAGCAGCGCGTCGTTGAGCGGCCCTTGCGTGGCGCTCGCCACGCCCTGCAGCGAGAGAACCACGAACTCATGCCGACGTTGAAGCGTGGCCCGCTCCTGATCCATCTGACGGCTGGCGGCGTACAAGTCCACCTGATCCGTGAGGTACACCAGCGCCGAGAACATCTGGTCTTGCGGCGCGCCGTTCATGATCTCCTGCAATCCCTGATCGATCACTCCCGCGCTCGCCGACGCCGCCAACAGCGTCAATCCGCAAAGCGCGCTCCCTCTTGTCCTCCGACTCATCACATTCCTCCTGTTAGGAAACTGCGACTATCCCCACCGGACAGGCGTCCGGTCGTCATCCCCCCATGACGGCGCTGCGCGTGATTAGAATGCAGAGCCGCGCTGCGCCGATTATACCGCATGCCAACGCGTGTGGAAACCCTGCGCAGGCCGTGCACCGCTGCGGGCGTTCAGACGCCCGCCCCACGCCCATGTCCCGGCGCCGCACGGAACCGTGCAGCACGTCCCATAGCATGGGTGGCGCCACACATCCCAAAGCAGGTCCGCGCAAGGGGGAAACCGGGCCGACGCCGCGGCGAGTGGCATGGTCAACGGTGCTCCGCTCGCCACCGTCTTGCGTCGCTCGCCATGGTCAGGCGAGTACGCCGGACCGTGCCACCCAGTTTCCCTTCAGCGAGCTTCCATTCAGCATCGCCTGCCCCTCCAGACCGACCGACGCCGTGGACGAAACGCTGATGCAGAAACCGGGGGTGGGACCGCTTTCACGAGCCCACCCCCGGATGTTTTCACGCTTCAGATCCTCGCGCCTCCGTTACGGGCAGGTCGCCGTCGCCGTGTCGTTGCACGCCGGCGAAATCAGCCGCACGAGCTGCGATCCGGAGAACGGCCCGGCCACGAGCTTGGCCTTGTTGCCGAGAACGCCCGTAATGTAGTTGCGGCCGCCCACCTCGATGGTGAGGCGCTCACCGTTCATGCCCGCGTCCACGAACTTCACGACCACTTTCACGAAGCCCGAGTCGCTGCACTTGGCCTTGAGCTTGGCGAGCTTGTCGCACGGGCAGGCGTTCTCGCAGCCCGTGTCGTGACCTTTGAAATCGCCACCGGCCGCGCGGCACGCATCCGGACCCATCACGTCGCAGGAGTCGTCGGTGATGCAGCAGGCGCCGGGCTGCGGGCAGTTTGCGTCGCCGCAGCTCGTGCCCGCGCCGCCGAAGTCGCCGT
The DNA here is from genome assembly GCA_020852275.1 of Phycisphaerales bacterium. Classification (GTDB taxonomy): domain Bacteria; phylum Planctomycetota; class Phycisphaerae; order UBA1845; family UBA1845; genus JABWBH01. The sequence goes on from JADZBE010000004.1 coordinate 178,526, forward strand.
CGCCGTTCTCGCAGGCGAGCGGTCCCAGTTCCTGACAGGTCCCGTCGTCAAAGCAGCAGGCCCCGGGCTGCGCGCACTCCGTGGCGTCGCACGTCGTGCTGTTCCACGTCGAGCCGGGCGCCGTGCACTCGGCCTCCAACGTGTCCGAACAGGAGCCGTCGTCGAAGCAGCACGCGCCCGGTTGCGGGCACGCGACCTCGTCGCAGCCGCGCCCGAAGCTGGGCTTGCCGCCCTGGGCGCGGCAGTCCTGCGGAAGCACGTCGCTGCACGAGCCGTCATCAAAGCAGCAGGCGAACGGCTCGTTGGAGTTCATCACGCGCGTGACGGCCTCCAACGCGTCCACCATGCCCCATCCGTAGCTGTTGTCCTCGCCCGGGCTGCCGAGGTCCACCGCCGTATCGTAGATGACCTGCTTGATGTCATCCACGGCGATGTTCGGATTAGCCTGGCGCATCAGGGCGACCACGCCGTTGATGTGCGGCGATGCCATCGACGTGCCGCTCAGCGATCCATAACTGTTGCCAGGCAGGGACGAACGCACGTTCACGCCCGGCGCGGCAATGTCCGGCTTGATCGCCTGACGACCGTCCGGCGTGCAGTTCGTCGGACCGCGCGAAGAGAAGTCCGCGATGGGCCAGCCCTGACGGCCGGCGTCCACGGCGGCGACGGCGTGGCAGTTGTAGTCCGTGGTGGCCCGATCGGCGGGACGACGCAGACCGCCGGAGCCTTCGTTGCCCGCGGAGTAGATCATCACGATGCCTGCAGCCTCGCACGCGTCAATATGGCTCCAGAACGTCTGGTCGCACGGAGGATAGCCGTGTCCCGTCGTCACGCCCCAGGAGTTCGAATTCGAGGCCGGAACGTCGAAGTTGGTGTTCGGGTTTCCATCCGGATCAACCAGCCACTCATAGGAGAGCAACACGTCCGCCACGGTTCGCGGAATGCTGATGCGGTCGATAGGCGCCGCGGCAATCCAGAATGCCCCCGGCGCAACGCCGACCTGATCGCCCGGAGGACCGCCCGTCACCGTGCCCATCGTGTGCGTGCCGTGACCGTTCTGGTCATACGGAAAGCTGTCGTTCTGGTGCGTCGGGTCGAACCACGCCCATTCGGGGTGCCCGGCATAGCGACCGTCGGCCACGCCCGCCCAGCGCGCCTTCAGCGCGTTGTGGTTGCCGTCCACGCCCGTATCCGTGTTCGAGACCAGCACGCCGCGACCGTCGATGCCCAGCGCCCAGACTTCCGGCGCGCGAATGGCCACAAGCCCGATCTCCGGCGCCTCGGGATGCTCGTTGCCTCCGTTCGGTCCGCCGGACACGGGAGCGGGCGCGATCAGCTCGATCTCGTAGTTGTAGTACACGATCATCACGTCGTCGCGCGCCGCGATCGCCTCCAGCTCGCTCTTCGTCGCGTCGACGCGGAACATGTTGCGCAGATAGAACGCGTCGAATCGCGTCACCCGGCCGGCGCTGAGCGCCTCGCCCAAGTACGCCGTCAGCGGGCCCTGCGTGGCGTCGGCCACCGCCAGCAGCGAGCGAACAACGAACTCGTGCCGCCGCTGAAGCGTGGCGCGCTCCGCGTCCATCTGCCGCGTGGCCGCCTCCAAATCCACCTGCTCGTTGAGATACACCAGCGCGGAGAAGACCTCGTCCTCCGGCGCGCCGTTCATGATGTCCTGCAATCCCTGATCCATCACTCCCGCCTGCGCGGCGGCCGCGGACGCCAGCGCCGCGATCAAAACCCATGCCGTCAGCCTGCGATTCATCATTCCCCTCCTGTTGGAAACCCCGACCCCCTGCGCCGGACTTGCCCCGGTGGTCATCTCCGCGTCCGCGCGACGCTCGCGCGGGCGCTGGGCAAAAACACGCCCAAGAACATTATGACGATCTGCCCGCCCTCGCGCATAGCCCCTCCGAACGAAAAAAGGGATTTTCTTGTCGAATCCGGCGCGGGGCTTTGCCCGCGGCTGGGGTCTGGATCCTGAACAGACCATGCTTACGTTGAGTACGGCGAAATCATGCCACCCGTGCGAAAGCATGCCACCCGTCCCACCGCCTCATGATCGGACCTTGAATTAACCGATAAACACACGAGCCACAGCCAGGGTCTACGCCTGTCTGCGACTCGGATCATCGAGAGATGTCCGCCATTCCGTCCAACATTGCGATCTCCAGCCTGCAGGCCGCCTACCAGGCTCGCCAGGTCGCCGACGCTCAGCAGAGCGACCACGCCACCAGCGATCAGGCCGCGCTCAAGCAGGTTCAGGCCGCCAGCAAGGCCGGGGAAACCGTGGGCGTTGCCGACGAAGACACGGCCGTCTTCGCGGATTCTCAGGGCACGGGGAGCGAGGGACGAAGTACGGATGAACCGGCTGACGAGTCGCCCCTTGAAGAGGGCGGCGCGGACGACGCATCGGGCCTCGCCGCCCCTCCGCAGGGTGAGGAGGTCCACCTCGACATACAGGCCTGACGGCGCGGAAGCCCATGGGGTCCACGTTTCAGGCGCCGCGGTCGGCCCGCCAGCGCACGACCGGCTTGCGCGCCGCGCCGACTTCGTCCATGCGCTTCACGGGCATCAGGTGCGGTGCCTCGCGGACCACGGCCGGAGTGCGCTCCACTTCGTCGGCAATGTCCAGCATGGCCGCGACGAAGCGGTCGAGCGTGGCCTTGGACTCCGTCTCCGTCGGTTCCACCATCAGGCAATGCGCGATCGGAAAGCTCATCGTCGGCGGATGGATGCCATGGTCGATGAGTCGCTTGGCGACGTCGAGGTCCGTCACCTCCGAGCCGGGAAACTCGGGCATCATGATGAACTCATGCGCATACGGCGGCGGGAAGGGCGTGCGGAAGCGGTGCTTCAGCTTCGCCGCCAGGTAGTTGGCGTTCAGGACCGCTTTCTCTGAGATGTCGCGCAGCCCGTCGCTGCCGTTGCTGCGGATATACACGTACGCCCGGACGAGCACGCCGATCTGCCCGAAAAAGCTCCGGACCTTGCCGATGGACTTCGGGCGGTCCGCGTCCCAGCCGAACGATCCATCCGCGCGCTTCACCACCTGCGGGACCGGGAGAAACGGGCGGAGATGATCCGCCACCCCGACCGGGCCCGCGCCTGGACCGCCGCCACCGTGGGGGGTGCTGAAAGTCTTGTGCGTGTTGAAGTGCATCACGTCCACGCCGAAATCGCCGGGGCGGGTGATGCCCAGGATGGCGTTCATGTTCGCGCCGTCGAGGTAAAGCTGCGCGCCCCTGGCGTGCAGAATCTCCGCCGCATCGGCGATCCGGTCGTCGAAGATGCCCACCGTGTTCGGGTTGGTGATCATCAGCGCGGCCACATCGTCATCGACCTTCGCTCTCAGATCGTCCAGGTCGATGCGCCCGTCCTTGCGCGACTTGACGGTGATGGCGCTTTGCCCGCAGACGGCGCAGGTGGCCGGGTTCGTGCCGTGCGCGCTGTCCGGCGCCAGCACTTTGCCGCGCCTCTGCCCGCGGCTCTTGTGGTAGGCGTTGATGATCATCAGCCCGGTCATCTCGCCGTGCGCGCCGGCCGCGGGCTGGAGCGTCACTTCGGAAAGCCCGCTGATCTCCGCCAGGTCGCAGCGCAGGCGGTAAAGCAGTTCGAGCGTGCCCTGCACGTCGGATTCGTCCTGATGCGGGTGCAGCGCGGCGAAACCGGGCATCGCCGCCACGCGCTCGTTGATCCGCGGGTTGTACTTCATCGTGCAACTGCCAAGCGGGTAGAAGTTCTCGTCGATGGAGAAGCAGCGATGCGCCAGGCGCGTGTAATGCCGGACGAGGTCCAACTCGCCCACCTCGGGCAACGGCGGCGGCGCATCCGCGAGCAGTTCGCGCGGGACGGCCTTGGCGCGGTCCGCGCGCGGCACGTCGCATTCGGACAGGTTCAGCGCCGAAAGCCCCGGCGCGCCGAGTTCGAAAAGAAGCGGGAAATCCTGCTGTTGAAGTTTCGGGACCTGCGACATGCGTGCCTATTCCTCCACAACCGATGAAGCCAAGCATGGGTCGATGACAAGCCTAGCGGATTCTCGCGCAAGAAGAAACCCCCGCAGCGCCCAGGCCGTGGCGCCGCGGGGGTCACCGGATCCGTGGGCCGACCCGTTACGGGCAGACCTTTTTCACCTTCGAGGAGATCCCGCATCTTTCGATCTTCACGTAGTGCGGCCCGTCCGCACAGTCGAAGGTCGTGAACATCGCCTCACCTTTTCCCTTCGGCCCGGTCGTTACGGTTTGCACGTCGACGATCGTCCCTGAGGCGTCCTCAAGCAGCACCTCGTAGCTCGTGAAGGAAGCGAAACGCACGAGTTTGCCCTTGATGGTGTGGTCGAGCTGATACGCGCCCTTCAAACCGCCGGCACATTCAGAGGGAACCACCGCCATTCCCTTGACCTCGTAGCCGATCTCGCCGACTGGGGAGTCCGAGCAGCACTCGCCCATGAGGTCGACGTCCCAGAGGGAGAACCGCGCACCGAGGAAGTTGTCATTCGTGTCGAACTCGATCGTCCGGTTGTTCACGTTGCAATCCCCGATGACGCCCGTAACGCAGTCGTCACCGTTGACGCCGAAGTACCTGAATGTTCCCTCGTTGCCATCGATCCCGTACAGCCGGCCGCAGCGGTCCAGCGTCAAGCCTTGCACGTCGGTCAGCCCCGCGAATTCGCAGATGAACGTGTAATCTCCCGAACTCGGGTCAACGTGGTAGATGAAGTCATTGTCGGCGCCGCCAGCATCGAGGGCCACGATGACCGTGCCATCCGCGGCGATGGCCAATCCCCTGACCGCGGTGCCCTCCGCCGGCGGCGTCAGCGGCGTGACGGTCGGAGTTTCAGGAGCGTCCGGGTGCACCTGGATGAGCTTGTTACGATCGCGCATCACGAAGAGGTTGCCGTTGCTGTCGGCAGCCATGGAATCGGCGGCGTAGCCGATGTTGCCGAGCAGTGTCCCCGCGCCCGTCTGCTTGTTGATCTCGATGAAATCCCCGTCGATGGTCACGCCATAAAGTTTGGACGGATTGGGTTCATACTCTTCGCTGCCGAGAGCAATGGCATCGATGTTGTCCACGAGGATGGCATCGTCTTCATAGACCGTGGCGAAACTGCCGGTCAAGGCCGATCCATAGACGACATTGGGCCTAAGTCCGCCCGACTCATCCACGGTGCTCGTCAGCGGATCGTCCGCATCGACGCTGAAGAGCATCACGAGCACGCCTCCGCTCCAGGAGAATTGGAATGCGTCGATGTCGACGTTCGGCGGCAACCCAAGGTGCACGCTGGGCCGGATCATCGGCACCGGCGCTGAAACGACCGCCGGCGCATTCAGGTAGATCACGCCCGGCTCGAGACCGAAGTGCGCCTCGTGATCGGCGGAGAAGTAGAGGAAGCTGGCGCCCTTGGTGATGTAATCGAGCGAATCGACATCGTCGTCAAGTTCCTCGTTGACGTCGGGATCGCCGCGCAGCTCCTGGTGAACCCACTCTTCGTGGCCGATCGGAAAACTGTAGGCCGTCGTGCATGGACCGCCGGCACAGGTTACGCGCACGCCGATGATCTCATCACGGTTCAGCGTGCGGCCGTACGTCGCCCCCGAGCCGGCGGTGCTGTTGACCGGCACGCTTCCGGCCACGTCAGGCCAGCCGGCGGCGCCGTCGTCATCGAACGAGATGAAAAAGGAACCGATGGAGAAGATGTTATTGCGCTCCGACGAAGAGAAGTCCGATTGCGACAGCGGGTCTGACAGGGGCGCATTGGGATCGAGCCCAAGCAGCCGCAGATCCACATTGAGCAGATCATGCCCATCCAGATCAAAGAAAGGCAAGTAGCAGTCCTGGATGTTGGGATCACATCCGTCGCCCACCGGCACGGCTGAACCGTAGGTAGCATCCGGGGCCACGGGGGCGGGATCGTACATCAACCCCAGGAACCGCTGGTCGTCTACGGCGCCATCCTGCCCACCGGTCACTCCGCAGGCCGTCAGGGCTGCGTAGCTGTTGACATACTGATAGATGTCGCCTGGGTCAAAACCCTTGGCAAGACCGACGATCGGTGAACTCAACTCCCGCGACGATCCGATATCGAGCGAGAACGTAAGACTGCAGGCCCCGTCGCAGTCGAACTCGAATTGTTCACCGACCAACTGAGGCACGGGCGACGCATACGAGACGCTCGTCAAGCAGCTTGCCCACAGGAGGCACTTCAGATTCCTCGTGTTCATAACCAGCCCTTTCTATGCGAATACGCGGTACGGTCCATGGACTCAGAGCAGGACCCGCCTGCTCGCCTGGCCAGGCACCCAACCTGCGCAGGCTTCAGGACAGCTTCACCCGGTATTGGCGCTACTCCCTCGGCGTCTTACAGCACCTTGAACCTCGTGGTTGATGTGAGAGGGTGGAACCGCTAGATTCCGCCCGATCCCGGGGGCGACAAGATGGCAGCCGATCCGGCCACTGAATGGCTCACCACTTCCACCCTCTTGCGTCGTCTACGGTCCTTCGACGATGCGGGCGCCTGGAAGCGGCTGCTCGAAAGGTTTCGATCGCCAGTCCTGGCGTTCGCGCGCAAATTGGGTCTGTCCGACGTGGAAGCCGATGATGCCGCGCAGGAAGCATTCTTGGCGTTCGTGAAGGCGTTCAGAGACGGCGCCTATGACCCCTGCCGGGGTTCGCTCCGGAAATGGCTTTTCGGGATCGCCTACCGCCAGATCGCAAATTACCGCCGGAAGATGATCGCCGAGCAGGTGAAACGCGATGAGCGCGGCCAATCGAGCCGATTCTGGCAGATGCTCCCGACGGAAGAAGAGGCGTCGGTCTCGTGGGACGCGGAGTGGGAACGGGCCATGCTGGAGGAGTCCCTGCTGCGGGTCCAGTCCGAATTCGAAGATCGAACATACCGGGCCTTTCATCTGGTGGTTCGCGCCGCACAATCCCCGGATCAGGCCGCCCAGGCGCTGGGCATGTCGCGCGATGCCGTTTACGTCGCCAAGCATCGCGTGCTCAAACGCCTGCGTGAGATTCGGAAGGACTTGGAAGAAGCTGACCCGGGCGAATGAGCGGAAGGAACGGGATGAGCTCGCCCTGCGGCTTCCCGCTCTTAGGCGAACCCCGTTTCCGCCGGTTGGTGAGAATACTCAAGTCGTGATCCAGAGAACACGGAGAGCGCCGTGGCGCGACGGGCGCTTCCGATCAGGTGTAAGACCATGGCGCGCGCGCGCCAATACGGGGTAACGGCTTTTCATGTGCCCGACGATGGAAGAACTGGACGCCTACCTGCAATCGGCGAACGCCGCCCTTTGCGCCACTGTCGATGCGCATCTTTCAACGTGTGAGAGCTGCCGGAACCTGACGCAGGACATTCGGGAGAATCTGAGGATCGAGGCGCAAGTGGCGGCGCTGCCTTCAGCGGCCGCTGGGAGCCCGGACACTGCCTCGAACATGGCCCCCGGACCGCGGCTCAGCGTCTCCGAAGGCTTGCCGGAACTGCCCGGATATCACCGGCTGGGGACGGTGTTGCGAGGCGGACAGGGCATCGTCTTCCGCGCGTTGCAGGAATCGACGGGGCGGGATGTTGCCGTCAAAGTCCTGCGCCAAGGGACCTTCGCCGACGCCCACGAACGCGCCCGCTTCGAACGCGAAGTCCGCGTCCTGGCGCGACTCCATCATCCCAATATCGTTACCATTCACGACAGCGGCCACCACGACGGACATGCCTACTTTGTAATGGATTACGTGGACGGCCCAACTCTCGACCAGTTCGTCAGGAGGAATGCCGAGCGTCTGTCCCCTCGCGCCTCCTCCGGCGACCCGGCCGGCGGCGACGTCGCCCCCCCCGTGGACGCCGCGCAGCGCCGCGAGGACGATTCGGGCCCCAACCGCCGAGCCCGATTATTCAGCACGATCGAACTGCTGATCAAAGTCTGTCAGGCCGTTCATGCCGCTCACCTGCGGGGAGTCATCCACCGCGACCTCAAACCAAGCAATATCCGTGTCAAAGCCGACGGCGAACCGATGATCCTGGATTTCGGTCTCGCCAAGTTCGAGAGCCCGGAAGCGCGTCAGGAAACAGAGATCACGCAATCCGGTCAATTCCTGGGATCGCTTCCGTGGGCCAGCCCGGAAACCATCGGCGGTCAGCCGGACCGCGCCGACGTCCGCAGCGACGTGTACGCGCTCGGCGTCATCACGTACCAGACCCTCACCGGGCGCTTCCCCTACGATGTAAGCGGACCGTGGCGGGCCGTCTGTGAGCGCATTGAGCACGAGGATCCCATCCGTCCCAGTCGGCTTGCGCGTGATCTGCACGCCGAGCTCGACAGCATTGTCCTCAAGTGCCTGAGCAAAGACCCGGATCGACGATATCAATCGGCGGGCGATCTGGCGCTGGACCTGCGCCGCCACCTGATGGGAGAGCCTGTGCAGGCGCGCGCCGACAGCGCCTGGTATGTCCTGCGGAAATCGCTTCATCGTCATCGGCTGCCCGTGGGGTTCGCTGTCGTCCTCCTTTTCGTGCTCGTCTCGGCCCTGGTGGTCACGATCCAGCTCTATGTGAAGGAGCAGTGGGCCCATCAGACCGCCACCCTCAAATCCCAGGAAGCTGCCCGCGCCCGCGATACCGCCAATCGCGTCAAGGATCTGCTTGGCGAGATATTCGCCGGCGTGGACCGCCGTGAGAACCCGGGCCCCCCGTTGACGCTGCGGCAAGTTGTGGATCGCGGCGCCGAGCAGGTCCTAAGCCGGCTGGAACATGAGCCCGAGGTCCGCGCCGAGTTATTGGGGATGCTCAGCCGCGTATACCGGAGCCTGGGGGCTTATGAGAAGGCGTTGGAGCTGGGTCAGGAATCGTGCACGCTTCGCCGCGAGTCGTTGAAGGCTCCGGATGAAGCTCTCGCGGCGTGCTTGGAAAACCTCGGGGAGACGCTGAAGGCTCTCGAGCGCCACGATGAGGCCATGACCGCTTTTCAAGAGGTCTTGGTGCTCCGTCAGACCCTCTACGGCGATCGGCATCCACGAGTGTCCCAGTCCGTGGCGAGCATCGCCATGATCCTGGGGGAGAAAGGCGACCTGAGCGGAGCTGAAGAACAATATCGAAGGGCCGTTGAAATCCATGACCTGCTCGGGGACACGCAGTCTCTGGACCGGGCGTTCCTGCTGGCGGAATTCGCCGGACTCCTCGCGACAAAACATCAGGCTCCGGCCGCGCTGCAGATGTGCGAAGAAGCGCTATCCGGTATGCGCGCCCATCTGCCGGCGCAGCATCCGCGGATCGCTAATACTCTGAACACGCTCGGTGGCATTCTCAACGACGTCGGAAGGCTTGAAGATGCGGAGCGCGTGCTCCGTGAATCCATTCAGATGAGAAGGGCGCTGGTCGGCGACGACGATCCGGTGCTGGCGTACAGCCTGTCCACGCTCGCCAGGACCCTGGGGGATATGGGCCGCTACACAGAGGCGGTCGAACTCGGACGCGACGTGCTTCGAAGGCGAATCGCCCTCATCGGAGAAGAGAAGCTCATGACCGTGATGGATATGAGCAACCTCGCGCTCAACCTCTCCAAGACCGGTGAGCTCCAGGAGGCGGGTTTGCTCACCCAACGCGCCCTTGAGATTCAGCGCAAGCTCCTTCCCCCTGGTCACCCGGCGATCGCGAATCGCCTCAACATCCTGGGAGGAATCCTGCAGGATCAAGGCCGCTATGACGAAGCGCTCGTCCTGTATCAGGAAGCGCTGGACATCCGGATGTCGGCGTTCGGCGAGGAAAGCCTCGAGGTGGCCGTGGTGCTGAACAACCTGGGTACCCTCAGGGAAAGAATGGAGGAGCATGACAGCGCTCTGGATCTGCTGAACCGCAGCGTTTGGTTGCGACGCCGGCACCGCCCTGTCGGGCACATCGACATCGGTCGAGGACTGTTGAATCTCGCCACGACCCAGGCCAGCCTGGGAATGGACATCGAAGCCTGCGCGTCGCTGGAAGAAGCCGATTCGATCTTTCGCGCTGCGCTGCCGACAGACCATCCTAACCGCGCCCAGGCTCGGCATCGACAGGGTCGACTGCTGGACAGGCTGGGGGAACTCGATGCCGCCGAACGTTGCTTGTGCGAAGCTCTGGCGATCTGGGAGCACCGTGGTGACGACGCTCAAGCACGGATCGTGGAGGCTGATCTTGCGGAAGTTCTTGCCGACCGGGGCGCAGGTGAGGAAGCTGAGTGCCTCGCGCAAGAGGTTCTGGACAAATGCCAGGCTGCCCCGCTCAAGGATGAGGTCGCCGTCGCCGCCGGTCTGCTGACGCTCGGGCGCGTCCTCTCCAAACTGGGCCGGCCGGACGAAGCTGAACCGTATCTCCGCGAAGCCGAAGCCACGTTTGAGGCACTCATGCAACCGCAAAGTTCAAAGCTGGCGGAGGCACGGGTGGCGCTGGCCGAATGTCTTGTTCAACTGGACCGGGGACAGGAAGCCAGGACGCTCCTTGAAACCGCACGACTTGCTGTGGAACAGCGCTTCGGTCCCGAGCATCCACGCATGCGTGAGATCAACCGAATGTTGAGGGAGTCCGGGGCGATGCAGGCGCAGCCGCCGGCTTCGTAAGAAGCAGCGCCGTGCTTTCGGGTCCCGCAACGACTCGATCGAGGCCGCCCTGGGTCTCGTCTTGGTTTCGATGACGACGCGGATGCTGGACCTGATTTCCGCGTCGGGTACTCCCTTTTCACTCTTGCCGGACGGGCCACGGCGCCAACCGCGCGTGGCACGTTGCACGCGGAGAGGTTCAGCGCCGAGAGATCCGGCTCGCCGAGTTCGAAGAGGAGGGGAAAGTCGCCATGATGAAGGTTGGGTATTGGGTTCAGGAGGAGTCTTGCCCCGGAGGGGCGGTTGACAATCATTTTCCTCCGATGGCGTGCTCGTTGCTTTGTTGCCTCGGGCAGCGCTTGTTCTCGCGTAGCGCTTCTGAGGCACCGTCACAACTTCCCATCAGCCGCGATCGGATCGCATTCCTGCCCTCGTCGACTTCCACAGCTCGTCCAACGTGTAGTCCCGCCCGCACTCCGGGCACCGGCACTGCTTCAGGCCGGTCATCTGGTAACCACAAGCGGGGCACATCGGCGGCGCCTCGCGCGCCGCCCGCCAGCCTTTCACATATCCGTTCCGCCAGACAAGAAAGATGAACAAGACGGCAACCGCCAGCGTCAGAAACACCAGAAGCAACACGCCCATGCCGACGAGATCCAAGGTTCATGCTCCCATGCGAGCGCCGGCCCAACCACCCCGGTTCCTGCCTGCCGGGATCTCGCTGCGAGGCTCCGCGTTTCGCTGCGGATGACTTCCGCTCGACTCGCATCGGGGGCAAGGTCGCCTGCACGGTCCGCGCGGGCTGATGTCCGCGATTCAACTACGACGCCCGCAGCGCCTCCGCGAGCGCGTCGATCTCCGCCTTCGTCCGCTTCTCGGTCACCGCCGTGAGGAAGCAATTCTTCAACTCATTTGCCGAGGGCGACTGCGGGTCGATGCGATTCAGCGCCGTTCCCGCGAGGATGCCTTTCCCGCGGCACGAGGCGAGCACCTTGCGCACGTCCTTGTCGCACTGCACCACGAATTCCTTGAAGAACGGCGCGGCGAACTTCAACTTGAAACCGGGGACGGACGCGATCCTCTCCGCCGCGTAATGAGCCTTGTCGAAGCACTGCGACGCCACTTCGTCAATGCCGCGCTGGCCGAGCGTGGCCATGTACACGGCCGCGCGCATGGCGAGCAGACCCTGGTTCGTGCAGATGTTGCTCGTCGCGCGCTCGCGCTTGATGTGCTGCTCGCGCGTCTGCAAAGTCAGGCAGAAGCCGCGGCGGCCTTCGCGGTCCTTGGTCATCCCGACCAGTCGCCCGGGCATCCGCCGCAGGTGCTCCTCGCGCGTGGCCATGAACCCCAGGTAAGGGCCGCCGTATTGCATGGGGACGCCGAGGGGTTGTCCTTCGCCGACGACAATGTCCGCGCCAAACGCGCCCGGCGGCTTGAGCAGGCCCGACGCCAGCGGGTCCGTCGAAATGATCGCCAGCACGCCGGCGGATTGGATCGCCGGGATGATGCGGTCGAGGCGTTCCACGCAGCCATACAAGTTCGGCGATTGCACCATGACGGCGGCGGTCTGATCCCCCAGCGCCGACTTCAGCGCGGTTTCATCGACAAGACCGTCCCTGCACGCCAGCGCCCGGACCTCGAACCCGCGATGCTCACCATAAGTCGCCAGCACGCGGCGCGTGTCGGGATGCACGTTGTCCGCCACCAGAACACGCGAGCGCCCGGTTGCATTGAGCGCGATGATCACCGCTTCCGCCGCGGCCGTGGCGCCTTCGTACAGTGATGAGTTCGCCACCTCCATGCCGGTGAGCTGGCAGATCATCGTCTGAAACTCGAAGAACGCCTGCAGCACGCCCTGCGAGGCCTCCGCCTGATAGGGCGTGTACGCGGTGAGAAACTCGCTCTGCATGGCCAAAGCATCGACAAGACCGGGGATGAAATGGTCATAAGACCCACCGCCCAGGAAGCACGCCAGATTCGACGCGTCGTGGTTGGCAGCGGCCAGATCCGCCGCGTCCGCGAGCATTTGCGGTTCGCTGACGCCTTTGGGAATCGCCAATTCGCGATGGAGCCGCAGACGCGCGGGGATGGTGGAGAAGAGATCGTTGATGCTTGTTGCGCCGATGGCGGCGAGCATGTCCGTGATGTGTTGTTCAGTCAGTTGCGTGTAACGCATGGCAGTGGTCAGTGGTCCGGGTTCAGTGGTCAGGGTTCAGGGTTCAGGGTTCAGGGTTCAGGGTATAGCGGTCCGCAGTCAAGGGCGACGCTCGTCATTCCCGCGCAGGCGGCAATCCAGCAGCTTTGCGGTGCGCTCTGGACGCCCGCCTGCGCGGGGGTGACAAAGACTACGCTCCGTTCCGAGTTCTGCAACGGCCTCCTATGCAAGCTACCTCTTGTGCAGGCGGCCTCCTATGCGAGCGGTTTGCGCTCCTTGTGGCGCACGCCCATCGGGTCCACCTTGAAAATCTTCGTTCCCAGACTGTTGGTGTAATTGGTCCAGTGGGCGGCCGGGTCCCTGTCGTTCTCAATCTCGCCGAGGAAGATGTTCACCTTGGCGTCGAGGTTGTCGAGATAATGCACGGCCGCCGCTTCGGGCGTGGAGGGCAGCTTCAGGGCGCCGAACTCATACTGCCCGTGATGGCTGACGACGATGTGCTGCAGTGCCCACTTGATCTTCGCGGGGAACGCGCGGCTGGTCCGCTGCTCGATCGCCCTCACCTTCTGGTCGATCCACATCACCGCCAAGCTCACATGCCCCAGCAGTTGCCCCTCGTCGGTGTAATGGAAATTCGTCTGATACCCCAGTTCCTCCGTCTTCCCGATATCGTGCAGGAACAGGCCGGCGAGCACGATGTCAAGGCTCAGCTTCGGGTACAGCGGAATGACCCGCAGCGCCACCTCCAGCAACGACAGCGTGTGCTCCAGCAGCCCGCCGACGTAGGCATGATGAAGCTGCACGGCCGCGGGCGCCCGGCGAAACTTCTCCATCATCGCCGCGTCCGCGAGGAACTCGTCGCACAGGAGCCGCACGTCCGCGTGGCGAATCTCCTTCGTCAGGATCGCCGTCAGCCGCTTCCACATCTCCTCGATGTTGCAAGGCGTAATGGGCAGGAAGTCGGACACGTCGAACGAGCCGTCCTCGGCCTGGCGCAGCCCGTCGATGATGAACTGAAGGCTGCCCTTGTAGTTCTCGCTGCGCCCGGTGAACCGCATGAACCCGCCTTCGGGGATGAACTCGAAGACCTTCTGGGTGGCCTGCCACATGCGCCCGGGGATTTGCCCCGTGCGGTCCACGAGCACGGCATGGATGTAGAGTCCGCCGTTGGACGTGGTGCGCAGGTCCTTCTGCTTGACGAGAAAGACCTGGTCCTCGACTCGTTCCCCCGGCTCGAGTTGTGCGATGAAGCGTCGTTCCATGCCGTGTTCTCGAAGGCTGCCCCGCTGCTGCGAATCCGTCGTCGGACGTTCAAGCCTAGCCTATGGGAGGAGGGTTCAATCGACAAGAATGCAGGTGTCCAGCCCTCCAGATGCCACGCGCCAACTCGCAGCGTGCATCTGCCTTGCCGCGCTTGCGCCGTGCATCGGACTTCCTGCTCGTACGCCGCGTTTCGACTCCCCTCGCCTGGGCGATGTCCCGGCCTGCGGCGCCGGTTCGCGGGGCGGTTTTCCACTGCAAGAGATGCGCCGGGAATTCTTGCGTCCGACGGGTGCTTGCGACGCGTGCCCATGTCCGATAGGGTTGACACTCCGCCTCATCGCGGGCTTCCCTGGGGGTGCGTTCCTTGGACTGGCTGGGCATCTCGGCGCTGCCGTACTCCTCGCGGCGGAACTTCCTCCTCGAGTACAAGCACATGATCCCTTGGACGGTCCTCGCGGGGCTGGTCGAGGGGCGTTTCGGCAGCATCGTCGTCTCCAAGACCTTCGCGGGCAGCCCGACGCTGGTGGCGATCGCCACGGCCACGCCGACGGCGGCGTACATCGTCAGCGTGTACTGGGGGCTGCTGCTGGCGCATGCGCCCAAGCTTCGTATTCAGACGCTGTTCATCGCCGGGACGGCGCTGTTCGCGGCGATGGCGGGCGCGTCGCCGGTGTCGCCGTGGGGCGCGGGGTGCTTCATCCTGACGCTGGGGCTTTCGCAGGTGTTCCTGGCGGGCGTGCTGACGCTGCGACCGGCGATCTGGCAGATGAACTACCCGTCGTTCGCGCGGGGCAAGATCACGGCGAAGCTGCACGCGGCCAACCTCTTCGTGTCCACGATCGTTTCGCTGGTCGTCGCGGATGTCAGCGACCGCGAGCCCACGGCGTATCGCCTGATCTTCCCCGCGTGTGCGGCGTGCGGGCTGCTGTCGCTGCCGTGGCTGTGGAGGATGACGGTGCGCGGGGAGCGGCGCGCGTGGCGGCTGCGGAAGCGGGCGACAGGGCGACTTGCCGCGCAGCCGGGCACGGCGATGCGGGCGGATACCGCCATGCGCGCGACACGCGAGGCGCGAGGTGCGGCGGTCGCCACAGTCGCGGCGTCCTCCCGTGACGCCGCGTCCAGCGACGCGACGTTCGGCGAGGAGGAGGCGGTGTTCGGACTGCGCGGCATCCGTGCGGCGCTGCCGGAGCTTTCTCCGCTGCGCGTGTCGGCGCGGATGAAAAAAATTCTCACGGAGGATCGTCGCTACTCGCGCTATCTCACCGCGCAGACGTTTCTGGGGCTGTCGAATCTGATGGTGATGGCCGTGCTGACGGTGATGGTGACGCGCGAGGTAAACGCCTGCGGGGGGAACGTGTACTGGGTGGGGACGGTGTTGTTCGTGGCGTTGCCGCGGCTGATGATGTTCGGAACCTTGCGTCAGTGGGGCGGGCTGTTCGATCGCGTCGGCGTGCTGCGGTTTCGCGTGATCAACTGCTGGTTCTGGACGGTGGCGGCGGTGCTGGGACTCGTGGGCGAACTGGCGGTGACGTACCGGGAGGGGCTTGGCCCGGTGTATTACCCGATGATGATGGCGAGCCTCGGTCTTCAGGCCATCGCCTACGGGTTGGGCATGGGGGGTGGGAAGGTGGCGTGGAGCCTAGGTCATCTGCACTTTGCGGAAGGGGCGAAGGGGGACGTGTACATGGGTATTCACGTGACGCTTACGGGGGTGCGCGGGACGGTGGCGACGCTGCTGGGAGTGTGGGTCTGGTGGCTGCTGGGGTGGGGAGTGTGGCTGCTGGCGCTGGTGTTCATGGCGGTGGCGACGGTGCTGTTTGCACGGATGGCGCGAGAGGAGGCCGGGCTTCGAACGGAAAAGCTCCCAATACGCCAACCGGAACCGGTGGGTTGAGAGGTTCGGCGCGAACTTGCTGATGTGGCCGCAACGCGGTCGATAGAATGTAACAAACCGTCGCGGCGCGAAGGGGGGCGGACCGCGCCGTGTTGAAGAAGTGGGGACGCCGGTGCCGGCCACCCCGGGGGTTGCAGGGCAACCGTGTTTTGAGTGCGGAAAAGCGCGGCAGGGTTTGGCGTACCCGCCAGGCCGTGCTGAGTGAGCCACCGACCCAAATGCGCGCGCCAACACGGGTCCGCTGCTGCGGACCCGTGCCACCCGCGCGCCTGGTCACCCGTGCGCCCGGCCGGTCGTAGAACGCCGTCGCCTTGTCCGGGGTTGCCCGTGAATCGAAATCGCTTCCGCGGAGGCCGCGGCGGGACCGTATAATGAGAGCGGGAGAACAGTCGATGGCTGACCATCACAAGCTCGAACGCCGGCAAAGTCGGTTCACCGCCGTGCTCGCGCTCTGCGTGGCGGGGGCGGCGCTGCTCGGCGGAGCGGGGCTGCCGGCGCAGGAAGGACCGCCGCCGGCCGCGCCGCTGGCGGTGAAGCAGGACATGATCCGCGACCGCCTCGACCGGTTCCGCGACCGGGTCTTTCGCCTTCAGCAGGAGCTTTCCGCGCAGGAGCCGGAGAACGCCGAGCGTCTCGCCCGGGCACTGAACCGGCTGGGGGAGATCGGCGCGACGGACAAGCTGGCGGAACTCGTCGAGCGCCTCGGCAAGGGCGAGAACCTGCACGACACACTGGGCCTCCAGGAGCAGACGGTCGCGGACTTGGAGGTCGTCCTCGCCGTCCTGCTGCAACGCGACAGCCAGAATCAGGAGCGGAAGGAGGAGATAGACCGGCTCAAGGAGCGGCTCAAGCAGCTTTCCGAGCTTCTGGACCGGCAGCGCGAGGTGCGTGATCAGACCGCGCAGCAGAAGCAGGCCGCCGAACTGGCGGAGCAGCTTGAGCAGGCCCAGGCGCTGCTCGCGGAGCAGGAGCAGCTCAGCAAGGACACCGCGAAGAACGCGGAGGCCTCTTCGCCGCCCTGGCCGCTTGAAGCCCAGAAGCAGGCGCAGCGCCAGGGCGAACTGGCCGAGCGCGTCAGGGAGCTGGAGGCGAAAGTGCGAAAGGCCGCCGCGGATGCCGCGTCGCAGTCCGCGCCTCAAGAAGCTGCGTCGCAGGACCCGGTCCCGCTGAATGCAAGTCCACAGGATTCCACGAAACCGGATTCGACTCCGCCGCAGGCGACTCCGCCGAACGCGACTCCACGAGGCGCGTCGCCGCCGGACGCAAAGCTACCCGATGCGGGTTCGCAGCAGCCGCAGCAACCTGGCGCCGCGCCGCCGGAGAGTGCGGCGCAGCAAGGCGAAGAAGGCCAGCCTCCCTCGTCAGGCAAGGAAGCGAGCGAGTCATCCAAGACCGAGCAGGCGGCCAAGTCGCTGGACGCGGCGGCCAAGGAAATGAAGACGGCACAGAAGGCCCTCGGCGAATCGCAGTCCGATGCCGCGAAAGAGGCGCAGGAGCAGGCGGAAGAAGCGCTTCGCCGCGCGATCCATGCGCTCCAGGAAGCCCAGAAAGAACTGCCCAAGCAGGAGTCCGCCGAGCTGGAGCGTCAGCAGCGCGCGCTGGCCGAGGATGCGGGGAAACTCTCCGGCGACCCGAACTCGCCGCAGGAAGGCGGCACGAAGCAGGAGCCGCAGGATTCCCCTCAGCCGGGCGCGTCGCAGCCGTCGCCTTCCAGCGACAACGTGGAGCGCGCCGAGCGCGAGATGTGGGACGCCGCGGAGAAGCTCGAGCGGCAGGAGCCGGACCCGGCCGTCGAGAAACAGGACCGCGCCATCGACGCGCTGAAGGAAGCCAAGCGGGAACTTGAGGAAGCTCTTCAGCAGAAGCGCCGCGAGGAGCGCGAGGAGATGCTGCGCGACTTGGAGGCGAGGTTCCACGATCTGGCCGTCAAGCAGAAGCGGCTCAACGACGAGACGATTTCGCTCGACGGGGTCGGCGCGGCCTCCTTCGCCCGTGCGGAGCAGTTGCGCGCCGCGGAGCTTGCCGACACGCAGGGCAAGCTCGCCGCCGCCGTGGACACCTGCCTGCACATTCTCGAAGAGGAGGGCACGACCGTCGTCTTCCCGCGCATCCTGGAGCAGGTGGCCGTGGACATGCGCCTGGTGGCGGAGCGGTTGACGGCGTTGGCGACCGGCGCGCTGACGCAGGCGATGCAGAAGGAAGTATTGGAAGCCCTGGAGCAGTTGCTCGATTCCGTGCGGCGCATGCAGCAGGAAAACCAGAAGCAGGACGAGCAGCAGCCCAGTGCGTCGCCCACGGATCAGAATTCGCCATTGCTGCCGACGTCCGCGGAGCTGAAGCTTCTGCGTTCCGCGCAGGCGCGCGTGCATGAGCGGACGGAAGCGATCGAGAAAGCCAGGACGTTGGAGACCTCGGCGGACGACGTTCTGTCCAAGACGATAGAGGCCACGGCCCAGCGGCAGAAGGACTGCGCCGACATCGCGCGTCAGTTGCGCGAGCGGACGGAGCAGGAGTAGCAACGAACATCACCGCTTGATTTCACGGGGCGGACACGCACATGATTCTCACAGGACTGATCTCCTTCGCGCTGCTGGCGCTGACACAAATACCGGGCGCCGAAACGCCGGCGGACCGGTTCTTGGCCGCGCTGGCTCAGAGGCAGGACGTTGACCCAGCCACGCGGGAGTTCATCGCCAACCAATGGTCACAATCGACGGACAAGGATGGTAACGCTTTTCTGGCCGGTGCGCTGTCGGTGCTTTCACCGCAGTTCCGCAAAGGCCTCGAGCAATATGAGGCGGAGGATCACGCCGCGTGCGCTGCAACGATGAAACCGCTTGCCGACAACCCCGACCCGTTCCTCGCCGCGAACGCTCGCTTCTACTATCTGAAAGCGCTGGTCGCACAAAAGAACTTCGCCGCAGCACTGGGGGAACTGGAAGCCATCGCCCCCGACCGCCATGCGCGGATCGAGCCGTACTCGTACCATCTTCCGGAGCTTGATTTTCTCCATGCATATTCGCTGGTTGAAAACCTGCGCTATGAGGAGGCCTCGCGGCATCTGGTGCAGTTCCTTACGGTGCATCCAGATGCGCCGCAGCGGCTGATCGTTTCCGCGCGGCAGATGCTGGCGGAGCTGGCGAACCGTCAGCCGGGACGCATCGGCGAAGTGAGCGACCTGATGATGTTCGCCGCCAACCGGCTGGGGCACAGAGACACCGGGGCGGACGTTCAGGAACGTCAGAAGCGGGCGATGGAACTGCTGGACAAGCTCATCAAAGAAGCCGAAGACCGGGAGAAGAATCAGAGCAAGAACCCCAACAATGGCGGCTCTCCCCAGAATCAGAATCGCCCCCAGCCGCAGAACCCCATGCAGCAGTCGCAGCTTCCACCGGGCGCCGCCGGGCAGGCAAACCTGCGCGTCCGACAGGCGAGTCCGGGCGAAGCCTGGGGCGCGCTGGCGCCGCAGGATCGCGAAAAAATCCTGCAGGCGCTGAAGGAGAGTTTTCCGGGGAAATACCGGCGGCTGGTTGAGCAGTATTATGAGCAACTGGCCAAGGAGCCGTAGAGGTGGTCCGCACCCCGCAGGCAAATGCTGCACAGGTTGGAAACCTGTGCTACATCACCGGTTGGAAACCGGCGCCACACTTTTCGGTGCCACACTCTTGCGTGCCACACATTTCGGTGCCACACGTTTTAGTGCCACACATTTCAGTGCCACACACTTGAGTGTTACACGCAGTCGTTCACCCTGTACCTATGAGAATCAAATACCTGGCCATTATCTGGATCTCGAATGCCGCGGCACTGCATGCAGTTGTCGCGCCCTCCTCGCGCAGCGAGATGGAGATCCGCCTGCTGGACGGGCGCACGATGCGTGGCGACTGGCTGGGCTGGACGCCGACCGAGGGACTGCGGCTTGCCACGGCGGAAGGCGAGACGCGCGTCGCGGCGGATGATCTGCTGGCGATCACTTCCCCCGTCCCGGCGGAAGCGCGCGTCGGCCCGGCGGCGCGGATGGTGCGGCTGTGGTTTCATGACGGCGGGGCGGCCGATGTGCGGATGGGCGATTCCGTCGACGCGACGGTGAATGCGACGACGCGAACCGATCAGCCGCTCGCCGTTCCGTACGCGCAGCTTGCCGCCATTCAGTACCAGCGTCCGGGAGACTGCCCCGAAGGCGACGAGGCGTTCCGTTCGGCGCTCGCCGCGCGACTGCCGGGAGAAGACGTGCTCATCTCCTGCGACGGCGGCGAGGTCCGCAGCGTCCGCGGCGTGTTGGAATCCCTCAGCGCGGAGACGGGGACTTTTCGGCATCAGGACCGCACGCGGACGTTTCAGACCGCCAGACTCTACGGCCTCGTTCTGGCGGCGCAGACTGGGCGCAAGCAGTCTCCCTCGGCGCTGGTGACAACCACCGAGGGCGACGCTTGGCCGGGTGAACTGCTGGGCGCGGAGGGTCCGCAGCTTGTCTTGCGCACGTCGTTCAACGCCACATTGAAGCTGGACATCGACCGCCTCGCGCGCGTGGACTTCTTCAGCGACCGCGTGACGCACCTCGGCGACCTCGCGCCGACGGCGGTGCGCGAGGAGGCCCGCCTGCTGACGCCGTCGCCTTTTCGCAAGGACCGCTCGGCCGCCAACACGCCGCTGAAGCTCGGCGGAAGGACGTATGAGCATGGGGTCGGCGTCCACGCCTTCAGCGAGCTGACCTACGACCTCGGCGGGGCATACCAGACTTTCTACGCCGTCGTCGGCATCGACGATCTCGTCCGCCCGCGCGGCAGCGCCGCGGTCCGCATCCTCGGCGACGGCACGACCCTCTACGACAGCGACGCATTCTCCGGCAAGGACGAGCCAAGCACGATTCGCGTGGATGTCAGCGGGGTGAAGACGCTGATGCTCGTGGCCGACTGCGGCGACGGGCTGGACCTTGCCGACTTTGTGGACTGGGCGGACGCTCGGCTGATCAGAGCTTCGAGGGACGCGCGATGAGCGACAGGGTTGCAGGCGGGTCCGCGCGAGGGGCGTTCGACGTTGGCGCGAAAGGGGCGTTCGACCTCGGCGCGCGAGGCGGCGCAAGAATGATGTGGCGCTCGATGTGCGTCATGCTCCTGACGGCGGCCTGCGAAGCGCGGGCGTTGTCCGCTTCAACCGCGACCGGTCCTGAAGTCTCTCCAACTCATCGGGCGCAGGATCCAGCGCCGTCCGCGCCCCCGTCCGAGGCCCAGCGGCTTTCGGTCATCGACCGCGTCAGTCCGGCCGTCGTCTGCATCTTCGATCCGCTGCAGCGCGGCGGCGGATCGGGCGTGATCCTCGACGAGCAGGGGTATGGGCTAACCAACTTTCACGTGGTGGCCGACATGCTGGCGGAGCGACGCGGGCTTGCGGGCTTGTCGAGCGGTTACCTGTATGATCTTGAGGTGCTGGGCATCGACCCCGGCGGCGACGTGGCGATGTTCCGGCTCACGGGGCAACACGAGGCCACGCCCTCCGCGCACGATCCGTCGCCCGCCGTGCGTGATCCGTCGTCCGATGCGCGCGACGCCGGCGCGGAGCGCTACCCGTTCGCTCCGCTGGGCGACTCGGACGCCGTGCGGCTGGGAGATCCCGTGCTGGCGATGGGCAACCCCTTCGTGCTGGCCGAGGACTACACGCCCACCGTCACCAGCGGTCGCGTCACCGGCATGCACCGCTATCAGTATGGCGAAGGCAACCAGCTTCTCTACTCCGACTGCATCCAAACGGACGCGGCGATCAACCCCGGCAATTCCGGCGGGCCGCTCTTCAACCTGCGCGGCGAGGTGATTGGCATCAACGGGCGCATCTCGATTAACACGCGGGGGCGCTTCAACGTCGGGGTGGGGTACGCGATTTCTGCGAACCAGATCCAGCGATTCATTCCGGGCCTGCGCGCCGGGCTGCTCGTTCGGCACGGCACGCTTCAGGCGACGGTGATCGACCGCGCGGGCGCCGTCGTGTTCGACCGGCTGCTGGAGGATGCTCCGGCGTGGGACGCGGGCATTCGACCGGGCGATCGGCTGCTTTCTTTTGACGGCCGACGGATCGAATCCGCCAACCACTTCGCCAGCCTGCTGGGGACGTATCCCGAAGGTTGGCGCGTGACGGTGGAGTACGAGCGCGGCGAACTGCGCAAGGCGGTTCAGACGCGGCTGGAGCCGCTTCCGGTGAAGCTCGAGCTTCCGTTTCCAACGGACACGGAGCAGGTTGCGGCCGCGCAGCTCAACACGCGCGTCTCAAGACTTGATGCGTCCGCCGCGCCGGCAGACAGCGCGGCGGCCGGAGGCGTCGCTCCTGACAGCGCCGGGGCGTCCGGCGAATTCGGGGAACCCATGCTCGGCGCCGCGCTGGAGCGCACGGTCAAGCTCTACGGTCTCGGCGCGGGGATGGAAGTGGGTTACGGCACGGGCATTCTCGTCGGCGAGGACGGGCGTGTGCTGACGGTGCTGTCGCTGCTGATCGAGGCTCGCCGGGTCACTGCGACGGTCCGCGACGGAACGGCGTACGACGCGATCGTGGTGCGGCGCGATCCGGCGCGACAACTCGCGCTGCTTCAACTGGTCCGTCCGAAAGCCGCTTCAACCGGCGCGTCCGGGGTCGCCGATGCGCCCGATGCCCCCGCGCCTGCGGTTGCGCCTGATGCAGCGGCGCCGTCGCCGCCTCAGGGCGCCGCAGTGTTGGATGCTGCCCCGCAGGATGCCGCGCCGCAAGAGAGCGCGGCGCCGCCGTCCCCGCCTTTGCGCCTGCCGTTCTTCGCACTGGACGCATCCCACGCGCCTCGACCGGGTGACGCGGTCGTGGCACTGGGCAACCCGTTTCGCATCGCCGATGGCCGCGAGCCGCTCTCCCTGGCGCACGGCGTGCTCTCGGCCCGCATTCCGCTGGACGCGACGCGACGGATGAAGGACTACCCTTACCACGGCGACGTGCTGGTGTTTGACGCGATCACCAGCAACCCCGGCTTTTCCGGCGGCGCGCTGGTGGACGCGGAGGGTCGGCTGCTCGGGTTGATCGGGCGCGAGGTTCGGCTCAACCGCACGCACACGCATCTGAATTACGCCCTCCCGACCGATGTGCTTGCGGCCTTCATGGACGACGCGGAGCGGGGCGAACCGGGCAAGGCGCCGTCTTCGACTTCCGCTGCGACGGACAAGCCGATCGAACTGGGCATTCGCCTCGTCGAGGCCGGATATCGCACGACCCTGCCCTTCGTGGAGCGCGTGGTCGCCGGTTCACCGGCTGCGAAGGCGGGGCTTCGCGTGGACGACCTGATCCTCGCGGTGAATGGGCGCGAAGTTCCGGACGCCCGGGCGTTCAAGGACATCGTCGCGGCGCTTTCCCCTTCGGGTGAAGTGGAGATTATCCTGCGTCGAGGGCGCGAGATAGTGACGGTGCATGTGCCGGCGGCGGGCAAGGAATGAGGAGGAGCGAATCCCTTTTGCCGTCGCTCTTGAGCCGGCGCAAGGCGCAAGGGTAGTTCGTCGCCTTGCGGCGAGAAGGGTAGTTCGTCGCCTTGCGGCGAGAGGGGTAGTTCGTCGCTCCGCGACGAACGCTCGCCACGGAGTGGCGAACTACCCGGATCGCTCGGCGCCCAGCATGGATTCCCGCCTGCGCGGGAATGACGCGCGCTGCATTTCGCCATGAACTGCTGAGGTTGGATCACCGCCAGATGAGCAAACCTAAGCGATCTTCCGCGCAGCGTTATCACGACCGCGTGGCCGGCGCGTATGACGACAGCTACGACGACGCCTACTGGCAGTGGCACGACGCGCTGACGTGGGACCATCTGCGGGCGTTCCTCCCCACGGACCTTTCGGCGGAAGTGATCGACCTGGGCTGCGGGACGGGGAAGTGGGGGCTGAAGCTGCTCAAGAGCGGCTTCCGCGTCACATTCGCGGACATCTCCGCGAAGATGGTGGATGCGGCGCGGGCGGGCGCGGCGGAGATGGGCTTGGAGCCTCGAGCCGCTTTTCTCCATGCGGACGTGTGCGATCTGTCGGCGCTGGCGTCCGAGCGATTCACGCTGGCGACCGCGTTCGGCGAGCCGCTGGGCTGCGCGTCGTCCCCGCCGGCCGCGATGCGCGAGGCGCGGCGCATCCTGAAGCCTGGCGGCGTGCTGGTCGCAACGCTGGATAACCGCTGGGCGTGCATCGAGTTCTACATGCAGCGGGGAAACCTGGACGAGCTGGACCGTTTCCTCGACGACGGGCGCACCCACTGGCTCACAAAGCGCAGCGAAGAGCAGTTCCCCATTGTCACCTACGGGCCGGCAGAGTTGGAGCGGCTCCTGCGTCAAACCGGGTTCGAATTGGTGGACTTGATCGGCAAGACCGTGCTGCCCATGCGTCATTACCGCGCGCTTCTTGAGGATCGGGAGGCTCGCGCCAGGCTGATGCGCATCGAGAAGAAGCTGTGGCGCGACCGGGCGGCCATCGGTCGGGCGGCGCATCTGCAATTCGCCGCGCGCCGCCTGTGACAAGGCGCAGAGCAGCGCCTAACATCTCGCCCGATGGATGAATCCGCCCTCATCGAGGCCTGCCGGCGCGGAGATCGAGAAGCGCAGCGGACGCTCTACGATCGCTACAGCGACCGCATCTACCGGCTTGCGCTGCGCATGACCGGCAACGATCAGGACGCCTTCGACGTGGCCGCGGACGCCTTCGTGCGCGCGTTTCAGCGGCTGGGCGATTTCGACGGGCGCAGTGCGCTGGGCACCTGGCTGTACCGCATCGCCACCAACGAGGCGCTGCAGCTCTTCCGGCGTCGCACGACGGAGGATCGTCACCAGCGCATCCTTGCCGAGGCGCGCGAGCAAAACCGTTCCTCGCCGCCGTCGGACCTGCGAGCGCTGGTGCAGGACGAGCTGCGGCTCGTCTCCGACGAGCACAGGATCATCCTGCTGCTCAGGTACGAGCAGGGGTTGGACTACGCCGAAATCGCGGAGGTGCTGGAATGTGCGCCGGGCACCGTTGCCTCGCGGCTGAACCGTGCCCGCGCGGAGATAAAAGCGGTGATGGAGGGGCCGGGCACAAGGGCTGCCACGTGCGTGGAGGCACCCCCTGAAGGGTCCGGAAAAGGGCCGGAGGCGCCGCCCATGATGCGGCATCCGGCGCATCCGGAAAGGGAAGAAGCCGGGCCGGCGGCGCATCGAAAGAAGGGGTAGCGCCGGGCGGAATCCGGGGCGGCACCCCGCAAGACGCGATCAACCATGAACTGCCAGGAGACCACTGAACATCTCGCGGCGCTGATCGACGGTGAGCTGGAGGCGCCGACTCTGCGGGACGTCGAGGCCCATCTTGCGGGCTGCGCGGCGTGCCGGGGCGATCTGGATTCGACCCGCGCGCTGGTTTCGGCCATCGCGGATCCCGCCGCGGTCGCCGCGCCGCCCCAGGTGTGGACGGTGATCCGCAACCGCCTCGATCATGAATCGGGCGGGGGCTTCAACGCGGCGCGCTGGAACGAAGTCCCGGGCGTTGAGCATCCGCATCCTCAAGTGGAATCGTCGCGCGGATTTACTCGCCGGCAATGGGGCGTGTTCGCCGCCGCGGCCGGGCTGGTTTTCATGCTCGGAGTCGGAGCGTTCCTCATGCGCGGGGAGGCGCAGGCGGCGGGCATCGACTTTCGTCCGATCCTCGAACAGGCGGACGGCGACATCGAGGCAGGCATCGCCGCGCTGATCGCGGCCCACGGCGGTCGCGCCATCACGCTGGAAGAGGCGCAGCGCCTCATGACCGTGCGGATTCACCCTCCCGCCAAGCTGCCGGCGGAGATGACGCTGAAGGGCATGTATCTGCTGAAGATGGGCGAGAAGCACCGGTCGCTGGCGTTCCACCTCGCCGGACCGCGCGGACATTTGCTCCTGCTCCAATGCCCCGCCGGCGTCCGTCGGGATTACGGCAACCAGGAATGCCTGCCGTGCAAGCTCGGCGCGGGCAGCGACCACGCCCTCCGCGTCGGCGCGCTTCGCCTGATGCACCGCGACAGCGCCAACGTGTGCATGTGCATCGTCAGCACGCTGGACGAGCAGAGCGATCTCCCTGCCGTTCTCGACGCGATTCCCGTCGATTATTGAGGACGCGGCGCGATCTTCCGTCGCCGCGCGCAGCGGATGCGGCAACCGCAGCCGACCCTGCCCGAATCAGGTCCGCAGGGGACGAGGTCCGCCCCCGGCGCCGGCACGGGTTCGGGACTGGGGACATTGCGACCGCTCGGCCACGGTGTGGGCACACGCTGTTCAATCAACAAAAAAGGGAGGCCGCCGAAGCGACCTCCCCGTTGTTCACCTGTCAGGTTTTCAGGTCTTACCAGCCGCCACGGCCACCGCCGCCGCCGCCGCCACCGCCGTAGCCGCCGCGACCGCCGCCTGAGCGACCGCCGCCGCCGCCGCCGCCGTAACCGCCGCGACCCCCGCCGCCGCCGCCACGACCGCTGCTTTCCTTCGGCTTGGCTTCATTGACGGTGAGCGCACGACCGTCGTGCTGCTGACCGTTCAGGGCCGTAATCGCCGCTTGGGCTTCCTCCGCCGAGCTCATCTCGACGAAGCCGAATCCCTTGCTGCGTCCGCTGTCGCGATCGGTGATCACCTCCGCCGACTGCACCACCCCGTGCGCTGAGAACAACTGCTCCAGGTCGGAACCCGTGATCGAGTACGGCAGGTTTCCGACATACAACTTCTTACCCATTCGATAATCTCCTTGTGAATGGGATGCTGACCCGCTCTTTGCTTTCAGGGTCCAATGAAAGGGGCCTGCGTCGGCCCGGAGGTTAGAAGCAGCGAGGCAGGCACGAAAGGGATCGCATACGCGGAAACCGCAATCTTCAGCCGGTCGTCGAATCCAACCGTCAGGGATTATAGGCGGGCACCCAACCGCTGGCAAGAGAAAAATATTCCAGAGTTTGGAGGGGGCCAGGGCCACCGCATTCTGCTGGACGTCGGGCGCGCAGGGGGCATGGTCCGCCTCGGGGGCGCGGGTCCGCTTCGGGTGGCACGGGTCCACGGCAGTGGACCCGTGGGGCGCGCGAAAAAAGCAGGTCGGTGGTTCACTCGGCACGGCTGGCAGCCCGTGCTGAAACCCGAAACCAGTCGTGGAACCCGTCACCCCGGCGCAGGCGGGGGTCCAGTCCTCCCCAAAAAACCACTGGATTCTCGTCTCCCCGTCGCCCATCGGCTGGATTCCCGCCTTCGCGGGAATGACGCGCGCCGCGTTTCACCACGAAAGACCATGCGAGCACGCCAAGCCGTGCCGCCCAACGGTTCACCGTGAACCACGTTCTCGGCTCGCTGGTGGCCAAGGGCCTCGCTCACGCCGGAGGCGGCTCCACCACATCTTGGGGTTCGAGCTTCACCGTGCGCTTGATCGTGCCCCCCTTGGAGGCTTGCAGAGTCACATCCACCGAACCGCTACCGGAGAGGATCCAGCGGAACAGCCTCCCTCCGTGGCCCGGGATGCCCTGCTCCAGCCAGATTCGCTCAGGCTGCTGCTTCGTGGGCGCCATGCCGGTCGCAAACCAGTCATCCACCGTACCAGAGGCCAGAACCTGCACCGCGCCTGAACTCTCGCCCGCGGGAGCGCGATCGACGCGGATGGAATCACGCGCGCCGATCTTCTTCTGCGCTGCCACGGCGGAAATCGTCGGGATGGCCGCGTCGTTTCGCGCCTCGACGGTCAGTTCCCACGTGCGTCCCTCAAGCTCGCGCACGCGGACGCGCGAAAAGAAGAGCCGGGGCATCTGGTCCGCGTGGTACATGGTGAACGCGAAGTTGCGGTGGCAGAGTTCCTCGAGCATGAAGGTCGGTGGCACGCGGGAGGCGTACTTGTTCCAGCCGCCGATGAGGATCTCCCCGTATCGCGGATGCTGGAACTCGTGATACGGAACGAAGTTGTGCTCGAACTCCAGCAGGTCGCCGAACTTCATCCGCGCGTCTCGTCGCTCCCAGTCGCCGGCCGTGCCGTAGAAATACTGGTCCCCGTTCCACAGCTCGTTGGTGAAACTGAACACGCCCAGCCCCTCCGACGTCCAGTTCACGAACCCGCCGTGAACTTCGTACAGGTCCTTCCAGATGACCATGTAGGTGTAGAACGGGAGCATCTTTTCGCCGGTGCGGCCGATCTCGTCGTACACGGCCAGGTCTTCGCCGGGGAAGGAGCCTTCGCGGTACTGCATGCCCGGTCCGCGCAGGATCATGCCGCCGGCGTTGTGATACGATTGGACAGCCGCGACGTTGGCGTGGTCGAGCAGAAAGGCGCCGATCGCGGCGGTTTCGGGGCAGGAGAAGGGATAGTCGCCCGCGCCGTACTGAATGTGCTCGGGCTGCCAGTCGCTGGGCCAGTTGCGGTTCATGTCGTAACCGCCGGGGTCGTCCTCGTTGATCTGCCCGTCGCCGTCGTTGTCGATGCCCTCCATGCCCAGCATCGTCCACTCGCCCTTCTCGTCGCGCCCGACCGGCTCGAAGATGCGCGGGTCGCGCGGACTGCGACGCCAGCGCCCGTTCGGGTCGGCCTTCCACATCATGGTGATCTCCCCGTCGCCGTCGAGATCGTCGAAGCCGTCCTCGTCGAACAGGCCGTCGTGGTCTTCGTCGGTGGGCTTCATGCCGCTGCGCGCGGAGCTGGAGGTGTTGGGTTCGTTGAACCAGAACGCGCGGCCGTCGGGGTTGACGCTGGGCAGGATGTAGAACGCGCGATCGTTGACCAGTTTCGTGAGCTTGTCCACGACGCCGTAGCTCTTGGTCAGGTACCACAGCGTATAGAGGCAGGCCTCCGAGGCCTGGATTTCGTTGCCGTGAACGTTGCCGTCGATCCACATGGCGGGCTTGTCGCGGTCCGGACCGGTGGCGGCGTTGTTGATTGTGGCCAGCCACAGGTCGCGCCCTTCGCTGCTTTTGCCGATGGATTTCAGCGTGACCAGGTCCGGGTAGGCGGCGGCGACCTGGCGCATGGCGGCGACGAGCTGGTCGTAATCGTAGAAGCGGTCGAAGGCCAGCTCGACGCGGCGCGGGAGCGGCTCCGGCGGAGCCGCGGCCGCCGCACGGCGCAGCGGCATCGAGACACAGGTCATACACGCGAAGAGGATCGTAATGCAGGCGCGGCCGTTCGTAGAGCGTGCGCGGAGGGACGGGCCGCGCGCGAGGACGGCGCGGGGCAGGTTGAGCAGGAGAGCACCGAACGTGTTCGCGCTGCGGATGCGAGCCGGCGATTGCGATGAGTTTGTTCGCTTCATGCCCGGCTATCTCATGCGGAACGGAAGGGCTTGTCCAGCAAGGGCAACGCGAACAAGTCGTGGCGCGAGCGTGACCGCGCGCGCCTCGCAGTCGGGCAGCCCGGTCGCGTTGTGGATGAGTGGCCCGGTCACGTCATGGTTGCGTGGGAAGGTCTTGCGGAGTCGGGTGGCACGGTCTGGCGCACTCGCCAGGCCGCGGCGGGTGGAGAGCCATCATTCGTTTCCACTCCGGCCGGGTCCTCCGCGGCGAACACATGGCATCCGGCGCGATCCGCGAATCCGCCGCATGTTCGAGCGAGGACCCTCTACTTCTCCGTCTCGAACAGAAACGCCGAGGGCACCAGCTTGGCTTCGCCGTTGACGTACGCGGCGTACTGCGACCCGCTCCAGATGCTGGCGCCGCCGTGTTCGCCCTTATTGTTCACCGCGTAGAAGTTCAGTCCGAAGTTGGGCCGGCCGTCTTTCGTCTGCAGCCGCTTGAGCCTGTTCTTCTTCACGACCCGGTCGCACGCCTCGAGGCATGCGTCCTTCGGAGACTTGCCCTGCCGCATCGCCTCCACCACGGTGTGCGCGCCGCATATCTGGATGACGGCCTCGCCGCGCCCCGTGCTCCCCGCGGCGCCGACTTCGTTGTCCACGTACAGCCCCGCGCCGATGATCGGCGAATCCCCCACGCGCCCGGGCAGCTTGTACGACAACCCGCTGGTGGTCGTCACGCCCGCGAGGTTCCCCTTGACGTCCAGGGCGCAGCAGTTGATCGTGCCGTACGAGAAGGGCCACGCACGCCAGCGCGCCGACTGCTTGCCGTTCTCGTCCACCTCCGGCGGAATCCAGTCGTCGTCCTCGCTGTGCGTTTCCTTCCACTTCAGCCACGCCTCGCGCGCCTCGTTCGTCAGCAGGTTCATCTCCTCGAAGCCGTGCGCCCGCGCGAACTTCAGCGCTCCCTCGCCGACGAGCATGCAGTGGTCCGTCCGCTCGAGCACGAGCTTGGCCACGCGCGCCGGGTGCATGATCCTCTGCAAGCCCCCCACGGCGCCGCTGCGGTGCAGCACGCCGTCCATCACGCTGGCGTCCAGCTCGACCACGCCCTCCTCGTTGGGCAGCCCGCCGTAGCCTACGGACATGTCCTTCGGGTCGGCCTCGACGAGCGCGACGCCCTCGACGACGGCTTCGAGCGGACCCTTGCCGGCCGCCAGCAGTTCGACGACGCGGTCGATGCAGCGCTGGCGATACCCTTCTCCACTGAGGCAGTTGCCGCTGCCGACGATCACGGGACCGGCTGCGGCACGCACCGGCTGGGCACCGCCGCCTGGGGCGATCGCCGCCGCGTAGGTCGGGGTAACGCCCACAGCGGCGCAGGCCGCGGTGGCGGCGGTGGCGGTCACGAAGTCGCGTCGAGTGATGTCGCTCATGTTTGGATTCCTCCAGATTCTCGTGCGTAAACCGTGGGGGCACGGCGCTGTATCGCGCAGGGGGCCGGGCGTGTCAAATGCTCCCACGTTACGACGACACAGGAACGCGCAAGCCGTGAATCTCCCCGGAAGACAGCAGCTCGAAACCGTTGAAAGGCGTGGGTGATCCACCCCATGCAACGCAACGCGGGCGGGGTCCACGGATGGAAACCCGGCCTGAAAAGTGAATTCTGCACCGGGGCGTAAGGAGTCGGCTGTCCGGCCGGCATCTGGATGCTTCGGCGAAAGATGAACCGCCTTGCCACGGGGTTGAGTTAATGTGGAAAGCGTTTTTTTGTTTTTTTGCTTGACAAGACACCCCGCATGAGGCAATATTGTCGGTATCGGGTCCGTTGGTCCCAGAAACCCCTTTTTCTAGGGAGCCTGATCATGTTCAGAAGAACCGCCGTCCGACCCGGCTGCGCCCCGGCCCGCACCCTAGTGTCGATCCTTGCGGTGGCACTTGCGGTTTGTACGGTCTCAGCTCCGCACGCGGAGCCTGTTCCTGTCGCCCGCGATGGGGGCGGCGGAGGCTCGGAAGGTCAGGTTTGCGGTAAGCGCTATGAGTGTAATTGCGAGAATCCCGTGGAGTGCTATTGCAGCGAGTCGGGGCAATGCCTCTTAGGCACGCTGGTGCCGAACTACGACTACTGGGATTACGCCACCGAAGGCTACAATCATTACAAGTGTTTGACAAGTTCGGTCGAAGTGTGTGCGAATTACTGGTCAAGATGCATACCGATTGCTGCGCAGTCAAGCTGCGCTAACAACGATGGGTGCACAGGGGATCCGGCGTACTGGGTACCGCTGCCCGGATATCTCTATTCGTCGACCGGAGTCGAGTGCACGCCATGAGCGCCGCCGACAAGCGCGAGACGGGGCGTCCTCAAAGCTGCGAACTCCGCCGTGCCACGCTGTTCGGCGGCGGATTGCAGACGCGCATTGCGGCAAAGGATCAAGACCGGGATTCGCGCCAGCCGGCGGAGTTGATCGACGGCGAGGCTTGCAGGGAGAGGGCTTGCCAATGTGTGCAATTGTGACCGGGCTATGGTTGTGGTGTGCCGGCGCGGTCCAGCAGGGCGAAGGAAAACCCCTCGAACTGCTGCAGGCAGAACGCTACCGGGCGCGGATCAATACGGCGCGGATCGAATGGTGTTCGCACGGCGGCACGAGCGATTCCAGTGGCGGTCAGCGGTACTTCACCTCGCGCATCGCGGGGCAGGATGACCTTTACATCCGCCGAGGCATGGCCGATGGCCGGATGCACGAGCGAGCCGAAATCGGACGACCGCTCTCATACAACGAATCTCGTCTGCTCCTGAAAGACGGAGAGCAATGGAGCTATGCAGAAGAGACGCTGACGGCCCAGGTGGTGCAGGATTCATCGAGATTTTCGCTCTACAACAATCTCCGCGATCTGGGCTTTGAGCCATCTCCCGTTTCCAGCAGCGAGGCCGGCTTCTGGTTCAGGACTGCCGCAAGCGGATACGATATCGAGAGAGGCGACGATCGGGTTTTAATCACCGGACACTGGGACAACGGTTTTTCTGTTCAGTGGACACTTGATCCTGCGCAGGGCCTGCAACCCGTGCATACCGCGGTTCTCGTCGAGGGTGAAACCGTCGACGCGTGCTCGACGACCTATGATCTGTTTGATGACATCTGGTTTCCCAGCCATTCCGAGTTTACGCACAAGGGAGAAGTGACATCGACGTTCGTCATTCTTGAGGCTGAATTTAACCGCCCGGAGCATCCCGGCGAGCTGACGCCAATACATCTGGGCCTCATCGACGGAATCAGAATCCACCGCCCTGCACTTGGGGACATGGTGTGGT
This sequence comes from Phycisphaerales bacterium, assembly GCA_020852275.1. GTDB lineage: Bacteria > Planctomycetota > Phycisphaerae > UBA1845 > UBA1845 > JABWBH01. Next base: position 210,929 of record JADZBE010000004.1, read on the forward strand.
GTGGAGACCAGTTGATTCCTGAGGATGATTACTTCAGGAGGGTCAGGGAAGGCACGGCGGACAACTCTGGTTGGGAAGCTATGCGCATGAGGAATCTACCGCTGGGCCCCGGCGCCTTTCCAAAGGCTTGCAATGACGACTTCCTCGGCCTGACGGTTGTGTTGACCCGCACACCGGGTTTGTGGGAAGACTACACGCGCCGGTTCATTCAGCGATTCCAATTGAAGCCCAACCAGGCGCAGCACGCATGGAAGACGCTCAAGGAATGCCAGAAGCCCGCCTATGCGTATCTGGACGAGCATGAGAAAGACGTCAAGGAGGTCAGGGTCGAACTGGCGGGCTTCGACGCGAAGCCGAGCGACTCACAGATCGCCGACTCAAAGACCGGCGAGTCAAACATCGGCGACCCGAAGACCAGCGACTCAAAGACCCATGACGCCGACGCGCTGAAGCGCAAGGCCGCCCTCGAAGAGCGCCTCGAAAAACTGCACGCGCCCATCGACAAGATCTTCAACGAAAAGCTCAAACCCGGCCTCGCCAAGCTGCCCAGCCAGGAGCAGATCGACGCCGCCCGCGAGGCCGAAGCGGCCAGGGACAAAGCCATCGCCTCGGCGAAGCCCGCGGATGGGAAGTGATTCCGGCATCGAGTTCGCAGCAGCGATCGGGTTGCGCTGCGCAGCATCCGCGCTTCCACCAGCAATCGCTCATACTGCTCGCTCGCGGCAAGTATAGCGCAAGCCCGGCCGAAGCCGGCTGAAGGGGTTCCGGGTCGCTCCACCCCCCGCTCAAGCGGAGGGCAAGGACCGGTCGGCTGAAGCCGACCCAACGGCCAGCCACCTGCGGTCGGCTGAAGCCGACCCGACCGTCAACCACCAGCGATCGGCTGAGGCCGACGCGCTGGAAATTTTCGCCAGATCGTGGTTGCCCCAGGAAATCCCCTCGCGCCCGCACGGCGGAATCTGCAAGTCCGCGGCCGGGAGCTATCATCCTGCCTGTTTCGGCGCGGCCCGGGCATGCCGCCGCGCGGGGAAGTCTTGCCGCGGCGGAGCGCAGCCATGCTGGGGCGGAGCGCAGCCATGCCGCGGCGAGGAGCGGGCGAGTGCTGCGATTTGCGGAAGGCGGGTCCGGGGTGTCGTGTACGACGTCAAGTGAGCTTCAGCCGCAGGCAAGCGGCAAGAGACCCATGGCGCTGAACGTGATCGCGTCGGGGCGAGGCGTGCGTGCTTCGCGCATGAGCCGCCGGCGCGCGCTGGTGCTGATCGGCGTACACGTGCTGGTGGCGGTGCATATTGCGCATTGGATGTCTTCGGGGCGGACGCTGTCGCCGCTGGAGCCGTCGGAAGGGATGCAGTACGCCCTGGGCGGGGTGGTCAACGCCGGGGCGATCTTCTTCGGGCTGGCGATTCTCTCGACCCTGGTGCTGGGGCGGTTCTTCTGCGGATGGGCATGCCACGTCGTCGCGCTCCAGGACCTGTGCCGCTGGCTGCTGGGGAAGATCGGGATTCGCCCGCGCGCGATGCGATCACGGCTGCTGGTGTGGGTTCCGCTCGTTGCATTCTTCTACATGTTCGTCTTCCCGCTGATTCAGCGCGTCGCGGGCGGGGAGGCGCTTGCCGCCGCGGTGACGCCGTCGCAGACGCACCTGACCACGACGCAGTTCTGGGCGACGTTTCCCGGCTGGTTCATCGGCGGGCTGACGCTGCTGACGTGCGGGTTTCTGATCGTGTACCTGCTCGGCTCGAAGGGTTTTTGCACCTACGGATGTCCCTACGGCGGTATCTTCGGCATGGTCGAAGGGCTGGCGCCGGGGCGGATTCGCGTGACCGACGCTTGCGAGGGCTGCGGGCACTGCACGGCGGCCTGCACGTCAAACGTGCGCGTGCACGAGGAGGTGCGCGACTACGGGATGGTGATCGACCCCGGGTGCATGAAGTGCATGGACTGCGTGAGCGTGTGCCCGAATGACGCACTGTACTTCGGGTTCGGCGTGCCGAGCGCCCTGGCGGGGAGGCGGACGGCGCGCACAACGATCAAAGGAAAGCGGACATGGAAGCGCTGGCTGGAGGGGATCGCGCTCGCGGCCGTGGTCTTCATCGGGCTGCGAGTGATCTTCGCGGGCGCGTGGTCGGCGATGCCGGTATGGGTCTGGGGATCGGCGGCGGGCGTGATGGGCGTGCTGAGTGCGCGGCGCGAGGGCGACACCTCCGCGTGGGAAGAGGGGCTGCTGGCGGCGTTCTTCGTGCTGGGGTTTGCGGCGCTGCGGGGATTGTACGGGGCCGTGCCGTTTCTGATGGCGCTGGGCGCGGGCGCGATGCTGGCGTACGTGTCGCTGCTGCTGGTGCGGCTGGCGACGCAGGCGAACGTGCGGTTTCAGAACTTCGCCTTGAAGCGCGGCGGGGGGCTGACGCGGGCGGGGCGCGTGTTCCTGGGATGTATGTTTCCGGTGCTGCTGCTGTGGGCGCACTGCGGCGCGATGCAACGCCTGGAAAGCGTGCTCGCGGATGCCCATGCGGAGTCGCTGAAGTTCGCGCCGTCGCTGGAGCAGGCGATGGCGCGACCGGCGGAACTGACCGCTGAACAGCGCGGAGCGGTGGATCGAGGGGTTCGCGCGGGCGAGGCGCTGGCGAGATGGGGGCTGGTGGATATGGCGGCGAATCGCGTGCGGCTGGCGTGGCTGTGCGTGCTGCGGCAGGAAGTCGCCCAGGCCGAGTCGCACCTGCGGCGGGCGGTCGAGCTGCAGCCGGGCGAGGTGCAACTGCACCGGGAGTTCGCGCGGTTTCTCCTGGCCGCGGGGAGGGCGGACGACGCGGTGGCGCAGTTGCAGGCCGTCTGGCGGGCGGAGGGCAGTAGTGACAGCGCGCTGGCACTGGCGCGGCTGCTGACGACGCTGGGGCGGTTCGACCCGGCCGAGGCGGTGCTTGACGAGGCTTCGAGGAAGCTCGGCGAGCGGGTGGAGTTTCTTGCGGCGCTGGCGGCGATGGAGATGACGCGGGGGCGACCCCTGGAAGGCGTGGCGCACCTGCAACGGGCGGTCGGGCTGCACCCGGAGGAGGGCGCTCCGCGCGCGATGCTGGGCGAAGTGCTGCTGGCGCTGGGTCGCGCGGACGAGGCCGTGCCGCAGCTTGAGCAGGCGGCCCGGCTGCTCCCGCGTCATGCGGGCGTGCGCTACCTGCTGGGCAAGACGCTGGCGTCCAAGGGGGGCGACGCGGGCGCCGTGGAAGAGCACCTCAAGGCGGCGGTGGAGCTGGAGCCGGATCGCACCGAGTATGCGCGCACGCTGATCCAGTTCTACCGGACGCATGACCAGCTTGAGAAAGCCGCTGCGCTGGAGCAGAAACTCAGCAGTTCCGGACAGCGCCGATAAACACACCTTGTCTGCCGTGCGGGTTCCCCGTGTCGCCCGGCGGGCGGATTTCCACGATAATTCCAAGCATGGACGACAAACTCCGGGACTTGCGTGCACAACTGGACGGCATCGACGCGCGGCTCGTGGCCGACCTCGCCGAGCGCGACCGGCTGGCGGCGCAGATCGGCGGATTGAAGACGGACGGCGCGGCGGCGCCGCGCGACTTGATCCGCGAGGAAGCGCTGCTGACGGCGCTGGCGGATCGGGGCCGGGCGCACGGGCTGGACGCGCACTACCTGGTCCGCCTGTACCGCGAGATTCTCGATCACTCCGTCCGTGTTCAGCACGAGCGTTTCGCCGACCGCGACAATCCGCGCCGCCTCGATGAGAAGTGCGTCACCGTTGCCTACCAGGGCACGGAGGGCGCGTACAGTCACCTGGCCGCGTGCCGCCACTTTGGCACTCGCGCCGGCGAAGTGCGCTACCAGGGATTTGATTCGTTTCCGGAAATGCTCCAGGCCGTGCGCGACGCCGCCGCGGATTACGCCATGCTGCCGATCGAGAACACGACGGCCGGCTCGATTAACGAGGCCTACGACCTGCTGGCGCGGATGGACCTGTCGATCGTCGGCGAGGAGGTGCACAAGGTGGAGCACTGCCTGCTGGCGCTGGAGGCGGTGCCGCTGTCGCGCATCCGCCGGGTGTACTCGCATCCCAAGGCGATCGACCAGTGCACGGATTTCCTGCGCGACCTGGCCGGTTGCCACGTCGAGTCGTACACCGACACCGCGATGGCCGCGCGGAAGATCCGCGACGATCAGGACCTCTCGCAGGCGGCGATCGCCAGCGACGAGGCCGCGCGGCTGTACGGGCTGAGCGTGCTGCGGCGGGACATCGCCAATCAGAAGGAGAACTACACGCGGTTTTTCGTGGTGGCGCGCGAGCCGATGCGCTTCGATGCGCGGATTCCCTGCAAGACGTCGATCCTCCTGGCGACGCGGCACGAGGAGGGGGCGCTGCTGCGCTGCCTGAACACGCTGGCGGCGCACCATCTGAACCTCACCAAGCTCGAGTCGCGCCCGCGCCCGCACATGCCGTGGGAATACCTGTTTTACCTGGATTTCGAGGGCAACCTGGCGGAGCCGCGCGTGGGGACGGCGCTGGCGAAGCTTGCCGGCGACACGTCGTTCCTGAAAGTGCTGGGCTCGTATCCGGCGCGAACGACGCGCGAGAGCCGACCGGCCGCGCCGCGACCCGGCGCCGCCGCGGCTGCAGCGCTTGATGGCAGCGCGCCGAGCCGAAACGAGGTGTCGTCCACGACTTGCGCGGGCGCGAGCTTCTCCGCGGAGGCGAGCCAGTCCGCCGGCGACGACGTGCTGGACGGCGCGGAACCTGGGGATGCGACGGCCGGCGCGATTCCGCTGAAAGAGCTGGAAAAGAAACCGTACAAGCTCGTCTCGCGCGCCTCGCGGACGAAGGACTCTCAGTTCCACATCGGCCATGTCGTGGTCGGCGGCGACGCGCGGACGATCATCGCCGGACCTTGCTCCGTCGAGTCGCGCGAGCAGATTCTGTCCTGCGCGAAGCTGGTGCGCGAGCTGGGCGGGCACATGCTGCGCGGCGGGTGCTTTAAGCCGCGCACCTCGCCTTACGCATTTCAGGGGCTGGGTTACGAGGGCCTGGATCTGCTGGCGGAAGCCGGGCGGATGTACGACCTGCCGATCGTCACCGAGGTCATGCACCCGGCGGACCTCGCGCGGGTGGCGGAGAAGGCGGACGTGATCCAACTCGGCGCGCGGAACATGCAGAACTTCTCGCTGCTGAAGGAGATCGGGCGGATCGACCGCCCCGTCATCCTCAAGAGGGGGATGATGGCGTCGATCGACGAGTGGCTCGCCGCCGCGGAGTACATCCTCGCGCACGGCAATCAGCAGGTGATTCTCTGCGAGCGCGGCATCCGCACGTTTGAGACCGCGACGCGCAACACGCTGGACCTCTCGGCCGTCCCGGTGGTGAAGGAGCTGACGCACCTGCCGGTCATTGTGGATCCGTCCCATGCGTGCGGGACGTGGCGATGGGTTCCGTCGATGACCGAAGCGGCGATGGCTGCGGGGGCGCACGGGGTGATGGTGGAGATTCACCCCGAGCCGGCCAAGGCGCTGAGCGACGGACCGCAGGCGCTGACGTTCGACGTGTTCACGCGGCTGATGGGGCGCTTGCAACGCGGGCGATAGCCTTGGTCTTCACGTTTTCAGAAGCCATGCCCATGCTCGTCTCCCACGTGGGGTGGCCGGAATCGGCGTGAATCGCAGCGGACGCACACCCTCCCCCAATCAGCAAGGGGAGAGGTGACGGAGCCGTCTCCGGTCTCAGGTTTCTCGGCTCCAGTTTCCAGCCTCTCGATGGGCGAGGCGGGAATCGAACCCGCACGTCCCTTTCGGAACAGGGGATTTTAAGTCCCCGGCGTCTGCCATTCCGCCACTCGCCCGGCGCATGGGATCGTACCACGCGGGATGCGTAGACGGCAGACGGCGTGGGCATCAGGGCAGGCGTATCGGTCCGTGGTGAAGGGTGACGCCCGTCATTCCCGCGCGGGCGGGAATCCAGCCCCGTCATTCCAGCACAGGCGGGAATCCAGCGGGTTGGCGATGCATCTTTGCCCCAAAGTCTTTCAATGGTTCCCTTTCCAGGCTTCGGCGATTAACACGTCCCTTTGTTTTCGACCGGCAAGCAGGCTACGTCGACGCAACGACTGAAAATTGAAGGGCCCTGCGGACAGGCTCAGGATGGCAGCCTGCCTTCGTCACCTGCTTACGAACCTGGCAACATGCTCACGCTGAGTACAGCGAGAGCATGCCACCCGGCCGTCATTCCTGCGCAGGCGAGAATCCCGCGGCCTCTCGCAGCGTCTTGGACCCTCGCCTGCGCGGGGGTGACGTGCGCCCTTGCCCGGTTGACGATTTCACCACGGCCTGACTGCGAAGGGGTCAGTCTCAGGGGCTTGCGGGCGAGGCGGCGCTGGCGCCGGGGAAGCGAAACTCCATCTGGCGGCGTGCTTCGCCCGCTTCGGCCTGCCTGCCGGTGCGTTCCAGCGTGGCGATGAGTGCGAGGTAGAGCTTCTGCGTGGGGTAAAGCCCGATCGCGCGGCGGTATTCGGCGATGCCCTCGTCGATCAACCCGGCGCGGCTGAGGAACGCGGCGTAATGACCGTGGATGTCGGCCATCGTCTCCGTCGGCGCTCTCATGCCCAAGGCCCACAGGTAGTTGGCGCGCGCGGATTCCTGGAGCCGGTTGCGCTCCGCGTCCGCAACGGCGAGCGGCGCGGCCTGTTCCTGGTTGAAGGCGAGCAGCCCGCGATACGCGGCCTCCTGCGGCGCCTTTTCGACCAGGAACTCAAGATGCGGGATGGCCTCCTCGTAGAGTCGCTTTCGAGAAAGCAGCTCGGCGAGGTGGATGCGCATCTTGATGTGCTGGTACTGGTCCTTCTCCAGCGCAATGGCGTCTTCAAGGAGTGAGCGCGCCTCCGTGAAGCACGCATCCTGCTCATCGCCGGCGCTCTTGCGGATCAGCGTGCCCGCCAGCCCAAACCGGGCGGTGGGCGAGCCGGGCGCGAGGGCGAGCACATGCCGCCAGAACGTTTCGTTGTCGTGCCACACGCCGATCTGACGCACCGTCAACACACAACAACCGGCGAGCAGCAGCAGGGCGAGGATCGCCGGCGCCGCGGAAGGCGGGCCGCTGCGCCCGGGCGCGAATGCCTCGACGGTTGACTCGGATGCAAAGGGCTGGTCCACCGGCTCCGACGGGGAAGGCCCAACCCATCGTCGCCGACCCAGCAGGACATCCGCGCATCCGACAAGGACGATGAGCAGCCCGACGGCCGGCAGGTACATGAACCGGTCGGCCATCGCCTGCCGCCCGATCTGCACGATGCCCAGCACGGGAACCAACATGCCGACGAACCAGAACCAGCCGACGAAGAGCCAGGGCGCGCGGCGCACGAGGACGAACGCCAGGACGCACATTCCAAGCACGAGCACGGTGCAGGTCAAAGTGATCCCGGCGGGCCAGGGCGGCGCCTCCATCCCCGGGTAGGGGTAGAGAGGCGAGAGCCGGACCGGCACGATCAGCTTCCCGACGTAGCGCGACAGGCTCAGGACGATGTTCGCAACCCGCAGGTCCAAGCCGATAATACTCAGCGGTGTCACGGCTCGCCCCGTCTGCTGCGTGTTCCACGCCATCCACGACGCCGCGACCGACAATAACAGCAGGGGGACTTTTTCGAGCACGGCGCGCAGACTGAACCGGTGCAGAGGCCAATAATCGAGCAGCAGCAGCAGGCACGGGATCGTGACCGCCATCTGTTTGGACATCAGCGCCGCGAGGAGGGAGACGAAGACCAGGGCGTAACGCGCCGGACCTGGGCGGCGGGCATAGGCAACGTAAGCGAGCAGGCACAGGAGCGAAAACATCGTGCAGAGCAGCGTCTTTCGCTCGCTGATCCAGGCGACCGATTCCACTTGGAGCGGATGCATGGCGAACACGGCGGCCACGAACGCCGCGGGCCAGACGCGCCCCGTCATGCGCGCCAGCAGGAGCAGCAGCAGGGCGGAGTTGACGGCGTGGACCAAGAGGCTGACAACGTGATGCCCGACCGGGTTCTCGCCGAACAGCGCCACGTCCAGCGCGTGCGACATCCAGGTGATCGGGTGCCAGTTGCCGTGGTGGCTTTCCGTCAGCGCCCAGCGGACCGTGTCCACGCTGAGCGATTGAATGTAGGGGTTGGATCGGACATAGACGGGATCGTCGAAGACGAACTCCCCGCGCAGGGCGGGAAGGTACAACGCGAACGCGGTCGCGCCGACGACGCATGCGGCCAGCAGCGGGACGCGGCTTCGAGAAGATTGAACCGGTGTTTCCATGACAGCCTCGCGGCGGATTCTACGGTCGGTGCCGGAATTGGACACACCCCGCGCGAAACGCCGCAGCGCCCGTGGCGGGACGAGGGACCAGAGCAACGGACCGATGGGAGGCCTGATTGACGCCGCGCGTGACGCACGATTCGATAGCCGCTGACCAGCCGACGGGGCGGTGGGGGGCGCGCGCGATGGACTCGGCGATGCCTGCAGAACCCGGCGCCGCGATCCAGCCCGCGGCGCAGGAGACCGGCCACGGCGCCGCGCGCCGCGACGACTCGCTGCGCCGCTCTTTGCCGCTGATTCTCACCGCGGTCGGCGTCTTCGTCGTCACGCGAGGTCTGACGTTGACGATGCCGCTGGAGCGCGACGAGGGGGAATACGCCTACATCGCGCAGCGGCTGCTGCTCGGCGAGACGCCGTACCTCGACCAGTTCAACCAGAAGACGCCGGGAATCTTCGGCGCGTATGCGACCCTTTTCGCGGTGCTGGGGGAATCCGTGATCTCGGTTCACACGGCGCTGGCGATCTGCACCCTGCTGACCGGCGCGATGCTGTGGCGCGTCGTGGGGCGGCTGACGGGGGCGGGCGCGGCGGCGTGGGCCGCGTTGCTCTTCGCGCTGGCGAGCGTCGATCCGCGCCTCCTGGCGACGGCGGCCAACACGGAGCATTTCGGCAACCTCGGGCTTACTTTGGGGGCGCTGGCGTGCATCGAGCTGCGCAGCGCGCGGTCGCTGAAGTCCTCGGCGATGTGCGGGCTTGGGCTGGCGTCGGCGTGCGCCTTCAAGCAGGTGGCGGCGCTGCCGGCGGCCTGGATCGGGCTGATCTGGTTGTGGACGGTGCTGCGGTCGGGAAACGAATCCCGGGGCGGTCACGAATCTCGTATCCGCCGCGGCATCCATGTTCTGGCCGGCGCCGTGGGAGCGGCGATGGTCGCCGCGCCGATCGGCTGGTTTTTCGCGGCGCGCGAGGCATGGGACGCGTTTCTGGACGGCGTGCTGTGGCACAATCTGGCGTACATCAACCGGACCGCGGGCGAGGAGGCGCTGCGGGCGCTGACGCGAGCGCTTCTGCGGCAGGGACCGATTCTGCTGCTCCCGGCGCTGATATGCACGGTAGCCGTCCTGCGCCGGGGTCCGGGGCGCAGCGGGCTGATGATCGGCTGGCTCGCGGCGGCGACGGCGGCGGCGATGGTCTCGTTGAACTTCTACGATCACTACTCCATCTGGTTGTTGCCGCCGTTGTGCGCGCTGGCGGGCATCGGGCTCGCTCGGGCGGTCGAGGACATGGGGCTGTGGGCGAGTTGGCTGCGGCGGTCGGCGGCGGGCGTCATGGCGCTGATGGTGCTGCTCGTTCCGACCCTTGCCAACGCCTCGTTCTGGTTTGCGCCGACGGCGGAAGCGCGGGCGCGCGAGATGTACGGGCAGAGCCTCTGCGTCGAAGGGGAGCAGATCGCCGAGTACCTCCGCGCTTCCGGCGAGCCGTCCGACCGGATTCTCATCCTCGGCTCCGAGCCGCAGATTCTCTTTCACGCCCATCGCCGCAGCGCCACGCGCTACGTCATCATGTACCCGCTGTTCGGTCCGTATGCCGACGCACTGCAGCGGCAGGAGGAGGTGCTCCGTGAGCTGGCGGCCGCTCCGCCGGAGTGGATCATTGAAGTTCAGCTTTGGAGTTCGCGCACGCCGGACGTCAACTGCCCGCGAGCTTTGGAGCAGGCGGTGGCCGGCATGATCACGCCCGGACGCCGCTACGAGCTGGACGGCGTGGCTATTCCCCGCCCCGGCGAGCGCCGGTATGACTTGAAGTTCGGCGAGGACGCCCGCGCGCTGGGCGAACGGGCGCGCAAGGCGGCGACGGGCGGGGTGCTGATTTATCGACGGGTGCGATGACTACTTGCGAAGCGCGCAACTTGATGCAAGAAGCTGGGACGCCGGCGGCGGATGCCCCACGACCGCGCCGGCGTTTTGACTTCTTCTGGCTCTTCATTCTGCTCGTTCCGCCTTGGCTGATCTTTCCCAACCTCGGCGCGGGCATCCTATGGCAGGACGAAGCGGAGACCGCCACGCTGGCGCGGTGCATCGTCAAGCACGGTTACCCGCTGGCGGACGACGGCACGCCGCCGCTGGACAAGGCCGGGCATTCGCTCTGGGCCATCACGGACCAGCGGCCCCTTCCGGATGGCGGGTTCGTGGACATCAACAAGGGCGGCGTCTGGATCTGGACGTCGTGGTTCGGAAACTACCTGACGGCCGGCTCGCTGCTGGTGTTCGACGCGCTGGGTCAAACCGACACGATGGAGCAGCAGACGCTGGCGGCGCGATTCCCGTTCGCGCTGGGGGCGTGGCTGACGCTGGCGGTGATGTACGTGGCGCTGACGGACATGTGCGGGGACCGGCGGACGAGCCGCGTGGCAGTGATCCTGCTGGCGCTGTGCGTGCCGTACATTCTGTTCGCGCGGCAATGTCGCTCGTATCCGTATCTGTCGCTGTTCACGCTGCTGCAGACGTGGGGATACGTTCGAATGACGCGCGGGCGGCGCTACGGGGCGGCGCTGTTCACCCTGGGCGGCGTGGGCGGCTTCTACACGTTCTTTCCGACGATGATGGGCGCCACGGGCGCGCTCGGCGTGCACGCGCTGCTGACGCATGGCCCGCGGATTCCTCGCGGCGTATCCCTGCGCGAGGCGGCGTCGCGCCTGCGCGGCTGCGTCTGGTTCCACTACCTCGTGGGATGTGCCATCATCGCGGCACTGACGCTCCCCTTCTTCGTGTACACGCGCTCGTGGGACCGCAACTACGACAACAGCGGCGTGCCGATCAGCGAGTCGTGGTCGAGATTGGCGGCGTCGCTGCGCGCCTACCTGGTCCATGTTCACACGAGTGCGTTTCCGTTCGTGCTGGTCGTGCCGGCGGCGTGGGCATCGTGCGGATGGGTTCGACGGCGCGCGCTTGCGTGGGGCGCGGGAGCGTTCGGAGCCGCGACCGCCGGCGTCATAGCGTATCTATCGTTGACCGTGGGACGTGAGCGCGGGCTGCACATGCCGGATGATCTGGAGTCGCTTCGCACGGTCGCCTCCACCATTCTGGAGTACACGTCGCTGAGCGGACTGGCGGCGCTGTTCCTTACGGTGTTCCTGTTTCTCATGTGCCTGCTGGCGCTGCCGGGGGCGGCTGCTCAAACCGAAGCCAAGCCTGGTTTCCGCGCTTTGCGGGTGGTGGCGATGCTGATCGCGGTCGCGGGGCTCTACGTGGTGATGGTGATGCCCGCCACGGTGTATTCGCTCGCGGCGCTGCTCGGTTATGCGCTGTGGGTCGGCATCGGCCTTTTCTTGTGGGCGGCCAGGTCGGGGTGGCGCGCGACGCGCGGGGACCGGTGGTTTGAAACCAATTGGAAGCAGGCGGCCGCGTTTTCGACGGCGGCGGTCATCTTCTCGGCCGCGGCGCTGGCGAATCATCCGTTCTACCGCTACCTGATGGGCGCGCTGCCGCTGCTGGCGCTGGCGACGGCGGCGTGCGTGATGCGCATGACGCGACGGCGGCTCATCCCGGCCATTCCCATTCTGCTTCTGCTGGTCGGCTGCGAACTCTTCCAATTCGGTCCCCTCTACGCCGCGCGCAAGCTGGTGCTCGATCCCTGGCGCCGGGAGCGCATTGCCGTGCTTTCCGAAGAGCATCGCAAGGCCGGGCACGAGCGCCCGGTGGACAAGGCGTATGACGATTCGTACCACGAGGCCACGGCGTTCGGCCACAAGAACACGAACGGCTACACGTGGACGATGCTGGCGAAGAATGGACGGCTTAACAAATGGCTCGAATATCAGGAACTGGAATTTCCCTTATACAATCTGTATCTGGAACTGCGGGATGATTATGAGGGACCCATCGAAGAAGTCATCCGTTACCTGAACGAGCACGCCGACAAGAACGACCTGGTGACCACGGTGTATGAGAATTTCCCGCTGCGGTATTACACGGACCTGCTCGTCCTGCGCACGCGGGACCTGACCACGCGGTTCGGCAACAAGCTGCCGGACTGGATCGTGTTCCAGCACTGGGATTATGATTTGGGATTGCCGAAGTTTGTGTATGATCGCGCGAAGGACCCAAACTATTATGAGCGCATCAAGCTGCCGGTCGGAGCTTCCGCGCTCCCGTGGGACAACATCCCCGAGCCGGCGTGGCACCATTTCCGCACGGTCAGTCATGATGAAATGAAGAAGCCCGTCTTCCTGCGCCTCAAGCCCGAAGCCAAGGCGAGAACCAACGCGCAGGCGAGCACCGGGCGAACAAGCGTCGAGACGCTGCCGTAGAGCTTGCCGCGCGACTTCTGTGGCCCCGGTTTCCAACCAGTGGATGTGGCCCCGGTTTTCAACCGGTGGATGTGGCACCGGTTTCCAACCGGTGAATGTGGCGCCCGTTTCCAACCGGTGAATGTGGCGCCGGTTTCCAACCGGTGAATGTGGCCCCGGTTTCCAACCGGTGAATGTGCCACAGGTCTCCAACCGGCGCCGAGTGTGTGACAACGCAGCCAATCCCCCCTGGCAAGACCTTGGACGTGAGCCTGCACGCGGCGAATCCCGCCCGTTGATCTGGGCGCTCCCCATCACCTATCATGCGCGGCATGAGACCCGCAGGCCCGCCTCAGCAGCACCCGCGCCGCGCCGATGCGCGCGAAGACAGGACCGCCGACGCGACGGGCGCTCCTTCGATTCCCGGCTACCGCATGGTCCGACGCATCGGGCAGGGCGCGTTTGGCGAAGTGTGGCTCGCCGAGGAAGTCCTCACGGGCATGCAGCGCGCCATCAAGTTGCTTCCGCGCGGCGTGACGACCCTGGAAACCTCCGGCGACGCCGGGTCGGAACACGCTACATCCTCCAGCGGCGGACCCGCTACCGACCGTGAGCTTGCGGGCATTCGGCTGTATCAGGAAGTCGCGGCCGGTCACCCGGCCCTTGTTCAGATTTACCATGTGGGCGAGGTGGATGGCGGCTTCTTCTATGCGATGGAGCTTGCCGATCCGCTGCCTCGCTTAGCCGACATTCCGGAGCCGTCATCTCCGGCTGCGCCCTCGCCGGCTGCGTTCTCCCCGGATGCTGACGCGAAGTATGCCCCTTCGACGCTGGCAGCTTTGATCCAGCGCGAGGCGCCGTTGCCCCCGCGGCAGGCGCTCGAAATCACGGCGCAGGTGCTTCGCGGTCTGCAACACCTGCACGCCGGCGATCTTGTGCATCGCGACGTCAAACCTTCCAACATCCTGTTCGTCAACGGTTCCGCGAAACTCGCCGACGTCGGGCTGGTCGCCTCGCTCGATCACACGCTCACGCAGGTGGGAACGCCCGGCTACCTCCCGCCGGAAGGCGCGATCGACGAGACGGCCGACCTGTACGCCGCCGGCATCATGCTGTACGAGATGATCACCGGCTATCACCGCTCGAAGTTCCCGGAGCTTCCGGCCGACCTGCCCGCAAGAAAGTCGCGCGTCCGAGCCGAGCGTCGCGCGCTGACGCAGACCATCCGCCTGGCCAACCGGGGGGCCCACTGGGATCGACGCCGGCGCTTCGAGTCGGCGGACGCGTTTCTCGAAGCCGCCAGGTCAGGGCTGAGCTGGCTCTCGCTGCCGCACGCGCGCCTCCTGCGCTTGTGCATGCTGCTGGTCCTGCTGGCGGCGGCGATCGCGTGGGCCGCGACGCGCCGGATTTGCTTCGACACGGTTCACGTGGTCGAGGAGCGAAGCGTTCTGGTGACCGGCCCGTGGGGCATCATGTGGTCGCGGAGCGACTTCCCCGCACCGGTGCGCCAGCTCGCCCTCACCGATCTCGACGACGACGCGGCTTCGGATTTGCTCGTGATCGTGGGAGGGCTGGAATCCGACGCGCCTCGCGTTGGCCCCGCGCTCTACCGGCTTCAAGCCCATATTGGCTGGCCCCGGCTGATCGACGCGTGGAGCGCCCCCCTTGATCTGTCGAAGCTGCCGCCGTGGGAGACGCGCACGCCGCCCACTTCGTGCGATCCGGGCGTGGCGCTCTTCGCCAACCTGGACGATCAACCCGGGCAGGAGATCGTGGTGACGGTCGGCTTCCCCGGCTGCCCGCGGCGGATTCTCACGGTCAGCGCGGAGGGGCGCGTGATCGGCGAGTACTGGCACTACGGCGCGATGGGCGCTTACGCCGCCGGCGATCTCGACGGCGATGGCGCCAAGGAGCTGATCTGCGTGGGCCTGCTGAATCACCCGGAGAACGCCGCCAAGCAGGAGCTGCTCTCGCCGGCCGTCATGATTCTCAACGTCGAGCGCGACGGCGCCCTGCACGGTCAATGCCGCAGCACCGAGATGAACCCGGAAACGCTGGGCAGCCTGCGGGCGTACGGGCGGCTGAACGTGTTTGAATACCAGGAAACCGAGCCGCGCGTCGCCTTCCGAAACCGCCCGATCTACGCGGTGCGCGATGGCGCCGGCGGCAAACCCGGCTTCATCGAGTTCAACATCGCCGACGGGCTGATCCTTAAGCTCGACGCCAACCTGCGCGCCGCTCCTGACGCCGTGCGCGCCATCTCCAGCCGCGACCCGGCCAGGGCGATGCCCAAAGCGGAGGATCTCTGGATCCCCCTCTGGCCCCCGGTTGGCGACGCTGAGCGGGGCCGCGATGCTGAGCGGCGCGGCGAGACTCCGTAGAGCACGCGATCGTGGCCGGATCGACCCGCGGCCGACTGCGCAGGCGTCCGCCGCAAAAGGCGCCCTCCGCCGGGAGGCGCCAGACTGACCCCCCTCCATTCTGCGATTTCACGCCCTCCAGCGGTTTTCGTGACAGATGTCGCCGCGAGCGCGGAATAGGAGGGAGGGGCAGCGGACAGACGTTCATGAAGCGGTGATCAAGCGACAGCTTGCGCAACCTGAAGATGGCGATTCCTTCGAACTGGCGGTTGGCGCTGGCGACCTGTTGATTACGTGGAAAGTGCTCGGACACGCCATGAAAGTCACGGATATTGCCCGGTCGCAGGGGGCGGTGCTCGGCAAGGCAATGCAACCGTTAAGCAGGGGCGGGAAGGGGCTGGTGCTGGTGCTTGTGTTGGTGACACTGCAATAGCAAAGCCGGCGATTGGACACTTCCCGCACCGGCGGGCGGCTCCAGGAGCGGGGCCGGGGGTCGGGGCGGTACGATGCGAACCATGCAACCTCAATCCGAATTCGAAGACGCCTCGATGACTTCGACGACGCTGCTGGCTGGTGTGGCGGTGGCGGGGGACGAAGCCGCGGCGCGGGCGTTTGTGGCGCGGTATGCGCCGATGGTGCGGGCGGTGGCGCGGGCGTGCCGGTTGTCCGAGGCCGACGCGGACGACGTGGGGCAGGAGGTGATGGTCGCGGCGGTGGAGGCGCTGCGGGGGGAGCGATATGACCGGGCGCGAGGGCGGTTTCGCATGTTTCTGCGGGGAGTGATTGCACACAAGGTGCGCGATCTGATCGCGCGGAACGCGCGCGCGCGGCGCGGACCCGCCTTTCATACGCCGCCGGACGAAAACCTCGGCGAAAGCCGCAGAGAAAACCTTGACGAAAACCTCGGCGAAAGCCGCAGCGAAAACCTTGACGAAAACCCCGGTGAAAGCCGCAGCGAAAACCTTGACGAAAACCCCGGCGAAATCCCCGGCGAGAGCCGCCTCCGGGGCGCCGATGTCCCGGGCAGCGCCCCCCCCTGCCCAGGCTCGGCGTCCCGGTTGTTTTCGCCAGGAGGCATGCCGAGCCGCAACCTCGACGAAGTGCCCGATTCGCAGCCCTCCCCCGCGGAGGCGTTCGAGGCCGCCTTCGACGCCGAGTGGCGGAAGGTGGCGGCGGAAGAGGCGATGGACACGGTGCGCCGCGAGTTCGAGCCGTCTACGTTTCAGGCGTTTGACCTCTGCATGCGCAAGAATATGCCGCCGCGCGAGGTGGCCTCGCTGCTGGGCATCTCGCGCAATGCGGTGTACCTCGCCAAGGGGCGCGTCGTGGCGCGGCTCAAGGAGCTTCTTGACAGCGGCGAGACTGAGGAAGGCGCGGCGGAGCAAGGTCCGGCCCCGCGCTCAAAAGCGTAGAATCGCGCCGGGTGGTCCGTCTCGACCCATGTCGCGGGTCGGACCGCGGCTTTCCGGGCCGCACCCGTGAGGCAGCCCTTTTCTCCAACCCGCAAGACTGAGTGTGACGGACCGCCAAGTCGGTACGGTTCTGACGGGTCCGCGACAAGATCCGCGGCCCCTGTCGAGGCGGAAATCCGTCCGCCCAAAGTTGCCCGCACGCGGAGTTCACGCCGGCTCCTTCTCATTCTTGAAAAGCGCGGCGATGCCCGCCACAATCCCGCTTGGACGCTCGAATAGCGTCCACGTGTTCTCGCAAATCACCCAGAGAATGCCCACGGAGGTTCTGCTCATGAAACCGTCCGTTCGGTTGACCGCACTTCTCGGACTTGTCTTCTTCTGCGGATGCGCCTCCACCAAGGACTACCGCGAGGCACAACGCGACTCCAGCCTGCACACCGATCCGCAGGGCTCACGCCTGCTGCTGCCGCGCGACTTCGCCAAGCTTGGCGTCGTGCCGGATTCCGCCGAACGTATTCGCCGGGAGTCGAACCAGATGGTCGACATCACGAATCCCGCCTCGCTGGCTTCCGACGTTCCTGGGACGTTCGCCGGGCGCGACAACACCACGGACCTCGCCGCACCCGTCCTCAGCGAAGGGCTCACTTCGCCCGTGATCCCGGCACTGCTGGCGGTGAGCGTGCAGGACGCCGCCGAGGCCGCCGCGCGGAAACGGGTCGTCGTGTACACGGCCGCGCTGCGCAGCGTGGTCGGCGACATCGACGCTTCAATGGCGCGTGCCAAGGAACTGGCACTTTCCTGCGGTGGCTACGTTCAGGAGATCCGCGGCGACAGCATCGCTCTCCGCGTGCCCGCCGAGACGTTCGAGCCGACGCTGGCGGCGATCGAGGCGCTGGGGCAGACGGCCGCACGCGAAATTCACGCGCAGGACGTGACGGAGGAATACGTGGACCTCGAAGCGCGGCTCAAGGCGGCGCAGCAGATGCGCGACCGCCTGGCCGCGCTCCTGGAGAAAGCCGCGGACGTCAAGGCCATGCTCGAAGTCGAGCGCGAGCTGGGCCGCGTCAACGAGGAAATCGAGAAACTCACGGGTAAGCTGAACGTGCTCAGGAACAAGGTGGCCTACAGTGCGATCTCGATTTCGTTCGTGCGCGTCGCGCCGCGCGTCTCCGCCGCCGCGGGCGCGCGACAGCTTCCGTTCTACTGGCTGCGCCAGCTTCACCCGGACCGCCTGTGGGATTAGTGTAGCGCCTTGGGACTCAAACGATTTTCTGAGCCGCGACCTTAAGGAAGCGGGTGTCCGTGGGAACCGCAAGACGGCTTTCCAACGGTCGCGGCTCTGCGATCCACGCGATGGGGAATGTCTGACGCACGGACCTCAACTCGTGGCAGAGCCGACCGAAGAACGGAACCGCGGGGCGTGCGCGGGTCGTGACGCAATGCTGATCGAAAGGACTATGCCCATGCACCATCGGATGCATGCTGTTACGACAGCGCTGATCTGTGCTCTCGCACCGGGCTGCGTTTCGCAGCAATTCACGCTGCCGAAGGGCTTCGTGCGCGTGCAGGACTACGTGTACGAGGTCAAAGGCGTTTCGGCCAAAGGACATGCCATCGGTCTGCGCATTCATGAAAACACGGACCCGCCGGGCGATCTGGACTTCTGGACGCAGGCCGTCGAGCATCAGAAGGTCGATATCGACGGCATGAAGCTTGCGGCGCGCGAGGCGATTCGATCCGACGCGGGGCTGGACGGCACGCTGTTTCAGTTTGAGCTGGGCGAAGGTCCGGGCAAGACGGGGTACTGGGTCGCGCTGTGGGTCAGCGGTCGGCGCATCTTGACGGTGGAAGCCGCTTTGCCGGCGGAGATTGCCGCCGAAGAAGCAGAGGCGATCAGGAAATCCATGCGCTCCGTTCGCTGAAGAGCACGCGCGGGCGTTCCGAAGTTCGCACCCGAGGATTGAACCATGCGGCATGCGTCCGGCATCAGCGAATCCGACCTGCTCGCGCGCCTCGCGCGGTTTCAGATTGAAACGCCCTCATGGGGCTACGCCGACACCGGCACGCGCTTCGGCAAGTTCCTGCAGGACGCCGCGGCCACGACCGTCGAGGAGAAGCTCGCCGACGCCGCCGAAGTGCATCGGCATACCGGCTGCTGCCCGAGCGTGGCCGTGCACGTGCTCTGGGATTTCCCCGCCCCGGCGAATGAGGCGGACGTGCGGCGCGTGGCGCGGTTGGCAGAATCCGTGGGGCTGCGCATCGGTTCCATCAACCCCAATGTCTTTCAGGACGCGTGCTACAAGTGGGGATCGCTGACGAACCGCGACCCGGTCATCCGCCGTCGCGCGCTCGAGCACGTGTTGGACTCGATCCGCGTCGGCCAAAGCGTCGGCTCGAAGTGCCTGAGCTTGTGGTTCGCGGACGGGACGAATTACCCCGGTCAGGGCGACATCCGCCAGCGCAAGCGGTGGATGAGTGAAGGGCTTGCCGCCGTGCATGGGCGCCTTCCCGCGGACTGGACGATGCTCGTCGAGTACAAGCCGTTCGAGCCGGCGTTCTATCACACGGACCTGGCGGACTGGGGCATGGCGTATGTGCTCGCCAAGGACGCCGGCTCGCGCGCCCGCGTGCTCGTGGACACCGGTCACCACCTGCCGGGCTGCAACATCGAGCACATCGTGGCGTTCCTGATCGACGAGAACATGCTCGGCGGCTTCCACTTCAACGACCGCAAGTACGCCGACGACGACCTGACGATGGGGAGCATCGACCCGTACCAGCTCTTCCGCATCTTCCATGAGATCGTCTCGGTGGAACAGGATCGCGGCGGCGTCGCGGCCGGGGCGAAAGCCGATTTGCCGATTGCCTACATGATCGACCAGTCGCACAACCTCAAGCCGAAGATCGAGGCCATGATCCAGACGGTGATGACGGCGCAGGAGATGTTCACCAAGGCGCTGCTGGTCGACCGGGAGGCGCTGCGGGCCGCCCAGTCGCGTGAGGATCTTGTCGCGTCAGAGAACTGCCTGAAGGATGCCTTCGCCACGGACGTTCGAGACCTGCTGCGCGAGCATCGTCGCGCGCACCATCTGCCGCCGGACCCGCTTGCCGCATTTCGCGCGAGCGGCTATGCCGCCCGCGCCGCCGCCGAACGCGGCCCGCGCAAGACCGCGGCGGCTTCGAGCTACGCGTAGTTCGCAGCCGCTCCGTCGCCCACGGATCCCGAAGGGAGGCGGACGATCCGCTCCAGATTGCCCGCGACCTTCGCTCACCTTATCCTCTTGACATGCTTGATTCACGCTCACGACGCATATTGCACGATTTGCTGACGATTCCGACGGCGCCGTTCGCAGAGCATCGCATCATCGCGTACATCGAGAACTTCGTGCGGCAGTGCCGGGACTGCTCGCTGACGCGCGATGACGCGGGCAACGTGCTGGTGCATTTCCACCGTCCAGGCCGCGCGGTCGCGCGACCGGTGTGCATCACGGCGCACACGGACCATCCCGGCTTTGTCAGCGACGCCATGATCGGTCGCAAACGGCTGCGCGCGTTCTGGCGCGGGTGGGTTCCGCCGGAGCTGTTTGTCGGCACGAAGGTGAAGTTCTTCGTCGAGGATCGCTGGGTCCGAGGGCAGGTGAAGTCGATCAAGACGGCCGTGAAGGCGGGTCGTAAGCGCGTGGACACGGCAATGATCGACGTCGAGTCGCCGGTGCCGCCGCGCTGCGCGGGCATGTGGGACATCCCTGATCCCGTCGAGAAGCACGATCGCGTGTACTGCCGCGGATGCGACGACGTGGCCGGGTGCGCGGCGATCCTGACTGCCATGGAGCGGCTTTCGCGCGGCACGTCCGAGGGCGAGGCGTATTTCCTGTTCACGCGGGCAGAGGAGGTTGGATTCGTCGGCGCGATGGCGGCCTGCCGGCTGGGCACGATCCCGCGGCACTGCGTGGTCGTCAACGTCGAGACGAGTTCCGAGCTGCCCCACGCGCCGCAGGGCGCTGGACCGATCCTGCGCGTCGGCGACAAGGCCAACATCTTCAACCCCAGCGTCGTCGCCTGGCTGCAGGCGGTGGCGACGCAACTGGGCAAGCGCGACCGCAAGTTCCAGTTCCAGCGCAAGCTCATGGACGGGGGGACGTGCGAGGCGTCGGCGTTCTGTCATTTCGGCTATGACGCGGCCGGCGTGTGCGTGGCGCTGGGCAATTACCACAACGTCGATCGCAAGCGAAACCGCATCGCGCCGGAGTACATTCACCTCGACGACTGGGCGAACATGGTGAAGTGGTTCGTCGCGTTGGTGGAGACGGAGCAGGCTTACGACGGTGGGAATCTGGAACTCGCCCAGTGGCTGGCGGACCTGGAAAGCACGTATGCGGAGCTGCTTCGTACCTCGGTGAATGAGCCAGCTTGAATCGGCGACATTCCGGATGCTTCCAGAATCCGGCGGGTGCGCTGTGGGCCGATGCGCCGTATCGACTGCGTCGATGCCTGCGCGTACAATATCAGGCTGGATCCGCGCAGTCGAAATACTCAAGGCGCCTTGCGTGACTGGCAGCTTGAAAGAACGTCTTATGGAAGCGGATCGACAGACGCACCGCGAAGGTGTGGTTTGGGAAACGCTGCGGCGCGTGGCCGGCGAGTTGGATCGTCTCGGCGTCGCATACGCCGTGGTCGGCGGAATCGCGCTTCAGCAGTATGGGCTGCTCCGTTCGACGCAAGATGTGGATATTCTGATCGACTCCGACGCGAGCCTGAAGCGGATTCACGACGGACTTGTCGGCCACGGATACGCGCCCAAGACGGCGGGCAGCCGACATCTTCGAGACGAGATTACCCGCGTGCGGATCGAATTTCTCATTGCCGGCGAGTTTCCCGGCGACGGCCGGCCCAAACCCGTGCAATTTGCCAACCCGAGATCCGTCGCGTGGGCGACCGAGGACGGCCTGTCGTTCGTCAATCTTCACACGCTGATTGAGATGAAGCTGGCGAGCGCGATGTCCGCCCCCCAGCGGATCAAAGACCGCTCGGATGTGCTTGAGCTGATCCACCTCCTGCAACTCAAGCAGGATTTTTCGGACCGACTCAATCCGTATGTCCGCGATGAGTTCCGCTCCTTGGTCTCGCTGCCGCCGCCTTCGGAGCCGGACTAGGATTTTGCCTCTCGCGGGGAACGGCTCAGTCTTGGAAGTAGCCCTGCAGCGGTCGGACGGTCAGCGGCGTGGCGGTCTGGCCGTCCTCGGATTTCGTGATCGCGCGCAGCGCTTCCACCGCGGCGACGGCGCCGGCGATGGTCGTGATGATCGGAATGCGCCGGGCGAACGCGGCGGCGCGCCAGCGGCCTTCCGCACTGGCGGGACCGGTGTGAATGGGCGTGTTGATGAGCAGGTGCAGCGTCGCGTTCTCGATGAGGTCCTTGAGAAACGGCGCGCCGCTCTCGCTGTGCTTCGACACCAGCACGCTGGGAATGCCGGCCTCTTCCAATACTTTTCGCGTGCCCGTCGTGGAGTAGATCGCAAAGCCCATGTCCAACAGTTCGCGCGCGACGGAGACGATGCGCGGCTTGTCCTCGTCGCGCACGCTCAGCAGCACGTTGCCGCGCGTCGGCAGCGACAGGCCCGTGGCGATCTGCGCCTTGGCGAACGCGCGTCCGAAGCTGGAGCCGATGGCCATGACCTCGCCCGTGCTGCGCATCTCCGGTCCGAGGACGACGTCCACGCCGTGGAACTTGCTGAAAGGGAAGACCGGCGCCTTTACGGAGACGTGCTTGGGCATCGGCGTTTCGGCCACGCCATGGTCTTTGAGCACGTCGCGCAGTTTCTCTCCGAGCATCACGCGCGTCGCCACCTCCGCCCAGGGGACGCCGGTGGCCTTGGCGACAAAGGGCAGTGTGCGGCTGGCCCGCGGATTGACTTCCAATACATAGACGGTGCGGTTTAGGACGGCATACTGCACGTTCATCGCGCCGCAGACCTGCAGGCGTTTCGCCAGTCTCTTCGTGGAGCGGAAAATCTCCTCAACGACCATGCGGCCCAGTGAGAAGGGCGGGAGCACGCACGTGCTGTCGCCGCTGTGGATGCCGGCCTCCTCGATGTGCTCCATGATGCCGGCGACCATGCACATCTCATTACCCGCAGTGGGGAGAACTCCGCGCGCGGTCACGCGTCCGAAATCGGCGATGGCGTCCACATCCACTTCAATCGCGTCTACCAGGAACTTGTCGATCAGGATGGGGTTGTCGCGCTCCGCCTCGGTACGGTCCGTCGCGGCGAGGGCTTCATCCATGTAAGCGTGAAGGTCAGCGTCGTTATTGCACACGCGCATGCCGCGCCCGCCGAGGACGTAGCTCGGGCGCACCAAGACGGGGTAGCCGATCTGCTGCGCGGCGGCCAGCGCCTCGGCGCGGCCTCTGGCAATGCCGCTCGGCGGTTGCAGCAGGCTGAGTTCTCGCAAGACTTTGGCGAATTCCTCGCGGTCCTCGGCCAGATGGATCATCTCCGGTTGCGTGCCAATCACCGGCACGCCCGCGTCCTTCAATCCCTGGGCGAGATTCAGCGGCGTCTGGCCGCCGAATTGGCAGATCACGCCGCGGACAGAGGAAATGCTGAATGCTGAATGCTGAATGCTGAAATCGATGCACTGAGACATTGATTCCTTTTCGGCATTCCGCATTCGGCATTCCGCATTCAGGCGTTCTATGACATTCAGAACATCCTCGTGCGTCAGCGGCTCAAAGAAGAGCAGATCGCTCGTGTCGAAGTCTGTACTCACCGTCTCCGGATTCGAGTTGATCATCACGGACTCATAGCCTGCTTTGCGCGATGCGAAGGACGCATGGCAGCAGCAGTAGTCAAACTCGATGCCCTGGCCGATGCGGTTCGGGCCGCCGCCGAGGACGACGATTTTAGGTTTGTCCGTGAGGCGGACCTCATCTTGAATGCTGAATGCTGAATGCTGAATGCCAAGTAAATCTCGCTCGGATCGAATGCGTTCCGCATTCTTCATTCTGCATTCTTCATTTGCGATCGGCGTTTCATGCGACGAATAATAATACGGCGTCACCGCCTCGAATTCCGCAGCACACGTGTCCACCAGCTTGTAAACGGGAGGCGCATCGCCGGCGTGCTCCGAGGAATCAAGACCAGTCCCTGGTGCAATCCGCGCAAGCTGCGCGGCGCTATAACCGAGCCGCCTCGATTCCGCGGCGGAACATGCGACCTTTTCGCGGGCGGCCGTGCTCTCCTTCTCCAAACCGGCGCAGAGGGTGTCGTCTTCAAACGCAACCAATTCGCCGATTTGCGTCAGGAACCACCTGTCAATCCGCGTCAGTTCATGAATGCGATCGATGCTCCAGCCCATCTTGAAAGCATAGCGTACATAGTAGGGTCGCCCCTGGGATGGACGCGAGAGCTTGTCTATCAGCACAGGAGCGGGAATGGGCCAGCTTGCGGCGTGTTCTTCTTTGGTATCCGGCGGAGCCTCCGACGCGGTCGTTCCGCCGACGGCGTCGGGCGGCACTCCGTTCTCCTGCCCGCCCGGCAAGGCCTCAGCCCGCTCACTCACGGTCGCGGCTCTGCTAATAGCGTCGTCCCGCTGTTGCCTATTGCCTGTTGCCTGTAGCCTTTGCTTCAACCACGCATCATTGGCGTCCAAACCATACCCCGCGCGCTTGATCTCCATCGATCGGATGCACTTCTGGAAGGCTTCCTTGAAACTCCGTCCGATGGCCATGGCTTCGCCCACGCTCTTCATGTGCGTGGTCAGCGTTTCGTCGCCGTCGGGAAACTTCTCAAAGGACCATCGCGGAATTTTCACGACCACATAATCAAGCACCGGCTCAAAACTCGCCGGCGTGGTCTTGGTGATGTCGTTGGGCAGCTCATCCAGCGTGTACCCCACCGCCAGCTTCGCCGCGATGCGCGCGATCGGATACCCCGTGGCCTTGCTGGCGAGCGCCGACGACCGCGACACGCGCGGGTTCATCTCGATCGCCGTCTGTCGCCCCGTCTTCGGATCGACCGCGAACTGGATGTTGCACCCGCCGGTATCCACGCCGATCGCCCGGATGATGGCGATGGCGCTGTCGCGCATTTTCTGATATTCCTTGTCGGTCAGCGTCTGGATCGGCGCGACGGTGATGCTGTCGCCGGTGTGCACGCCCATCGGGTCGAAGTTCTCGATCGAGCAGATGATGACGACGTTGTCCATCCGGTCGCGCATCACCTCCAGCTCGAACTCCTTCCAGCCGTAGAGGTCTTCCTCGACAAGGATTTCGCTCACGCGCGACGCGGCCAGCCCGCGCTTGCAGATCGCCTCGAACTCCTCCGGCGAGCGCGCAAACCCGCCGCCTTCGCCGCCCAGCGTGTAGGCCGGACGGATGCAGCAGGGCAGACCGATCTGCGCGAGGATCCGCTGCGCCTCCTCCCACGTGTGCGCCACGCCGGACTTCGGCACGTCGATGCCGATCGACTGCATGGTCTCCTTGAACGCGGTGCGGTCCTCGGCCAGGTGGATGGCGCGCGGCGAAGCGCCGATCATCTGCACGGGTCGGCGCTCTCCGTTCTGATCGGTGTACGCGTGCCGCTCGAAGATGCCGCGCTCGTGGCACTCCATGGCGACGTTGAGCGCCGTCTGCCCGCCCAGCGTGGGCAGCAGGGCATGCACGGGTCGGCCGTCCTCGCGCTCCTTGATCAGGATTTTCTCGACGAATTCCGGCGTGATCGGCTCGATGTAGGTGCGGTCGGCCATGCCGGGGTCGGTCATGATCGTCGCGGGGTTGGAGTTGAGCAGCACGACGCTGTACCCCTCCTCTCGAAGCGCCTTGCACGCCTGCGTGCCGGAATAATCAAACTCGCAGCCCTGCCCGATGACGATCGGACCGGAGCCGATGATGAGGATGTTCTGGATGTCGGTGCGTTTTGGCATATAATGGTCGACCGGACGCAAGCGGGTCCGAGTGCGGTGGGCGATTCTATCGAGACGAGCCGGCTTTGCCGAGGACACCGGCGGCGACCCGGGTAGATGCGGTGAACGGCAGGCTCTCGTCGAGGAGTGCTGTACATGCCGGCGGAACGGCGGATCAGAACCAACGTCAAGATTGGCGGGTTGATTGAAGTCCACGCCCCCGACCTGCCCGTGGGCGAAGCCGTTGAGGTCACCATCCAGCCGATATCGCAATCGCGGGCGAAACGCTCCGTCGTTGATATCCTGGCCGAGTGTCCCGGCGGCGTGCTCTTCAAGACGGCGGAGGAAGTGGATGCTTACATCCGCGAGGAGCGCGACTCGTGGGATCGCTGATCCTGCCTTCATCGGGCTTGGTGTACGTTGACGCCAACACGGTCATCTACGCCGTGGAAAAAGTCCAGCCCTACGCCGAAGTCCTCGATTCGCTCTGGAAGTCGGTGGCGGCGGGGAGTCTCGCGGTGCTCAGCAGCGAACTGACCGTGTGCGAGGCGTTGGTCAGGCCGCTCCGAGAACGCAAGCCGATCCTTGAAGCGGCCTTTCGGAGTTTCTTGATTGGCTCGCGGGAATTCCGGCTCATGCCGATCGTGTTGGCCACCCTCGAACGTGCGGCGCGGATTCGTGCCGAAATCGGCATGAAGACGCCGGATGCGATCCACGCGGCCACAGCGCTGGAAGCAGGTGTGTCGATGTTCTTGACCAATGACCCGATCTTTCGGCGCGTCGCCGGCCTGCCGCTCGTCGTGCTGTCGGAGGTGATTGCAGGGTCGGAAAAAGCGCATGATCGTGCTGGATGAATGCTCTCGACGATCTTTCGAGGCCTATGCGTACCCGCTGATCGACGATATACGCCGTCGGCGCGCTGAGTTCTTCGAATTGCCTGGCGGGTCGCTGGAGAATCTGTTCGAAGCTGTCCAGCGATTGTAGCGTTCTCATTCCGAAAAGGTCTGAGGACCAGCGCGAACTTGCACCTCGCAGCGTGAGCGCATTATCCCCGGCTGAACATGTACGGGTCGGCGAGACGAACAGAGGAGCAGGAGCAATGCCCGATCGCATCTTCAACCCGCCGCCCGGCTGGAAGCCCCTTGACCGGCAGACAACCGAGCGCGGAATCATCGCGCAATTGATGCACTTGTCCTCGCGACCCAGTTGGCTCTACCGCGGGGAACCAAGGGTTTTTCCCGAGGGCCTGACCTCGCTGGGGAGGTTTCTCCGGAAGGATGCGCCGAATCCCGTCGCGGCGGAATGCCAGACGATCAACTGGTTTGTTCACCGCGCGTATCAACACCTTCGCGACTCAGAACATCGCATCATGGATAACATGATCGGCGTGCTCACGATCATGCAACACCACGGCGCGCCGACTCGTTTGTTGGATTGGTCGAAGTCCGTGTGGGTCGCGGCCTACCACTCCGCCAGCAATGATCCGGATGAAGATGGATTGCTCTGGTCGTACGATGCGCGGGCTTACTGGAAGAATGTCCCGGAAAAGGCATGGCAGTCAGTGCTTGAAGATTTGATGCATGCCAAGGATTCAAAATCCTACGGGAAAGCAGCCGAAGCATGTGTTGAAGCACTGGGTCCTTCCGGAATCATCCAATGCACAGACCGGATGGTTGCGCAGCAGGGGGTGTTCACGTTTGGCAATCCCGCGCGCATCGATCATCGTGAGATGATCGGTCGTGCTTTCCTGGAGGATACGGACAGCGCCATGGTGATGGTTGTGCCCAAGGAAACCAAACGCCCGCTTATGAGGATCCTTCATGCAATGAACATAACGGCTGCAGCCCTGTTCCCCGGGATTAACGGAGCCGGACGAACCGTTCGGGAAATCGCGCAGTATGCGATCGCAGTAGACTGACAGGCAGGTGCCCGCTGCACAAATCCCGGCAGCACGACGCTGGTCCCCTCCTCGCGCAGCGCCTTGCACGCCTGCGTGCCGGAATAATGAAACTCGTAGCCTAAGCCCGATGACGATCGGACCGGAGCCGATGATCATGATGTTCTGGATGTCGGTGCGTTTTGGCATCGTCGTCCCAGCAAACTCCAAGGCGTAATTCGGCGAGCCATGCACGTCCCGTTCGCGCCAACATGCACGTCCCGTTCGCGCCAAGCGGATTCCAGCAACCAGAGGTGTTCATGCCGAGAGAGCCAGGCCGAACGAGTTCATGCCCGGCAACCCGTTGAGGAGTGACCCATCACGCCTGCAACCGCGGGTCCACCGGTTCACTTTCCATGGCCAGTACGGCGAACACGCACTCGTGCACGCGGCGCAGCGGCTCGCGGCGGACGAAACGCTGCAGCGGCTCCACGCCGAGGGCAGACTCGCGCAGCGCGAGCGAACGCTTGCCGGCCAGCCCTCTTGAGCGGAGGCGTTCCAGGTGTTGTTGTCGCGTGTACTCGGGACCGCAAATAATGCGAAGGTACCCCGGTCCGCGGACTTTCAGCGCGGGCCGGAGCCGGCCGCGCGGTCCGCGGGCGATGAAGTCCAGCGGCTTGACCACCATTCCTTCGCCGCCGCGCGCCGTCAGTTCGCGCCGCGCGCCGTTAGTTCGCGCCGCGCGCCGTCAGCTCGCGCCGCGCGCCGTCAGCTCGCGCCACCCGCCCGCGGCATCGCACTCGCTCGACGCGCTGCATAGCCGGTCCGATGGGTGTCTTGTGCCGCGGGCCTTCGGCGCGGTTCAGCTCTTTCGGGCGATAGAAGGCGCGCAACGCAGGCAACGCTCAGGGCCGCGACGCGAAAGGGAATGTCACATGGATCGCCGCGGTGACCCATCTGCGTCCCCAGACCCAAACCCTGTGGCCGTGGGTTGAGC
The DNA here is from genome assembly GCA_020852275.1 of Phycisphaerales bacterium. Lineage (GTDB taxonomy): Bacteria > Planctomycetota > Phycisphaerae > UBA1845 > UBA1845 > JABWBH01. The sequence continues at coordinate 239,031 of JADZBE010000004.1, forward strand.
GGATCGCGTCGTAGTGTCGTCCCTTGCCGCAAACCCGCGCGCGGTTGTGCTGGACGGCGGTCTCGCCCACGCGATTGCACGGTGAAGTCCGATTTCTTGTCGTCTCGGGATGATGAAACCGGGCCGCTCGAAACGGCAGGAGTCGAGCTGAGGCTCTTTTTCAGAACGCGAAGCGCAAGCGAGGGTCTCCGCCGTCGGATGTGCCCTGGGAGACGGGCACACGCCTCCGCGCGATTCAAGATCGGTTGACTTCGCGAGGGTCGGGGCTTAACGTGTTTGCAGAGGTTTACCATGCGCACTTGCATTACCCATCGACACGCGCCTGCGGCGACCCTGACCGCCCTGCTGATCATGCTGGGCGCGTGTCAGCCGGGCGCCAAGGTGGTGCCGGCTTCGGCGAAAGGCCCGCAGGGCGGCGAGCACGTCGCCAGCGCAGAACGGACGTCGCAAGCGTCGGCGGAAAGCATGCCGCCCACGGCGCGAGATAATTCGTCCGCGGAAAGCCCGACCGAGGCGTCGGCCGCGGTCGCGCAGGCCGACAAGGTTGAAGGGGCGGAGGGGAAGGTCGAGCCGGCCGTGCCGCGTGACTCCCCCGCGCCGCCGCCGCAGCCCTCGGCCGTGGACGGCGGGTCAAAGGAACCGCCATCCGAAGCGGGTGTTTCAAAGGCTTCCGAATCTCCCGCCGCGGAAATATCGCCGCCAAACCCCAAGCTGGGCGATTCCGGCGCCGACCATCAAGCCCCGAATCCAGCCACCCAGCCCTCGGGTGCACCGCTGGGCGGTTTGCAGCCACCGAGCATTCCGGCGGCGTCGGTCGAGCGGACGCCCATTCCATCCGAAACTGTGGTATCCAATCCGCTGCTGTATGATCTGCACAACAACCCCTCCGCGCAGTCGCAGCGCGGCGAGCCATCGATCATCGACCCGATGCGCCCGTGCGTCTGGGTCTCGCTCGATGGTCGCGAAGGGCGGATGGAGCCGGGTCGCATGCAATGGCTGGTGGAAGAGCCGGTGTCCCCGCGTCCGACGTTCACGCTGCGCACGGTCCCGCAAGTGCTGGGCGAGCCGCTCAAGCTCCGCCTCGCCGTGATCCGCCTGGAGGAGATGCCCAACGCGCGCGGCATGAAGGCCGACGAGAAGTGGCTGTACTTCCTGGAATCCAAGCAGGACGGCAAGGTCAAGGCGGGGATTCCTTATCCCCTGTGCTCCTCCGGCGACCTGCTCACCTACACCGACCGAGCTTCGAGCGACGGGCGGATGGTCGATGCGATGCCCAACCTGTCGCCGGGAACCTACGAGTTGATCGGCGACTTCGTGGGCACGCAGACGCATGGCGAGAAGACGCTCGCCGTGACGCGATTCACCGTCAAGGGGGATTGAGACCTCTCATCTGTGGGACTGGTTTTCAACCGTTGAACTGTGGCACCGGTTCTCCAACCGGTGAACTGTGGCACCGCTTTTCCAACCGGTGGACTGTGGCACCGGTTTTCCAACCGGTGCGTGTGGTGATGGCTTTCGGCCTGCGCGGGCACTCGGCGCGTGGCCATGTCCCCTCGTCGGCGACGGCCTTGCTTTGGCGCATGCCCATCCGCTCATGGCAGGATGCACATAGCGCCCACCACGCCGCCCAGGAAGGCTCCAACGACGGTCCCCACGAGTGGCGCCGCGCACGCGAGGATTCTCCTCGCGCCCGGCTGACTTCGCTCGAAGATCATGATGCCCAGCGTGTCGACCCACCAACCATAGACAACCGCGATTGAAATCATCGCCAAGAGGAGCAGCGCGCCCTGCGCATCCGGACTTCCGGAGCCCATGAATCGTGAGCTGGCGGCGGTATGGAGGGCGGCGTCGATGAGCATCATCGCGCCGACCAGCGCGCCCGTGATGCACGAGAATCCGCTCGTGTAATGCGTCAGCCCGCGCCAGAAGTGATAGGCCCGCCGCGGGTAAAAAGGGCGGACCAGCGCGGCCAGGATCGCAGCCGTCGTCATTTCGCAGACGGGCATGCCGATCGCGGGCGCTGCCAGGCTTACGAACAACAGTTCAGTCGCCCTTCGACTGACGGGATCGACGGCCAGCAACGCGACCCAGCCGCAGACAATCGGCGTCATGGCGAGGAGATAGCACATGGCGGAGTAGCCGACGGCTCGGTCCTCGACGTGCCAGCCCGGAAAGCCGGCGGCAAAGCGCCGGGGTTCAGTCGCCACGGCCCACCATGTCTGAACGAATCCGCGCCGTCCGCCGGACGTCTCCCATGCTGATGCGATCCCTTGAACGTTTCCGCGCAGGATGTCGAGGCGCTGAGAATCGAACGGCTCTCCGCACTCCGGGCATCGCTGCTCAAGCAGTCCGCGCAGATTGTACATGCACTTCGGGCAGAGCATCTCTTGCGAATCGGGGAACAGCGCCCGGGACGGCTGGATGCCGGAATCGACCATGGAATTCCCTTCGCCGCGCTGGAATGCAGGGAGAGCGTTCTTCTGGGCATCGCTTCATTCCTTTTACAGAACCGCCCAACACCCCCACATCGGTCCGGCGATTCTCGGAATGCGATTGCCCTGCATTTACGGCCGGATCAGCCTGCCCTGCAGCTGCGGGGCCGGATGACTATCTCTTGTCTCCCAGACTCTGAATTTCGGTCAAGGGCATGTCGGCTTCCTGGATGACGCGACGCGATGCGAGCAGCCCTCTGACCGATCGTTCGAGCGGATAGAGGTACCTGGAAAAAACCACGGTTTCGACGGCCTCGAATGGAATCCAACCCACGGGGTCTGCCAAGTACCTCACGGTTCTCGACAGCGCATAAAGCGGGTAGTAGTTCTTCCATATCTTCTGGTATTTGTTCGTGTTTCCCAGAACGCTGTTGCGCGCGCTGTGATCCACTACTCGCGGAACCTTGTCCGCCGCCAGGAGCGCATCCACCGCGTGGAGCGCCGTGTAAAAAGCCACGGTCACGATCCAGTCGGGATGGGAAGGCGGAATCGCCGGGATCAAGCAGCGGTTATGCTTCCACTGCCGCAGGTGACTTGAAGTGCTCGCCATATACCAGCAGGGCTGACTCCGTGTCGACGAATCGGTCGAGCTCGCCTAAGGGCACTTGGTGAACCTCAACGGCGCCCAAGTTGAACTTCTGGTTGAGTTCCAGATTGAGTTCAGCCAAGCGGTCCGCCAGCTCAAAATCAAACGTCGGTGAAGACGGGCAAAAGAAGAGGAGGAGCACTGATCCCCTTGGGGCGCAGTAGCAGCTTCGCACCCGTCCGGCGCTGTCGGCTGCCCACACGCGTACAAATTCGGTCACCGATTTCAGTTCATCAAGCCAGACTTCAACGCTTATTCCCAGCCGGCAGGCCTGAATGATCTGCCGGCCAGTTCTCACGAACAAGTTGTCGTCCTCAGGGTGCAGGAGATACGGCTTGTCGCCGTCGCTGGACTCGGTGATCTTGTGATGGACGTTTTTTTGCTTCGCCTTGGGCATGATTAAGCGGCTTGGCCAGCCCCCGCATCCTCGTGCTCTCGCCCAACGGTTGAATGGCCCTGCCCGTCTCCTCCAGAAACCAAGCTCCAAAGCATAGCCCGCAAATTGCGGCTTGCAAGTTAGTGTTCGATCGCGCCGCGGCTTTCAGCACGCGGTCGGGATTTCAGCCGATTCCGCCGGTCGTCCGATAAGGACCGGAGGCACTCGATGATTCTATCCTCCTCGAACGCGGCCATTTCGCTGTCGGCCGGTCCGCATGTGTGGGACCGGTTGTGGCGGCACGCGCCGGATGAAGCGAAGGACGCCGCGCGGATCGAGCGCGAGCGGCGCGGTCGGCGCTGGGACGCGACGCGCGAGTTGCTCGTCCGCGCCTTTGGGCGCATCGAGGGTCTGGAAACCGTGGAGCTGGGCAGCGGGCTGGGCGATGTCTCGGTGCTGCTGGCGGAGCAGGGCGCGCGCGTGACGCTGGTGGACTACTGCGATCGCGCGCTGGACGAGGCGCGGAACCGGTTTACGCGCCTCGGACTTTCCGCAAGCTGCGTCAAGGCGAATCTGCTGGAAGATGTCGCGGGACTGGCGGGGCGGTTCGACCTCGCCCTGTCGGTGGGCGTGATCGAGCATTTCCAAGGCGCGGATCGAACGCGGGTTCTTGCTGCGCACGGTCGCGTGCTGCGCGCGGGCGGGGTGGTGATGCTCACCGTGCCCCACGCCCACTGCCCGACCTATCGGTTGTGGAAGGCGTACCTGCAGCTTCGCGGATGGTGGCCGTATGGACTGGAGATCCCCTATGCACGGACCGAGCTGACGCGCCGCGCGCGGGCGGCCGGACTGGCGGACATCGAATGCGAAACGTACGGATTTCGGGCATCGCTGACGGACCACGTCTGGCGTCAACTCCTTCGGCGCTCGGTGGAGATTGATGACCGCGCGTCGGTGTGGGATCGCGGGTTCGGATCCGTCTTGATGATGACCGCGAGAAAACCGGGGCGGTGGCGGAGCGATGACACGACGTCGTCGCCGCGGGCCTCCTTTCCTGATTGAGGCGAACGCATGAGTCTTGCCGGACAATGCTACTACCGCACATGTCGGACACGCCCCGGGCGCGGCGTGGCCCGCGCGACCGTGGCGACGCTGCGCCGGCTGGGCATGTTCCGGGCGTTCAAGCTGCCGCTCGACGCGCTGGCGCTGCCGCACTCCGCTGCACGAAGCCTGATGACGCTCTGGTCGCGCATTCACTGGATGGGCGGCGACGGCATGATGCCTCCTGAGCAGATGCTCGCGCTGTATCGGCTCGCGGCAAGCTGGCCCGGCGACGGCGACATCGTGGAGCTTGGGGCATGGACGGGGCTGACGACGTGCTACCTTGCGGCGGCGGCGAAGGCTCGGGGCAGCGGTCATGTTTACGCGGTGGACACTTTCGCCGGCACGATGGAAGGCAGCCAAAACTACGCGGCGGTGGCGCGGTACGGCGGCTCCACCTGGGCGACTTTTCGCAAGCGCGTGCGCACGGCGGGGCTGGCGGATCGCATCACGGCGCTGGTGGGCGATACGGCGGAGCAGGCATCCGCGTATCCCGGGCGGCCGATCCGCCTGCTGTTCATCGACGCGGACCATTCCTACGGGGGCGTGCGCCGCGATTATCACGCGTGGCTCCCGCACGTCGCGCCCGGTGGGCTGATCGCGTTTCATGACTACGCAATGCCCGAGGCGGGTGTCCGCCGGTTTGTGGATGAACTCGTCGAGCGACAGGAAAGCTGCGAAGCCACTCCCGGGCGGGTTCACGAGAACATCTTCGCCGTCGCGCGACGGCTTTCCGACGTTTCACTGCCTCCGCACGACGCCGAGACCCGCGAGGAAGCGCATGAAGCCATCCTCTGCTGACGGGCCGCTGACGATCACCTGGCTGGTCAAGCGATTCTGGCCGGAAGTCGGCGGCGTCGAGAAGTACGTGCTCGAAGTGGGACGCGAGCTGGCGGAGATGGGGCACAGCGTTCGCGTCGTGGCCGGCGACCCGACGGGATCGCACGCACGACATGAGCGCCACGCCGGGCTGAGCATTCACCGTTATCCCAGCCGCCGGTCGCCGTGGCGCGCGGCGTGGGGGCTGCGAGCGCTGACGCCGCTCTTTCGCCAGGCGGACGTCGTTCACATCAGCGACGTGGAGATGTTCGAGCGCTACGAAGCCGTGCTCTCCCGCGGCGTCGGCGCGAGACCGGTTTTCCTGACGCGACACGGCATGGGCTTGGGCGAGCCGGTTTCGCAGGAGGATCGGGAGCGCCATCGCCGCGCGCGGGCAGTCGTCGCGGGCCTGCTCGATGATGGCATGTTCATTCAGCGCCGTTACGGTCAGACGCCGGACCGCGTGCCGGATCCCGGCTTGCGGCCCGTGGCGGATGAGATCATTCACCGCCCGCCGCCCGCAGAGCCCAGCGCGGTGTTCATCGGGCGGCTGGAGCCGGACAGCGGCATCGACCTCTACCTCGACGCCCTGGCGCGCCTGCGGGACCGCCACGGCACAATCCTCCCGCTTGGGGTTTACGGCGACGGATCGCTCAAGCCGCGGCTGATCGAGCGGGCGATGCGCGAGCGTCTGGACGTGGCGTGGCGACCGCCGGCGCCGGATGCGCAGGATCGCCTGCTTGACGGAACCCTGGCGTTTGTCTCCGGGCGCATGGCGATTTTCGAGGCGATGGCGCGCCGCAGACCGGTGGTGGCGGCTTACGTGGATCCGCTCAAGCGCGACTACGTATGCGGCGAGTGGTTCAGCCGCCACGTGTCGGCCGGCGCGAGCGGCGCGGACTTGGCGGATCGAGTGCTTCGGCTGTTGCGCGATGCGCGCCTGCGCGATCAGCAGGCGCAGGCGGCGTTCGAGGAAGTCCGCCGATTGAGCTGGCGGGCGACCGCGCTGCAATACCTGGCGGTCTGGCGGCAAGACGCGCAAGGGCAATCCGGGTCGCACGCGCGTCATGCAGGGAGCGCGGAAGGACTGCCTGCGGTCCGCGAGACTGAGCCGCAAGGCGTTGCCTGCCACTAGATTCGGGCTTGAGCCTGGCTCATGAACCCCCGCCCGCGGCGGAGGCGATCGTCTTCACCCCTTCGCTTTCAGGCTTGGAAGGTGAATCCAGCTTGATGCCCGGGCGCTGCGCGACGTGGTCCATGATCGAGCGCGGGATGCTGCGCAGGCTCTCGTAGTGCGCCGGGTACTCGATGCTGAGGTACGCCACGGAGGCGCTGCCCAGCAGAATGAACAGCCCGACGGCGATCGCCGTGGGCGCCAGCACGAGCCGTCGAACGAGATTGCGCCGGCGGTCGGCGGTGGTCACTATGACGTCGATGGTCTCCAGGATGGACAGCCCGATGGATCGCGCGACCTGGTGCGAGTTGCGGAACACGTGGTCGATGACCTCGGCCATCACGACGCCGATGACGCCCGCGCAGGCGCCGATCAGCAGGGCGATGATCATCACCGTCTTGGTCTCCGGGGCGATCGGTTTGGATGAGCCTCGCGCCGGCTGGTCTTCGGTGAAGGTCACGGCGCGACCCTGCTCGTTGGCGGTGAGAATCGGCTCGATGCGCCCGAGCACGTCGCGGTAGCCGCCGCACTCCGCCGCGGCGAGGTCCACTTCGCTGGTGCAACGGGCGAAGGCCTCCTGTTTTTCCAGCATGTTGCTCTTGGCGTGGCGCAGCCCTTCGATCTTGGCGTCCGTGGAGTCGCAGCGCGCCTGGATCTCCTGGAGCTGCTGGCGATACGATTCGATCTGGATCTTGACGCGGTCGTTTTCCTGCCGCCACTGGACCAGCGTGGGGTCGTTGTCCTCCGGCAGCGTTGCGGGGGCCGGGTCAACCGACTCATTGGCCGCCGCTTCCTGGTCTTGGAGCCGCTGCGTCTGGAGTTTTTCCTCGAGGCGGGCGCGCTCGGAATTCAATTGCACGATCTGCGGATGCTCCTCGCGCATGCCGCGGTCGGTCTTCAGCTTGTCCATTTCCTCGACGATGCGCTTGATCTCGTTGGCGATGCGGACCGCCTCGACGCTGAGCAGGACGCCGGACGTCAGCGAAGCGCCGCGATTGGCCGAGCCGGCGCCGATCCGGATGCGCATCTCCGTGGAGCGCAGCAGCTGCTCCTGCGCGCTCAAGTCGATTTCGAGCGTGCGCCTGGCCAGCTCGAATTCGCGCCGCTCCCGGGTCAGGTCCTCGATGCGCTCATTCAGCGAGCCGGGGTTGCGCGGGTCGATATAGGGGTTCTCCATCTGCAGGATGGAGAGGTCCTTTTGTGCCTGCGTCAAGCGCTGCGTGCCCTCGGCCAGCCGCGTAACGTACCAGCTTTTCTTGCTGTCCAGCAGCGCGCGGATGCGCTGCTGCGTGCGTTCGATGTAGGTGTTCTTCACCTGATCCACGAGGCGGGCGCCGACGCTGGGATCCGGTCCGGTGTAACGCACTTCGATGAGGTCCAGGTGGGGCGTGCGCTCCTTGCCGGAAAGACTGATCGTCCCCGCCATCGCCCGCCCCATCGCCTCCAGTCGCGCCTGCGAGTCGGGCGTCGGCGCCCCGTTCTCGTCCCGCGTGATGTCCGGAACCAATCCCAGCTTGTCCACAACCTCCGCCATCGCGTCGACGGCGACGATGTCGCGCTCCAGCGTCTGGCGGAAATAGGAGAACGAACCGGTTCCCTCCGTGGTCGGAAGGTCCATCAACACCGGGTCGTCGCGGCGCTCGAACCTCGTGCTGGCCGTGTACACCCGAGGGTAGTTCAAGCTGACGAGAAACACGCCCGCCGTGGCGATGCAGAACGGAAAGAAGCACACCCAGCGGCGCAGCGACAGGATCGCCAGCCCGTTGTGCATGAGCTTGCGCAGCTCGTGGAACGGGCGGTCCGGCGTGTCCGCCAACGGGACGCTGCGCCCGTGCGGTTCCGCGTACACATGATTGGCGGAGCTGGACTTCTTCTTCACGGAGTCGGCAATCCCTGCGCAGGCCGGGTTCGGCGTCTGGGTCCGGTCATCACCTGTGTTTTCGGACAGGGGGGCAGGCGTCTTAAGGTGATGGGAGGCCGCGGCGGAGAGTCGGGCAACGGTGGGTTGAACAAAGCCTTCTGGACGGGGGGTCATTCTTCCAAGGGGGCTTATCGGACGAGTGGGCGGGCGGGTGATGCGGCGGATGATATTCGCCCAACGGGGAAGTCGCTGATTACCCGGATGGCGCTGCGTTTCCGGCTGGCGCGACTCGGCGGCTGCGCAGTCGCCAAGTCGTGGCGATCGGGCCATTCACGCGTGTTCGCGCTCCACGGATCTGGTGCCGCGGATTCGTGTCGCCCAACGCTTGCGCTGCCCGGCCCTCGCGCGACGCGCCGGTCGGGCGAACCACCGGTCAAGCGAGGCTTGGAACTCGGCTGCCCCGTGCGACGGCCGCGCACATGCCTCAACCGATGGACCGCCCGGCTGGTGCTCCGTAAAATCGCGGCAAGCACGGAGGATCGCTTCAGCATGAGAACACGACTCAACCACGATTGCGGACGTTCGCCGGCTTCGTCGCTGCACCTTCGTCGGAGTTTCGCAGGACGCCGGCGCGGCACGCTCGCATGGCTCGTTGGATTGGCGCTGGTGGGCGGCTGCACGCCGTCGCCGGGACCGGGCGATGATGCCCTGGCCGTTGAGGTCGGGGGCGGCGCGCAGCAGATCGCCGGCGAAGGGGACGCGATTACGCTCGCGGCGACGGCATCGGGCGGCGCCGCGCCCTACCTGTTCCGCTGGTCGCAGGAGAGCGGCGTGGATGCGCTCGCCGAGGACGCGAGCCTCACGGAGGCGACCCTGACGACGCAGGCACTGGTCGAGCAGGGGGAGTATGCCTTTCGGATCGTGGTCACGGATGCCGAGGGCACGCGCGAGGAGGAGTGGGTGCTCATCCGCGTAGGACCGCCGGGCGCGTGCGACTCCGACTTCTGCGTGGCGATCGACGGGCCTGAGAGCGTCGATTTCGGCGATGAAGCGGACTTCTCCGCGTTTGTTTCCACGTTTGATGATGCCGTCATCACATGGTCGGTCTTCTCCGGGTCGGCCACCTTGTCGAGCGCCACGGGAGAGTCCACATCGTTCGAGGCGGATGCGCTGGATCGAATCGTGATTCAGGCTCAGGCTGTCGCAACGAGCGGTCAGGTGGCGACCGACACGCATTCGATCGAGGTCGTGCCCGCGCTGACCGTCGAGGGACTTCACCTGTCACAGACGGATCGGCCCGTGAACATCCCCGTTTCCGCGGAGCCGCAGGATGCCGGCGTTGCCTTCGAGTGGTCGGTGGAGTCGGGCGATGCGGAGATCTCCGGCGAGACTACGGAGGAGGTGACGGTGACCCCGCGGCAGCCTGGCACGATCACGCTCCGTGTCTCCGCGACGGCGGCGGTGGAGGGTTCTTCGGAGCCGGTCACGGGGTCGCGCACGGTGTCCGTCGTAGCTGTCACCGATTTGGCACCTCAAGTCGTGATCGCCACCGATCTCGGCGACATCACGCTGGAGTTGGACGCCGAGAAAGCGCCGCTTACGACGGCCAACTTCCTGCGCTACGTGGACGAAGGGTTCTACGACGGCGTCACCCTCCACCGATACAGTTGCGAGCTGGATTTCCAGACGCTGGAGTGCCGCGAGCCGTTCGTCATTCAGGGGGGGGGGTACGAGATCACCGAGTCCGGTCTGACGCTCAAGGATCCCACGCACGATGCCGTGCAAGGGGAGCAGGACAACGGGCTGAGCAACACGGTGAACACGCTGTCGATGGCGCTGGCGGCGAACGATCCCGACTCGGCCACGACGCAATTCTTCTTCAACCTCAACCCCGACAACACGCGCCTCGACGGCGATTTCACGGCGTTCGGGAAAGTCGTCGCGGGAGCGGACGTGCTGGACGCGATCATGGCGATGGAAACGCGGGAAGATCCGATCACGGGCGGTCGTCCCGAGCTTCTGGTTGAGCCGGTGGTGATGACGAGCGTCCGCCGCGCGGAGGGGAGTTGAGCGGTTCCGCTGGCCGCCGAAGCGCTATCAGTCCGCGGTGAGAGGCGGCTCTCGAGAAAGGCGCCTCTCGTCAATCCCGCGCAGGCGGGAATCCAGCCGATCGCCTGCGAGGCGGCACGAATCCAGCGGTTTTCCTCGGCGGACTGGGCCCCCGCCTGCGCGGGGGTGACGGGCCTCGTTTCTGGTCTGGCGTTCCACCTCGGGCTGCGATCGCGAGGTCATCGGCGCAGCGCGGTCCGGCAGATCGCCCCGCAGCGAACCGTTCCCGATCTTGCATCGAGAGGATCAGCCGTAATTGCTGTTGTTACAGGCGGTTACGAGCATTCTGGCCAATGGGAGGTCAGGCCGCCTGGGTCTTTTGAAAAAAAAGATTGTGGGTCCCTTGACGCGCGGTTGAGGGCGCTTAGTATTGCCGATCCACCTGCGGGACGACGGCGAGTGAAAAACGCAGTCGCGACGCGGGTGGAGAGGTTCTTTGACAATTGAAGATGCGACACGCGAAAGCCTGTCCGATCGGCGGACACCGGGCAACCGGGGGACGTTGATGGGAACAGGCGCATGGTTTGAAAGGCGCCGAATGAGGCGCGCGATCTGTCCGGTCGATCGGGGCGAAAGTTCCGAGCGGGTGGAGCAGGTCGCGGCCAAAGAAAAGATCGAGACTCAACGGTGGCTTGGCGGTTGATGGCGGGGATGCTCCCGAAAGGGACAGCCTCTCATTAATGTGGTCAAGCTACTAAGGGTGTATGGGGGATGCCTTGGCGTCGAGAGGCGATGAAGGACGTGGTAGGCTGCGATAAGCTCCGGGGAGCTGTCAAACGAGCTGTGATCCGGAGATGTCCGAATGGGGAAACCCGTCGGCAGCGGGCAACCGTCTGCCGTCATCGGCGGATGAATGTATAGTCCGTCGAAGCGAACGCAGGGAACTGAAACATCTCAGTACCTGCAGGAGAAGAAATCAACCGAGACTCCGTCAGTAGCGGCGAGCGAACGCGGATCAGCCCAAACCAGGGTGCTTGCACCCTGGGGTTGCGGACCCTCGAGGGGTTACAAAAGTCGTGCTAGCCGAACGATCTGGAAAGGTCGGGCATAGAAGGTGACACACCTGTAGGCGAAAGCATCGACTCCCCGTTGAGAGGGTATCCAGAGTAGCATCGGGCTCGTGGAACCTGGTGTGAATCCGGGGGGACCACCCTCCAAGGCTAAGTACTCCTCGACGACCGATAGTGCACAAGTAGGGTGACTGAAAGGTGAAAAGAACCGTTACAAACGGAGTTCAAAGAACCTGAAACCATACACTTACAAGCAGTGGGAGCACGATGCCGCTCTGCGGCGCGTGTGACCGCGTGCCTTTTGCATAATGAACCGGCGAGTCAAGGTATGCAGCAAGGTTAACCCGTTACGCGGGGGAGCCGCAGCGAAAGCGAGTCTGAACAGGGCGACACAGTTGCATGCTTTGCACGCGAAACCAGTTGATCTACCCATGGCCAGACTGAAGTGCCTTTAACCGGGCACGGAGGGTCGAACTCATTAACGTTGAAAAGTTATGGGATGAGCTGTGGGGGGGAGTAAAAGTCTAATCAAAACTGGAGATATCTCGTTCTCCCCGAAATCGCTTTTGGGCTAGCCTCGGGCCACTACATCACGGGGGTAGAGCTACTGAATGAGACGAGGGGGCCACCAGCCTACCTCCCTCAACCAAACTCCGAATACCGTGATGACTATCCCGGGAGTCAGACTACGAGGGATAACCTTCGTGGTCAAAAGGGAAACAACCCAGATCGTCGGCTAAGGTCCCGAATCCGTGCTAAGTGCGTAAGGAAGTCCTTTCTCTGAGACAGCGGGGATGTTAGCTTAGAAGCAGCTACCATTTAAAAAGTGCGTAATAGCTTACCCGTCGAGAGATTGGGCGCCGATAATGAACGGGACTAAGCACGGTACCGAAGCCACGGGAATAAAGAGCTGCTAGCTATTAGCTGTTGGCTCTCAGCCAGGCAGAGACGACGGAATCAGACGCTCTCACGACGCTTTGTTGTGAGAAGGGCGTAACCCGGGTCTTTGCAGGGCTGAGCGCAGAGGCTGATAGAGCAATGCTCTGGCTTATAGCGGACAGCTAGAAGCTAGTAGCTCTTTATTCGGTAGGGGAGCGTTGATAGGCAGACACAGGCCATACCGTAAGGAGTGGTGGCGGGCCTATCAAGTGATTATGCCGGTTTGAGTAACGATAAACAGGGTGAAAATCCCTGTCGCCGTAAGCCCAAGGGTTCCTGGGGAAGGGAAATCCGCCCAGGGTTAGTCGGATCCTAAGGCGAGGCCGAAAGGCGTAGTCGATGGACAGCAGGTTAATATTCCTGCACTCCGTTGTGCGATCAAACCGTCGTGCGTCCTCTTTAAACGCAGCCCACGACATGACGTGAGGGTGCCCGCAAGGGCGAGGCCGATTTGTTGCCGAAGTGCGAGGCGAGGGGACCAAGAAAAGCGACGGGGGCAAACAGCGGATCCGTACCAAAACTGACACAGGTGGGCGAGGCGAGTAGCCTCAGGCGCTCGAGAGAACGGTCCTTAAGGAACTAGGCAATTTGACCCCGTAACTTCGGGAAAAGGGGTCCCTACCCCTTCGGGGGAGGGCACAGAGAATCGGCTCTGGCGACTGTTTATCAAAAACACAGGTCTCTGCAAACACGTATAGTGGACGTATAGAGACTGACGCCTGCTCGGTGTGGGAATGTTAAGGAAGCCGGTCAGCCGCAAGGTGAAGCTGGCAACCGAAGCACCCATAAACGGCGGCCCTAACTATGAGGGTCCTAAGGTAGCGAAATTCCTTGTCGGGTAAGTTCCGACGCGCATGAATGGCGTAACGACTGGAGCACTGTCTCAAGGACCGACTCGGTGAAATAGTAGTCGTGGTGAAGATACCACGTACCCGCAGCAAGACGGAAAGACCCCGTGAACCTTTACTGTAACCTGGTATTGGCCGCAGGCACCAAATGCGTAGGATAGGTGGGAGGCGATGATCCGGCGGTTCCGGCCGCTGGGAAGCCAACGTTGAAATACCACCCTTTTGTTGTTTGCTTCCTCACTTCGTCCCGTGAATCCGGGCGGAGGACAGTGCTAGGCGGGCAGTTTGACTGGGGCGGTCTCCTCCCAAAGAGTAACGGAGGAGTACAAAGGTCGGCTCAGCACGGTTGGCAATCGTGCGACGAGTGCAAAGGCATAAGCCGGCTTAACTGCAAGATATACCGATCGAGCAGATACGAAAGTAGGTCTTAGTGATCCGGTAGTCCTGTGTGGAAGGGCTATCGCTCATCGGATAAAAGGTACTCCGGGGATAACAGGCTAATGACTCCCGAGCGTTCATAGCGGCGGAGTCGTTTGGCACCTCGATGTCGGCCCATCACATCCTGGGGCTGAAGGCGGTCCCAAGGGTTCGGCTGTTCGCCGATTAAAGTGGTACGCGAGCTGGGTTCAGACCGGCGCGAGCCAGGTCGGTCCCTATCTGCTGTGGGCGTACGAGACTTGAGAGTATGTCTCTTTAGTACGAGAGGATTAAGAGGCACGTGCCTCTAGTGTACCAGCTGTCCCGCTCGGGGCATCGCTGGGTAGCTACGCACGGAAAGGATAACCGCTGAATGCATCTAAGTGGGAAGCCCCACTCAAGATCAGGTCTCGGCGAGCTTCGGCTCGGAAGGCTCCTGGAAGACCACCAGGTCGATAGGCGGGAGGTGTAAGCGTAGAGATACGTTAAGCTGACCCGTACTAATAGCCTATCGCTTGACCACATTAATGAGCGGCTGTCAGCGCCGCCACCGAAACGTCTCGATCACGTTCGACGCCTTGCAACTTCGCGTGAATCATCTTCAGACTTGTCCGGCCCGCTCGTGCTCGCACGGGCGGGCTTTTTTTTGTTGTGTGCCAAGCATGTTTGGCCGTTTGCAAGGGCGAGTCCTCGGCGGACCGTGAGGACCGGAACCTCCAGGGCAGGCCAGGGTGTGCATCGCGAGGCGGATGCTGAAGGGCTGAGGGCCATCAAGGCTGAAGGGCTGAGGGCGATCAAGGCGGAAACCCGAGGGGCCCGAAACTCGAACTCGACGAACTGCATTCTGATACCACGCCGACCGCGATGGGTAACCCGACACCGGGTGGCGAGGCCCACGGTCATCCGAAATCGCGGCCGGGAGATCCGGCGGGGCCCGAGTGAAGGACGCATCACGTAACCTGGGATGTCTCGCGGCGACTCCGCCGAGGCGGACTACCGGCGCGGCACCGCGGCGGGAAGCACGGCGAGGAGTCAGCAGCGGCCGGTGTAGACGAGTGCAGTCTGATCACTCGATGGAGGCACGGGGCCGAAAGGGGGAGAAACGATGGGGTTTGCCGATCCGGGAACGATTCATGGAAGGACCGATTGCTTTGATGAAAGGAGTCAGACACAACCGCCTCGATGGACTTGAAGCGACAGCAAGGCGTGGGTGACCGACAGGCATGCGGTGTTACAGCATTGAAGGGAATCGCCGGATACGGTGAGTCCGTCCGGTGTTGTGAGCGGACGGGCGCCGCGAGGCGCTCGCCTGCCGGGCTTAAGGTCATCCACAGCATGGGGTCATACCGCGAGGGCAGTCGCTCGATCCTGGTGGGTGACACGTGCGGGCTGCGTGGTACAGTCTGGCAGGGCAACACGGAACATGGATCTGCTCGACATCAGCCCAATCACGACCGCGCCGCGCCGGGCTGAGGACGCGCCGGATTGGGGGCTGGTGCGATTCCCGGTGCGCTGCCCGCGCTGCGGTTGCGACTTGCGCGGGCAATCGCAGCCGGTCTGCCCGCAATGCGCCCTTGAC
>JADZBE010000005.1 GCA_020852275.1 Phycisphaerales bacterium
CGAAACGCTGAAAACTGAAAGTCGAAACGTCGAAAGCTGAAACGTCAAGATCAGAACCCGTCGCGCAAGCGAGGGACCGTTCGTCAATGGCTCGAAACGCTGAAAACTGAAAGTCGAAACGTCGAAAAATGGAAGACCCAACAGTTGCAATCACACGGCACGAACCCTCCCCGCGTTATCATTTGGCGCGGCGCACGGAGGAATCCTGCAATAATCCAATCCTCCGGTTCTACTGCCTCGGCTTGCTTGCCTGGGTTTGCGTGTTCTTTACCACGGTCGAGAGGATCCGTGTAAGTTCGTCGCTCTCCTGGCTCATGGGAGCGACGCTTGAAGGGTCGAGCAGCCCGGTCGACCGGCAAAGGCGCAGCCAGAAGCCCGTTTCCGCGGCTTCCTTCCGGGCCACGCTGCACTTGAACGCAAAATCCGATTCCGAAAACGCATGGTCAGCCTCCTGAATGTTGGAACCCACCGAGGTTCCGCTGCGAAGCAGTTGCTTTTCTATCTCCCAGCCCTTGAAGTTGTTGGGCAGACGATCCACGAGTTCCACGACCTTGCACGCAAACTGAAACGAGCGATCCGGAAGGTCTCCCTGAAAGCGTCCCATTGCCGCACTCCTCCGGAGTCAGGCGGAGCCAGCACGCGCCCCTTCCCAAGCCCAAGCCAGTCACCAAGATCCCTCGCTCGCCCCAACGTTCCACTTCTCACACGTCGCCGTTCCGACGTTTCAGCTTTCTTCCTCTTGATTTTCAGCTTCTTCCGTTTTGCCGTTTCAGCTTCCGCCGTTTCAAGTCACTGGCGAACTGACCCTTGCTTGCGCGACGGGTTCTGATTTCGCCGTTTCGTCGTTTCGTCGTTTCGGCTCTCAGCTTTCGCCGTTTTTTCGTTTCGACTTTCAGCTTCCGCCGTTTCGACTTTCGACGTTTCGAGTTTCAGCTTTCCTACGGCACCGGCACATGGTCCAGAATGAGCTGCACCGTGTCCTGCGACGTCTTCTCCTCCGCCTCGGCCTCGTAGGTCAGGATGACGCGATGGCGGAGCACGTCCATGGCCACGTTCTTGACGTCCTGCGGCGTGACGTAGCCGCGTCCGGAGAGGAACGCCGACGCCTTGGCGCCCAGCGCCAGCGCGATCGTCGTTCGCGGCGACGCGCCGTATTGAATCCAGTGCGCAACGTCCAGACCCACGACCGAGGGGTCTCTCGTCGCCGTCACCAGATCAACAATGTAATCCTTGATCTTGTCATCCATGTACAACTCGTCCACCACCTTCCGCGCCGCCAGCAGGTCCGCGGGCGACATCACCGAATCGATCTCCTCAATCGCCGCGGTCGTGGCCATGCGGTCGAGGATGATCCGCTCCTGCTGCTTCGTGGGGTACGTCACCACGACCTTCATCATGAAGCGATCGACCTGGGCCTCGGGCAGCGGATACGTGCCTTCCTGCTCGATGGGGTTCTGCGTCGCCAGCACGAGGAACGGCTCGTCCAGCGGAAACGTCTCCTTGCCGATGGTCACCTGCCGCTCCTGCATCGCCTGAAGCAGGGCCGACTGCACCTTGGCGGGCGCGCGGTTGATCTCATCGGCCAGCAGCACATGCGTGAAGATCGGCCCCTTCTGCACCACGAACTGCCCGTCGGCGGCGCGATAGATGAGCGTGCCGATGAGGTCGGCCGGAAGGAGGTCCGGCGTGAACTGAATGCGCTGGAAGGACGTGTCGATGCCGCGCGCCAGGCACGAGACAGCCAGCGTCTTGGCCAGCCCGGGCACGCCCTCGATGAGCAGGTGTCCGCGCGCCAGCAGCGCCACCATCATCTGCCGCAGCAGGTGATCCTGCCCGACGATGACCTCGTGCATGCGCTCGGTCAGCCGGCGAAACGGCTCGCTGGCCTGCTGAACCTGCGCACCGATCTGCTTTACGTCGAGTTGCGAGACCCCCATCGTTTCGTTCTCCCTGCAGCGAATGGGCGCCGCGCGACTGACCCCGCGCGGACGCGCCCCGTCCGGAAACTCTGCTGATCCTCGAACGTTGCAAGGCGCCGTCGTCGCCCTGCGATCCTGCCCATGCCGGCGCGCAGTAATAGCCGTGCCTTCGGATAGACGCAACGAAACGTGGTTCCCTGTCGGGGGCTGGCCCGGGTCGGCTGGGCCACCTGCAACCGTTGCTGTCACGCGGGTGTAACACGACGGGGGCGCCTCGTTTTCACGTTGTCCGCGCGGGGGGTATCATCCCATCCCATGATCCGGGTTCGCCGATGTGCAGAGCACGAATCCGGCGGAGGTTTAACTTTATGACCGGATTCTTCATGTCCAGATTCTCCGCGGCGGGGATCGTGGTCGCCGTGATCGCTTTTCAGGTTTGCGCCGCGCCGCAGTCCACCTCGCCCATCGCCGACGTCGAAGCGGGGCTGAAGCGGCTCGACGTGCCCGCGGCGTCCGTGCATATCGACGCGGCCGATCTTGATCTCTTCGACCGCCAGCCGCCGCGCTCGCCGATGCTCGACTGGGCGATGCACGATCCGTTCAAGCTGCTCGTGCTTCCGGGGTTCATGGACGATCAGATCATCGTCGGCGACGCCACGGACGTGGCCTCGAAGGCGCTCGCCAACCTCTCGCGCTGGCAGGGGAAGACGGTGCGGCGCAACCTGGTCGGCGACCCGCTGGAGCGCGCGCGCAAGCTGGCCGCGGGGGACAGCCCCGTCGTTGCGGCGATCGAGCGCGTGTACGCGCTCGGCGGCGGCAAGCTGCCGGACGACGTGCGCGAGAGCGTCAAGACGAACCTGACCGGCTCCCCGCTTGAGTTGCAGCAGAAGATCGCCATCTTGATCCACACGATGTGTGATGCGCACGAGTGGGCGCAGACCGCCGCTTCTGACTTGACCGAGGCGCAGTGGGCGGAGCTGCTCTCCGCGGGACAGGGGACGCTGGCGCCCGGCGCGTCCCCCATGATCGAGTATCAGCGCCGCAAGCTCTCCGCCCGCGCGGTCGTCGAATATGACTACGCCCTCGCCACCGTGGGCGCGGAAGACATCACCTACGCCGCCGCGGACCTTGCCACGCTGTTCGTCGTTCCCGAGGAGGAAGCGCTTCCGTTTACGCCGGCTCCCGTCGCGCGAAAGGATCCGCCGGCGCCGCGCGTCAGCCCAGGCGCGGGCGGCGGCTTGCCCACGACCATCCCCAAGGTGACAACCCAGCCCGGCACGACGGCCCAGCCCACGGTTCCGCTGCAGCGGCCGCAGCAGACGCCGACTCAAATCCCCAACTCGGCCGGCTCCAAGTCCGTTCAACCTCAGCCCAAAGGCAATGCCAAGAACCAGCCGGACCCCAAGCAGGGCGAGCGCGTGCAGGAGAAGCCGGAGCGCAATGAGGGCATGAAGAACTCCTCCGCGCCGGCCCCGCCGCCGCTCTATGCCAAGGAAGCGCCGAAGTGGTCGCTCGACCTCCCCACGCCGCTGGGGCAGATCTCCATCGGCACGGAGCACAAGCTCGCGGCCTCTCCGCTCGCGCCGTTCCTGGTGATCGACTGGGCCGGCGACGACACGTACTCCGTCCGCGTCGGCGCCAACAGCGCGCCGAAGCAGCGCGTCTCCGTTCTCATCGACTTCGGCGGCAACGACACCTACGCCAACACCGAGGACAAACTCGGCAGCTTCGGCGCCGGTCAGGGCGGCGTGGGCATGGTCTTCGACTTCGCCGGAAATGACCAATACCGCGTCACGCAGAACGGGCTGGGCTACGCCAACTACGGCTGCGGCGTGCTCTACGATCATCAGGGCGACGACAAGTATGAGGCCGTCGAACGCGCGGAGGGCTGCGCCGTCGCCTCCGGCATCGGTCTGCTGATCGACCGCGCGGGCAAGGATGAATATCGCATCTTCACCGTGGGGCAGGGTTACGGCGGACCGGCCGGCGCGGGCGCGCTGATCGACCGCACGGGCGATGACACCTACATCGCCAACGACACGGAGATCAAATATCCCTCGCCGCAGACCAACGAGCACAACACGTCGCTGGCCCAGGGCTGCGGCTCCGGCGTTCGCGGCGATTATCAGGAGGGGCTGAGCATTCCCGGCGGAGTCGGCGTGCTCTGCGACGGCGGCGGCAAGGACACGTACACCTGCGGCGTGTTCGGCCAGGGCGTGGGCTACTGGTTCGGCACGGGAATACTTTACGACCGGGAGGGCGATGACACCTATCAGGGGCAGTGGTATGCACAGGGCGCTTCGGCGCACTTCTCCGTCGGCGTCCTGATCGACGGCATGGGCAACGACACGTACTCCGCGGCGATAAACGTCACGCAGGGCGCGGGCCACGACCTCGGGCTGGGCATGTTCGTCGATAGCGACGGCGACGACCGTTACACCGCCGGCGGATTGGCCTGGGGCGCGGGCAACGCGGCGGCCATCGGCCTGTTCATCGATCGCGCCGGCGCGGACAAATACACCGCCGCCAACGACGCCGTCAACAACATGGGCTACGCCACCCCCGACAGCTCCGGCAGCATCCGCAAGACCATCGCCGGCACGGGCCTGTTCCTCGACCTCGGCGGACGCGACACGTATCCAACAGGCCGCGGCGGCGACAACCGCACATGGAGCGACAAGTCGGAATTCCCGGCGGACGTCTTCCCGGGCCGCGCCAAGGGCGTGGACATGGACGGTTCGCGCTGACCGGACGGTTCGCGCTGACCGGACGGTTCGCGCTGACCGGGCGGTTCGCGCTGAGCTGGGCGATCTACGCTGACGAGGCGTGATCCGATGGACCGAGCGTGCCAGCACTTCAGCGGGTGCAGACCCGGTGAGAGGGTCGGGTGCCGCATTGTCGGCGGAGCACGTTGAACGGCTTGGCTTGCCCGCCTGTCCCCGGCGCAGCGGACAAGAGCATGGTCAACGGAGTACCGTCGACCATGCCGCCCGCCCGTGTCACCCGCCGGCGCGTCCTGAAAGCAAGTCCGCGCGGACCCTCCCCAGCCGCACCCTTCGCGGCGATGACAGGCGGACGGACCGGCCCGTCCGGCGCCCAGCGCGGATCAAGGCCCGTCGGAATGTCAACCCCGCCTCGGCAAACCGCAACATATTTTACAGGGCGATCGCGCCTTTTTCTTGCTTCGCACGGCCCACCGCGAGGGTATAATGGAGTGCGTCGTCCCGCCGCGGTGTGGACATCAAGCCTGTTCCAAATGTGGCGGAGCCGATAGACGAAACCAGGGAGGCTCACTTATTCGAGCGCCTAACGACGTACCGACCCCTTTGAGGTTGGCGGTCTGTGTCGCTCGGAGCCACCCACCTGACTCGAAGGGTTTCGTCACTGATAAGGCTCGATGTCGATAAGACATCGCGGATCCGGGACGACGTTGAAAGGGGCCTGCGCCGCGCGGCGCAGGCTCTTTTCATTTGGCAGCGAGCCGTGCGGTTGAGGATGATCGCGGGGTTGGCGGCCATACCTGGATCGCAGAGTTTGACGGGAAGCAGTCGTCGGCAGTCCGAGGTAAAACTCGAAACCGGACATGGGGACCGTCAGCCCGCGCAGGCGGGGGTCCATTTCGATTCGGCCTGCCGCTGGATTCTCGCCGCGAGGAAAGCCGCCGACTGGATTCCCGCCTCCGCGGCAATGACGGAACTGGTCGTCACCCCCGCCTGCGAGGGCATGGCGAGTGCTGCCATTCACCACGGGCTGCCAGGGGATTTCGCGGAGTCGTTCCCGGCGCAGCGCAACGGGCTGCCACCCCACCTACTGCTGCCCGATGACCGCCGTGCCGCCGCACGAGTTGAGAACCAGGTCCTTGTTGATCGTCAGGGTCTCGCTCGTCGTTCCACTCTTGACGTGAAGCGTAGGTCTTACGAGGCCTCCGGTCGCGCAGCGGCTGACACCCTCGGCGACCGTGTTGTACGGGTTGTCGAACGTGCCGAACTCGAAAATCGGGTTTCCGAACTGGACCCACACGTCGTACCGGGAAAAGCGCCAGTCCTCCACCGTGCGCCGCCGGTTGTTGATCGTGCGCTCATTGTCGGCTTCATCCGTCACGCCGGTGCGCACGCCGTCGTAGAACACGCTGGGGTTGGAGAACCAGTTGATCCGCCTGTAGTCCTCGGCCTCGTTGTTGTAGGCCATGACAGTTCGCCATCCGCTCCCGCTGTTGCCGAAGAAGCGCCATCCGTAGGAGTAGCCGTACCAGTTGCAACCTGAGCCCGCGTCTTCGGAATTATGCGCGCACCCTTGCAGGTGTCCGTGCTCATGCTGGAACGTGAAATTGCTGACCGCGCAGTCCCAGTTCGAAACCTGGTAGGCGTAATCGGAATCGGGCGTGCAGAAGGCCTTGCCGCAGATCGTACCGGCGTCGTCGTCATCGACCCAGAGACTGACAAGGTCGGCGGTGTAGGTGTCGCGCGCCGTGGGGATGCCGTCCATGACGCCGTCGTCGGGATCCTGCATGCGATCGCGATGGTCGCCGAAGTCGCCGCTTTCGTTGTAGGACGTCTCGCCCATGGCCACCAGGCGCCCGACGGCGTTGATCCCGCTGTTGGCGTAGCCGGTGTTCATGCCCTCGATGGCGAGCTGGCATTCGGCCTGAATGGCGCTCGTGCCGCCAGCTGCGTTCTTGGCGAGGGTCGTGTAGTAGATGAGGAGGTCGAACGTCGCCACCGGCTCGTTGCAGCCGCCCGTCGGCTCGCTGCCGTCATCCTCTCCGGCGTCTGACCCATCCTGCGATGCTCCCGGACCCGCAGCGCCGTGATTCCCTTCGTTGTTGCCGCCCAGCCCGACCCCGCCTTCGTCCTCCGTGGCGCACCCGCCAAAGCCGGGTTCGTAGATCTCGGTGATGAAGTGCACGCCGTCCGCGAGGTAGCGGAGCTTGAAGCGCTGCCCGAGCACGCCCGCATCGATCAGCGCGACGGCCACGGCATCCTGCACGACGATGGCAAAAGCGCTGTGCTCGATGCCATCGAGCCGTCCGGCCACGGTCCAGCCGGTCTCGCTTCGCCGATCGACGCGATCCACCATGCCGATGAACCGCGCGTCCTCAAAGAGGTTCAGCAGGATCTCGTCGCCGACCCGCGCCTCCGCCAGCGTTTCCCAGCGAATCGCCACCGGATCAAAACGGGAAACGTGGCGCGGCGGTTCATAGCTCGACGTCGTCAGATCGGCCGGCTCAAGAATAGCGGGGATTTGCTCCTGGGCCGTGACCGGCGTCGCGGCGGCAAGCAAGAACATGGCAGTCGTCAGCACGTGTATGGGTCGCGTGGTCATCGCGTCTGCTTCCTTCTCCGCACGGGCCTCGTCGCCCTGGGCGGGGGATTATGGATTCCAAATAGTTGTTGCAATACCGTGTGTGTGGCCCAGGTCTTCGACCTGTGATTGTGGCACAGGTTTTCAACCTGTGATTGTGGCACAGGTTTCCAACCTGTGCAGGTCATGGAATAACCTGCAAAGACTGCGCCGGCGCGTCGTCAGGCGAACGACGCGGCCGGCGCCTCCTCCTCATCTCCTTCGGCAAACGTCAGTTGCCGATGATGGCCGTTCCAGAGCCATTGGTGTTCAGGATCATCGGCCGGTTAAGCGGATACCAGTCCGGGAAGGTGTCCGAGTACGAACCTGCCTTCATGCGGATCGTTCCGCCCGGGATGACGTATTTGAATCCCTCGAACACGCTGTTGTACGGGTTCGAGCTGGTTCCGTTCTCCGTGCCGCCGAAAGCCGCGTCCAGATAGCACGGATTGCGACCGGTCGTCGGACAGCTTCGCCCATCCACGTAGGCGCGCATCACGGAAATGCACGTGGAATGGAACTGAAGCGTCATGTTGGAAAGTCCGCCGCTGCACTGATGGCAGTAGCTCATGATCGTCCCGACCTGGCACACCTGAGCGCCGTCCCAGCACCCGGACTCGGTGTTGAAACACTTGTCCAGCGGCGGGTTGTAGCAGTGCGTGTGGTCCGTCCCGATGTTGTGGCCCATCTCGTGAATGAACACGATGATGTCCCAGTTGGCGTCGCTGTTCATCTCCAGCGGGTACGGGAATGAGCCGGTGTTGTTTCCGTCCACGCCGTAACTGTTGGAATTGCACAAGCCCTGAATGTACGCCCGGCCTCCGCCCATGTCCTTGGCGGAGAGCAGGTGTGCGAAGTCGCGGCCGACGCTGCCCATGTTGGCATTCCAATAGTCCCGGAATTCGGGCAACGCCGTGCTGGTGTCGAACTTCGTATAGGGATCGCTCGACGTGTTCCACACGCGAATGTAGTTAAGCGAAATCTTAAGCTCCATGTCGCGCTCGTAGATCGAGCTGGCCGCCGCAGTCAGCAGCGACGCATAGGCCGCCGTCTCATTGACGCTGCTGAAGAGGTTGCGGTACTCCCAGTCGCAGTCGATGGCGAGGTCCAGCACCTTCCAGGAGAAACCGGAGGTGGTGTCCCCGCCACCGTCGAGCAGGTCGTCCATCGAAAGCGCGCCCGGCGGGTATTCCGGCTCACAGTTGAACACGGGCGGCGAAAACAGCCCCTTCGTCGCAAACCGCTCATAGATCATGGGGTTGCGGTCCGCGTTCAACGCCCCATCCGGCCTGGGCGTGCTGATTACGTACTCCTCATTCTCCCTGAGGCGCACGACGCCTTGGACTTCGCCCGGCATGACGGCGAGGAACACCCATGAGTCCGCGTATCCCGCGACCCGACCGCGGAACGTGGCGATCTCCGGCGCGTCGAACCGCTCCTCACCGGCGTCGGTGACGACGATGAACTGCGTGTCGTTGTCCGTGACGTAGAACTGCTCCAGTTCGAGGTTCACCGCGAAGTCCTGCTCGAGCGGGAAATCCACCAGCGTCGCACCCGCCTTGCATCGCAGCGCTTCGAACGCACTGACGTCTTCCTGCACGAGAATGCCGACGAGCGGCGCGTGTTCGACGAAGCCCCAGGGAGAGAGGATCGCCGCGTGCGAATCCACATCTGTGGCGTCGATATCCTTCGCCCGCGCCGTCCACGCGATCCCCATCACCGTCAAGGTCAAGACGCCCAGCGCGATTCGCGCCGCCGCCCGCCTTTCCTGATTGTGTTTTTGTTTTGTTGTCATGGTCTTGGTCTCCGTTCAAGGGTCAGGGTTGCAAAGCAGAGCATCGTGTAAACGCGGGGATCTGATGATCTCCCCGTGATTTCTCACGGAACTTCAGCGCCGATGCCTCCGCGCAACCTGCCCAGTCCTTACTGCAAGCTGACCAGAACCAGGACGAGACCCTTCTCACCCTGCTTCAGAGAGGTCATGGCCTTGCCGAGGATCGCGCCCTGCGCCGCGGCGTGGTCGGCGACCTTCATCGCGTGACCCGGCGTGTTCGAGGTGGTGAGCATGTCGCCCGGCTGGATGGCGCCGGTTGCGGCATCGCACCAGCAGTACACGCGACCGGTCAGCGCCACGGGATGCTCGCCGGAAGCGAGCGTGCCGGTCTGGCTCATGACCATGCCCGGCTTGACGCCGCCGGCGCCGCTGACGATGCCCGCGACCTTGCGGTCATAGGCGCCCGTGGCCGGCTTGAGCTCGCCCGGATTGGCCGGGTCGATCACCACCACCATGCCCGGCTCGATCGCGCCGGCGACCTCAAACCCTTCCGAGAAGTCCGCGCCGCCGGTGATCTCCAGCACGCTTACGATCGTGTGACCCAGCGGAGAAATGATCGTGTTGCCGCCTTCGTTGTTCAGGTAGAGCGTCGAGGCCGCGCCGTTATTGCGCGCCATGATCTCGTTGCCGTCCATCGACATGTTTCCGGCGTCCACGCTGCCGAGGACAAGGAGACCGCCGGAGGCCAGCTCGCTGTCGTTGTTGCCGACGACGCTGACTGCCGCGGAGGTGTCGTGGGTGCCGAAGCCGACATCGGCCGTGACCTGCAACGCCGGACCGGCATTCTTCAGGATATGCACAGTGGCCGTGGTGTTGGACGTGTGGGCTTCGAAGAGCGCCGCGCGTCCCGTGCCGTAGGTGACCGCGTAAAGCGGCATGGCGCTGTTGCCGCTGTCCACGCGGAACTCGGTCACGGTGCCCGACCCGGTCTTCGTGGCGAACAGCGCCCGGCTGGCGTTGCTGCCATTCTCGATGTGCAGCTTGGCCGTCGGGTCGGTGGTGCCGATGCCGATGTCGCCGCCGTCTTCGATCGTCATTCGTACACCGCCATTGTAGATGTTGAACGTGCCGTCGTTGCCGTCGAGATACGTCCACGCGGTCTCCGTGCCGGTGGTGTAGCCGTAGAACGGCTTGGCCGTGGCGCTGTCGGTGCGGATGTACATGCCGCCGTAGCTGGTGCCGCTGGCGGGCGACTGAATGCCGAACGCCTCGGCGCTGCTGACCTGCGACGTGCGGTTGATGCCCACGAACCCCGTGTTGGTGTTCTGGATCGCACTGCCGCTCGCGGTCCAGTAGGTGTTCAGCGCGTACGAGGCGAACGGCGCGGCGGTCAGCGACTGGCGCGGCGTCAGCGCGGTGAACGCCCCGCCGCCGTTGGGCCGCACGCCGATGTTCAGCCACAGCGCCGTGCCGTTGTACACGGCACCGAAGTCCAGCTCGGAGGTAAACAGTCCGTCCACCACGTTGACGCCGGTGGCGGTCAGCGTCGCGCCGACCTGATTGCCGGCCACCAAGGCATCGAACAGGCTGAACTCAAAATCGTAGAGCCCATTCGCCGCGCCGCCGTTGTCCGTCAGCTTGCCCTGATAAGAGAAGGCGTTGTCAACCGGCGCCTGAGCAAACGCCGCGCCCGCCGCCAGGCTCATCGCGGCCAACACTCCAAGAATCACACTTCGCTTCATAATTACAAACTCCCTTTCAATCCTGAATGCCATGAAAAGCCCGAAGATGTCGGGCGTTGATCACTCTTCTTCCGGCGCGGCGACTCAGCCGTGCCGGTAACTCCTGAACCTCTACCCTCTCGCCGGTTCGACCCGAACTACGGGCACGTGTAGTCCTTCGAGTCGCTTGCTCCGCAGCCCCATTCAGCGCTCGCCGTGCCCGATTCCGCCGGCGGGCGATCGTTGAACTTGGCTTTGCCCTTGCCCTTGTTGTTGATGTTGCCCGACTTGCTGGTGTTGTCCGCCAGCGTCACGGTGAAAGTGTCCCCGGGGCGACCTTCCACGAGGAGCACCTTGAGCTGATTGCTCCCGTTGCGGTCCTTGCAGGACGCCTTCTTGATGTGTTCCCCGCCGGTGCAGCCGTCGTCGGACGCGCCCGGCCAGAAGCCGCCTTCAAGCGTGAACGTGCCTCCGCTCATGGCCGCGCCGGCGTCGTGCTGCCCCGTGGTTCCACTCACCGAGAACGCGCCGCCGGACAGGCCCATCGCCCCGCCCGCGTCCATCGTGAACCACGGCACGTCGTACACCTGCGCCATGCCGGCCGATGCCATCAACAGCGTGGCCGCAAACCCCATGCCCGATAGTCTGCTCATGCGATTTCCTCCTGAAATGCCCTCAACGCCGCGGCGCGGAGACGGCCCAAGCCGCAGTCCGCACGGACCGGCGGCTTTTCGCGCCGGCGCCCAGGCGCCAGCGCGGCCAGCAATCCGCTGCCCCATGTCACGTCGAGAGGAGATGTTGTGTCAGGCAGGCCGCTGCTCTCCCACCTTCAGCGGCCCGAACGTACAGAAGAAAGACGTGCGGGCGCGGGTGCGGCGCGCGCAAGGCAGCACGGTTGCAGAGGTGAGGCGGATTAGAAGGCAGACCTGACGCGCATCTTTTAGTTGGAATCCAACACTGCGCTGAGGACGGGGGGCGCAGTCACTGGAGTTCACAGTTTATGACTATTTATTTGTTGTTTGAGGATCGTTTTAGCGCGCCGGGTCTGGCCGTTGTTTGTGGCAGGCCGCCCTTGGAAGGCAAGGAGGCCGGGATTTCAAGGAAGCGATCGGAATCGGGCTTCGGTGAAAAGTGATCGGCGGGCCTGTCCTCAAGAAAGCGCACCCATCAACAACGGCACGCACGTGAACATCGGTGGCGGCGCCGATCGATTGGTGAAGGCGCCGATCGATCCGTGAAGGCGCCAATCCTGCCATTCCCCGAAGGGGAAATACGTGAATAGCCGCGGGCGCAGCCCGCGGGAATCTCGCCCCCCGACAGCATTCGACCCCGAAGGGGTCGCACCATCGGCTCCCCGGCGTGCGACCGAATCGCAGCAGACGTACAACCCCTTTCGGGGTTGCGTTCCCCACGCGCCGAATTCCGTGGGCTGCGCCCACGGCTACTCACTTAAATCCCCTGCGGGGATCAAGCTGCAGCAGCTTCGGAGATCGGCTGACTCGGCCCCGGAGATCGAGTCCACTCGACCACGGAGAATGGGTCGAGCCTCACGGGACGAAATCGAAATCAAGCGCCGTTCGAACGGAAATGCCAAAATCCTTGGCCAGACCCAGTCCATGTTGAGATCGTGCGTTGCATGGCTTGTCGAAGCCAAGTGCTTGCACGGAAGCCCACCCGCGACCCCGCCCCAGGGAAAGGGCGAGAATAGACTGGCACCTCGCGCTTGCACGTTGGTAATGGCTGGATGGGAAGCTTCGCCAATGGATGCGCAAAGGAGTCAGACGGACTCGGCCACGAGGGCGGCACTGCCCAGCCAGTCGCTCCAGGGCGCGGGAGCGGCTTCCGCGAGGTCCAATAAGATGGGATCCAACTCCGCGCGGCCCTTGCTGCAGATGCGCTGCCGGTGCTGGATGAGGGCGGCGGCCACGCAGATGAAGTAGTTGAGGATCGCACGCTGCCTGGCGTCTACTTCGGTCGCGTGATGCAGCAGCGTCTTGCAAGCTTCCTTGCAGTTGCGCAGTTGGGCAACGGGCATGGTGCCCGAAGGAGGATTCAGGCCGGGCTCGTTAAGCGCAAGCGGTCCGCTCGACAGCGCCTGCCGCATCCACTCCGCCCCGTCGCGCCGGTGCAGGCGCTCAATCACGTCGTCCACGGGCCGGCTCGCTTCCGTAAGCCCCAGGCGCAGCAGGCGCGCGGTCTCGGTCAGCCCAGGCTCGCCCCGGGAAAAGCCCGAAGTCGTCGAGGGGGGAGAAGTCACGCGCCGGTTACCTCCAAAAGCTCTTGAATTTCACGGTCCACCTCTGCTTCCTCCGCGCCGTCGCGCATCAGGATGTCACGCATCACCTGCCGGAACTTGCGCGACGCGGTCCGCGCCATGACGGCCGCGCGCGGCGGATCCACCCCATACTCGCGACCGACCTCGTCGTACGGCGCCTCCTCGTAATAATGCCGCACGAAGATGCCCCAGTGCGCCTCCAGCCCCTGCTCGGTGCAGAGCTGCTGCGTCCGGCTCAGCGCCTCGCGCGTCAGCGACTGCGCAAACGCCCGGTCCATGTCCCGATCGACGTTCGCCGCCTCTGTCGTCGGCTCGTCCGGCAGCTCCGCGTGACCCGTGTCCCGCCGATGCCGGCGCTTCGCCTCCTTCAGATAGAGACAGAAGGCGTTCATAAGCCAGCGCCTCAGGCGAATTCCGGTGGATTGCCAGTCCGCCAGGAAATTCGGACGCGCCAGCCGGTCGGCGAAGAAGCCCCCGACCACGTCGCTCGGGTCGCCGAGCCAGTGATCGGACGTTCCGCGGAAGTACACTTCGAGCGGGTATGCGTAAACGCTCATCAGGTGGCGATTAACATCCCCCCGTCCGGCCTCCCCCTCCGTGAGCCGCCGGCCGATCCAGGTGTGCATCGTGGTTGGAAAAACGTCGCGTGCCATTCGTATCAACCGGGAAGGAGTGGATCCATCTGCCACCGGGTTCTCACGCGAGCCGCCATGCCGCCGCCCGCCGGTCGCCTCGACCTCTCGTTCTGCGCATTATCATATCATCCTGCAAACGCGAAGCTTCGGCTACACCGGAGGATCCGTGTGGACCTCAGGGCGCGGCTCCGCGCAATCTTCGTGCCGTTGGGCGCCACCGCCTTGCCGCTGGTGGGACAAGCATTTATGCTGAGCCCGCGCCCTTGCTCGGATGGCGACGATGCTTCGAGAGTTTGGGCGGCACGGAGTTTGCTCCACACCGTGCGGGCGTCCGTAAACGCAGTCGGGCACGCGGCTTGCTCCTTGGCGCGGTCCTGCGGCGGAGTCGAACCTGACGGATACGCATCATGGCGAAACAGAACGTAGTGGTGGTCGGCGGCGGGTTGGCGGGTCTGGCCGCGACGATGAAGCTGGCGGAGATGGGCGTTCACGTGGACCTCATCAGCATGGTCCCGGTGAAGCGCTCGCACAGCGTCTGCGCCCAAGGCGGGATCAACGCGGTCAACGACGTGACCCGGCAGGAGGGCGACAACGAGTGGAAGCACTTCGACGACAGCGTGTACGGCGGCGACTTTCTCGCCCATCAGCCGCCCATCAAGGAGATGTGCGACTGGGGACCGCGGATCATCGATCTGCTCGACAGAATCGGCGTCCCCTTCAACCGGTCGCCTGAAGGCTTCCGCGATCAGCGACGGTTCGGCGGCACGCTGTACAAACGCACGGCCTTTGCCGGCGCGACGACCGGGCAGCAGCTTATCTACGCCCTCGACGAGCAGGCCCGCCGCTGGGAATCCGAGGGCATGGTCAGCAAGTACGAGTACTGGGAGTTTCTCGGCCCGGTGCTGGATGACGCGGGAGTCTGCCGCGGGGTGATCGCGCAGGACATGTTCTCGATGGAGATGCGCGCGTTCCCCGCGGACGCGGTGGTGCTCGCCACCGGCGGCAACGGGCTGATCTTCGGTCGCAGCACGATGTCCATGATCTGCACCGGCGGGGCGGCCGGTCGCGCCTTCCGCGCCGGGGTGAAGTACGCCAACGGCGAGTTCATGCAGGTGCATCCCACGGCCATTCCCGGCACGGACAAGCTGCGGCTGATGAGCGAGTCGGCGCGCGGTGAAGGCGGCCGCGTCTGGGTCCCGCGCAAGCCGCAGGACGAACGCGACCCGATGTCCATCCCGAAGGAGGAGCGCTACTACTTCCTTGAAGAGCGCTATCCGAAGTACGGCAACCTCGTCCCGCGCGACATCGCCACGCGCGAGATTTTCGAGGTGTGCGTCAAGGGCGGGCTGTCCGTCGAGCAGAATAACCTCTGCGTGTATCTCGATGTGACCGAGCTGCCTCCCGCGCAGCAGAAGAAGCTCGACGGCATCCTGGAGATTTACGAGACGTTCCAGGGGGTCGATCCGCGCAAGACGCCGATGAAGATCTTCCCCGCCGTCCACTACACGATGGGCGGGCTGTGGGCGGATTATGAGCGGGACGCCAACCACGGCGGGCTGAATCTCGGCTCGCCGCGCAATCATCAGACGAACGTGCCGGGCATCTTCGCCATCGGCGAGGCCGACTACCAGTATCACGGCGCCAACCGGCTCGGCGCCAACTCGCTGCTGTCGTGCATCTTCTCCGGGCTGATCGTCGCGCCGTCGATCGCGGCGTACATGGGCGGCCGAAAGGGGTCCAAGGATGCGCCGAGCACGCTGTTCGACGGGGCGGTCGGCGTCCACAAGCAACAGTACGAGAAGCTGATCCGGAACGATGGGACTGAGAATCCGTACAAGATTCACATCGAGCTGGGCGACACCATGACGCGCAACGTCACGGTGGTCCGCTACAACAAGGCCATCAGCGAGACGCTCGGCAAGATCGATGATCTGATGCAGCGGTATCAGCGCGTGGGGTTGTCGGACAAGAGCAACTGGACAAACCAGAATCTCAGTTTCACGCGGGCGCTGGGGGACATGCTGCTGATGGCGAAAGTCATCGCCCAGGGGGCGTTGCAGCGCGACGAATGCCGCGGGGCGCATTACAAGCCGGACTTCGAGATTCCGGGTCCGAAAGCCGAGAACCCGGCCGACCTCCGCCGCGAGGCCGAAACCTGGTGCGACGGCTTCCAGAAGAACCTTGACAAGTGGCTCAAGACGACGGTTGCGACGTACGACGGCAAGGGCGGCACCGGTTTCGACGGCAAGGGCGGGTTCAAGATCGAGTACGAAGCGGTGGACACCAGCATGATCCCCCCGCGCCCGCGGACGTATGGCCTGAAGGGGGCGGAGATTATCGAGGAGGTGTGGAAAGAGCGGATCGCGAAGGCGAAACGCGGACCGGGTGCGGAGAAGCGGGAGGCCGTGGGGGCGGGGTAGCGTTCGCACGCTACACTCATACAACCTTGGAGGACCCCGTTCATGGACTACAAGTGCGGCGAGTGCGGATTTAATCCGTTGCCCAATCGAGCCAGCTATTGTCCTGGATGTGGCAAAGAATTTGAGACACCCGTGCCTAGCGAGGATGGTGGGCAATTGGTTCGTTGCGCTCGGTGTCGCGGTACCGGCACGATGGGCTTTGGTCCATTTCGTCCACCGAAGACGTGTACGGTTTGCAGGGGATCTGGGTGGGTTCGCGTATGATCATGCTATGATCCGCAAAGAAATCGACGACCTCATGCATCGCGTTCCGTTTCAACCGTTTGCCATTCAGCTCACGAGCGGGGATCGCTACGAAGTTCGAGACGCGGCACTGGCTGCAATGCTGCGGAGCGCGATCTTCATCGCCTTTCCCAAATCGGACGAACGGGTGATCGTCCCGTACCTGCACATCGCGGCGGCGGAGACGGGCAACGGAACGCACAAGCCCTCCGCGCGAAAGCGTCGCAATTGAGTCGAGGCCAGAGCTTCGGTAAACTGACCTGCGAATGTCGTAGGATTCGAGCAGGTTCGTGAGGCATCGGCGGATTCGCGCGGGCTGAAGCTCGCGGCTCGGGAGATGAATAAGTGTCGCGTCCTGGGAGCGGCTGACAACTAACAGCCAGCAGCGAGCAGCTTCTTCTATGTCAAGATACATCCACGTCAAAGTTCTTCGTCAACAGGATCCGCACTCGGCCGAGCGCTGGGAGACGTTTTCCGTCGAGCACGAGCCGGGGATGAACGTCACCACGGTGCTGCAGCGCATCGCCGCGGCGCCGGTCACGGTGGAGCACGAGTCGTCCACGCCGGTGGCGTTCGACGCCTGCTGCCTCGAGGAGGTGTGCGGGGCGTGCTCGATGGTGATCAACGGGCGCGTTCGACAGGCGTGCAGCGCGCTGATCGACAACCTCTGCGCCGACGGGCGCGACACGATCGAGCTGCGCCCGATGACCAAGTTCCCCGTCGTCCGCGACCTCGTGGTCAACCGGCGACGCATGTTCGACGCGCTGAAGCGCGTCAAGGCATGGGTGCAGGTGGACGACTACTTCGACCGCGGACCGGGGCCGCGCGTCTTCCCGAAAGAGCAGGATGAGGCCTACCCGCTCTCGCGCTGCATGACCTGCGGCTGCTGCGTGGAGGCGTGCCCGCAGTACCACGACGACTCGCCGTTCATCGGCGCGGCCGCGATCTCGCAGGCAATCCTGTTCAACGCGCACCCCACGGGCCGATCGGCGGCGGACGAGCGCATGGAGGTTCTCGCCGGCAAGGGCGGGATCGCCGACTGCGGCAACAGCCAGAACTGCGTCAAAGTGTGCCCGAAGAAGATTCCGCTGACGGACTCGCTCGCCAAGGCCGGGCGCGACGCGACGGTGTACAAGCTGCGCAAGTGGTTCGGGAGGTAGCGGGAGTTGCTCTTGGCTCTTGGCTGCTTGCTGTCAGCCAGATGCCGGCGGCGTACGATTGGGTCCGTGCGTGAGTGAACCCCAGCCGCCATCCCGGCGCCGGCCCCGATATCGCGGGACGCATCCGCGCCGGTTCGACGAGCGCTACAAGGAGCTTGATCCGCAAGCGCACCCCGAAGTGGCCGAGCACGTTCGCGCGCAGGGGCGCACGCCAGCCGGAACGCATGTCCCGGTCCTTGTCGAGGAGATTCTCGCGGCGATTGCTCCGCAGCCCGGGGAGATCGTCATCGACTGCACGCTGGGGTACGGCGGTCATGCGCGGCGGCTGCTCGAACGGATCGCGCCGAACGGTCGGCTGATCGGGCTGGACGTCGATGCCGAGCAGCTTGAGAAGACCGCCTCACGGCTGAGAGGCTCCGAAGGCGACTTCCCCGAAAGCGTTGGCCCCAATCCCGCCGTACACACACACGCCTGTAACTTCGCCGGAATCGGCAAGATCTTGCTGATGGAAGGGCTGGACGCGTGCGACGTCATCTTCGCGGACTTGGGCGTTTCCTCCATGCAACTGGACGACCCGGCGCGCGGGTTCTCCTACAAGCATGACGGTCCGCTTGATCTGCGCATGAACCGCCGCCGACCGCTCACGGCCGCGCGCCTGCTGAACACGCTTTCGCGCGAGGCGCTGGCGGGGGCGTTCGCGGAACTGGCGGACGAGCCGGATGCGGAGCGGCTGGCGCGGCGCCTCGTCGAGCTTCGGGCGACGCGGAACTTGGGCACGACGCGGGCGCTGGTGGACCTCATCTTTCAGATCAAGGGAATCTCTCCGCGGGAGTGGAAGGACAGGGCAACCGAGGATCCCGGCGCCCTGCACCCGGCGGCGCGCGTGTTCCAGGCTTTGCGGATGCTGGTCAGTGACGAGCTGGGCAGTCTGCGAGAGATGCTGCGGCAGGCGCCGTATTGTCTTCGACCCGGCGGGCGCATCGGCGTCATCAGCTTCCACAGCGGCGAGGACGCCATCGTTGAGACGTTTTTCAACGAAGGGCTCTCAAGCCGGCTGTATGAGACGGTCAGCCCCGCGCCGATCGTCCCCAGCCGAGAAGAGCGCCGCAACAACCCGCGCAGCGCCTCGGCGAAGTTCCGCTGGGCGAGGGTAAGGGCGCATCGCCTTGCGGCTGAGTTCCCGCCCGCCCGGGAATGACGGGACGGGATCCCCGCACAAGCGGGAATCACGGAATGGATACCGGCCTGCGCGGGAATGACGAATCCGGTTTCTCGCCGCAGGTGGTCTACCTGACCTGCGACAGCTTCACGGCGCAGCGCTGTCTCGCCGAGATCAACGCGGCTTCGAGCACGCGCTGCGTTTCAAAGGCGTCGGCGAAGTCCGGCAGCGGAACGACCGGCTTCTCGCCGCCAAGGGCGCGCATCATGTCCGCCGCCATGTTCACGAACCCGTGCTCATATCCCAGCACATGCGCGTCGGGCCACCAGTTGCCCGCGTAGGGGTGGTTGCCCGCGGACGTACACATGATCCGCGTCCACCCCTGCACGGCGCGATCCGTCCCGACGTCGTAGTGCCAGAGCAGGTTCATGTCCTCGAAGTTGAACTTCAGCGACCCCTGTTCACCGTTGACCTCGATCGAGTTGGCGTTCTGGTTGCCGGTCGCCAGGCGCGTGGCTTCGAAACTGCCGACGGCGCCGCCCTTGAATCTCGTCAGGAACAGGACGCAGTCGTCCACGTCGGACTTGCCCTTGCGGCGCGAGCCTTTCGTGCCCGCGGCGATCTGGCCTGTCGGTCCGACGTCGGGCAGGGCGCGCTCCTGGATAAACGTCTCAGCGACGGCGCCGCAGACCTCGGTGATCTCCTCGCCGGTGATGAAGCGGGCCATGTCCACGATGTGCGCATTGAGGTCGCCGTGCGCGCCGGAGCCGGCGTATTTCTTCTGGAAGCGCCACAGCAGCGGCGTGCCCGGCCCGCCCCAGTCCTGAAGGTAACGCGCGCGAACGTGGTAGATGCGTCCGAGCCGCCCCTGCCGCACGAGCTGATGCGCCAGCGCCACGGCCGGGCAGCGCCGGTAGTTGTACCAGACGAACGTGCGGCACTTCTTCGCCTTCGCGGCGGCGTCGCGCATGGAGCGGGCGTCGGCGAGCGTGCCGGCGAGCGGTTTCTCGCAGGCGACGTGCTTGCCGGCTTCAAGCATGGCGATGGCGTGCTCGGCGTGAACGTGGTTCGGTGTGCCAATGTCCACGAGGCGCACGGCGTCGAGCGCGGCGATGTCCGGCCAGCGCGTGGTCCAGTTCGCCCATCCCCAGCGCCGCGCGAAGGCTTGCAGCTCCGCGGCGTCACGACCGGCTACCGTGTGCATCACCGGCTCCAGCGGAAGGTCGAAGAAACGGGCGGCTTTGAGGTAGGCGTTGCTGTGCGCCCGCCCCATGAACTTCTGGCCGATCAACGCGACCGGGCATTCCTTCGGCATGTGGTGCTCCCTTCATCTCCGTGCCGAGCGCGAACAGCGCGCCGGGCGCGGGCGCTGCGTGTGCGCGTTGAGCCAAGGTCCGATTACCGCCGGCGAGTGTAATTGAAGGCGAACAGGGTGAAAACGGGATGTCGCGCGACGTGGGACGAACCGGGCAAGCGCGGAGCGATCCGTGTCTGGGGGCCAGCGATTCTCGGCACTTGCCCCGTTCCGGGTTCCATGCAGCAGCAGCAGGCGACCGCGGGCAAGGGTTATCCCACGTCCGGCGTGTCCTCGGCGGTCAATCCGGTTTCGTGCAGGACCGACGTAAGAGGTGCGGAAGTCCGGGCGGCTGCACAAGGCGCTGAGAGCACCGCTGCGAAGCCGGGCCGCACGGGAGTCGTGGATCGGATGTCGTCGGGAAGCACGCCTAAGCAGGGTCGCCGCACTCGCGGATGGGTCCCGTCACGACCGGCCCTTGAGGGTCTGATCGCGGGGGGAGTTCTGCTCGCGACGGCGATGGTCAGCATCGCAGCAGTGTACCGGTCCGCGTCGCACGCGTTCGACGAGGAAGTTCACGCCGGGCTGATGAACTTCGCCCATGCGGCGGCGGCGCTCGTCGATGGCGATGCGCACCGCACGCTGGTCTCGCCCGAGCAGGAAGCCACGCCGGCTTACGAAGCCGCGGTCGAGCCGCTGCGGAAAGTCCTCAGTCAGGCAAGCGACCTGCGGTTCCTGTACACGGTGGTGCTCGTGCAGGACCAGGTTTATTTCGTTCTGGACGCCACACCGCCGGGCGACGCGGACGACGACGGCGTCGAGGATCACTCCGCGCTGATGGATCCCTACGAGGACGCGGACCCCGACATGCTGGCCGCGCTGCGGGACGGCGAGGCGCGCGTCACCGCGGAACCCTATTCGGACGCGTGGGGGACGTTCATCAGCGCCTTCGTACCGCTGCGCGATTCAGGCGGGCGTCAAGTCGGCGTCCTTGGCGCGGACATCACGCTGGCGCGATACGAGGCGCGCCTCGGGGAGCTTCGCCGCGCGGCGATACTGGGGCTGATTCCGGCGGCGATTGTCAGCACGGTGCTCGGGCTGGGCGTGTACTCGCTGCGGCGCAGTTCGCGGCTGTCGCGCCGGCGCGAGCATGAGGCGCAGGTCGCGGTGCAGGAAAGCGAAGCGCGCCTGCGGGAACTCGCCGAGCGCAGCGCCGCCGTCCTGTGGCTGATGGACTGGAAGCAGGACCGCGTGATCTACGTCAGCCCGGCCTATGAGGCCGTCTGGGGACGCCTTTGTCAGGATTTGTACGCCAACTCGCACGCATGGATCGAGTCCATCCACGAAGAGGATCGAGATCGCGTGGGCAAGGAGTATTACGCCTCGGCGGCTCGAGGCGCCTTTTCGATGGAATACCGGGTGGTCAGACCTTCGGGGGAGGTCGTATGGGTGCTGGATCGCGGCTCGCCCGTGCTGGACGAAGCGGGCGAAGTCCACCGCATCGCCGGCATCGCCGAAGACATCACGGAGCGCAAGAAATCCGAGCGGGAATTGCAGCGGCGACACGACCTGCTCCAGGCTTTCGTCGACGAAATCGTCGCCACGAACAAGAAGCTCGAAGCCGCGCGACAGGCCGCGGAAATCGCCAACCGCGCGAAGAGCGAGTTCCTCGCCAACGTCAGCCATGAAATCCGCACGCCCATGACGGCCATTCTGGGCTTTGCCGAGATTCTCCGCGAGGGCGAAAACGGACGACGCCTCAGCGACGAGCAGACCCAGGCGGTCGATTCCATCCACCGCAACGGCGGCTACCTGCTCGGGATCATCAACGATATCCTGGATCTTTCGAAAATCGACGCCGGCAAGCTCGACGTGGATGCCGTCGTCTGCGCGCCGGCGCCGCTCATCGCCGACGTGCTGCAGCTCGTTTCCACCAAGGCGGCGGAGAAGGGTCTCCCCCTCCATCTTGAATTCGAAGGCGCCGTGCCGGTTCGCATTCGCTCCGACCCGACGCGGCTGCGCCAGATCCTCATCAACCTGGTGGGCAATGCGATCAAGTTCACTTCCGCGGGTCACGTCCGCGTGAGCGTCAGGCGAGCCGTCACTCCCGCCAACAAGCCGGGGCTTGCCATTGAGGTCGAAGACACGGGCCTGGGGCTGACCGAGGAGCAACTGTCGCGGCTGTTTCAGCCGTTCACGCAGGCCGACGCCTCGACGACGCGCGTGTTTGGCGGAACGGGGCTGGGGCTGAGCATCAGCCGGCGGCTCGCACGGCTGCTCGGGGGCGACGTCACCGTGCGCAGCTCGCCGGGCAAGGGCAGCGTCTTCACCGTGTTTGTCGAGACGGGACCGCTCGACGCCGTGCCCATGCTCAGTCCGCAGGAAGCGCGAGAACTTGTCGGGCGGCGCGCCGCCGAGGCCCCGCCGCGGGCGCGCGAGGCTGCGACGCCGGCGTCCATGCCACAGGTGCAAACGTTGTCCGCTCGAATCCTGATCGCGGAGGACGGGCCTGACAATCAGCGACTGCTGCGCCACGTTCTCGCGCGAGCCGGCGCGGACCTGACCTTTGCGGAGAATGGCAGGCTGGCCGTGGACCTGGCGCTGGCGGGCGCCGGGACGGGGCAGGCGTTCGACGTGATCCTCATGGACATGCAGATGCCCGTGATGAGCGGGTATGATGCCGCCAGAACCCTGCGTGCCGCGGGCTACGACGGACCCATCATCGCGCTGACCGCCAACGCCATGTCCGGAGACCGGGAGAAGTGCCTGGCCGCGGGCTGCGACGACTACACGGTCAAGCCGATCCGGCGCGCGGAGCTGCTGGAACTCGTGCGCCGCTATGCGCTGGGGGGCGCTCCGTGCACCGCCGGCGCGGGAGATCCGGCGCGTGGATGCCGCATTTCGCCCTGACCCCGGGTCCGCTGCTGCGAACCCGTCCCACCCGACCCCTTCGAAGCGCCGGGCTCTCGCGGGGCGGGTTCAATCCCCCGGCTCGTCCTCGATGTATCCCAGCGCCTTGAGCCGCTCCTTCATGCCCGCGTCGTAGGCGCTCTCGGCCGGCCTGGCCACGCGCGGCTTGAGGTCGTGCGTCTCCACCGTTTGCACGGGATGCGCGTTGAGAAACTCCGGCGTCAGCAGGTCGGTGAGCACCTTGCCGTCCATGTCGCGCCCCACCGGCAGCCCCAGCAGCGCCAGCACCGTCGGCGTCACGTCGAGCACCGAGGCAACCACGCCCTCGGACCCCTTGCGGATTGGACCGCCCGCCGCCACCAGAATGCCGCGCTTCGTGTGCCAGTGCGGCGGCTGGATCCAATCCTTGTACGTGCGCTGAATCGGCTGCAAGCCCGGATTGTCGCCGTAACCGTGATCGGATAGGACGAGCACCACGTCGTTCGCCGCGGCCTGCTTCATGATCCCGCCGAGGTACAGATCGACCCGCGTCAGGTGCGCGTCCATGACCCGCCCCAGCGCCTGCACCTGCGCCGGCAGCCGCGCGACGCCACCGGCGCCGTCCGTCTCACGCGCTTTCAGGTACGCGGCATACTGCGGCCAGAAGATGTGGCAGTACGCGTCGAAACCGTCGAAATACACCGCCGCCAGCGACGGTTTGTGCTTATCCAACAGATACGCGGCCATATTGCCGACGGAGATGTCCTTGAGCAGGATGTCGCGGACGGCGTAGTCCTCGATGCGCGGCAGCGCGTCCAGCCCCAGAGCGGCAAGCTCTCCAGGCACCAGCCGCTCCTCCGTTTTGATGAAGCGATCCAGCTCCTGCATGAGCTGCGGCGGATAGGTTCGATCCGGGATGTCCAGGCGCGAGACGCTGCCGGTGGCGAAGCCGTCCTTGTCCTTCCGCAAGGGCCAGGTGTAGTCGCTGCAAAGGAATCCGCGCACCGGCTCGGCGGGCCACGTTACCCACCAGCTCAGGAACCCCACGCTCACGCCCGCCTCGCCGGCGATGTTCCACAGCGCCTGCACGCGGCGGATCGTGCTGCTCACCGGAACCGTTCGCCCGTCGTCCGTCTGCGCCACGAACCCGTGAACGCCGTGCTGCTTGGGCTTCTTGCCCGTGGCGATGGTCGTCCACACGATCGCCGAGGCCGTCGGGTCCATGGACTCCAGCGTCGTCCGCGAGCCGGACTGAATCAGCCGTGCAAGATTGGGCATCAGCCCGGCGCGCATCACCGGGTCAAAGACCTCCCAGTTTGCGCCGTCGATGGCCACGATGAAAACGCGCCCCGGCACGGCGCGCTCCGGCAAGTCGAGGAAGGCGGGGCGAGCCTGGGCTTGGACCGGCGCGGTTCCGTCGGGAGTGGCGCGCTTCGCGGTTGCCGCCGGTTTCGTAGTGTCGGACGGCGGTGAGACAGGCGTCTTCGAGCATGACGCGACGGCCAGAAGCACGAGCGCGCCGCTCAGGGTCCGCCGCACGCCGGAGACATCAAAACTTGCCAACACAACCTCACTCCTCGTGATCCGGGCAGTGTGACGCAAACCCAACCGCGCTGCGGGAAAGCCCGATTGCCGCAGGCACAGTTCTACAGGCTGTGCTTGAGCTTATCCACCAGCAGGTCCGCCAGGCGCGTCGGCTCCGGCAGGCGATAGCGCGTGCATGTGGCCAACGTGATTTGGACAGCGGCGTCCAGCGAGAGCCGGTGCCCGACGCTGACGAACACCGGCTTGACGCCCGCGCGCGTCCGCACGGCCGCGCCGATCGGCTCGTCCCCATCCAGCAGCATCGAGGTGGCGCCCGCCGACTTCCGCGGAGGATCGAACGTACCCACCAGCACGCTCTTGGCGCAGCCCAGCGAGGGGCGATCAAGAAGGACGCCGGCGTGGCACGCCAGTCCGAAACGGCGCGGATGGGCATAGCCCTGCCCGTCGAACATGAACACGTCCGGGCGTGTCTTCAGCTTGCGCAGCGCGGCCAGCAGCGCCGGCATCTCACGGAACGAGAGCAGCCCCGGAACGTAGGGGAAGGTCAGCTTGCGGCGTGCAAACACGCGCTCCACGACGCGCTGCTGCGATACGTCCCAAGCCACCACGCCCGCGATCGCATGTCGCCCATTCCGCGTAAACGCCAAGTCCGCGCCGGCGACGATGCGCACGGCATCCACGTCGCCTTCGCGGATGACGCGGTCAGCCAGCCTCCGCTGAATCGCCACGGCCTCGGTCGGGGTCGCGTCCCAACTGTGTGGTGCCGGCGCGATGCGCATGAAGCTCCATCCTAGGCGGAATCGCAACCCCGTCATTCCCGCGCAGGCGGGAATCCAGCTCCGTCATTCCCGCGCGGGCGGGAATCCAGCGCCGTCATTCCCGCGCAGGCGGGAATCCAGCTCCGTCATTCCCGCGGCGGGTGGCATGGTCAACGGTACCCCGTTGGCCATGGTCCTGCGCCGCTCGCCACGGGCGGGTGGCATGGTCTACGGTACTCCGTTGACCATGCTCTTGCCCCATGCGCCACGGCCTGGCGAGTACGCCAGGCCGTGCCACCCGGTTGCCCTTCAGCGAGCTGCCGTCTTGACGCCGTTGAATAACTGAGCCGCGACCGCGAGGGCGACTGTTTTCCACCGAACCCGCCGGTACTGCAACAGTGTGCTATTTACGAGCATGTCGTCTTGCGGTTTCTTCCCGTTCCGCGTCCTCAATCCTCGAACAGCTCGCGCTGCGTGCGGTTGACGACCTGCGACTCGGTTTCCCCGTCGCGGAACTCGGTGATAATCCTATCGCCATCCCGCAGGCGGTCGGCATCGCGCACGACTTCCCGCCCTCTCTTCAGCCGCGTGATCGTGTAACCCCGGCCCAGCACGCTGCGGTAACTCAGCGCCGCCAGAAGCTGCTCCAGCGCCGCGACACGCTGAATCCGCCTCGCGCCGGCCGCGGTCATGCCGCGTTTGAGAAGGTGATGCAGGTAGTCTGTGCGTTCGCCGTGGCGCAGGACGCGCGCAAGGGGAGACGCCCGCTCCAGACGCCCGCGCGACTGGTCGGCGAGCCGATGCATTTCATGAATGCGCCGCGCCATGACAAGATGCAGACGACTCGAACGTTCATGAAGCCGCGTGCCGCGCGACGCCAGCCACGCATGGGGAGCGAGGCGCTGCACGATCGGC
Organism: Phycisphaerales bacterium; assembly: GCA_020852275.1. Classification (GTDB taxonomy): domain Bacteria; phylum Planctomycetota; class Phycisphaerae; order UBA1845; family UBA1845; genus JABWBH01. The sequence continues at coordinate 26,087 of JADZBE010000005.1, forward strand.
TCAACGCGGTCGAGGCGACGCCGCAGTTCGTGAATCCGCGATCCCAGCTCGCGCGACATACCCGCCGCCCGCTCGTCCAGAACTTGCTCCCGCCGCCGCACCAGCAGCCGAGGCTCACGGAACGGCGACCGCTGCGCGACGCTGCGCAGGGAGCGCGTCTCCAGTTCGACAAGCGCCCGGACCGCCCGCGACAGTCCGCGGCGCCGCAAGCCCAAGTCTTCCTGCACATCGTTGAGCACGGGCACGGCCAGCTCCGCCGCCGCCGTCGGCGTGGCCGCGCGAACGTCGGCCACCAGATCGCAGATCGTGACGTCCACCTCGTGCCCCACGCCGCTGATGACCGGAACGCGGCTGGCGAACACCGCGCGGGCGACGAGTTCCTCGTTGAACGCCCACAGATCCTCCAGCGAGCCGCCGCCGCGCCCGACGATCATGACGTCCACGCCGCCGAGACTTTCCGAAACAAGGTTCAGCCGCCGGATCGCCTCCGCGATCTCGCGCGCCGCGCCCTCGCCCTGCACGCGCACGGGGACCAGCAGCACCTCCACGCACGGATAACTCCGGCTCAGCGTGCGCAGCATGTCGCGCACGGCCGCCCCGGTCGGGCTTGTCACCAGCGCAATCCTCGAAGGGAATTTCGGGAGGGGTTGCTTGCGCGCCGGATCGAAAAGCCCCTCCCGTTCGAGCTTGTCCTTGAGCTGTCGAAAGGCCAGCTCCAGCGCGCCGACGCCGCGCGGCTCGATCCGCTGCACGTAAAGCTGGTAGCGCCCGCTGCGCTCGAAGACGTCCACCGAGCCGGTGGCGATGACCTCCATGCCGTCGCTCGGCTTGAACTTCAGAAGCGCGGCCGCGCTGCGCCACATCACGCATGACAGCTCGCTGCCCGCATCTTTCAGCGTGAAATAGACATGCCCGCTGCCGTGCGGCTTGTAGTTGCTGATCTCGCCGAGCACCCGCAGCGTCCGCGGAAGGGCCGCGTCGATCGCCTTCTTCACCAGGCGCGTCAATTCCGTCACCGTCAGCGTCTGCTTTGCGGTCGCGGTGGGCGCGGTCGCATCACCACAGGCCGCGGACGGCGAGTGGGACGACGGAGCAAACGGTTTCGGGTCCCGACTTGGCACGGGCAAGACCCTACCCGTCGGAGGCGCCTTCGGAAAGTCGAGCCGCTGCTTCGACGCCCGAACAGCTCTTCGTTGAATGCACACCGGTCCCGGGTCACGTGTGGCACGGTCCACCGTACTTCGTTGACCAGGACCTCGCGCCGCTCGCCACGGCGGGTGGCGTGGTCTGCGGCACTGCGTTGAACAGGGTCTTGCCCCCCGCCCGCCACGGTCGCGCGAGTGCGCCAGACCGTGCCACTCCGTTTCCCTTCAACGAACTTCCATTTTGCTGCAGAAGACGCGCTCGCCGCCATGCCCTTCGCACAACTGCTCATCGCCCCGCGGCATTGCCATAATCTTCCGACTCCACATAGAACTCATTTGACAGGTAGGCCTTCATGGCCTTTCGCATGTTCGTGCGAATCGCGTCTTCGCCCTCCTTGTCGTCGCCCATGACCATCAGCAGCCGGAAGTTCCCGCTGCGGCGGGGGACGTCGCCCGGCCCAGCGGTAAAGTGCAGCCGTTCGAGGTACTCCCGGACGGGATACCCTTCCGGCGTGCAGACGCGCTCCTTGGAGCCGTCTTCATGCTTGATGATCTCGCACGGACCCCCCGGGTTGTATTGGAAGGAGGCCGCCCCGGCGCGGCTGCCGGCCTTGCGGGCGAGCACGCCGACTTCCCGGATGCGATCGTAGTCGGACGTCTTCTCATCATACATGTTGATTCCGGGTTGCAGGCCTGTGAGCGTCGGGTCCACCGTGCTCAGCGAGGAGCCCTTCACGAGGTAGCTGTCCGCGTCTTCCCATGCAACGCCCTGGTGCGAATACAAATAGAACGCATCCAACCCCGTTTCGCCTGCCAATTGCGAGAAGGTTGCATAGTGGGCGCTGATCTCATAGGCGCGGTACTCGTACCAGAACACGAAATAGGGGTTCTCCAGGTCGCCCAGCGTGTCCCACACTCCGCGGGACCGGCAGCCCGGCATGTGGTCCGTGCAGTCCGGATTCACGCTGAGCGGATCGAAACGCGGCGGGTCGAGTTCGCTGAAGTCAGAAAAGGTGTTTTCCGGAATGCCCATGTCCTGCACAAAAGCGGCGAAGTTCCCATCGTAGCTTGCCTCGGCGTAACGACGGAAGCCCTCGAGGAAGTCGTCGCGGTAGTCCGCCCAGCGCGTGTCTGCTTTCTTATTGCCGACGCCGCGGGGATAAATGGTCGGTCCGCCCAGCCCGATGCCGGCGACGACGGTGTCAGGATTCGCGTCGGTCCACGCATTGATCTCCTCCATGATCTTCCCTGTGTTGTCGTGCAGTGCTTGCGCGTAGAAGTTCTTGTGTCCATCCAAGAGCGCCGGCGTGAAGGGATAAATCGAGGCGCACTCCTCGTCGGGATTGAACTCAATCGGCTGGTCATACTGGTTTCGCATGAAGTTGCGCTCCGGATTCTGGTTCAGAAACTCGGAGAACACGCTTTCATAACAGTGCCCGGCCATGATGGAGATCGTGATGTGTGCATCCGGGTACAGGGCCGCGGCCTCGGACAGGTTGCGGGTCACGACGCCGGGCCTGAATTGGAAATCGCCGTACTTGTAGGGAGGCGTCGCGCCCTCTTTCAGCTTGAACAGCTTGTCGCTGACGGGGTTGAAGTGATAGTGAAGCCCGAAGCGCACGAACCCGTTCGGGTTGCCATAGCCATCGGGGTTCTGCTCCGTCCTGAACTCATGCAGCAACTCGTCGAATTCACTGAAATCGCCGCCGCCGTCCTTCAAGGAGACGGAATGCACGGCCAGATAAGTCGTGTTCACGTCGCCATTATTCTTCTCGCCGGCCACGGCAGGCCCGACGAGCGCACCCAGTGAGGTAAGAGCAAGTCCAGTCCTGGCGCGCAAGGTGCTTCCGGTAATCCACGCAGTCATGTGTCTCAGCTCCCTGTGGTTGTTAAATCAGCGTCAATTGGGGGCTTTGGGTAACTCAGACTTACAATTGGATTATGAGAATGGCAAATACTGCCGATGGTCCGATAGACAGCGCTCGCGCGCAGGCAGACGAACGGGAAACCACGGGATGTGATTCAGCAGGTAGAGCCGCCGGGACGCTGCCGGCAAAGTGGCAAGGTCAACGGCACTTCATGCGTCTTGCTGCGACGGGGGTGGCACGGTCTGGCGTACTCGCCAGGCCATGGCGAGCGGGAGAAAGACCACGGCCAACGGAGTACCGTTGACCGTGCCACCCTCTCCGATACGCTTAACTCATGCGCCTCTTCGACGGACGTATCCGTAAGCTTCGGCGAAGCTCCGAAGGTCTCGCCTGCGCGCACGAATTGACATTCTCCTGCTACCGGCGACTGTCGTTGCTTGGCCGCGATCGCACGCGGCAGTGGTTTCTGTCCGCGCTCGATGCGGCGCGACGCAAGCACGAGCTTGAGTTGTGGGCCTATGTGATCACGCCTGAGCATGTCCAGGTGCTTTTCGCACCGCTCGATCCGAGTTATTCGATCCGGCAGGTGCTTCAGACCACCAAGCAGCCAGTCTCGCGTCGGGCTATCAACCTTCTGAGGACGAATCGTCCTGAGTGGCTGAAGAACCTGACGAGCGAGCCAACCGGGCAGATTCACGTCTGGCAACCGGGCGGAGGCTACGATCGCAACGTGGTTTCTCCGAGGACTGCATGGTCGATCGTTCGATACATCTAAAACAACCCCGTCAAGCGAGGACTGGTCGAAGATCCGCTTGCATGGTCGTGGTCGAGCGCACGGTGGTACGCGGGGCAAGAATAGGTCTTGTTGCCCATGGATGGCGCGCCGGCGATAGACGTGAAGTGAGATACCTGCCGGGTGGCGCGAGGGGGTGGCACGGTCCGGCGTAATCGCCAGGCCGTGGCGACGCGAACCGAGGAACAACCCGGCTTGCCGACATGCACCGATTCGGCTCTAAATCACAGAAGACGATGGAGATCCAAATGAAAAAAGGCACTGTCGCTGTTATCGACGTCTTAGGGTTCAAGGGTATTTGCAAACAACGCCACGTTGCGATTGACCAAGTACTCGCTAAGATGAGGTTACTGATTGATCACGCGAACGACCTGAACAATTCAATTCCTGAGGATCAAGGAGCTTCGTCTAAAGAACCTCCTCCGGTTTGTTTGCAATCCCTCGTTCTGTCTGATACTCTGGTCATCGCATGTCATCCTAGTGATGATGACGAGAGTAGGCTTGCGCAATGCCTCACCATGCTGATTACATGTCGCATGGTAGCGCACACAATCATCTTCGCCGCAGGTGACCCCAAGCCGGGATTATGCCTCCGAGGCGCAATCGGCTTCGGGGACTACGTAATCGATGGTCCCATACTGATGGGGGAGGCTATTGACGACGCCGCAGAGCACGCCCACCTTCCCCAAGGAGCATTCGTTTGGCTGACTCCCCGTGCGGCAGCAGCCCGCGACGCCTTTCGCGACTTGGAGATGACGCACCCGCCCGCGATGGGAGTTATTGATGATTATCACTTGCCGCTGAAGGGCGGAGGACACATTGCGTGTAGCATTGTGAACCCATTTGTTTACCAGGCTTGGTGGTCCGACGATTTGGATGCAATCCAGCGGGCGATGTTGGACACGTTTGTACCTCCAAGTGTAGATATCCAGGTGAAACGAACCAATACACGAGACTTCTTGCGCTTGGCTGCGGACATCGCCCGCCGAGACGTGGAAAGGCTGCGCGGGGGCAAGCCGCGTGCCGAAAGCTGACGACGATGCAAAGGTGAATGCTGTCGGCCATTAGGATGGCCGCAGAGTCTGGAGTGCGTGCGAGACCGCATATCGCTATCGCCCGAAGCGAAGTCGTGCAGGCGCGCTGGAAACGAAGGCATCCACGGCCTGACGAGTACGCCAGACCGTGCGACCCAACCCTGCAACCCACCGCTTGCGTCTCGGAGAGACGCACTACCCGATCACCTGTCCTTCGGATCTAGCCCCATCCCCTTGCGGTCGGGGTAGGCCGGGCGCGCGGGCTTCTTGTAGCCGTGGCGCTCGACTTCACCCAGCAGATGCTTGATGGCCTCGTCGAGCTGCGGGTCCGCCCCACCCTGCATCTTGGCCGGGTCGTCGATCACCTCGATGTCGGGATCGACGCCGTGACCCTCGACGCCCCACGTGCCGTCGGTCTCGTAGAACGCAAACGTCGGCGCGGTGACGTTGCCGCCGTCCACCAGCCCCGGATTGCCGGAGATGCCGACCAGTCCGCCCCACGTGCGCATGCCGATGATCTTGCCGAGCTTGTTGTAACGGAACAGCCAGGGAAACATGTCGCCGCCCGAGCCGGCCAGTCCGTTGATCAACATGCACTTGGGACCTTGGTGCGAATCCGGCGGCCAGGTCCAGTCGTTTCCGTCGCGCCGCGCCCAGTAGTTGGTCACCGGCCGGTTGAGCAGCTCGATGAACCGCGTGGGGATCTGCCCGCCGCCGTTCCATCGCTCGTCGATGATGAGGGCGGCCTTGTCGATCTGCCCGTAGAACTGGCGGAAGAGGTTGTTCTGTCCGTTGACGCCGGTGTCGGGGACGTGGATGTAGCCGATCTTCCCGCCGGACTTCTCCTCGACGAGCTTGCGATTGCGCTCGATCCACGCGCGGTAGCGAAGGTCCGCGTCGCCGCCGGGCAGCTTCACCACGACCTGCCGCGCGGAGTCGTCGCGCTGCGGCTTGTCGCTGACGGTGAGCGTCACGGTCTTGTCGGCCAGACCCTGAAACGCCGCCCAGGGGTCCTTCGAGGTATCCAGCGCCCGTCCGTTGACCGCGAGGAGGTAGTCCCCTTCCTTCACGTCCGCGCCCGGCTGGCGCAGGGCCCCACGCGCGTCAGAGTCCCACGGCGCGCCGCTGTAGATGCGCGTGATGCGGTAAGCCCCGCCCTCCAGTGAAAACTCGCACCCCGGAACCGCCACGGACGTGCCGGGCTGCTGCTCTTCGTCGCCGCCGCCGTAGTAGGCGTGCCCGACGTTCAGCTCCGAGATCATCTCGCGGATGAGGAAGCTGACGTCTTCGCGCGATACGCAGTGCGGCAGCAGCGCCTCGTACTGTCGGTACACCTTTTCCCAGTCCACGCCGTGCATGTTGGGGTCGTAGAAGAAGTCGCGCTCGATGCGCCAGGCCTCGCGGAGGATCTGCCGCCACTCCTCGCGCGGGTCGATCAGCGTCTGCATCGAGTCGGTCGGCACGCGCTTGTCGGTTTTCTGGTCGGCCTTGGCGTCAACGACCGACATCTGGCTGCCGCCGAGCATGACGAGGAGCTTCTTGCCGTCGCCGCTGATGCCGAACCCGCCCGTGCCGCCGACGACGTTCTTTTCCTCCTTTTCATCCGAGGAGAGGTCGAGAATCTTGATGGCCGGCTGATCGTCGCTGCCGCGGCGCGGCATGCGCACGTAGATGAGATGTCCGTCCGAGTTGACGGCCAAGCCGCCGAAGGTTCCGCGCTTGACGGGCAACTGGATGGCGCGGGCCTCGAAGCCGTCAAGGTCGATGACCAGCGGCTTGATCTCGTCCTTCTTGTCCTTGTCGTCCTTGGGCTTGTCCTCGGACTTCTTTTCGCCTTCCGCCGGCGCGGTCGCGTCCTTCGCATTCTCAGCGGGTTTGTCCGCAGGGGGTTCGCCGGGCTTGCCGGAAGAGTCGTCCTTCTTGTCGGCGGGCTTTCCGGCATCGTCCTTGTCCGCCGGCTTTTCGTCCTTCTTCTCGTCGTCCTTCTTGTCGCCCTCTTTTCCTTCGCCGTCCTTCTTGTCGGCGTCGGACTTCTCGCCCTCCTTCTTCTCGTCCTTCTTCCTCCACTCCTCTTCATCGCTCTTGGGCAGCAGCGGCGACTTCACGTCCTTGCGCAGCGGGACGGCCAGCAGCACGCCCGTGTCGCCGTAGATGAACGAATTGCCCACGTCTTCGTACGCCGGCGAGGTGAAATCGCGCTGGCTGGCGTAGCAAAGGAACTCGCCCTTGCGATCGAACGTCGGCGAGCCGTCGTTGAACACCCCGCGCGTGACCTGATGCTTCTCACCGGTCGAGACGTGATAGAGCCACACCGAGGATGTCACGTTGTCGCCGACTTTGGTGTACGCAATCCAGCCCGAGTCGTTCGACCAGCTCAACGCCGGCTGGTTGGCCCAGGGGTCGGTGTCGAATACCTTTGGGCCGTCGCCTTCGAGCGTGTGCAGGTACAGGTTGCCGCCCTTGTCGCTGAAGGCGAGGTGCTTGGAATCCGGCGACCAGACCGGGTTGTAATAGAACGTCTTGCGATCCCGCGTGATCTGCCGCAACTCGCCGGCGCCGTCGGACTGCGTCAGGTACAACTCATATTCCCCGGTGGCGTCCGAGAAGTACGCGATCCACTTGCCGTCCGGGCTCCAGGATGGGCTGCGTTCCTGCGAACCGCTGCTGACCGTGAGGTTGCGCGTCGAGCCTTCCTTCGCCGGGAGCGTGAAGATGTCGCCGCGGGCCTCGACGACGACGCGCTTGCCGCTCGGCGAGATGTCCGCGCCGCGGATCATGTCGGCCATGTTGGAGAGAATGGGCCGGATGCGCGGGCGATCGCCGGGAATCGTCACCTTCACGACGCGAGCCTGTCCGCTTTTGAGGTCCAGCAGGTGCAGGTCCGAACCGCTCTGGAACACGATCTCGCCGTCGCCCGAGGGTCCGGGCCCCATCGAAGGCCACTTCACGTCGAAGTCGGAGAACTTGGTCACCTGCGAGCGCTGCCCGCTCTTGGTGTCGTACTTCCAGATGTTGCCGCGATGCTCCGGTCCCTGATCGCTGAGATAGTAGACCACGTCGCCGTGCCACATGGCCAGCGAGTCCGTGCCCTCCCAATCCGTGATCTTCTTTGACTCCTTCGTACCGAGGTTGAAGAGCCAGATGTCCGTCTGCATGCCGCCGCGGTAGCGCTTCCACGTGCGGAAGTCGATCGAGTGCGGCGTGTAGGCGAGCCACTGCCCGTCCGCGCTGATCGAACCCGTCATGCCGTAGGGCACGGGCAGGCGCGCGGGCAATCCCCCGGCCGGGGCGACGGTGAAGATCTGCCGCTGCCGCCAGCCGATGTCCGCGCTGCGCGAGCTGTTAAAGAGCAGGTTTCCGTCGCCGCTCCAGTCCTGAAGCATCTCCGCGTCGGGGTGATACGTGACGCGGTGCGGCACGCCGCCGGAAACGGGAAGGGTGTAGATGTCGCGATTCCCGTCGTAATTGCCGACGAAGGCGATGGACTGGCCGTCGGGGCTGAACCTGGGGAACCCCTCCTCGCCGGGCGGACTTGCCAGCGGGGTCGCGGCGCCGCCGTCGCGCGGCACGAGCCAGAGGTCGTTGGCGTACGCGAACACGATGTGCGTCGCGCTGACGTCCGGGTAGCGCAACATGCCCGCCTGCGGCGAGCCATTCCCGCCCTGCGGCGAGACAGGCCCGCCCTGCGCCTCCGCGCGCGTCGGCGCCAGGCACCCCGTCAGACCCAGGAAACCAAGCGTGAAACCCCGCCCGATCCAATTCATGCCAGACATATTCACTCCCCTTCTGTTCGAGCCGGGGTTATAGCGGATGACGGTTGTCGCATCACGCTCCTGCCCGATGCCGACAGCTTCTTGCAGAATCGAGCCGCCGCCCGGCCAGGCGTTGCGGTCGTCGCGCGATGCGGTTCATCCGCTCAGCGCCGCAAAGCCGCGCCCTGCGAGCAGTCTGTGGCGAAAGTCGATGCTCGTCATTCCCGCGAAGGCGGGAATCCAGCTTATCACCGTCACCTCCAACGAGCTTCGTCCCGGAGCGACAAACTACCCTGGATTCCAGCCTGCGCGGGGGTGACGGCGCCCATGCTCGGTATCGAGTTCCACCGCCGTTCGTCAGGGCTTGGCGGGCGAAGCCGTGGAGGCCAGCGCTTGATCCAGCCACTGCCCGACCTGCGCGACATACATCGGGTCCGCCATCATCCCGGCCGAACCGTGGTCGCCGGGCGTCTCAATGAAGCGGCTGGGCGGACAAGCGGCGTCGAAGAGCCGGCGGGCCATCGAGATGGGAATCAGCTGATCTTCCGTGCCGTGCAGAAAGAGCTTCGGGCAGCGGATCGCGCCCACCTTGCGGATCGAGTCGTAGCGGTAGCTCATCAGAAGCCGAACGGGCAGATACCAGTACACGCGCTGACCCACGTCCGGCAGGGAGGTGAACGTCGATTCGACGACGAGCGCGCCCGGCAAGTGCCGGCTCGCCAACTCGATCGCCACCGCGCCGCCCAGCGACCGCCCGGCCAGCACGATGCGCGAGGGCGACTCGCCTTTCACCTCCGTCATGAACTGCCACGCGGCCTGGGCATCGAGATAAGTTCCCGCTTCCGTCGGCAAGCCCTCGCTCTGGCCGAATCCGCGGTAATCAAAGACGAGCACATGGAACCCGAGCTGGCGCCACGCCACGATTTCGCGCAGCCGGTGGGAGATGTTTCCGGCGTTGCCGTGGCAGAAGATTACGCTCCCACGAGCGGCTCCGCAGGGTACGTACCACGCGGCGAGGCGCACTCCGTCGGACGTCGTCAGGCGCACATCCTCGTACGCCAGCCCCGCCTCGCGCGGCGTCGTCTCCATCTCGCGCAACGGGTGGTACACGAGCCGGCTCTGACACCCGGCTATCAGCAGGCACACGAGAATGTACAAGGTGAGCAATACACCGGCCGCGTGGATCATGACGACATCATAGCAGCCCTTGGTGAAAGACATTCCCGTTTGGGGCACCGGCTTTCCAGCGGGTGGATGCAGCCCCGTTTGCCAAGGTGTGCGTGTGGCACCGGTTTCCAGCCGGTGGATGTAGCACAGGTTTGCCACCTGTGCGTGTGGCACCGGTTTCCAACCGGTGGATGTAGCACAGGTTTGCAACCTGTGCCGGTGCCCGGACAGCCGTTCAATCCGCCGGCCGCCTCCACACTCCTCCGACGCACACGTCGGAGACCGCGCTTTCAGACGTTCCGAAGATGAAGGCCTCGGGCAAGGTCTGTGGCGTCCAGCCGCGCAGGGCGGGCGCGGTCAGGTCGAGGGTGAAGAAGTCCGCGAGCCGGCCCGGCTCGATCGCGCCCGCGTCGATCGCCAGCGACTCCGCCCCGTGGCGCGTGGCCATGTCCAGCAGCGGCCGTGCGACGTTGCCCTCCGCGTCGGCGACGCATCCGCGGCGCTGAGAGCGCAGGCGCTGGGCGTACTCGACGAGCCGCAGCTCCTCGGCCATGCACAGGCGTGAGTTGAGATCCGACCCGATGCAGACGCGACCGCCGCTTTCGAGAATGTGCCGCACGTCCGCGATGCCGTCGCCGAGGTTTGCTTCCGTCAGCGGGCAGAGGCACACGCGCCCGCCCGATTTCAGAAAGGCGGTCATGTCGACCTTCGCGGTGTGCGTGCAGTGAACGGCCGTGAAGCGATCGTCCACGGCGAGGCGCTCGTTGACGACGCTCATGGGCGTGCGGCCGTAGGCGGCGCGGCAATCCTCAATCTCCTTGGGCTGCTCTTCGACGTGCATGTGGAAAACCAGCTTGCGGCGCTGGGATTCGCGGTGAATCTCGACGAGGTCTTCGATCGAGGCCGCGCGAATGCTGTGCACGACGGCGCCGAGCGACTGCGTCCGCGCGTCCAGTTTCGGCGCGATTTCATCCACGCGCTTCCAATACTCACGCGGTGAGGGCGTGTGGAAGCGAAGCTGCCCGCCCGCAAGCGGCAGCCCGATCCCGCCCGTGCGGTAGTGGGTGTACAGCAGCACGAGGCGGATGCCCGCGTCGCGCGCGGCCTGCAGGACCACGTCGTCGAGCGCGTAGCTCTCGCCGCGGGCGTCGTGGTGCAGGTAGTGAAACTCGCCGACGGTCGTGATGCCGCAGGCGAGCATCTCCTCGAACGCCTGCCGCGTCAGCTCGTACATCCGCCGCTCGTCCATGTCGAGCACGAGCCGGTACATGGCCTGCCGCCAGGACCAGAAGTCGCCGCGCGCCGCGGTCTCGTCCAGAAGCTCGCGCGGAAACTGCTCGCCCAACCCGCGCATGCCGCGCTGGAAGGCATGGCTGTGGACGTTGATCAGGCCCGGCAGGAGCGCCCGGTCCTTCAGCACGCGCGTCGGGCGAAGGTCCATCGCCCCCATCTGGGCGATGCGCCCGTCCGCCTTCACGACGACCTGCACGCCCTCCACGAAGCGGCCGCCCAGGTACGTCCAGTCGGCTTGGATGATCTGCGGTTCGGACATGATTCGGCTTGAATCGATGCAAGAACTTTCTGCGCTATGAATGCAGCGGTCGCCGTTCTAGGCGCTCGCGGGTGTTCTACGCGCTCGCGGGTGGCACGGGTCCGCAGCAGCGGACCCGTGTTCTGCGCAGGGGATCCGTGCTCTGCGCAGCGGACCGCTTGCGCTTCCCACGCCACGGCCTGGCGAGTACGCCAGACCGTGCCACCCGCCGTTGGTCAATCTGCTCCAGAGGCGGGCATAGCCCGCCCTACGCAATCCGCCCCACGCACTGTGCTCTACACACCTCGGGTTTCAATACACTTCCGCCGCTTCGATCAGGCTGACCTGCACATCATACTTGCCGATCATCAGCCGATCGAGGTGGCAGAGCGGGGCCGACTTGACGCGATCTCCGTTGAGGAACGTGCCGTTGCGGCTTTGCAGGTCGCGCAGGATCCAACCGCTCTTTCCCGATTCGATGCGACAGTGATGCCGCGAAGCGCTCGGCTCCGGGAGCAGCCACAACGCCGTCCGGCTGTGCCCGATGATGAAGCTCTCGCCGAAGAGCGCGAAGAACGACTTCTCCGGGGACGAGGGACCGTGCCGAATCTGAAGGCAGAGAGCGTCCGCCTTGCCCGGTGTACCCGCGGGCGGCAGGTCGTCCTCGAAGCGAAAGCGATGCCCGCCGGCGTCGAACACGTCGCCCGGCGAAAGCGTGCCCTGCGAGCAGCGCGCCTCGTTGACCAGCAGCAGCGGAGTATGCCCCATCGTCGTCTCGCCGGCCTCGATGCGCCAGGCACTCGCGCCCGCGCGAAGGTGAACATGGACCGGCGACACGCGCGCGGAAGCGAGCACGAGCGAGCAGTCTTCGCGCCGCCCGATCGTAGCGCTGCGGCCTTCGCGCAGCGCGAGCATCGCCCCGAGCTGCCGCGGGCCGGCCACCAGTCGCACGCGGTAGTCGAGGCTCATGGCGGCGACTCCCCGCGGCCCAAGCCCAAGCTCGACGCGCAGCCCCGTGTGCGCCTCAAAGGGCGATTGAAAGAGCGTACGAAGTGCGAAGTCCATTCGTCACTTGACATGGGAGCTGTCCCTGGAGGCTTGGGCGGGTCCGGCGGGTCCGGCGGTTCCGGCGGATCCGGCGGATCCGGCGGGTCCGGCGGTTCCCGCAACTTCTCGCGTGAACGTCAGCAGCGCCCGATCCTTCACCACGCCGGGGAACTTGAGCACGCGATTGTGCATCGCCACGTACACGCCGGGACCCAGCAGCCTGCACGCGAGCAGCGCCTCGGCGACGTTCTGGATCGCATCGGTGTCGCGCATCTGGAGTGGGCGCATCGCGCCGGTGAGCACCACGGGGATGCGCAGCCCGGCCACCTCCCGGTGCAGCAGCTCGCCCGTCAGCGCCAGCGTGTCTGTCCCGTGAACGATCAGGATCGCGCCGCAGGAAGCGTGATGCCGCCGCACGGCCTCGAGCACGTTGTGCCGGTCGGCGTCGTCCATGTGCAGCGAGTCCTTGGAGAAAAGGTGGTCATAGGTGACGTGCAGGTCGGGCAGGCGCAGCGTCTGCACCAGCGCGGGCACGTTGGAATGTTGGTTATACAACGTCCCGCCGGCCTCGTCGTACACCTTCTCAAGCGTGCCGCCGGTGGTGATGATGGTGATGTTGAAAGCCGGAGCCGCCGCACTGGAGCAAGGCCGAGCGCCCGTTGGGTTGTCGTTGCTCTGCATTGCCGAGTCCCGCGCACCACCGTCCCCGCGCCCGAGGCAGTTACCTTCAGCTCCCACCGCGGGCCGCTCGATCTCCCCACTGACCCAACGGTAGGTTAGCATTGGTCAGCGACGACTCAAAGACTCGGGAGCAGACCCGGGTCGCGGAGAGATTAATGCACTCCTCTGGTTCCGTGGCGGCCATCCTGAGCGTGGGCGACGAGGTCGTCACCGGGGCGATCGTGGACACGAACGCGGCGTGGCTGGCGGGGGAGCTGACCGGGCTGGGGTTCCGCGTGCGGATGCTCGGCGCGGTGCGCGATGAGCGCGGGGAGATCGCGGCGGCGTTTCGAGAGGCGATTTTCGCGGCGCAGGCCGTGATCGTCACGGGCGGACTGGGGCCGACCGCGGATGACCTGACGCGAGAGGGGCTGGCCGATGCGCTTGGCGTCCCGCTGGAGCACAGCGTCGAGGCGGAGGCTCAGATCACGGCGTTATACCAGCGGCTGCAGCGCTCCATGCCGCGCACGACCATGCGGCAGGCGCAGGTTCCCCGCGGGTGCGAAGTGGTGCCCAACCCGTGGGGCACCGCGCCGGGCGTCGCCTGGCAAGCCCTTGAATCAGGCATCCGACCCCGTTCGGGACCTCCTTCGGGACCTCCTTCGGAACATCCCTCGGAACCGCCTTCGGAACCCCCCGCGCAAGTCGGGGGCTTTTGCCCCTCGGGCAACACGACTTGCGAAGCCCCCGCCGCCCCGCCGCCCGACATCAAGGCGCATCCGGTCTGCGCCTCCGGGCTGCGCATCTACCTGCTCCCCGGCGTGCCCGTGGAGATGAAAAACATGTTCGCCGCGTCGATCCGGCCTGAGCTGGAGCGGCTCGCGTCGCAGCGGCGCACCGTGCGGCGGATCGTGCGCACCTACGGCATGACCGAAGCGACGCTGGGGGAGGCTCTTGAGGATCTGATGCCTGCCTCGCGCAACCCCCATGTCGGCGTCAATGCCTCGGAAGCGGTCATCAGCGTGCGCATCAACGCGACGGCGGAATCACAGGCGGAAGCGGCGCGGCTGGCCGAAGAGGATGTGGCGGAGGTTCGACGCCGGCTTGGCGATGCGGTGTTCGGCGAAGGCGACGCCACGCTGGCGCACGCGGTGGCCGTTCTGCTCACCGCGCAAGGCCGCAGGGTCGCCACAGCGGAGTCCTGCACGGGCGGGCTGCTCGCCAAGATGCTCACCGACGTTTCCGGGTCCAGCGCGTACTTCACGCGCGGATACGTCACTTACGCCGACGAAGCCAAGGCCGAACTGCTCGGCGTGCCGGCGTCGCTGCTGGCGGAGCACGGGGCCGTCAGCGAGGAGGTTGCGCGGAGCATGGCTGCGGGCTGCCTGAAGGTCAGCAGCGTCGACTTCGCGGTGTCCATCACGGGAGTGGCCGGTCCGACGGGAGGCTCGGCGGAAAGGCCCGTGGGATTGGTGTGTTTCGGGGTCGCGGATACGATGGAAGTGACGACCAAGCGAGTGCTGTTCGGAGAGCATCTCAGCCGGGAGCAGATTCGTGATCGCGCGGCCAAGACGGCGCTGAACCTGCTGCGGCTGCGGCTGTTGAGGGGGGAGCGCGGTTCGACTAAACACGGGCACGGATAACGGAGCTTGGGTGGCACGGTCTGGCGTACTCGCCCGGCCGTGAGCAGGACGGAACGCACGGCCTTGCGGCCGGAGATCGTACCGCCCGCCATCCACGGTCCGTTTACTTTCAACGGGGTGTCAATTAGAGTCTAAACGGGATCGGAAGCGGTCTCGGGGCGTGGCTCCGGCGCCTCGGCGGTCCGTTCGGGCGACCCGGAACATTCCTGCCCGCGGGCGGGATTCACAGGGGTGAGGTCAATGGTGGCGCCACGTTCGCCGGTGACGGCCGGGAGGTCTGATTCCGGCGCGGTTCGTGAATATTTTCACAATATCTACTCGACGGTGCGCACGATCCTCATCGGGATGCGCATCACGCTGAAGTACTGCTTCGCCAAGACGGTGACCGTGCAGTACCCGGAAGTGGCGCCCGTGCTTCAACCGCGCTACCGGGGATTCCATTTCTACGAGATAGAGAAGTGCATCGCCTGCGATCTGTGCGCCAAGGCGTGCCCGGTCGATTGCATCTACATCGAGAAGACCGGTCCGCGCAAGATCGACAAGGAAACCAACATCGCCGTCGGCGGCGCGATGACGCGGTATGCGATCGACTATGCCAAGTGCATGTTCTGCGCGCTGTGCTGCGACCCCTGCCCGACGGACTGCATCCACATGGGCAACCTGCACGACCTTTCCGGCTACACGCGCAAGGACATGCTGGTCGAGTTCACGGACCTCGCCAAGGCCGGCCTTCAGACGCCGCAACCGCTGTGGATGCAGAAGGAAAGCCTGCCTGACTGGGCGGAGAACAAGAAGCGCGACTGGGAGGAATTCAAGTTCTCGCACGACAAGTTGACGGACCAGAACGACCGGCGTCGCGAGGAGATGGTTAAGGCGATGGTGGAGCAGAAGAAGAAATAGGCAACAGGCAACAGGCAACAGAGCCGCGCCCGTAAGGAAGCGGTTCTTCAGACGCCATAGGCGACAGGCAACCGTGAAGGCAGACGGGGTTTCAGCGCGGAGTTGGCAAGATGATGAATGCAAGCGTGATGACATACATGCTGGCGCTGGTGCGTGAGGAAACGGTTCGCACGGTGTTGCCCGCCGGGGCGGTTTCCAATAATCAGATGGCGCTGGCGATTCTGTTGTTCGCGCTGGCGGGGACCGGCTTCGCACTCGGCGCGCTGACGTTGGGCCGGTTCCTGCGCCCGACGCGATTCCATCCCGAAAAGAACGCGGTGTATGAATGCGGCGAGCCGGCCATCGGCGAAAGCTGGGTGCAGTTCGACCTTCGCTTCTACACGGTGGCGCTGGTGTTCATCGTGTTCGACGTGGAAGTCGCCCTGTTGTGGCCCTGGGCGGTGGCGTTCAAGGGCATGCTCGGCGCGGCATTCTGGCCCTTCCTCGTCTTCTTTCTGCTGATTGCAATCCCGTTCGCATACGAGTGGAGCTCCGGTTATCTGGATTGGGTGCGCGCGGCGACGGGGCAGCGGCGGACGACGGTGTTGGAGGAATGATGAATGAAGAATGAAGAATGAAGAATGTAGAATGATAAACGAAGGAGATTCACTGCAGCCCGGCATGGACGTCAGATGCTCCCGGCATCCGACATTCTGCATTCCGCATTCCGCATTCTGCATTCACCATTCACCCTTGGAGCGCAGAGACCATGAGCTGGATCGAGAATCGGTTTGAAGAAGGCGTGATGGTCACGTCGCTGGACTGGCTCATCAACTGGGGGCGCAGCAACAGCGTGTGGCCGATGACGTTCGGACTGGCGTGCTGCGCGATCGAGATGATGGCGGTTGGCGCGTCGCGGTTCGACCTGGACCGGTTCGGCGCGGGCGCGTTCCGCGCAACGCCGCGGCAGGCGGACCTGATGATCGTCGCGGGCACGGTGACGTACAAAATGGCCAGCCGCCTCAAGCGGCTTTACAACCAGATGCCCGAGCCGAAGTATGTCATCGCCATGGGCGCGTGCACTGTCGGCGGCGGGCCGTACTTCAAGCATGGGTATCACGTCGTGAAGGGCGTGGACCTCGTCGTGCCGGTGGACGTGTACGTTCCCGGCTGTCCGCCGCGCCCCGAGGCGCTGATCGAAGGCCTGATGCGCCTGCAGGACAAAATTCGCCACCAGACGCGGGCCAAGGACGTGCTGACCAAGGCAAAGGAGCGGGCGCTGAGCTGACCAGGATCGGTGCATGACGATTGAACAGATCCGCAAGGCCGTAATAAAGGCCGAACCATTCCGCCCATTTACGCTGTCGTTGGGCAATGGGCGACGATGCTTCGTGCCCCATCCCGAGTTTATCTGGGTTCTGCCCGAAGCCTCCCGCACGCTGGGGGTCGCGGGGGATGGAGAGGACTACAGCATCATGGACCTGCTGCTCGTCACTTCGATTGACTTCGGGAATGGCGCCACGCGGAAGCGTTCATCAAGACGGAAACAATAGCAAAACCCAGGCGCGGAACCTTATGACACCCGAGTCCATCTGCAAAATACTGAAGAATCGTTTCGGCGAGGTGATACAAGACACCGCAGTGGGAGGCGCCAGACCTTACGCGGCCATCCGCCAATCGGACAACGCGAGCTGGCCCGAGGTGGCACGGTTTCTCCGCGACGAGCCGCTGCTGCAACTGAACTTCCTCCGCTCGATCACGGCGCTCGACTTTCTGGCGGAGAGCAAGCTGGCCTGCGTGTACGACCTGATGCACGTGGCGGTGGACCAGGGCGACTCGCTGGTCCGTCCGCAGCAGACCTGGGGCTTCGCCGTTCGCGTGGTCACGGAGCGGGAGACGCCCAGCCTTCCCTCGGTCGCCGACGTCTGGCCCGCGGCCGACTGGCACGAGCGCGAGGCGTACGACTTGATGGGCATTCGCTTCACGGGGCACCCGGATCTGCGACGCATCCTGTGCCCGGATGACTGGGAGGGGCATCCGCTGCGCAAGGACTATGCCTATCCGTTGGAGTATCACGGAATACCGGGAACGACGGAGTATGAGTTGACGAATCCGTACCACTAGAGGGATCAGGGTTCGGGGTTCAGGGTTCAGGGTTCGGAGATGATCCGCAGAGGGCGCGGATTGACGCAGATTCAGCGGTGGGAAAACGTAATTGTGTTTGATGCGCACCGTAACATCTTCTCTGCGTTTATCTGCGCCCTCTGCGGATGATTTCCCGGTGCCCGGTCTGGGCGGATGCGAAGTTCAGGCGATGCTGCGACAACTGAAACCCATCACGGTGCACGCCTCCGGCGAGGTCGTCGGCCCGGCCGATCATGGTCGCGTCATGACGCTGGCGGAATACCGCGCCGCGCGCGGCACGCCGGGCTGCAAGTACGAACTGATAGACGGAGCTCTTGTCGTGTCCCCGAATCCGGTTCCAAACCACGAGTACTGGGTACAGTTCGTCCACCGGCAGATCCGGCGTTACCTCTCGCGCCAGAACATCACCGGCGGATTTGTCAGCACTGGCTCCGAAATCGAGATCTCCGGCCGCGCGGCGCCGACGCGTCCCAGCCCCGACATCGCCGCGTATCTTGATTTTCCCAAGCCCCCGCCGGCTTCGTGGGACGACGTGGTTCCCGTCCTCGTCGTCGAGGTGATCTCCAACCGCCGCGCCGCCAAGGACACCGTGCGCAACCGGCATCTGTACTGGCAGGTTCGCGGCCTCCGTGAGTACTGGATCATCGATCCCGAAACCGCCGCGCTGGAGCCGACGCTGATCGCCCTGCGCCGCAGGCGCGGCGCCGAGACCTGGGATGAGCGGGTCGTCCCATTCGGCAGGTCATACAGGTCCGGCGCGCTGCCCGGACTTTCAATCAACCTGAAACAGAAGACAAAGGAATAAGCGGCCAGTCATGACTGACGTACTCTTAGAATCGCAACCGGACCTCCTCATGGACCTGGATCGCCGCGAGCAAGGCGACGTGCGCACCGAGGAGATGCTGGTGAACATGGGCCCGCAGCACCCTTCGACCCACGGCGTGCTGCGCGTGGTGCTGCGGACGGACGGCGAGATGGTGCTGGAGGCGATTCCGCACATCGGCTACCTCCACCGCTGCGCCGAGAAGATCGGCGAGAATCTTCAGCCGTTCCAATACATCCCGTACACGGATCGCATGGACTACCTGGCCGGCATGAACAACAACCAGGCGTTCGCGCTGGCCGTCGAGAAGCTCGCGGGCATTGTGGTTCCGCCGCGCGGGCAGATCCTCCGCGTCATCTTCGCGGAGCTGAACCGCATCGCGTCGCACCTCGTTTCGTTCGGCACGTATGGCCTGGACATGGGCGCGTTCACGCCGTTCCTCTATGCCTTCCGCGAGCGCGAGCGCATCCTCGACCTCTTCGAGGCCGCCTGCGGGGCGCGGCTGACGTACAGCTACATCACCGTCGGCGGCGTGCACAACGACATTCCCGAGGGCTGGACGGACGTGTGCAGCGAGTTCCTCGACTACTTCGAGCCGAAAATCCCTGAATACAACAACCTGCTCTCGTACAATCACATCTTTGTGAAGCGCACGGGCCGCGTGGGCGTCATTTCAGCGGAGGATGCCGTGCGTTGGGGGCTGTCCGGTCCGTGCCTGCGAGGCAGCGGCGTACGGTTCGACCTGCGCAAGACCATGCCGTATGACGGCTACGAGACGTATGAGTTCGACGTGCCCATCGCGCAGCCCGGCGGCACAGGCAGCATCCCGCGCGGCGTCTGCATCGGCGACTGTTGGAGCCGGTATTATGTTCGCGTCCTGGAAATGGCCCAGTCCGTGCGCATCATCCGGCAGGCGATCTCGCGTTTGACGGAGGGTCCGTCCATCGCCGAAAAAGTGCAGGGCAAGAAGCTCCCCGCGGATGAAACGTACGTCGAGGTCGAGAACCCGCGGGGCCTGCTGGGCTTCTACGTCCGCGGCGACGGCTCGGCCATCCCTTCGCGCGTCAAGGCTCGCGGCCCGAGCTTCTGCAACCTGTCCATCACCACGCACGTCGCCCGCGACTGCCTCCTCGCCGACGTGCCCGCGATCATCGGCAGCATCGACGTGGTGATGGGCGAGGTGGACCGGTAGCGGGGCTTGGCTCTGTTGTCGGTGCTCCCCTGGAACCGTGTGCCTCCGGGGGGACCGGCTTTCCAGCCGTTCAGACGGATAAATTGTCCGTCCGGGCGAGCGAGATGAGCACTGCTGAACAATCCATTCACGAAGTCGACCTGACGAAGCTGGTCAAGCCGGGCTTCGCGTTCTGGCCGAAAGCGCAGCAGTATCGACATATCATCCCGGCGAACCCCGAGCGCGCAATCTGCAATTGCAACCTGTACGACGTGGCATCCGACGCTCTGTCGGCGGGCGAACAGAAGGCACTTGTCGCCTTGATGAATTCGACGCTGGTCGGGCTATTCAAGACGTTCTACGGGCGTTGGGCCGGCACGGAAGGCAACCTGAAAACCGAAGTCGTGGACGTAAACCTTCTGGAACTGCCGGACCCGCGCGGCGTCGGTGCGGCGCTTGCGGACAAGCTGACGAGCGCCGTCAAGTCGATGAGCCGGCGTTCGGTCGGACGCTTGATCGAAGAACAGCTTATGGACTGCCATTTGCCGCAGCGCGCGCGGCGGATCGCGGACGGACCGCTCGTGCTGTCGGACGAACTGCGGCACGATGATCGGCGGGCGCTGGACGATGCCGTCTTTGAGCTTCTTGGCGTCATGGACACGACGGAGCGGGCTCGGCTCGTGCAGCGGTTGCACGAGACAACAGCCCGGCACTTCCGCGCGATTCGCGTGGTCGAAATCGAGAAGATGGAAGAACGCTCGCGCACGGCGAACCGGCGGTTCAGCGTGCAGGAATTGGCGGCCGATGCGTGGGACGCCGCGGAGCTTTCCGACCTGACGCCGCTGGCGGAGTGGCTGCGCAATCGCCCGGAATGCACGTCGGCCATGAACATTCCTGAAGAGCGCCCGGCCTTGCTGTCTCCGTCGCCCATGTTTGATCCGAATACCGTCTACTTCGGGAAGACCAAAGCGGGCGGGAGGCACGTAGCGCACCTGGATTGCCCGTCGCGGGAGCACGCGAACCTCGTCGTCTTTGTTGCCAATGAAGGGATTGCAGGCAACATCTGTGCTCCCCCGGACAGCGCCGGTTGCTTCGCTGTTCTGCGCGATGCGGTAGACCGACTGGGCACCGCGCGGAAACGATTCGGCGAGTTGGCGGACAGCCGCACAAGCGAACCCAGATTGCAGGCGCAGATCGTGGAACAACTCATGCGCTGGTTTGTGCATGGCCGAAATGCTCGCGGACCGGCGGGCACGGTCTCGGCCGAACCTGACGGCAGCGACGAGGCGGCATAGCCGGGACGCTTGATCGGGTTCATCGTCAGCAGGCGGCATGAATGGGTCGAAGGCGTGACGTGGGTGGTGGCCGAGCGGTCCGGGGCTACGGACGGTCACAACGGCAGCGTTGGCAGCGGCGCGGGTTTTCAACTCAGCGTGGAGGACCCGGACGGCAACGCCGTGGGCGAACTTGCGCTCTCCGACTTGGATCGCACGCAATACTCCAGCGGCTCGCGTCAGTGGGTAACGCACACCGCGGCCGGCGTGTTGCATTCCGTGCAGAACTGGGAAGCCAACAATTCCAATGTCCGCTACCCGGTCACCTGGATCGCCCCGGATGCGGATGCCGGCAGGGTCACGTTCTATGCCGCGTCGTGCACGATCGACGACAACTCCTTTGAGACCGGCGATC
>JADZBE010000006.1 GCA_020852275.1 Phycisphaerales bacterium
ACGGCGTGACCACCACGGTCACGCTGGACGACGCTGGGCGGACTTCGACGCTCTCGCGCGACGGCGTGACGGCCGAGTACACCTATGACGACCGCGGGCTGGTGACGCAGGTGGATTACGGCAACGGAGCGCATGTGGAGTATGAGTACGACGACGATCAGCGCGTCATTCGCATCGAGCATTTCGATGATACGCCGGATACGATCCTGAAACTGGAGTACGAGTACAACGACCGCGACCTGCCGGTCTCGCTGACGGAAAGCGACGAGAGCGGCATGTTCGCGGAGGTCGCGTTCACCTACGACGACCGCGGGCGGCTCATCGCCGAGTCGCGCATGGTGGCGGCGGGGCCTTCGCCGGAGTATGATCTGGCGTACGAATACGACCAGGCCGGCAACCGGGTGATGAAGATCGACGTGCTCAACGAGATCGAGACGGCCTACGTGTACGACGTGGACGACGGCGGCGTCTTCCGCAGCGACAACAACCGGCTCATGTATTACGAAACGTGGGACACCAGCGGCGAGTCGAGCGTGCTGGTCTCGACGACGTGGACGGTGTACGGCGACGACGACGCGGGCCACGACGAGCGCGAGGGCAACCCCGCGTGGATCCTCACGGAGCACGAGTCCGACCCCGGCGTCTATACTGCGACGCACTTTGTCTATGACCTCGCGCAGCGCGTGTGGCTGATGATCGGCGAGACGTGGGCCGCCGACGGCGCGGACGAGGGCGACTGCCCGGATAATTATGATGTGGCCTGGGCGCGCGAGTTCCGCTACGACGCGGCCCGCGCGCGCTACTTGAACCGCGAACTCGATCCCGAGGAATTGGAAAGCGGCGAGCTGGTGACGCTCACCGAGACGTGGACGGACTACGACGGCGACAGCAGCTATGGCGACTGGGAACTGGCCGGAGAGCCGCTGGAGCCGTCCGACCTGCGCAGCTTCGAGCCGGGCGTGGCCATGAAGGACCCCATCGACCAGTCCACCGGCATCGCCTACACCCACGGCGACCTCATCAACTCGACGCGCGGCACCACGGACTCCACCGGCGCTCCATCCATCGGCGCATCCGGCTCCCCCGTCACCTACACCGCTTTTGGTGAACGTTTGGATTCGGATGACTACCTGCGCTACGCCTACGCAGGCGCGCATGGCTACCAGACGCATGACTTCCCCAATGGAGAAGGCGCCCCCTGGCCCGCCGGCCCGGGACCGGTGGCGTACCAACACGTCGGCTGGCGCTATTATGATCCCGGTACGGGAAGGTTTTTGCAGCGGGATCCGATAGGGATTGCGGGCGGACTAAACGGATACGAGTATGCCGAGAGCAGCCCGATGCAATTCGTCGACCCGCTTGGTTTGACTGTCGAGGATTCGCCACCAAGGAAGAAGAGGGTTGTAAAGAAGGATAACAAGAAGATTGTGAAACAGAAGAAGGTGATCAACAACTATAGCACTACACCCTCGTGCACTCCAGAGATGGAGTACGAATTCAATTACTCATTAAAAGATGGGCCTGGTATGGCCATCAAGTACAAGGTTCCTGCACCTGTACCCAGCCTACCGGATTTTCGACTGCCGGAGATCATCTTCCCGCTTGGCCATCCAACTGATCGCAATCCCGGTTGGCCAGGGTCGAAAATGTAGCGACAAGGTTTCGTATTCTGACGCGCGCGGTGCGGCTATTGATGGCGTTACCAATTGTTCCGCAGTTGCGTCACCTAGACTGTTTGGGACAATCCAAATTCGAATGCAACATGCAATTCAAACATGGGAACATTGAGCACAATCAAGTGTCGCCCTACGTTACAATAGTAAACCCACGCTCCACACTTCGTAGCCGATTATGGGCGGCGTTGTTCGATAGTTTCTTATGCAATATCCTGATCCATTTAGCTGTCGTAACGGGGCGGCGGCCAACCATTGGTGAAGCAACAACGGGTCTTGTTCTTGCAGCGTGCGTTATGGGTTGTCCGGTTTTGTGGCGTTACAAGCGCATGCCGGCAAAGGCGGGCAACCTATACTGCGTCATGTTGTTCGTTCTGAATGTCTGCGTCAACCGCTTCCTCAACCGTGTAGATGAGTTGATCTTCAGCATTGCAGAAGTGAGCCTCTTCAGACGGGTGGGCGTAAGGCCGGTTTTTTTCGGACTCTCGATGTTGGTTATCTTGTCCGGCGTAGGCGTTTTGGTTGCTTATGTCATTGCGAGATTGAAGTGGGGCGTTGTCATTCTACAAAATGGGCATTTGTGTCCAATCTGTGCTTATCCAATCACAGGGCTGACATCTGCTCGATGTCCGGAATGCGGATATGTGCTGAGCAGTAACATGCCGCACAGTTTGAAGCAGCCTGTTGATGAAGACCTTGGGCAGAATGGGATGAGTTCTATTGCTGAGGAGAGGAAGGGCGAATGACTCCCATTCGAGGGTCACCTCAGACCTGTTAAACGTGTTGGCTGGTAGCCGAGCGTCCTAGCGCCCATGCCTTTTTGATTCTGTGCTGGGGTATCAGTACAATGCGCGGGACCTGCCGGTTTCGATCACCGAATCGAACGGCGGCGGGGCGCAGGCCGTGGTGGGGTTTGTGTATGACCACCGCGGGCGGCTGATCGGCGAGAGCCGCAGCGGGAGCGTGCCGTATGATTTGGAATATTCTTACGACCAAGCCGGCAACCGCACGAACAAGATGGACAACGTGGCCTCGCTGCTTGACGGCTCGGAGAGCCGCCCCACCATGATTACGACGTGGACGACCCGGTGAGCTACCAGTCGGACAACAACCGGCTCATGCTCTACGAAACGTGGGACACGAGCGGCGAGTCGAGCGTGCTCGTCTCGACGACGTGGACTGTCTACGGCGACGACGACGCGGGTCGTCTACGGCGACGACGACGCGGGCCACGACGCCGCGACTTGCGAACGGGACACATGCTCACGCGGACTACCGCGAGAGCATGCCACCCGCCCGGACCGCCGCGAGAGCATGCCACACGCCCGGACTCCCGCGAGAGCAGGGCACCCGCCCGGACTCCCGCGAGAGCATGCCACACGAGAGACTTGCGCGCCGCGACGCAAGGGGTCGCGACGACGCGACTTGCGAACGGGACACATGCTCACGCGGACTACCGCGAGAGCATGCCACCCGCCCGGACCGCCGCGACAGCATGCCACCCGCCGCGAGTGCATGCCACACGGGCGCATCTACCGTGCGCGCGAACTGAAGCCCGCGCCCTGCAGCGCGGGCAGAGGATGGAATACCCGCGACCGGCGTGATGCGGCTGTCGTTACGCGACCGGCGCGATGCGACCGGCGTGATGCGGCCGGTCGCTACTCTTCGTCCTTCGTCGCCAGCTTCGACAGAATGCTGAAGTCCTCGAGCGTGGTGGTGTCGCCTTTCACTTCGCCCTTGGTGGCGATCTCCACGAGCAGGCGGCGCATGATCTTACCGCTGCGCGTCTTGGGCAGGGCGTCGGTGAACCGGATCTGCTCCGGCTTGGCGAGCGCGCCCATCGTGCGCCCCACGTGCTCGGTCAGTTCCTTTTTCATCGCGTCGCTGGGCGCGGCGCCCACGCGCAGCGTCACGAACGCCGCGATGGCCTGCCCCTTGAGGTCGTGCGGGATGCCGACGACCGCCGCCTCCGCGACCTTGGGGTGGCTGACGAGCGCCGACTCGACCTCGGCCGTCCCCAGCCGGTGCCCGGCGACTTTGATGACGTCGTCGATGCGCCCCATGATCCAGAAGCAGCCGTCCTCATCGCGCCGGGCGCTGTCCCCGGCGAAGTACACGCCGGGCACTTCGCTCCAATACTGCCGCTCGAATCGCTCCCGGTCGCCGTAGATGCCGCGCAGCATTCCGGGCCACGGCTTGCGGATCACCAGGAACCCGCCGACGTTGGCCGCTTGGCTCGTCCCGTTCTTGTCCACAATGTCCGCGTCGATGCCGAAGAACGGCATCGTGGCCGAGCCGGGCTTGGTGGTCGTCGCGCCGGGCAGCGGTGAGATCAGCGCGCCGCCGGTTTCCGTCTGCCACCAGGTGTCCACGATGGGGCAGCGCTCCTTGCCGATGACGCGGTGATACCACATCCACGCTTCCGGGTTGATCGGCTCGCCGACGGTTCCGAGGAGCTTCAGCGAGGAGAGGTTGTGCTTGTTGGGGTGTTCGTCGCCCTGGCGCATGAAGGCGCGCAGCGCGGTGGGCGCCGTGTAGAACTTGGTCACCTTGTGCCGCTGAATGATGTCCCAGAAGCGGTCCCACGCGGGGTGGTTCGGCGCGCCCTCGTACATCAGGCACGTCACGCCGTTGCACAGAATGCCGTACACCACGTAGCTGTGCCCCGTGACCCAGCCGATGTCGGCCGTGCACCAGTACACGTCGTCGGGCTTGAGGTCGAAGATGTACTTGGCGGAAAGGTAAGTATACACCATGTAGCCGCCGGTGGTGTGGTGGATGCCCTTGGGCTTGCCCGTGCTGCCCGAGGTGTAGAGCAGGTAGAGCATGTGCTCCGCGTCGAGCGGCTCGGCCGGGCAGTCGGCGGAGGCGCTCTCGACGACATCATGCCACCACACGTCGCGCCCCGATTTCATGGGCACATCCTGCCCCACGCGCTTGAGCACCACGACCTTCTTCACGAGGTTCGTTTTGGCGCATGCTTCATCCACGTTGGCTTTGAGCGGCACGACGCTGCCGCGGCGATACCCGCCGTCCGCCGTGACCATGTAATGCGACTCCGCGTCGATCACGCGGTCCACGATGGCTTGCGCGCTGAAGCCGCCGAAGATGACGGAGTGCGGCGCGCCGATGCGCGCGCACGCCAGCATGGCGATCGCCAGCTCGGGCACCATCGGCATGTACAAGGTCACCTTATCGCCCTGCCGGACGCCCAGTTGGCGCAGTCCGTTGGCGAAACGGCACACCTCCCGGTGCACGTCGCGATACGTCAGTCGGCGGACCTCGCCCGGCTCGCCCTCCCAGAGGATGGCCGTGTGGTCGCCGCGCCCGCGCTGAATCTGCAGGTCGAGGCAGTTGTACGCCAGGTTGGTCTTTCCGCCGGCGAACCACTTCGAGTCCGGCAGCTTCCAGTCCAGCACGCGGTCCCACTTGCGGAACCAGTGCAGCTCGGCGGCGGCCTCGCCCCAGAACCCTTCAGGATCCTTCAGGCTGCGCGCATGCAGGGCCTTGTACTGGTCCATGCCGCGGATGTGCGCCTGCCGGGCGAATTCGGGCGGCGGCGGGAAGACCCGCAGTTCCTTCATCATGCTCGATATGCCGCTGGAAGCGTCGTTCATGGCGAATTCCTCCGAGATAGGTGTTGGCGCGGACCCGACCCGGACCGGCGGCGCCTGCACGCGGCGGTCGCGGCGGCCGATACGTCGCTGACTCGATTCCTCCGGCCTGAAAGACCGGCACGACCCGTGCCCAACATCTAACGTCGGGGCTGCGTTTTTTTCAAGCGGGAGGGGAGGGTGAGTCGTGGGGCGAGCGTTGCGCTGCGAGGCTTGCGCCATGCCGACCTCCCCGCTTGGATGAACGGGGTCGGGGGGAGGGTCAGCGGGCACGTTGGCGTGCGGCGATCCGGGTGTTGTCAGACTCCAGGTTGTCAGCCCGCAAGACTACCGCGAGAATGCGCGGGCGCACGGGCAATCTCCAGCGGACGCGCGACGGCGGACCTGCAGGCAGAAACGGCCCCTGGCAGGAGTTGGTGGCCTCGGAATCGGCTTGGGTTGGTGATGCACAGGCTGGGAACCGGTGCACCATCCACCGGTTGGAAACCGGTGCCACATGGGCGCCACCGGAGTTCACATGGGACCAGCGTTTCGACAGAAGCGTCGCATTCAGTTCGCCGAGACGGATCTCGCGGGGGTTTTGCACTTCTCGAACTACTTCCGCCTGATGGAGGAGATCGAGCACGCTTTCTTCCGCTCGCTGGGGACCTGCGTCATCAGCGAGGCGGACGGCGTCACCGTGAGCTGGCCTCGCGTCGCGGCCGAGTGCGAGTATCGCGCGCCCCTGCGCTTTGAAGACGAGGTGGAGCTGCGGCTCATCCTCACCCATGTGGGCAACAAGGCGCTCAGCTACGACGTGGAGTTCGTGCTTGGAAACGAAGTCGCGGCCACCGGGAAGATCACGGCTATCTGCTGCGCTACCGGGCCCAATGGAGATTTCAAGTCGATGCGCATCCCGGAAGCCCTGCGCGCGAGGTTGGCGGGAAGGGGCTGATTTCGCGGCGTAGGCTCCTTGGCGTTCCGCGCCCGCCAGGAAGCTGAGGGAGGTGGGACCCTCACTTGCGTGAGGTGGCTGATGACTGCGCTCAGCGGCTTGCACACGTTCCTGCCCGTTCGCCCTCGCTGGCGCTACGGGTTCTGATGCGCCGGCTCGCGGCCGCACGCAAGCCCCCTCACTTGCGTGAGGGGTTCTGATGGCTGCGTTCACCGTCTTGCAGACGCGGCTGCGGCCCGACGGCACGGTCCGAGAACATCATTGAAATCCGCCCCCGGGGCGCATACCGTTTTCTGGGGCAACGCTTGCGCGCCGATAAACCGATGATTCCGACGTTGCGAGGTCGTCCCCAGGTGGAGTATTCGTCATGGCAGATGCACGAAGCATCCTATCGCTGATCGAAAGCCGGCTGGACGCGCAGGGATTCCGCGAGCAGCACTGGGAAGGCTCGTTCGAGGAATACCTCGACCTGGTCGCCCGCAACCCGCGGATCTCGCGCAATGCCTTCCAGCGCATCTACGACATGATCCTGCACTTCGGCACGGAGCGCTACACGCGCAACCGCGAAGAGATCATCCGCTACAAGTTCTTCACCGACCCCATCGAAAACGGGGCCGACGCCGTCTTCGGGCTCGACCGCGCGCTGATGAACCTCGTGGATTTCTTCAAGTCCGCCTCGCACGGATACGGGACGGAGCGGCGCATCCTCCTGCTGCACGGGCCGGTCGGCTCGTGCAAGAGCACCATCGCGCGGCTGTTGAAAAAGGGGCTGGAGTATTACTCGCGGCTGGAAGACGGGGCGCTGTACACGTTTGCCTGGCACACTCAGGACGACAGCGGCAAGCCGCACGTGCAGTTCTGCCCGATGCACGAGGATCCGCTGAAGCTCATCCCGCTCGAGGCGCGGCGCGAGGTGCTGCGCAAGATCAACGAAGGGTTGACGGAGGGCAAGCAGGTGCGCGTGGACGGGGCGCTGGATCCGTTCTGCCGCCGCATGTTCGAAGACCTTCTGCTGAAGTACGAGGGCAACTGGCGCAAGGTGATGAACCACGTGCGCGTGCGGCGTTTCATCCTCTCCGAGAAGGACCGGCGCGGCGTCGGCACCTTCCAGCCCAAGGATGAGAAGAACCAGGACTCGACCGAGCTGACCGGCGACATCAACTACCGCAAGATCGCCGAGTACGGCAGCGACTCCGACCCGAGGGCGTTCAACTTTGACGGCGAACTCAACATCGCCAACCGCGGGCTGATCGAGTTCATCGAGGTGCTCAAGCTCGACGTCGCGTTCCTCTACGACCTCCTCGGCGCCTCGCAGGAGCACGTCATCAAGCCCAAGAAATTTGCCCAGACGGACATCGACGAGGTCATCGTCGGGCACACCAACGAGCCCGAATACCGCAAGCTTCAGTCCAACGAGCTGATGGAGGCCTTCCGCGACCGCACGATCAAGATCGACATCCCGTACAACATCCGCCTCGACGACGAGATCGCCATCTATCAGAAGGACTTCAACAAGGAGAAGATCCGCGGCATCCACATCGCGCCGCACACCATCCAGACGGCCTCGATGTGGGCGGTGCTCACGCGGCTGGACGAGCCGAAGAAGGCGGGGCTGACGCTGCTGCAGAAACTCAAGCTGTACAACGGCAAGAGCATTCCGAACTTCACCGAGGACACGGTGCGCGAGCTGCGTGAGGAGGCGCCGCGCGAGGGCATGCAGGGCATCAGCCCGCGGTACATTCAGGACAAGCTCTCCAACTGCCTCGTCGGCGACCAGGCGCTGCAGGAAAAGTGCATCAACCCGTTCATGGTGATGAACGAGATCGAGGGCGGGCTGGACCATCACAGCCTGCTCAACGACGAAGACACGAAGAAACGGTACAAGGAGCTGCTCAGCGTGGTGCGCGAGGAGTACGAAGACACGCTCAAGTCCGAGGTGCAGCGGGCCATCTCCGCCGACGAGGACGCCATTAAGCGGCTGTGCACGAACTACATCGAAAACGTCCGCGCGTACACGCAGCGCGAAAAGGTGCGCAACAAGTACACCGGACGCGACGAGGAGCCGGACGAGCGGCTGATGCGCTCCATCGAGGAGAAGATCGACATCCCCGACAGCCGCAAGGACGACTTCCGCCAGGAGATCATGAACTACATCGGCGCGCTGTCGCTGGACGGCAAGAAGTTCGAATACCACACCAACGCCCGGCTCCACAAGGCGCTGGAGCTGAAGCTGTTCGAGGATCAGCGCGACACCATCAAGCTCAAGAACGTGGTCAGCGGGGTGGTGGACGACGAGACCCAGGCCAAGATCGACGTGGTCAAGCAGCGTCTCATCAAGTACTTCGGATATAATGAGACCAGCGCCACGGACGTGCTCAACTATGTCGCGAGCATCTTCGCGCGGGGCGACAGCAAGAAGGATGATTAGGCAATAGGCAATAGACAACAGCCAATAGGCAAGTGGCGCCGGGGGCAGAGATGCGCTGGCGATTGTGGTGGGGCAACCGCAATGTGAGGGGCATCGGCATGGCGGCAATCAAGGGCTTTCGAGACCTTGTGGCCTGGCAGAAGGCCATGGAGCTTTGCAAGGTCGTCTATACCGTCTCACGGTTGTTTCCGGACAACGAGCGATTCGGACTGACCGCTCAGATCCGCCGCGCTGTGATTTCCGTTCCGTCCAACATCGCGGAAGGGTATGCGCGAGCTTCAACGGGCGACTATGTCCGTTTTCTCGGCATTGCTGGAGGATCTCTTGCTGAGGTTGAGACTCAGCTCATCCTCGCCCAGGAACTCGGGTTCTTGCCGGCCGACCAGCTCGCGTCTTGTTTTGAACTATTGGGTGAGTCTAATCGTGCGTTGTTCGGGTTGGTGCGATCACTGGACGGACTTCGATAGGAGCGTCTTCCAATGCTGATTGCCTGTTGTCTATTGCCTATTGCCTGTTGCCTGTTGCCTATTGCCTGTTGCCTATTGCCTGTTGCCTGTTGCCTATGCTTCTGCAAATTGACAAAGACCACGGCCGCTTCCGACAGATCGTGCGGGGGAAAATCCGCAAGGATCTGCGCAAGTTCCTCACGCGCGGCGAATTGCTGGGCCGCGAGGGTCGGCACGTTGTGAGCATTCCCGTCCCCGGCATTGACACGCCGCACTTCCGCTACGGCGATAACAACGACTCCGGCGTCGGCTCCGGTGACGGCAAGAGCGGCGACAAGGTCGGTCAAGACGGCGAAGGGATCGGCCCCGGCGGAACCCAGGAGGGCCAGCATCTCCTCGAAGTGGACGTCAGTCTCGACGAGCTGGCGGACATTCTCGGCGAGGAGCTGAAGCTGCCGCGCATCGAGCCGAAGGACCGGCACAACATCACCAGCGAGAAGGACCGCTACAGTTCGATCCGCCAGTCCGGTCCAGAGTCGTTGCGCCATTTCAAGCGCACCTTCCGGCGGGCGCTGCGCCGCCAGATCATGAGCGGCGTCTATGACCCCGATCACCCGCGCATCATCTTCGAGCGCGGCGACAAAGTGTACCGAAGCTGGAAGACCGTCAAGAAGCCGCAGTCCAACGCCGTCATCCTTTACATGATGGACGTCTCCGGCTCGATGGGCGCGGAGCAGAAAGAGCTTGTACGGCTTAAGGCCTTCTGGATCGACGCGTGGCTGCGCCGCAATTATGAGGGCATCGAGAGCCGATACATCGTTCACGACGTGCGGGCGGCCGAGGTGGATCGGGAGACGTTTTATCACCTGCGCGAGGACGGCGGCACGCGTATCAGCAGCGCCTATCGCCTCGCGCGCGAGCTGATCGAGCGCGACTACCCCGGCGCCGAGTGGAACGTGTATCTCTTCCACTTCTCCGACGGCGACAACAGCAGCGAGTCCGACAGCCGCGAGTGCTGCAAACTGCTCAAGGAATACCTGCTGCCGCTGGTGAACGAATTCGGCTATTGCCAGGTGGCCAGCGCCTACGGCAGCGGCAATTTCATCAACGTCGTCCACGAGCAATTCGCGCGCGATCCCAAAGTGGTCACGGCCCGGGTGAACTCCAAGGACGACATTTACGACGGGCTGAAGGCGTTCTTCGCGCAAGGAAGATGAGGTTGGAATGGCGAATTGCGAATGACGAATTGCGAATGACGAATTGCAAATACCGGCCAGACGCATCAGAACCCGTAGCGCAAGCGAGGATCCCTTCAGAACCCGTAGCGCAAGCAAGGAGCACGAGTTTCAATACTGCAAGCACCGCAAGGCGGACCAAGCTCGCCGCAGTTCAGGCGTAAGCGCCACGCAATTTCTGGCGAGCAGCCAGCAGCCGGCAGCATCCTCATGATTCGAACCCTTCCCAAAGAAATCGCCGAACAGGCCGAGATCATCGCCGGGCATGCCCGCCGCGAGGGGCTGGATTTCTATCCGGTGATCTATGAGATGCTCACGGCCGAGCAGATGAGCCAGGTTGCGGCCTACGGCGGCTTCCCGCAGCGCTACCCGCACTGGCGCTACGGCATGGAGTATGAGAAGCTGCGCAAGCAGCAGCGCTACGGGCTGTCCAAGATTTATGAAATGGTGATCAACACCGACCCGTGCTATGCCTACCTGCTTGAGGACAACACCTTCACCGACCACAAGACCGTCATCGCCCACGTCTTCGGGCACTGCGATTTTTTCAAGAACAACATCTGGTTCAGCAAGACGAACCGCAAGATGATGGACGAGATGGCCAACCACGCCACCCGCATGCGCCGTTACATGGACCGCTTCGGCGTGGACAAGGTCGAGCAGTTTGTCGATGTGTGCCTCGCGCTGGACAACCTCATTGATCCGCACTCGGCCTTCATGCGCCGCCAGCCCGTGCGTCCGTCCAAGCCCGTCAATGAGGTCAAGGAGCAGGATGTCATGCGCTTCCCGGCGAAGCGATACATGGAAACCTGGATCAATCCCCGCGAGCAGATGGACGCGGAGCGCAAGAAGGCGAAAGAGGACGCCGAGAGCCAGGAGGGGCGATTCCCCGCTTCGCCCGTCCGCGACGTCGTGCTTTTCCTGCTGGAGAACGCGCCGCTGCCGGACTGGCAGGCCGACGTCCTCGCCATGATCCGGGAAGAGGCGTATTACTTCGCGCCGCAGGGACAGACCAAGATCATGAACGAGGGCTGGGCGAGCTACTGGCACTCGACGCTGATGACGCGCTACATCCTGCGCGACGAGGAAATTGTCACGTATTGCGATCACCACTCGGGTACTCTGGCGACGTCGCCGGGGCGGCTCAATCCCTACAAGATGGGCATCGAGCTGTTCCGCGACATCGAGCACCGCTGGAACACCGGACGCTATGGGAAGGAATACGACGAGTGCGACGATATGGCGCGGCGCCGCGCGTGGGGCAAGGACCGCGCGCCCAAGGAACGCATTGTCGGCAGAGGCTCCCCGGGGCGCGAGAAGATCTTCGAGGTGCGCCACGTTCACAACGACCTGACGTTCATCGACGAATTCCTCACGCCGGAATTCGTCGAGGACCAGAAGCTCTACCAATATCGCCAGGACCCGGCCACCGGGCGCATGGTGGTGGTCAACCGCGACTTCAACAAGATCAAGCAGCAGATGCTCTTCATGCTCACGAACCACATGCAGCCGTACATCTACGTGGCGGACGGAAACCATTCCAACCGCGGAGAGCTCCTGCTGGCGCACAAGCACAACGGCGTGGACCTGGACATCAAGTACGCGGCGGAGACGCTCAAGCAGATTCACGTGATCTGGAAGCGCCCCGTCCACATCCAAGCGCGCATCGACGACGCCATGATGCTCTTCACCTTCGACGGCCAGCAGAGCAGCCAGCAGCGTCTGGACGAGGCGGTGTACGAGATCTGAGGGAGGTCAGACTTGCGCGGGCGAACGGTCGGTGGGGTTCGCCCCTTCCGCTATCGCGGCGGAGTCACCGCTCAGTCCTGCCTTGGCAGCCTCGAAGGTGGGCCAGAGGCCCGCTTCCGGCTGGGACAACCGCCTCCGCAGCGTGCCGAACATCCAGTCACACAGCGGCAACAGGAAATTGAGATTGGCCATGTTGTCGACATGGTGGATGTAGTGGTGGCGATCCAGGAATTGGAACCAGCTTTGCCGTTCCATCCACGGACTCAGCCCGGGGTAGTGCATCACGTCGTGGACGCGGATGAAGAGGTAGCAGACCACCAGGCCGGAGCCGACGGCCCCGAGTGTGAATGGAACGTTGCGCGTCACCAGCCAGGCCGGCAGAAACGCAAACGGCACGGCCACCGACATGTAAAGTGCATACTGGCCCAGCCAGGCAAGATTGCGACTGGCCGCATCGGTGCAGCGCTCCAGCGGGGCGGCGGGGTATACGGGGATCCGCTTGACGGGCAGGGCCTCTACGTATCGCGTCGGGGGAAATCGATGCCAATGATGGCCCGTCGTGTGAATCTGATGAATGTTCTCGAGGATCCGGAGGCGCGAGGGACCGTGATAAACGAATCGGTGAACGATCCATTCGTAGAGTGAACCGAGCAGCAGGATGAGGATCACCGCGGACGCGATCGAGACGGCGGCGCCCAAGGGGGCGACCGTCGCGACCTGGGCGAGACTCCGAGCGAGCACGAACAGCCCGCCGGCCGCTCCGCAGATCGAAAGAATGGCAATCAGGATCCGGGCTCGCTTCATCGTGCCGTCTCCATTTCCCGGCAGTCAACCTCACCGCCTGGCGTTCTCCAGCTCCAGGACTGCACAAGGCTTCAAACCGGCCCGCAGCACCTGGGCGCCCGCCAGCTTCCGTACGTCCCGCAGCGTCAGCGCGGCCCGGGTTCCCTTGGGAGCCGTGCTCAGCGAGCCTGGATGGCAAACAGCGTATTGCGATTGTTGACATACAGCACGCCGTTGGCCGCCACCGGCGTGGTGTACACGGAGTTGTTCATGTCCATCGTGCCCAGCAGCTTGAGCTCCTTGCCGTGCTGGAGAACGAAGACTTCGCCGCTCTCCGTGCCGAGCAGCACCTTGCCGTCCACGACGTAGGGCGAACCCCAGATGGCCGCGAAGGTGTCATGCGTCCACAGCGTCTTGCCGGTCCTGGCGTCGATGCAGTGCAGGAAGCCGCTGAGGTCCGCCGCGTAGCACAGCCCGTCTTTCACGGCGCAGGTGGACATGGACCGGTGAAAATCCTCGCCGCCAAGGTGCCAGACTTTGCCCGTCGCGGTAATGTCGCCGCGCTTCGTGGCGTCGATGCAATAGAAATGGCCGATGCCTTCCCCATGCTCGGGGTCCTGGCCCACGCAAACAAAGACGTTGTCCCCGACGATGACCGGCGTGGCGATGACTTCATTCGCAGTCCCGCGCCCGCCCAGCACATATTTCGCGTCCGGCGGATTGAGGTTGAACTGCCACAGAACGTCGCCGTTCCTGGGGTCCATGCCGTAGCACCAGCCGTTGCCGGCGCCATAGACGACCTGCGGAGCGCCGCCGATGACGCCATACGCGGGCGAGGACCACTGCCCGTGAAAGATTTTGCCGCCGGTGAGGTTCTTGCTCCAAACGACTTTGCCGCTGTCCTTGTCCACGGCGATGAAGTCCGGCGCGGCGGGTTTGGGGATGTTGATGTGCCCCTCGTCCACGCCGTTCGACGTGCCGGCGAAGATGAGCTTGCCGTCGCTGACGGGCGAGGCCGTGGCGAGATTATGGGGGAACGCGCCCAGTCCGTCG
This sequence comes from Phycisphaerales bacterium, assembly GCA_020852275.1. Lineage (GTDB taxonomy): Bacteria > Planctomycetota > Phycisphaerae > UBA1845 > UBA1845 > JABWBH01. Next base: position 13,916 of record JADZBE010000006.1, read on the forward strand.
AACATATCGACGATCCAGATGAAGTCGGCGTCCATCTTGTCCTTGTATTTCTCGGCAGTGAAGGGTCCGTCGTTTTCGCCGTCGAGCATCCCCTCCACGTCGGCACAGACGAGTTCGCACCGGTTGCTGACATAGTAGAGCCGGTCGCCGACCACGCAGGGCGACGAGCAGATGCCCTGTTCCGGCCAGTCGTTCACCTGCCCCGTGGGCATCTTGTCGTGCGTGGCCTGCCAGAGGAGCTTGCCGTCGGCCTCATTGAAACAAAATACGGTGCCCTTGTCCCCCGTGATTTCCTTGCGGAACTCGCCGCCGTTGTTGCTGCCGACGTAAATCCTGCCCTTGGCGACGACGACGTTACCATAGGTCTGCGAGCCGAGCGGCGCGGTCCACTTGATATTCTTTTTTGTCTTGATGTCCCACTCGGAGGGCAGACCGGTCTCGTCGGAGACCATGTTGCGGTCCGGAGAGCCGCCCCACATGGGCCAGTCGCCTCGCTTTTGGGATGATGAGGCACTCTGCGCGAACGCAGGTGCGGCACAAGAGGCCGCCACCACCATCACCGCGGCGCTATTGCGAATGGCGAATAGCGAATAGCGAAAGAAACTGCGCTGGTCGTCTCGGTTCCTCATATTTCCTGTGGTTGCAGGTATGTACCCATGCTTGCCTTCGCTCTTCGCACTTCGCCATTCGCTATTCATTCTTCGTCACCTCAATATTGTCAAAATACACTTCCGCCCCCTTGCTCTTGGGCGTGGTTCCGTTGGAGTAGGCGTACGGTCCCGGGCTGCCCTCGGTGTTGGGATACGGGTCGGTGAACTCGATCATCCAGTCCTTCGGTTCCGGTTCATCGGTCGCCCAGACTTTTCCCCGCAGATGCGCTTCCTGTCCCCCGCCGCTTTTGTCCGCAATCTGAACCTGGAACTTCATGCGCATCCATATGCCCTCTTTCCAGTTCAGCGGAACGTCGTGCAGCACGCGCGGCATCGTGTCCCACGAGTCGATGCGCAGCACGTTCAGCTCGCCCATCAACAGCAAACGGTAGCGGGAGTTGATCAGACCGATGTCCGCCTTGGTCGTCGGGGGCTTCAGCGTGCTCATCATGTCCGCGGCCATGGTGTACCCACCGGCGATCGGGGGGGTCATGTAGGCGCGCATGCGCATCATCGGCGCGGAGGGCTGCTCCGCCAGCTTCATCAGCACCTTGCCGCCGCCCATCTCGACAACCTTGCTCTTGCCGCCCACGCCGATCCAGCCCGGCGGAACCCCGTCCACCGCGACCGATTCGAAGTCGAACTTGAACGGCGGGTTCGGCGAAACGCGCACGCGGGCCGTGGCATTGCCCGCCGGGCAGACTACCGTGCCGGCGGAAAAGACGTTGTCCTTCGCGATCGTCAGCAGTCCGCCGTCGTTGATGGTCCCTTTCACGCCGTTGACCTTGAAGAAGGGCTCGCCTTCCTTGGGCGCAAGCTGCAGCTCTTTGGCGTTCGTCTTGAATTGCAGCGTTTCGCCGGGCTGAAGCGAAACCTCCGCGGGCAGCAGCCGCAACCGCACAGCGTCCTTCTGCGCCGCCGCGTCTTTGCCGGCATCCACGGAGCTTGTCGCCGGTTCGTGCTTGGCTCCCAGTGCATAAGTCGCGTACCGCGTCATCAGGAACACGTGCCCATCCACGACCGCCGGCGAGCCGAAGACTTCATCCACCTGGTTGTTGACCGGTTTGAGCTGCTCCTTGTCGAGCACCGCGCACTTGTCGCCCTCGTCCTTGAGAATCCAGACATACCCGTTCTGCTCGCCGTAGTAGATGACGCCGTCGGCGGTGACGACGGGCGAGCCCTTACCCACGCGGCCCAGGCGCTGCTTCCACTTCTGCTCGCCGGTCTTGCTGTCAAAGGCGTACAGGGTGGCGGAGTTGTCCACCACATAGAGCCGGCCATTGGCGAGCGCCGGGGAGCAGTATCCCGCGTCCACGCCGTCGGCGCGCCACACCTCCGTGGCCCGCGGCACGTCGGGCGGCTTGGGCGCTTCCGCGGGCTTCTGCGGCTCGACAGGCTTGGCGCCTTGCGGCGGCGGCGGCGCGCCGCCTGCAGGCTTGTCGGTCTCGGCCGGCTTCCCACCCTCAGTCGGTTTGGCAGCTTCGGATGGTTTCGCGCCCCCAGTAGGTTTACCGGCATCAGTCGGCTTCGCGGCGTCGGTCGGCTTCGGTCCCTCGGTCGGCTTGGGCGCCGGCGGGGCGACGAGTTTGGTCACATCGATGCAGACGGTCCGACCCATGACGGTGTTGTCAATGTTCTCCTCGCTGTGCGTGACATACACGAGATTGCCGTCCACGACCGGGGAGGTATTCAACGGACGCCGGCTGGACTGGAAGGCCCAGAGCCGTTCGCCCGTACGCGATTTCAATCCGTAGACAAAGCCGTCCGCGCAGGGGCAAATGAGCTGTCGCACGCCACCGATCACCGCGACCACCGGCGTGGCATACGTCGTGTCCAGCGGCGCGCCGCCCGGCTCGACGAACCAGATGACCTCGCCCGTCCTCTTGTCGAACGCAATGAAGCGATGCCCGCCCTTGGCGTAGCCGCCCCACACGGCGCAGTTCATGCCGATGATGACCCGGTCCTCATCGACGACGGGCGAGTACAACCGCCCGCCGTAGCCGCTGATGCGCCCGAACTCCTCCGTCAGCGAACGCTTCCACAGCAGCTTGCCGTCGCGGTCGAAGGCGAACAGCTCTCCGCCGGTGGCGTGGGCATAGACGTTGCCCGTCTCCGGGTCGCCGGCCATCGCCGTCCAGCCGACGCGGTTCTCCACCACGTCGGTGAGATAGACGTTAAAGCGGTTCTCCCAGACGAGCTTGCCCGTGGCGGCATCGAGGCAGACGACGCGCTCTTGGGTGCCGATGCCCTCCCCGACGGGCGCGAGGAAATACATCCGCCCGCCCAGGACGATCGGCGTGGTGCGCCCGCCGATGTCGGACTTCCAGAGGACGTTCTCCCCGTCCGGCGACCACGACGTCGCCACGGCCTTTTCGCGCGCCGCGCCTGTGTCGTCAGGTCCGCGCCACGCGGGCCAATCGGAGGCGAAGGCGCACTGGGCGAAAACGATGCTGAGCAGGGCGATGCCTTCCTTGTAACTCGCTGGCATGACTCCGAAATCTCCGCGTTGGAATGAGATCATTTCTGCAGTGGAACGCATAAAGCGCCGCACGAACCGGTGAGCGACAAGCGACCGGAATCGCGGACCGAGACCGGGCAGGAGGAGCCTCTGCATCTATTATCGGACCCGACCGTGCGGGCGGCAGCGCAGTCTTCTTGGAAGAGACGATGTATACTGATACGGGCTCGCTGGGCCAAGTCGCCATGATCAGGCTCGCCCGGCAGCCTGCTCCGCAGTAACTTGTGATCTGGTGTCAGGAACATGGGGGTTCCTTGGTGAAAAAGACAGAGCGTCAAACGGACAGCCTGACGGAAAGCGATCTCGTTGGCAGGTTCGACGAGATTCAGCGGGCGGTTGCTGACATGATTCGGCGCTACGAAGACCAGTATCCCGACTTGGCGCGGCCGGCCCAATCCGGAAGCGAGGTGGTTCGAGAGCCATTCTATCGCTACAATGTGCATGCGGTCAGTTGATCCGCAAAGGCTGAACCTGAACGTGAATCCCGCCGCTCCGAGCAACGAAGTACTTGGCGAGGAGTTTCGCCTGCGTGTGTCGCTGGTTCCGTTCGTGAAGTTCCCACAGAGCGCGCCATAGGTCCGTCCCGCCATGAACGATTTCGATGCGGGGCAGACCGAACTCCATCGCCCGGGATGCGCGGATCGCGCGCCCATGCGATCCTTCCTCGCCTTCGGCCAAGAATCGACTTACGACGGATTCCACGTCGTTCTTAGCCATCCCGTTGAGCATCCACCTTGACAAGAACCCGATGGCGATGTTCTTGGCAAGGTCGCGGGCGCGAAGGCACACCTGGATCCACGGGGGATCGATCGTGCTCCGAAGCAATTCAATGAAAGGATGAGGGGGCTTCTGCGCCATGATCGCCTCCTGCATCTTGTTCACGAGGTCCGTGTACGCATCGATGTACGCCTTCGCTGGACGCACGATTTCAGCGCCTCCAGGCAGTCGTTGAATCATCTGCGGATCGATCGGTCCAAGCTCTGCTGTTTCTGTCATGAGGATCGAATCGGCGCCCATGGCGATCATCGTTGCGGCGCTCATTGCACTTTGGGGCACAATCACCCGGAAACTCTCCGCGTAAGCCCGGCAGGTCAGGACTATTTTCTCCGCTGCGACCGGGCTGCCGCCCGGACTGTTCAACATGAGGTCGAGAGTTCCCGGAAAACGGGTCCGATCGATCGACTGGAGCACAGTCTCAAGCCAACGTGCATCGTGATCGTCAATGGTCCCAGCCGGGTGTTGGAACAGGCTCGTGTAGGAAACCAAGTTTCGCCGCGTTAATCCTTCAACGCGAGCCACGAGCTCCTGGTGGATGATTCCTTCATTCTGGATCTGATCCATCAGCCGCAGCGCGAAACCCTTGGGCTCGATCGCTGTTCCTGACGCTTCCCCAGTTCTGTCGGACCTCTGCATGGAGCTTGCCTCACTTCAAATGCTCGTCAGTCACCGCCTCGTGTCCAAGTCACCCTCGCACTCCGCTTTCTTGTGTCCAACGTAACCGCGAACCCGATGATCCTCAAGGTCGTGCAAACGGCTCGAAAAATGCGTAACTCGCATCCTACCGCGGCGGTTCACTGTTCAGCCCCATGCACGGGGGGGAGGGCAGGAGATGGCCACCCGGCGAATGTGCTGGATCTGCATCTGCTTGAGCCGCGCTCAATTCAAACCTTGATCCAAGCCGCTGGTTCCGCGTTCGCTGTAACAGCCTGTTGCGCGAAGCATGAACACGGGCAATGACGGCAAGCCCATTTCCCGTCCACTCGCCCCGCCGGATCAAACACGCCCACTGCTGCCCCCGTCGAGCGATCGATCGTCTTGATGTTGTGTTCCTGCGAACACGCGCCGCGCCTTCATCTCGAACCGCGGCAGCGTCCCCGGCGCGACGATGCGCACCTGCGGTCGAAAGCTGAGCCTGTCGCGCACGCGCGACGTCACGCGCTCCGCCAGCCCGGTCGCATCCGCAAGGGCAGCCGGCTCCACGTCGATCTCCAGCTCCGTCATCGCGCCCTGCGAAATCGGGCGCAGGCGGAACTCCGCCACTTCCCCAAACTCCCGCAAAATCCCCTCAACCGCCGACGGGAACACGTTATTCCCGCGGATCACCAGCATGTCGTCGATGCGCCCGAGAATCCCGCCTTGCACCCGCGCAAACGACCGCCCACACGCGCACAGGCCTCGCGTCAGGATCGCCTGGTCTCCCGTGCGGTAGCGGATCAAGGGAGTGCCGACGCGCCCCAGGTTCGTGAGCACCAGCTCGCCCGGCTCGCCGTCGGGCACGGGCGCCTGCGTCCGTGGATCAAGGATCTCGGGGATGAACTGCGACTCGATCACGTGCATTCCGCCGGGCGATTCCTCGCACTCGAACCCCCACGCGCCGATCTCCGTCATGCCCGCATGATCGAACACCCGCGCCCCCCACGCCTCTTCGATGCGACGACGGACGCCCGGAATGTTCCCCCCCGGCTCGCCCGCCACAATCAGCTTCCGCACGGTTGACGCCGCCAGGTCGATCCCTTCGGCCGCCGCGGTTTCCGCCATGTGCAACGCATACGTGGGCGTGCAGCAGACGACGGTGATGGCGTGGTCGCAGATGAGCTGAAGACGCGCCGAAGTCGTCATGCCTCCCGCGGCCAGGTGAAAGTTGCCGAGGTCGCCGGCCGCCTCGAACGCCAGCCAGAAGCCCAGGAACGGCCCGAAGGCGAAGGGAAACACGAGGCGGTCGGCGGTCTCGACGCCCGCGGCGCGGTACACGATCGCCCAGCATTGCCGGCACCATTCCCATGTTTCGTCCGTGTCGAGCCAGCGCATGGGCCGACCCGTACTGCCCGAGGTCTGGTGCATCCGCGTGTAATGTTCGATCGGAAAGGAGAGATTGCTGCCATAGGGCGGGTGCTGCGACTGGTCGGACTCAAGCTCCGCGCGCGTCGTCAGGGGCAGTCCCTTGAGCGCACTGACGAGGGAATCAAACTCCGGGCCGTCGAGTTTTCGCTGGTAGAACGGATTGGAGGCTTTTACCCGCGCCAGCAGCCGAACCAGCTTCGCGCGTTGCAACTCGACCAAGCCTCGCGGGTCGAGAGTCTCTTCATGGGCGACGTGGAACGCCATACCATGTCGAAGCTTAACGCATGGGGCGGCGGGCCGAAATGTAAGAAGTTTCCCCGCTCTTGGCGGAGGCTGCGCGGCGGCGGTAGGATGCGCGGACGTTCGGGCGTGGCGGAGGACGTCCGCTGGGGTTCTCGGATTTCCATTTCAAGTCAGGGAGATTGTTCATGCATCGGTTCAGCGGAAAGTCGATCGTCGGGGCGGGTCTGGCATGTCTGTTCGTGGCCGGCGCGGGGCGCGCGGATTCAAGGCTCCTTTCGGCGCGAAACGATCCTCACGCGCCCAACTACTTCTCCGTCGAGTTCCCGCCCGAGTTCGGCGGCACCACGACGGCCGACATCGTCAGCACTCACTTCGCCATCGAGGTGGACGAAAACTCCGGCACGGCCTCGATCGTGAGCTGGTTTCAGCACGTCAATCCGCTGCTGATCGGTGGACAGAGCACGGGCGACATCACCGTCGTGCTGGAGGGAGGCTCCCACGGCGCTTACACCCAGGAGCGCGTCGAGAGCAAGACGCTCGAAGGCGAGTTTCGCACCGAGGAGAGCTACGCCGTCCACTTCACCGGCGACCTCAGCGGGTTCGGCATCGAGTCGCCGTTCGTGCTGCCCGGCGCCTCGACGGGTCGCGTGAAGTTCGACGAGGGCGATCGCACCGGCAGAGTGAGCATGAACTGGAGCGGAGAGGGAAGCCTGGGCGGCATCCCGTTCACCTACATCTGCGCGGTCAACGCCGTGTTCGACACCGGCGCCGAGTGCGACGGCGTCAGCAGCGTCCGGGCTTCGTGCCGCGGAAACGACCTGCGGGTCGTGGTCCGCATCACGGACGATTCGCATGACGGGCAGTCGCTGGTGATCGAGGTGGGCGACGGCGTGTACGGCGGCGATCCGGTCTCCGCGCGCATCATCGGCAGCCGCGCCAAGGTCCGGCTCGCCAACCGCAGCGGCGAGCAGACCGTCCGCGTCCTCGGCGTCGGCGGCGACTGTGTGGCAGCCCAGACGACAAGCTGCCCGTAGCAGTCCGTGGTGAGAGACGACGCGCGTCATTCCCGCGCAGGCGGGAATCCAGCGGTCTACCCATGCGGACCGGACCCCCGCCTGCGCGGGGGTGACGGGCTCCAGGTCGGGTTTCGAGTTCCACGCCCGGGCCTGCAGGGTCCGCTTCGCGCGAATCCGCGCGAACCAACTTTTTCGGAAGACCTTCCAGGCGGGCACCCGGCCCGCCTTTTTCTTTGCGCCCCGTCGCCCACGCCATCATGCGCTCTTTCGTGCGCGCCTCACCGCTCCTACCATGTCTGCAACGTATCGCGCTCGAAAGTGTGCCTTGCGCAGACAGGAAGGCGCCCGGGAATCGTCGCATGAGGCAGCATGGGCAACATCGCGCCGCCCCCGCAACCGGCGATGTGCATCCCGCTGCGCCCGGAGACGCGGAGCACACTTCGTCTTGCCAGCCGAATCACTCATCATGCGGCGAGGATTCACGCTGCGCGGCTCGCGCGGCGCAACAGGCTTCCGCCGGCCAGCAAGATTGCCCCTACCTGCCGGAGCGCCGGGCAACCCTTTCGGGTCATGCCTTCATCCAGCCCGGGTCGCTGCCGCCTGCGGACTACGATCAACTGCTCTCCGAGAACTTCCGGCGCGCCGGCGTGGTCGTGTACCGCCCCCGGTGCCGCGGCTGCAGCGCCTGCAAATCCCTGCGCGTTCCCGTGGCGACGTTCGCGCCCACGAAGTCCATGCGCCGCGTCCTGCGGCTTAACGAGGACGTGGACGTCCGCATCGCTGCCCCGGACCCCTCGATGGAGTCGTACGACGTATACCGCCGCTACCTCGAGCTGCGCCATGACCGCACGATGTCCGACGACTTCGTCTCCTTCGCGTCATTCCTCTACGTATCGCCCACGCTGACGCAGGAGATCACCTATCGCCTCGGCGATCGGCTCCTTGCCATCAGCATCGTGGATCGCGTCCCGTCAGGGCTGAGCAGTGTGTACGTCTTTTTCGACCCCGAATTCGCGGACCGCAGCCCCGGCACGTTCTCCGCACTCTGGGAAATCGACTACTGTCGCCGCGAGGAACTGCCGTATTACTACCTTGGCTATCACGTGACCGGGGCGAGAACGATGGAGTACAAAGCGCGATTCCGTCCGAACGAGATTCTCAGCGAGGCGGGCGAGTGGACGCCCTTTCGGACCTGAGGACGGTCGCGCGTGCAGCGCGGCGGATTTCGTGCCGAATCGCGCCTCGACGGTGCTTGGGGTAGAACCTCGCGAGGCGTCTCGATCGACGCAGTCCGGCACTTCTCTGAACCCGTCGCGCCAGCGCGGGCACGCCCGATCCCGTATCGCCGGCGAGGGCCGAGCATCCGTGTGGCCCGAGCATCCAGCTATCCCTCGCTGGCCCGACGGGTTCGGAAATGGCGATCGGACTCGCAGGCTCGGATCCCCAGTCATCATGAGCCACTCCGCCGCCGCGTCGTCGGAAATCGTATAAGCTTCGCCCGACGCAAGATTTGCGGTTTCCCGACGTTGTTCCCAGTCAAGGCGGGTGAATCCCTGGGACGATACGTACATCGTTCCACCATGGCGCGGCTGGGCAATCCTGCCCGGCGTTGCGGTCATCCGGCGAAAGACTACGATATCCTGATGGATTACCGGAACTTTACCGGGCGGGGTGTGCCCGCCTTTCCGGATTTGCGTTTGCGAAAGGAGACTCTCGATGTTGCGTTCGAAATGGTTCGTGCGTTCGATGATGGCGCTGGGGCTGATCGTCGCCGTCGCCATCCCGGTTTATGCCCATTGCGGTCACTGCGCCGCCGATTGCAAGACCATGGTCGCCAAGATGGACGAAGCCAAGACGACTCTCGCCAAGGCGATCGAGTCCGCTGAAGCCGCGACCAAGGGTCGCGCGGTCAACGCCTCCTGCCACCTGGCGGACGGCAAGCTCAGCTACACCGTGTACTGCTCCGCCGGCGACAAGCTCTCCGAAGTGGCCGTCGATGCCGCGGGCAAGGCTGGCGCTCCCAAGGACGTGAAGGAATTCCCGGTCGCCGCCGAAGACCACGGCAAGGGCGACAAGGAAAAGGGTGAGAAGAAGGAAGAGAAGGGCGACAAGAAGGGCGACAAGAAGAACGGCGGCTGATTCGCCGGGTCAACGCACGAATCGAACCCTCAGCGGGCAGATCCGATTCTCCGCAGGCGGCGTGAAGGCCCGCCCGTGAAGATCGCGATTCGTCCACATGAACATCGCCGTAAGGCGGGAGCCGCAGGCACTGCGCCTGCGGCTCGTCTTGTTTGCGCAAGTCGGGCTCCAAGGTACACTCTGCTCGGTTGAACCATCACGGACGCACTGCGGGCTAGGTCCGCAGCGTCGCGAGTGGGGGCGGGCGGCGGAATGAGCCTGCGTCACGAGCATGAGTGAAACCTGGGACCAACTGGAGATGGAACCCCCCACGGCGCTCTACGCGCCGGCCCGGCGGCTGGAGGCTTGCATCGACGGCTTCTACCGCTGGGACGATCAGGCGATCGCCCCCGCCGCGGCTGAACCGGACAGCGCCTCCGAGGGCGACATTCTCAGGAAACTCGGACCTTCGCCGTTCGAGCGCGGCGGATTCCCGCTCGTCGGGTTCCTCGCCACCGTGTACGAGAAAGTCGGCCGCGACGCCCGCACAAGGCTCCAGCCCGACCGAATGCAGGATTGACGTGTCAAGCCCGGTGACCTTTCCGTGGGCCGCACGTCCAAGTTCTGGAGCGTCGGGCGTTGCGCGTGAAGCGCGGGCGCGGTTGAGACGGTCGGGCGAGCCCGGCGCGTGGCATCCTGCGGGTGGCACGGGTCCGCAGCAGCGGACCGGTGGTCGGCTTGAGTGCGCTGGAGTCGCCGGTGCTCCAAGGCATGGAAGACACGCCGGGCGATGCCAAGCCGACTCGGGGTCAGAATGCGGTTGCTCTGTGTCCGCGCCTCTTCGGCGACGCTGCGAGTTGACCGACTGGATAAGCGCACTACACTCCTTTGCAGGAACGAATGCGGTCGGAGATCGACGCAAGTTGGAGTACACCATGGCTGGCGCAGCAACGATGGAATTCAACGAAAGCAACTTCGAGAACGACGTGATTCAGTCCGACCAACCGGTCCTCGTGGACTTCTGGGCGGAATGGTGCATGCCCTGCAGGGCGCTGGGACCGGTGATGGACGAGCTGGCCACGCAGTACGCCGGCAAGGCCAAGGTCGGCAAGCTCAACGTGGACCAAAGCCCGAACCTCTCCGCCAAGTTCCAGGTCAGCAGCATCCCGACGGTCATCGTCTTCCATAAGGGCGATGTGATGCAGAAGTTCGTCGGTCTGCGCAACAAGCGCGACTACGAAACGGCGCTGAACGGGCTGACCAGCGCCTGACGAGCCGGCCGTCGTGAAGCTCGAAAGGCGATATGGGGCGCGTCACCCCCGCGCAGGCGAAGGTCCAGCCTGCTTGGAAAGAACGTTGGATTCGTGCCTCATCGGAAGCAACCGTCTGGATTCCCACCTGCGCGAGATTGACAAGACTGGATTCCCGACTTCGCGGGCAGGACGAGGCTGGATTTCCGACTTCGCGGGAAGGACAAGGCTGGATTCCCAACTTCGCGGGCAGGACAAGGCTGGATTTCCAACTTCGCGGGAAGGACGAGCGTCGCCTTTCACCACGGACTGTTAGGGCAGCGAGAGCGCGTCGCCCACCTCGTAGGCGCCGCCGTCGCAGAGCGCCTCGGTGACGAGGGGGTCGCTGCACGAGATGATCTCGGGCCAGTAGCCCACCGCGTTGCACGGCGGATAGTAATTTGTATCCGTTCTCGTGCGCAGGCCGAGGAACGCACCGGTCGAGCGATCGTAGAAGTAGTAGTAAGCCACCTCACCGGATTGTTCCACAAGCACGTCGCGTTCGTTCGAGCACTCCGCGGCGTATCGTGCTATCTGCCCGCGCTGACATGCCTCGGAATCCGCCTCGTCGCGCCACTCGTCCAACCGCTGCAAAAACGGCGGAAACGATTCCAGCGGCTGCTCGTCACATTGCGCGGCCGCGAGTTCGCACTGCGACCGACATTCCTCGCTCGATCCGTCAGCGCCAAACGGCCCCGTGATTGCGTCGCACGCCTGAAGGGCCATGCCCACGAGCAAAAGTGCTCGCCAGCCGACCGCGGCGAGCAAGCAATGTGGCGAGCGAAGGGCGAGCTTCAAACGAACCTGGCGTTTCATAAATCCCCCAGAGCTTGTCCGACGGCATGATCCCGTCCCGATCCGCCGGGACAAGAGCCAGCGGGCGGGTCAGCGCAACCGCATTCTAAGTCGAGTCGCGCGGGGTGGAATGCTCTCGCGCCGGGTGCCATGCTCTCGCGGCGCGTGGCGTGCTCTCGCCGCGCGTGACATGCTGTCGTGCGGGGTAACATACTCTCGCCGTGGGTGGCATGCTCTCGCGGTACTCCGCGTGAGCATGCATTCTTGCTGCGGCGCGCGTCCCTCGCCGCCGCGTTGTCAGTATGATACCGCAATCCGCCTCCCCGATGGGTCCGTCCGCAAGTCGCCTCGAAGTGCTGACGACGCGGTGGATTTGGTTCGATCACCGCCGCATCACCGGCGGGTTCACCGAATAAGAGTTTGAGCGGAAATTCGATGCTCCCAGGGGATTCACATGCTCACGCGGAGTACCGCGAGAGCATGCCACCCGGCCGCCGACCAGGCCGTAGAAACCTCCGGTCGGCCCGTGCGGTGCCCAACTCAGGCGCGCCGATTCCCGGCCGGGCGGGACAGGCCCTCGGCCGGATCGGATATTCCCCCGCATCCGTCGGGGCGGCCCACGCTCGGGTCCTGGAGCGTGTTTTCATGCTTGTTCCCCCGCGCCGCTGGCGCGGGTTGGAATGACATCCTCGCCCGTCAACACAAAGACGGCGGCCGCGTTTCTTCGCCCGCAGGGCGCGCGCTCGTTGCCTGTGACTTCAGTCACTGGTGCGGGATGATTACGCGTTCTCTTTCCGGCCGGAGGGCGCACGACCGTTGCCAGTGACTTCAGTCACTGGTAAGCGATGCCTTTTCCTTTCTCTCCCGCCCGGAGGGCGGACGGAGGCCGCGATGCCCAGTGCCTACACCCAGAACTTCTACCACGCCGTCTTCAGCACCAAGCATCGCGCGATGCTCATCACTCCCGACTTAGAAGCGCGCCTGTATCCATTCATGGGCGGCATCCTGCGCGACCTGCGCTGCACGTTGCTGGCGATCAACGGCATGCCCGACCATGTCCATTTGCAGATACGCTATCGCGCTGACCTGTCTCACGCGGACATGCTCCAGCAGGTCAAAGGGCGCTCATCCAAGTGGATCAACGAAACTTGGCCGCAACGCGGCCACTTCTCATGGCAGGAAGGTTATGGCGGTTTCACCGTGAGCAAGTCGGCAGTACCTGAGGTCGAAGCGTACATCGCGCGGCAGAAGGAACATCATCAGCGCATGGACTTCAAAACCGAGTTTCTCGAGTTGCTGCGCCGGCACGGGATCGAGTTCGACGAGATCGAAGTTTTCAAGTGAGCTCCATCCGTCCTCCGGGCGGCAGCAGAAAAACACAGGCGAGGGTGGGGGGGCTCGCCTTCCAGGGGCTTCAAGCCCCTGGCAACGTCCGCGCGCCCTCCGGGCGGAGAGGACGACCTGCTGGGTCCGTCCGCAAGTCGCCTCGAAGTGATGACGGCGCGGTGGCTTTGGTTCGATCACCGTCGCATCGCCGACGGGTTCACCGGTTAGGAGCTTGAGCGGAAATCCGAGGATCCCAGGGGATTCACATGCTTACGCGGAGTACCGCGAAAGCATGTCACCCCGCCGTCCGCAAGTCGCCTCGAAGTGATGACGGCGCGGTGGATTGGGTTCGATCACCGCCGCATCGCCGGCGGCTCACCGGTTAAGAGCTTGAGCGGAAATCCGAGGATCCCAGGGGATTCAGATGCTCACGCGGAGTACCGCGAGAGCATGCCACCCGGCCGAAGAACTGCGGGAATCCCTCTGACCAACGCGCTCGCTGTGGTCCCCAACCGCCTTCTCACGATAAGGCATCTCCAAGCTCACGCAGATCAAGCGGAATCACCTGATCCACGCGAGCCAACCGTCGGGCGCACGGTTGCCCTGCGTAACGCGCCATGCTATCATCCTTAAAGCAGCGAATTCACTGCTTTAAGGGTGGCCCATGATTGACCTCAACGAAGTGTACTCGCTTACCGAGTTTCAGCGGAATGCCAAGGAGCACGTCGAGCGGCTCAGCCGCACCGGCAAGCCGCAAGTGCTCACCATCAACGGCAAGGCGGCGGTTGTTGTGCAGGACGCGGCGTCGTATCAGCGGATGCTCGAGGAGCGAGACCATCTCGAAGCGCTGGCCGGCGTGCGGCGCGGCCTCGACGCAATGAGCCGCGGCGAAACGCGCCCGCTTGAAGACGCGCTGCGTGACCTGCAGGCCAGGTACGAGTAACCTGCCGCGCGATGAAGCAATTTCGAGTCCTGGTGACCGTCCCCGCCGAAGCCGAAATCGAGGAGGCGTACTGCTACATCCGTAAGGAGTCCCCGGCGAATGCCGCGCAGTGGCGGGCCGGCCTGCTCGAAGCCGCCGGGTCGCTGCGGATGTTTCCGACACGATGCCCTCTGGCTCCTGAGAACGGCCCCTTCGAGTTCGAAATTCGCCAGATCCTGCACGGCGCGTATCGGCTCCTATTTGCGATTCAGGGCGACGCCGTTGTGATCCTTCACGTGCGACATGGCGCGCGGCAGTGGATGAACTTTGAAGAGGTTGTGCCACCTCCTTTTATGTGAAGGGTATGCACCTGCTGCGCCCAAGTGGGGTTGCGGCGCGACGGCCGGAATGGTGTCCGCATGTCTGGGAGCACCCGCCGCGGGCGCGCGATTCGCCGTGACAATCGGCTGGCCGTGCGACGCACCTCGCAAGCTCAGCACCGGTCCTCAACCCGCCTATCCGGACAGGTGCGATCCGCTGGCGAGCGGCGGAATCCTACTTCGCCAACTGGCGCAGCACCGTCTGCAGGATGCCCCCGTTGCGGTAGTAATCCACCTCCACGGCCGTGTCCACGCGGCAGGTGGCGGTGAAGGTTTTGGACTGGCCGGTTTCGGGGTGGGTGGCGACGACCTTTAATTCCTGGCGCGGTTTGAGCGCGTCGCCCAGGTCGGGGAGGTCGAAGATCTCGTGGCCGGTGAGACCGAGCGTTTCGCGCGTTTCGCCCTGCTTGTATTGCAGCGGGAGGACGCCCATGCCGACGAGGTTGCTGCGGTGGATGCGCTCGTAGCTTTCGGCGAGCACGAAGCGGACGCCGAGGAGGAACGTGCCCTTGGCGGCCCAGTCGCGCGAGGAGCCGGTGCCGTATTCCTTGCCCGCGAGGATGACCGTGGGCGTGCCGGATTCCTTGTATTGCATGGCGGCGTCGAAAATGGGCATCGGCGCGGCGGTGGCGAGCGACTCTTCGGCTCGGAGAGCCGAAGGACCAGAGGCAGGTCGGAGACCTGCCCCACCAGCTTGAGCCCCACCAGCTTTGGCAGCACCAGCCTGAGCAGCACCAGTTTTGGCAGCACCGGCATGAGCCGCACCTGATCGAGCACAACCTGCTTGAGTTCCACCCGCTTTGGTTTCGCCTCGAGCATCGCCCAGGTAGATCGTCACGCCGCCTTCCGTGCCGGGGGCGAGGAGGTTCTTGATGCGCACGTTGGCGAACGTGCCGCGGGTCATGACGCGATCATTGCCGCGGCGGGCGCCGTAGCTGTTGAAGTCCGGCGGCTGCACGCCCTTGGCGATCAGGAACTTGCCCGCCGGGGAATCCTTCTTGATCGAGCCGGCCGGGGAGATGTGGTCCGTCGTCACCGAGTCGCCGAGCATGACGAGAACGCGGGCGCCGTGGATGGAAGTGATGCGGCCGGGTTCTCGCGTCAGGCCCTCAAAGAACGGCGGGTTCTGGATGTACGTGTTGTTCTCATCCCAGCGGTAGGTGGGGTCGCTGCCCGCGGTGATCTTGCGCCACTGCTCGCTGCCTTTGAAGACGTCGGCGTACTGCTGGCGGAACTTGTCGGGCGAGATGCAGGAGGCGAGCGTGTCGCTGATCTCGCGCGAGCCGGGCCAGAGGTCGCGGAGGTACACCTCGCGCCCGTCGCTGCCCTTGCCCAGCGGCTGCGTCGACAGGTCGATGTCCACCGTGCCCGCCAGCGCATACGCCACGACCAGCGGCGGCGAGGCCAGGTAGTTGGCTTTCACGTGCGAGTGAATGCGGCCTTCGAAGTTGCGGTTGCCGGAGAGGACGGCCGCGGCGACGAGGTCGTGTTCGGTGATGGCTTTCTCGACGGACTCGGGGAGCGGACCGCTGTTGCCGATGCAGGTCGTGCATCCGTAGCCGACGGTGTGGAAGCCGAGCTTCTCCAGATAGGCCGTAAGGCCCGCGTCGTTCAGGTAGCGCGTCACCACGGTCGAGCCGGGCGCCAGGCTCGTCTTGACGTGCGCGGGGACGGACAGACCTCGTTTGACCGCGTTACGCGCGAGGAGTCCCGCGCCGACCATGACCGACGGGTTCGAGGTGTTGGTGCAGCTCGTGATGGCGGCGATGACGACGCTGCCATCGCGCAGCTTCGACCGGCGGCCGCCCACCTCCACTTCGACTTCGGCGGGCGAATCGAGCAGGGCCGTGCCGGCGGATGAAACCGCGCCTGAAAGGGATGCGGAAGCGGCGGGTGCGGGTGACGCACCCTTGGCGCCGCGCCCGTAGTTCTTCGTCAGCGCCGTGTGCCAGGCGCGCTTCATGTTCGAGAGCGCGACGCGGTCCTGCGGGCGTCGTGGACCGGCGAGCGACGGCTCGACCGTCGAGAGGTTTAGATCGAGCGTGTCGGAGAACTGCGGATCGGGCGCGGCGTCCGTGCGGAAAAGCCCCTGTTCCTTGCAGTAGCGTTCGACGAGGTCGATCCGTTCGTCCGGTCGCGCGGTCAAGCGAAGGTAGCGCAGCGTTTCGTCATCCACGGGGAAGAAGCCCACGGTCGCGCCGTATTCCGGGGCCATGTTGGCGATGGTCGCGCGATCCGCCAGCGAGAGTTTGCTCAAACCCTTGCCGTAAAACTCGACGAACTGCCCGACCACGCCCTTCGCGCGGAGCATCTCTGTGACACGGAGCACGAGGTCCGTCGCCGTCGCGCCTTCGGGCAGATCGCCGTGCAGTCTGAAGCCCACGACATCCGGCATAAGCATGTAGTTCGGCTGGCCGAGCATCGTCGCCTCGGCCTCGATTCCGCCCACGCCCCAACCGACCACGCCCAGACCGTTGATCATCGTGGTGTGGCTGTCCGTTCCGACGAGGCTGTCCGGCATGGCCACCAGGCGTCCGTCGATCCTCCGCGCGATGACGACCTCCGCGAGGTATTCGAGGTTGACCTGGTGCACGATGCCGGTGGCCGGCGGGACGACGCGGAAGTTGTCGAATGCGTTCTGGCCCCAGCGGAGGAACTCGTAGCGCTGACGGTTGCGCGAGAATTCAAGATCGGCGTTGATGCCGAGCGCGTCCGCACGGCCGAAGGCGTCCACCTGAACGGAGTGATCGATGACGAGGTCGATGGGAATCAACGGATTGATTTTGCGTGGATCACCGCCGAGGTGCTGCATGGCGTCGCGCATGGCGGCCAGATCGACGACGCAGGGCACGCCGGTGAAGTCCTGCATGAGGACGCGCGCGGGCTTGAAAGGGATGTCCTCGCGCGCCGCTGCCTTGGGGGCCCACGAGCCGAGCGCCTTCACGTCCTTCTCAGTCACGGAAAAGCCGTCACAATTGCGTAGCGCGCTTTCCAGCAACACTTTCATCGAAAAAGGGAGACGCGAAACATTCGGGAATCCTCCTCGCTCCAACTTTTGCAGGCTGACGTAAGAAACGTCGCCTTTGCGGGACGAAAGCTGAGACCAGATGCCGAAGGGATCCGTTTTTGCAGGGGTATTCATGTTGATCTCTGTATCTGCGGGTGGGGAGTGAATCCGCCCTGGCAACCGCAGCCGCGGCCTGATTCCTCCCACCATGCTGTAGATCGGCGATTATGCGTGCGGCGGCGCGGGGGGCAACTGGGCCGGAAGCGGTCCGGCCGCGATTCGCGTCGGGACGGACATGGGTGGGCGTTGCTTGAGTTCGGGAGGCGGCTATAATGGCTCGACTTGTCGGATCGTGTGAATCGGGAACGGGTGGGATCGTCATGCCGAAGGTCGCGGAAGAGCTGATGAAGATCTTGGTCTGTCCGCAGACCAAGGCGGCGCTCGTTCAGGACGGGGACTGGTTGTATTCAACCGACCCGGCCACGCGGCGGCGCTATCCGATCATCGACGGCATCCCGATCATGCTGATCGACCAGTCGCAAGTGGTGGAGCCGGCGGAGTTCCGGCGAGTGATGGGGCAGGCCGGCGTCGTGGTCGGTCAGCCGGCGTAGGCAGGCAGGCAACTTGAACCGGGCTGCTTCACGGCGGTCCGGCGGAGTGGAGCAGAATGGCGGAGTACGGGCAGCAGCAGCAGCAGCAGCAGGGTGAACGCGTGGACCGGGCACAGGTGCTGATCGCGCGGGCGAAGGACGCCAACTGGCAGGGTCCGTACGTGGACTACAAGGAGCTGGACATCCTGCGCAAGTTCCTGACGACCAGCCACAAGCTCATGTCGCGCAAGCGCGGCGGCACGTCGGCGCAGCAGCAGAAGGCGCTGAAGATCGCGGTGAAGCGCGCCCGCTTCCTGGCGCTGGTTCCGTACTCCGGGACGTAACTCCGCTCCCCTCCAGCCCGTCGCAGGAGGGAATCCATGTTTTCGTCGCATCCGTGGGCGCAAGCGGCGCTGCTCGCCGTCAGCGCCACCGCCCTCGCGCAGTCTCCCGCGCAAGTCCGCCCTGTTCCGCAGGAGGCCCCGGACCTTCGCCAGCCGCCGCCCCCGCCGCTCGACCCCCGCGCGGAGATTTACAACACCCTCTGGATCACGGACCGACAGGATTACATCAACGGCATTGGCGACGCGTGGTCGGGGCGCGGACTGTTTGGTGAGCTGTACGATCTGCAGACGGTGGACGACGTGCTGCTGGCAGGAGACTGTTGCATCGACGAGTTGGCGCGGGACTACGTGACATTCCTGGGCGCTGTGCCGGCGAATGGAACCTACATCGCGCTTTATGAGATGACCGCCGAGGGCAGGCCGGAGGAGCAGGCGTTCATCGAAATGGACGGCGTGCCGATGGAGGTCGCCCACTTCTCGGACACGATCTTCGGACTCGTAGGTGTCCGCGGGACCGTTCGCCCGGGCGGCTCCATCTGCGCTCCCGCGGGTCGGTGGTTCGTTGAAACGCAGCCGCACGATGAGTCGGAACCCGGCGACTGGTATTACGTGGTGGAGGGTGGAATCTGTCTCGACGGGGATGTCTTCATGCGGGATGGGGGACGGGCGAACGGGGGTTTTGGTTTCACTACTTGGAAGGGTACATGGGATTTCGGATTCGGCTGTGCCGTACTGGCGATGGCGGTGCGCGGCGAGTGCGGTCCGCCAAGGCTCGTGTGCGTCTATGAAGTGGCTTCGGTCGAGTTGCGGTCCAGCGTCTGTGGCGATCGATGTGATCGATGTCCGGTCCATGCCGGGCAACTCATCTGCGCCAACGAGTGTCCCGGGGGCGAAGGCGAGTGCGCCGGGCGGGTGAAGGGGTTCTCAGTCTGCAGCAACGGCGGCGTGTGCTTGGTTCGGGCGATCCGCGTGACGTGCGACGTCCCGCCGATCTACTGCAAGTCCTGTCTTTGATGCGGGTTCATTGCTGCACGGGCGGTTGGCTCTGCGCGGGGGTGACGGGCGCCATGCCCGGCATCGGGATCCACCAGGGTTTGAGAAGACCGCGGCGCTGGTGAATCGCGATCTGCCCGCTTGGGTTTTCAGCGGTGAGCCTGATAGCCAAGGCCCTCGTAGTACTGGAGGTAACGCCGCGCCATCGCGGTGAGGGAGTACGCCTCGGCCCGCGCTTTTGCGTTGCGCGCCAGGGCTTGGCGCAGCGGCATGTGGGTGAGGATTCGGATCATCGCGGCTGCCAGCTCTTCGGTCGCCCGCGGGGCAACGAGGAGGCCGGCGGGGGCGAGGAGCGGATCTGCGGGGGCGACGGGAGAGCCTCCGGGAGCGTCTTGCAGGAGCCGCGGATTGTCGCCGACGCGCGTGGCGACGATGGGAAGCCCGGCGGCCATGGCTTCGAGCACGGCGTGGCTCATGCCTTCCGAGCGGCTGCTGCAGACGTAGGCGTCGCTGCCGCCCAGCAGCGCCGGAACATCCTCGCGCTGTCCGGTCAGGACGACGTGTCGCTGCCAGCCATTGTCTCGTATGCACCGCTCGATCGGCTCGCGCAGCGGACCGTCTCCGACCAGCAGCAGGCGCGCGTGGGGATCGCGCGCCAGCGTTCGCCCAAAGGCCTCCAGCAACGAGCGATGGTCCTTGACCTCGGTCAGGGAAGCGACGCAAATGAACACAAAATGCTCGTCGGCGAAGCCCAGTTCAGCGCGCCGCCGCCGCCGCAGCGCCGGATCGAGCGGCGCGAAGCGCGCGAGGTCCACGCCGTTGGGCAGGACATCGACGCGATCTTCGGGAG
The DNA here is from genome assembly GCA_020852275.1 of Phycisphaerales bacterium. Taxonomy (GTDB): domain Bacteria; phylum Planctomycetota; class Phycisphaerae; order UBA1845; family UBA1845; genus JABWBH01. Next base: position 33,798 of record JADZBE010000006.1, read on the forward strand.
CGCCGGCTTCGGCCATCAGCTTGTCACGCCCTGCATATGAAACGCAGCACCAGCGCGCGCCGAGGCGCAGTCCCCATCGCACCCGGCGAAGTTGGGAACGCGAAAACGGCCCGTCATGCTCAAGCCCGTGAAAGCCCAGGACCAACCGGCAGCGCGGCATCAGCGCCCTGGCAAGCATCGCGTCCGCCCAGGCGCCCAGCCCCCGCGCGTGGAGCACGCGCACGCGGCGGGCGCGGCAGTGCGCGGCGAGGGCGCATCCCACGCGGGCGGCGCGCCGGCGAGTGTCAAACGCGCGGCACGCCACGCTCGACGGCAGCGCCCGCGCGCCGTCTCCCGCCCGGCGCAGCGTGACCACTTCATGCCCGCCGCCCTCCGCCCGCATCGCGCCGAGCAGCCTGACGAGACCGCGCTCCGTCCCGCCGCCTTCCAGCGTATCCAGCACATGCGCCACGCGCATCGCAGGCTCAGACATACGCGGGCCTCCCGATCAGGGGCGAAGCGTGTTCCAGCTCAGGGGGTGGCATGGGCATGGCGGCGAGCTGCGCCTCGGCCAACTCATTCTCGATCGTTCGCTGGATGCACAGGGGCAGCGTCAGCACCCACCAGAAGGATTCCGTGTAGAACCGCTCGGTGAAGAAACCGGCGACGACGTAGGTCACCAACGACACGAACACGCCGTAGCCCATGTAGCGAATTTCCAGGAAGCCGGGGATCGCCTCGGCTTCGCGCATGGCGCGGTGGAGACGCAGGAAACTGCCGGTGAGCATGGTGAGGAAGATGAGGCCCGCGGGGATGCCCAGCTCGGCAATGCAGTTCAGGAACGTGTTGTGAGCGGCGCGGCGCTCGTGGTAGTAGGCGCGGGTCATCTGCTCGAAATTCCCCGCCCCCACGCCCAGCGGATAGTCGCGGATCATCTTCACGCCCACCTGCCAGACGTCCAGACGCGTCACGATGGCCGTGTCGGTCGCGCGGGTTTCCGGGTCCGTGATCGTCATCATGCGTTGCCAGAAGCCCGGATCCATCAGCGTCGTGGCGATCGCTCCGCAGATGACCAGCAGTACGAGAATGCGATAGCGCCGCTGTTTCGGCGCCATCAGCGCCGCCATCGCCGCGCCGGCGGCCAGACCGACGATCGCCGATCGCGTGCGGCAGAGAATCATGGCGTTGAAGCCGAAGGCGCCGGCGGCCAGGGCGAGGATCCGCCCGTACCATGATTTGGCGATCAGCAGCGCAGCGCCGACGAGCGGAAGCACGGCGCCAAGGTGTACCGCGAATCCCGAAGAGAACTGAAAATCCGGTCCGCCGATGTCGTTGAGTCGGCCGAGGTGGAAGCGGCTGGGACCGGCGATGAACGCCTCACGACCCAGGTAAAGCGTGCCGATGACGATGGTCCAGAGGAACCGACGCAGGGTCTCGCGCGTGGTCAGGAGCCGCCCCATGACCAGCACGAAGAGCAGCATCTTCCAGAACTTGTCGAGACGAGCCGCCGACTCGCCGGTATAGCCGACGCCGGTGAAAATGCTCAGGAACCCGATGAGCACCAGCAGAAAGACGCCCAGCTCCCAGAGGCGCCCGGACGGCGCCGCGCGCGGAGGCGTCCGCCGGCCCACCAGCATCCCGACCATCATGCACGCAGCCGCGTACATCGAAAAGCGAATCCCCATGTCGCGCAGCGGAATGCCCCACCAGGCGCTCTGCGGGTCCACTTGATAGACAAGAACATAGTTGAGCACGCCGAAGGAGGGATCCATCAGCGACCCCAGGCACAGGGCCGCGTAGAGGAGCGCGAACAGGATGGTCTTGATGGGCCACATGCGCTGAAAACCTGCTCCGCTTATCGGACGGGGCGGCGGCGAACACCTTCTCCCAGATCAGACTTCGGCAACGCGAGCATCCGGGTGTAGTTTTCTCGGGCGTTGCCCGCGCCCCGGCGGATGGGCGCCGACCCGCGGGACGGTTGGGAGCGTGGCACGGACCTGCAAACAGGCTCGGCGGGAAGCACGCGTCCGCAGCGACAGACCTATGCGCGCTGCGGCGCTTTGGGGCTTGTCGGTCCGCCACGTCCTGGCGAGTACATGGGACCGTGCCACACTCATCGTGAGGTTGGCCTGCGGTTGCCGAGGGTGCGCTGGAGAAACGTCCGAGGTTTCCTTGCCCGCTGGAGCCGGGTGTTCTAGCATTCACGCCGTCGCCGGAGAACAGGGGCAGGCGCCTCGAGGCGGCGCATGTGCGCTTTCGCACGCCGGCGCGTGCGTGCATTGAATCGTAACACCCTGCAAAATAACATGTTAAGCGATGTCCGCCCGCGGCTTCCTGCTGGGGAGGAGGCGGATGTCTGGTGCGTTGGGTTTTTCCCCCGGACGGGTTGCGCATGGGACAGGAAATAGCCCAGTGGGTCCGTGCCTGTGAGGGGCGGCGCGTGTTGTTGCTCGGGGATCTGATCCTCGATCGGTACGTCTATGGCGACGCCGAGCGGGTCAGTCCGGAGGCGCCCGTGCCGGTTCTGCGCGTGGTGGAGCGACGCGACGCCGTGGGCGGGGCGGCCAACGTGGGGGCTTGCTTGCGCGCCTTGGGGTGCGAGGTCGCCTGCTGCGGCGTGGTCGGCGAGGACCGCAACGGCCGCCTGCTGCGGCAGATGCTCGATGAGCTGGGCGTGGACGCTTCCTCGCTGGTGACGCTGATGGACCGCCCCACGACGACCAAGACGCGCATGGTCGGGCTGGCCCAGCATCGACATCGCCAGCAGCTTCTGCGCGTGGACGAGGAAGACGCCGGCGCGCTGACCGAGGCCGACGCACATCGCGTGCTGGCCGCCTGTGCGAACCGTATCAAAGACGTGGACGTGGTCTGCATCGAGGACTACGACAAGGGGCTGGTGACCGACAGCCTCGTGCGCAACATCACGGCGCAGGCGAGACGGCTGGGCAAGCCCGTGCTGGTCGATCCGGCCAAGCTGCGGGATTACGCGAGATACCACGGTGCCACGCTGGTGACGCCCAACCGGGAAGAGCTGTGCCGCGCGGCCGGTCGTCGGCTTGAGTCGATCGACGCCGTGGGCGAGGCATCGCGCGAGTTGCTTGAGCGTCACGGATTCGACGCGGTTGTGGCGACGGTGGACCGCGACGGCGCGGTTCTGGTGGAAAGAGGCAAGCCCGCGGTACACGTGCCGACGCGCCCCCGCGCGGTGTATGACAACACGGGCGCGGGCGACGCCGTGCTGGCGATGCTGGCCGCGGCGATGGCGGGAGGCGCGGGGCTGCCCGACGCGGTGGCGCTCGCCAACATCGCCGGCGGGCTGGAGGTCGAGAAATTCGGCTGCGTGCCGATCACGGCCGACGAAGTGCTGGCAGACATCCGGCTTTCCGGTCGGCGCGGGTCGGGCAAGATCCGCGGCGTGGACGACCTCGTGGCCGAGCTGACCCTGCGGCGCGATCGCGGCGAGACCGTGGCCTTCACCAACGGCTGCTTCGACATCCTCCACGCGGGGCACGTGGATCTGCTGGAGCGCTGCCGCGAGCTGGCGTCGGTCCTCGTCGTCGGCGTGAACACGGATGCCTCCGTGCGCTCGCTGGGGAAAGGCGACGGCGACCGGCCCATCAACCGCTTCGAGGACCGCTGCGCCGTGCTCGCGGGGCTGGCCTCGGTGGACTACGTGGTCGGATTCAACGACGCCGATCCGGAGCGGCTGATCCGCCGCGTCCGCCCGGACGTACTGGTGAAGGGCGCGGACTGGGCGCAGAAGGGCGTGGTCGGGCGCGAGTACGTCGAGTCGTATGGCGGGAGAATCGTGTTGCTGCCGCTGGTGGAGGGGCTGAGCACGACGCGCCTGGTGGAGCGGATTCGCGGAGGAGTTGCGGTTTGAACTCGACGTTCGCGGATCAGATCGCCGAACATGTGCGCTGCGCGGAGGCGCTGGGGCGGCAGGCGCCGACGCTTGCCGCGGTGATCGAGCGGCTGATCGCGTGTTTCGACGCGGGCGGGCGCGTGTACCTGCTGGGCAACGGCGGCAGCGCCGCCGATGCGCAGCACATTGCGGCAGAACTGGTCGGGCGTTTCAAGCGTGATCGACGCCCGCTGCCCGCGGTGGCGCTCACGACGGACACGTCGATCCTCACCGCGGTGGCCAATGACCTTGGCGCGGAGCGGTGCTTCTCGCGGCAGGTCGAGGCGCTGGTGCGCGCCGGCGACGTGGTCTGGGCGCTGAGCGTATCGGGGACGTCGCCGAACGTGATTCGCGCGCTGCGGAGCGCCAAGGCGCTGGGCGCGTGCGTGATCGGGTTCACCGGGCGCGGCGGCGGGGACTTCCCTTCGATCTGCGACGTCTGCCTGCGGGCCGAGCATGACGCCAGCGACCGGGTTCAGGAGATGCACCAGCTCGCGTATCATCTGATCTGCGAGACCGTCGAGCGGCGGTACGCTTCGTAACGAGGCCCACACACACGAAAGAACGTTGCCCCGCGCGACGACGACCCATGAACATCCTCATCACCGGATCGAGCGGACAGATCGGCACGAACCTCGCCCTTGCGCTGCTCGATCGCGGGCATCGCGTGATGGGCATCGACAAGCGCCCCAACACCTGGACGCCGCGCATCGAGACGCTCCTGCTCGATCTCACCGCCGACGTGGAAGGCCTCTGGCCCGAGGGTCCGTTTGACGCCGTCGTGCACCTCGCCGCCAACGCCAAGGTGTTTGAGCTGGTCGAGCATCCGCGCCGGGCGCTGGACAACGTGCTGATGCTGTTCAACGTGCTGGATTACTGCCGGCGGGAGCGCTGCCCGATCATCTTTGGCAGCTCGCGCGAGGTGTACGGCGACATCCACCAGCACGTCACGGACGAGGACTCAGCGGATTTTGTCGTGGCGGAAAGCCCGTACAGCGCGAGCAAGATTTCCGGCGAGGCGTTCATCTACTCCTATGCGCAATGCTACGAGCTGCCGTACCTGGTCTTTCGGTTCAGCAATGTGTACGGGCGCTACGACAACGATCTTGCGCGGATGGAGCGCGTCACACCGCTGTTCCTGAAGCGCATCGCCGCGGGCGAGCCGATCGTGGTGTTCGGGCGGGAAAAGGTGTTCGACTTCACCTACGTTGACGACTGCGTGGAGGGCATTCTCGCGGGGATCGAGGCGCTGTGCGGCCGTCGCGTGTCGATGCAGACGATCAACCTTGCGTGCGGGCAGGGGTCCACGCTGGTGGATCTCGTGAACATCCTGGCGCTGGCGCTGGGCAAGCCCGCCTCCGTCACCTACGAACCCGCTCGCGTCGGCGAAGTGACGCGGTACGTGGCCGATATCAGCAAGGCGCGCGAGCTGCTGGGCTACGCGCCGAAGTTTCCCCTGACCGCGGGGCTGCCGCGCTACGTGGAATGGTCGCGGCAGACCGGCGCGATATAAGCGGCATCCCATGCCCGAGCCGCGGGGCTTCAGCCCGCGCGAACCTCCGCGCGGGGCAAACCGCGAGCCCCGAGGAATGCGCCATGGCGTGCCGCCCACATGCGGAGATGGAATGCGGGCGCCTTTTCCTTCAGAAGGCGAATCGGGCTTGGACTTGACGACGGACGTCGGCATTTGATATACTGCACTCTGTGCCGCGTGGGACTTCTGTGCGGCAGTCCGTCCGGGTTCCAGTCGAAACGAACTGAGAGCCGGCGGAGTTTCTTGGGTGGTGCAATGAGTTTTACCGGACACGCGCATCGTTTGGGTTGGTGGTGGTCCTGCTCGGGCGGGCGGGGACTGTGCGCGTAGCCAAAGCGTGCCGGAATTGGAAACCCTGACCCGTCGCAAATGGTGCGACGGGTTTTTTGTTTTTATGGGCGGCGGATGAACGAGACGACGGAAACGGTGCGGTTCCTGGCGATTCAGCGCACGCTTTCCGGGGCGGCCGACGCACAATGTCTTTTCGCGGCGCTTGCGGACCACGGACGCGCGCGGGGGACGGTGTTGCTGCAATCGTCGGACAACATCCCCAAGTATGGGGAGCGCAGCCTGGCCGCCGTGGGCTCCAGCCTGATGCTCACGGGGCGGGAGGAAACGGTGCGGCTGGTGGCGCTGGACGGGCGGGGGCGATGCCTGCTGCCTGTACTCGAGCAGCGGCTTGCGAGTGTGGTCTCCAATCTGCAGCGAGCGGCGGATGCCGGCGGCGCGCCGATGCTCACGGGTCGAATCAGCCCCGATCTTCGGTCGGTGAGCGGGCGGGAGCGCCCGTTTCGCCGCAACGCGATGGACGTGATTCGTGCGCTGGCGTTCTGCTCTTCCCCGGAAGAGAACGCCATCGTGCCCAGTCATGGTTTGTTCGGCGCGTTCGGTTACACATTCGTCCACCAATATGAATCGTTCGAGCGCAACCCCAGGGACGCGCTCGGCGACTGGGACTATTGCTTCTTTCTGGCAACGCGGATGTTCATCATCGACCACGCCGCGGGATCGACGCACGTGGTCTCCAGTGTCCCCTTGGTGCCGGGCGTGGACCTGGCGCCGCTGCGGGTCGAGGCGGAGGAGGATGTGCGGCGGATGGCGGCGCTCGCCGGGCCGGCGTCAACGGTGACTCGCGGCGCGTGGAGCGCCGGGGCGTTTCAATCCGACACGTCTCGAGACACGTACCTCGCCAACGTGGAAGCCATTCAGCGCGACATCCACGCGGGGCGCGCGTTTCAGGTGGTGTATGGGCGCACGCTCTCCGCAGATTTCACCGGATCGCCCTTCGATGTGTATGGCAGGCTCAGCGAAGTCAATCCGTCGCCGTACATGTTCTATTTCAACGACGGGGATGGCGTGCTTCTGGCGGCCTCGCCGGAGATGGCCGTCCGCGTCAGCCCTGAGCCGGCGGGCCGGCGTGTCGAATTGCGTCCCATTGCCGGCACGAAGCCGCGTGGACGTCGCAACGGAGCGGTCCATCCGTTGACGGATGCGAAGTATGAGACGGCGCTGAAGATCGATCCGAAAGAGCTGGCCGAGCACACGATGCTGGTCGATCTGGCGCGCAACGACCTGTCCAGCATCTGCAAGCCCGGGACCACGCAGGTCGATGAGCCTTTTGTGGTCGAGAAGTATTCCCATGTGCAGCACCTGGTGAGCAACGTCAGCGGGATTCTGGCCGACCATCTTGATGCGCTGCACGCGTATCTGGGCACGATGAACATGGGGACGGTGACCGGTGCGCCGAAGCTCGAGGCCATGAAGATGATCAACAGACTGGAGGCCTCCAGCCGCGGGTATTTCGCCGGGGGCGTGGGTTATGTTTTCCCCGACGGGCGCATGGATACGGCCCTGGTGATCCGGGCGATCCGCTTCAAGCACAACAAGGCGCATATCCGCGCCGCGGCCGGCATTGTGGCGGACAGCATCCCGCAAACCGAGTGGGCGGAGACGGAGAGCAAGGCTGCGGCATCGCTGCGGGTGTTGAGAGGAGACCCGGCTTGAACCATGCGGACGCCAGGCTCACCCATTTTGTTCATTGATAACGAGGATTCCTTTGTTTACAACCTCGTGGACGCCTGCCGGGGCTTCGGGCTCGAGGTGGATGTATTCCGCTGCGACTGGCCCGTGGCGGAGGCCATGCAGCACATACGTCAGCGCGGACCGCGATTGCTGGTGCTCTCGCCGGGGCCTTGCGGGCCGCGCGATGCGCGACTGTGCATGCAACTTCTGGCGTGCGCCCCTGAGGCATTGCCGGTCTTTGGCGTGTGCCTGGGGCATCAGTGCATTGTGGAGCACTTCGGCGGTCGCGTGGAGGCGACGGGGAAGCCCGCGCACGGCAAAGCGGCGCCTGTTCGTCACAATGGCGGATTACTGTGGCGCGGGATTGAGAACCCCTTTCAGGCGGGGCGGTATCATTCGCTGGCGGCGTCTGTCGTGCCGGATGTATTGGAAGTGACGGCGTGGCTGGAAGACATGCCCATGGCGGTTCAACACAGAAGCCGACCCATCGTCGGAGTGCAGTTCCATCCTGAGAGCATTCTGACTCCGGCGGGAAATCAACTGCTGGGCAATGTGCTTGAAACACTGGGAGTGGTGTGACCTTGTGTCGGTCATGTTCGCCGGCGCCGGGACCGTTCAGGAAGAAGGGCAGACAATTGCCCGCAGGTGAGGGACTTGGCTGCTGCAATGGATGAAACATTGGATCATCTGATTACAACGCTGGAGCGAGGGCACATCCTCCCCATCGCCGATGCCGCGCGCGCCATGATCGCCATTGCGGATGGGCAGGCCGGCACGCCGACCATCGTGCGCTTCCTGCGCGCCTACAATCGTCGTCCTCCCGTCGTGCACGAAATATCGGCGTTTGTGGACGTACTGCGCGAAAGAATGATCTCCGTGCAGGCGCCCGCGCCCAACACGATCTGCAACTGCGGCACGGGCGGGGATGGACGCGGCACGATCAATGTTTCGACGATCGCCGCTTTCGTAATCGCGGCCGCGGGCGTGCCCGTTGCCAAGCATGGCAACCGTTCCGTGTCGAGCTCATGCGGAAGCACGGACTGCTTGGCGCGCATGGGCGTGGCCGTCAGCCGCGAACCTCAAGGCGCGCGAAGCCTTCTGGAAGAGCACCAATTGTGTTTCCTGAATGCTCCGGATTTTCACCCGGCCCTGCGCCATGTTTCCGCGGCGCGGAGCGAGCTGGCGGCCAGGGGCGAGAGGAGCATCTTTAATCTATTAGGACCGGTTCTCAATCCGGCCTCGGTCACGCGCCAGACCATGGGCATATTTCATGCGGACATGCTCCTGACGATTGCGCAGGTGCTGGTGCAGAGCGGCACACAAAGAGCGTATGTTGTGCACGGGGACGGCTACGATGAGCTCAGTGTCACCGGCGCGTCGCGCATCGCGCGCATAAGCGGGGGCGGCATTTCGCTGCAATCCATCGTTCCAGAGGACTTCCGTCTTCGCCGGGCGGATCCGGCGGAGATTGCCGGAGGTGATGCCGCGACCAATGCCCGTCTGGCGGAAGGCATATTGCGCGGAAGCCAGGACGGGGCGATGGCGGACGTCGTTCTGCTAAACGCGGCGGCGGGCATCAGCGCGGGCGCCGTGAACGACGTGGATATTCAAGACGCGCTGGAAGTGGCGAGGGGTGCTTTGGCATCGGGGCGAGCATACAGGAAACTCGAGGATATGAGAAAGGCGGCGCCGGCGCATGTTGCATGAGATCCTCGCTCACAAGCGCCGCGAGATTCAGCGACTGGGCATGGCGGATTTTCCTGAGCCGCCGCTGAGCCGGCGCGATTTCCGCGAGGCCATTTCCCGTCCATTCTTGTCCTTCATTGCCGAGGTCAAGCGCCGCTCGCCTTCCGCCGGCGTGCTCGCCGGCTCAGTGAATCCTGCGGCGGTGGCGCTGAAGTACGTGGAAGGGGGAGCGGCCGCCATTTCGGTCCTGACGGACGCCGCGTATTTTGGAGGCGCTCTTGAGGATCTGGAAGCGGTGGCGCGGGTCGTGGGCGTTCCTCTTCTGTGCAAGGACTTTATCCTTGATGAGCGCCAGGTGCGCCGGGCGAGGGCAGCCGGGGCGGATGCGTGCTTGCTTATTGCGGCTGCATTGACCGAGGATGAACTGCGAGGGCTGATGGAGCATTGTCGGCGATATGACATGTGTCCGCTTGTGGAAGTGCATAACGAGCACGAATTGGAATTTGCGGTGCAGTGCGGCGCGAATGTGATCGGCATTAACAACCGCAACTTGACCTCGATGCGAATCGACTTGAGCACCGTGCAGCGACTGGCCCCGCGGGTTCCGGACTCCTGTGTGCTGGTGGCGGAATCCGGCTACACATGCGCGGAGGAAATAGCGCAGTTGCCGCCGCGCGTGAATGCGGTATTGGTGGGGACGGCGCTGATGCGGCAGGCTGATCCGGCGGCAACTTTGGCAGAGTGGGGGCGGATGACCCGCAGCGTGAGAGAAGCAGACGGAAGGATCCCCGCGCCATGAGGATGCATGACGCGTCAGACTTCGAGCGCGGGGTGGGGCGATTTGGCGGGCAATACGTGCCCGAGCCGCTGGTGGCGCCGCTGACGGAGATTCGGCGCGCCTTTCTTCGATTCCGCAATGACGCGGGATTCCATGAGAAACTCGAGCATCTTCTGCGGCATTACGCAGGCCGCCCGACGCCCCTGTATTTTTCGCCCAAGCTCTCGGCGCGCACCGGCTGCCGCATTTATCTCAAACGTGAGGACTTGCTGCATTTGGGCGCGCATAAGACCAACAACACGCTTGGTCAGGGTTTGCTTGCCCACATGATGGGCAAGAGGCGACTCATCGCGGAAACCGGCGCGGGGCAGCACGGTGTCGCCACGGCCATGGCGGGGGCGCTCTTCGGCATTCCCACGGAGATTTTCATGGGGGCCGTGGATATCGAGCGCCAGGCGATGAACGTCTTCCGCATGAAGCTGATGGGCGCGACCGTTCATCCCGTCACCAGCGGCAGCGCCACGCTCAAGGACGCGATCAACGAGGCGCTGCGCGACTGGATCGCGCGGGCGGAGGACACCTATTATTTGTTCGGCACCGCCGCGGGACCGGAGCCGTTTCCGGAAATGGTCACGCACTTTCAATCCGTGATCGGGCGCGAGGCGCGAACGCAGATATTGGAAGCGGAAGGGCGACTGCCGCATACGGTGGTCGCGTGCGTCGGTGGGGGAAGCAATGCCATTGGCGCATTCCATGCGTTCCTCGACGACGCCGACGTGCAACTCATCGGGGCCGAGGCCGGAGGCGACGGCACAAAGCATGGCGCGTCGCTTTCCGCGGGATTGCCAGGCGTCTTTCATGGCATGCACTCATACTTTTTACAGGACAAGGACGGACAGATTGCGGAGGCGCACAGCATCGCGGCGGGTTTGGATTATCCCGGCGTGGGTCCGCTGCACAGCGAACTGCACCAATCAGGTCGAGCGAGATATTTCCCCGTGCGCGATTCAGAGGCGTTGGAGGCGTTTCACCTCCTCGCCCGGGAGGATGGCATTCTGCCGGCGTTGGAATCCGCCCATGCAATTGCGCTGACTTTGCAGATGGGGAAGGAATTGCCGAGCAACGCCATCGTGCTCGTCAATCTTTCGGGCAGGGGAGATAAGGACTTGCATACCGTGCTGGAGTGGAAAGGCGACAGGGTCGGCGTCATGCCGATTCAGAAGTGAACGACACGGGTGTGGGGGCTCACGCATGACGATTCAGCATGACTCCACAGCAGCCGCTTGTGGTTTGAATGAATTGCATTCGACGGATCCGGAAATTCACATCCGTCGATCCAGACGGCGCCGCATTCTGCTCGTTGTGGCGGCGTTGTTGGCCGCACTGGTTACATATATTCTCATTCCAGGGAGAATGCACCGGGAGTCCCAAGGCTGGGTCTGCGACATTTCATATCGGAAGTACGGCTGCAGATTTTGTTTGAGTCATGTTGACGAGCTGCGCGGACCTTCCGGCAGCGTGGTCATTCCGCAGCTTTTGAATTCGGGAGATCGCGGGCGCGACGTTTATCTTGCCACGCCAGTGGGGACCTTTTTTTCGATTCCGTCCTGGGGACAGTGGCATATCTGGCACAGTGATTTTCAGATCACAGAGATCGCAGATTCGGTTTCGCCTTCGGAGCTTGCCCAGGGCTATTACCATTTGGAACTGGTCGAGGCGTTTTCCGATGGCTGGGCCAGGAAGTCGGATACGCCCAGCGACTGGTGCATGATGTCGTTCTCGGATACCCGAGGTTTGTGGTGGGTGTCACCGGAGCAAGCGAATCATTTTGGTCGAATCGTCCTGGACGCCGGCATGGCGACGGCCCCGGAGGAGGACGCGCCATGAATCGTTTTGTGACGCTGCTTCAGCCGAGTCAACGGCGCGGGGCGTTCATGCCTTTCTTCATGCTCGGCGATCCGACGCCGGCGCGGAGCCTGGAGCTGATTCGCGCGGCGCTGGATGAAGGCGCCGATGCGCTGGAGCTGGGCATTCCGTTTTCGGATCCGATCGCCGACGGGAAGGTGATCCAGGCATCCGCGCAGCGCGCAGCCCGCGCCGGCGCGGATGTTCGAGTGTGCCTCGACCTGGTCGCGGAGATTCGCAGGTTCAGCGACGCGCCGCTCGGGCTGCTGGTGTATTACAACCTGATTCACCGCCGGGGCGTGGAGGCGTTCTGCCAGGACGCGGCGGCGGCGGGAGCGGATGCGCTGCTGGCGGCGGATGTGCCGTTTGATCGCGCGGGCGAGCTGCCGGCGGCGATGGAGGCGAACGGGCTGGGGAGCGTGTACTTGTGCAGCCAGAACACGCCGGATGACCGCGCGGCGCGCATCCTGCAAGCCTCAACGGCCTTCACCTATGCGGTCGGAGTGATGGGAACGACGGGCGCGCGAGAGGATCTGGCGCCGGCCACGCGCGAGTTTGTCCTGCGACTTCGACGGCTGTCGCCGCGGCCTTTTGTGGTGGGTTTCGGCGTGAGCCGCCCGGAACATGCGGTGGAAATCCTGCGACTCGGGGCGGATGGGGTGATCGTCGGCAGCGCGCTGATCCGCATGATCGAGCGTCACGGCGAGGATCATGCCGCCGCGATGCGCGACATCCGCGCGTTTGTCGGCGCGGTCAAGAGCGCGAGGACAGCGTGTCAGGATTGAGACGGCGGATTGGACGGACGGTCCACGCGCCGCGATGAGAACGACGAGGAGGCGCACATCACTCGCCCTGCAATCGGCGCGGGGAACGAGAGGGGGTCTTTGACCATGCTGGTAGTCATGAACGTGGGCGCGACGGCGGAGCAGATCGAGGCCGTCGCGCGCGCCATCCGCGAGCTGGGGTTCACCCCGCATGCCATGCCCGGCGCGCAGCGGACGGCCGTGTGCGTGACGGGCAACAAGGGTCCGGTTCACCGCGACGCGCTGGCGCAACTGCCGGGCGTGTCGGAAGTGATTTCGGTCTCCAAGCCGTACAAGCTCGTCTCGCGCGAGGCGCAGCCGGAATCGACGGTGGTGGCGGTGAACGGTCACGCGATCGGCGGGACGGCGATCCAGTTCATCGCCGGCCCGTGCAGCGTGGAGTCGGAGGACCGCATGTTCGGCATCGCCGAGCGGCTGGTGGCAATGAACATCCCTTTCCTGCGCGCGGGCGCGTACAAGCCGCGGACCAGCCCGTACGCGTTTCAGGGCCTCGAAAAGGAAGGCCTGCGTATCCTCGACCGCGTGCGCGAGCGCTTCGGGCTGCGGATCGTGACGGAGGTGCTGTCCGAAGAGACGGTCGACGAAGTCACCGCCGCGGCGGACGTCCTGCAGATCGGCGCGCGCAACATGCAGAACTTCGCGCTGCTCAAGAAAGTCGCGCGCTGCACCAAGCCCGTGCTCCTGAAGCGCGGTGCGTCGGCGACAGTGGAGGAGTGGCTCATGGCCGCGGAGTACCTGCTCTCCGGCGGCAACCGGCAGGTGATCCTCTGCGAGCGCGGCATCCGCACGTTCTCGGATCACACGCGGAACACGCTGGACGTCAGCGCGATCGCCGTGGTGAAGTCGCTGTCGCATCTGCCGGTCGTGGCCGATCCTTCACATGCCGCGGGCCGGCGGGAGTTCGTCGCGCCGCTGGGCAAGGCGGCGGTGGCGGCGGGGGCGGACGGCTTGATCATCGAGGCGCACGTGGACCCCAACTCCGCGTGGAGCGACGGCGCGCAGACCCTGGGGATGGACGAGCTGGAGCGGCTCGTGGAGGACGTTCGCCGGTACGACGCGGCCTTTCGGCGGACGTAAAGGGCGCATGGCCGGATCAGGAAGATGATGCCGACCGATGCCGTTGGCGACCGGGAAGCAACGCAGAGCGTTTACTCGCCGGCGGCTGACTCGATCGCTTCGCAGTCGCAGTAGGCGCCCTTCTGGATCAGCGCGAGGCACAACTCCTGCGCCGGCTTCGCCGCTACCTTCAGGGTCTTCTGGGCCTTCATCAGGAGAGCAAAGTCGCCGCCGCACGCACCCGCCGGGTCATCGCCCAGCGCCTTTTCGAGCTTCTCAAAGACGCCCTTCGCGGCAGCTTGCCGGATGATCACGTCCGCGCGTTCGGCGACATCCTCCGAGCGCGGCATCTTCAGATAGTCTTCGATCTGCTCGGCGGGCGTCAGCTCGAACCAGATCAGCCCGTGCAGGTCGCGCTCGAGCGTTGCGGTGGGGATGCGCTGCATGACGCGGCGGAATCGCTGCTCGGCGAGCAAGCCGGAGAATCCGTCCCAGCGGATCACCACGACGGGCCTTTTCCACCGCGACGGCGGCTGCACGTTAATCGTGGCGCCGGGCATCGCGGTCGCCAGCAGCTCCTTGAGGACGCGCTCGACATGATCCAGTTTCAGCGCGGCAGGCATTTGAGGGAACTGTGCCCGATCCACGGCACAAGTCAAGGGATTTCGAGCGCGAGCAGGACCATGGGTGCTCGCGACCTCATTCAGATCTGGACATGGCAGCCGTCACCCCGCAAAGGCGGGGGTCTGGGGCGCGTCACCGGACCGCCGGATTCCCGCCCGTGCGGGAATGACGGGAGCCGCTTTGCACCACGGACTGCCAGGGCAGGGCGGTGGTCTTCCGCGTATGACCTCGATGCCGGGTGGCACGGGTCCGCTGCTGCGCACTTGTGGAGCAGCAGCGGACCCATGGAGCGGGCGCAGGGGCGTTCGTTTTCCCAGCGCTTCCGCAGGGCGAGTTTGCCGACCCGCGCCCTGCCGCGCTACGGAATCGGCTCCGAATCCCGGTCCGTTGGCCGGCGCCGGCTCGGCGGGATGTGCACGTGAACGCCACAGCTCGCTTGCGCTCACGACTGTGAAGATTGCGCAGCGGCGCGACGGCCTGGCGTCACGGAATCAACTTCACTTTCGGTGCCACCTCGTCCGCCCTTGCCGCGTAGCGCTCGATCAAGCCGCCGGCCAGCTTCTCGTACAGCTCGACGACGTGCCGCGGATGGAAGTCCTTGCGCCGGTACACGCGCGGGCTGGATGCGGGCCACTGCGTTACGGCACGAAGACGCCCTTGCGCAAGTTCTTCCGCCGCTTGTCGCAGCTTCTCCAGCCCCGCGAGGATCGCCTTGCAGCCGATCGTGTGCGGTCCGTCGCCGGCGACAATTTCCGGGCGCGCGTGGTGGATGATCGGCCCGCTGTCGATGCCCGCGTCGATCAGGTGGATCGTCGCGCCGACGTACTCCGGCTCGTCGTTGAGCAGGGGATAGAAGTTCGTGGCCGTGCCGCGGTAGTACGGCGACAAGCCCAGGTGCAGGTTGATGATCCGCCCGGCGAACTGATCCAGCAGCGGTCGCTTGATGAGATTCGTCCCGAACACGAGGACGGCGTCGACGCCGCGCGATTCAAGGAATCGCAGCGTCCCGGCCGTGTTCAGTTCGCCGGGCTGCATGTGCAGGACGCCGCAGGTGCGATCAGCTTCAGGATTCCGTCCTCCCCTTGGGAGCAGGCAGGGGGAGGGTCTGTCCGAGACAAATGAGGGTCGCCGCATCCCCGAGGTCTGTGCTTCACGACCCAACCCCGCAAGCTCATCCTCCTCGTTCCCCCCGGAGATGAACGCCGCGTCATGTCCGAAGAACCGCGTCTCCTGCCGGCCGCGCTCGGCGTAATGTTCACGGACGATGCGCAACTCGTCGGGCGTGAGCTGGGCGTTGGCGTCCACGTCCGCGGGAGAATAGCCCGTGGGCTCATATCCGACCGCGACGACGTTCAGCGTGCGGTGCAGGAACCGTGCCGCGAAGCGGTGGCGCGTCTCCACGCTGGTAAGCACGGCAAAGCGGGTTGAAGCAGCGCGACTCATGCCGATTCATCGGCACAAGCACACGCGCGCCAGCAGCCGCCCGGCGTGGCGTCGTCACCCCCGCGCAGGCGCGGGTCCAGGACGCAGTGCAAGACCCCTGGATTCCCGCCTGCGCGGGAATGACGGGATCGGCATCTTGTGTGGGGCCGTCAGCGGGGCGGCTCCGCCGATTCAGCGCTTCCCCGGCTGAGGCCATGCGCTTTTCACGAAGCGGCCGTCGCGCAGGATGACCTTGCCGTCGGCCTCGATGACCCCGCCCTTGCGCAGCTCGCAGACCATGTCCCAGTGCAGCGCGCTGACGTTCTTTCCGCCCGTCTCCGGGTACGCGGCGCCCAGCGCCATGTGGAACGTGCCGCCGATCTTTTCGTCGAAGAGCGTGTTCTTCGTAAACTTCTGAATCGAGTAATTCGTTCCGATCGCCAGCTCGCCGAGGACCCGGCCGCCCTGGTCCTGGTCCATCATTTGATACAGGTAGTCCTCGCCCTTGGACGCCGTCGCCTCGACGACCTTGCCGGCCTTGAACTTGAGGCGCACGTCGCACACCTCGCGCCCGCCGTACACGGCCGGAAAGCCGAAGCACACCTGCCCCTCGGTGGCGCTTTCGATCGGGCCGGTGAAGACCTCGCCGTCGGGAAAGTTGTTCAGCCCGTCGCAGTTGATCCACTTGCGTCCGCGGACGCCGAAGCGGATGTCCGTTCCGCCCGGCGCGGTGATGTGGATTTCCCTCGCCTTGTTGAGGTGGTCCGCGAGCCGCTGCTGCGCGACGCTGACCTTCTTCCACGCGGCCACCGGGTCCGGCAGGTGGAGCAGCCCGGCGTTGAACACGAAATCCGCGTATTCGGACAGCGACATCTCCGCGTCCTGCGCGCTGGCGGAGCAGGGGTACTGCGTGCCCACCCAGCGCAGCGGGTTCTTCTTCGCGGCCGCGCGCGTCAGCAGCGTTTTGAGGATCGGCTGCGAGGCTTTTTTTACCGTCGCCTGCCGCCTGGGATCGACGTTGGACATCGCGCGCGTGTTGGTCGAAGCCCAGACGGCCAGGTAGCAGTCCGCCTCCTCCATCTCGCGCAGGTCGAAGGAATTGAGCCACTCAAGCTGGTGCGGCTTGCCATCCTTGAGCAGGATCTCGTCGCACGTTTCGCTGAGCAGGCGCGGCAGCGGATGCCCGCCCGCGGCCAGCACCTCGCGGTACAGCGCGGCCAGCAGCGGCTCGGCCGTGACGGGGACTTTCAGCCGCACGACGTCGCCCTTCTTGACGCTGAGGGAATAACGCACAAGCACCTGCGCCAACCGATCCAGCCGCGGATCATTCATGCCGCACCTCCCGTTTCCACCCTTCGCACATCGTCGCTCATCGTCGCACGCCTTCGCACAATCTCACGCTCCGTCGCGCAGCCTCAGGCACGAGTTCAGGACACATCTTCGCTCCGCGGACGCCGTTCGTTCCCAACGAGCGTCGGGCTGAGAAGGTCGCGTCGCGCCACACATCGCACTGTAGGTGATTTCACGAATGGCTCCAAGCGTGGATGATGCGGAGGCAGGGTTGCCACGGAGCTGGGCGCGTCAGCTTCTGCGTAACTCCTCGATGAATCCAAACTGCTCCCAGCGCACGGGTGGTGGGTAGCATGGTCGTTACGGCGGGTGGCATCGTCTACGGTACTCCGTTGACCATGTTCTTGCCCCGTTCACCACGACCCGGCGAGGACGCCGGACCGCGCCACCCGGTTTTTCAACTGCGAGCTTCCCCTCAGCCACGCCCGACTCTCGATTTCACCGGGAGCCTGGCTTGAGCGCAGAATCCGAGGGAGCTCGATCCCCACCGCCGGGGCAGCTTGATTCCCGTCGCAGCGTCAGCCCGGCTGCGTCCGCAGCGTCCGCTCGATGCCCGCGCCTGCATCGGCCTCGTCCCAGGCGGCGATCAGGGTGACTCAACTTCAGAGGGCGAGCTGACGCCGCCGCACGCATCAGGCCCGGTCCCCGTGGGCACCATCGACCGTCAGATGCGGCTCGAAACTGAATGCGATGAGCCATGGTCACCTGCGTGTCCGTCGGGTTCCCGGCTCAACATTGCGGCCGTTGACGCTAAGATTCACACCCGGTGAGAGTCTCCAGACACATTCGCGTTTCACTCGACCGCAGGATCACGCTGCTCTTCGGAGGCGCGGTGCTGCTGACCATCGTGGCCACGCTCGCGTTTCCCTGGGTGCTGATGGGCACGCTGGCCGATCGCGCGCTCGTGGTTCGCGCCGAGCAGGTGGCCACCCTCGCCCGCCAGTTTCTCCGCCCCGGCGCAGGCGAGGCCGCCTGGACCGAAGCGCGCGAGCGGCTCAGCGCGAGCTGGAAGGACCTGCGCCGCGATCTCCCGGACGACCTGCCCATCGCGCAGCCGGAGTTCTGCTCCACGGAGTCCATCACCACTCAGCGAACCGAGCAACGCGAGGGCTTCCGGCTTGAGGCCGTGTCCAAGCTCGCCGCCAGCCGCGAACCTTCCTACTGGCGCAAGCAGGAGGACGGCAGCCGCCTGCGAATGGCCTGGGCGGTCCGCGCCACCGGCGCCGGTCCGGACGAGGGGCGGCTGCTGGGGATCATCGACGTGTCGCTGCCGATCCTGTCGCCTGAACGAACCTGGAGTTCCGTGGTGACCGTCCTCGGCGGCGCCACCGGGGCCGTCCTCGCCATCGTCGTCTTCTACATCGTCACGCAGCGCCTCGTCCTCATGCCGCTTAACCGGCTTCGCACGCTCACCGAGCGCGTCACCGCCGGCGACCTGGCCGCCCGGTCCGATCTGCGCACCGGCGACGAGTTCCAGAAACTCGGCGAGGCGTTTAACGAGATGCTCAATCACCTCGCGCGCACGCAGCAGGAACTGGAGCGCATCAACCGCTCGCTCGACATCAAGCTCGGCGAGCTGGCCGAAACCAACGTCGCGCTGTATGAGTCGAACCGCCTCAAGAGCGACTTCCTCGCCAACGTCAGCCACGAGCTGCGCACGCCGCTCGTGTCCATCATCGGCTTTGCAGACCTGCTCAACGACGCCTGGTCGATCGACGACATCGACCGCTCGCGCCTCGCCCGTTACACCCGCAACATCCTCACCAGCGGACGCATGTTGCTCGATCTCATCAACGACCTGCTCGACCTCGCCAAGATCGAGGCCGGCAAGCTCGAGGTCCACCTCAGCGAGTTCGATCCGGTCGCGGTCTGTGCCGACCTGATCGACTTCATCCGTCCGCTGGCGGCCAAGAAAGAGCAGGACGTGCGCGTCGAAGTGGCCGAGGACCTGCCGCGCATGTCCAGCGATTCCGGCAAGGTCAAGCAGATTCTCTACAACCTGCTCTCCAACGCGGTGAAGTTCACGCCCAACGGCGGGCGCATCGGGCTGGTCGCGGAGCGCGACGGCGACGGCTTCGTTCGACTCCGCGTGGAAGACACGGGACCGGGCATCGCCGGCGACAAGCTGCACCTGATCTTCGAGAAATTCCGCCAGCTCGATTCCTCACGCACCCGCGAGCACGAGGGAACGGGGCTGGGGCTGGCCATCACGCGCGAGCTGGTGAACATCCTGGAAGGCACGATTACGCTCGACACAGAGGTGGATCGCGGCACAAGGTTCACCGTGCGCCTGCCCGTGCGCCTGACCAGCTCGACTGCACCGCCCACCGACGCACCCCGCCCCGCGGCAACAACCCAGACCGCCAGCGTGGCCAGAAACACCTCCTGACCCTGCGCCGACAGCCCTTGGTGAAAGTCCGTCTCGGCCCGAGTACCGGCTTTCCACTCGGCGTTTCACCGGCATTCCGGCGGGCTCGCCAAGCCCGAAGGTCTATCCCACCCCCCCACAGAGCCGTGTCGTTGACCGCTCATTTCATCGAGCGCTACAATCAGCGGTTCGCCGCGACTTCCCGATGGGAACTCGCCCGCGCGGCGCCGTGGAGGGCAGCTTGATCGGCCGGATGACCGGGATCCTGATCGTCACGTCATGGCTGGTCGCCACGTCGTGGCTGGTGCGGCGCGACCTGTGGCCCGTGTGGACCGCCGAGCCGGCGCCCAGCCCGCTTCGCGCCGACTGGATGGCGGCGGGCGGAAAAGTCGAGCTGCAGGCCGGCGTCTTCCGCGACAGCGGGCGCATCGGCACCCTCTGGACGATCTTCCACTTCCGCCGCGAAGTCGTCGAGCGCGAAGACCTGATCATCCTGGAGCAGCTCCTGCCGCAACTCGCCGGCTTCCGCGTGCAGGCCGATTCGACGTACACGCCCGAAGGCTCGCTCGACAGCCTCAAGGTCGAGTTGCGGGTCGCGGGGCACCCGTACCCCGTCAAGCTCGACGGCGAGCGTTTCCCCAAGGACTTCGCTTTCACGCTCGACGCCGGGCTGGGACCGCTGGCGCCCGTGAAAATCCCGCTGACCGACGCGGACATGGTCGCGGAAGTGTTCAACCCGTTCACCACGCTGCCCAGGCTCTACGTCGGACAGACGTGGAAGATGCAGGTCATCAACCCCGTGGCCGCGCTGACCAACGTCGGCGAGAAGTTCCTGCCGCTCGTGGCGCGTGTGACGCGCCGGGAAAAGACCGCGACGAACTTCGGCGTGCTGGACTGCTTCGTCGTCGAATCGGAGAACGTCCGCGCCTGGGTCGATCCGGAGGGGATCGTGCAGATCCAGGAGGTGCACCTGCCGGTGGCCTCCACCATCCGCATCATCCGCGAACGCTTCGACTCGGACCTCTACAATCTGGGCGTCGCCAGCCGGCAGGAGTGGGAACTGGACTTAAGCGCGCCGTAGTCGCGACGAACATGGGCAACGTAACCCCACAACTCGACTCGCCGGCGATCGAGCTGGTCGGCGTGCATAAGCGCTACGGCAACCGCGTGGCCGTCGTCAATCTGACGCTCACCGTGCCGCGCGGCGAGATTTTCGCGTTCCTCGGTCCCAACGGCGCGGGCAAGACGACCACGATCAAGATGATCGCCGGTCTGCTGCGCCCGCACGCGGGGACCGTGCGCGTCTGCGGCGGCGAGATGAACATGAACGGCGCGCCGGTGAAGGCGCGGATGTCTTACGTCCCGGACCAGCCGTATCTTTACGACAAGCTCACCGGGCGCGAGTTCCTCGATTTCGTCTCACAGATGTACGACCTCGCGCCCGCGCGACGCGACGCGGCGCTTGCCGACCTTGCCGCGCCGCTGGGCATGAACGAGTTCCTCGATCGCCTCACCGAAACCTACAGCCACGGCCTGAAGCAGAAGGTGGTCCTCGCCGCCGCCCTGATGCACAACCCGGAGGTGCTCGTCATTGACGAGCCCATGGTCGGGCTGGATCCGCGAACCGCCCGCGCCGTCAAGAACCTCTTCCGCCAGCGCACGCGCGACGGCATGACCGTGTTCATGAGCACGCACACGCTGGAGGTCGCCGAGGCCATCGCCGACCGCATCGGCATCTTCAACCTGGGGCAGCTCGTCGCCCTGGGCACGCTGGACGAGCTGCGCGCGCTCGCCTCGCGCGAGCACTCGCTGGAGGACATTTTCCTGCGCCTGACGGAGATGAGCGATGAAACCGTGGCCTGAGGCGCTGCCCTCGCGGTTCCCGCTGCTGGTGCGCCTGCGCGGGCGGCTGGTGTGGAACCACGTGCGCTGCGCCGCGGCGGAGGCGCCGATTCGACTTGCCCTGACCGTGCTCTTCGTGGTCATCATCTGGATGGGGTTGTACGCCCTCTTCTTCCACGTCTTTGCCCTGCTGCGAAGCACGCCGCTGGAGGGCGTGGTCGCCATTCCGCTGGTGTTCAACTTCTTCTTCCTGGCGATGCTCGCGCTGCTGATCTTCTCCAACGCCATCCTCGCCTTCGGCTCGCTTTTCGCGCGCGACGAAGTGGCCTACCTCCTGTCCCTGCCGCTTCCGCCCGCGGACGCCGTACTCATCAAGTACCTTGAAACGCTGGTGTTTTCGAGCTGGTCGCTCATCCTGCTCGGGTTGCCGCTGATGACCGCCATGGCCGACGCGACTTCCGAACCGCGCATGTTCTACCCCCTGTTCATCGCCTTCTTCCTCGGCTTCATCCCCATCCCCGGCGCGCTGGGGCTGTGCCTGGCGTGGGCGATCGCCCGGTTTTTTCCGCGCGAGTTGAAGCGCTACGTCATCCGCTGGACGGCCATCGCCGGCGTCATCGTCGTCGGCTGGGTGCTTTACTCCCTGCAGCGCCTCCCCATCGACAGCGACATCTGGCTGCGCGACTTCCTCGCCCAGCTTCAGTTTATCGAGTCCGCCTTCTGGCCCAACACCTGGGTCGCCAAGGGCATCGACCACGCCATGTCCGGGCGCATGGCCGAGTCGCTCGGCTACCTCGCGGTCACGGTGACCAACGGTTTGTTTCTCAGTTGGCTCGCGGTGCGGCTCGTCGCGCGGCGCCTCGCCTCCGCGTACGACGCCTCCGTGTCCGCGCGGCACGTCACGCGGCAGTCAAGCGCGGTCACGGGCTTTCTGCTGGAGATGGTGTTCTTCTACCTCCCGCCGCCTCTGCGGCTGATCGCCTCAAAAGACCTGCGCACGTTCTTCCGTGATCCGCTCCAGTGGAGCCAGCTTCTGATCCTCCTGGGACTGATGACGCTGTACTTGATGAACGTGCCGCACCTGCACGGAGACCTTTCGCCGGGACCGTGGCGGCTGCTGATTCCTTTTCTCAACCTCTGCGCCGTCAGTCTGATTCTCGCCACGTTCACCAGCCGCTTCGTTTATCCGCTCATCTCGCTGGAGGGACGGCAGCTCTGGCTGATCGGTCTGCTTCCCGTGCGCCGCGGACGCATCCTGCTGGCGAAGTTCGCCTTCGCGTTCACGGTGACGCTCATCGTCGCCTGCGCCACGCTGAGTCTGGAGACGTTGATCCTCCGCCTCGACTGGCGATGGATCCTCATTCACCTTTCGGCGACGCTCTCCGTGTGCTTCGCGCTGTGCGCGTTTGCCGTGGGCATCGGCGCGCGCTGGCCCGTCTTCCGCCAGACCAATACCGCGCGGATCGCCAACGGCATGGGCGGCACGATCAACCTCGTGGCCTCCGTTCTGCTCGTCGGGGTGCTGCTGGCGGTCATGGGTTACGCGACGTGGCGTGCCCGCGCGGAAAACGCCTTGGCGATGCCCACCTGGGAGACCGTCGGATACACCGCGCTCACGCTGCTGATCGCCCTCGGCGCCGGCTGGCTCGCCCTCCTGCTTGGCGCCCGACACTTCGAACGCGTCGAGGTCTGACGGGCTTTCACCGTCGGCGGCTACACCAGCCCCCGATACGCCTCCAGCGCCTCCGGGTTGGCCAGGGCATCCTTGTTCTTCACCTCTTGTCCGTGGATCACGTTGCGCACCGCCAGCTCGACCTTCTTGCCGCTGATGGTGTACGGCACGGCCGGGACCTGGCGGATGTGCTTGGGCACGTGGCGGCGGGTGGCGCCGGCGGCGATGCGCTCGCGGATGGTCTTTTCCAGCGGCGCGTCGAGTGTCTGCCCCGCCCGCAGCACGACGAACAGGCACACGTCCACGTCGCCGTCCACGTCCTTGCCCACCACGACGCTGTCCGTCACTTCGTCCATCGACTCGACGATCCGATAGATCTCGGCCGTGCCGATGCGGATGCCGCCGGGATTGAGCGTCGCGTCGCTGCGCCCGTAGATGATCGCGCCGCCGCGCGGGGTGAACTCGATGTAATCGCCGTGACGCCACGCGCCGGGCACGTCCTCGAAATAGGCTTTGCGGTATTTCGATCCATCGGCGTCGTGGAAGAAGCCCACGGGCTGCGACGGAAACGGCGCGCGGCAGACCAGTTCCCCTTTTTCACCCACCACGCTGCGGCGGTCTTCGTCATAGGCGTGAACGTCCATGCCCAGCCCCTTGCACTGAATCTCGCCGGCGTGGACGGGAAGCATGGGATTGCCCAGCACGAAGCAACTGATGATGTCCGTGCCGCCGGAAATGCTGGACAATTGCAGATCGCTCTTGATGTTGTGGTAAATCCAATGGAAGTTCTCAACGGTCAGCGGCGAGCCGGTGGACAGGACGCAGCGCAGCTTCGACAGATCATGCTCCCGGCCCGGCGCAATTTCGGCATTCTCACAGGCCGAGATGTATTTTGGACTGGTCCCGAAGACGGTGATCCCCAGGCGCGCGGCCAGTTCCCAAAGCTTGTGAATATCCGGGTGCGTCGGGCTTCCCTCATACAATACAATCGTCGCGCCGACGCCCAGCCCGCTCACCAGCCAGTTCCACATCATCCAGCCGCAGGTCGTGAAATACATCATCACGTCCTCGCGCCGCAGATCGCAGTGCAGGATGTGCTCCTTCGCATGTTGTAAAGCAGTTCCGCCGTGGCCGTGCACGATGCACTTGGGAATGCCCGTCGTGCCGGAGGAATACATGATGAACAGCGGGTGGTCGAAGGGGATGGCCTCGTACGCGATGTCGCCGTGCAGCGCCGCGGGAGCGGAATGCCGATCCACAAAGTCCGACCAGAGGATTGCATTCGGCAGGCCTGAAAGATCAGGTTGCTCGTGGAGAAATGGAATGACAATGACGCGCTCGATGCTGGGTATCTGCCGCACGATCGCGCACAGTTTTTCCATGCAGTCGATCGGCTTGCCGTTGTACGTGTATCCGTCCGCGGCAAACAACACTTTGGGCGATATCTGTCCGAAGCGGTCGAGCACGCCTTGAATGCCGAAATCCGGTGAACAGGAAGACCAGACGGATCCATTGGCCGCCGCCGACAGCATGGCAATAACCGCTTCGGGGATATTGGGAATGAACGCCGCCACGCGGTCGTCGCATTCCACGCCGATCTCGAACAGATGCGAAGCGCATCGCGCGACGGCGTCTTTCAACTGCCGATGGGTCAGCGTGCGCCGCCGTCCCCGTTCGTCCTCCGCGATCACCGCAGGCCGGTCGTCGTTAAACCGCAGAACGTGCCCGGCATAGTTGAATATCGCGCCGGGGAACCACTTCGTTGCCAACATGCCCGCGCCGCGGAAAGTGGGAATGGACGCAGGAACAACTCCGGGAACAGGGACATCGTCTTCAGCGAGAAGCCAAAGCCCGCCCGCCGCGGCCATCTCGCGCCAGAACACGTCCCGCCGTTCGACGGACCAGCGGTGCAGGCTCATCCAATCCGCCGGGAAGCCGTGCTTTGCCGACATGGCGGACATGAAGGCGTGCATCTGCGACTGCTCGACGCGCGCCTTCGACGGCGTCCACAGAAGATCGCCGAGGTTCATGCTGCCCGCCTCCTCCCTTTCGCGGCCGCGCCTCACGCTCCGCCGCCGCCGCTCCTGCCGCGATCGTCCGTTTACTTGCGAAACACAATCGTCCGCCCTGTCGCGTAACGGCACGCCGGACTTGCCAGTGTGTGGATCATTTCCGCCACGTCGGCCGGCTCCATCGTCGCCTTCTTCGGAAAATCCGGAAACGCATCGCGCAGCATCCGCGTCTCGACCGCGCCCGGCGCAAGGCTGAAGACCGAGATGTTCTTCGGTCGCCCCTCCTCGGCCAGCCCGCGCGTCCACGCATTCACCCACGCTTTCGACGCGCCATACGCCGCGAAACCCGGAAACGGATCCTCGCTCGCCACCGACGAGAGGTTTGCGATCACGCCCCCGCCCTGCTTCACCATGATGGGCCAGACCGCCCGGCACGCGAGAAACACGCCGCGGACGTTGACGGCCAGAATCGTGTCGAACACGTCGGCGTCCAATTCCTCGATCGCGCCCAGCGGCGCCACGCCGGCGGCGTTCACCAGCACATCCACCCGGCCGAACGCTTCCAGCGCGTCCCGCACGGCGCTGCCCACTTCTTCCTCAATCGACACATCCGCGCAGCTCACCTCGCACGCCCCGCCGCCGGCAACTACCAACCGCCGCGTCTCATCCAATTCGGACTGCGTGCGCGCGACGGCCATGATCCGATCGCCTGCCTGCGCAAAGCGCACGCACGTCGCGCGCCCGATCCCGCGCCCGCCGCCGGTCACCATCACCACTCGATCCGCCATGCCTCACCCCTTTCCGTCCGCTCGCGGATGCACGTGAGCCGCCGAAGCCGCTCGGCCCGTCCGCCACTCGACGTCAGGAAGAAGGGCCCGACATGCGCATAACCTATCGCAAAGGAAGAGGCTAAGGTTCACGCCCGAAACCCGCAACGTTGAGCGGGTTGTCGCTCTGCGACGTGACTCCAGCTCAATCCGGTATCTGGTTCAATCGCGCCAGGACCTGTTTTGCGCTCTCACCCGAGAGCGTCGAGAACTTTGTGCCCGTTTGAGGGGTCCGTCGCTCCGCAGTAGCATGCGCTCGTGAGCGACGGTACTTCCGGCCGCCAGCCACGGCAGGTCCAGACCATCCAGGCTTCAACGTAAGGAGGGGCATCGATGCGGTTGCTTGTTCAGGCGCTCTTGGCGATGGCGGCCGTCATGTCGATGGGGCAGTGCGTGGCCACGGAGCCGCCGTTCACCTCCACCGGCTACCCGTTCGTGACCGATCCTTGACCCGACACCCGAAGCGGACGAGCGTCAAGCCGGCGGCCGATCGCCCGACGCCCTGACTCCAGAGTTCTTTGAAGAACCGAGGGGAGCGAGGTTTCACTCTGCGCGCACAGGCTGAAGGGCGAAGCTCACAGGAGCCGTGAGCGTGTTTCTGACTCAGGCTGCCAGTGGGGGGTGCAAATCGCCGGGCTGGGTGACGCCCTCGCTTGCGCTTCGGGTTCTGAACGCACCGGGATGCGCGAGGCCATCGCTTGCTTCGGGATCGGAATGCACGCGAACACGTGCGGCGCAGAAAGCCGGCCGCGAGGATAGGCCCCGCGGCCGGCGGCTGCTTCGGATCGCCGACGGGATCCTTGCGGGGATCACCATCGCGCAATGGATCAGATATCGCAGCTTCGCGTATCGCCGCAGGCGGCGGCGGTGTGCGTGCCCGCCGCCTGGTTCTTCTTGACGACTTTCCACTTGCCGCGATCGTTGACGGTGGCACACTCGGGCGTGCCGTCGTAGGCGACCTCAACCTCCAGCCCCACCGTGCCGGTGCCCTTCACGACGACCTTGCCGCGGGCCGGCTTGCAGACCATCTTGGTGAACGCGCCGCAGCCGTTGGTGGCGCACAGTCCGGGCGCTGCCAGCGACACGTCGTCGATGTAGTGCCCGCTGCTGCCGAAGTAAGTCGGCTCGCCGGAGTAGAGGTCCAGCGCGCGGATTTCCGCCACGCCGCCGCCGCTGACGCCGTCCTTCCAGCTCTTGTCGAACACGAACTGCACGCCGTCGTAGTAGTAGTCCACCTGGTCGGCGTCGAGGTCGATCTCCGCGCGGAACTCGACCCAGCGATCACGGATCAGCGGAAGTTCCTCGTTGTCGAAATCCGCGTGCACCGTGCCCAGGTCGGCGTCGAGCCACACCTGCAGCGACCAGTTGTTCGTGCCGGCGCAGCTTTCGTCCAGGTACGAGTTCAGCATGATCAGGAAGCCCGTCCCTGTCATGTCGCCCGGACAGTACGTCATCAACTTGAACGTCCACTGCCCGCCGACAATGCTGAAGCGATGCACGGTGTCGTCACCGAGACCGCCGCCGCCGCCGACGTTGCCCACGAGCTTCAGCGAGTTGGCGCCGCTGCTGGCCTGCTCGGTGGAGACCTCGCCGCACACATCGACGCTGCCGCACCATTCCTGCCAGGTGCTCTGCGTGCAGAGATTGCCCGGAGTGTAGGCCTCGAAATCGTCCGAAATGCCCTGCGCCGCCAGTGGCGCCGCGCAGGCGGACAGGATGATGATCGCAAGAATACGCTTCATGTTGCTTCCTCTTCCTTTCCACCTTAAGAGATGACTCACCCGGATGCCGACGGTGGGGATCGGTTGTGGGTGACATAAATGTTGGACGCGTTGATGGAGGGCCTTCCGCCGCCGGGTCCGGCGGAGCTCGCGCGCGCCATTGCGGCGCACGGCTGCGAGGAGCGATCGTCGCCGCATATCGGCAAAGCCGGAAATGGCAGGGGCGGGTTTCAGCGCGCAGCGACGCCGCCGCGATGCGAATCGGCGAGTAGGGATAGGGCGGGAGCAGTGCCCCGCCGGAATCGGCCGGCCTGCTGTTGCTGAGCGATCCTCTGCGCGGAGGCGCTCGCAGGGGATTCCTGCGAGATGCCCGCTCGTACATCATCCCGCTCGCCCCTTCACCCTCTCCGACAATCTACTGTCTTATCGGATTTGCCTCGTCAGGGCAAGCGATTTCCTTGGCATCCCGGCGCTGGAACCGAAAAGTCTCACGTCGGGGGGGGCACGGGCGGCTGGCGTGGACGCGAGGGGCTGCATGACAGTCCGTGCAGAAGGGCGACGCCCGTCATTCCCGCGCAGGCGGGAATCCAGCCGGTGGCGTGCGAGGAGGCACGAATTCTGCGCTTTTCCAGGGCGGACTGGGCCCCCGCCTGCGCGGGGGTGTCGCGCCCCAGGTCCGGTTTCGGCTTCCAGCGCGGGCTGGTATGGGCGCGGCCCAGTTGCGGACCCGCTTCCCTGCTCCCGCGGCTCGGTTGGCGGCTTGATGCCGACCTGCCGAGCCACTCCGCTACCGGATGAGCTGGACCGGTCGGTAGATGAAATCACTCTGCCCTGTGTTTTCCCCCACGATAGCGGCATCATCCAGCAGGTACGCCGGTTGAATGATGACCTTCTTCCCGCTCATGGGTCCGGTCAGTTTCACGGCGCAGATGCGAATACCGACGAACCCCACCACGGTGAACATGGCGTTGTTCCCCGGACCTTCCACGTTGGTGAAAATGGGGATGGCGCGCGGCTGGCCGATGATGGCCGCCAGCTCGTCCTTGAATCCGGCGGACAAGCCCGTGTCGCCGTTGAGCAGGAGCGTGCCGTCTTCCCCGAGCTTGAGCGTGCCGCCGAAATGGGCCAGGTCTTCGGCATTCACGCCGTAGAGGATCTGGCGCGCGATGTCCGCGGAGCTGTTGCTCTCCGAGCCGATGTCCACGGTTCCGAAGTTTCCCGGCGGAAGTTGACCGCCGCCCGAGCCGGGGTAGAGGTTCAGTTCGAGGATTCCGTCGCTGCCGCTGGAAACAGCCCCGGTGGAGGAGTCGTACGCATAGTTGTCCCCCGTGGTGTACGTTCCGGCCAGCAGTTGATCCCAATACGTCTTGCGCAGCGCGAAGGGGAGCAACCCCGCGTTTCCGCTTTCGTCCGTGACGCGCCAGCCGATGACGCCGTCATAGAACGCCGCCGTAGCCGACGCGGTCACGTTGGCAAACCGATCGCCGAAGACGCCCGCGAAGTACAGACTGAGCGGACCGTTGCGCTCTTCGTCCCTGTGCAGGAACACGCGCACGGCGTTGAACCGCGAAGGATCGGCGAAGGTCATCGCCTCATGGGGATCGTCGGGGTTGTCGAGCCTGCCGAAGAGGATGTCTCCGCCGGTGTGGTTCTCGACGTTCAGGTCGAGATCGGGCGGCTCGTTGATGATGCAGTTGCGTCCGGCGAACTCATCGCCGGTCACACGGGCGGCGTTCGACACGGCGTCCACATAAGACGATCCGCGCAGCCGGTCCTGATCCATGAGCTGCCACGCGGCGGCCATGGCGGCCGCGTCGCTGGAGGCCTGGGCTTCGCCGCGCCCCCGGTACATCATGCCGACGTCGATGGTCATCGACGCCATTCCCACCAGGAGCACCAAGGAGGCGGTGACCGTCACAGCCGTGACGCCTCTTCGCCTGGTCCCATTCCGGAAGCCTCCCGGTACGCACATGATCGCGCCTCCCGCAGGTTCGACGAAAGGGGGCGTCGAGCTGCTTAGTCATGGATGAAAAGGTTGCACCTGAGCCGCGCGTCACTGGCATGCATCGCGCGGCGTCTCGTCCGTGTACAGCAGTCCATCGCGCCCGTAGTAACGCACGCGCTTCAGCACGAGGCTGTCAACCCGATTGGAACCGAACGTCACGCAGGCATTCGCCGCGGAGAACGCCGGGTCATATCCGCTCAGGTCGGACACGCCCGCCGAGCTGGAGATGTTCATGTCGCGGCCAAACGTGCCCCACGTCGTTGAAGTGCCGTCAAAGACCGAGTAGGTGAGAGTGACGCCGTTGGTCTCCAGCGCCTGCGTCCACAGGATCGTCTCGGCCGAGGAACTGAGCACGCGGTATTCCACGCTTCGCGTGCGGATCAGGTACGCGCCGCGATAGCTGTGGAGTTGAATGCCGCCGAGCACGAAGTCGGGCGTCTCGCGGTAATTCCACAGGGTCTGCGCATAGTACGAGTTCATGTCGGAGTGGGGCGACATGACGGTGGCAAACTGGGGCGAGGCCGTTTCGCCATCCGGTTCGTTCAGTACGAGTTCCCAGTCCTCTTCAACGCGAAGGACAGGGTCGCCTTCAGGCAGGAGCGCGGAGGCAGGCCAGATCCACGCCGTCCCCAGCGCGAATGCCGCCGACAGACCTAGAAACGATCCTCTCGCACGCCGCGCATGCCAAGTGGACATGGCTCTCTCCTCAAACGACGCCGCCGAAGCGACGCCCCTAGACCCGCAGAAACAGATTCTCTGCAAGTCTGCTTTTTCCTCTCGAAGCAAGGGAACTTGTTTGAGGACCGCAGAACATGCCGACAAAATTCAATCTAAGATATGAATTCCAGGCGAGGCAAGTTCTGCCGTTCGTCGTCACAATGCAGGGTCCGAAATATGATGTGCAGACGCTGAGTCGCGGCGGCGACGCGCACTGCTGAGTGAATGGCGACCCGGTGTTATCGCTGTGCCGCTTCGGAGCGTGGCGCAGGGAGCATGGCGACCTCGCCTCGATTCCGGGCGAGGGGGCGGCGACGCCGCCGCGTTTCAGCTTCCTTCGTCCGAATTACAAGCTCGGCGGCACACCGGACAGAATCGGCGCGCAGCGGCAGCGCGGAATAATGAGGAATGGACTGGGGAATCAGGCAGCCCTGTGTCCGCTACGGGCAGATCGGCCTTGCTTCCAGCGTGTAGCCGCAGGAAAACGCCGCGAAGACGAACTGCAGCCCGTCATCGGCAATGCCCACCCACTTGGTCTTGGCCTTGCCCTTGTTGTTGATCACTTTCTCCTCCGTCGGCGCGCCGCCGGACAGCGTGAGAGCGACGAGTCCGCCGGGCAGTCCGCGCGTGACCTTGGCCGAGACGATGTTGACGCCCTCCCGGTCCACGCATTTGGCGCTGAACCGCTCCACGCCGGAGCACTCGCCGCAGCCCTCGCTCACCCAGATGACGAACGCCGCGCCGTCGCCGCGCGCTTCCTTGCTCTTCACCTCGGCCGTGCCGTGCTCGATGCGCCACAGGCGGCCCAGTTCTCCGTCATCGCGCTCGAACGCGTCGCAGACGGGTGAGTTTGAGAACTTGAAATTGTCCAGGCTGCACTTGTTGGACGTCATCCCGAAGCCGACGTCCGACCCGCCGGGCCTGGGCGACCAACCTCCGCGAGTGAACGTCACGCTGCGGTTCGGATTGCCGTCGAGGTTCGTCAAGGTCAACGTGACCGTGCCGGCGCCGTTGTCGCGCACGGACATGTGCGCCGTCGCGAAGCTCGTGCCCAAGCCGAAGGCCGGCGAGCCGCCGGTCATGCCCGGCCAGCCGCTGACGGCGTTGCTGTGTCCGAAGATGGCGCCTTCAAACAAGCCCGTGAACGAGTTGACCACGACCCGGACGTGGATGTTGTCCGTGCCGTCGTAGTCGAGGATCATCGCCACATACCCGTCCACCAGATCTCGCGAGGTGATGTCACCTTCGATGGTGATGTCCGCCGCCGAGGCGAACGATGGGGCGAATCCCCCTGCCACAGCCGCCAACCACATCCCGAACTTTCTGCTGGGTATTCCCATGTCCCTGTCTCCCGAACGAGGAATGGCTCTTGCAACCGCTTCGCCGCGTGGAAGGGTCGGCCACGGGCGCGCGCGCTTTCCGCGCATCCCAACCACCACGGGCCGGCCTCCTCTCCGGAGAGGCCGAGATCGCAGAATTCTAGCCGGACGGGGCAAGCGAGGGATAGGCTTTTTACCGGAGGCCCGATAACTCGACGCGCGTGTCCGGCCTGAAGCGGGGGCGCAGGCGTCGTACCTCCTGCGGTTCGTGGAGGGGATCATTCATCGCTGGCGGGTCGGCGCGCAGCCCGGCCCGTCGGGGAGCGTGGATGCTGTGAAGTCGCCCATCTACTCGTGTCGCGTCCCGCTGGCCGGTACGTTCGCCGTCGCCAGCGTGGGGAAGCTCTGCCCCAGGAGCGTGATGCGCATGATCATCAATGCGGTGTCGAATTGCGGATCGACCTCGGGACGATTGTTCTTGGCCGGCTGCTCGAGGGGGGGCAGCTTGGGTTTGGCGTCCGCCTTGGCTTCAGTCGGCTCCGCGCCCTCGGTCTGAGGCTCGCCGGTCGTCTCACCTTCTTTCAAGCCGGCGGTCGCGCCGTCTTCCGCCTTGGGATGACCGGCCTCGGCCCCGCCTTCGCCGGACTCAAGCTGCTGGGCAGGGTGCGCCGGGGCGTCGTCCTTCTTTTCGCTGACATCCGCATCAGGCGCGGGCAGCTTGTCGAAGTCCTCCTCGTCTTTGGCCACGCCGATGACGTCGGCCTTGCGCCGCATCTGGTAGGCTTTGAACCGTTCGTTGGTCACCAGCGGCACGGAGATGTTCGGCTCGACGCCCCAGGTCTTCGCGCCGGGCTGGCGGTGCAGAGAGACGCCGCTGGGCAGGTAGTAGTGCGCCGTGGTGATCTTCAGCGCCGCCGGCGGCATGGGGTTGATCGGGATGAGGTTCTGCACGCTGAACTTGCCGTACGTCCGCTCGCCAATCACCAGCGCGCGCTTGTTGTCGCGCAGCGCGCCCGCGACGATCTCCGACGCGCTGGCGCTGTTCCCGTCGGTCAGCACGGCCATGGGCACATCGCGGAATGCGCCCGCGGCCGGCACGTCGTACAACTTGTTGTCGCGCGTGTAACGACCGTTGATGCTGTGAACCCGCGCACCCGAGGGCAGGAACAACGAGGCCATCGCCTCCGCCGCGTCCAGCAGGCCGCCCGGGTTGCCGCGCAGATCGAGCATCAGGCCCTTCATGCCTTCGGTTTTCAACTGCGAAAGAACGCCTTCCAACTCCGCGACGGTGTTCTTGGCGAAGGAGTTGACGCGCACGATCGCAATGCCCTGCTCCTTGTCGGCCCAGAAGTTCCACTTCTGCGGATCCTGGGGGTCGCGGCTGAAGCCCTTGACGGTGTGGATCACCACCAGCTCGCGCTTCAACGTCAGGTCGAAGTCCTTCGTGCCGCGGCGCATGCCCAGCGTGACCTCCGAGTCCTTGGGACCGGTGATGGTGTCCACGACGCGGTTGATGCTCATCTCGGAGAGGTCGGCGTCGTTGACTTTGAGGATCAGGTCGCCCGGCTGGACTCCGGCGCGGAAGGCCGGCGTGTCCTCCAAGGGCGAGACGACCTCGACCTGCCCCTTGCTGTTCTTGACGATCGAAATGCCCACGCCGATGAAGTCGCCCTCGGTGTGCTTCTTGAACTCGTCCCAGTCGGCGGGCCAGATGTTGGACGTGAAGTCGTCCACGTTTTCCAGCCCTCCGCGCATCAGCTCGCTGACGATCAGGTTTTCCGGCAGCTTCACCGTGGTCTGCACGATGTGCAGCGCGCGGGAGAAGTACTCCGCCGCGGCGCGCGAATCGAGCGACGCCGCCTGCGACGCCTGGCGCAGCCGCTCGCGCAGCCGCTCCTGGCATTCCGTGCGCAGCGTCTCGTCGCCCAGCCCCTCGAACCGCGCCTGCGCCGACTTGGACTCGGTCAGCAGGAGAAGCTGCTCCAGCCCCGCCTGCGTGAGCTTCTTGAAATCCAGCTTTTCATCGACGTAATACTTGGCGAGGAAGTCGAGCGTCTTGCTGGCCATGTCCCAGCGGATGTCGCGCAGCGGCTCCTCCCACTTGTTGTCCTTCTCGAAGATGCGCTCCAGCCGCAGGTGGTTGATGCACTCGCGCTCGAGCTTCTGGTAGCCCTCGTGGTTCTCGAACAGCAGCCCGAGGTAGTAGTAAATTTCCCAGGCGTCCTCCCACTGGCTGGCCTTGCGGAAACCGTCCGCTTCCGTGAGCGCGTCCTTGATGACGCTTTCCAGCCAAGGCTCCTTGACGAACAGGTCGCGGTTCTCGGCGTTGTCCGCGGCGCGGACGGCCTTCTCCAGCGCCAGGGCGTATTCCTTCCGCTCATATCGCGCCTTCGCGTAGCCCACGAACAGGTCGAAGTCGGCGCGGTTCAGCTCGCGGCGCGAGGTTTGCGTTTCCTGATACTGCGTCAGCCACGAGCGGACCTTGTCGGTCAGCGAGCCGTGCGGCAACGTGTCCACCAGCGCGCTCGCCCGGGTGAATTCCCCCTGACGCACGAGGTCCACCGTGCGCTGCCAGAGTTCGTCGTCCTTCGTGGGCGTGGCGGCGGCGAGCTGCTGCGCCGAAATTTCGGTCGGCACGATCAGCCCCAGCATCAGAGTCGCCAACGCGCTCCAAGGTCCCGACAAAAGCCCACGCTGCTGCTTCATGGTGATGCCTCTTCTTACCCGTTGCTCGCGATGAGAAATCCGCGGCCGCGCCGGCGGGCGCGGGCACGGCGAAGGCGGTCGAGGATCGGCGAGGATCCTTCCCCTGTTCGTCGGCCCATCCGGGCGACGGCTTAACGCGGCGGTCTTTCCGCCCCCCCGGCAAGTATAGGTTTCTGCGAAAACAAGGTCCAATAGCTTCTACTCTGACGTTACAGCCCGGATGCTCCCGGCAATCGCAGAGCGGTTCCGACAGCTTCGGACAAGTACCGCGATCTTCAGCGCGCGATCCGTGATCGAACAGGCCCAAGTGGAAGGCGCGATCCGTCATTCCCGCGAAGGCGGGAATCCAGCCGGTTGCTTCCGCCGAGGTGTGAATCGAGCGGGATTCCAGGGCGATCTGGACCCCGCCTGCGCGAGGGTGACGGACCCCACACCCAACGTCACGTTTCACCCCGGTCTGCTGACGCTCCCGTGCGGCGTGTGGCAGGCAGCAGCGGCTGGCGACAGCGGCCGCCGCGGCGCACAGGCGGAGTTGGTCGGCCGCAAGCCGGGAGACTCTGCGATGTGATCACGCGGCGCGCCTGGGGATTAGGCGCACAACGCGTGCGCCGCCTGCGCGTGGCTTGCAGCGCGATGGGGGGCTTACCCGCCGCCTGCGCTACGGTTTCGATGGCGCTGCGCCAAAGTTCCTTCGCTTGCGCTACGGGTTCTGATAGCAGCATGCTAACCGCTATGTGTCTGCGAAGAGCAGGTCAGCTCCCGCCCTTGCCCGGCTCCTTCGACGTGCCGGGGTTCGCTGCGGCGCCCGGGTTGGCCGCGGCGTCGGGTTCTGCCGGTTTCTTGAAGTCGCCGGCGCGGATGCTGACGAGGCTCGACGGCTGGACGTATTTGCCCAGCGCCTTGTTGAGCTCGTCGGCCTTGAGCGCCTCGATCTTGGCAAGCTGGTCCGCGTTGAACTTCAGCGTGCGGTCGTAGAACAGCCCCGACGCGAGCATCATGGCCACCATGCCGTCGCTGGCAAGCTGGACTTCGATCTGCTGGCGGTAGCCCTTGCGCGCGTCCTCCAGCTCCTGCTGCGTCACGCCCTGCTTGAGGAAACCGTCCAGCTCTTCCGTCGCGCAGTTCATGGCCTTCTCCGTGTTCTGCGGAGCGCACATGCCGTACGCCAGGAATGAGCCAACCTTGTCCAGCGGACTGGCGCCCAGTCCCGAGCCGCAGCCGTAGGACAGCCCTTCCTTCTGGCGGATGCGGTTCATCATGCGCGAGTTGGCGCTGCCGCCGAAGATGAAGTTCGACAGGAACAGCGCGGGGTAGTCCGGATCGTCGTCGCGCAGCTCCAGCGGAAGACCGAGCGCGAACATCGCGTTCTGCTTGTCCGGAGTCTGAATCACCGCTACGTCGGGCTTGGCGGCCTGATACGTCGAGGCAATGCGCTCGAACGTCTTCGGACTGTTCCAATCGCCGAAGAGTTTTGTCAGTTGCGTCGTGATCTCCTTGGGATCGAAGTCGCCGACGAACGACGCCTGCGAGGCGCTGGCGCCGCACAGCGACGCGTACAACGCCTTGACGTCCTCGATCTTCACCGCCTTGGTCCGCTCGACCCGCTCCGCGGGCGTGGGAACGTAACGGACGTTTTCCGGCGGATACGGGTTCATCCGTCGCTGAAGCTCGTTCATCGCCAGCGTCATCGGCTCGGACAGCGACTCCTCGATGCCCGCCAGGGTCTCCTTCTTAAGCTCGTCGAACTCCTCGGCCGGGAAGCTGGGCGAGCGCAGAATCTCGCCGACGAGATCGAGCACGGGGGAGAGGTTCTCGCGCGTGGTTTCGATGCTGACGTCGAGCGTGCCCGCGGTGCCGCCGCCCATGCCGCCCATCATGCGTCCGCCCATGCGCCCGAAGCCGCCGATGCGCACCTGCGCCTTCAGCTCCGCCAGCTTGTCCTGAATCTCGCGGCGCGTGTGCTTCGTCGTGCCGCGCATCAGCATCTGCCCGATCATCGACGCGGCGTCGGTCTTCCCCGTCAGGTCCGTCTCGCTGCCGTAGCGGAACATCATCACGGCGTTGACGCGGTTGCCGCGGTTCTCCTTCGGCAGGAGCGCCAGCTTCATGCCGACCGGCAGGCTCGACCGCTGCGTGCGCGATTCGATGTTGGCGTAGCTCGCCTCGAAGGCTTCACCCTGCGCGACCTGCTGCGTCGGGCGGTAGTCCTTGAAGAGGTCGTAGGTGCTCGGCGCGGCGGGGACGACGGTGCGATCCGGCGACTTGGTGGGCAGGAACGTGCCGACCGTGCGATTGCTCGGTTTCAGATACGCGGCCGCGACGCGTTGCACGTCCGCGGGCTTCACCGCGCCCATCCGGTCCCGGTGCAGGAACATCAGCCGCCAGTCGCCCGTGGCCGCGGACTCCGTCAGCCGCAGCGCGATGCGCGTGCTGTCGTTGAGCATCAGGTCGAAGCCGCGGGCGTAGGACTTCTTCGCGCGATCGACCTCCTCCTCGGTGAACGTCTGCGCGCCCAGCCCGTCGAGCACGCCGAAGAGCACCTCGCGGATCTTGTCCAGCGACTGCTCCATGCGCGCCTCGACCGTGACCTCGAAGTAGCCCGGCTCCGCGAGCTGCGCGGCGCTGGCGGACACGCTGGTGGCCAGCCCCGGCTCGACCAGGGCTTTGTACAGCCGCCCGGTCTTGTCCGCGGTGAGCGTGTCGGCGAGCACCTGCAACGGGGCCATGTCGTCGTGCGTGCCGGCGCACATGTGATACACGCAGCCCAGCGCCTGCACGTCGCCCACGCGGCGCAGCGACACCTCGCGCTCGCCGTCCTGCGCCGGCTCGACGGTGTACGTCGGCTCGAGCACGCGTTGCGGCTTGGCGATCTTCCCGTACAGCGCGTTGATCTTCTCCAGCGTCTTGCCCTCGTCGAACTTGCCCGCCACCACGAGCATGGCGTTGTCCGGCTGGTAGTATTTGCGATAGAAGGCCTGGAGGCGGTCGATCGGCACGCGCTCGATGTCCTCGCGCGAGCCGATGGTGGATTTGCCGTAATTATGCCACAGGAACGCGGTCGAGAGAATGCGCTCCTGCAGAACGCCGACGGGGTCGTTCTCGCCGATCTCGAACTCGTTGCGCACCACGCTGAACTCGGACTCGAGGTCCTTCTTGGCGACGAGGCTGTTGACCATGCGGTCGGCTTCGAGCTTCAGCGCGAAGTCGAGGTTCTCCTCGGTGGCGGGCACGGTCTCGTAGTAGTTCGTGCGATCATACCACGTCGTGCCGTTGAACTGCGCGCCGTGGTCCTGGAGGAGCTTCCAGATTTCCTTGTGGTCCGGCGTGCCCTTGAACAGCATGTGCTCCAGCAGGTGGGCCATGCCCGTCTCGCCGTAGCCTTCGTGGCGCGAGCCGACGAAGTAGGTGATGTTCACCGTCACCGTGGGCTTGGATGGATCCGGAAAGAGCAGCACCTTCATCCCGTTGTCGAGCGCGTATTCGGTGATGCCCGCGACACTCGTCACCTTCTGCGGCGGCGCGGCCAGCGCCAGCCCCGCCCACATGACGGCGGCGACGGCGAGCATCGAAACGGCGATGGAGCGGACGTTGGATCGCAAGCGAAGCATGAGTGGTCCTCCTGTGTTTCCGGCCTGTTCTACCGAAAGTGGAGCAGAATCCGGGCATGAAAACAAGTGCCGGTTTGCGTCGGAAACTGTGGGGGTCTGGCTGAGAATTCTGGCAATTCGGGTTCGAGCCTCGCCCGGGTTCGATCTCGTCCAGTGAGACTCGACACTAGGCCCCGAGGTCGAGGCAAGCCGATCCGCGAAGGCGATTCAGCTTGATCTCCGAAGCAGCGTCCGCCTGATCCCCGCCGCAGCGTCAGACTGGCCCCCGCCGTAGCGTCAGCCTGATCCTTGCCGCAGCATCAGCCTGGCCCCCGGCGCAGCGTCAGCCCGATTCCCGCCGCAGCGTCAGCCCGATCCCCGCAGGGGATCCACGTGGGTAGCCGTGGGCGCAGCCCACGGACTCCGGCGCGTGAGGGATCCAACCCCGAAAGGGGTTGTACGTCCGCTGCGATTCCGGTGCGCGCACGGGCGCTGATGGTGCGACCCCTACCTTCTTGACCATTGTCACGTTGCTACCGGACGCCGGAAATGGGCTGGCTTCAAGGAACGGTGCGTTATCCAGCGTGACCGCGGGTCCCGCTCCGACCTGAAGGTCGGCGCTCTACCCGTGGCTGCAATCCTCGGTCCCGATGGGGCTGCCGATCCGGTCACGGCCCCGACGCACACCCATCGAGCGTGGTTAGCGTGCGCGAGTCTGTCGGCTAGAATGAGCGTCATGCAATTGACGGTCATTGCCAACTCGATCAGCGCCGACTCGGTCAGCGCCGGCGCCGCGCGTCGCCTGCCGGAGTGGCTCAAGCGTCCGTTGCCGACGGGGGACTTCTCGCACACGCGCGGCGTCGTCGCCCGCAGCGGGGTGGCCACCGTCTGCGAGGAGGCTCGATGCCCGAACCTGTCCGAGTGCTGGTCCAAACGCCACGCCACTTTCATGATCCTTGGCGACAAGTGCACGCGGCGCTGCCATTACTGCGCCGTGGAGACCGCCAAGCCCGACCCGCCGCAGCATGACGAGCCGGACCGCCTCGCGGAGGCCGTGGCGAATCTGCGGCTGCGGCACGTGGTCATCACGGCCGTGGCGCGCGACGACCTGAAAGATGAAGGCGCCGGGCACTTCGCGCGCTGCGTCCGCGCGATCCACGAGGCCTGCCCGTCCACCACGGTGGAAGTCCTGCCCGCGGATTTTCACGCGCGGCGCGACTGCATCCAGGCGCTCTGCAACGCCGGCCCCGAGCTGTACAACCACAACCTCGAAATGGTTGAACGATTGCAGCCCATCTACCGCCGGCAGGGGGGCTACCGCCGTTCGCTCGACGTGCTCCGCGTGGCGCGCGACCTCGCGCCGCACATCCTCACGAAATCCGGCGTGATGGTCGGCCTGGGAGAGACGCACGAAGAGCTTCGGCAGGCGATGCGCGACCTGCGCGAGGTGGGCTGCGACGTGCTCACCGTCGGGCAATATCTTCAGCCGACCCGCACCGGGCACGCGCCGGTGTCCCGCTTCTACCCGCCGGGAGAGTTCGACGAGCTGGGTCAGTTCGCCCGCGAGCTGGGCTTCATCAGCGTCGCCAGCGGTCCGTTCGTCCGCTCCAGCTACAACGCCGCGGAGGTGTTCGAGGAAAGCCGTCGCCGATGGACTCAACTCCACGGACTCCCCGTCGCCGCAGGCAAGCCGGAATCCCAAGCATGACTCGATCCCACGCGAGCCTCGCTGCCCTGGCCGGCCGGTTCATCGTCCTCGACGGACCGGACGGATGCGGCAAGTCCACGCAGCAGCATCTCCTCGCGCAGCGGCTGGCGCAGGAAGGGCTGGACGTGGTCTGCTGCCGCGACCCCGGCGGTACGGAAATCGGCGACCGCATCCGCTCCGTCCTCCTCGACTACGATCTTGACCGCATGGACGTCCGCTGCGAGACGCTGCTCTTCATGGCCTCGCGGGCGCAGCTCGCCGGCGAAATCATCCGCCCCGCGCTCGAAGCGGGCAAGGTCGTGCTCTGCGACCGCTTCGTCAGCTCGACCTGCGCCTATCAGGGCGCTGCCGGCTTCGATCCGCACAAGGTGCTCGACCTGGCGTGGCACGCCGTCGGCAACCTCTGGCCTTGGATGACCTTGATACTCGACGTGGACACGGACGTCGCCTTCGCGCGGATCGGTCGCCCGGCGGGGCGGCTGAAGCCGTCGTATCGTGAAGCCGGTCAGTCCGCGCTGTTTTCCGACGCGGTGCATGACGCGATGGAGTCCCGCTCGCCGGAGTATCACCGGCAGGTGCGCGAGAATTTCCTCGCGTTGCCGAACTATTACCCGGCGCGCGTCGTTCGCGTGGATGCGGCGTCCGAGCCGCGCGCCGTGCATGAGCGGATTCTGGAGGTGTTGACGCGCCATGCCGCCGGTTGACGTTCTTCATCAACCTCGCGCGATGGGGCAGATCCAGCGGGCGCTGCGATCGAGCCGCCTCGCGCATGCGTTCGTCTTTCACGGACCGGAGGGCGTCGGGCGGGAGCTGGCGGCGCGGCAGCTTGCCGCGGCCCTGCTGTGCCCCGACGCGCGGTGGGTCGAAGTTCCCGCCCAGCGACGGGAACACGTGGAAGCGCCCCACGAGCTGCGCGCGTGCGGCGCGTGTCAGGATTGTCGCCTCTGCGATGCGGACACGCACCCGGACCTGCACGTTGTTCACCGGTTCCTCAATCGCTTTCATGACGAAGATCGCGTCCGCAAGCTCAAAGCCTCCCAGCTCAGCGTCGACGTCGTGCGGCAGTTCATCATCGCCGAAACCGGTCGTAAGCCGGCGCGCGGGCGGGCGAAAGTGTTCATCATCCGCGACGCCGATCGGCTTAGCGCCAGCGCGGAGAACGCGCTGCTGAAAACGCTGGAGGAGCCGCCGGACGACACGTTCATGATTCTCATCGCGCCCTCGCCGCAGGACCTGCTCGCCACCACACGGTCGCGGTCCGCCCTCATCGCGTTCGACGCCCTGCCGAAGGCGTTTGTTCAGCGGCAACTGTCGATGCGCCACCGTGACAAACCGCCGGCGACGCTCGCATGGGCGGCGGCCTTTTCGGCGGGAAGCCTGGGGCGGGCGCTGGAGCTGCTGGAGGACGGCGTATATGAGGTGAACGAGGCGTTCGTTCGCGGCTGGATCGGCGCGCCGGCGGACCCGTCGATCCTCGATCCGGACTTGTGGATCAAGACCGCGGGCGCGCTCGGCTCGCACTGCAAGAAGCGCGACGAGGAACTGTCCGATTCCGAAGGCCAGCGCATGGGTCTTAAGCAACTGATCGCGCTCAGCGCCGCCTGCTTCGCCGACGCGCTGCGCATGGGCAGCGGCGCCGACGCCCTCCGCGTCCGCAGCGGCGCAGGCGCCATCCTTAACGAACAGGCCCGCCCGGCACTGCAAGCCTGCGCCGACCGCTGGGACCGAGGAGCCGTGTGCGCCACCCTCGACCGCCTGCACCGTGCCGAATCCCACCTGGACATGAACGCCAACACCCAGCTCGTCGTGGAGGCGCTGCTGTACGACGTCTTCGCGGCGCTGCGCGGGGAAGCGATGGTCGCAGGTTGAAACGCCGGAGGCGGCGCCGCAACGACCGCGGCACCGCTGGCCACTTGGTCGGGATGAACGCGCCTGCTTGCAGGGTCGTGACTGCTGCCGTGCATTCGCAACCCGCCTCTCGCCTTTCATGTCCCGCCGCGTTGATCTCCTCGATCAACCCCACTAGCGTGCGCGATTCATTCTTGAAAGGAGTTGTGGCATGACGGGGCCATCCATCGGGCTGATCGGCACGGGCATCATGGGCGAGCCGATGGCGAGAAACTTGCTCAAGGCGGGCCGCGCGGTCGTAGTGTACAACCGGACGCGGGCCCGCGCCGATCGGCTGGTGTCGGAAGGGGCGGTGTTTTGCGCGACGCCCGCGGAGCTGGCGAAGCGCTGCGACGTCGTCATCTCCGTCGTCAGCGACTCTCCCGACGTGGAGGCCGTGTACCTCGGCGAGCAGGGCGTCCTCCACGGCGTGCGGCGCGGGGCGCTGTGCATCGACATGTCCACCGTTTCGCCCGAGATCGAACGGCGAGTGGGGGCCGCCCTGCGTGAACGCGGCGCCGCCTACCTCGATGCTCCGGTCTCCGGTGGAAAGACCGGCGCGGAGCAGGGCACGCTGGCGATCATGGCGGGCGGCGAGGGCGCGGATCTCGATCGCGCGCGACCGGTTCTGGAAATCCTCGGCAAGCGGATCGTCCACTGCGGACCGCTTGGCTCGGGGCAACTCACCAAACTCTGCAATCAGATCATCGTCGCGCTGAACCTGCTGGCCGTCAGCGAAGCCGTGGTCTTCGCCCGCAAGGTCGGGCTGGATCCCAAGGTGATGCTCGACGCGGTATCCGGCGGTGCGGCCGGGTCTTGGGCGGTCAGCAACCTCGGTCCCCGCATGTTGTCGCGAGATTTCAAGCCCATGTTCATGGTGGATTTGCAACAGAAAGACCTGCGGATCACGCTTGGTGAGGCGTTTGAGCGGCAGGTTCCGCTGCCGGGGACTGCGCTGGTTCACCAGCTTCTCGTGGCGAATCAGGCGTCCGGTGAGGGGAAGGATGGGACGCAAGCCCTCCTAAGGACGCTGGAGAAGCTGGCTGGGGGAGAGAGCGGCATCGGCGCGTAACGCACTAACCTTATTTGCAATAGAAGCTTAACGCCGCATCACCTCTCGCCTGAGCTGCGATGCGGAAACAGGACACCCGGAGTCGCAGCCGCTTGACGGCGCGCCTCCGGGTGTCTCCTCCCCTCCAAGTGGCGAAAATGGAGAGCCGACTGTCGATGGTCAACTCTCGCTCATTTATCGCTATGGAGGGGGAGCCTATCTCCGCCAGATTCGCGCGTCAATGGCTTTTCACTTATTTAGCAGAGACGCGGCTGGGGAGTTTGGATCGCGTTTGACGGCTTCCCTGGCGTAGTGCTGAGCTTGGTCGTCCTTGCCGAGTTTACGCGCCGTCAAGGCCGCCCGAGACCAGTGTCCCGCCTCATCCGGCTGAAGCCGCGTCAGCATCTCGTACTCCGCCAGCGCCTCGGCGTCCTGACCCCGAAGCTGATGCAGCTCGGCCAGCTCGGCGTGCAGCTTCGGGGAGAACAGATCCATGAAGATCGCGCGGCGATACCAATGCTGCGCGTCGGCGAGCTGCTGCTTGCGGCGGTAGATGCGTGCGATCTGCGAGGCCACGTCGGCGTTGCCCGTGCTGCCCTGAGCAAGTTCGAGCAGTTGCGCCAGCGCCGCATCGTCGTTATCCGCGTTGAGGTAAACGGCGGCGAGTCCCGCATGGCTGGAGGGTTCGAGCGGGCAAA
Source organism: Phycisphaerales bacterium (assembly GCA_020852275.1). Lineage (GTDB taxonomy): Bacteria > Planctomycetota > Phycisphaerae > UBA1845 > UBA1845 > JABWBH01. The sequence continues at coordinate 77,002 of JADZBE010000006.1, forward strand.
GCCGCTGAAGGTTCTTGAAATGCGTTTCGGCGACGTCGAACTGTCCACGCCGCAGCGCGATTTTTCCGAGGTACTTCTGTGCGACCCAGTTCTGAGGTTTCAACCCAGCCAGCCGCTGCAGGAGCGGGTGCGCTTCATCGTCGTATTCCTTGATTTTGCCGGGCGATCGGCTTTCCCCTGCAAGCTCGGCCATGCTCGCGCCGAGGGTCTCGAGCGCGGGGACATCGTCCGGGTTCTTCTCCAGCGCCTTGCGCGCCGTCTCAACCGCCGGCTCGACGTTGCCTTCCGCAAGCTCCGCCTTCGCCAGCCGTCCCAGGGCCGCGCCATCCTCCGAGGGCAGAAGCGCCAACGCCCGCAGCTTCGTCAGGTCTTCGACGGGCGACAAGTCCAGTCCCCAGCCCTCCGCCTGCTTGCGCGACCACGCGGCAAAGTCCTTGTCGAACGCCTGCGTCTCGAGGCCGAGGAGGTCGCGGAAGACCTGCTCCTGCGTGCGGCCGGCTTCGAACTGGGTCAGCATCCGGTTGATCACGTCATAACCGAAGCGCTCGATGATGTACTCGCACATCCACTCGCTCTGAGCGTAGGCGAGCTGGCGGTCGTTGGGATGCCGGGGGCGGATGAACCCCCAGTTGACGGATTCGAGCGTGAACAGGCGGTCGCGCCGCATCGCGTCCGCGAGAAGTTGACACCAGTCGAAGCTGCGGGGGCTGTCCTCCTGATGCACGGCCAGCCCCTCGGTCATCCAATGCGGGATGCGGTTGTCCGTCGCGGCGAGCGTGACGGTGTGCGTGAACTCGTGCTTGAGGACGGAGGCGATGTCGTAGGGGCCGGACAGCTTCACGTCCGCGCGCGGCGCTGAGAGCGCGATGACGCGGCCCGTGCAGGCGCCGACGGTGAAAATCCACGGCTTGCCGGTGATGCGCACGGCGAAGGCCTGCGCGGTGGGGAAAACCTCGATCACGGTCTTGTCGTGCAGCTCCACGCCGTAGTCGCCGCAGACCTCCGGGTAAATCCGCTCGAGATACTCGCCGAGGTAAGCGCCCAGTCCGGGTTCCGTGCTCTCCTCGTAGCGGATGATGAAGTGCGGCGTCTCATGGCGCGTGAACTTCTGAAGAGAGTCGAGCAGCTCAAGCGTGTTGAACGTGCGCTGATTGAAGTTGTCCAGCTCCCACGCCGCGTCGAGCGCCGCGCGCGCTTGGTCCTCCAGCCCCCACTGCATGTACATCATGCCCAGTTCCGTGCGCGGATTGGGATCGCACGGCTCGAAGTCAATGGCCTTGAGGTAGTCGCGCTCGGATCCGTCGTAATCGCGCAGGGCGGACAGGGCGTCGCCCAGCGTGCGGTACAGCTCGGCGCAGCGCGGGTTGATTTTCTCGACGCGCGCGAGGGTCGCGGCCAGCGCGGCGGAATCCAGCTTGGAAGCGTGGGCGGCCGCCTGAAGCGACAGGGCCGTCAGGTCGAAAGCATTCGTCTCCAGCGCCTTGTCCGCCAGCGCGATCGCGTCGTCGTAGCGGCGCTCCTGGATGCGGCAGCGCGCCAGCAGGTGGTAGGCGGGCGCAAACAGAGGGTTCACCTCGAGCGCCTGCTTGACGCGGCGCTCCACCTCCTCGAACTGCCAGTTCTCCAGCGCCGCTTCGCCGATGCCGACGAAGGCTTCCGGCAAATGCGGGTTGATCTTCAGCGCGGCGAGGTAATCCCCGACGGATCCGTCCGTTTCGTCGTTGTTGTACTTGGAGCGCAGGAGGTCCGCGGCCGCGACGCGTGCGGGCCAGTACGAGCGGTCCACGCGCTCATACGCGGTCTGGAACAGCTCGACCAGCGCGTGCTTCGTGCGGCGCGAGAGGTCCGTGCGGGACAGCAGGCTGAAACGGTAGAACCCCTTCCCCACGGTGGTGAGCCATTCCGCGTCGCGCGGCAGATCTTCGCGCTCGACGAGCTGCCGATCGAACCACTGATACGCCTCGATCGCCTCATCGCGCCGGCCGAGATACTCCGCGATCTCCGCGGTGAGGAGGCGGGCGGCTGCGTGCGTCTTGTCGATCTCGTGCGCCTTGCGCGCGTGCGCGGCGGTTGCATCGTAGTCGCCGACCATCCGCGAAAGCTGCCCGAGCGCGACGTGCCAGTCGGCGGAGGACTCACCGATCGCCGAAGCGCCGCGCAGCTCGTCCAGCGCCTCCCTGTACTTCCCCTCGCTCGCCAGCGCGCGGCTGACGCCCATGGAGGCCTTGAGCCGATCCGCGTCCGACGCGGCGGCGTCGCGGAGAGCGGCATACGCATCCTTCGCGCGGTCGTAACGTCCTTCGATCCAGGCCTCGCGCGCGGAAGCGAACGTTGCGGCAGGGGGAGGCGTTTCCTTCGGCGCTTCGGCGCCAGGGGCTTCCCCTGGCGGCGGAGGTGAATCCTGCGCCGGCGAAGAAGCCTTGGCGGGATAAAGCAGCGCAGTCAGCAGGATCGCGGACAGCAGCACCACCCGCGGATCGCCCGTTGCGACGGCGAACGTCAAGCGTCCAACGTGCTCGAAACGAACTCGCGCAATGGGAAACCTCCGTCGCATCATCTTGCTTTCATCGTCATGGGTTCAGCCCGATCATCCTTGGGAACGGCTCGCCGGCACCATGCTCACCGGTCGGCCTGGCGCCTGCAACATTATAGGTCTGTCGCGCACGACGCTCGTCAGGAAATCGTACGTCGCCACATCCAGAGTCGAGGAATGACACGGGTCCGCGGCTGATGACGTGTTCCATCGGCAGCGCGTGCGCAGCAGTCGGTGGTGAATGGCGACGCGCGTAATTCCCGCGATGGCGGGAATCCAGCCGGTGGGTTGCGAGGACGCACGAATCCGCCGGTTTGTCCGAGGGGACTGGACTGCCGCCTGCGTGGGATTGACCGGCGCAATGTCTGGTTTCGAGTTCCGCCACGGCGGTCAGGTTGGTTTCGACGCCATGGTCTGCGAGGGGGGCGCAGGGCAATCCTGGTGTGTGGCCGTTCCGCACTCCGGACAGATGCCCGACAGGTTGCCGGTGAGGTTGTATTCGCAGACCCCGCAGCGCGGCTCGCCGGGCGGCGAGCGGTCTTCCCGCAGGAGAATCGAGCGCAACCGCCAGGCGACCCAGGCAGTGGGCAGGAAGACGTAGCACATCGCCCAAGCAAAGGTAATCCACGCGTCGCGATTCACAAGCCAACTCCCAATCGCGTAACGGGCTCCCCAATTCACGATGCGGCTCGCCGTGCCCAGCAGCAGCACCCATCCAGCCAGATGCCGGACCGATCGCCACCTGAAAACGCCGATGCCAAGAAACAGCAGCACCGGACCTTCAACGATCTGCGGAACGGCGTCCAAGTTGAACGCGCCCACCGCGAACATCCCGCCGCCATACAAGGTTCCCGCATTGCATAGAGTCCACGCAGTTCCATCCAGCCCTCCCAGAATCAGCGAAGAGCCGACGATGCATCTCGCCGGGCGTGCGAGCCCGTGCTGCAACCGGCTGAGTACCCAAAGCGCAATGCACGGCGCCAGCAAGGAGGTAACGACGCTAAGCATGATCCATATGCGATCCTTGATCGCCATCCCGGAGAAACGACTCGTGTAGTTCGTCAGGAGAGACCCAAACCAGACGAGGGGAATAGCCGTGCGCAGCACACACATCCACCGAGCCATGACCATGCAGGAGACCCGCTTGCGCCAGGCAAGCCACGCCAGCAGCAGGCACGTTGCTCCGTACACGCCACTGTACAGCTCGGACAGGGCGTCCCACGCCGCGAAGAACGAGCCTGCGCCCGCGAGTTCGACGGCGGATTGCAGCAGATTGGATTGGCCGCGAACGTGGTTGAGCACTTCGGAAATCGCGCCTCCCGCGCCGTATGCGAACGCATACGTCAGCGCAAGGCTCTCCCATGGCGCGCGCGCCGCTGAATGCGATTCAGCGGCCACCGCCTGCACGCGTTCGTTCAACGACTTCCGTTCAGGCGAAAGCTCAGTGCTCATGAAGAGAACACTCCGCAGACGCGACCCGCCGGATTGTACCCACAGCCCGCGTCTGGTTCCCGCCTGCAACGGCGGCGACGATGCAATGAGCGAACGCACGGCGCGATCCTGCGGGCGACGGACATGCGCCACGACAGCCAACGTCGTGCCGCAAACCGGGTGCGCCGCCGCCCATCCCCCAAGGCCATTCAGTTTGCGCCGGGTGGCATGCTCTCGCTGTACTCAGCGTGAGCATGCGTTGACGCAACTTGCTTGCCGGTCGAAAACGAAGGGGCGTGTGGATCGCCGAAGCCGGGGAAGGGGATCATTGAAAGGCCCCGGCCCATCCCCGCGCGCCATTGCTTCCCGGGCAAAGGCGGATTAGAGCTTTCCGGCGCGAGGACGAGTGGATATCTGGCGCGAGGGCGGGTCGGAATCCGCCGCGCAGAGGAGGCGTGACGCACAGGTGGCTCCTTCGACGCGACTGGTCGGGGCGGTGATCGTGCTCGTGGGGGTGTTCCTGACGGGCGTGATCGGCTTCGTGCTCATCGAGCAGGTGCCGCTCTTCGACGCCATCTACTTTACGGCCATCACGCTGTCCACGGTAGGCTTCGGCGAGACGATCCCCCTGTCGCCGGCGGGCCGCGTCTGGACGCTGATCGTCATCTTGCTGGGCATCACCACCGTCTCCACCGCGTTCACCTCGCTGGTGGCGATGGTCGTTCGCGGAGAAATCCGCTCGCTCGTCGGGAGTCGCAAAGTGCAAAGCGCAATCGCCAGGCTGCACGACCACATCGTCCTCTGCGGGTTCGGGCGCATGGGATCGCTCGCCTCGGCGGACCTCGCCCAGCTGGGCTGTCCGCTCGTGGTCATCGAAAACAACCCCAACCGCCGCCCGGAGCTGGCCGACTCCGGGCACTTGTACATCATCGGCGACGCGACGGAGGAAGACGTGCTCCAGGCCGCCGGGCTGGCGAATGCCAAGGCGCTGGTCACCATGCTCCCGCACGACGTGGACAACGTCTTCGTCACGCTGACGGCGCACAGCCTGCGCCCCGAGCTGCTCATCATCGCCCGCGCGGAGCAGCCCAACGCCGAGTCCAAGCTGAAACGCGCCGGCGCCGCGCGCGTCATCTGCCCCCAGAGCATCGGCGCAGGCAAGATCACCTCGATCCTCACGCGCCCGCACGTCGTGGACTTCTTCGAGGTCGCGGCCAAGGGCGTCGATCTGGAGATGGATGGATACACCCTCGGCGAGCGCTCGCCGCTGTGCGGAGACTCGATCGGCCGGGCGCAGCTCCGCAGCCGCGCGGACGCGATGGTCGTGGCCATCCGCCGACCCGACGGGCACACGGTGTACAACCCCGCGCCGGAAACGACGCTGCACGCCAACGACACGCTGGTGGTCATCGGACCGCGCGGGGTCTCCAAACGCCTGGACCAACTCGGTCCAAGAGCGGAGGAGACGCCCGCGTCATCCGCATAGCGCGCCGGCCGCGCTGCGGGGAATGGGAGGGATCGCCGCTTTCCGCACGCCACGGGTCCGCTGCTGCGGTCGGGTGGCACGGTCTGGCGTACTCGCCAGGCCGTGGGGAAAGGTGAACGCCGTCATTCCCGCGCAGGCGGGAATCCAGATCCGTCATTCCCGTGCAGGCGGGAATCCTGACGTCTTCCATTCCCGAATGGCCCCCGCCTGCGCGGTTTGAGTCCGAGTCCTCTAATCTGCTAGGATGGTTCCCTTCGTCGCTGGAGCAGCCTAAGCCGCTCCACGCGAAGGAGGCGGAACGCTTTGTCTTTTCCGGGTTTTTCCAAGGAGGCAGGACATGAGAAGCGGGATCAGTGCGTTGGCCGTGGGACTGATGGGCGGGTTGGCGTTCGGGCAGGCGCCGACGATCGACGGGACGGCCGATGCCGAGTACGGCGCGGCGCTGGCGGTGCAGAACACCTCGACCCAGTTCGGCGACGCCAACATGGGGCTGGTGGACTTCTGCAACGGATCGGAAGCGGACGTGGGCTATGCCGTGATCGTGGACGGCGTGCTGTACCTGCACATCGCGGGGAACCTCGAGTCCAACTACAACCACATGGACATCTTCATTGACAGCGTCCCCGGCGGGCAGAACAAGCTCCGCGGCGACAACCCGGACGTGGACTTCAACAACCTCAACCGCATGGGCGACGACGGCAGCGGCAACGGGCTGACCTTCGACGCCGGCTTCGAGGCCGACATCTTCATGACCGTCGCCGGCGGCGACGTAGGCGGCGGCACGTATGGACTGTTCTCCAACTGGGCGCAGATCCTCACCGACGGCGGCGGCGAGGGCCGGTACCTCGGACAGGGCGGCGCGGTGACGGACGGCGCGCTCTTCGGCGGCAATAACCCCAACGGCATCCTCGTCACCATCGACAACAGCAACACGGCCGGCGTTCTCGGCGGCAACGGGCTGGACGACGGCAGCGGCGTGACCACGGGCATTGAGATCGCCATTCCCTTCGCAGATCTGGGCAACCCGACCGGCGACATCAAGGTCTGCGCGTTCGTCAACGGGCTGAGCCATGACTTCCTCGCCAACCAGGTGCTCGGAGGAATCGGCGGGGGCGAAAACCTCGGCGAGCCGCGCAACGTGAACTTCGCCAACATCGGCGGGGATCAGTTCTTCACGGTGAGCGGCGGCGGTGGCGGCTGCGACAGCGACGCCTGCAACGGCAGCGAGACGCTGACGATCAAGGTTCGCGCGAAGGGCTGCGGCTGCCTGGTCAAGGCCATCATCAAGGGCGGCACGCCGGATGCTAACTACGGCGTCCTGACTTCATCCGGGGAGTGCGTGCTCAAGGCCGCCAACGCACGCGGCAAGGTTGCGGTCAAGGAGTGCCCGGGCGTTTCCGGCACGGTGAGCGTGCCGAGCTGCGGGTTGAGCGGAATCGCAACCTGCCCGTAATCGCGGGTGGGTCGTGATCGCGAGGTGCTCGTAATTGCGAGTTGCTCGTAATCGCCGGTGACCTGCATGGATTCGTGCCAGGCCCGGTCCGGTGCTTCACGGACCGGGCTTGGCTTTTTTTGCGCGGCCGTCGCCGCGCCGGAGCGTCCGGGCATTCGTCCTGACAAGGCGGGTTGGCAAGGCGAGGGCGCTGGGATAGCGAGAGCGAGCGTGTCATTGAGGCTTTGGTGGCAGTCGAACCAAGGTCGTGCTCTGGAAGGAGCGACAACAAACGACGGCGTTTGCATGAACATCGGTGGAGGCACGCATCGATGCTTGGAACGGGCCCATTTCCAGCGCCCAGTAGCGATGTGACAAGCGTCAAGAAGGTAGGGGTTGCACCATCAGTTTTCTGCACTCACGGGAAGCGCACGGGTCGTATGAACCCGTTCGGGGATGAATTCCCCCAAGCCGGACCCCATGGGCTGCGCCGCGGCTACTCATGTTGATCCCCTGCGGGGATCACGTTGACTCGGCCTCGAACGTTACGGAGGTTTGGCTGGCGGAAGAAAGTCACGCTGCAGCGGGGATCAGGATGAGTCGCCCGGGAATCAATCGAAAACCGACCGCGGCTAGAAGCTGATCTGCCGGAATCCATGGCCGATCCCGCCGGCGCCGGCGGTTGCCCAGCGGTCTTCCACGCCGGCGCGGGCGTGGTTATCATATTCACCTGACTACGACGACTTCGCCCGGCCCGGCGACGGTGGAGGAGTCCCCATCGCATCGGGTCGGGTCGCCCAAAGCCGCCCTGTGTCTTTCAGAGGAGGCTTATCATGCGTTCGTCTAATCACCCTCCGAGATGCCGTGGGGCTTATCTGCTTGCGATCGCGGGCGGCTTCATCGCGCTGCCGGGGAGCGAGGATGCGCGGAGCGCCTTGCCAGGGCCGGCCGGCTCCGCTTGCGTCACGACGTGGATGAACGCGCCTTCCGGGTCGAGCCAAGACTCGCCGACGTCGGAAGGCGCGGATTCGATTCCCGCCCCACCCCCGGCCACGTCGCCGCCGCGTCCGGCCACTTCGTTGGTGCGCCCTGGCACGTCGCCGCCGCGCCCGTGCATTTCACCGGGGGCGCAACTGGGGCTGCGCTCGACCGCGCCGCCCGTGTTCTCGTCGCCCAGGGGAGTCGCCGCATCCCACTCGTCGCAGCGTGGCAACGAGATCATCTACGACAGTCTCTGCATCACCGACTTCCAGTCCTACGACAATGGCTTCGGCGCCACGTGCGGCGGACAGGACATCCTCGGAAGGGAGTACGACCTCCAGGCGGCCGATGACTTCGTGCTGCTTCGGGACAGCCTGATCACTGAGACCGTGACGGACTTTATCTCGTTCATCGGCGAGTGTCCGCCGGCGGTGTGCGTGCAGTTCTTCGCCGCGGACGGCTGCGTTCCCGCGGAGCAGCCCACGTGTTCCGTGACGCTTGAGCCCATCTGCATGAGCTACACGGACACCATCTTCTCGCTGGAAGGGGTGCGCATCTTCGCCGCGATCAACGGCGCTTGTCGCCTTCCCGCAGGGCGGTGGTTTGTTTCCGTCCAGCCGCGGACGCGTTCGGACTGGTACTACCAGAACATGGAGTACTGCCCGCCCCTGTGCGGTGATTGCGAGTGCAGCGCCCTGGTCCGGGACGGCGGCGAGGACAATCCCTGCTGCGACGGCGAGGGCGGATTTGGCTCGCCGGATTGGGCGCTCTACTCGGGAGAGCAGTGGACCACGGCGATGCGCATCGAGGTCGGCGGACTCGACACCGCGGCCTGCTGCTTTGACGACCTGACCTGCGAGGATCTTCTGCCCAGTGAATGCCACGAGCGCGGCGGTCGAGCATTTCTCGATGAATCCTGCCCGCTCTTCGAATGCCCGCCGGAAGGAGCTTGCTGCCACGCCGACGGGCGCTGCGAGGATCAGATCGCCGACGACTGCGCGGCGCATGACGGCGTCTGGTACGGCGGCGAAAGCTGCGCGACGATGGACTGCCCGCCGTTCGGCGCCTGCTGTCTGGGCGATGGCCGCTGCCTTTACCTGCCGGAGGGGCGATGCCTGGAGATGGCCGGCGAGTGGCACGCGGGCGTGGACTGCTCGGGTTTCGACTGCGTGCGAATGGGCGTGTGCTGTCTCGACGGACTATGCCTCAACATGCGGGAGGTGGAGTGCGCCGAGAAAGGCGGCGATTTCACGTATGGGAGGCAGTGCGACTACTTTCACTGCCCGCAGCAGGGCGCATGTTGCCTTGGAGATGCGGACTGCAGGATGGAGTTTGAGGATGATTGCGCCGCGCAGGGCGGCGTGTTCCAGGGCGACTTCACGCAGTGCAATCTCCAGTGCCACGCCGAGCGCGTGCGGCGCCTGCGGGCCAAGTGCTCGGACTCGGGGGCGATCCGCGTGCGAGTCGTCTTCAAGGACCATTCCGCCGACGGACGCACGGTGTATCTGACCATCGACAACGACGTGTACACGGCGGGCGTCGTGGATCGTCGCGCGGTGTTGTTCGCCGCGCCGTTTCGCGGGGCGCACACCGTGGCGCTGGTCGAGCCGCCGGCGGACCTCACCGTCGACGTCGATTGCCCGCCGTAACGCGCGCACGGCACGGCTTCGCCTCGAAGTGGAACTCCGCGCCGCCGGCGCACCGGGGGCGCGGCGGGGAACTTTACTCGCGCGCGACGGCGGGTGGCATTACTCTCGCGGCGGGTGGCATGCTCTCGCGGTACTCCGCGTGAGCATGGCGCCTGTGCGCCAGGCGCAACGCCGCGTCTCCCTGGGTTACGGCGCGCACGTCACGTCCACGATCGCGTCGCAGACGAAGACGCGATGCTCGCCGAGCGGAACGTCCTTGAACTTTTCCTTCCCGTGCCCGCGATCGTCCAGCGGAATGCTCATCGACTTCGGATCGGGCGGATCGAGCAGCGCCGTCACCGTTCCGTTCGGCTGACCGTCGCGCACCTTGACGATGATCTTCCCCGGCCGCTCGTTGTCGCCCGGCCTACACCGAGCGGTCACGATCTCGCCGTCGACGCAATCCCCGGCGGGGATGCCTTCGATGCGCATGGAAAGTGTGTCAGGCTCAGGGTCGGTGGCATCCCATTCCGGGTCGCTGTCGTCCATACAACAAGAGCCTTCAACCACTCCCCAGCGCCAAACCATGCATCCCTGGTGCAGACAGGGATGATCATCGTCGAAGTCCGCAGCCAGCGTCGCTGCGACATCCTGTCCGGTCACCGGCTGCATCGATAGATACCATTTTCCTTCAGTCAGACGGCACATTTCCCTGAAACGCACGGTGGCCCGGCGGCCTTCAAACTCTCCAAAGTCTCCCTCAATCGGATCCCAGTCGAACGATCCAGCGAGCATCGTTTCGCCGCAATGCGCGCGCGCGTACGGCTGTGTGCAATACTCAGGCGGCCGCCCCTCGAAAAACCGCGCACACACGCTCTCCGGCGCCACACCGAAAACGGTGATATAATCCACCGTTGCGGTCGTAATCCAATAGGACTCGTCTATTTCAAAGCGGTCGGCCAGTTGCCAATTCTCAGGATGGCCGAAATAGGCATCACCTCCACAGATGTTGAATGGGTAGCGATCATACAACCCTTGCTCCGTAATGCAGAGGTTGTCGTGGAGCACTTCTGCCCCTAAGGCGCTGGTGCATACCATTGCCGCGCTGATTGCGATTACTGCCGCCCTTGTGTTCATCGCAAGAACTCCAATAAGCCGTTCAAATGCCGCCATCACCATAAAATTGCGTCCCCGTCGATGAGACGAATGTGCATGAAGAATCACGAAGCGTGCACCTCCATACTCACTGAGTGAATCCATGCCGTGACGCCAGCGAGAAAGCCTGCGCTCCCGCATACGGATTGTCAGTCGTGGGGTTATGCTCGACACGCACACGAAACTGTAATTGTGTTTGACCTGAGTCATTCTGCCGCGCCCGCACCTGCCGGGCATTGTCCTCCGGGAAACCATCGTCGACCCCATATGTGTCGATGGTTGACACCTCCGTCTCCCACTCGGCGCTGCCATCTTTGGACTCCAAGATCAGGTCGAGATTTGCTGGTGAGGGATTGGAGTTTCCGTCCTCTACCGGCGAATCCTCATCCGACATCGCCCGATGCCATACACCTGTGATCACGACCTTTTCGCCGGCCGGCACCGTGCCGAGGTAAAAGACTTCCGAGTCATCATCATCGTCAAGCGTTCCGCTTACAATGTAGTTGCGCTGTTTCACGGCTTTGTGGGCGTGCAGCATCCCCCATCCGGCTTGGCGGTGCCAGTCGCTCTGTTGAACGGAGTCCATTTGTGTGTAGCTGTTGATGAGAACTGCGTGGACTTGCGAAGGTGTCAGACTTGGACGCGCCTCAAGGAGGAGCCCGACCACGCCGGCAACATGCGGAGCAGCGAAGCTGGTGCCGCTGTGTTCCGTGAACAAACCAAAGTTGCCACAGCCACCCTCGTAGTCCCAATGAGCATCAGTTGTAAATACGTTTGCACCCGGCGCGCACAAGTCGGGCTTGCGACGATAGTCATCGGTCCATCCCCATGAAGAGAAATCGGCCAGCAGTGCATCCTCACGGTCTACGCTATCAACGTCGTCATACGCACCCACCGACACGAGGTTATAGGCACCTGAAGGTACACCGAGCGTCCCGAGGTGCTCTTGATCGGGTTCGCCGTGGTTCCCGCAGGAGTGAACAAATCGAGCACCGGACGTGTATACGATCCAGTCGACATTGAGAGCAGAGACGTGATCCTGGTTGGTGTCGGTATCCTCTTGATTGGGGAACAAGCCGGCCCCGCGGCTGTAGTTGATCACGTCCGCCAAGGGGCAGGTTGCCGGCGGATGCGGAACGACAGCCCATTCGAATGCTGCCATGGTTACCGTCCAGTTGTTCCCGCCATACTCACCCTGGCAGCCGCTTGGCGGGCATCCCTCATCGCAGATCTGAAAGCTCGTGCCGATCTTTGCATTGACCAGAGTGGCGTTGTATGCGATACCGACGTAATCATCCTCTTCGTCCGGTTGGGTGAACGCCACCCCCGCCACTGCGGTGCCGTGCCCATATGTACAGTTGTTCCCGGGGTCCTTGCAGCTTTCGTTCTCGGTCGAGAAGTCCTCTTCGTTGCACGATGTCGCAGAAGGAAGCCGTGGGTGGGCGTAGTCGATCCCATCGTCAACAATGGCCACTTTGACGCCATCGCCTGTGTATGGGCCGACTCCTCCTTCCCCGTTGTGCACGCGGTCTGCTTCGATGTTGACTCGACTGACATCGAGCATGGGCACCGTCTCGAAGTCGTAGCTCACCCGCTTAATCGACGATATCTCGCGGATCGTTTCAAATGCCGCGCGGTTCGCGCGGACCCCGAGCAGCTTGCTGGACTCGCTCACTCGGCGGACTTTGTCGCCGAGCACGGAGCGGAGGGTTTCATACACGTCGGGCACTGACTCCGCGACGATGGTCGCGTAGTCTTCGTGACACGCCTTGTACGCGGCCTTCTGGATGGCGACGATCACGTCGTCATAGGCCTTCGCCTCCGCGTAGGCCGCGTCGACGTGCTCTTTCGTGAGGTTCTCGTTGCAGCCCTCCTCGAACTCCTCGGCCAGCGTTTCCCACCCGCGCCACCGGCGCGTGCACTCGTTGGTTTCTTCCGGCGTGGGCAGGAGCTCCTCGAGATTCAGCGGCGTGCGGCACAGCTCGACGGAGACGATCAGGGCGTGCTCTTCGTCGGGCTTCTCGTCCATGAGGCGCTGCACGTCGGCGTCGATGATCGGGCCATCCGCGCGGGCGATGCGGGCGATGCTCGGGATGAATGCAAACGCGAGCATGACCGTGGTCAGCGCGGCGTGCGGACGCGAACGCGAAGGACGGACATCCGAGACGCGCGAGAGGTCACGCCGAACGCAACCCCGCGCCGGCTCGACTCCCATGGAAGGCGAACCTCCGCGCGAGAAGAACTCGAACCGGCGAGGAAACCTCCGCGCGGGATGAATCCCACGGTTCGTCGAATTCGCGCGGGCTGAAGCCCGCGGCTCGCTTTGGCGGCATCGCCGCCGCGCAGGTACAGAGTTGCAACCTCCGCGCGCGGAGGCGAGGCGAGAGAGAGAGAGAGAGAGAGAGAGAGAGAGAGAGAGACAGAACCCGGAGCCGATAACGGCTCCCCTCGACTCGCACGTTCGAGCATCATCTTCGGACCTCCTCTCGGTCAGGCAGACCTCAACCGGCCCGATGTTGGGGATAATTCTACCTTCCTTGCGAGGCGGAGGTCAAGAGTGTTCGATGACTTTGCAGGCCGTTTAGCAAGGCAACCTCATTCAGATCTCGAATGGTTGTGGCATGGTCCAGTCACCTTGCCAGGCCGGGGTGGAATCAGACCGGGGTGGACCTCGAAAGCGGGCAGTGGAGTCGTCACCCCCGCGCCGGCGGGGGCCCAGTCCACGCCGGAAAACCGCTGAATTCGCGCCACCTCGACCGCAGCCGGCTGGATTCCCGCCTTTGCGGGAATGACGGAACTGGATTCCCGCCTTCGCGGGAAGGACGGAACTGGATTCCCGCCTGCGCGGGAATGACGAGCTTCGTCCCTCGCGACGGTTCGTCTCTCTCGACGGCTCGTCCCTCGCCACGGTTCTTCCACCACCACGGATCGTTATTTCGTCTCCGGGGAGCGGTTTGCTTCGATCACCTCGCGGAGGTGGTGCAGGTTGAGCGAGCCGACCACCAGGCTGCGGACGGCCGGGTGCTGGAAGACAAACCGTGCGGCGCTGCGGGCGTCGAGCGTGCCCGAGGCGAGACCTTTCTTGACGATGACCGTCACACCGCGCGCCGCGGCCTGCGACATGACCGGACCCAGCGTCGCGTCTTTTTCGTGGTACTCGACCATGATCGCGTCCGCCCAGTCGAGCGCGGCGGTGAAGGCGGCCTGCGTATGGCCTGAGAATCCGATGTGCCGCACGACTCCGCTCTCGCGCAGGCCCATCAGCGTCGCGACGACCCGCGTCTGCTGAAGGATTTCCCCGTCGTTTCGCGGAGCGTGGACCAGCACCAGGTCCAGCACGTCGCGGCCCAGGCGCCTTCGGCTGCGGTCGATGCTCGCGCGGACGGCCTGCTCTGAGAAGTCATACGTCGAGCGGCCATCCTCGAATGTCTCGCCGACTTTCGTGGAGACCGTGAACTCGTCGCGGCGCGAGGCGAGGAACCTGCCGATCCGCTCCTCGCTGACGCCGTAGGCCGGGGCGGTGTCGATGTAGGTGATGCCCAGGTCGAGCACGCCGTTGAGGAGCGCCTCAGCTTGCGCGTCGGTGGGCAGGTCGTAGCCCGCGGGGTACTTGACGCCCTCGGTGCGTCCGATCTTGAAGGCGCCGAACCCGATGGCACTGAGGGGCGGAATCATGGCTGCAATGCTCCGAGGTAAGGCGGGCAGGCGGGGGTGCGAACGCCGCCGCGACCCCTGGCTGCTTGTGATCTCGGATTTCGGATTTCGGATTTCGGATTTGGAGCAGATGAAGCCGCGCGAATAAGTCTGCAAAGCAGCGGAGTTCGAGCCGCAGAGAAACGCAGAGGAACACAGAGAAAGGCAGAAGCCATGCGCGGCCTGCTTTGATGGCTCGGGCCTTCAGTTGCAAGGCGCACAACTTGATGCGCCGCGCGGCGGCAGACCCCTGGCCCAAGCTCTGCTTCTTGGCGGAGAAACGAATATGGCGTGGCGAAAGGTTCGGTGACGCGCATGCGCTTGACCCTCATGTTCATGGCTGTGCATCTCGAGCCGGCAACGCGCTCGAACCTAGGCGGACCAGTCTCGCGGCTCCTCCCACGGCGGCGCCGCGACGCGCGGCCGAGGCCAATCGGGCGCGATGGGCGGTCGAGCCGGATCAAGCGGCGCGGGGGGTCGGCGCGGCGCGCCGGCGAGCAACTCCCGCGCCATCCTTGCAAGCTGCGGCGCCAGGGCGAGCTTCGTCGGCCAGGCGGTGATGACATTGCCTTCGCGCTTGGCATGTGGACCTGCGGGACGCAGGCCTGCGGGCGTCGCCTGCTCGGCGCGGTCCACGCGGACAGTCGTCCACTCGGCCTCCGCCAGCGTCACGCCCGGCAGGACGGACGCCAGCTCGCGCCGTGCATGCGCGACCAGCGCGGGCGGATCCATGTTCACCCCGTCCTCGGCGATCTGCCCGCCCACGTTCCACACCGTTCGTCCCGCGGCATCGACGGCGCTGGTGATGGTCGCGCGGGTCTTCGCGCCGTCCACGCAGTGGCCGAAGAGCAGCGGCAGCCGGCCGCGCACGAGCACCTGGTGCAGCGGGCGGCGCTGCATGGCCTGTGGCGAAAGCCCCACGCGGCGTCGCAGCTCGGCGTTGCCCGCGCCGGCGGTCAGCACGATCACGCAAGGCTTCAGCTCCAGGGGACTTCCGCCGGCGGGATGAGCCAGACGCACGCAGTTCACTTCGCCCGGTCGCTGAACCGCGAAATCCACACCCGGTTCTTCGACTTTCACGAGGTGCGACTCGTGCGGCCGGGAAAGCTCGCTCAGCAGACTTGCCACGTCGAGGACCTGCTCGCGCACGGCGAAGACGTCCCCCGGGCACTGCACCAGAGGGGGGGGGCGATCCGCCGCGGCAAGCCGCGTCACCTCGCTGCGCAGCCCGCCGGCCGCGCCTGCAAGACCTGCCCGCGAGCTGAGCGAGTCCGTCCGCCACAGGTGACAAACCTCCGACAGCACGCGCACGTTCGACAGGTCCGGCCCGCCCGCGCCACCTGCGCCGCCCGCGCCGCGCAGACACTCGCGCCAGATGCCGGGCATCTCGCGGATCGATCGCGCCGATTCCGAGAGCAGTCCCGCCAGCGTGTACTTGATGCCCCCATGAATGATGCCCTGCGAGGCGATCGTCTGCCCGGCCCCCAGCGCCCGCGACTCTGCGAGCAGCACGGACATCCCGGCGCGGTGCAGCTCGTCGAGCACCCAAAGCCCGGCCACGCCTCCGCCGAAGATGAGAACGTCAACTCCCAAAACCGATCACCCTCCGCCTTCCCGTGTCGAGAAATGCCGCATGGAGATCGCACATTGCCCGTAACGCGCAAGTGCTTCAGTCCCGCGACCGTCCTTCAGAGCCGCGCCCGTAAGGAAGCGCACATCTGACCTGAACCTCTGCACGTTCGTCACGGAGTGACGAACTACCCAGCGCGACCGGCTACTCCCCCGCGCGGTTCAAGCCCCGCGCGAGCAACTCGTCCATCATCTTATCCCCCTCATCGAGAAACTCGACGGCGATGCGCACGATGCGCAGCCGATCCTGCAGCATCGCGCGATGCTCGATCAGCTTGACGGCGTCCTTCTCCGTGGTCACGAGCACGTCTGCCCGATGCGCCGCGCCCTCGCGCAGCAGCGATGCAGCCACGCGCGG
Organism: Phycisphaerales bacterium; assembly: GCA_020852275.1. GTDB lineage: Bacteria > Planctomycetota > Phycisphaerae > UBA1845 > UBA1845 > JABWBH01. The sequence goes on from JADZBE010000006.1 coordinate 93,328, forward strand.
ACTGTAATACGAATGGTCGGGGCGCCACCGCGTGCCAACCACCTCCGCCCCCAGCCGCTTCAGCGTCGAAAGGAACGACCGGGGATTGCCGATGCCGGCGAATGCGAAGACCTTGCAGCCCGCTGAAAGCTCCCCGGCCGCATTCCCCTCGAGGTCCACGAGACCCGCCACCCGATGTCGCGCGGCGAGCCGCGGGGCTTTCGGGCACAGGGATTCGATCCTCGCATTCAAGGCGCGCAGCGCCCCGGCGTCCGTCTCGTCCGCCCGCGTGATCACCACGGCATGGGCTCGCCGCAGCCCTTCCACCGGCTCGCGCAGCAGCCCGCGCGGCAGCAGCCGGTCGAAGCCAAAGGGGCAGGTCGCGTCGATGAGCACGAGGTCCAGGTCGCGCGCGAGCCGGCGGTGTTGAAATCCGTCGTCGAGAACCAGCGCGTCCGCGCCGTGCCGCTCCACGGCCACCCGCGCGGCGCGGCAGCGGTCGGGATCTGCCAGGCAGACCACCCCCGGGCATGCACGCTGGATCAGCCGCTGCTCGTCGTTCATTCCGGAGGCATCCGCGCGGTAGCCCCGCATCAGCACGGCCGGCTTCTTCCCGATTCGCGCCAGCCGCTCGACGAGCGCGATCACCATCGGCGTCTTGCCTGTGCCGCCCACGGTCAGGTTGCCCACGGAAATCACCGGCACGGCTGGGCGATACGCCGGGGCGCCGCGATCGTATCGGGCGTTGCGCCCGCGCACGGCGGCGCCGTAGAGCACGCCCATGGCGGACAGCCCCGCGCGCAAGGGCATCATCCACGGCCCGGCGCCGTCGGCGATCACTCGGCGATGAAAGGAAACCAAAGCCATGCTTGCGAGCCGCGAGTGCGGCTATCAAGGGCAACAACCGCAATAGGGATAGATTGACCAGCCCACAGCCGGACTCGAAATCGGGCGTCGGCAAGATCTGCGCCACACGGGCGTGCGTCCTGTCGACCGCAGGGTCTGGATTCCCGCCTTCGCGGGAATGACAACTGGAGTCGTCATCCTCCGGCGCCGTCATCCGCCGGGGCCGACATCCTCCGGGGCCGTAGTACCCGCGCAAGCGGACATCCAAGCCACCGCCAAGTCAGGATTCCCGCCAGCGCGGGCATGACGGATATCAGCCCTGCATCACGACCGCCGCGCACGTCACGCAATTGCGCCACTCCTGCGTCACCGCCTGATGATACCCGAGCCGCCTGGGTTCCGCATCGGGCAGCGCGGCCAGCAATGCGTAGATGCAACCGGCGCTGCACACGCGCGTAGGGTTGTCGTCCCGCGCGACGCACCGGCGGAACGACTCCGCGTCTCTGGTCTCGACGCGGCGCAGTGCCTCCTCATCTCGCGACCGCACGTGCGCCAGAAACGCCTCGTCCAGGTCGCGCTCATCTCCGAAGTAGCCGCCGACGTGGCTGAGGTCCGCGCCCGCAATGATGAGCGTGTCGCCGGGCCAGGAGCGAACCTGCTTGCCAAGAGCCGCGGAAAACGCGCGCAGGTCCACGCCGTCTCCGTCCCAGGGCGCGGTCCCGGTCGGTCCGCACGGACTGGGGCACAGGAACGGCACGATCCGCGTCCGCTCCGCGCCGAACAGGTGCTGCAGGAACATCACCTGGAGCTCAACGGAGTGCTCCCGGCGATGGTCCAGCTCGAAGCGCCGCAGCGAGCCGAGTTCCGCTTCCAGCGCCGCAAGAAACTCCAGGTCGCAGGACGTCGTGCCCAGCGGCGTCTCGAACGCTTTCGCCGTGGCTACGACGGACGAGGATCGCCCGAAATGATTCGTGCCGAGGATCACCACCCGATCGGGCGGCCGACGGTGCACCAGTGCCCCGTAGGCCGCCGCATAGCACGGAGCGCCGCGCGCGTAGTCGAGGTGCGGAGCGATCAGACCGACGATGCGGTCCGTCGCCGCGCACGATGCGTCCTGCGACGGCGCGCCCGCCAGGATCGAGCGGAACGGTTCCCCCGATTCCGCGTCCACGCCGAGGGACTCGCCGTCGCGCAAGGCGCGCGTGGGGGCGCCGAGATACTCCTCGACCAGCGAGCGATAGTGATTCTCGAAGCGTTCTCCGTCGAGGAAGTGTGCGCCATCCAGGTGAGCGAGGAGCTTGTGCATCGACGCTTCGCTCAGCTCGACTCCTGCATCCTGCTGGAAATCCCTGCGGATTTCGTCGCAGGTGCGCGTGCCGTCCATCAGCAGCAGCGCGCGCAGCGCGCCGCCGGAGAGGCTGAGGATCGCCTCCGAAATCCCGGTCGGATCGCGCAGGGCGAACATCATCTCGCCCGATTCCTCCGGCAGCCGCGTCGGCTCCAGAGGACGCAGGCGCGGCTGAAATGTCGAGGCAAAGGTCAAGAGTCCCCCTCCAGTGCGGATGACGGGCGTCAGGATTCACACTCGCCGTTGAGCCGCGGATGCCGCCGCGGCCAGGCTTGCGCAGCCGTCGTCGATCAAGCCTCCGTTTGTCGAACGTCCGCTTGTTAAGCCTCCAAAACCGAAATACATCTCCTCATTGGCACAGGTTGGAAAACCCGTGCTACATCCACCGGTTGGAAACCGGTGCCACAAGCGTTCAAGAAACGGCGCCACAAGCGGTTGGAAACCGGTGCCACAAGCGATTAAGAACCGGTGCCACAAGCGCTCAAGAACTGGTGCCACTAGCGCTCACGAAACGGTGCCACAAGCGGTTGGAAATCGGCGCACAACGCGGCTGCGGAACTGGATTTCGCGCTTGGTCATTCGCTATTCGCTATTCGCCATTCAGCATTCAGCATTCACCATTCGGCATTCTGCATTCATCCTGAGTTTCTCGCCTCCTCCCGCGCCGCCACCGCCAGCCGGTCGCACTCCTCGTTCTCCGGGTGCCCCGCGTGCCCGCGGACGTGCTCGTAGGTAACGTCGAACTGCTGCGCGAGGGCGTGCAGCTCCTGCCAAAGCTCAAGGTTCTTGATGGCGCCGCCGCCGGCCTTCTTCCCCTTCCGCCAGCCGTTGGCGATCCAGCCGTCGATCCACACCGTCATGCCGTTGACGACATACTCGCTGTCGGTCACGACGTGCACGCGCCACCGCTTCGTGCCGCGCAGCGCCTGCAGACCCTCGATCACGCCGGTCAGCTCCATGCGGTTGTTCGTGGTCTCGCGCGCTCCGCCGGAGAGTTTCTTGACCTTTCCCGTGCCGGGGCTGACAAGCATGGCCCCCCAGCCGCCCGGACCGGGGTTGCCGCTGCACGCGCCGTCGGTGTAGAGGATGACGTCGGGGGCAGAACTCATGAGCGTCGCTCGTTCGTGTGCGATGTCCGCGAACCGGACTCAACGTCCTCGAAGGGTCACAGGCGTCGCGGATTTCATGAACGCCTTGAACTCTTGCGGCTGCTGAACGAAGGCGCCAGCCCGGTGTCCTGAAGTAGGCGATCTCGACATTACACAGTCCCTTATGAAGTGCCCGCCACTTTATAAGTTTTGGCCACCAATCTTATAAAGTTGCTGTCCGACGTAAAGTCCGCTTATGAAGTGTCGCTGAATAGATGTGCCCGTCGCAGGCCGCGCCAGCGACCATCCCCTGCCTTTGGACCGGTATCTGCGTATAATCCCGCCCTCATCGAAAGGACAGGGGCAGAGGATGTTTGACGCACTGACAGACCGCTTGGGCAACGTTTTCCGCGGGCTTCGCGGGCGGGGCAAGATTACCGAGGAGAACGTGGCGGAGATCATGCGCGAGATCCGCACCGCGCTGCTCGAAGCCGACGTCAACCTCGAAGTCGCGCGGAAGTTCTGCGACGACGTGCAGGGCAAGGCCGTCGGCGCGGAAGTGGTCAAGACGCTCAAGCCCGACCAGGTCATGGTCAAGATCGTGCACGACGAGCTGGTGCAGATCATGGGCCCCGTCGATCCGCGCATCCCCTTTGTCACGCCCGGTCCCACCGTGCTGCTGATGGCCGGGCTGCAAGGGTCCGGCAAGACCACGACGTGCGGCAAGATGGCCGCGATGCTGCTGAAGCGGGCCAAGCGACCGTTGCTGGTGGCGGCGGACCTGAAGCGCCCGGCGGCGATCGACCAGCTTGAAGTCCTCGGCCAGCAGATCGGCGTCCCCGCGTACACCGAGCGCGGGCACGAGAACGCGGTAAAAGTCTGCGCCAACGGCATCGCCTACGCCAAGAAGACCGACCGCGACGTGGTCATCCTCGACACCGCGGGGCGATTGGCCATCGACGAAGACCTGATGAAAGAGCTGGAGTCGGTCGTCGGGCAGTGCCACCCGCACCAGGTGTACCTGGTGCTGGATGCGATGACCGGTCAGGACGCGGTGAACACGGCCCGCATCTTCAACCAGCGGCTGGAGATCGACGCCTGCATCCTCACGAAGTTCGACTCGGACACGCGCGGCGGCGCGGCGCTGTCCGTCAAGCAGATCACCGGCAAGCCGATCAAGTTCATCGGCGTCGGCGAGAAGATGGAGGCGCTCGAAGAGTTCCGCCCGGACCGCATCGCCGGGCGCATCCTCGGCATGGGCGACGTCCTCTCGCTCGTCGAGCAGGCGCAGCAGCAGTTCGACCAGGCCGAAGCCGCCAAGCTCGAAGCGAAGATGGCCAAAGGGTCGTTCTCGCTGGAGGACTTCCGCGATCACCTTCGCAAGCTGCGGAAGATGGGCTCGATGAAGGAGCTGATGAAGAAGATCCCCGGCATGGGCGCCATGATGGCCGACGAAGAGATCGACGATCAGGAGCTGGTGCGGCTGGAGGCGGTCATCGGCTCCATGACGCCCAAAGAGCGGACCAAGCCGGAGGTGATCGACGCCTCGCGCCGCCGGCGCATCGCCCGCGGGGCCGGCGTGGAGCCGGAGGACGTTTCGGGTCTGGTCAAGCAGTTCGAGATGATGCGCGACATGATGAAGAAGATGAGCGGCATGAACATGCTTCAGCGGCTCAAGTACAGCACCCAGGTCGGCAACATCATGGCGAGCGGCGGGCAGTTGCGCAAGATCAAACAGAGCACCACGGCCACCCAGCGCAACCTCAGCAAGCGCGACCGGCGGAAGGACCGGAAGAAGAGGAGCCGGTAGTTCGCCCGGAGCCAATCGTCCGATCGCAGCCGCGTCAGCCGGAGCCTACAACGAACGCGCGTGCGACGGTTTTGTCTGGAGGCTGCAAACCGCAACTGCTTTCTGATTGACAAGGAGATTCGCGGCGGGCAGGTCGACGCGCTTCATGAACGGGTCGACCTGAAGCTGCTCCGCCTCAGGAGGTCTGGCGTCACCGTAAACACGCGCCAAGGCAGAATCCTCGAGGCGTACATGCTGGACCTGAGCCCACACGCCGGCGCACGCAAGAAGCGAGACCTCGAACTCATCGAGTTCTGGAGCGAGGCGTCCAAAGACCAGAGGAAGGTGGCGCTCGTTTATCCAGAGAGAGGGGGCCAGGCATTCCCCTTCGGCCACCCAACGAGCGTCGTGAGCTCCGCCCGAGCGCCTCGAACCACACCTTGGACTCGCTCCCTCGCGGTTTGGGCTGCACGCTACCTGCCCACGCCATTGATGCGGCCAGCCAGGTGAAGTTGGCTACGGGGATGCCGCCGAGGACGACGCCGTCGATGACGCCGGCGACGATCGCTGCCTCGCATGCGCCGAGACCGCCCTACCGCACATAGCCGTCGAGAAACTCGTCCCAGCGCGACTGTCGCGCGAAGTCAAGCGTCTCGTAGAAGCGCCGGTTCGTCTCCTGGTTTCGATTTGACGGCTGGTAGATTGTGATGCCGTGCGCGTCGTCGTACTTCGGGCGGTGACGTTCGTGCAGGACCACCGCGTCCACCGCGTCCATCACGCGCTGACAGCTTGCCTGCACGGCGGGCTCGTCCACGCGGCGCTGAATCTCGTACGCCATGTCGTACAGATCCTTGTCCATCGGCGCCTGCC
>JADZBE010000007.1 GCA_020852275.1 Phycisphaerales bacterium
AGCTTGCTGGACTCGCTCACGCGCCGGACGTTTTCGCCGAGCACCGACCGCAGACTCTCATACACGTCGGGCACAGATTCGGCGACGATGCTCGCGTAGTCTTCGTGATAGGCTTTGTACGCGGCCTTCTGGATGGCGACGATCACGTCGTCATACGCCTTCGCCTCTGCGTAGGCCGCGTCGACCATTTCTTTCGTCAGGTTCTCGTTGCAGCCCTCCTCGAACTCCTCTGCCAGCGTTTCCCACGCGATCCACAGCCGTGTGCATTCGTTGGTTTCCTCGGGCGTGGGCAGCAGTTCTTGGAGATTCAGCGGCGTGCGGCACAGTTCGACGGAGACGATCAGAGCGTGCGCTTCGTCGGGCTTCTCGTCCATGAGGCGCTGCACGTCGGCGTCGATGATCGGGCCATCCGCGCGGGCGATGCGAGGGGCGCACGTGATGAATGCGAACGCGAGCATGGCCGTGGTTAGTGCGACGCGCGGACGAGGGCAAAGTTGGCCGATGAGCAAAGGGCGCGAGAGGTCACGTCGAACCAACCCCGCGCAAGCTCGACTCCCAAGGAAGGCGAGCCTCCGCGCGCGGAGGCGGAGAGAGAGAGAGAGAGAGAGAACCCGTCCCCGTTACGCCGGGGCCTTCCCGGTCAGCTTCCATTCGCATTCGGACCTCCTTTCGGTCAGGCAGACCTCAACCGGCCCGATGGTGGGGGTATTCTACCTCAAGGTGGGTTGGCGGGCAAGGGGGTTCGAAAGGCCGGCAGGGGCACAGTTCGGTGGCACGCACCTCCGGGGCGTGCTGCACGTCTCGGAGATCCGTGCCACCCATCAGAGTGCTCGCACCCATCAGAGTGCCCGCACCCATCGGAGTGCCCGCACCCATCGGAGTGCCCGCACGGACTTGAGGCTGCCTTCCACGCGGCTACTCGGAGCCGGGGAACGCGCGCTCCATCCCTTCAAGCCATGCCCACTGCTCTGCGACGTGCCTGCGGACCCCTTCCAAGTTCATCGAGGCCGCGGCGTAGCGGCGCTGGCGCTCGGCGTACTTTTCCAGCGGCGTGCCATCCGGGCGGACGTTGATGCGGTAGCGCATGCCGTCGAACACCTCGAACACCGGAAAGACGCCGCAGCGCACGGCCAGGTCGATCAGGTCCACGCTTTCCTGCGGCTCGGATTTCCACCCCGTCGGGCACGGCGAGAGCAGGACGAGAAAGCGAAACCCCTTCACGGTCAGCGCGTATCGCACCTTGCGCAGAAAGTCATCGCGGTGCGCCACCGACAGCGTCGCCGCATACGGAATGCGGTGTGCCGCCATGATGGCCATCATGTCTTTCTTGCGCTCGGCCTTGCCGCGGGGCGTGGTTGAGGTGGTGACATACTCGGGCGTGGCGCTGCTGCGCTGCCCGCCGGTGTTGCCGTAGATCTCGTTGTCGTAGCAGAAGTAGAGAACGTTCTCGTTGCGCTCCGCGGCGGCGGAGAGGGTGGCGACGCCGATGTCATACGTTCCGCCGTCGCCCGCCCAGACCATGACCGGCGCGTCCTCGCCGTTGATCTCGCCGACGAGGCTCAGCCCCGTTGCGACCGCGGCGGCGCTGGCGAAGGTGCTGGCGGCCACGGGCGCGCCGTACGCGCTGGTGGGAAAGGCGCCGGCGGTGACGATGCCGCAGCAGGCGGGAATGGCCATCAGAGGCTTGCGGTCCTTGCCCAGCGCCTGCTCGAGCAGTTGCAGCCCGATGGACATTCCGCAGCCGGCGCAGTTGGTGTTTCCCGCGCGAAGCAGCGCGTCGCAGTTCGACTCAACCTGGGTTGCCATCGCCGTCATACGCCCACCTCCTGCCAGATCGGCTCGCCAGCGGTCATGCGCGTTTGCAGATCGTCCGCGATCATGCCGAGCACCTCGGGCGTTACGTCGCCGCCGCCAAGACCCACGATGTAGTTCTGAACCACCAGGTCGCTGCGCCCCTGAAAGGTCGCCGCCACCTCGCCCCAGAACACCCCGCCGGAGCCGGCCGAATGGTTGCGGTCCAGCACGCCCAGCCGCTTCGCCTTTCCGACGGCTTCGCGCAACTGACGGCGCGGAAATGGCCGGAACATCTTGAGCTTGATCAGCCCGAGTTTCTCACCTTCTGACTGACGGGATTCCACCAGACGCCTTGCGGTCCGGGCCATCGTGTTGCATGCCACCAGCATCTGCTCCGCGTCTTCCGCATGTTCAACCCGCAGCGCGCCGTCAGGCCGGCGCCCGAACACCTTCTCAAACTCGTCCAGCGCCTCCTCCAGCACCTCCGGCACTCGCTCCATGGCCGACTGAATCTGCCGCCGGTGATGCGCCGTCTCCTTCGGCCAAGTCAAGCCGCCGACGGTCGCAGGGTGATCGACGCGCAGGCGATGCGGCACGTGGCACGGCGGCAGGAAGCGATCGACCTGCGCCTGCTCGGGCAACTCCACGCCCATCAGCGTGTGCGAAACGACAAAGCCGTCGAGCGCCACGCACACGGGCAGCAGAATGCGCGGGTCTTCGGCGACGCGAAAGGCAAGAAGCACCGTGTCCACGAGGTCCTGGTGCGACTCGGTGTAGAACTGAATCCACGCGGCGTCGCGGAACATCAGGCTATCGCCCTGGTCCACCCAGATGTTCCACGGCGGACCGAGCGTGCGGTTCACGGCAATGAGCACGATCGGCAGGCGGTAATAGCCCGCGGCGAAAATGTTCTCAACCATGTACGCCAGCCCGTTGGCGGAGCTGGCGGTGAACGCCCGCGCGCCGTTCAGCGCCGCGCCGATGCACACGGCCATCGCGCTGTGCTCGCTCTCCACGGGGACGACGCGCCCGCGTGAGAAGTTGAATCCACGGAGGTACTCGACGATCTCCGTCTGCGGGGTGATCGGATACGCGCCGGCGACGCAGCCGCGCGCGGACCGGTTCGCCTCGCCGCAGACGGACAGAGCGTATCCTGCTGCATGATTCCCGGTAATCAACGCCTTGCCCATGTGCACACCTCTCCGGCCTGGTCGTATCACGATCCGCCCCACGCGCCGCCCAGCACAATTACAGGCACTCCGCCGACGCACCCAGCCGGCACCAGCGCAGCGTCGCCGAATGCGTGCCAGCCGATACGCCCGCATACTTCACTTTCAGTTTCCCACGGTCGTTCGTTCGAAACTCACGGCAGTCGCCGCCGTCAAGGCACATCGGGTACAGCGCCCCCGGCGTCCCCTTCTTCAACCGGACGATGAACGTGTACCGACCTTCCGCGCCCGGTTTGCACACCGCGCTCATCGCCTCACGCATGTTGCACTCGAACGGGTTGTCCGCCACGACGACCCAGCCGTCGTCGCGCCCGAAACCGTATTCATTGCCTCCGGCGGCGAACTGCACGGTGCGCGGTCCGGAATACGGCCAGTAGGCGACGTTGCCCGTTTCTTCGTCATACTTCCGCAGCTCGGAGTAGTCGCCCGCGTTCCATAGTTTCAACGTGGCGTCGCGGGCTCCGGTGGCGAGAAAGCGGCCGTCCGGCGACAGCGCGATCGTGTTGATGATCTCGGCGTGCGCGTTGCGGAGGGAGTGAACCAGCGCCCCGTCCGACACGCGCCAGAAGTTTACCGTGCCCTCGAACTCATCCTGGATCGCGGAGCCTCCCGAAGCCAGCACCTCGCCGCGCGGCGGAACAAACGCCAGCGACTGGACGGTCTGCGGATACCCGTATCCCATCAACTGCACGAGCTGCCCGTCCGACACGCGCCACACCCGCACCCATCCGTTCTGCCCGCCGCCCGCCAGCAACTGTCCGTCAAACGAGAACGCCACCGCATCCGAGTACGCCGGCAGATCGTGCAACACCTCGCCGGTGGCGATGTCGATGATCTTCGTGCTCGACCACTGGTCCGCCGCGCCGAGCACCGTCCCGTCCGGGCTGTACGCCAGCACGGTGATGTCGTGGTCAAACTCGTGGATGGTCTCCTGCAGTGCCCCATCCGACACGCGCCACAGGGTGATCGCCGTTCCACCCGCGGCGGCCAGCGTCCGTCCATCCGGCGAGAAGCACACGTGCGCACCGTAGCCCGCGAGCGTGCGGATCGGCGTGCCGTCGCTCGCTTTCCACAGCTTGATGCCCTGCGTGTAACTTCCCGTGGCGACCAGCGCGCCATCCGGTGAGAAGGCGATGCCGCTGGTTTGAGCGCCGTGCGCGGCCTGCTTCCAGAGAATGTCCGGCGGCCCCTGCGCCTCCGTCGCCGCGACCGAAGCAGCCAGCCCCGCAGCCACAAGCATGATCCCGATCCACTTCATGATGCTCGTTGTCTGACTGTCCGCGAACATCGCGTTCGCAACCTTCCCCCCGGCCGCCATTCCATCTGCTTCGCGATTCCTGCGCCTACAACTCCGTCATGTACACCACGCCGCGCGGGCAAACGGACGCGCACACGCCGCATCCCTTGCACTGTCCGTAATCAAACTGAAACTCCTCGCCGCAGCGCAGCAGCACCCCCTCCGGGCAGTAGTGAACGCACCGGTCGCAGAGGTTGCACACGCCGCAACTGAAGCAGCGGTTCGCCTCGTCCTCCGCGGGGTGGAACACCGGATCGTCCACCAGCCCGCGCCGAACTTCCTCAAACGACACGCGCCTCGCGGCCGGCGGGATCGCGCGGCCGTCATGCCTCGGCGCATGCTCGAAGATGTGCATCGTGATCTGTTCCGGACCCGCGACGGGCGGCGGTGTGGGGAAGAGGTCCTCGCCCGTCAGCGTCCGATGGATGTGCAGCGCGGCGCGCCGGCCGCTGCCGATCGCGGCGGATACGGTTCCTTCGTTGCTCGCAAAATCGCCGCCGAAGAAGACCGGCGCGGCGGTCATGCCGACCAGCGCCTCGCCCTCGCGCACCTCCGCGCCTTCCGGCAGGATGCCCACGTCCGCCGACTGCCCCAGCGCGAGGATCACGCGGTCGCAGCGCAGATCGAAATGACTGTCCTCGCCGACGTGCGGCACGCTGCGGCGGCGCCCGTCCGCGTCCGGCTCCGCGAGTTTCATCCGCTGGCACGTGAGCATCGTCGCGCCCTTCTCGCGGAAGATCCGCAGCGGCTGCACCAGCTCATCCAGCGCGATGCCCTCTTCCAGCGCCTCGTCGATCTCCTCGCGGATCGCCGGCATCTCCTCGCGCGAGCGGCGGTACACGATGCGCACGTGCCGCGCGCCCAGACGCAGTGCCGTCCGCGCCGCGTCCATGGCCGTATTGCCGCCGCCGACGATGATGACCTCCTGCTGCTTCGTGGATTCCTCGCCGCGTCGGGCGCGATCCAGGAAATCCAGCCCCTCGATCACCCGCCCGTCCGCCTCGGGGCCGAGGTCCATCCCGCGCGCCTGCTGCAGGCCCGTCGCCAGGAACACGGCGGCGAAACGCTGCGTCAACTCGACCAGGTCCGCGCGGGTGACACGCTTGTGGCACGGCTCCACGCCGCAACTGAGGATGTGGCGGATCTCCCGATCGAGCACGTCGCGCGGTAGCCGGTAGGCGGGAATCCCCGTCCGCAGCACGCCGCCCAGCTCCTTGTCCGACTCGAAAAGCGTGACGGGGTATCCCAGCCGCGCAACGTGATACGCCGCGGAGAGACCCGCCGGCCCGGAGCCGACGACGGCCACGCGCTCCTCGCGGCGCGGCTGCGTCGGTGGCGGAAGTTCGCCGTGGTCCGCCGCGTAGCGCTCCAGGTCGCGGATGTTGACGCTTTCATCAAAGATGCGGCGATTGCAGGCGTCCATGCACGGCGCGGGGCACACGCGCCCGCACACGCCCGGCAGCGGCGTCGTCACCAGAAGGATCGACAGCGCCTCGGTGGCGTCGTTGCGCTGCAGCGCCTGCACGAACGCCTGAATATCGTTGCCGGCCGGGCACGCATGGTTGCACGGCGGCGTGAGCTGATGCCGCTGCGGCTGGCGCGTGGCCCAGTTGCCCGTGCGGATGGCGGGCATTCCGCCCACGTCCGCATCGAGCAAGTCCTTCGGCGGCGCGCCGGGCGCACGCGCTTTCGGCGCCGCCGCCGCGCCGGGCAGCTTCTCCAGGCGGACGGACTCGAACGCCTCGCGCGCGGCTTCGAGATTAGCGCCGCCGAACTTCGACTGCGCCAGCGTCTCGGTCACGTCCTTGAACGTCAGCCCGATCGCCTTCGGCACGTCTGAAGTGCGTGGCACGTCTGACGCGCGTGGCAGGTCTCGCGTGCGCAGCGCTTCCGGCCTGCCCGGCGCACTTCTCGTGCGCGGCGCGTCCGGCGAGGCGGCAAGGCCCAGCACTTTCGCCACCGCGCCGAGCAGCGTCGTATTCACGATCGGGACCGTCCGCGTGCCCAGCCCGTGCGCCACCGCGATCGACGTGGCATCGAGGCAGGCCACGTTGCGCCCGGGAAACATCTCCGCGAACGCCTCCGGCGGCTGCGGCGTGTTGAGAAGGATCCAGCCATCGGGCTTGTGGCCGTCGAGGATGTTCGGTGCGATGAGCGTGCGGTCGAGGACGATGACGTGGTCGGGCGTGCGGACCTGGTTGTGGTTGGTGATCTCGGCGTCGTCGATGCGGACGTAGGCCTGAAGCGGCGCGCCGGAGCGCTCCGCGGCATACACGCCGAACGCCTGCACATGCTTGCCGCGGTTGAAGTAGGTCGAGGCGATCAGCTTGGCGAGCGTGACCCCGCCCTGCCCGCCGCGCCCGTACAGCGTCATCTCGATCATCATCAGCCCTCCAGCCCAGCGAGCCGCGTGGCTTCAGCCCGCGCGATTTCAGCCGAGCCGCGTGGCTTCAGCCCGCGCGAGTCCGACCCATCCCCTGGACCCTCCGCCGTCAGGATCCCTCTCCACTTGGGGAACCCGGCAATCCGCGTTCCTCAACGGGTTTCAGACCCTTGGCTTCACCATTCTTACGGCTTTCCAGCCGTTCCTTCGTCCCGAGAACATCCTCAGGACTGCCCCGTCCGCCCTTGGGGTGCGCCGAATGACCCAATCGCCCGCCGCATCCTCAGCCCCCTCGCCTCACCCCGCAGCGCCCGTGCCGGTGCATCGAGGACCGAGAGGCAGGTCAACGATCCGGGGAGCAGAGGGTATCCGCAGAGGACGCAGAGGGCGCAGAGAAGTCAAGAAAGGTCCCCAAAGCGTTGCGCACAGAGCAGGCGGCAATCGCCAAGAAAGAAAAGAAACCAACGCACCTGCCGCATCCCCATCTGCGCAATCAGCGTCCTCTGCGGACACTTCCTTCTGCGGACCGTGCGCCGGCAGACACAGGCCATGGAACGCGTCGGCCCCGCTGGGGATTGTGCGGTCCCTGCATGGGTATGGACGATTCCGGCCTTGGGACGGGAGACTATTGCCGCGAAGGAAGCGACGCTCGCCGGGGCGAGGGCGACCCCCGCCGAAGAGGGAGCGATGCCGGCCTGGGAGGGGGCGATGCCCGCCGGGGAGGGAACGAACTCCATGCGTCCGGTCACGAGTCAACGCAGCGCGGTTCTGATCGCTGGGAGAATCCGTTTCCGCCGCGACGCAGCGCCCGTTCCGAGCTCCCGTGCGCCCATTGCAGGGAAAGATGCACGCGCATCAAGGCACGGAGCGTCAGCTTCAAGGAACGGACCGCAACTCCAAGGAAAGGAGCGTCCCCTCCAAGGAATGGATCGTCCCCTCCTAGGCACGGCGCGTGATTCCTTGACGGCGATGACCCATCCCAAGGCGGGGACGGCCCATCCCAAGGCGGGGACGGCCCATTCCAAGGCGGGGGCGGTGCATTCCAAGGCGGGGATGACTCATTCCGTGGAATGGCCGCCCTGTTCCTTGGAATGGACGGCTCATTCCCGGGAATCGCGCTCGATTCCCGGCCCACAGGCCCCTTTCCGGCCCCGCAAACGCCATTCGGCTCTCTTTAAAACCTCCACTTTAATCCCATGCCGGCGCTGCCGATCCGGTGGTCGAGCTTCGAGGCGAAGGCTCCCGGGAGGGGCCGAGGAGATCCCGTCCGCAGAGGTGCGTCGGCGCGCCGGCCCTCCTCCGCCCCTGCCGGGGCGGGCTTGCGCATCGCCGACCTCCCCACGGGTTTCGGTCGCCGCGGCGACCTCCACCCGTGGCTACAATCCGTCGCCCCATCCGGGGCGAAAACTGCCCCGCCGGTTCCGTCACAGACGCAGGCCGGTCCAGTCACGTCCCTGCGCCGGTTCGGTCACAGGCCCGCGCCGGTTCGGTCACAGGCCCGCGTCGGTTCGGTCACAGGCCCACGCCGGTTCGGTCACAGGTCCACGCCGGTCCGGTCGTTGGCCCACGCCGGTTCGGTCGTTGGTCCGCGCCGGTCCAGTCGTTGGCCCACGCCGGACCGGTCTTGAGTCTCCGCCGGTGCGGTCATTGGCCCCCGCCGGCTTGATCGCGGCAAGAATCCGTTTCCGCCGCGACGCAGCGGCCGGTACAATGGGAGCGATTGTCCCAGTAACCCTTTTGGAGGCTTCACGATGTCGATTCTTCGCATCGCTCTCGGCGTAGTCGTGGTAGCCATGCTTGCGCTTTTGATGAGCGCCCCGGCGGCGGCGCAGGATTGCATGGTGTGGGAGCAGGTCGCCACGACCGGGCCCAGCCCGCGCTTTGGACACGCCATGGCCTACGACAGTGCCCGCAGTGTGACGGTGCTGTTCGGGGGTTACGACAACGACGGGCGTGACGGCGAGACGTGGGAGTGGGACGGCAGCGCCTGGGCGCTGCGGGCCACGTCCGGGCCCAGCTCGCGCTTTGAACACGCCATGGCCTACGACAGCGCCCGCGGGCGCGTGGTGCTGTTCGGGGGCTTCGACGACTCGTATGACGGCGAGACCTGGGAGTGGGACGGCAAGGTCTGGGCGCTGCGGGCCACGTCCGGGCCGAGCCCGCGCAATCGCCACGCCATGGCCTACGACAGCGCCAGGGGTGTGACGGTGTTGTGCGGGGGTTTCGACAACGGCGCGCGTGACGGCGAGACGTGGGAGTGGGACGGCAGCGCCTGGGCGCTGCGGGCCACGTCCGGGCCAACCCCGCGCCTTGACCACGCCATGGCCTACGACAGCGCCCGCGGTCGGGTGCTGTTGTTCGGCGGTTACGACGGCGCGCTCGACAGCGAAACGTGGGAGTGGGACGGGAGCGCCTGGGCGCTGCGGGGCTCGTCCGGGCCGAGCCCGCGCTATCACCACGCCATGGCTTACGACAGCGCCCGCGGGCGCGTGGTGCTGTTCGGGGGTGAAGACAATGGTGGGCGTGACGGCGAGACATGGGAATGGGACGGCAGCCTTTGGGCGCTACGCGCGACGAGCGGACCGAGTGATCGCCTTTGGCACGCCATGGCCTACGACAGCGCCCGGGGTGTGACAGTCCTGTTTGGGGGGGACCTCGACTATGACGGCGAGACATGGGAGTGGGGCCCGGACGACGACACTGACGGCGACGGTACCGGCGATGCCTGCGATGGGTGCCCGGACGATCCCAACAAGATCGAACCGGGCGTGTGCGGTTGCGGCGTGCCTGACACCGACCGAGACGGCGACGGCACCGCCGACTGCAACGATGGCTGTCCGGATGATCCCAACAAGACGGAGCCGGGTCAGTGCGGTTGCGGCGTGCCCGATGACTGTTGCGACCATGTCACCCGGCTGAAGTCCCAGTGCAAGCTCAGGGACGGGCGCTACAAGATTCGTGCCTCGATGGTGGCGCAGCTTCCCGAAGGCACGCCGTTCACCTTCACCCTCGACGGCGGTGATCCGCACGCCGTCACCCTCAACGATCGCGGGCGGGCGAAGACGAGCTGGGTGACGCTGGTCAAGGGCGAGCGCGAGGTGTGCCTCGAAGAATGCCGCGACGCGGGGCTGTGCCGGCATCCGGTGTGCGAATGACGCAAGTCTTCGCCAAGGTCGAGCGCTGGTCGAGGGCACGCCGACTCGGCGATTTCCATCGCTTTCGGCGGTTTTGGATTGAATGCCGTACGCCGTTTCGACAGGATGGGCGGTCGTGAATCGCCAGTCGATGATCGCAAAACGTGAACGCGGAGTCCGGCGGCGGGAGGACAGGGCATGAATCTGGTACTCAAGGGATGGCTGGCCTGCGCGGCCCTTCTCGGTGTGACCTCCGTCGCACCGCGGCAGGATGGACCTGTGCAGAAGACACCTGATGCCGAGGAGCTTCGCAAGCGTGCCGAGAGCGGTCATTCGATGTTGGGCCTCGGTGTAAAGTACGAGTTGGGTCTCGGGGTTCCGAAAGACGACAAGGCTGCCGCAGAGTGCTATCTCAATGCTGCGGAGCTCGGGAACGCTGTCGCAATGTGCTCGCTCGCCACGATGTGCATGGAAGGGCGGGGGGTTCCGATGGACCACAAGGTGGCCGCCGAGTGGTTCCGGAAGGCCGCTCAACTTGGCAATGCACTTGCGATGGGCTCGCTCGGCGCGATGTATGCCGATGGGCGCGGGGTTCCAAAGGACCAGAATGCAGCTGGGGAATGGTTCCGAAAAGCTGAGCAGCATGCGAGAAGTCACGAGTTTGTCTCGCTCGGACGCATATTGCAGGACGGTCACTTGGTTTCCAAGAATGACAGGGCCGCCGCCGAGTGGTACCGCAAAGGTGCGGAACGCGGCGACATCGAGGCGATGGTCTTGCTCGGCGAGATGTACGAAGCTGGCAGCGGGGTTCCGAAGGACGAGAAGGCGGCGGCCAATTGGTTCCGGAAAGCAGCTGAACTTGAGGATCCAAAGGCCATGGTCTTGCTCGGCGACATGTATGCTGATGGACGGGGCGTGCCAAGGGAAAACAAGATCGCCATCGAGTGGTACAGCAAGGCCGCAGAGTTCTGGGTGAACAGCATACGCGCGCTACTTCCAGGGAGAAGCGAGCCAGGAGGTGGGGTCTCGCATGACGACATTGCGGCGGGCGTGTGGAACCGCGAAGCTGCGGAACGCGGAGATGAGTTCGCAATGCTCTATCTCGGTGCGGCGTATACCATCGGTCGCGGAGTCCCGAAGGACTTAGTGTGCGCGCACATGTGGTTGAACTTGGCGGCCGCTCATGGAGATCGCTCGGCCGTGCCTACTCCGCATCGCACGGCTGCCAAGTTACGGGAGAGTCTTGAGAAGATCATGTCACCAACGCAGATTGAGGAGGCGCAGCGCCTTTCGCGAGAATGGATGGGCAAACAACCTTCCAAGTAGTCGACCATTGATCACAACTGCGACGGCGTGTTCGATGAATGCGAGTGCGATCACGTCACCCGCCTCAAATCCCAATGGAAGCTCAGGGACGGGCGCTATAGGCTCCGCGCTTGGATAGTCGTGCAGCTTCCCGATGGCACGCCGTTCACCTTCACGCTCGACGGCGGGGATCCTCACGCGGTCGCGCTCAACGATCGCGGGCGGGCGAAGACGAGCTGGGTGACGCTGGTCAAGGGCGAGCACGAGGTGTGCCTCGAAGAATGCCGCGACGCGGGGCTGTGCCGGCATCCGGTGTGCGAATGAAAGGCGGGCGGGCGTCGGCGGCATCGTTGCGGTGAGTTCGCGTGCGACCTGCGCGAATTAGGAATCACCCCCCGGGGCTTCGCGCCGATGCGTCGCGGGCGGCACACCGAGCGCGCCGCAAGAAGATATCTGCAGAGAACGCAGAGGGCGCAGAGGACGCAGAGAAGGCAGCAACCGCCCAAATGAGGAAGCATGGCAGCCCGATTGCCGCATCCCCTCTGCGTCATCTGCGGATAATGCCTTCCTTGGCAGCGTCCGCCGGGCGGCGACTGGCTTGCGCGCGGACTGAACTCTCCGGCTGTCTGGGGTTCGCGCGGGCTTCAAGCCCGCGGCTCGGTTTGGCCGGACGAGCAGGCCGGACCGTGTCACGCACATGCGGCGATCATGTGCCGCCGAAGGCACGTCCCGGAGGTCCGTGCCACCCGGTTTCCCTGCCGCGAGCTTCCACTTAAGATGCGGGGAGAAGTCGAACCGTCTGCTTTGGGTGCGGGGAGAAGTCGAACCGTCTGCCTCGGGTGCGGGGAGAAGTCGAACCGTCTGCTTCGGGTGCGGCGCGAGGTCGAGCCGTCTGCTTTGGATGTGGGGGGAAGTCGAACCGTCTGCCGCACACGAGGGATCGCCATTCATGGCCACGGATGCCGGGTTCGTTCATCTTCACGTTCACACGCACTTCAGCCTGCTCGACGGCGCCACGCGCATCGGCGAGCTGATCGACACGGCCAAGCGGATGAACATGCCCGCCGTGGCCATCACCGATCACGGCAACCTCTTCGGCGCCATCGAGTTCTACCAGACCGCGAAGAAAGCCGGCATCAAGCCGCTGATCGGCTGTGAGCTGTACCTCGCGGCCGAGCACCGGCGCAAGAAGGAGCCGTCGCAGACGAAGGAGGCGTTCCACCTTCTCGTGCTCGCGCAGAACATGACTGGCTACCGGAACCTCCTGCGCCTCTCGACGCTCGCGTACACGGAAGGGTTTTACCGCAAGCCGCGCATCGACAAGGAGCTGCTGCGCGAGTTCAACGAAGGGCTGATCTGCACCAGCACCTGCCTCGGCGGAGAGATTCCGCAGGCGATGGTGGCCGAGGATCGCCGCAAGGTCGAGGAGCTGGCCGAGTTCTACCTGTCCGTCTTCGGTCCGGAGCGGTTTTACATCGAGCTGCAGGACCACGGCATCGACGATCAGCGGAAGATCAACCCCGAGCTGGCGGACCTGGCGAAGCGGCGGGGCGTCGGCCTGATCGTCACCAACGACGTGCACTACCTGGAAGCCGGCGACGTGGAGGCGCACGACATCCTCTGCTGCATCAACACGGGCGCGCTGGTCACGGATGAAGATCGCTTCAAGTTCCCCACCGGCGAGTTCTACTTCAAGTCGCCGCAGCAGATGGTCGAGCTGTTTCCGCGGCATCCGGAGGCGCTGTCCAACACGCTCCGCGTGGCGGAATTGTGCAACCTGGAGTTCGACTTCAGCAAGCGCTACGCGCCGGTGTACCAGGTGCCGGAGAAAAACGCCGAAACGCCGAAACGCCGAAACGACGAAAGAGGAAATACCGAATGCCGAATGCGGAATGGCGAAAGCGGGAATGCAGAATGCCGAATGCGGAACGCCGAAAGCTCCGGCGGGGAGGTGAAACGCGCCGGCGTCGCTGACTCCGATATTTCGGCACTCGACATTCAGCATTCAGCATTCAGCGATCCGCATTCAACATTCTCTTCTGAGCCTGCCGACGCCGCCTACCTGCGCAAGCTGGTGTACGACGGGGCGCTGGAGCGTTACGGCGGCCTCTCGCCGGAGCTGCGCGAACGCATCGACTACGAGCTGTCCGTCATCGTCAGCAAGGGTTTTGCCAGCTATTTCCTCATCGTCTGGGACTTTGTGCACTACGCCCGGTCGCGGGGCATTCCCTGCGGGGCGCGCGGCAGCGGGTGCAGCTCCGTCGTCACCTACTGCCTGCGCATCAGCCAGCCGGACCCCATCCGTTACGAACTGTACTTCGAGCGCTTCATGGACCCCGACCGCGACGAGATGCCTGACATCGACGTGGACATCTGCCAGGACGGGCGCGCGGAACTGATTGAATACGTGCGGAGAAAATACGGTCACGTCGCGCAGATCATCACCTTCAACACCATGAAGGCCAAGGCGGCGCTGAAGGACGTGGGGCGCGTGCTCGGGCTGTCTTTCGACAAAGCCAACGCGCTCACCAAGCTCGTGCCCGCCGACCTGCACATCACGCTCGACAAGGCGCTGCAGCAGGAGCCGGAGCTGAAGAAGCTCTACGTCTCCGACGAGCAGCTCCGCAAGGTCATCGACATCAGCCGCAAGCTCGAAGGGCTGGCGCGCAACGCCGGCGTTCACGCGGCCGGCGTCGTCGTCGCGGACCAGCCGATGGTTAACTTCCTGCCGCTGTACCAGTCTCCCCGGCAGGATTTTGTCATCACGCAGTTCGACGGCCCCACGGTCGAGAAGGTGGGCCTGCTCAAGATGGACTTCCTGGGTCTGCGCACGCTCAGCGTGCTGGAGCGGGCGCGGAAGCTGGCGGAGGAAAGCGCGCGACGGGAGATCGACCTGGACGCCGTCGACCTGACGGATGCGCGCGTGTACGCCCAGTTCGCGCGCGGCGAGACGATGGGGATCTTTCAGTTCGAGTCCCCCGGCATGCGCGACGTGCTGAAGCGCATGCGCCCCAACCGCATTGAAGACCTCATCGCCGCCAACGCCCTCTACCGGCCCGGCCCGATGGCCTACATCGACGCCTATGTGGCGCGCAAGCACGGAGAGGCATGGACCACGCCGCACCCGATCATGACCGACGTTCTCGCCGAAACGTACGGCATCATGGTCTATCAGGAGCAGGTCTCGCGTCTGGTCAACCGGCTGGGGAATATCGAGCTGAAGAAAGCCTTCCGGCTCGCCAAGGCGATCAGCAAGAAGAAGGTGGACCAGATCGAGGCGTTCCGCGAGCCGTTCCTTGCGGGCTGCGCCGCGAACGGCCTGCCTCGCACGACCGCCGAGGAGATCTTCGAGGCCATTCTCAAGTTCGGCGGTTACGCCTTCAACAAGGCGCACAGCACGGGCTACGCGCTGGTGGCGTATCAGACGGCGTGGATGAAAACGTATCACCCGGCGGAGTTCATGGCCGCGCTGCTGTCCTACGAAATGGGGGACATCAGCAAGGTGGCTGAGTACCGCGAATCCGCCGAGCAGATGGGCATCACGCTTCAGCCGCCGTCGATCAACCGCTCGGGGCGGGACTTCACGGTGGAGCGGGGGAAGGTGGGGCAGGTCTCCGACCTGCCACTGGACCAGCAGGTCTCTGACCTGCTGTCAGGTGCAGGGACGGTTGGACCGCTTCCTTACGGGCGCGGCTGGGAAGGGCGCGGCTCTGCGGGGCGCGGCTCTGACGGGCGCAGCCCTGAAGCACCTTTGCCCCATGCGCGCGGTTCGATCGGTCGCATCCGGTTCGGGCTGGGCGCGATCAAAGGCGTGGGCGAGAAGGCGATCGAGGCGGTGCTTTCCGCACGCACGCGGGGCGGCGCCTTCCACGACATCTTTGATTTCTGCGAGCGGGTCGAACTGACCGCGCTGAACCGGGCGGTGATCGAAGCGTTGATCTGCGCCGGCGCCTTTGACGAGACCGGCGCCATGCGCCGCGCCATGTGTGAAATCCTCGACGACGCCATCGCTTCCGGACAGCGCGTGCAGGAGGACCGCAAGAGCGGGCAGATGATGATGTTCGGCGCGGCGGAGCTGACGCCCGATCCGCAGCGCGCCGGACGCCGGCTCTCCGCGGCCGAGTGGTCCGAGGCGGAGATGCTGGCGCGCGAGAAGGGGGTCTTGGGCTTTTACATCACGAAGCACCCGCTGGCGGCGCACGAGGCCGTCATCAACGCCTGCGCGACGGCGCGCATCGCCGAACTCGCCCGCTACGGGGACGGCGTGGAAGTTGTCATCGGCGGCATGATCTCTACGCTGCGCACGGTCATCACGAAGTCCGGGCGCAACCCCGGCTCGCGCATGGGCGTGCTGACGATCGAGGATCTCTCCGGCAGAATCGAAGCCATTCTCTTCCCCGACGACCTGACGAAGTTTCGCCCGCTGCTTGCGCCGGACACGATCGTGTTCCTCGTGGCGGAAGTCGACCGGCGGCGGGAGACGCCGTCGCTTCGCGTGTCGAACGTGGTGCCGCGCGAGGAAGCGGTCAGCACCTTTGCGCATGGACTGGTCCTGACCCTCGCCTCGACGCAGCGGTTCGACGCGGTCGAAAGCCTGCTTCGAGGACATCGCGGCGGCAAGACCGTTTATCTTCAGGTGCCGATGCAGCAGGAGTCCGCGGACGCTGCCGGGGGCGGTGCGAACGGCGCTTTGCGCAGGGGGATTGCCGCGGCGGCTGAACAGCCTTGCGCGGCCGCGCTGCTGGAATGTTCGCGCGAGCTGCGCGTCGAGTGCAGTGATGAGTTGCTCACGCGCTCGGTGGACTTGCTCGGCGCGGAAGCGGTCGCCGTCATCGGTCCGGAACCGCGCCGCGCGAGGATCTCCGGCAAGGCGTTGCTCACGTCGATGCAGCGCTCGCAGAACGCCGACGCAGACTCCGAAGCGCAGGTGGCCTGACCACGGCACGACCGAGCGTCGACCGCAAGGAAGCGAGCGCCCCGAGTGAAAGCCGCGCCCGCAAAGAAGCGGGTTCTGACACCCAGAAGCGGGACCGCTCCCTTACGGTCGCGGCTTGGATAAAATGCAATCTCAACGAGTCACGACACTGGAACCGGCCGGTTGAAGCAGGATCCCCGAACTTCGGGCATTGCAGGGACGGGCGACGTTGGACGAGAAACTCTCAAGATATTCCCGACAGGTTCTCTTTGAGCGCTTTGGCGAGGCTGCCCAGCGACGGCTCATGGCGTCGCGCGCACTGCTTGTCGGCTGCGGGGCGTTGGGGACGGTGATGGCGGATTCGCTCGTTCGCGCGGGCATCGGCTTCCTGCGGCTGTGCGACCGCGACTACATCGAGCGCGACAATCTCCAGCGGCAGGTGTTGTTCGACGAGGACGATCTGGCGTCGGGACTGCCAAAGGCGGAAGCCGCGGCGCGGAAGCTGCGGAGGATCAACCCGGACGTCGAGGTCGAGCCGCACATTGTTGATGTCCACCCCGGCAACATCGAGTGCCTCGCGGAGGGCGCAGACGTGCTGCTGGACGGCACGGACAATTTCGAGACGCGGTTTCTCATCAATGATCTGGCCGTCAAGACGGGTCGGCCGTGGGTTTACGCCGCGGTCATTGGCGCGTCGGGGCTGGTGATGCCCGTGCTTCCCGGCGAGACGCCCTGCCTGCGCTGCGTTTTCGAGAGTGCTCCGCCGCCGGAGATGAATCCCACGTGCGACACGGCCGGCGTCCTCGGTCCCGCGGTGAAAGTGGTGGCGGCGCTGGCGACGATGGAGGCGATGAAACTGCTGTCGGGACTGAAAGACGAGGTGACGCGTGGGTTGATGACGGTGGACGTCTGGAGCGGGCGGGTGACGACGATGAACGCGTCAGGGGCGATGCAGCAGGGGGAGTGCCCGTGCTGCAAGGGGCGGGAGTTTGAGTACCTGGGCGGCAAGCTCGCCTCGACGCACGTCACCCTGTGTGGGCGCGACGCGGTGCAGATTCAGCCGCCGCAAGGGACGCGCGTGGACTTCGCCGCTTTGGCGGAAAAAATAGAGAGGGCGAGCGGGCGACCCGCGCGGCGCAGCGCCTTCATGCTCCAGGCGGAAGTGGACGGATTGACGTTGACCGTCTTCGGCGACGGGCGCGCGATCCTCAAGGGGACGAAGGACGCCCCGCGGGCGAAGTCGATTTATGCAAAGTACATCGGGAATTGAATGAGCGGCGGCCGTAGCACCGTTCTGCAGTTGGACGGTATGGCACCGGTTTCCAACCGGTGAATGGAGCACAGGTTTCCAACCTGTGGAGGTCTGGAAGCCGATTGTGACGATGCAGACATTTGGGAGGCAGTGAGCTTGATTCGCGCCGGCGGTTGAGGAGAATCATCAATGCCCATCTATGAGTATCAAGCGGAACAGAAAGGCTGCGAGCATTGCCGTCAAGTGTTTGAAATCATGCAGTCGTTCAGTGACGCCGAACTGACGGAATGCCCGAAGTGCGGCTGCGCCGTGCGGCGAATTTTCTCGATCCCAGGCCGCCCGGGACGCAACATCATGAGCAACTCCAGCCTCGCGGAAAAAGGGTTTACCAAATACAAGAAACGCAGCGACGGCCGCTACACGAGAGAATGCGGGCCCGGCCCCGAGATATGACTTCGTGATGATCCGGCGCCAGGGGTCGCCGCCCCACCGCAAGAGACAGGCACGGGCTTGGAGGGATCGGCTTGAAAGAATCCGTCGCTCGACTAGAATCTCCGGGCATGGATGTGCTCGTGCGCATCAAGCGCCTTGTTATTCGCGGTCAAGTTCGCCTGACGGAGAAGGCCGCGGAAGAGCTGGATTTCGATGCGCTGACGCTGGGGGACGTGCTCGAGTCCATCTTGAACGCCCAGGCGATCGCAAAGACAATTCGATCCACAAGCCGGCATCGCGGATCATCGCGGGAAAGGCTCTATGTCATCAAGAGTTTCAACTACACCGGCACACTCATCTACACAAAAGGCGCGATCCGCAGGGAAGCGGGCGCGGATATCTTCTACGTCCTCATCTCGTCAAAAATCGCGACACTCGAAGACTGAATCCGGCGGGTTGACACGCTGCGTGATGTGCGGCGCGGATGCAGTCCGTCCCCGGCGGATTCGCAGGAAGTCGCGCGGTGGGGCCCTGCTCGCCGTCACCGTGGAGCGATGCACTCACTGTGGTGAAACGTACTACGATATTCCGACCCTGCGTGCTTTGGGCTATGACCGCTGACTCGACCTGGCGCTTGTAGTCTCCCGAATCGTCCAGCCGCGCCCCACCCCGGAGAAGCGCCGTGCAGGCCGCCCGATCACGCTCACCAAGGACATTTGCGCTGACTGCGGCGAGCGAGATTACACTCGAGTGGGAGGCGAGCCTTGCTCGGCCACGCCGAGGTTAACGGGCTGTGGTGGAGCTGGAAACCGGGCATGGGGCCTGCCACCCCCGGGCCTGCGAGGGTCCAGTCCGATCCGGAGAACCGCTGGACTCGCATGTCGTCGGAGGCAACCGGCTGGATTCCGCCTTCGCAGGAATGACGATGTTGGATTCCTGCCTTCGCGGGAATGACGATGCTGGATTCCCGCCTGCGGGGGAATGACGAACGTCGCCGTTCACCACGGACTGTTCGGAAGGGTCGGACGCAGGTTGGCTGAGCATCGAGGCTCGTCGCGTGATCCATATCTCGAATACTCCGGGTGGCATCCGCCTTGCGGTCAAAGTCGTCCCCGGCGCCTCGCGCGATCGGTTTCTCGGCGAGTGGGACGGGCGGGCCAAGATTGCCGTCGCCGCGCCGCCGGAAGACGGCAAGGCCAACAAGGCGGTGTGCGCCCTGCTTGCGAAACTTCTCGGCGTTCACCGCCGTGACGTGGAGGTGGTGCAGGGGCAGACCTCACCGCTCAAGACGGTGCTTATCCGCGGCGTCGCACTCGAACACGTTCGCGCGGCGGTGGATCAGGCCCTACTCTGATTTTTCGTCCTTTTTCTTGAGGTCGATGGAGGTCGGGATGTTGCCGACGGCGGTCTTCACCTTGATGGGGATGCGCTCCTCTTCCGCGATCTTCTCCGCCAGCGGCTGGAGCGTGGCGATCAGCTCGCCGAGGCGCTGGAAGGAATACACCATCGACTCGTAAAGCCGCGGGTCTTTCAGCATCAGCGCGGCCGTGCCCTTGCCTTCATTCAGCTCTCGCGCCGCCAGCGCCACCTGGTCCGACGCGTCATCGAGGTTCTCCAGCACGTCATTGGCCGCGGCGAAGAACTCGTCGAGGTGCTGCTCCGTGCGGTCCACGCCGGTGTTGACGTTGTCGGCCAGCTGCTGGCTTTCACTGCGCCACAGGTCGAGCAAAGTGTTGAGCTTGTCTCCGGCCTCGTGCAGGCGCGAAGCGACGGTCTTGAAATCCTCCTTCATCGTCGCGTCGCCCAGCACGTCGTTGATGTTCTTGAGCGTGGCGTCGAAGCGCTCGATGGCCGTGGAGAGATTAGCGGTGATCTTCTCCGCCGAAGCGAGCGGCTGATCGACCTCGCCGACGGTCCGCCGTTCGAGCAATCCGTGCATGTCGCGGGCGACCGGCGTCAGCTCCTCGGCGAACTGGCCGATCTGTTCGACCGTGATGCGGAACGAGTCCATCGCCTCCTCGGAGACGATCTCATTGAGCCGGTTGGCCATCTCCCCGCGGATCTCGGCCGTGTCATCCTTGGAAAGGACCGCGCCGCTGAGCGGGTCGTCAACAACGATCTCGATGATGCCGCGCCCGATGCCCAGTGTGGGTCCGTACACCAGCGCCCGCGCGGAAGCGGGAACGGAAAAGTCGTTCTTGATCAGGACGACGATGTCCACACCGAGTCCAGGGCGCTGATCGTCCTTGAATTCAAGCCGGTCCACGCGCCCGATGGCCACGCCGTTGAGCGTGACCTCGTTGCCCTCGCGGATGTCGCGAAGCTGCGAGACGCCGCGGATGCGCATCGCCCACTCCACGCCGCCCAGCCATTCCGGGCGCTCGCCGAACATGACCATCAGCGCCGCCAGGACGGCGAGGCTCCCAATGACAAAAAGCCCCACGAGGGCGTTTCGCGTCGTTTCTTTCATATCTCGTCTCGCTGGTGAAGCGCTTCCAAGTCCTCGGCGCTGGCGCGTCCCTCGATGAACCGCTGCACGCGCGCGTCCGTGCTGCGCCGGATGTCCGCGGCCGAGCCGTCGAAGATCAGCCGGCCCCGGTGGAGCATGACGATGCGATCCGCCACCTTGAACGCGCTGGCCATGTCGTGCGTCACCACGATGCCGGTGACGCGCATGGCGTGGCGCAGGCGCAGGATCAGCTCGTTGATTACGTCGGCGCGCGGCGGATCCAGCCCCGTCGTGGGTTCATCGTACAGGATGACCTCCGGGTCCAGCGCGATCGCCCGCGCCAGCGCGACGCGCTTCTTCTGTCCGCCGGAAAGCTCGGATACACGCTTCGCCTGCAGGCCGTCCAACCCGACCATGGCCAGCTTCTGCGCCACGACGGAGTCGATCTCCCGGCGCTTGCGGCGCGTGTGGATCGTGAGCGGAAAGCCCACGTTCTCCCCCACGGTCAGCGAATCGAACAGCGCCGAAAGCTGGAACAGAAAGCCGAAGCGCATTCGCGGCTCGACCCAATCCCGCTCGCTCAGCCCATCCATGCGGCGACCATGAAAGTACACCGATCCGGCATCCGGCCGAAGCAGCCCGACGATGTGCTTCAGCAGCACGCTCTTGCCCGTGCCGCTCTCGCCGATGACCACGGTGGTCTCGCCGGCGCGCAGATCGAGATCCAGCCCGGTCAGCACCTCGAGCGGTCCAAACCGCTTGTGCAGGTTCTCCAGGCGGAGGATCGGCTCACTCGTTGTAAGGTCGCGTTCCACGCTGTCGATCAACCCTTCAAGCCCGCCGCAAATCCTCGGCCCGGTGTCCCCTTGCCACTTGGGCGTTGTTGCAAGACCCCCTCCGTGCCATGCCCGGCGCTCTCAGCCATCGGAGCATCCGCGCGGGCTGAAGCCCGCGGCTCGGGTTTCGAGAGTGTCTTACCCGTTGCCTATTGCCTCTTGCCTGTTGCCTTCTTCAGATCAACGGCCTGAATCCCCAGATCGTCTTGTACATGCCCTGCATGAGCGTGGCGATGAAGAAGTCCGTCGCGAGGATGGCGATGAAGCTGACGACGAACGCCTCGGTGCAGGCGCGGCCCACGCCCTCGGCGCCGGGGCGGCAGTTGAATCCCTTGTAGCAGGCGACCATGCCGATCGCGCCGCCGAAGACCAGGCTCTTGATGAATCCCGTCAGCACGTCCCACCATTCAACCGCGTCGGCGATGTAGTACCAGTACGGCTCGGACGGAATGCCCTTCAGGCCCACGGCGATCGACCAGCCGGCGAACGAGCCGATCAGGTCGCAAAAGAACGTCAGCAGCGGCGAGAGCAGCAGACAGGCGACGAAGCGCGGCAGCACGAGGTGCCGGATCGGATCCACCCCCATCACGCGCAGTGCGTCGATCTGCTCCGTCACGTGCATCGTGCCCAGTTCCGCCGTCAGCGCGCCGCCGACCCGCCCGGCCAGCATGACCCCCGCCAGCACCGGACCCAGCTCCTTCACCAGTGAAAGCGTGACCAGCACGCCCATGCGCTCCTCGAACCCGGCGGCCTTGAGCTGGTCGTAACTCTGCACCGCCAGCACAAGCCCCACGAACATGCCGGTAATGAGAATGACCGGCAGGGTTCGGTTGCCCACTTCGTAGAACAGGGGCATGGTCCGCCCCCAGGTGCGCCAGCGCGGCAGGTCGGGCGTGAGCCACACGGCCATGTGCCAGGTGAACACCCAGAACTGCCCGAAGGCGGAGAGTGCGGCTACGGTTTGTGATCCGATGTAAGTAAACACAGCATTGCCGCGGAGCCTGGCTGCGCGCCGCGCCGAACACGCGACGCTGCACGCAGGGCGTCAAAACATCAAAGCACGCCGCTCAATCTCCCGGCGTGGAACCGCTCCGAGCCGGGAGCGCGACGTTGGCAACCTGCCCGCGCCCGCAAGCTTGTACCTTTCGGCCGCCGTGCGCGTCGCAGTCACGGCCAGCGTCTGGACGGTCTCGCTCACGGCGATGGTCTGGTTATGTAGTAGGCCCGCCGATGGCTGTCAAAGGTCTAGAAGCTGTATCAAAACCAACTCCGGAGTTCGGCCGAACACCAGAATCCGCAGGAGCAATCGCGCGGGCTTCAAGCCCGCGGCTGAGGTGATGAAACAGCGTCTAAGTTGTCTGATACGCCGCCGGATCCGCGACGCCGGCCTGCCGGAATCCCTCGCGCCGCAGAAGGCAACTGTCGCAGCGACCACAGGCTTGCCCTCGCTCGTTGGGATCGTAGCAACTGTGGGTGAGGCCAAAGTGCACGCCAAGCCGCGCGCCCTCGCGCACGATCTGCGCCTTGGTCATCTGCAGCAGCGGGGCGTGGATCCTCGGCGCACGACCCTCCAGGCCCGCCCGCGTGGCGACGGCGGCCAGCGCCTCGAACATGCTGAGGAACTCCGGACGGCAGTCGGGATAGCCGGAGTAATCGACGGCGTTGACGCCGATGAAGATGTCCGCGGCGCCGACGACCTCCGCGAAGCCCAGCGCGAATGCGAGGAAGATCGTGTTGCGCGCCGGAACATACGTGATGGGGATCCCGCTTGGCAGGTCTGCGACGCGGTCGTGTTTCGGCACGGCGATGTCGTCCGTCAGCGCCGAGCCGCCGAACGCGCGAAGGTCCATGTGCTGGAAGAGATGCCGGCGGATGCCCAGCGACGCCGCGACGCGGCGGGCGGCCTGC
Source organism: Phycisphaerales bacterium (assembly GCA_020852275.1). Taxonomy (GTDB): domain Bacteria; phylum Planctomycetota; class Phycisphaerae; order UBA1845; family UBA1845; genus JABWBH01. Next base: position 22,935 of record JADZBE010000007.1, read on the forward strand.
TCCTCGATCGCGTGGCGCTGCCCGTAGTGAAACGAGAGCGCGTGCAGAGCGAAGCCGCGCTCCCGCGCGATCGCGGCGGTCACGGCGGAGTCCAGCCCCCCGGAGAGGAGGATGATGGCGGGCCGTGGATTCAAGGACCGCTGCCTGTCCTGTGATGGTGGTGCATGGGTGCCCGGTTCGAAACTACAGTTTCCGAAGAACCCGCAAGGGCGTGCGGAACTCGTCATTCCCGCGCAGGCGGGAATCCAGACCCGTCATTCCCGCGCAGGCGGGAATCCAGCGAGCATGGGGTGCGCCCTGGACCCCCGCCTGCGCGGGGGAGACGACCTGGTCCGTCATGACCGCGGAGTCCTCACACCGGCTTCGTCAGCGCCGCGGCGAAGGCGGTGCGGTATCCCTCCACCATCTTCCAGACCCTCGTCCGCACGTCGTCCCGCGAGAGGTCGTCCATGGAGGACAAATCCAACGGCGTGGCGAACGTGAAGTCCTTGCCCCGGTCTCGGTAGTGCTCGACCGGCGGGTCGCGCCAGTCAAGATCGACCTCGTGGAAGCCCGCCTCGACAAACTCGCTCATCGTGTCGCCGGTGGACTCGACCGCTTCTTCAAGCTCCTCGTTCTTCCAGCGGTCGTCCGTCACGATGCCCACGCGGACCTGCGGGATGTACGGGCGAACGGCCACCTCAAGCCACGTCTGCGGTCCGGCAGGGAAGCGAGTCAGAAGCGAGGATCCGTCCGCGCGGTCGTCGCGCAGGCTGGGATCGCCACCGCTCGCCCTGCGAGCATCGAGCCAGTCACGAAACGAGGAAATGATCGAAACATCGCAATCCGAAAGCGGCATGGTCCAACGTCTCCCACTCTGGTTTCCGTCGAAGAAGCAGTGTATCGAACGGCGATGGAAGAACCAAGCCTCGCAAGACCCTCGCCGCAGTCGGCTCTCCCGAAACCTGGGTGGATGCCCTGCATGACCGTGGCGATGCGCATTCCTGATGGCGAAGTCCTGCCGGTGGCCGTCCGGCCAATGACCTTCCTCGCTGGCGCCACGGGTTCTGATTGCAGGGCCGAATCACGACTTCACGAGAAACCGAAGCTCGCCTCACGGATCATGCGGCGCGTCAGGCTCCACGCGCCCTCGCTCCAGTCCCGCGCGGCGCGGGTCGATTCGATCCAGCACCGCGCGGCGAAGCAGAGTAAACGGTCGAGTCAGCCAGCGGTGCGCGTGCACGTACCACGGCCGACGATACGACGCCGCCAGTTGCTCGGGCGGCAGTTGATCCGGCCTCGTGCGGCGTTGAAGCTTCACCAGGTGATACCGGTCCGCCTCCTGCAACCGCCGACGCAGCCAGCGCACGGGCCATGCGTCCTCACCCCATCGCCAAGGCCAGTAGAATGCGATCTGAAAGTCGATGAGGTAGGGGTTGCCATCGTCGCCGACGAGCACGTTTTCGCATTTCTCAAGATCGACGTAGGCCATGCCGCGCCGGTGAATGTCGGCGACGATGGCGGCGAGCCGGAGATGAAAACCGTCCGGCACGCGCTCGCCCTTCTGCATGGCGTGCCCGGGGATGAAGGCGTGGATGATACCCGTGCTTTCCCATCGACCCAGGAACCGCGGAATCCCCCCTACGTCCGCGAGCCGCGCAAAAGCGGTCGCTTCGTGTCCCGCCAGCCAGCGCCCGATCCATCGCAGCGGGATGCCCATGACTGGCGCCTGGCGGTTGGCTTTGAGAACGACGCTGCCGTTCGGCGATGCATACCGTGCCGTGACCGCGAAGAAGTCGTTCTTGTAAACCTGTGCGAGGGAATACTCGGCATCACCGACAACGAGCGACGCCGGCAGGTCGCGTCGCCCCAGGGACTTCAGCCAGGCTGGCACGTTTCGTTCGCTCATCGGGTCAAGCGTCCATCCACTGGGCCGGGTCCTGCCGGTAGAGCGCCGCAAGCTGCTGATACAGCGAGGCATGGTGCCGCTTCATGCGGTTGGGTTCGAGGAAAAAGGCCTCCGTGGCGACGGCGAAAAACTCCGTCGGGTCTTCCGCCCCGTAGGGGTCGAGAAACGTGCGCCGGCCCCGCTCGGCGGCACGGACCAAGGTCTCATATTCTTCCGTGAACACGCGGACCCAGTCCGCCAGCCGCGGGTCGCAGCCCAGTGGCGGCGTTCCGTCCCAGAGACCGTCAAGGGAATCGAGCGCGTGGGCGAACTCGTGGAGGATCACGTCGCCGCTGGCCGGGGATAAACGTTCTACGGCTGGCGTTTGAAGGTCCGGGTGCGGCGCATCCAACGATTGAAGAGAAGTATCCGCAGAGAACGCAGAGTGCGCAGAGGAGGGAAGGGGGGGGGGTTGCTGCATCGGCGCCGTCGGCTCACTTCCGCCGGGGATGGGTGTAGAGGTCGCGGATGTGCGGCTTTCGAGAGGTTCCTTGCTGGCGCTGCGGGTTCCGGCGGGAGGTCCCTCGCTGGCGCTACGGGTTCTGATTTCGGCGTTTCGGCGTTTCGGAGGCTTGGCGTTTCGCAGCGGTGGCTTGATGCTGTCCCATGCCAGCAGGACCGGGCCCCGGTAGTGCGTCTCACCCAGGAGCAGATCCTCGACGTCGTGCGCCGTGCCGTCCGGGGCGATGGCCGTGACGCGAGCGCCGAACTCGCGCGGGTAGAGGATCACTTCTTTCGTGCGGGGATACAGCCCGAAATCCTGATTCTCCAGCACGAGCAGGCAGGCGTAGGCCGCGACGATGACTTTCATCTCATCCGTGACGACGAGATTCTCAGCGCCCCACCATTGCTTCTCGTCGACGAACCGAACGATCAGGACAAGGAGTCGCTCCCGCTGCCGGGACGGAAGCCGCTCGTAGAACGCCACCTCGCAACTGAGGGTGCGCCTCCAGGATTCCGGGAACGCGGTGATTTCGGGCCGGGGACGCGCCGCCGACGCGGATGAAAGCAGTTGTCTAAGCCACCTCAGCATGTTTTCGCAGTGTTCGAGCGTGCCCGGCGGATGTCAAGGAAGGACGGTGAGATGGCGGAAGCGAGGCGTGGCCGTGGAAGGGAAGAGTGGCCACGAATGCGCCGCGTGGATACAGGAGGCCCGGCATGGACAGGAAGCGCCGTTTGGACGAGGAAGCTCGGCGCGGACATAGGCGCGCGGCTTGGAGATGAACGCCCTTCCGCTGAGCGGACTACGCCACCGCCGCGAACGGGCGGATTCGCGAGGTCAGGTCGGAGATGCTCGTCGGGCGGCGCGACAGGTCGATCGGCAGGAACGTGCCGTGGTTGTGGTCGCTGGCGAGGATGATCATCCGGTCGTGCAGCACGTCGTAGCCCTGCTCCTGCGGCTGGTGTCCGCAGATGAAGAAATCGCAGCCCAGCAACATGCGCAGCGCCTCCAGCTCCTCGGCCGTCTGGTAGCGCCCCCAGACGAGCAGGTATCCGGAGCCAGGCTCCACGAGGTCCTGCTCGCTCACCGTGCGCTGAAACACGGTGGCGTCGAAGCGGTGCAGCTCGCGCGGCGAGGGCAGCGAATGCGAGATGAAGATGCCGGTCGCGGTCTTCGCCGCCAGCGGAAGCGAGCGGATGAACTCGGCGATGCCGAACAGCAGCTCCGGCGCCTCGCGGTCGAAGGCGCGGCGGATGCTGCGCTCGAACTCGTAGGTGGCGATGCGCCCGTTCTTGGCGATCTCGTGGCCCGTAAGCTGCGACAGCTCGTGGTTGCTCTGCAGGAAATGGACCTGCTCCGGGAAGTCGCACTTCCACCGCGCCGCATCAAACAGCAGCTCGTAGGAGGTGTCCGCCGCATCCCAGGTCGCCGGCTCCTCGTGAATCAACTCGTGCAGCATTACGTGCCGCGCGGGCGAATGCTCGAGGTCGCAAAATCGCTGAAGTTTGCCGAAATTGCGCCGATGCCCGTGGATGTCCCCGGTCATGACGAGCTGTCCGTACGACGGGAACTCCATGATGGACCCGGCGAGGTACGGATCCTGGCGGTTGAACTCCGCCGCGCGGCGCAAAGACTGGATGGCCTGTTCAGCGGCGGTCATTCGTTTGTCTCGGCCACGTCCAACTCGCTCCCGTCGTCGTCCGGTTCCAGCTCATGTCCTGACACGGCGGGGAACGACCTCCCATTGCCGCCCGACAGGTACTCCTGACGGAACGCCTCGCGCTGCCGCTTCCAGACCTCCTTCGCCGCGCGGATGCGGTGGATCACCTGCATCATATCGGCTGGACGCTGCGTCGGGTCCGACCGGCAGCAATCCATGACGAGATTGGACAGAGCCAGCGGTATCTTGTCGTTAATCTCGATGGGGGCAAGGGGACCGGCCGCGTCCACCAGCGCGATGCCGCCGCGCAAATCGGCCCCGCGCACCTGCGTGGGGAACGTCTTCAGCGTCAGGACGTAGTACATCGTCGCGCCGAGGTTGAACACGTCCGTGCGCTGGTTGAGCGGACCCCGATCCACCTGCTCCGGCGCGATGTAGTCCGGCGTGCCCTGGATGCGGTCCTTGCGATGCCCGATCGGACAGGCCTGCCCGAGGTCGATGATCTTCACCCCGCCTTGCCCTATCAGGATGTTGTTGGGCTTGATGTCCGTGTGGACAAAGCCGGCAACGTGCATGGCGTGCAGTCCCTCGGCCACGCGAATGAAGAGCTTCAAGAAGGCGATCAGCCGGTTGGGCATGGTGCGGTCCAGCCCGGTGCCGGCGACGTACTCCATGACGAGGTAAAGCTCGCGCACCTGGAGCAACTTTCGGGCGCGGTGGATGTCGTAGCACTTGCGGACGCCCGGGTGATCCACTTTCCCGGCGACGGCAAACTCATTCTCGGCCTGCTCGATGAAGCGGTCGTCCTCCGGGCCTCCGCGCACGACACGCTTGACGGCGAAGCGCTGCCCCGTCTTCACGTCCACCGCCAGGTAAATGCGCGAACGGGCGCCCGTGCCGATTCCCTGAGTCAATCGTATTCCCGGTATCGAGAAACTCACCCCTGGCAACAGTTCCCCTCGTGGATTCCCCACATGTGCGCCGTCGTGGAGCCGGGAGCGTTGGCGCGGGCAGCCAACGTCGCAGCTCCGCCTGGGCGAAACTGCAGCCCCGCGCAACCTTCCCTCCGGCCTCCCGGGGCGAAACAAGGAGGCTGCCGCTCTGCTTCTCTACTGTACCGATTTCCCTCGGGTTCGCAAAACCGCTGAGGTCGTGTCTTGGGGCCCTTCAATTCTCGCCGGGTGGCATGCTCTCGCTGTGCTCAGCGTGAGCATGTTGCCAGGTGAGTAGGCATGTGACGAGGGGATGCCGCCTTCCCAAGCCTGTCCGCAGGGCCCTTCCATTCTCGGCCGCTGCGATGACGTAGTCTGCCTGCCAGTCGAACGACGCAGGGATGAGTCGATCACCGAAGCCGGGGATTGGGATGATTGAAAGGCCCTAAGATGCTGGGTCCGACGCTGGCGATCCCACCCTGCGCCGGTAACATCCGTGGGCGATGATCATTACGATCGATGGTCCGGCGGGCTCGGGGAAATCCACGGCGGCGCGGAAGCTGGCGGCGCGGCTGGAGATACCCTACCTGGACACGGGAGCCATGTACCGCGCCTTGGCGTATGCCGCTTTGCAGCGAGGTGTGGACTTCGAACGGTCAGACTCACTCGCGGAGCTGGCCCGGTCCGTTCGACTGGAGGTGGACTGCGGGCCAACGCACACGCGGGTGCGCGTGGACGGTCACGACGTCAGCGAGGCGCTGCGCGACCCCAAGGTCAGCGAGGTCACGCCTTTCGTGGCGCGGGTCCAAGCGATCCGGGACATGCTCGTCCTGCGGCAGCGGCAGATCGGCGCGGAACTCGGCTCGCTGGTCACGGAGGGGAGGGATCAGGGCAGCGTCGTCTTTCCGTATGCGGACGTGAAGTTCGTCCTTGATGCTTCGGTGCAGAAGCGCGCCGAGCGGCGCGTACAGGAACTGGTGGCGGACGGGCATGACGTGTCACTTCAATCTGTCATGCAAAATTTGACAACCCGCGACGGGATCGATTCGCGACAGTGGGCACCGCTGCTCCCGGAGGGGGTTGCCATTATCATCGATACTACGGAGATGAAACTCTCCGATGTCGTCGAGAGGCTGGAAAAGGAGGTCCGCGCCCGCGTTTCGGCGAATTCCCCATGATCGCGAACGATCCCGGTCTCGAAGCGACTCTTATTCTGACCTACAACTGAACGATGATATGCAGGTCGGTGGCTTTTCAGGGCGCGGTTCGATGTGCGAGCCACAGCGGCGACGTGCGAAGCGCAGCCGTTGCGCACGGCTGCAATCCGCCGTCTGCCGGGGTGTAAAACTGGACGGCAGCGGGGCGTCGCTTGTCGCGCTGCGCGTGGTAGGCGGGCATAGCCCGCCCTACGCCTCTCGTGACGTAGGTATTGTCGCGCTGCGGGTGGGAGGCGGGCATGGCCCGCCCTACGTCCAGGGACGTAGGTACTGCTGCGCTGCGGGTGGGAGCGGTGGGCCTAGCCCGCCCTACGGGTTGGAAGTCAACGGCGGTCTGCGCGTGTGGATGGGACGGTGTAGTGCCTAGTTTCTCATACCGAGCTTTGACGGATGGCGGCCAGCAGGTCTCCGGGGTGATCACCGCGGAGAACTACCAGGTGGCCGTGCGCCTGCTGGACGAGCAGTCGCTGTTTCCGGTGAAGATTTCGGAGGGGGTCGAGCAGTCGCGCGTCCGCGGCGCCGGGGGCAAGATCAAGACCCGGCACCTGACCATGATCTACAACCAGCTCGCGGACCTGCTGCGCGCGGGCGTGCCGATGCTGCGGTCGCTGGACGTGCTGGCCAAGCAGGAGATCAGTCCGGCGCTGACGCTGCTGGTGAAAGACCTGCGCGAAAACGTAGCGGGAGGCATGTCGCTGGGCGATGCCATGGGAAAGCACCCGCGCACGTTTCCCACGCTGGTGTCGTCGATGGTCAAGGCCGGCGAGTCGGGCGGGTTTCTGGAAGACGTGCTGGCGCGCCTGGCGGTGTTCTCCGAACGTCAGGAGGAGCTGCGCGGGAAGATCCTCGGCTCGATGATCTACCCGGCGGTGCTGGTGACGGCGGGCGCCGGCGTCGTGACGTTCATGCTGACGTACGTGGTGCCGAAGCTGCGCGAGAACCTGCGCCCGGAGACGTTCAACGTTTTGACGCACATGGTGTTCGGCGTCGCCGACTTTCTGAAAAACGACTACATGGTGGTGATCGGCGGCATCGTGGCGCTGATCATCGTGTACTCGACGGTTCGCCGGACGCCGAGCGGGCAGCGGGCGATCGCCCACATGCAGCTTAGGATGCCGGTGGTGGGCAAGGTGTTCACGATGGTGGCCGTCTGCCGCTTCTGCCGCATTCTCGGCACGCTGCTGCACAACGGCGTGCCGATTCTCCAGTCGCTGCGCATCGCGAAGGACTCGGCGGGCAACCTGCTGCTGGCCGAGGAAATCGAGCGCGCGGAAGAGAGCGTGCGCAAGGGGGACACGCTCTCTTCGCCGCTGACGAAGTCCGGTCTGTTTCCGCTGGACATTCTGGACATGATCTCCGTGGCGGAGGAGAGCAACACGCTGGACAAGGTGCTGGTGCAGATCGCCGACACGAACGAGACGCGGATTGGGCGGCAGGTGGACCTGGCGGTGCGCATCATCGAGCCGGTGCTGCTGGTGTGCATGGCGACGATGGTGTTCATCATCGCGATGGCGCTGCTGATCCCGATCCTGACGATGGGGACGAAGCTGTCGTAGCGGGAAACGTCACAACGGCAAAACGTCGAACCGTCGAAACGTCGAAACGCCGAAACCAGGCACCAGGCAGTGGGCAACACGCGATTGGGAACGGGCAACAAGATGCGGCGAACTGGGTTGGTGCACAGGCGACGCGGAGTTCAGTGGCGCAGTTTTTCTGGCTGACAGCCAGTAGCTAGTAGCTAGCAGCTCTTGCGAGCTGTTGTTCACGGTTTTTTTCATCGGGAGATGGATCGACATGGCAAAGAGGACGAATCGCAAGCGGAGGAAGGGCTTCACCCTGCTCGAGGTGCTGCTGGTCTGCGGGATTCTGGCGGTGCTGGCGGCGGTGGTGCTGCCGAACTTGATGAAGATGGGCGATCAGGCCAAGAACGACCTGGCGCGGTCGGAAGTCGAGAGGAACGGAAACATCGCCAAGGCGCTCGAACGCTTCAACTTCGAGTGCGGGCGGTATCCGGAGAAGATTGAGGACTTGTATCGCAAGCCCAGCTACATCGAGGACGAATCCGACGGCAAGACGCGCTGGAACGGTCCCTACATGGACGGCGACCCGTCGGAGTTGAAGGACCCGTGGGGCAACCAGTTCAACTACAACGGCGAGGGTCAGTACAACGAAGGCAAGTACGACCTTTGGAGCAGCGGGAAGAACGGCAAGGACGAGCGCGGCGGCGGGGACGACATCAAGAACTGGCGCGACAAGTAGGCGGAGCGTGCGTGACTGAGTTCAACCGCAGGGTGATGCGCAACGGAGGCGGGCTGGGCGGTCCGCCTCGCCGCGCATTCACGCTCCTGGAGGTCGTGCTGGTCGTGGCGCTGCTGGCGATCGTGGCGGCGCTGGCGCTGCCGAACCTGACGCAGGAGCTTGCCGGGCAGCAGATGTCCACCTCGGCGGAGCAGATGCGCTCGCTGCTCGAACTGATCCGGGCGAACGCGCAGATGGACGGCAAGCGGTTCCGCATCCGCATGCCGCGCGCCGATGAGCTGGACCGCATGGGCACCGACGTGCAGCCGGTCGTCGAGCGGGCGGATGACCCGATGGAGCCGGAGACGTGGACGCTGGTCGAGGAGCCGTGGACGCTCGGCGAGACTTTTCTGCGCGACTGCCGCTGCATTCAGGTGCGTCTGGGGCGGCCAACGGTGGAGAAGCTGCGCGACCCGCAGCCTTCCCTTGCCGAAGAACTCGCCAACCTCCGCGAGGACTTCGACGTGGAGTTTCCGCCGGTCACGTTCGAGCCGGATGGTACGTCGCCTTGGGCGGTTTTCGTGGTTTACAAAGGCCCGCGCGAGAAGAAGGCCGAGGAGCTGGCGGAAGAGGACGCCCGCATCGAGGTCATCATGGACGGCGCGACGGGGATGATCTGGCTGCAGCGCCCGCTGTATGAGTCGGAGCTGTCGCTGTTCGAGGAGAACGGGTGGCCTGTGGTGTTGCGGCGCGACTTCCTGGATCCGCGTGAGCTGACGGAGGACGACGTCCTGGAGCTGAGCGAGAGCAGCATCTCGCCGGGCGCCAACGGGGAGGCGAAGCAGGGCGGGTAGGCGGCGAAACAGCGAAAGTCGAAACGGCGAGAGGCGAAACGGCGAAAGTCGAAACGGCGAAACGGCGAAAGTCGAAACGGCGAAAGTCGAAACGTCGAAAGGCGAAAGTCGAAACGGCGAAAGTCGAAACGGCGAAAGTCGAAACGTCGAACGTCGAACGTCGAAATGTCGAACGTCGAAACGTCCAGGACACTGTTGCACAACTGAGCCGCGACCGTGAGGGAGCGCGTGTTTCCCGCCCAACCCGCGGGTTCTGAAACAGTGTGCACATGCAAAGAGGCAGGTCGATGCGGTTGCGGAGCGGGGACATGGCGGGGGACGCCGGGGCGGCTGGGAGGTTCAGCGCTTGCGCTGACGCGCGTTCGCGCGGGCTGAAGCCCGCGGCTCGGTGTGAACGTCCGGGTTCGCGCGGGCTGAAGCCCACGGCTCGGTGTGAACGTCCGGATTCGCGCGGGCTGAAGTCCGCGGATCGCGGCTACGTGCTGCTGGAGACTTTGATTGCCACGACGCTGCTGGTGCTGGGGCTGGCCGTGATCGGGACGCAGGTGCAGCGCGCGTACTTCGAAACGCTGGAGATGGAGCGCCGGACGCGGGCGCTGATGCTGGCGGAGTCGAAGCTGGCGGAGCTGGACACCGGGCTGATCGTGTTCGACTCGCTCGACGAGGTGATGGAGGAGCCGTTCGGACCGCTGTTTCCCGACTGGGGCTATCGCATCACCGTGCAGCCGACGCTGACGGAAGGGCTGAACTTCCTCAAGCTCGAAATCCTGTACTTTATGCGGAATTATGACCGGGACGATTTCGATTTCGAGCAGGCCAAGGTGATCCACGAGCTCTACACGTTTCGCATGACGCCGCGGCGGATCGACCTGATGCTCGACTACGGCATGGACGAGGAGTCGGTCAGCAAGCTCAACGAGCTGCTCTCCGGCGTGGGCATGGAGATTCCGGAAGACGGCTTCCCGCTGCAGGACTTCCTGCGCAGCGCGGATATCGCGGACATCATGGCGTTGCTTTCGGACGAGAAACTGCTGCAGGCGATGGGCGGATTCACGAAGGAGGACATCCTCGGCGCGCTACCGCGCGAAGTGAGGCAGGCGCTGAAGGGGCTCGAGGGCGGAGGCGACGGCACGGGCGACGGCACGGGCGACGGGACGGGCGACGGGACGGGCGACGGGGGGGACGAGGAAGCGGATGAGTAGGGAATTGCGAATTGCGAATGGCGAAGAGCGAATGCCGAATGCTGAATGCTGAATGCCGAATGCTGAAAGCTGGACACAACATGCAGAATAAAGCATGCCGGAAGCCGTCGCTGCGGGCCGGGGCGGGCGGGATGCGCCGCCGGCGGTCGGGCATCACGCTGCTGGAGGTCATTCTGGCCGTCGGGCTGGCGGTGATTCTGATCGGGATGGTGTTCGGCTTTTATCACTCGACGCTGAAGGACCGGGCGGAATCTCTGAAGCGGACGCAGCGGCTTCAGCTAGCGCGGGCGATCGTGGCGCAGATGGAAGAGGAGATCCGGCAGTCCAGTTCGTTCACGCCGTACTACGGCACGGGCATCGTGGGCGGGCGCGACTGGATCCAGCTTTACACGACGCGCCTGCCGCGCAAGGTGCTCAGCGAGGACCGTTCTCGTTTCGACAAGCCCATCCCCGGTGAATTCGACCTGATGGAAGTGCGCTACTACCTCGCCAAGCACGAGGACATCAAGGACGCGGACGGGTTCCCGTTGCCGCTGGGCCTGGTGCGCAAGGAGACGCGAACGCTGGGCAAGGGCAAGGTCGTCGGCTCGGTCCACGGGCGCAATCGCCCCGGTGACGCGGACGGAGACGGCATCGAGGACGACGCCGTCTTCGAGGGCGATCCTTCGGAGGACGAGCAGGACATCAACCTCACCGACGAGGAGAAGCAGAACCTCGACGACACGCCGATCAAGGAAGAGCTGTACGCGCCGGAGATCAAGTTCATCCGCTTCCACTACTTCGACGGCAACACCTGGTGGCCTGACTGGCGGTTGGAGGGCGCGAACTCGCTGCCGCAGGTGGTGCGCATCACGATCGGCTTCGATCCGCAGCCGTCGTTCGAGGACAACATGGAAGACGAAGTGGACCTGTTCCTGGAAGACCCGGAAGAGCAGGATCCGCTGGCGCCGGACCAGTACACGATGTTCGTCCGCATCCTGCAATCGGACACGTTCTTCGGCTCGCGACTGACGCGGACGGCGCAGTCGATGATCGACGCGCAGGAGGAGGCGGAGGGGTTCTGATGAGAAGACCGCCGGACACGACGGGACGCGGGGCGAGTGCTCGGGGGGGCGGGTACTCGGGTGCTCGGGTAATCGGGTACTCGGGTGCTCGGGTAATCGGGTGCTCGGGTAGTCGGGTAGTCGGGTACTCGGGTGCTCGGGTAGTCGGGTACTTGGGCAGCGGTCCGTCCGCGCGCGCTGAATCACTGAACCCTGAACCCCGAACCCTGAACCCTTCACCCCGAACCCTGAACCCTGAATTCCGAACCCTGAACCCTGAACCCCGAACCCTGAACCCTGAACCCCGAACCCTGAACCCTCGCCGCCGTCGCGCGCTGGTGCTGCCGATGGTGCTGCTGGTGCTGGTGATCGTCGCGGTGATGGCTTCGAGCTTTGCGTTTCACACCAGCGCGCGGCTCGCCGCGACGCGCGCGGTCTCGGCGCGGCTGCAGACGCGGCTGGCGGCGGAGGCGGGGCTGGAGAAGGTCAAGCTGCTGCTGGCCAACCAGCGCATCAACATGGATGTGTGGTACCACAATCCCGAAGAGCTTCACCGCATCATCGTGTGGAAGCCGGGCGGCGACGAGACGGTGTGGGGATCGCGCGATGAATTCGACGACGAGTCGATGGTCTATCGCTTCAGCATTGTTGCCGACGATTTCAGCGACGACGAGGAGTTCATCCGGCTGGGCATCACGGACGAGTCGAGCAAGCTGAACATCAACACGGCCACCCGCGAGCAGTTTCGTGTGGTGCTGACGGCGGCGGTTGCGGAGCGGGAGGAGGAGCTTGACTACACGATCGAGGAGATCATCGACGCGATCCTCGACTGGCGGGATGCGGACAAGAATCCGCAGGTGGAGGAAGGCGACACGGAGGGCGCGTACTACGAGCTGTTGGTGAAGCCCTACGCCGTCAAGAACGCCGACTTCGAGACGATCGAAGAACTGCTGCTGGTGAAGGGAATGGACGGCCGGATCTTTTACGGCGAGGACCAGGACCGCAACGGTCTGCTCAGCGCGAACGAGGACGACGGCGACGACACGTTTCCCAACGACAACGGCGACGGTTTTCTCAACCGCGGGCTGCAGCCGTACATCACGGTGCATTCGCTCGATCGCAACATCAGCAACGACAACCGCCAGCGGATCAACCTTTATGGCGACCCTGCCCTGCTGCGCAAACAGCTCATGGAAGATTTCGAGGAGGATCGCGAGAAGGTCGAATTCATTGCGAACGCGGTGAAGAAGGATGGCGGCCCCGGCGGCGGACCGGGTGGTGGGCCGGGCCGAGGACCCGGTCGCGGCGGAAAGCCCGGCGCGCCAGGTTCGCCTCCGGGCGGTCCCACGAGGCCCGGCGCGCCGGGTCAGCCGGGAGGCGCGGGTCAGCCGGGCGCGCCGGGGACCAGCCCGCCGACGCGGGGCGGGACGGGACGAACTGGCGGTGTTGGCGATGCCGGCGGCAAACCTCCGACCGATGATTTCGACGATGAGAGTGATGACGAATCCGCCGCGCGCAGCGCAAAGGAAGATGCCGGGGTGAGGCTCGCGAAGTTCTCGCCCGCGGCGGGTCGCGGCGGACCCTGGCAGCCTCCGCCGGATGACGCCGGCGATGACGAAGGCGATGAGGGCGACGAAGGCGACGGCGGCGCGAGCAAGCCCCCGAAGGGAGGCGCGGGCGGCGACACCGGCGGGGCCGATGCCGGTGACGAAGGCGATGAAGCCGACGAAGGGGATGACGGGGATGGCGGCGCCAAGCCGCCCACGGGCGGTGAGCAGCCGGACGACCGGCCGATCAAAACGCCGGCGGAGTTCGTGGGCAAGCAGGACGGCTCGGGTCCGAAGACTCCGTTCACGATCGAGGATCTCCCGAAGCTGATGGACCGCGTTTCCGCGGAAAAGGAGCCGGAGCAGAAGGGGCTGATCAACATCAACACCGCTCCGCCGCTGGTGCTGCGCTGCCTGAAAGGTTTGTCGGAGGAGGATGTCGCGGCTATCGTGGCGCGGCGTGGGGAACTGGACGGGCTGACGAAGGCGGACACGTCGTGGCTGGTGACGCAGGGCGTGCTCAGCGTGGACCAGTTCATCGAGCTGGCGCCCCAGATCTGCGCGCGAGGCACGCAGTTTTCGGTGGAGTCGCTGGGGTACGCGGATCACCTGGGGATGATGACGCGGATTCAGGTCATTTACGACATGCGCGGGCCGCTGGCGCAGACGCTGTACTACCGCGACATCACCAAGGTCGGCGGCAGCTATCCGATTCGCGAGGACGATCAGGAGAACATCCGTGTACCGTGACGCCCGCGCCAAAGCGAAGAAGCGCCGCATCGTCTGCCTGGAGTGGGACGGGCGCAGCCTGCGCGTCGTGGAGGCGACGGTCAGCAGGAAGGGCGCGTCGCTCGAGAAGGTCGTATCGCTGCTGATTCCGGCCGAGGTGGACCTCGCCGATGCGTCGGCGATGGGGCAGTGGATCCGCCGCGCGCTGGAGGAGCAGGGCATCTCGGCGAAGCTCGCGGTGGTGGACGTGCCGCGCAACCAGGCGATTCTCACGACGCTGAATCTGCCGACCGTGGTGGAGCGCGAGTTGCCCGGCATGGTGGAGTTTCAGATCGCCAAGGAGCTGCCGTTCCCGGTGTCCGAGGCGGTGGTGGACTTCGCGGTTCCGAACAATGTCACGGAGAAAACCGCGCCGGTGCTGGTGGCGGCGGTGCGCAATGAAGTCGTCGAGCACCTCAAGTCAGTGGTGACGCACGCGGGGCTGAAGGTGGAGCGCGTGGGGCTTCGCCCGTTCGCCAGCAAGACGGCCGTGTGCCGGCTGCTGGGCGAGACGATGCCGGAGCGCGTGCTGTTCGTGGACGTGGGTCCGACGCTGACGGAGATCGACGTCATCACGGCGGACAGCGTGCCGTTCTCGCGCGCGGCGGACGTGCTGGTTCCCGGGGACGCGGGCGAGCCGCGGACGATCAAGCTGGGTCCGACGGGAGAGCCGCCGGAGACGACGGGCGACGCGCTGACGCTGCCGCTGTTCTCGGTCGAGGCCGTGGTGGAGTCGCTCGTGCTGGAGGTGACGCGCTCGGTGGAGGCGTACCGCGCCCGCGAGCGCGGTCAGCGCATCAGCCACGCGATCATTGCCGGCAGCATGGGCATCGAGGAGGCGCTGCAGGAAGCGCTGCAGCACCGCTTCGACTTTACCGTCGAGGTGTACAACCCCGCGTCCACGTTCGGCTGGTCCGCGGAAGAGGGAGCGTCGGCCTGCGGGTTCGCTTCCGTGTTCGGGCTGGTGCTTTCGCACGACGCGGATCCCAGCCGGCACTTCGATTTTCTGCACCCCAAGAAGACGGTGACGCAGACGGAAGTGCGGCTTCGCAAGGCGCCGCGGCTGATCGGCTGGGCGGCGGCGATCATCGTGACGCTGATGATGGGGTACTGGACGACGATCCGCGACGACCTGGAGACCAAGGCGAAACTGCAGAAGCAGATCGACGAAATGCTGGCGGACCGCGACGAGAAGGAGCAGTTCATCAAGCTCGTCAAACAGGTGAAGGACTTCGACGATCAGCAGGTGCGCTGGCTGGACGAGTTCGGCGCGCTGGTGATGCAGTTTCCCGGCAACCAGGAATTCGTGCTCAACGAAGTTCGGATGGAAGGGGCGGATCGGAAGATTCTGGCGGATGCGCGTTTCCCGGAGAAAGGCGAGCTGGGCTGGGAGCTGCCGCACGAGCTGAAGCACAAGCTGGAGTCGTTGATTCGCCCCGGGGCGACAAGGCCGCACTACGAGGTGGACCTTCAGCTCCGCGGCGAGAATCCTGGCAACTCCAAGTATGGCTTGAAGCAGGCCATCAGCTTTTACCTGCGCGACGACGGGTACACGCCGGAGACTGCGAAAGCGGAGGGATCGAGCAAGCCCGGCGGCGACACATCTGCCCCGCCGTCGTCCGGCAAGCCCGCCCATGATCGCCGCGCGAAACCGCCTGAGGGGGCGGCTCAGCCTCCTGCTGAGCCAAAGTCTGAGCCGCCGACCGGCGAACCGGGCCCGGGCGAACCACCGACTGACAAGAAAACAGACCCCACTCCCAACGGCGCCGGCAAGGAGTCGGGTGGGGGGGCCGAGAAGCCCGTCCCTGCGCCGAAGACGCCGCCGCGGACCGTGCCGCTGACTCGAACTCCGGCCACGGGAGGCGCGTCGAAGTCGGGTCAGCCGGCGCAGGGGGTGAAGACGGATGCGCGCGGGCGACCGATTCCGGCCGCCGGCGTAGGCACGGCCGGCGCGTCAACGACAGGGGCCAGCAGTGCGGGCGCTGGCAAGCCTGAGGCGGATCCCGCCAAATCCGAGGCAGGCGCGGATTCGGCGCAGCCCGATGCGGATGGGGATCAGGCTGCGCCCGCGGCGAACCCATCCAGCGGTGAGAAGAAAGAGGATTCGGACAAGCCGAAGGCATAGCCGAGACCCCCGCAGCGAGCCTCCGAGGGCGGGGCGCAGCGCGACGTGAAGAGACGATGATGGACAAGCGAACGAGAATCCTGGCGATTGCTTTCTCCGCGCTGATCGGGCTGTGGTTCGGCTCGAAGACGGTCTACTCGTGGTGGATCAAGCCGCTGTTCACCATTCAAGAGGACATCGAGGCGCTGCGCACCAAGCGGGACGAGGCCAACGAGTTCGACCTGGGTTACCGCAAAGCCCAGTGGGAGTACGAAAAGCTGGTGAGCCGGGTCGGCGCGATGCAGGTGGGCGCGCTGAAGGGCGACCTGCACCGGCGGCTGGAGGAGCTGGCCCACAAGCACCATCTCAATGATCTGAAGGTCGCGCCGAAACTGCAGCAGAAGTTCGGGAAGACGGAGTGCACCCTGCTGGGCTTCACGATTTCCGGTCAGCAGAAGCTTGCGGACGTGCTCGGTTTCCTCAAGGACGTTTACGAGCTGCCGCACCTTATGCGGGTGCTCGATCCGCGCCTGCAGCCCGTCATCCCCCCGCGCGACAAGAAGCCTGAAGATCTGGTGAAGATATCCCTCGAGGTTCAGGCGCTGCTGCTGCCGCCGCGCCCCAGGCCCAAGCTCGATTACACGGTGAACAAGAAGGACCTCGTTGATCAGCCAAGCGCCTTCGCGCGGCACGGCGGGGTGGATGTAATGGCGCTGGCGGAGCGCAAGCCGTTCCTGGAGTACGAAGCGCCGAAGCCGGCCAGGCCGACCGAGCAGAAGCAACCGGAGACCAGCCCGGGGATCAAACCCCCGCCGGCGCTGACCTGCAAGCCTTGGAAAGGCAGTTGGAAGATCGTTGCGATTTCGATGATGCACGAGCCGCTTCTGCAGCGCGTGCTGGCGCAGGACGGCACGAAGACGTCGAGCCAGAAGTACATCGCGCCCGGCGAGGAGTTCGACGGGGGAATGCTGGACACCGTGTCGACGCTGGCGGCGCTGGTGCGCTATCACGACGGCAACTACGTCTATCCGCTCGGCGGCGAGTTCAAGGATCGCATCAAGGCGGAGCAGGCCGATCGCTACCCGATGCTCAAGGAGCGCGCCGCGACGCTGCCGCCTCTGTCCCAGGACGAGATTAAGGCGCTGCCGGGCAAGGCGGGGAAGACGGTCACGGCCTCGACGGCTTCGACCTCGTCCTCCAAATCAGGCTCGGACAAGAAAGGCGCTCCTTCGCTGCATCGCACGCCGTCGACCGGATCGAACGGTTCATCCAGCCGAACGACGACCACGCCGGGGCGGCTCAGCTCACCCGCCCGCACTGAGCCGGGCAGCGGGACCAAGGGGATTCCCGCGACGTCCAGACCCACGGGCAGCGCCGGTTCGCCGCCGCCTGGCCGCGGCGATCCGGACCCTGCGGCTGAGACGCCAGCCCCGCCGGATACAGGTGAGGAAGCGGAGGGGGCCGAATCCACCGGTGAGAACTTGCCGGCTGAGCCTGCTCCGGCGCCGTCGCCGCCGGGTCCGCCGGACAACATGTGAATCCCCCGTTCGTTGAGCGGGTAGGAGGAAGGGAAAAGCGAACCGGGCGGGTTGAAGCCGCCCGGTCGGGAGTGTGAACCACAAGGTGCACAGGTTGGAAAACCTGTGCTACAGCCACCGGTTGGAAACCGGTGCCACAGGCGGCTTCGGATACTGGGGGTGCTGCCACAGGTTCGGAAACCTGTGCCACAGCTACCGGTTGGAAACCGGTGCCACAGGCGGCTTCGGATACTGGGTGTGCTACCACAGGTTCGGGAACCTGTGCTGCCACAGGTTCGGAAACCTGTGCCAAAGCCACCGGTTGGAAACCGGTGCCACACATGAAGTTCGCATGATTCGTCGCCCCGGAAGGCTGCTCGGAGATCGCAAGAACATGATTCATCGCCATCACTCGACGTTCATCAACCGACCCTGCCGCCTGGGGTTGGTTGCGCTGCTGGGAGCACTGTGGCTGGCCTCGCCAACTTTCGCCCAAGCGCCCTCCGGCTCGGCGCAGCCTCCGTCCGCGCCGCCGACGGAAAAGCCGGAGAAGGACAAGTCGGACAAGGACAAGTCCGGCGACAAGGGTGGGAAGAAAAAGAAAAAGAAGAAGAAGGCCGACAAGGCGGAGAAGGGCGACAAATCCTCCTCCGACAAGTCCGCCAAGCCGGCAACCGGCAACGACGCAGGCAAGACCGGGACTCCGCCCGCGAAGCCGAACGGCCAGGCAGCGACCGGTCAGCCGACGCCGCCGTCCAAGCCGTTCACGGGGCTTAAGCAGCCTGAGGAGAAGCCGACTTCGCCGCCGGCATCCGGGCCTCCGGCGCAGAAGGATCCCATGACGGACGTCGGCGACAAGCCGGTCGGTCCCGGCGCGGATAAACCGGTCGGTCCCGGCGCGGATAAACCCACCGTCCCCGGCTCGGACAAGCCGGCCGTTCCCGCGAATGAGAAGCCCGGCGGAGCGAGTGCCAAGCCGTTGACACCCCCGGGCCAGCAGTCCTCGGCGGGCGGCGCGGCTCGCCCCGGCGGACCGGTGACCACGTTAGAGGATCCGCCGCTGCCCAAGCCCGCCACGGGCAAGCCGGGCGGGGTGACCTCAACCGAGATGCCCGGCGCGCAGCCGCCGACTCACGGACTTCCGGGCGACAAGGACGAACCCAAGTCCGCTCCCGGCGCGAAACCGAACTCTTCCGATGCCTCCAAATCGACCGCTCCCGGCGTCAAGCCGTCGTCCGGTTCGACCCCGCCGACCAGCGGCTCGAAGAACGTTTCGCAAGCGGAACCCCCACAGGAATCCGCAGGCGACCAGAGCCGCGAGGATGCGGAGCAGAGATCTTACGATGTCATCAGCATCGCGGGCGACTATGCGACGCTGCTGGATGAGTTTGGCCGCCAGTCGGGCCTGACGCCCACGGGCGACATCCCCGCGGGACAGGCGTTTTATCCCGCGCCGGCGGGCAAGAAGATGTCGTGGCAGGAAGCGTTCCGCCGCGTGAAGACGGCCATCTGGCAGGCGGACGTCCTCAACCGCCGCACGATCATCCGCGACGGCGATTACCTCGTGGTGCTCAGCGTCAACGACTACTGGCGACAGATGCCGCCGGAGTACATGTACACGAGCGTGGAGGAAATGCGCGCGGCCGATCCGCACGACGACGAGCTGGTGTACGTGCAATACACCATGCCCGTGGGCACGGCGGCGAACCTCGAGCTGCTGCGGAGTTTCGTCCCGGACTACGCGCGCATCGCCCCGGTGGCCGAGGGATCGAGCGTCGTCGGGATCTACGCCAAGGTCAGCGACATCAAGAAGTACCTGACGATGTCGGAGCGGTTCCTGGTGGACGTGAAGGACCCGCGGCGGATGGAGCGCATTGCGTGCAAGCATATTTTGCCGTCGCAGGCGGTCGAGACGATCGACCGCTTCATCGCCAAGCCCGGGAAGGGGCCTGCGCGCCCGTCCCCCGGCGCGAAGCCCGGCGCCGGCAGCCGACCCTCGCAAAACGAAGGCCTGAGTCTTTCCGTCGGCGAGGAGCAGGAGTCGATCTTCCTGCCCAACGACGACCGCAAGGAGATCCTCGCCTACGCGCTGCCGCTGCGGCTGGAGGAGTTCAAGCAGTTCCTCGCGGACCTCGACATTGAAACCGAGCAGACCAAGCGCACGCCGGTGGTCATTCCCGTCGAGCACGCCGACGCGGCGGAGTTGGCCCGCACGATCGAGAACATCCTCGACGCCGAAGAGGGCAAGGGCATCAGCGGCGCCGGCGGAACCGAGGGTCCGGCCAAGCCGGGCGCGTCGAAGTCCACGGCCAACAGCCGCGGCGGCGGATCGTCGCACGGCGGCGTGGTGATCCTTCCGATGGCGGACTGGAACCAGCTCGTGGTGATCGGTCCGGACGACGGGATTTCGCGGGTGCGCGAGCTGGTGGAGATGTTCGACCAGCCCGCCGGCGAGGTGGCGCTGCACGTCGTGGAGATCCAGCACAAGACGCCGTCGTTCATCGTGAACCTGCTGATGAACTACGATCAGGCGGACGGCTCGCCGGTGTCGAAGACGGCGGGCGGATCGCCGAAAGGTCCGAAGGCGTCGCCCTCCAGCGCAAAGTTCAACCCGGACGACGAAAACGGCAAGCTTTACATTCTCTGCGCGCAGCGCGAGTGGGAAGTCTACAAGGAGCTGATCAACCAGCTCGACATCGACGACGGCGCGGGAGCGTTCACCCGCATCGAGTTGCAGCACATCGACCCGGCCGACGCCATCGAGCGCGTCAACCAGTTTCTCGGCAGCGGCGGCGGCGCGGGTCCGCAACCGCGCGGCGGCGGAGGGGCCGCTTCGTCCGGGCGGAAGATGCTGGCGGGGGATCGCGCGATCCTGGTGTACGGCGCGGGCGCTTCAGAGCTGGAGCAGATCCGCCAGGTTGTCGGCGTGCTTGACCAGCCGTCCGAGCAGATCGAGAAGACCTTCGTGCTCGAATACGCCGAGCCGCAGACGATCATCGGCATTGTCGAGGCGATGGTGCTGCAGTCCGGCGGCGGCGGGGCGGTGCTGGGCGGCGGCGAAGGTCCGCCGTCGAAGGGGCGGCCCAGCCCGCGCGGCTCGACCTCGTCGCACGCGGCGGCCACGCTGTATCCGCTGGACAACCGACTGCTGGTGAAGGCGTCGGCGACGACGATGTCGAAGATCGAGGAAGTGGTGAAGGAATTCGACGTGCCGCCGGTGGAGGGCACGGAGACGCGCGTGTATGAGTTCGCCGAGGGCACGGATGTGCAGGCGATGGCGGACACGCTGGGGCAGGTGATCCCCGCCATGACCGGCGAGGGCGGCGGCGCTGCGCCTGCGCAAGGCAGGGGGCCGGGGCGCGGACCCGGCGCGGGTCGAAGCGGCGGGCCGCAGTTTATCCCGCAGGCGTCGGCTGGAAAGCTGATCGTCATCGCGGAGAGGGCGGTGTTCCCCAAGATCGACGAGATGATCGAGCACCTTCGCGTGGAAGGCGCGTCGGTGCGGGCGATGCGGCACGTGCCGCTGAAGAAGGCGCAGCCGAAGGAAATCGCCGCGACGATCACGGCCATGATGCGTTCCGATCCGGGCGGCGGCGTGACGATGGGCGGCGGGGGGAAGAAGGGCGGGGGCGGCGCCGGATCGTTCTACATCGATGAAGCGCCGGGCGGTCACGCGGTCGTCATGCACGGCACGGTGGCGGAGCTGGACCAAGCCCAGAAGTGGATCGAGCAGCTCGACACCGCGGCGCTGACCGGTCAGCAGGTCAAGCTGTACCACGTCAACACTGCCGATCCCAAGAAGCTTGTCGATCTCATCATCAACGTGATTGATTCCGGCGCCGGCGCCGGCTCGGGCAATGGCAAGGATAAGGCGCCCAAGGCGCCCGCCGCGCCCAAGGGCAAGGAGAGCAGCGGCGGCAGCATCGATGATCTGTTCGGCCCGTCCGAGGAGCCGGAGTGGGAAAGCAGCCGCACCTACGTCAGCAAAGACCTCTATCTTCAGGCGGACTACTGGGAGAAGACGATCCTCGTGGTCACGTCGCCGGCAAAGCTGGACGAGATCGGCGCGCTGATCGAGAAGCTCGATCCGTCGGAAGGGGACAGCCCGATCAACGTCAAGCCCGAGCCGTACACGCTGATCTACGAGCTGACGTATGCGAAGGCGTTCGACGCTTCGCTGGACATCGACACGTATCTTGAAATCTGGGGCGACAACAAGCCGTCCGTCTCCTCCGACGACGAGCAGAACACGCTCATCGTCCGACATCCCCGCCCGGAAGTGCTCGATGAGGTCGAGAAGGTGATCCGCACGATCATCGACCGCCCCAAGAAGATAGGCGACCTTGTCACGGAAAGGCGGATCATCCCCGTACCCATCAGTTTCCCGGTGATAGATGCGGCGCAAGGTCTGAAAGTTGATACGGACAAGAAGCTCATCGTCGAGATCAAAGGTTCGGAGGACGAGGACAAGGAATTCGGCATCAGTCGGGTCGTACCGCGTGCGCCGGCAAAGTCGGGAGATGCGGACAAGGCAGACGATGCGGCCAAGGAGAACTCGTCCAGCGCGGATGCCGCAAGAAAGTCCGGCGGTTCGGGATGCGTGATGCCGTCGTCGCTCTCGTTCGGCGCGCTGGCGGCCACGATGCAGGTTCCCACTACAACGGACGACGAGCCGCGCGCCGGAAAAAAGCGAGGCAAGGCACAGGAAACGCCGGATGAGAAGTCCGGCAAGAAGGACGGGAAGAAAGGCAGAGATCGGAAGGGGGGGGACAACGACTCCGCCCCTGAGGCGCTGATGCCTGATGAAGCGGATACCCCACGGGGCGACTTGGCGACGGACTCCTCGGCAAAGGCTGATTCGCGCGGGACGGGTGGCGCGGCGGCTGCTCAGGAACCTGCCGGTGAAGAACTGCCTGGCATGACGACGGGCGGCGTAGAGGAAGATCCGTTTTTGCAGTCCTTGCGCCAGGACCCAGGTCGCATCCGGACGGTGACGCGGGACGAGAAGGCCATCGCCGAGGGCGCGCCGGGCACGATGCAGGAGATCCATGTCTGGGTCGATCCGGTGACGAATCAAATCGTCGTCGAAGGCACGACGGAGGACGTCAAGAAGATTGAGGAGATGGTGGCGGAACTGGTGAAGGGCCAGCCGACGACCAAGCCGGACATCCGCGTGTACCGCGTCAAGTACATCGACCCGGTGCTGGCGAAGGACATCATCGAGGAGATGTTCGGCGCCGGCTCGCGCAACATGGCCAACATGATGCGCCAGCAGCAGCAGCAGGCGGCCGCGGCGGCAGCGCGTGCGGCGGCGGCCCGCGGCGGCAACGCCCCGAACGTTCCCGGCGCGCCGAACGCGCGCGGCGGCGGGCGTGACGAAGAGCGCGGCGGTCAGCCGCAGGTCATTCCCGGTCTGCCGGGCCAGCAGGGTCGTCCCGGGCAGCAGCAGATGGGCGGCGAGGACGGTCAGCAGAACCAGAACCAGCAGTTCCTTCAGCAGATGACGCAGCAGCAGTCCGCGGCGGAGATCAAGGTGTACGCCAACCCGCGCGACCGCACGCTCGTGTTCCGCGCGCCAACCGGGCTGTACCCGGCAATCCTCGAACTTCTGGCCACCGTGGATCAGCCGCAGGAAGTCACCAGCAACTTCCGCATCTTCACGCTCAAGAAACTTCAGGCCGAGGATGCGGAAAAGAAGCTGCGCTCGTTTCTGAACCTCGACGAGAAGCCCAAGGGAGCGGAGGAGCGTCTGCGCGACATCGAGGCGTTGGGCGGTCAGATGCCCGAGCCGGTGACGGACGCGCAGGGCAACGAAATCACGCCGAACCAGATCCGCATCACCAGCAACCCGATGGCGAACACGATCATCGCCATGGCGCCGCCCGAGGCGCTGGACTACATCGGCAAGCTCATCGAGAGCCTCGAAAGCTTCGAGATGCCGGAGCGTCTGGTGGAGTGGATTCCACTGGCCAACTCGCTGGCGACCGAAGTGGTGGACATGCTCGACAAGCACTTCGCGGAAGACAAGAGCGCCGCGCCCGGCGCGCCCGGCGGCAAGAAGGGCGGCGCGATGCCCGCGACCGGCGGCAAGACCAACGTGGCCGCGCCGCCGCCGTCGTTCCTGCCCTACGCGCGGCTCAACGTCGTCGTGGTGCGGGCGACGGACGAGCAGATGAAGGAAGTCAAGGAGGTCATCGCCAGGCTGGACGTTCCGCCGGAAGGCTCGCAGTACGAGTCGGTGAAGATCACCTGCGCCGACGCCGGGCAGCTTGCCCAGCAGCTTGCGCAGATGTTCGGCAGCGCGGCCGAAGGTGGCAAGGGCAAAGGCGCGGGCACCACGCAGGGGGCGAAGTTCTTCGCCTCCGGCGAAGGAAACATGCTGTTCTACAGCGTCCCCAACTCGATCAAGCCCGAGGTGCTCGCCACCATTGAGAAGATCGATCAGCAGCAGTGCATGCAGCAGGAAGTGCGCATCATTGAGCTGAAGTTCGGCACGCCGTCGCAGGTGGCCGAGGCGGTCAACATGGCCTACGGCGGCGGCGGCGGGAAGACGGCCAAGAAGGGCGGCGCCGGCGGCGGCCGGATCGTCGTGGCGGGGCACGATCCCACGCGGCGGCTGTTCGTGGCCGCGCCGAATGAAGAGGCGTTCCAGGAAGTGGTTTTGCTGGTGCAGAAGCTCGACGTGCCGACGGACCTGAAGTTCGGCGCGTATCCGCTGAAGTTTCTCAACGCGCGCTCGGCGCTGGGGCTGATGCAGGGCTTGATTCAGCAGTACGGCATCCGCCCGGGGCGCGACGCGGAGAAGTTCGCGGTGGACGCGGACGAGGCCACGAACTCGCTGATCGTGCTCGGCGGGCCGCAGACCCATGCGTTTGTCGAGGAAGCGATCAAGACGTTCGACACCGAGGAGCGCCGCGTCGGCAACGTCGTTACGGTGATCTATCAGCTCAAGCAGGCGAACGCGGTGGAGCTGGCCAAGAACATCAACACCACGCACGGCGGCAAGAGCAAGGACGGCGCCGAGGTGAAGGCCGAGGCGAACGCGGCGCTGAACGCCCTTATCGTCGTGGCGTCGGAGAAGATGCAGAAGCAGATTGACGACACGATCATCAAGCCGCTGGACGGGATGATTCCGCCGGGGCTGCTGTCCGAGGTCATCGAACTGAAGAACGTCCACCCGGACCTTATGGCGGAAAAAATCCGCACGCTGGTCAACGAGCAGCTCGATGGGAAGAAGATCGTCGGGCAGAAGGGCAACCTTATCGGCACGACGGTGGTCATCAGCTCCGACCCGGACACGCGGCAACTCCTCGTGCTGGCGGACAAGGAGAACATGGAGTTCATCAAGTCACGCGTGGCGATGCTCGATACGCCGGAGACTTCGCTGAAGGAAGGCCTGATCACCAAGAAATACCCCGTGCAGTGGGGCGATCCGAACGTGCTCAAGGGCGTGATCGACGAATGGACGGCCACGCGCACGGGCAAGGGCAAGACCGGCAAGCAGCAGGTGCAGACGTCGGCGCGCGACCTGGTGCTGGCGTACGTGGACGGGGCGACGTCGTCGCTGATCGTCACCGCCAGCTCGGAGAACCAGGGGCGGATCGTCGCGCTGCTCAAAGAGATCGACGTGGACACGGGGCTTGGCTCGCAGCGCGAGGTGGTGTTCCTCAAGAACGCCAACGCGGCGGAGCTTCAGCAGGCGATCGCCCCCTCGCTCGCCAAGAGCGGCAGCGGCAACAAGCGCCAGCCGGGGCAGCAGCTTACGGTCACGGCCGTGCCGCAGCTCAACGCGCTGCTCATACAGGGCGGACCGAAGGACATCGACGAAACCAAGCAGCTCATCGCCAAGCTGGACCTGCCGCCGAACGAGGACGCGGGCGTCATCATCCGCGTCTATCCGCTGCAGTTCCTCGACCCGCAGTTCGTCGTGAACATGGTGAACCAGGCGTTCACCAAGACGAACTCGAAGCGCCCGGAGGACACGATCAAGGCCGCGTGGACGCCGCCGAGCAACCTGATCATCGGCGCGTCGAACGAGAACCACCTCAAGATCGCGGCGCTGCTGAAGGAGCTGGACGTGGAGTCGTCGGCGCAGCGGCAGATTCACACGATCAAGCTGACGTACGCCGGAGCGACGGACCTGGCGCAGAACCTTTCGCAGCTCATTCAAAACACGCAGCAGAAGAAAAAGACCGACGTGCAGCCGATGTACATCACCGGCGAATCCGGCACCAACAGCCTCATCGTCTACGCCAATGAGGTGGAGATGAAGTGGGTGGAGGAGCTGCTGACCAAGCTCGACGTGGCGGAAGTCACCAGCGGGCGGACGATCAAGTCGTTCCAGCTTGCGTATGCCGATCCCAACTCCGTGTCGCAGGCGATCACGCAGGTGTTCGGGCAGAGCGCGCCGGGCGGCGGCAAGAAGAACCCGCAGGACCAGGTTGTCGCGTTTCCGGAATACGGCTCGCGCTCGGTCATCGTGGCCACTTCGCCGCGGATGCTCGAGGACGTGAAGCGCCTGGTGGCGGAGCTGGACACGTCGGAAGGGGCGGACCGGCCCATCCGCGTGGTGTCGATCAAGAACGTCGATCCGGAGGGCGTGCAGCAGGTGTTGCAGGACCTCTTCTCCGGCGGGGCGAATCCGTTCGGTGGCGGCCGCGGGATGCGCGGCGGCGGCTTCTTCTTCGGCGGCTCGCAGGCGACGGGCGGCATGGTCATCGCGCTGGTGCCGGGGACGAACAACATCGTCATCCGCGCCAACGAGGAAGAGTTCACGAAGATCATGGACGTCATCAACCAGATCGACGTGGACCTCGCCAAGAAGCAGGACATCCGCATTTTCCTGCTGAAGAACATCAATGCCCAGGAAGCGCAGGGGGCGCTGGAAAGCTACTTGGAGCGTCCCGGCGCCGGCTCGTCGATGAGCAGCATGTTCCGCGGGCGCGGCGGAAGCTCGCGCGGGACGCTGACCGGCGACGCGCGCGTCACCGTGCTGGCCTCGTCCAACGGGCTGGTGGTCACCGCGGACCGCGAGGCGATGGACGGCATCGCGGCGGTCATTCAGCAGCTCGACACGTCGGCCGAGGGACCGAACAAGCCGCGCATCATCAAGGTTGAGCACGCCAGCGTGGCCGATATCGAGCCGATGGTGACCGACCTGTTCCTGTCGGATGCGTCGCGCAGCGGCTCGGGGCGCGGTGGAGTTTCCACCCCCAAGCCGATCGTCGTGGCCGATCCGCAGCTTAACGCGTTGATCGTTCGCGCGGCGGACACCGACTTCGAGGCGATCAAGGAAATTGTTGCGTATCTCGACAAGGCGGACCGCGTGGGCGCGACGTTCAAGATCATCCAGGTCCCGCCGGGCTTCGGCGTGGCGGACATGGCGTCGCAGGTCTCGGACGCGATCAACAAGGGTCAGCAGGGTCAAAGCTCCTCCCGCGGCAGCTCGAAGGCCAGCACGGTGACGATCACTCCGAACGCGCGCACGCATTCGCTGATCGTGACGGGCTCTCCGACGCTGTTCCCGCAGGTGGAGCAGATCGTGGAGCAGCTCGCCAGCATGGGCCCGCCGGGCGGGATCGCAACGAAGATCATCCCGGTGAAGACCATGAGCCTTGAAGAGGTTCAGAAGATCATCGAGCTGCTCAAGCAGCAGGAAGAGGGTCAGAGCAGCGGCTCGACGCGGCGGCGGTAGAAAAGCGGAAAGCTGAAACGTCGAAAGCTGAAACGTTGAAAGCTGAAACGTCGAAAGCTGAAACGTCGAAAGCTGAAACGTCGAAACGCCGGGAGCGGCGGTTTTCGAAAGACGCAGAGCGCAACTGAGCCGCGACCGTAAGGGAGCGAATGGGGGGTGAATGGACGCGGCGCCGGCGGCGAAAAACCTCGGCGTTTACCGGGGCGGGGTTGCAAACCGGGCGACTTGGTTTGTAACGAGCCAACTCCGCTGTGACTTGGCGCATCGGCGCGGGTACAAGAGGGGACGTGCGAGTGGGCGATCGGTTCGGAGAGGCGCGGGGTTAGCCGCGGGATTTTCTACGCCACGCGGGTCGGCGGGGCTGAGGCTGGGGCGGAGCGGTCACGGATCGACGAGTGGTACCCATGATGAAGACTGGCGCGAACATCAGGCATACGCGGGGGAGGGTTGGGAGCATGGTGAAGGTATTCTCGCTCGCCGGGCTCATGGCGGGTCTGCTTGCCGGGGCCGGTTCGCGCGCGGCGTGGGCGCTTCCGCAGGACAGCGGCGCCGGCAATCCCCAACTTGCTTCCTCACAGATTCAGCCTCCTCCAGGCGATCAGCCGCCCGCCGCAGGGAAGAAGGGGCAGGGAAAGAAAGGCAAGGGCAAGAAGGGCAAGGGCAAGGGGAAGGACGCTGCCGGCAAGGCGGATGGAGCCCAGCCGAAGGGGGAGAAGGGCGCCGGCAAGAAGCCCGTGCCCAAGATCCAGCAACCCCAGGAGACGCCCACCGCCCAGACGCCGCCTGCCCAATCCACAACGCCCGACGCTCCCATGCAGGAGGGCGAGCAGAAGCCCGGCGTTGAAGGCGAGAAGAAGGCGCCCGGTGAGAAGAAATCCTCCGACGACGGCGCGGGGAAGGGCGGCGCGACGGGCGCGGACAAGAAGCTTGGGCAGCAGGTCAACAAGATCGAGGCCAAGGATCTCGCCCGCGAACTGCTGGGCGACGAAGGCGACGGCGGGCGCCAAGGAGATGGGAAGGCCCAGCCCGGCGGTGCGCCGCAGGGCGAACCTCGGCGCTCGGATGTGCCGTTTAAGAACATGTCGGGCGAGGACATCCTCGGCGTCATCAACACAATGGACCTCGGCCTGACGGGCGCGGACCTGCAGGTCGAAATCGTCGGCAAGAACATCGTCATCAAAGGCGCGCCCGAGGACGTGGAGAAGCTCGAGGCCCTCGTGCTCCTGCTGGACCGGCTGCAGAAGGACATGCTCAAGTCCGTCGAAACCGTCGTGCTCAAGCAGAAGGGCGCGGAGGAGATCTCCCGGGCGGTGACCGACGCCCTGCGGGACGTGTTCCCGATGCCCACCGGTCGCGCGGAGCAGCCGTTTAAAATCTCCCCGATCGGCGGCAACGTCGTGCTCATCGTGGCCATGCCGGAGCACATGGACTTCATCAAGGACGTGGTGACGCGGCTGGATGAACTTCCGCCGCCGGAGCTGGGCGAGTGGCTGACGTTCGAGATCAAGAACCGCAAGGCGAGCGACGTCCTGAAGGAAGTTCAGGACATGCTCAGCAAGATACGCACGCAGCTCGGCGTGCGGACGGGCGAGCTGGCGATCAAAGCGATCGACGCGACGAACCAGTTGCAGGTCTTCGCGCCGGAGAAGGAGCGGGATCGGATTCAGAAGATCATCGACGCCGTGGACGTGGCGCCCAAGGAGGATTGGGGCGAGGTGAAGATGGTCATGTTCCCTCTGCTGCACTCGAAAGCGGAGGATTTCGTCAATACGCTCAACGATCTGCTGACGTCGCAGGAGGGCCGCGACGCCGCAACGGAGACGATCCTGCGTCTGAGCCTGATGGTCGTGGATCCCAAGACCGGCGCGGTCAACCCGATCAAGCCGATCGACTTGTCGCGGACCAACAAGCTCATCGCCGACCCCGGCACCAACAGTATCCTCGTCGCCACGGTGGAGAAGAACATCCCCGGTTTTGCGGAGTTGATCCGCCTGCTGGACGGCATCCCCCTGGCGGAGGACGTCCAGGTGGAACTGGTCCCCCTGCGCTTCGCGGAAGCCAGCGACCTTGAAGAGAAACTCAGCACGCTGTTCGAGAGCGGCCCGGACCTGCTGCCCGACCCCGGCGACATCAACCGCGACGGCGTGCCCAAGCAGGAGGCGGGCAAGGCGCTGGCGTACAAGTTCAGCGTCGTGGCCGACTCGCGGTCCAATACCATCGTGCTGGCGGGTCGCGCGGAGCAGGTGTCGCTGGCGAAGCGCGTGGTCGAGGGGCTGGACCAGCCGTTCCGCTACAAGCATCCGATCCGCATGATCCGGCTGCAGAACGGCGACGCGATCCGCATCGGCAAGCTGCTTACCGACATGCTCGAGCAGCGGCAGGACGCGTACAACGCGGTGGCCAACGACATGGCGGCCGAGGCGGAGCGCGTGTTCCTGACCATCGACGTGAACAGCAACGCGCTGATCGTGTCGGCCAGCGAGCCGAACATCGCCGAGATCGAGTCGCTGGTGAAGACGCTGGACATCGCGCCCACGCGGAACCTGACGCAGCTTGGGATCATCAAGTGTCATCACCTCTCGGCGACGACGCTGGCGGAGAAGATCAAGGAGCTGTGGGAGCGCAAACTGAGCATCCTCGATGAGGCGGAGCAGTTCCGCGATGAGCCGGTGATCGTGGCCGACGAGCGCAGCAACTCGCTCCTGGTGGCGGCCGGCCCGGACGACTTCGCGCAGATTCAGCAGCTCGTGGAGAACCTCGAAAAAGAAAAGCCGGTGGACAACATCCGCATCTTCGGGCTGAAGTTCGCGGACGCGATGCAGATGAAGACGAAGTTCGAGGAGCTGTTCCAGGGCTTGTCGCCGCTGATCGGCGAGGAGAACGAGCCGACGTTCATCTCGGATGAGCGCAGCAACTCGCTGATCGTCGCGGCGTCGCAGGACGCGATGGAGCGCGTGGAGACGCTGGTGACCAAGCTGGACGTGGAGTCCGGCCCGACAACGGCGATCCTCCAGGCGTACACGCTTCAGTTCGCCAACGCGCTCAACATCGCGCAGAAGATGACGCGGCTGTTCGAGGATCGCCAGCAGGGCGGGGACAGCGGCGAGCGCACGCCGGTGGTGATCGTGCCGTTCGAGGGGACCAACAGCCTGGTGATCAGCGCCTCGCGCGACGACCACGCCGTGGTGACGGACCTGATGCGGCTCTTGGATCAGAAGTCGGCGCTCGCCAAGCAGGTCGAGATTTTCCCGCTGCAGTACGCCAAGGCAGAGGACGCCTCGCAATCGCTCGAGGAGCTTTTTAACCAGGCATCCTCGGACGGAGACTCCGGTCGTCCGGACGCCATCGCCGTCGTGCCGGATGCGCGCAGCAACTCGCTGGTGGTGTGGGCGTCGGCGTCGCAGCTCGAGGACGTGGCCGCGATGATCAAGAAGCTGGACACGACGAACGTCGGTCCGCGGCAGTCGGTGCGCGTGGTCCAGCTCAAGCAGGCGCTGGCGGAGGATTTTGCCACGGTTCTGCAGGACGCGATCTTCGGCGAAAACGAGGACGAAAACACTTCGGTGATGATCTCGTTTCAGGAGACGCGCGACGACGGGACGAAGGTCGAGCACAAGCTGCTGCGCCAGGACGTGCGCTTCACGCCGGATGCGCGGACGAACTCCATCTTCGTGTACGCGCCGGAAAAAAGCATCGACGCGCTGGAGTCCATGATCCGCAACATCGACCAGATCCGCCCGACGGTCAATGAGATCCGCATGTTCGAGCTGTGGAACAGCAATGCCCAGTCCGTGGTCGAAATGCTGCGCGATCTCTACGAGCAGGACACGGGCGGGCAGCAGGGCGAGGCCGACATCCGCACGCAGTTCCAGGTGATGGGCTTCCCGATCGAGGGCATCCCGGCGCTGGCGGGGCAGTCGCTGCGGTTCGTGGCGGACGAGCGGACGAACACCGTCGTGGCCGCGGGCGCGCCGATCGACCTGCAGATGATCGAGGGATTGGTGCGCACGCTGGACAGCGTGGAGCGCAACGAGCGAGTGGACCAGGTGTATCGCCCCAACACACTCAAGCCGGACGAGTTGTCCACGGCGCTGACGGACTTCCTGCAGCAGGAAGAGGAAGCTTATCCGCAGGACGAGGGCACGACGTCTTCCTACCAGTTGGCGGAAAAAAAGGTTTCGATCGTCAGCATCGGCGGCGACACGGAGGAGGATCGCGGGTCCGGGCTGATGATCGGTTCAAGCCCGCGCAAGGCGCCGCAGATTCTGGATCTCATTCAGCAGCTCGATCGCCCCGAGCCGCAGGTGCGCATTTCCGTGCTCGTCGCCGAGGTCATTCTCGACGATCGCCTCGAATTGGGCATCGAGTTCGCGGCGCAGGACCTGGAGTTCTCCGAGACGGCCGTGCTGGGCCCCAACGGCACGGTGATCGGCGACAACGACGCGTTCGACACGGTGTCGGGGACGGACATCGGCGCGGTCGGTCCCGGCGGGTTCTCGTTCACTGTGACGGGGGAGGACTTCAACTTCCTGCTCCGCGCGCTGCAGACGGAGAGCCGGCTCGAAGTGCTGTCGCGGCCGACGATCGTGGTTGAGAACAACCGCGTGGGCAACATCGACATCGGCGACCGGATTCCGATTCCGAAAAGCTCGAATTTGTCGGATACGAGCGCGCGGACGCAGACTTCATTTGATTACGAGGACGTGGGCATCAAGCTGAACGTGACCCCGCACATCACGCCGGACAGCTTCGTGCGCATGGACGTCAGCGCGGAGATATCGCAGCTTTCCAACCAGACCATCACCCTGACGGAGGGGTTGACGGCGCCGGTCATCAATCAGCGCAAGCTCGAATCAAGCGTCACGGTGAAGGACGGCGAGACCGTCGTTCTCGGCGGCCTGATCACTTCGAGCCAGGAGCACGGCGAGAACAAGGTGCCGGTCTTCGGCGATCTTCCGTGGGTGGGCGTGCTGTTCCGCTCGACGCGCGAGGTGTCGCGGCGGACGGAACTGCTGACGATTCTGACCGTGGAAGTCCTGCGGACCCCGGAGGATTACCACGAGACATCCCTGATCGAGCGCGACATGGGCGAGTCTTCGGATTGGATCAAGAGCCACCGGCTGATGGAAGGGCTGCGAATCGTGCCGGACCCGTCGATGATGGGTCCGCAGGAAGAAATGGGCCCGAATGGTCAGCCGGCGCCCAACGGAGCGGCGCCCGCCAAGCCCACGCCGCAAGGGCGCGAGTTGTACGGGCCCAAGCCGCGCCGCTACGGACCGGACCTCAGCAAGCCCGTGGCGAAGTACGGTCCCAAGCTGCCGGCGCAGAAGCCGCTTCCACCACCGCCGCCGCCACCGGTGAGCGAGGAAAAGCCGACGGCGGAACTTGCCGGCGGACCGAATGAAGAGCGCTGACTGGCAGCCGGCTGAAGGGGGAAACCGGGTGGCACGGTCTGGCGTACGCGCCTGGCCGCGACGAGCGGGGCAAGACCCTGGTGAGCGGAGTACCGTTGACCATGCCTCTCGCGCGCTGGGACCCGTTTTCATCCAGTGAGGAGTTGCCTGGCAGCACGACATGACGATTGCAGAGCTTCAACGCGATGTGACCGACGCTCGCACGGCGCCGCCTGGGACGAGGGGCGTTCGTTTGCGCAGCGCGCTGCGGACCACGGCCGGTTGTTTGCTGCTCCTGTGCGGCGCGGCCGGCTGCCAACCTTCCGGCGGCAAGTACGCGGGTCCGCGGATCCAACTGGTCTCGGTGCTGCGCGACGGCAATCCGTGGCGCAATCTCGACGTGGTGCGCGACGAAAAGCCCGAGGGCATTCAATTCCGCGTGTTCCTGATTCCGGCCAACGAGCACAAAGGCGTGCTCGTCCCCGGTCTGCTGCACACTGAATTGTACGTTCGTCACCGGGACGCTAAAGGCGAAATCCACCGGGAATTCGTCAACAGTTGGAACTACAAAACCCAGGATTACACGCACAAGACCAAGCCGACCGCGCTGGGGTATTACTACGTCGTCGCGCTCTCCTGGGTGCCGCACGACATCCTCAACCGCGAGGTCGAGTTCATCGTGTCCTACGAAGACCCGGCAGGCCGCAAGGCGTACGCGCAGCCCATGCGGATTTACGTGCCGAAGGAGGCGTTCTAAGCGCGAGCGCCAGGCGGTTGCCTTGGAACCGCGCCGCGATCGCACGGGAGCCGATCAGTCCAATCCGACCCGCGAACGTGTGCGAGCGTTTCTGCCGCAGGGAACAGGCAACCGAGCCGCGATTGTACGCGAGCGTTGTCTTCCGCCTCGAGCCATGACCGCAGGGGAGCGATTCCCGTCTCGTGGTCGAATTACAAAGCACCGCTTCCTTACGGGCGCGGCTCTGTAAGCCACCGCGTCCCAGCGGAGGAAGCGCGTCACGGCGCGCGGTTGAGTTTCTTGAGCGGGAAGTGCTCGAGCTTCGTGACCTTGTTGACGCCCGTTTCAGTGAACCAGATCACGCCGTCAGGTCCGACCGTGGTGCCGTCTTTCAGGCCGGCGTTCGGCGTGGGGATCGCCAGCGACGTAAATGTCTGCGCCGCCGGGTCGAAGATCATGATGTACCCGCGGTTCCGCGTGCCGAAGACGATTTCGCCGTTGGGTCGCAGCCACATGGGTCCGCCCATCTCCGTCGGAACCGGGAAGTTGTACTCCGTGAATGTGCGCGAATCGACATTGTACACCCCCATGCCCGCCTCGTTCCAACGGGAGTAGTACACGTTGCCGTCGGAGTACACGCAGAACGCGGGCCCGCCGCCGGGCGTGAGGATGTCCGTGACGGTGCTGCCACCCAGCGGGATCCGGCCGATCTTGTTGGCGTTGTATTCGGTGAAATAGATCTGGCCGCGGTCGGTGTCTTCAAAGCCTTGGACGACCCAGCAGTTGGGCGTCGGCATGATGACGGAGCGCAGCCACGTCCGCGTGTCGGGGTCGAACTCGCTGATGCGGTTGGCCTGATGGTCCGTGACCCAGATCGAGCCGTCTGAAGTCTCGACGGGGATGGCCATGGCCGCGCTGCCATACGGGGCGGCGTAGTTGTAAACGGTGTTGGTGGTGGTATCGAGCCAGCCGAGGCTGCCGCTGTAGTACATGCCCGACCAGATGCGCCCCAGCGATCCAACGATGAGCCCGTCCGGGCCGCGCCCGCCGCGCGCTGCGGTGCTGTACTGCGTAAACACGCCGGTCCGCGGGTTGAGCGAGGTGATAAAGTCGTCAGGCGGCTGGCTGAACCAGACGAGACCGTCTTGTGCCACCGAGATCTGATCAGGAAACGACCCGCGCGGCAGCACGTACTCTGTAAAAGCAGCCTCGCGGGGGCTAATCTCGAAAACGGGGTCGGGGTACACCTCCGTCTCGACGATCTCGCTCGCCACGAGAACAGTGATGATTTCACGGTCCTTCTCGCGCACCCGCTTGAGGGTGGCGGGAACGACTTGATAAACTCCCTCGCCCGCGCGCACCGGATAGTACACCCGCTCCTCGTCCTGCGCCGGCGCATCCGCGGGGGCGACATCCTGGATGGCGACCATCTTCCCGTCCATCTGGTTCTGGATGCCCAGAAACGTGCCGCGACGGAAGTGGGCCATGACCCGCGCGTCGTGCAGCACCAGCCCCCGGCGCACCAGCTCGAAGCTGAGCACGTCATTGTCGAGCCACTGGAACCGTTCAACGAACCGGGGCTCGAAGCCGTCGAAGCCCAGCCCGCGCGAACATCGCAGCAGCCAGGCGCGCACGGCTTCGGCATCGTCCGCCAGCCCGAGGGGCTGCTTGGCATCAGCAGGCCACAGCAGGTAGGGCAGCTCGGAGAAATTACGGATGGACTCAAAGACCACGCCGTCCAGCGTGACGGCCTCGATGGGGCGGTGACGATCTCCCATCACGATGCCTCGCAGGGGCTTGGGGACCTCCGCCTCGGCTGGACTTGTGCTCCAGATAAAGCCGACCCCGATGACGAAGGCGACCCGGGTCATTCTGATCCGACGCAAGATGATGGTGCACATGATCTGCTCTCCCCCCCAGGATTCTGTCTTCCAGCCAGCGCCAGCCGAGACGAGGTATGGAGCGACATCCTACCACAATCAGGGGAGTCCATCGAGACCGGATTCCCGCATTCCACCACGGGAAGCGTCGCGCAGCACAAGCATTGGCAGGCGCGCGACATGAAACCGCCTGAAGACTCAGCCAAGGCCGCGCCGTCGCCGTTCTCCCTTTCGCTCACGAGCCGGTTGAGCCGCGGCTGCGGATCCGCCGGATCGCCGCCGGTCCCCGCCTGGGTGATTGGAGGAATCCGGGTATCATCACGCGGCAGTGCAGGGTCGGCGACGGGAGTCCTATCGAGGGATCGCCGCAGGGACCACGCCCTGCCGTCCCGAAAGGTTGCCAGCACATGGAGAAGCCCGAATCCAGAGCTACGGTTTCGCCGATGGGCTCTGGCGACGGATTGCGCGGCGATGTGAATCGCCCCGTCATGGGGCATCCCGGCGGGGAGATTGGCGCCCAAGGCGCGGCGGCGGCCGACTCTCCCTTCGGGAATCCGGCGGCGCCGGATACGCAGGGGCGCGAGTCAGTCAGCCTGCCCGAGCGAATCGGTCCGTTCCGCATCCTCGGTCTGCTGGGGCGCGGGGGCATGGGAACCGTCTATGTCGCGGAGCAGGAGACTCCCGTTCGTCGGCGCGTTGCGCTGAAGATTATCAACGCGGGGCTGGACTGGAAGTCGGTGATCGCGCGTTTTGAGATTGAGCGCCAGGCGCTGGCGCTGATGGATCACCCCTGCATCGCGCGGGTCTTCGAGGCCGGACAGACGGAGGATGGGCGTCCGTACTTCGTCATGGAGCACGTAGCCGGCGTGCCCATCAACCAGCATTGCGACCGTCATCGCCTGACGGTGGAGCAACGGCTGGAGTTGTTCATCGGCATCTGCGACGCGGTGCAACACGCCCATCAGAAGGGGGTTATTCACCGAGACCTGAAGCCCAGCAACATTCTCGTGTCCATCCATGATGATCGAGCCGTGCCGAAGATCATCGACTTCGGCGTGGCCAAGGCGATCAATCAGCGACTGACGGAGAAGACGCTGTTCACGGAGCAGGGGCGCCTGATCGGCACGCCGGAGTACATGTCGCCGGAGCAGGCGGAAATGACGGCACAGGACATCGACACGCGCAGCGACATCTACTCGCTCGGCGTCCTGTTGTACGAGCTGCTGACCGGCTCGCTGCCCTTTGATCCCAAGACGCTGCGACGCGCGGGACTGGCGGAGATTGTCCGCATCATCCGGGAGGTCGATCCGCCCAAACCCAGCACGAAGCTGAGTCTCCTCGCCCACGGCGGCGCGGATTCCTCGATGGACGTAGCGCACCATCGGCGATCGGACGCGCGCACGCTGGGCCGATCGCTGTCCGGCGATCTCGACTGGATCACCATGAAGGCGCTGGAGAAGGACCGGACGCGGCGCTATGCGAGCGCGTCGGATTTCGCGGAGGACATCCGGCGGCATCTGCGGCACGAGCCGGTGGTCGCGGGGCGTCCGGGCGCGTTCTATCGCGCCGGGAAGTTCGTCCGCCGTCACCGCGTCGGGTCGTGCATGTCGGCGGCGACGGCCGTCCTGCTGATGGGGGCCACGATCGTCAGTTCATATCAGGCGTCTCGTGCGCGCCGCGCGGAGGCGCTGGCGGCGCTGCGGCTGAACGACGTGATTCACGAGGCGGAGAAAACCATGGCGGTCAGCGCGTTTCTGCGGCATGTGCTGACGTCGCCCGACCCCGTGCGCGACGGACGCGACGTGCGCGTCATGGATGTGCTTGGTCGCGCCGTGCGATCGCTTCCCGAAGGGGTGGTGGATGATCCGGAAACGGAAGCGGCGGTGCGCTGCGCCATCGGCGAAACGTACCTGAGCCTGAACATGCTTGATGAGGCCGAGCTGCAGCTCGAAACGGCGCGCGCCATGCAGACCGCGACGCTGGGCGAGCAACACCCCGATCTGGCGGAGACGCTGTACCACCTGGGGTGGCTATGCGTGCAGCGCGGCGACAGCGCCCGCGCGGAGGTTCTTCTGCGGCAGAGCCTCGACATCTTCCGCGAAGGCGGTCCCCGGCACGAGTCGCGCGTCGGTGACGTTCTGTCCGACCTGGGCGGCGTGTACCGCTATCAAGGCCGGTTCGACGAGGCTGCAGTGGCGCTACAAGAGGCTTTGGAGGTCGCACGCAGGCTTCACGGCCCACCCTCGCGCGAAGTGGGGCAGATTCTGGTCTTCCAGGCCGAGCTTGCCGGCATTCGAGGCGATCATCCATCGGCGGAGTCCACGGGACGCGAGGCGATGAACATGCTCCGGACGACCTGCGGGGCGACGCATCCGCTTTATGCAGACGCCTGTTTTCAGGTGGCCCACACGCTCGAAGTGACGAAGCGGTTCGATGAGGCTGAACCGCTGCTGCGCGAGGCGCTGGCCGTCCGCAAACACGAGTACGGCGCGGACAGCGCTCCCGTGGCGGGGTGCTGGGTGGAGCTGGGGGCGATCGATCGATCGAGAGGCCGGCTTGCCGAGGCGGAGGCATCGTTGCGGGAGGCGCTGCGCATTTACGGTGGAGTGTATGACGAATCCCACGAATCTTACGTCACGACGCTGCTGACGCTGGCCATCGTTGTGGATGATTCAGGATCCAGCGAGCAGGCCGAACCCCTGTTTCAGACTGCGATCGCCGCCTACCTCAAGACGTACGGCGCCGAACACTGGCTGGTCGCCAATGCGCGCAGTCTTCGCGGCGTATGTCTGACGCGGCTGCGTCGGTATGAGGAGGCGGAGAAGGAGCTGCTCTCCGCGCACCCGATTCTCTTGGCGGCGGGCTTGAAGGACCACGCTCGAAACGCGGCGACCCGGCTGGCAGATCTTTACCGCGCGTGGGACAAGTCCGCGCAGGAGGCCGAGTGGCGCGGGCGCGCGACAGCGCCTTGAACGCACACGCGGGCGATGAGGCGAGACATGAGGTCGTCCCGCGACGTCGCCAGGGCCGCCTGCTTCGCGGCGATCAGGTTTCGACGCGCCGTCGATCGCCGCGCGCTGTGCGTCGGACGCCGACTTCGCGCGAGGCCAAGGTCCGGATCGGCCCTGCGACCACCGCTTGCGACGGCGCGTCCGTGCACTCCGGCGTGGGGCCGAGGTCCTTGCGTTGGGGGTTTTCCAAGTTTTTCCGCAGGTCGCTCAGAACCGCATCCGGCACGCGCGGCGGCGGCGGCGGGTTGGGCCGAGGATGCCCGCCCGACATGAAGTCGATCATCTCCCGCCGGGTCTGCTGGCTCCACGCATCGGGGTGCGTGACCCAGGAAAGGCGCTGGGCCACGTAGGCGGTCACCAGTGCATTCAGTTGCCCCACGCTGAGATCCTTGGGGCGAAGCGGGTTGCGGTGCTGTTTCGCCATGGTCGGATTCCTCCAGGACAAGAGTGTCGCCGAATCGGACGGGGAGTCTACCTTGGTTTCGAGGAATCTCCCAGAGGCAGAACTGGGGTGAGGATTCGGGCGGGGTCGGCGAGTGCGGGTCGCGAGCCTGTGTCCGGCGCGAGACAAGGGGAGGCGGTGCGACCCTGGGCATCACCAGGCGGGCCGTGGATTTGGAGAGCGGCTGCGACCCATCGGTCGCCGTGGCTCCGCAATCAGCGGCGGATCAGGGCGGGTTCGATCCAGTCGAAGCGGTCCTCGATGTCGCCGTTGTCGCCGAAGTCCACGATGAGGTGGAGGCGCTTGGCCGCGGGCGCGTCCGGGTTGGCGGAGTCGGTTGAGCGTGCGGCGGGTCGCCCCGGGCGATCCTCCGCATCCCCCGGCTTGCTGCTCGCCGGTCGCTGCCCGATCAGGTCGATGCGGATGGGCCCGAAGAGTCTGCCGCGCCGGACGTGCTGCTGCTCGAAGCGCACCTTGTCGTCCACCAGGATGCGAATGCTCACGTCTCCGGCGGGACCGCTGTCGTCGTCAAGCCCGAACGACGTGACGAACTCGCTGAATTCTCCGGCGAGGTCGTACGCGAGGACGGAGCGGCTGTGAACGCCGATGCCATGCTCGTACACTCTTTCGTGCACCACGAGCGGTCCGCCGCGCACGCTGCGGTTGCGGCGATGGGGCCAGTCGAGCGAGAGCATCGGCGTTTCGGTCACGCTGACGGGTTCCACGTCGGACAGCCAGCTCCAGCGTCCCCCGACCCAGTGCATCGCGCGGATGTGGTCGGCGCCGGCGCGAACTTCTTCTCCGAAAACGGCCAGGCCGCGAATGACGTTGTCCTGCCAGGTGACGCTCTCGAGCGTGACGCGTCCGCCTTCGAGCAGGTCCACGCGGAAGCAGGGCGGGACGGTGCGCGCGTCGGGCGCGTCGGCGAAGCGCACGGCCACCACGACGTCGCGCGGGATCCTCGTGACGCCGGAGGGCGCGTCGAGCGTGAAGGCGTCGGAGTCGATGCTCGAGATGAAACCGGGCAGCGCGTCGCCGTTGGTCAGGAGCACGCGGTCCTCCGAAGTCGCAGGGGTCATCAGGTCCACGACTCGGCGCGTCCACGCAGCGGTGCGTGCCGGGGCCAGCTCCAGTCCGGCGATCATCTCGATGGGAATGCGCGCCAGACCCAGCTCGCGGTTCTGCAGGGACAGGACGTCCTCGACGCCCTCGGTGGGCCAGCCGTCGAGGATGTCGCCGTTGTGCAAGCGGACGCGCCAGCAGGCCTGCGGCGGCTCGCCGGTTGCTTCCGTGAAGATGATGCGAACCAGATCGGGCAGGCGGATGGTGCGCTGCTCCTGCGCGTTGACGCGAAGCAGCAGGCCGGCGGTCGGGTCAAGCCCGATGAGGCGACCGAAGAGCGCGTCTTCATCAACCGTTCGGACGGTGACCTCAGCGCCGGGCGGCGGAGTTTGAGGGACGGCGCTACCGAGCGCGAGGCAGGCCGGCGCGGCGCTGGCGAAGGAGAAGACCAGCGCGGACGCGAGGCGCGAGGTGATCGCCTGCGCGGAGATGGGCGATCCTTCCGGGTTTTGCACGGCGCGTTGTGCTGTGGTCGCGGCTTGGTTCATGGTTTCGGTCGGTGACGCTGACCTGATTTGCTGCCTGCAGCCGACGTTGAAGCCTGTTCGATGCTGCACCGCCGCCGGTTCGATCGTGCGCCCAGGTAGAACTGCAAGATGCCTCACGGTGTTCCCTCTACGCCCACCGACGGATGCTTCCTCTTACCGCGGATCGCGAGTCGTCCCTTGCTTCGTGCGGCGTCGCGCTTGGCCGGCTTCAGCCGGGCGGTTCTTGCCACCGCCTTAAGGCGGTGGGAACCAGCCGGCCGCGCACGGGAAGCCGGGCTTCAGCCGGCTTGCAATCTCCCCCGGACAAGCCCGGCCCAAGCCGGCTCGTGCGGTGCGCTGGACGCCCACACCACCCGCTTAGGCGGGTGGCAAGCGCCGGTCGGCTGAAGCCGACCCCATCCCTGCCTATGCGAGCAGAGACTCTCATCGCGATCTCCTTGGAGCCTTCAAGGCTTCCGATTCGACGCATGGCAAGAGGGCAGTCCTCTTGCGGTGCTACCTGGCGCATCCGTGCGCCCCCAGCCACAGCAGCGCCCTCCCCCTGCCCCCTCCCGTGGGGGGGCAGGAGCGCCGGCGATACCTGCCTTGCCGCGCTGCTGATTGCGGAATGATGGTTGATCGCACACTCTCCCTACTTCTGAAAGATCGGCAGCAGGCGGTTGGGCATTTGGAGGATGATGAGCGCCATCGCCGCCCCATATTCCGTGCCCGCCTGCCCGCGCCAGTAGCCCTCTTCCGCCTGCGTGGCCACCAGCTCGTCGCGGATGGCTGGGTACCAGCGCTGCCAATACTCGTCGCCGGCGAGGTACATGGCCTGCGCGGCGTAATAATGTCCGTAGAAATAATGCCCCACGGACTCGCTCTTGGGAGGCGTGAAGCGCTCCAGGTAGCGCAGCCCGCGCTCGATTTCGTCGCCCTCGTAGATGCCGGCGTACTGCAGCGCCGCGACGCCGGCCGCGGAGCGGGCAAAGGCCGAGCCGCCGGAGTTGAGCATGTAACGGAATCCGCCGTCGGGGTTCTGGCTGTTCTTGACGTACTCCACGGCGCGGTCGATCACGTCCTTGTCCACGTAGAGTCCGGCGTTGCGCGCGGCGCGCAGCGCCATGATCTGGCAGATGGTGACGGAGATGTCGGCGTCGTTGCGCACGGGCTGGTAGCGCCAGCCGCCTTCCTCGTTCTGCGTGGCGACGATGAGGCGGACGGCGCGGCGCAGCGCTTCGCGGACTTCCGGGCGCGGGGACATGCCGTAGGCCTCGGCAAGAAACAGCGTCGAGAAGCCGTGCCCGTACATGGGACCATGCGAGGTTTCGGCGGCGAGCAGGCCGCTCTCCGACGTGTGCGAGAGGATGAAGTCGAGGCAGCGCCGCACCTGTGGCGCGTAGCGTCCGCGGGTCGGCGTGTTGCCGTCGAGGATGAAGGCCATGCCGGACAGCCCGGTGATGGCGACGTGCGGGCCGTAGTGCGAGAGGCTGCCGAAGGAGCCGTCCTGCGCCTGGTTGTCGGCGAGCCACTTGAGGCCCTTGTCGATGGCGGCGCGCGATTGAGGGGTGAATTCGCCGGCGGCGGCGGAGGCGCCGAGCGCGGGGCGCGCGGCGGGCGGTTCCTGTGCGAGGGCGAGGAGAGCCGATTGGACTGCGAGGAAGAGCAGAAAGAGAAAGCGCGCGGCAGATCGGAATCGTCGCACAGGTTGGAAACCTGTGCTACAGACACCGGTTGAAAACCGGTGCCACAGAGACCGGTTGGAAACCGGTGCCACACGTACAGGTTGGAAACCGGTGCTACAGACACCGGTTGAAAACCGGTGCCACAGGCCCCGGCTAGAAACCGGTGCCACACGTACAGGTTGGAAACCGGTGCTACAGACACCGGTTGAAAACCGGTGCCACACACGGTGCTTGCAAGCACCCCAAGCATCCCAAGCAACCCACTTTGTTCGGCGCGGCGTCATGCCTACTCCTCTTCATCCCCCGCGGTTTGCAGCGCGCGGTAGTAGCGTTCGATCCAGTCGCGGAAGCGCGGAAGGACGCTTTCGTCCATGCCCTCGATGACTTCATCGCGGTCGCGCAGGGGAAGGTTGCCCCAGCCGCGGCGGCGCTCGGTGAGGTCTCTCCCCTTGGAGGAGGCGGTTTGCCCGTCACCGGCGGGCGGATCGCGCTCGACGGATTCACCATCCTGCTGCGGGGCGCCCTGCCTGCCCGCGTCGGGCTTGGGTTTGGAGGCGCCGTCGGACTTCTGCTTCATCGCCGTCCGCTTGTCAGAGGATGGCGAGGACTGCGACTTGTTCTTGCGCGTGTTGGCGGCGGCCTGCTTGATGGCGTCGTCGAGTTCCTTGATGAGCGTCTCCTGTGCCTTCTGGGTGTCGGCGCCGGGATTAAACTCGACCTCGAGGCGGCGGGCGGTCTGCCCCATCAGGGCGAGGATGCGCGACATGACGTCGCCGTCGTCGGCGCCGCCGGTGGTTTCCTTGATGAGCTTGCGCTTGAGGTCGTCCGCGGTGTCCTGCGCGTGGACGCATGGGGATGCCACGCACGCAAGCAGCGCCACGGTCGCCGCGAGCAGGAGGCGGGCGACGCGCGGGCGCGCGACGCTGCCCGGCTTCAGGAGGTCGACCTGCCGCGGATCGCTTGGTTCACGGCGCGACGCGCGGGTTGAGTTTTCGTTGTGTTTCATGCGATTTCGTTCATGGGCAAGACGGATACGCCGCTTCCTTACAAGGACGGCTCGAGAAGATCGCTTCCCACATACGGTTCCAGAAGATCATAGGCCTCGATCGATCTCCTGAGTTCATCTTACACACTGTTTCAGAACCCGCGGGTTCAGCGGGAATCCCTCGCTCCCTGACGGTCGCGGCTCAGGGGTCCAACAGGGTCTTACATGGAAGTTACTCTCCCCCGCGGGCTTCCTCGACGAGCTTCTCGGTCAGGCGCCGCAGGTCCGCCTGGTCCTCGCCCAGGGTCCGCAGCCGGCGGAGCTGGGCTTCCGTGGGCTGCACGTCGGCCAGCTCGGCGCTGAGGTCTCGCGTGCGCTGGTTGATGTCGAGCTGCATGGCCTTGAGCACGAGCAGCTCCGTGACCGTCGGAACCGGCTTCTGCCCGGCGTTCTGTCCGCCCTGGCCGTCGCCGCCCCCCCCCTGATCTTCGCCGGCGAACTGCGGATCGGTGACGAGCGATTCCGTGCTGTCCACGGCGCTGCTGAGCGTTTCCAGTTCGTGCTGGATGCGGGCGGCGAGTTGCACGAGGTCATCGTTGATCGCGCGGCGCGAGAGGCGATCCGCGCCGTCGTCCATCCAACGGGTCACGCGCTGCAGCGACCAGTGGAACACCGGCGCGTCCTCCATGTCCGCCAGTGCGTCGT
Source organism: Phycisphaerales bacterium (assembly GCA_020852275.1). Lineage (GTDB taxonomy): Bacteria > Planctomycetota > Phycisphaerae > UBA1845 > UBA1845 > JABWBH01. The sequence goes on from JADZBE010000007.1 coordinate 66,506, forward strand.
CGGCCTGCTTCTTGATCTGGGATTGATCACGCGCCAGGTCCGAGGCCGTTTTGGCTTCGAGCCTGCCGACGCGGCCCGCCTGGTCGATGCGCGCCTTGAGATCCGTCACGCCGGACGTGACGACCTTCTGCGCGTCCACGAGCGCGCGCAGCGCGACGCGGATTTCCTCCAGCGAGCGGCGCACGACCTCCTGCCGCACCTCCTCAGACAACTGAGAAAGCGCGGCGACCGCTTCCTTCAGGAGCCGGGCGGCCTCTTCCTGCGGCGCGAGGGCGTTGTCCGCGCGGGATTCGTTCAGCGCAGTCGCGGCATCGGTCATGGGCAAAACGGCTTGGCGCACCAGTCGCGCGGCGTCGGCGGCGCGCGGCAGATCGGCGATTTCCTCGCCGGCCCATCGCGTGTTCGTGCGGAGCTGATCCTGCGTGGCGCCCATGTTGGTGAGCACATCAGCGGGCGCGGCCGTGGCGATGGCTTCCTGGGTGGAGGTCGTCAGATCTTCCTGCTGATGAAGGAGGTCGGCGAGGATGTCCTCCGCCCGATCCAGCGACTTGCGCAGCTCGTCCAGCTCGCGGCGCTGACCCTCGCGCAGACCGGAGGCCATCTTGCGCATCGCGTCCTCGGCGGCCTGCTGGCTGATGCCGGCGGCGGCGGTGCGGTTCTGGCGGATGGCTTCCGCGGCGTCGTTCATGTGGCGGGACAGGTCGTTGCTCGCCGCCTCGCGCAGCGCCTCGTCGAGCGCCTCGCGCGCGGATTGCTGTTCCTCCGGCAGGGCGGCGGCCTGTTCGCGCAGCCGGGCGAGCGACTTGTCCACCTCGTCGTTGAGCTGCTCCTGCCGCCGGGCCACTTGCTCGAGGGCGGCTTTCTGGTCCGGCTTCAGCGCGTCGGCGGGGATGCCGACCATGTCCTTGCCGACTTCGCCGGTGGCGGCGTGGACGTTTTCCTGACGTTCGAGGAAGTCCTTGATGCGCGAGGCCAGCCCCTGCGCGTCGCCCCAGCGAGACATTTCTTCAAGCGCCGTTTCGAGGCGCTTCAGTGCGGCGCGCGATTGCTCCGCCGCTTGTTCGAGCGCCGCATCGCGTGCGGCCGCATCCTCCTGCTCGCGTGCTTCGCTGAGCGCGTTGATCGCCGCGGTCATCGGCTCGGCCGCGGTAGAGGCGAGACCCTCGCCGACCTTGCGGACTTCCGCGGGCCAGTCGCGGTCTTCCACGCCGTTGGCCTGCATCTGGGCTGACAGCGTTTTGAGCCGGCGGGCAAGATCCTTGAGGTTTCGCGCCAACCGCGACTCGCGCGAAACGGCGGCCGCCACCTGCTCCTTGCGCTGCGGGGTCCAGTCCTTCGACGCGTCTTCGGCGCCGAGCCGGTCGAGCGCCTGCAGCACGTCCTCCTGGTCCAACTGCGTCTGGCGAATCTGCCGCTCCACGGCGTGCAACTGCTCGCGCACGCGGCGCTCATACTCCGCATCGCTGATGACGCGAAGCTGCAGCGCCGGGGAGCGGCCGATCTGTCCGTGGCCCTCCTCGCCGGGGAAGTTGTCCGTGGCGGCGATGGAGAACTGAATCACGTCGCCGGGCTGGACGCCGAGCGCGCCCACGTCCCAGTTGTGCGCGACATCCGCGCCGATCTTCGCGCGTGCGGTGCGCGCCGTGGTTTCAAACGGAATCGGGGCGGCCGGCTGGTCCTCGCCGGTGGCGAGGCTGGATTCGAGGGCGACGTCGGCAATGCCGAAATCATCCTCGATTTCAGCCGCGAGCGGGATCACGCAGTGCGACGTGCACTCCAGCGCGGAGGTCGGCTGGATCAGGGATACGCGCGGTGGGGCGTCCTGTCGCGCGAGCAGCGTGTGCAGCGGCGCGCCCTGATTCTGGTATCCGTCCTCGTCTGAGATGGAGACGCGAAACTGTACGTCTTCCGTCACCTCAAACGAGCAGGCCAGCCGCCGGCCGTCCGCCGACGCGTAGGTGAACGGAATGAGCGGCTTCTCCAGGATCGCCAGCCCCATGTTCTCCGCGTCGACGCCCGAGGGCGCCGGCTTGCTGGAGCGGACGGAAATCTCCACCGTGCTGCCGCGAATCACCTCGACCGGCTCGGCGGACATCGTCTGCACACTTGGCTCGACGCCCTTCGCGTAAACCGGTGGGTGAACGGTGAGCGTCACCTCCTCCACCTCCGGGCGGTGAACGACGGTAATGCTGCCCGGTTCGCGGCGCGTGTCGGCGTCACCGGCCTGGAACCAGTAGGTCATGTCCGAAAGCACGGGCTGGATGACGGCTTCAAACTCGTCACCTTCGCGGCTCATGGCGAGCGTCGTGGTGCGCCCCTCCGCATCCTTCAGATGGACCATGCCGCGCAGCGTGTCGTGCAGGCCTCGCGTGACGGTCATGCGCACGCGCGCGGATTCGGATATCGGCGTTTTGACGTTTCTCGTGAGCGCGGCGATCTCGACCTGCCGAGGCCACTCGACGGCGCCGAACGGATCGAGATAGCGGCTCATGCCCGTCCAGAGCCACTGCGGCGAGTTGAGCGCCACGGCGACGAGGATGGAGACGCTGGCACACAGGAAGGCGGTGCTGGTGATCAGCGGTCTGGCCGTCAGCACGCCCTCCAGATCGCGCTGCGCGATGATGCGCTCGGTGTTGACGAGGAACTGGCGCACCATGGTGGGGGAGGTGTTCTCGCTCGAGCGGACGAAGCTGACGAGGCTGGAGAGGCGGTCGTGAAAGTCGCCGAAGTAGCGCTCGACGCGCGCGGCGATTTCCGCCACGCCGATCCCGCTGCGAATGGGGCGGTAAATCCAGTGTGTGGCCGCGAGGGCGAATCCCACGAGAAAGACCAGCGAAATCGCCAGCCGCGGCGCGGAGGGCATGTTGAGCCACCAGTCAAGAAACAGGATCGTCAGGAGCGCGTACACGCCGCCGGACGCCACGGCGGTGATGCCGTACAGCACCCATCGGCGGTAGGCGATGAGCCGGATCCGTTCCAGGCGGGCGATCAGTTTCTGGCTTTCAGCGGTTGCGGGCACGGTGGTTCACTTCATCAAGCGTCAACGGCTGGCAAAAACAAATGCTGAATGCTGAATGCTGAATGCCGAAATGAGAGCCAGAACATTGAAAACTCGCGGCTCCTTTTTCTTTCAGCATTCTCATTTGGGTGTGCTTCATTCAGCATTCAGCATTCTGCATTCGCCATTTCCCCTTACACCATTCCAAACGACTTCCTCAGTCCCCACTCCAACGTGATGATAAGAATGAACAGGACGACGGTCAGCCGGGAGTCCCATAACGGCTCGGTCACATCGTCGGGCACTTGGACGCTGCGGTCGCGGAGGCCGCTCATCGTCGAAGCCAGCTCGTCATACTCGATGAGCCTTCCGCCGGTTCCCACGCAGATCTGCCGCAGCAGCTCGTGGTTGGCTTCAGGCTTGCGTGACTCAAGATCAAGCGCCGCGACCTGGATCGACGTGGAGGCCGGCCGCTCGGCGCTTCCCATCGTGGATTCAACGGCCACCACGAAGCTGCCCGGCGCCGCGGCGGTGATTCCACCCTCGAAGACGTCGGCGTCATCGCGGAGTCGGCGCACTTCGAGGCGCGCGACGGGCGCGCCGTCGGCGTCAGTGAGCCTCACGGCGAGCGTGGACGTCAAAGTCGAGACGACGTCAGGATCGAGCACCTTGACTTCGACGCCGATGCGTTCGCCCAGCGCGTAGCGGCGTCGATCCGTGGCGATGACCATGCGGCGATCCTGTCCCATGCGCCGCTGCGGCATGAGCGATCGCGCGACTTGGATCCAGTAAGCGTCGTGATGGAACTCGCCCGTGTGACGCCGCCACAGCCAGGTGTCGTCAGTGGCCTGAAAGAAGAGCTTGCCCGCGCCGTAGCGACCCGTGACCACGAGCGGCATGGGGCCTTGCTCGGACTGCTGCGTTGGATGCTCGAGCAGCACGGTCGCGCCGGGCTTGGGTCCGAGCGTTCGGGAAAACCAGTAGAGATCCGGGAAGCCCTCGAAAATCCGCTCGTTCTCCTGGCGGTCGGCGGAGAAGCGGAAGAGGCGGCTGCCTTGACCTTCCAAAGTGAGCCGGGGATGGAAGCCGACCGTCAGCGCGGCGTCGGCGTGTCCGGTGGATTCGGGGTCGATGCGCACGGGGATGAGCCGTTCGAGCGGCGTTCCGAGGAAGCGCTGGGGCGCGTGCCTTTCCCCGGCGATGAGTCCGAAGCCGCCGCCTTCGTTGCCCACGAAGTCCAGAATCATTTTCATCTGCGCGACGCTGAGCCAGTTGCCGCGCGGATCGACGTCGCCGAAGAGCACGAGGTCGTAGCGGCTCAGCTCCTCCGGCGTTTCGGGGAAGCGGCGGATCGGGTCCGTGCCTTCCTGGATGAAGCCCTCGTCGGCTTCGAGCAGGAGAACGCTGACTTGAACGGTGCGCTCGCGCAGCAGCGCGGTCTTCAGGAAGCGGTATTCGTAGCGCGGGTAGCCGTCCACGTACAGCACGCGCAGCTTCTCGTCCGCGACGGCAACGTCCACCAGCTCGACATTGTTGGCCGTCTCGGTTTCATCAGCGAGCGGGACCATTTCGACGCGGAGGCGGTGGACGCCCGGTTCGGTGGGGCGCGTGCGGAGTTCGACGTCGCCGGCGGCGCCGGGCGTGATCGCAGCCGACTGCTCGGAGAGGACGCGACCGGTGGCGTCGTCCACAAGTCGCGCGATCACGCTCGTTTCGGCAGGTTGACCGGTGGCGGAGATTCTCGCAGTGACCGCGAGCACGTCGTTGGCGAAGACGGACTCCGGAGCTCGGACGGTTTCAATCGCCACGTCCGTCACGGGCGACGCCGATCCGACGCGGAGCGCATAAATCGGCACGTTCTGGGCCTGAGCAAGCTGGATCAGATCGAAGACGTCGGCGGTGGTGGTGGATTGGCCGTCACTGATGAGAAGGATGGAGGAGAGACGGTGATTCTGCTCACGGCGGAGGACGGTCTGCAGCGCGCCGACGACGTCGGAATTGTCGCCGTCAGGGGTCATGGCGCGCAGCGCTTCGGCGATGGGGGCCGCCGACGCCGGAGCCGCGGGGGGGGGGCCTTCGCGCAGGGCGGCGGCGAAACCGAACAGGTGCAGGAGATTCGGCGAAGGCACGCAGCGCAGCGCCGCGGCGTCGTCCCTGAGCAACGCGGCGCGAGCGAGGCCCAGCCGAGGTGATTCGGCAAGCGCCTTCCCGTCATCCATACCCGTGCCCGCAAACACGCGCTGCCGCTCGTCCGCCGAAAGGGCGTCGCTGCGGGCCATGCTGCGCGACTCATCCACGAGCACGACGACCTTCGACGGCTCGACCCGGTTGCGCTGCAGCACAAGGGCAGGCCGGCACAGCAGCGCGCCCACCAGACCGATCAGCGAGAGCCGGAGCGTACCGAGCAGCACTCGTCTGCCGCGCGAACCCGGCTCGCGGTGGTACACAAAGCCCACCAGGAGGACCGCGCACACGGCCAGCCCGAAGATCGCCCACGGCTCCAGCGCGAGCTGCCACTTGAGCGAGACGGGGGCGTCCTTCCCCAGCCGGATGCTCTCGAGGTCCAGCAGCCATTGCAGCAAGCGGCTCATGCCGGCGACCTCCGCGACTCGGCTCGTCCGCCGCCCAGCGACGCCGCCAGCATCATCTCCATCAGGAGCAACGCCAGCACCCCCGCCAGCGCCGTGCCGCCGAGATCCGAGGCGCGCAGGGTCCTGGTCGGCGCGGCGAAGTTCGCATCATCCGAGAGAATGGTCGCGCGCTCGCCGAGAAGCGACGTGAGTCGCGCCGTTTCGATCGCACGAAGATTGGATTCCCCCGCGGGCCCATTGACGGCAAAGGGGCGGGATTCGCCGCCGACCTGCACGTGCATCAGTCCCGGCTCGAGCACCGGTCCGGCGCTGAACGTGAGCCGCGGGCCCATGCCTGATTGGAGCAACGTGCCGCGCAGAGGCTTGCCGGAAGGGGAGGTCGCCTGCGCCTGCATCGAGCCTTGTCCCACGCGGAGCGGCTCAGCGATCGTGGCGCCCACGGTCACGTTGCGATGCGCGCCGCGCTGCGGCAGCATCGACGACGTGAGGCTCAGCAGGAGCGCGACGTAGTCGCCCTTGCCCGGCAGGTTGTTCCAGTCCATGTTCGCGGTGGACGTGAAGACGGCGCACGCGCCCTCGCCGAGGCGCCGCACCACGAGGGCGGGGTCGCCGTTGCCGTAACCCAGCGCGATCTGCGACTCCTTGGCGTCCGGTTCGATCGCCAGGTACTTCTCCACCCGCGCCAGAAAAAGCCCGCTTTCCGGCATCAGTGCGAAGTCCGCGGTGAGCGGATGCGGCGGGTCGGTCAGTTTCAGCCGCGTCCAGGCGTGATCGCCCTCGACCGCGGTGACGACCCCGCCGAGCGTGCCGGGCAGCAGAGGGTGCGCGGGCGTGGCCGCGTGGCGGTTGTAGTGATCGGCGGACACGAGATCGCCGCCGAAGATCAGCAGCGCGCCGCCGGCGCGGGTGAACCCTTCGAGCCGCATCCACGATTCTTCAGCGAGACGCTGCACGTTGCACAGCGCGATCAGGTCATACTCGTCGAACACTTCGCCGGGCAGTTCGAGGTCGGTGATCACCTTCGGGTCGAACAGACCCGGTTCGCCGCGCTGCGTCTGCGGGGAAAGGGCCGTCGCCAGGTAGCCGGCCTGCCCTTCCATGCGCGTCGCGCCGGGTCGCCCATCCACGAGCAGCAGTCCCACGCTGCGTCGAACCTCGATGGACAGGTCGCGCCGATCGTCCGCGGCCAGGGCGTTGTCCGACGGGGCGGTGAGCGTGGCGGTCAACCCGAACGTGCCCGCGTCGGTGAAGTGGACGACTCCCTGCTCGACCGCGCGGGCGCCGGGTTCGATCGGCGGCAGCGCCACTTCAGCAGCGATTCGATCCCCCTGTTTAACCTGGAGCGTCACACCCCGCAGCACGCGCGGGCCGAAGTTGACGACCTCCGCTTCGAACCGCGCGGGAAAGCCGATTCCGACCAGCGGATTTTGCAGTTCGAAGCGGGTGAGCGCCACGTTGGGCGGATGGGTCTGCAAGGGCTGGAACACCGTGAGATCGCAGTCCGACGCAAGCTGCGCGACGGCGCTCGCGCCCGTGGTGAACTGACCGCTCGAATCCCAGTCTACCTCCGCCAGGTCCGTCAGCAGGTACACCGACTGGTTGCGCTTCAGGATCGTCGAGCGGTCGATCAGGCCGCGTATGGCGTCGGCGGTCGCATGAAGGTCTCCGGCTAAAAACGTCGGCTCGATCATGGAGAGGCGGTCCAGCGCCGCGCGGCGATCCACGGCTTCGGCAAGGCGAACCGGCTCGCCACTTGCACTGAGCGTCACCAGGCTCACGGCGTCATCGGCGGGAAAAGCTTCTATCAGCTCTTGCGCTCGTTGCCGGAGCGCGTCGAATCGCGTGCCCACGCCGGCGGGGATTTTGGCCTGCGCCGAAAGAGAATCGTCCAGCAGAATGATGCGATGCGCCCGCGCTGCGCTCGACACTGCGAAGGACGCGGAGGAGAGAAACGGACGCGCGGCCGCCAGCCCGAGCAGGAGCACAACGGCTGCGCGGATCGCAAGCAGCACCCAGTGCTCCAGGAAAATCCGGCTGCGGCTCTGCCTGGTGGCGGCGAGCAGGAACGCCATCGCCGCCCAGGGGATCCGCCGGTGGCGACGACGATTCAGCAGGTGGATGACCACGGGGATGGACGCCGCGGCAAGCCCGGCCGCCCCCAGTCCCGGATGCAGAAACCCGGATGCCTGTCCCGACAGTTCGAGCACGCCGTCAACCCCTCCCCAGAACGCGCGACGACCGCTGCCTCATCCTCGTGGCGCGAGATGCCAGGTAGGAACTCAGCCCCACATCCATGGGCGTGGCCGTGTCGAACGTGACATAGTCGATGAGCATCCGGCTGCAGCCGGCCTGCAGGTGGGCGCGGAACTTCTCCACTTCCTCCAAGTAGCGCTCGCGCACCGTGCGCGGCTCGGCGAGCAGCCGCCCCGCGCCTTCCAGTCCCTCGAACATCGTGGGACCCGACAGCTCAAACTTGAGCTCGGCCCGGTCCCAAAGATGGCACGCGACGACTTCGTGCCGACAGTAGCGCAGATGACGCAGTCCGCGGAGGATGCTGTCGGCGTCGTCAAAGAAATCGCTGATGATGAAGATGAGCATCCGCCGCGGAAGGCGCTCGGCCAGCTCGTTGAACACGGAGGCGAGCGAGGTCTTGGCCTTGCGCGTCTTGCCCTCCAGCTCGTGGATGATCGTCTTCCACTGCGCGGAACTGCTGGAGGGGCGGACGAATTCCCGCAGGTTTTCGTCGAAAAGGGCGAGTCCCACGGCGTCCGCCTGCTGCAGCGCGAGATACGACAGCGATGCGGCCAGCGAGGTGGCGTACTCGTGCTTGGGCATCGGCGCGCCGGGCGACTGGAAGCTCATCGACTCGCTGGTATCGACGACCAGCAGGCAGTTGAGGTTGGTCTCCTGCTCATATTCCTTGATGTAGTGCTTGTCGGTGCGACCGTACACCTTCCAGTCGATGTGGCGTATGTCGTCGCCCTGAACGTACTGGCGGTGGTCGGCGTACTCGATGGACAGGCCGCGGTAGGGGCTGCGGTGCATGCCGGTGAAGTAGCCTTCCACGATGAGACGCGCGCGCAGCTCCAGCCCGCGTATCCGCGCGAGCACGCCCGGATCCAGAAACTTGCGATAGCTGACGTGCGATTCAATCACGCGCGATCCTTTGCATCTGACGATCCGGCATTCTGTGACCCTGTCGATAGCGCAGCTTTTCAACGTAGGGCGGGCTACGCCCGCTTCGCATCGTAGGGCGGGCTATGCCCGCCGTTCTGCCGGCCCACAAGCCGGTGGGAATAGTCCGCTGCACGCCGGCGCCTGCGCTGTGAGGCGGGCATAGCCCGCCCTGCGTTTTCAGGTGGCTGACAGCTAAGAGCTAACAGCCAACCGCGAACAGCCAATTGCTACCTGCCGACGCTCTCCCCCTTCCCCTGCGGCTCGGCAAACACGCGCCCGGCCATGCGTTCATCCATCTGCGCTCCGGCGTCGGAGGGCGTGTTCTTCGTCAGGACGTCGATGATGTCATCGGCGCGAACGCCGTCGGCTTCGGCATTGAAGTTGGTCAGGAGCCGGTGCCGAAGGACGGGTTGGGCGACGGCGCGGACATCCTCCGTCGAGACATAGAAGCGCCCTTTGAGAATCGCGCGGGCCTTGCCGGCAAGGACGAGACACTGCGTAGCGCGCGGGCCTGCGCCCCAGGCGACGTACTGCTTGACGATGGTCGGGACGTCGCCCTTGTGCACGCGCGTCTGCCGCACGAGCTGCATGGCGTAGCGGATCACGTGCTCCGCGCAGGGGACGCGGCGCACGACCTGCTGCAGGTCGATGATTTCGCGGGCGGAGAGGGTGCGCCGAAGCTGCGTCTCGCGCGGGGCCGTGGTCAGCCTCACGATCTGGAACTCCTCTTCCTCCGACGGGTAGTCCACGAGAATCTTCATCATGAAGCGGTCGAGCTGCGCTTCGGGCAAGGGATACGTGCCTTCCTGCTCGATCGGGTTCTGCGTCGCCAGGACGTAGAACGGGCGCGGCAGCTTGTGCGGGAATCCCGCGGCGGTGACCTGGCGCTCCTGCATGGCCTCCAGCAGCGCCGACTGGGTCTTGGGCGGCGTGCGGTTGATCTCGTCGGCCAGCAGCACGTTGGCGAAGATCGGTCCCTTGACAAAGCGCAGCGTGCGCGTGCCGGTGCCTTTGTCTTCCTCGATGACCTCGGTGCCCGTGATGTCCGAGGGCATGAGGTCGGGCGTAAACTGGATGCGCGAGAAGCTCAGCGAGAGCGTCTGCGCCAGCGTGCTGACCAGCAGCGTCTTGGCCAGCCCCGGCACGCCTTCCAGAATCGAGTGCCCCTCGCAGAACAGGGTGATGAGCAGCAGCTCGATCACGTCGTCCTGCCCCACGATCACCTGCGAGACCTGCTCGCGGATCTGTCCGTAGGCCTCGTTGAGCTTCTTGACCAGCGCGACGTCGTCCAACTCGACCGGCATCGCGTCCGGTTTCGGTTGCAGTTCATCCATGTGTGATCCCCGCCCATCCTTCCAGTGATTGCCGCCGATCCATCGTCTGGTTCCCGCCCATCCCGCGCAGGCCGATCCCCTGCCCGTGAAATGTTCACGGATTCGCAGATTTGCAGCCGCCCTGAGCCTCGCGCCAGGCGCGCACTCCTGTTGGATTATCGGCGGCAAAGTTCGCCGGGTCAGCCCCGGCGCGTAAGAAATGTGAAGGATTTCATTGCGCAGGGCCTGCCGGGGGATGCCATCGCCCGGTTCCCGGCTCCAGGGCGGCCGATTAACGCGGGCGTGGGGCGAGCATCTGAGAGAGGGGCGCCGCACGGCGGATCGACAGCCGTCCGCGGTCGGGCTCGAAACCGGGCATCGGGACCGTCACCCCCGCGCGGGCGGGGGTCCCGCCCGCCCTGGAAAATCGCCGCCTGCTCGCCGCCTCGCAAGCAACCGGCTGGATTCCCGCCTTCGCGGGAATGACACGTGTCGCCGTTCACGACGGGCTGACGGGATGTGAGATGGATGGACCCGGAGACGCTTGACATATTCGAGAACGTGCACTTGCTGGCATGCCGCTGCGGGTTGACGCACCGGCTCGCGGAGACTCAGGTCGGCGTGCCGCTCGAATGCCCCCACTGCGGCGAGGTGTTCCTTGTGCCGCGCGCGGGTCAAGGGACGGAGCCGATCCCTCTGGTCGGCGCGGAGCAGGATGAAAAGGCTCGGTTGGAGGCCGACCTGTGCCCGCGCACGCCGGGTGGCATGTTGACGCGCGCCGATGTGCAGTTTGATCCCCCTGCCGAGGTCGTGATTGAAGACGCGGAGTATCTTCAGCGGCAGGAGGCGATCAAGGAGGCGCGGCGCGGGAGCCAGTTCCGGCGCGACCTGGCGTGGAACCTGCTCTTCTTCGCCGATGCGCGCAACGTCGGTCCGATGTTCGTGATCTGGCTGCTGGTGACGATCGAGATCGCCGCTGTCAGGGCCTCGATCGGGTCGCCCGTCTTCATGTTCATGGTCTTCGCGCTCATCCTCGCCGGCATGATCGAAGGACTCATCGGCGGCATGATGCTCCACACCGTCGAGGGCGCCTCCACGGGCGCAGAGGACGTCGCGCGGCTTCCGTCGTTCGACGATCTTCTGGCAGAGTGGCCTCGGCATGTGATCGAACCGCTGCTGCTGTCCGGCGCGACGGGGATTGTGGCGCTGGGGCCGGGGCTGACGGTGCTCTCCGTTGCGTGGGCGAAGACACCCGTCGGCGCGAGCCTTCCCCTCGATGCGTGGGTCGCATCCGGTCTGGTGCTGGTCGTCGGGATGATCTTCTGGCCCGTCCTGATTCTGGCGGCCGTCCACGGAGAGATCGGCGATCTGCTGCGATTTGACCTGATGGTCCGCACGATTCGCGCGACCGTGGGGGCGTATCTCTGGACGCTCGCCTACGCGGCGTTTGGCCTTTTGCTGACCGGCGTGGCGCTCGTCGCCCTGGTGCTTATAAACTCTCCCCTCATTCCTACCGGTTTTTTACTTGCCATGCTGCTGGCCGGCGTGCGATGCTATGGGCAGGTCGTGGTCATGCGCGGCATCGGGCTGTTCGCGCGGCATTACAAGCGGCGGTTCGCCTGGAACTGGGCTTAGCAATCCGTGGTGGAACTCGGCAGGGTGGCACGGTCTGGCGTACTCGCCAGGCCGTGGTGAGCACGACAAACGCAGCCCTTCTTGCCACGCGACGGGTCCGCTGCTGCGGACCCGCGCCACCCATCGAGCGTCGTTCTGTCTGCGTTGCTACATGCAAAGGATTTGACCCCATGACGCTGGTCGCCTGTTCCTGCGGCGCGAAGTACAAAGTCCCTGAGGAGAAGCTCGGCAAGACCGCCAAGTGCGCCAAGTGCGGTCACGCCCTCCTGTTGCGACGCCCCGACGAGGCGGTCGAGCCGATTCCGCTGGCTTCGTCGGGAGGTCTGCTCGATGATGAAATCGCCTCCGCCGCCCAGCGCTCTATCGAAGCGCCGCGCGGCATGAAAGACTCGCACGAGGCGAAGTTCGACGCCCGCCCGGAGGACTTCGGCTACGCCCCGGTGGCAGGCAGCCGGGGGGTGGCCGGTCGGCGTCGCACGGGCAATTTCTTCAACGACGTGGTGTGGACGCTGCTCTTCTTCACCAATCCGCACAACCTGGCGGTGATGATCGGCGTGTGGATCATCATGGGCCTGCTGCGGTTCGCGCTCTTCGGCGGTTTCCTCGCGATCCTCGCCTTTATCGTCGTCAAGGGCTGGTACGCCGCGTTCAAGTTCAGCATCATCGCCGCAGCCGCCAATGGGGAGGACGACCTGCCGCGCATGGGCGACGGTTTCGATGATTTCTGGGACGGCGTTCTCCTTCCGCTGTTTCGTTACATCGCCGCGTCGCTCCTGGCGATGCTGCCGATCTTCATCTACCTCGTCTGGGTGTTCAGCAGATTCGAAACGGCCGACGGGTTGATGCTCAAGGACTACTTCATCGGTGCGTGGCGATACGACGACTACGGGCCGTTTCTCGACAGCACCGAGGCGCTGGTCGTCGGCGGACTCGCCTGCATGTTGGCGGGGATGTTCATGTGGCCCATGTTCATGCTGGTGGCGGGGCTGGGCGGCGTAGCGGCGCTGGTCCGTTTGGATCTGATGTTCACCACCATCGTGCGCACGTTCCCCATCTACCTGCTGGTCGTCGTGCTGGTTTTCGGCTCGTTCGCCCTGGGCGGTCTGGCGGCGGCGCTGCTGAGTGCGACGGGCAAGGCGCCTCTGCTGCTGATGGGGGCACTGGTGGGCATGATGGACGTCTACCTGACGATCGTGGCCATGCGCGTCATCGGGCTGTACTACCACCACTACAAGAAGCGGTTCGCCTGGTCGTGGGGGTAGCATCGCGAGATGAAGGGTGAAGCCCGTCATTCCCGCGAAGGCAGGAATCCAGCTTCGTCGTTCCCGCGAAGGCGGGAATCCGGCTTCGTCGTTCCCGCGAAGGCGGGAATCCGGCGTTTTTCCGTGCGCCCTGGACCCCCACCTGCGCGGGGGTGACGGCTCCGCTGCCCCTCGGGGCTTCGATTGCCGTGAGTTTTCCCGGAAACGCGGTCAGCGCGGCGCGATTTCCCCTTGACCGGCCTCTGTCCGGGTTCCAATAATCCAGCGGCAGCGCGGTCGGGCGGCGGGTTCGCCGGCGGTTCTCATCCGATATATTTAACGGTCGGCCTGTCGCGTTGCCCCGGATGCCTGGATCCTCAACCCTGAACGGGAGGCTCGCCATGCGGAATGGGTGGTCTGCGAAGTGGAGCTTGTCGTCGGTTGTTTCCCTGTCGCTTTCGGGCGCGGCGCTCGTGCTCCTGCCGCTTGAGAGCCCGGTTATTGCCAGAGCAGCGACGAGGGAGGGCGCCGAGCCTGCGGTCGCCCGATCAGCTCCCGGCGTGGCCGCTGACGCTCAAGCGATTCAGGATGGTTCCGCCGTTCAGCGCGCCTTGGTGACCGCGCTGGATCATCGTCGCGCGGGGCGACTCGATGAAGCCGCGACCGTGCTGGACAAGGCGCTGGCGGAATTTCCGGGCAACGAGGCGCTCGAATACGAGCTGCTTGCGGTGAAGGAAGCGACGGGCGATCTCAGTGAAGCTCAAGGCGTCGCGCTCGAAGCGATGCGTGCCGAGCGCCAGGCCGCGACGGAGCTTGCGGTGGGGGCGGTTCGGCTGAATCTGCTGCGCGCGCGGGCGAGGTTCGCGGCGGGAAAACTGGAGGACGCGGAGCGCGCGACGCGGGCGGCGCTGGACCGACTCGGCGACCTGCCGGCGGATGTGGATCGGGAGCCGCTGCGAGCGCCACTCGATGAGTTGTTAAGCAGGATCGCCGAGTCGCGCCGCAGCAACCCGCGCATCGGCTCGTCCCCGCGCGCCACGCCCACGCTGTCCGATTTCGGCTTTCTTCCGCAGGAGGAGCATGGGACATCCACCTCTGGAAACACTCCGCCGTCCACGCAGACTTCGCCGGATCAGCCCGCTGCGCCTCAGGACGCCGCCGCTTCCTCCGTCGAACATGCGAATCCGATGACGGGACCGCCGCCCTCTCCCATCGGCGCCGGCGGCATTTCCCGGCCTGAAAAAATCGACGCGAACTTCCAGGCGTATCACGACGCGCAGCTTCAGCGCTGGGGGGAGGATCCGCAGATTTACCAGCGCGTGATCGCCTACCCGCCGGACTGGCCCATGATCTGCCGAATGCGCCAGCAGTACGCGTCGGGCCTGCTCTATCGCGGACCGGAGTTCGTCGGTGACGACGGGCAGACGAAGTACACAGCCGTGTACGACATCGCCGACTTGACCGCGGACATTCCGCATTTCAACTCCGCGCCGCTTCTCGACCTGACGGCCATGATGCAGGCGCACGCCGACCGCGTCGCGCTGCGCCAGTACAGCGACATCTTCACCGGCACCGCGGCCGATCTTGCGGCGGGCATCCCGCTGCTGGGCTGCTTCGGCGGCGTGGACGAGTACCACGTCCCGCCGATCAGCCCGGGGACGCAGTATCAGTACCAGGATGTGCTGCGCATGGTGGACGACGTGCTCAGCGAGAAGTGATTGCAGGCACAGGTCGAATCTGAAAGCCCAAAGTTGCCGTTGGGGAGCGTGAGTCTGTGGCCAGTGTCGGCCAAGCGCGCACCAGGAGTCCGCCCGCGTTGCACGGGTCCGCCGCGAACCCGTTCCGGCCTTGACGCCGCCAGCGCCGCTGATCGAGCGTTGACATCAGGGCTGAGCAACGCGATTCTGGCTTGCATGTCCGCAGATCAATTCACTCTCGCAGCGCAGCAGGCCGCCACGGATGCGCAACGAATCGTTCCGTCGGTCGTCGATCTGTCCGTCGAGTTGGCCGGACTGCGGCTGCGGAACCCCGTGATGACGTGCTCCGGCACCAGCGGGTACGGGCCGGAATACGCCGATGTGCTCGACCTTCGCGCGCTGGGGGCGTTTGTCACCAAGTCCGTCACGGCCGAGCCGCGCAAGGGGAACGCGCCGCAGCGAATCGTCGAGACCACGGGCGGGATGCTCAACGCGATCGGGCTGGCGAACGTCGGGCTGCGGCGGTTCATCGACGAGAAGGTTCCGTTCCTGCGCGAGCTGGGCGTGCCGGCGATCGTCAACGTCGCGGGGCACAAGCTGGAGGATTATCTCACGGTGTGCCGCGCGCTCGACGCGATTGACTGCGTGGCCGCGCTGGAGCTGAATGTCTCGTGTCCCAATGTGGCCGACGGGCTGGAGTTCGGCACGGACCCCGTGCGGCTGCGGCAGCTTGTTTCGGCGGTGCGCGCGGAGGTGCGGCGGGCGAAGTTGATCGTCAAGCTTTCGCCCAATGTCACGGACATTGTGGCCATGGCCTCGGCGGCGATCGACGGCGGCGCGGACATCCTGTCGCTGATCAACACGCTGGCGGGGATGGCCATCAACGCGGAGACGCAGCGCCCGATGCTCGCCAACACGTCGGGCGGGCTGTCGGGTCCGGCGATCAAGCCCGTCGCGCTGCTCATGGTGCACAAGGTGTACACGCGCGTGGCGAAGGCCGCGGGAGTGCCGATCATCGGCATGGGCGGCATCGCCAACTGGCGCGACGCAGTCGAGTTCATGCTGGCCGGGGCGACGGCGGTGGGCATCGGGACGGCGCTGTTCATCAACGCGGGCGTCGTCTCGGACATCCTCGCCGGGTTGCAGGAGTACCTCCAGCGCAAGGGCGTCGCCCGGGTTTCAGACCTGGTGGGCGCTTTGAAGGCATGATCGTTGGTGCCTCTGGAAGAGCGGCCTGTCATGTTGCGACCTTGGCGAACGGTCGATTGCGCGGCGCTGCAACGGCGATCGCTGAAAGGGGTGTAATAAGCAGGGTGGGGGCATCGCGGCGGCTGAGGGGAATCGCGGCTGAGGGCGAGATTCGGGGTGGAGGGATTGCGGATGCAGGTGAGATTCGCGGTGGGATTGAGGTGTGCCGTGGGTGCGGCGCTCGCGGCGATGTTGTGCGCATGCGCCGGCGGGCCCGCCGATCCCACGGCGGGTCGCGGCGAGGAAGTCCCCGACATCAGCGAATTGTGCGGAACGCGCGTGACTTCGACGGTGCCGGCGCCGGGGCGGCTGCGGGCGATCAGCACGACGGTGCTCGAGTTCGACCCGCCTGATTCCGGACTCGCCAAGGTGATATCCGTGGTGCAGGACCTGGACGGCTGCGAGGAAGATGCGAGCGAGACAGTGGAGCTTGAGATCGGTGAGGGCGGCGCGATCGTGTCCATCGACGGCGACCCCGCGCTGCAGGGGCAGCGCTTCGCCATCGCCGACGGATGCCTTGAGATCGCAGCCGATCCTCCCGCGGACAACACCAATGACAACGCGGACGGCGGAAGCGACTCCGGCGACGGCGACTCGGGCGCTTCCGGGGATGGATCGGGCGTGGCGGGCGATGGCTCGGATTCAGGCGACGGGACGAGCGGCAGCAGCGACGATCCCGGTCCTTGCGGGGTGGACGGGTTCCCGATTTTTCAGGAAATCCTCAACGCCGATCCCGAGACGGATCCTTACATCTGCGTGCAGGTGACGGAAGGCGATTCCTGTCAGGACTGCAGCGAGGAAGCAGGGGCGTGGTTGTTCACGACGCGCTCCATCGTGACGTTTCGCGCGCTGCGGAGCCTCGCCGGCGTTCAGGCGGTGGACCTGTGCGAAGGTTCGGCGGAGCTGGTGGACATTCGCCTCGGGCAGACGGTGCGCATGACGGTCACGACGACGACGCGGTTTGAGGCCGTGATCGAATAGCAGCCTCTGGTGAAAGGCGACGCGCGTCATTCCCGCGAAGGCGGGGA
This sequence comes from Phycisphaerales bacterium, assembly GCA_020852275.1. GTDB lineage: Bacteria > Planctomycetota > Phycisphaerae > UBA1845 > UBA1845 > JABWBH01. The sequence goes on from JADZBE010000007.1 coordinate 83,434, forward strand.
TCCAGCCGGTGACCGATGAGACGCAAGAAACTGGCGATTTTCCCGGGCGGACTGGAGCCCCGCGTGCGCGGGGGTGACGGATCCCACGACGGGTTTCGAGTCTCACCACGTGCTGATAGCGGCGGCGCGGAATCCGTCCCGGCCGCGTCGTGGCTTGGGTCGGACGCCGCTCACGGGGATTGGCTTCGCGCGGGAAGCGGCGGGAAGCAGTGCTGCCGCACCCGTTCTGCGGCGAACCTTCGATCACGAATCCACGCTTATCTTCGCGCCTTCCGCGCCGAGATTCACCTGGAAGGCGAGCTGCTCCAACTGCACGGCCAAGTCCACGGAGGAGAGCGTGATGCCCGGGCGCGTCTGGAGGATCATGGGGGCGAAGTTCAGCAGTCCGCGCACGCCGGCAGCGGCGAGCTGGTCCGCGACGGCCTGCGCCGCCTGCGCGGGCACGGCGATGACCGCCAGTCGAACGTCGTGCTCCGCCACGATGCGCGGCAGATCGTCCAGCGATCGAATCCGCTCACCCGGCAGCTCCGGCGTCGGCAGTCCGATCTTGGTCGCGTCGTTGTCGAAGACGGCCACGAGGTCGAAGTTCTTCTTGCGGAAGCCGCGGTAGGACATGAGCGCGCGTCCGAGGTTTCCCGCGCCGACGAGAATCACCCGCCGCACCTGGTCCGCGCCGAGAATCTGCCGCATCCGCGCGATCAGCTCATCCACGCGATAGCCGATGCCCGGATGTCCGAACTGGCCGAAGTACGCCAGGTCCTTGCGCACCTGGGCGTCCGTCACGCCGACCGCGCGGCTCAGCTCGCGGCTGGACACCGTGGCGTGGTTGCGCGCCTGCGTCGTCTCCAAGTGACGCAGGTACAGGCTCAGCCGCCGCACGGCCGGCGCGGGGATCCCTTCCGATTTGGCCATGCGGGGATTCTAGGGCGAACGGCGGAAGGTTCTACCCTGCTGTGGCTGCGCCTGCGGGCGAACACGTAAGCTCAAGCGGCGGTCACTCGTTCAAGCTCCGGATGACCGCAACGGAGTTTGACGAAATTGCCCAGGGGCCGCGACGGTGAAGAACCCGTCCAGATCGGGCGCCGCGGCAAAGAAACTCTCCAGGCATGGAAGCACAACGGTCGGAGGTGATTGTCGAAGCCGAAACAGCACGATCCCGGGAGCGGGCCGGGCCCCTTGATGGAAGACGAGTTCCCCGTAGTCGCGGTCGAACGTCAAGACGATCCTGTCCTGCGCCCGCGCCGGCTCCAAGAGCGCGAGGTCTGAGGATCCCGCCAAGGTCTCCGCTGCGTGTACAACGTCGTCGCCCCGCTCACGCAGCCACAAGACCGTCTGGGCGGGGAAGTTCTCGTTGGCCAAGTACCTGCTCATGCCGTTGTGGCTGCCGGCGGAAGAAGATGAAAGCGATCCTCCCGAAAGGTCTCAGCGGCGTACGCCAGCACGGCGCGAATGCGCTCCTCGGTCAGGTTGGGGTAGTTCCGGCGCAGGGATTCCCGATCCCAGTCTGCGGCCAGCATCTCCAGGACAAACTCGATGGAAAGTCGCGTTCCCTTCAGAGACGGCTTTCCGCAGAGGATCGCCGGATCGCAAACGACATGGTCGCGCCAGTTGACCGGCGGGGCCGTTGTCGCATTCATTAACATATGAATTCTCTTGCCGGAAGTGTACCGCTTCCTGCATTGCTCCTTCAATACACCCCCTCGACGATCGGCACCGCGAAGCCCGAGAAGGGGCGCACGTCGCCGGCGCCGTCCCAAGGGTAGCGATCGCACGGCGGGTGGCGGACGGTCTCGTCGCGCCGAGCCTGGCCAGGAAGAGTGGGCTTGCTACGGCGTTGCAGACTTCTTGCGCGAGGAGCCGGGGCGAGGTTTGCGCCGCCCAATCCCTATGAGAAGCCGCAATGTGGCATTAACCTCTGCGCTGTTCGGGAACACTTCAGCGACGTCCGGGTCAAGCAGCACCAGGTTGGTCCCTTCATGATACCGCACTGCGTACTTTCCGCGGACGCCGCCGCGAAAGTCGTACTCCTTCCGCACCGTCTTAGGAACTGTTCTTGTGGCCTTCTTCATATTGCCTCCGCTCGCGCGGTGTTGCTTTCCTTGCACTGATGATCCGGATCGAAGCCGGGCGATCCGCATGCACGACGACGAGCGCGCGCCCCGTCGAGGAACTCCCGATGGTCACGAAGCGCGGCTCGAATTCCGAGTGCAGTTCATCTTCAATCGTCAAAGAGAGGTCATCACCGAATACCGTCACAGCCTCTTTAAAGGATACGCCATGCTTTCGGAGGTTTCCAGCCGCCTTGTGCGGATCCCATTCAAACCACAGGCTCATCAATACACCCCCTCCACGATCGGCACCGCGAAGCCCGAGAAGGGGCGCACGTCGCCGGCGCCGTCCCAGGGGTAGCGGTCACAGGGCGGGTGGCGGACGGCCTCGTCGCGCTCGAGGAAGCGCGGCATGAAGAACTCGCGCGTCAGCGTGGTGAGACGCACGCGACCGACTTCGCCGTATCCGACAAGGCGGTGACGCTGGCCACCGGCGCGGGGGGGGACATCGGCGCTGCTGCTGGAGGCGCGAGGAGTGACGGCGGCGCTGCTTCCGCAGGCGGACGTCCGCGCGGGCGGAAGCCCGCGGCTCAGAGGGTTCGTGCCGGTTGGCGGGATGTGCCAGACGTCCGGGTCTTCAGAGGAATTCGGATCCACCACCTCGATCACCGCGCGCGGGTGCGGCGGGTGGTAGATGACGCTGTAGTTGTCCTCGGGGTCGAAGGGCTTGTGCGTGGCGAGGCCCATCAGCGTGTTGCCGTAAGTGGGGACGAAATCGATGGGGGGGAATAATAGCGAATTACGAATAGCGAATGGCGAATGCTCCTCCCCCGTTATTGGGAGGTTCATATGCAAGGGGGCGCTTTCGCTATTCGCTATTCGACGTTCGCTATTTCCAACCGCTCCCTTACGGTCGCGGCTCTGCTCGGATCCCGCTCCCTCACGCTCGCGGCTCTGTTTCCACCAGTCCGGTCCGCCTTCGAGCAGTTCCTCGCGCGCGAAGCGATGGAACTGCGCCGTCATGGACGTGCCGCCGCAGAAGACGCCGGTGATGCCGGCCTGCACGAGCGATATCTTCTCGCACAGCGCCTCGAGCAGCTTCGGCGTGGCGAACATGCAGCGGACGTTGGGGTGCGCGCGGAGAATGGTGAGCGCCTGGTTGATGACGTGGTCCTTGTACTCGTGCATCAGGTCCATGCGGCCCGACTTGACCAGCTTCGTCACCCAGCGCGGGTCGAGATCGACGCAGAAGCAGATGCCGCCGCGGTGCTGCGCGAGGTGCTCGACGGCGAGCCGCAAACGCCGCGGTCCGGAGGGGCCGAGCATGAGCCAGTCGCTGCCTTTCGGGAAGTACCGGTCGTTCAGCGTTTCGCTGAACATTTCGTAGTCGATGCGGAAGTCGTCGATGTTGATGCGGCTCTTCGGCACGCCGGTGCTGCCGCCGGTCTCAAAGACGTAGACAGGCTTGTGCGCCAGCCCCTTCGGCACCCAGCGGCGCACGGGTCCGCCGCGCAACCACTCGTCCTGAAACGGCGGGAACAGATCGAGATCGGCGTAGGCATGCACGCACTCGCGCGGATCCCAACCGAGCCGGTCGGCAAATTCGAGCCAGAAGGGGCAACCCGTCGCGGCGTCGAAGTGCCAGGCGATGATGTCGCGGACGTGCGCGTCGAGGGCGGCGCGCGCGGCGGCGACTCGCCCTTCGCGCGTGGCGTTCGGCGAGCGGTTTGATGCACACGCGGCCGGTTCGCCGCCGACCGGTGGTGGTGTCGGTTTCATGCCTGAGAATGGACCGGGCGTGGGCCGCAGTGTCAAGCCGAACTGGCACTTCAGCCTAATTGCTACGGCATAGGCACGCCGAGTTGCCGACAGATCAGGCGAGCCAAGTGCTCGTCAATCTCGCGATGGCTCGGCACGGTCGCCTGTCGAGAGCGATCCGCCGGATTCACGTAGCGGGAGTGCCTTGCCCCCTCAATCAGGAGGCGGCAGCCAAACGCTTCAAGGTGGCGGACAAGATCGCGCCGCTTCAAACTCGCACCCTGTCGTGGACCACGCGGAAGGAAGGCAATTCCTCGGCGCGGTCCTTCCTCAGCATGAGCCGGATGGCATCACGCAGATTGGCCTTGGCCTCCGCGAGCGTCTTGCCCTGGGTGAGCGCGCCCGGAACATCCTGCGACCAGGCCACCCACCACCGGTCTCTCTTCAGGAATGTTGCCTGGTAGCTCCTGGTTTGCATTCGACGACCTGCCAACACCGGATCCCCCTTTGTTTGTCGTCATTCTATCGCGTCGCCATCCGTGGGTCGAGCCGCGTCGCTGCAGGCGAAGTCCCTTCGACCCGGCGTCACAGTTCCTCACCGATGTCCTCAGCTTCCGCTTCCGCCGTCGGTTCCTCGAACTCCTCGCCGCCGCCGCCGCGCTCCCAGGGACGGTAGTCGGGGAACTCGGGGTCCGTCTGGATCTGAAGCTTCTCAGTGAGCGTCTTGCCGTCCACTTTCAGCGCTACGACGTACTCGCCGGACGGCACCAGTCCTGCACCGCCGCGGAAGCGGTTCTGCTGCGGCTGACCCTCCGGCGGCGTGCGGCGCAGGTCCCACGTGGCCTTGTGCAGGCCCGCTTCGTTTTTCGGCTCCAACTTGCAGACGGCCTCGCCTGCAGGATCCTGAATCTCAAGAGTGATGCGCTGCGCCCGCGACTTGAGCGCGTAGAAGACCTGCACCTGATCCGGCGGATTCTCTCCCACGAAGCGCCGCGTCGTATCGCCGCGACCCGGCTGCGGCCGCCAGTAGATGCCGTTGCCCGGACGGAAGAGCCAGGCGTCCGCGGTGACCGTCTTATCCGACATCTGCCGGATCGGCGTCACATCGAGGATCCACAGGCTCCGCCCATGCGTGGCGGCGACGACTTCGCCCGCGGTGGGATGCACGGCGAAATCATGCACGGCCACCGTGGGCAGCGTGCCGTTCAGCCGGGTCCACGTGGCGCCGCGGTCGATCGTGACGTAAGCGCCGAACTCCGTGCCGAGGTAGAGAATGTTCTCGTTCACCACGTCTTCCCGCAGGGCCTTGGTCGAGCCGGCGGATGTGGGGAGGTTGCCGCGAAGGGACCGCCACGTCTTTCCTTCGTCCTCGGACGTGAACGCATACGGCTCGTCGTCGTTGGAGCGGTGGCCGTCGAAGGTGACGTAGACGCGGCCCTTCTTGTGACGCGACGTCTCGATGCTGGAAACGTAACGCCAGCCGGGCAGGAGCTTGGTGAGCGTCGCGCCTTCCGGCTTCGGAGCGTCCTTTTTTGCATCAGGCGCCGCCGCGAGCTGCGGGTTGCTTGCGGCGGCAAGCGCCGCGGGTACGACCGTGCTGGTGCGCGTGCCTTCGAAGTCGGCCTCGAACATGCCGCCTTCGGCGTTGAGATGGCCGCTGATCTTGCCGGACTTGATGGTCCCGGCGAAGGACATGCTCATGCCCGAGCGCTGTGAGGCGAAGGAGAACTTGCCGGAGGCGGCATCGAACTTCCCGTCGAGAAGCGCATCCTCTCCCATCTGGGAGTTGACCGTCCCGACGAAGTTGCCGCCACTTTCCAGCTTAAACGTCAGCGTGAAAGCACCCGCGCCCGGCGGAAGCTGGTCGCTGATGAGCTGCGCGGACCAGACGCCGGTCAGCGGGTCGTCGGCGCCGGAAGGCACGGCAGTCGCGGCGGCGCCCGTTGGCGTCCCTTCGGCGGGCGGAGCCGACGAGACCGCGGCGGGCGGGGCGGGCGCCGGCGCTGCGGGCACGCCCTGGGAAGGTGTCACTGTGGTGGCACTCGCAGAAGCTCCCGCCGCGGGCGGTGCTGCGGGCGGGCCTTGTGTCGGCGGTGCTTGGGGTGGGGGAGCCTGCGACGTCGGTGCGCTCCCGGCGGGTTTCTCACTCACAGGAGGTTGAGAGCCGGGCGCTGATTGCGTCACCGACGGGCCATGACCTGAATCAGCCTGCGGCGGAGTCGCGCCGGGCGGCGGTCCTTCGGACGGAGGCGGGCCTTGCCCCGGCGGAGGTCCTTCGCTCGGCGGAGGATTGCCGCCGCGGCCTCCCGGGGGACCGCCGCGAGATCGAAAACGCTCCGAGGCCGCCGCAATCTCATCCTTGTCGATCGCGCCGTCCTTGTTCGTGTCCATCCGATCGAACATGCCCTGCATCCGCTCGGGGACTTCGTCCTTCAGGATCTTGCCATCCCCGTTGGCGTCCATGCGCTGAAGCATCTGCAACATGCCTCCCGGCCCAGCGGCGCCCGGCGGCGGCGCAGGAACGCCGGGAGGGGCGCCGGCCGGTGGGGGTGCGGCGCTGACAGGCGGCGCCGCGGGCGGCGGCGCTGAAGTGGCGGCCTGCAAGGGTGCGGCCGTACCTTTTTCGTCCTTGGCTTTGGAAAGCCCCGCTGCCAGTCCGGCGGCATTCAGCAGCGATTTCACCACAGACTCCGCGGTCGAGGACAGCGAATCCGACTTCTTCGCTCCACCCTTGCCGGCCTCGCCCTTGTCCGCATCCGGCGGGAAATCGACCAGCTTGGTCCAGTCATGCCCGCCGTTGGTCGTGACCCAGAACGCGCCGTCATCCGTGCCGACATACACGACGTCGGGATCGAACTTCGACTCAGCCAGCGCGGACGCGCTGCCCTGATCCGTTCGCGTGATCTCCGGAGAGATGCGTTTCATCTGATCGCCCTGCTTGAGCGAGCGGAAGACGTAGTTGGCGGCGGCATACAGGATCTTCGAATTGTGGTTGGAAAGTGTGATGGGCGTCTTCCAGTTCCAGCGGTAGCGAAGCTCGCGCTCGGTCTCGGGTCGGATGAAACCGCGCTCGCCGGTGCGCAGGTTGTAGCGACCCATGCCGCCGTTCTGGCTCTCGAAATACACCTGGTCGGCGTCCGTTGGATCGACGGCGCATACAAAACCGTCCCCGCCGCCGATGCTGATCCAGTCCTGATTGATCGGGCCGCTGTCCGACCGCGAGCGGCTTGGCCCGCCCCAGCTTCCGTTGTCCTGCAGCCCGCCGTACACGCGGTAGTCACGCCGGCTGTCCACCGCGACGTGGTAGAACTGCCCGATCGCCATGTGGTTGAGGTGGTCCCAGTGGTCCTGGCGGTCGTAGGAGACGTACAGCCCGCCGTCGTTGCCGAGAATCTGGTGCCGCCCGTCGCGCGCGTCGATCCACAGCGCGTGGTGGTCCGGGTGCGCATTGTTGCCGCCGTCGGCGGTGAACGTCATGCCGCCGTCCTTCGAGCGGTACAGCGAGATGCCGAGGACGTACAGGAAGCTGCTGTCGGAGGGATCGACGCGAATTTCGCTGAAGTACATCGGACGGGGATTGACGCTGTTAATGCGCGTCCAGGATTCGCCGGAGTCGCGCGAGACATAAACGCCGCCGTACTCGTGCCCCTGCGGACCCTGCTGATCGGTGACGTTTTCGCGCTGACCGCCCAAGCCGGAACTGAACGGGACCGACGCCTGCTCCTGCGAGCCGGTTCGGCCTGGAGGTCCGGACCGATCCGGCGCTGACTGCCGATTACCCGGCGCAGGGGGAGGCGCCGTTTCCGTCGTGGGGCGCGCCGTGAAGACGACATCGGCGAAGACGCTCTTGCGCTCGCGCGAGACTTCGACGCGGACTTGCTCCCCTGCCAGGCGGCGCTTGATCGAGCGGTTCAGGTCGTTGTAGGTGTGGACGGTCTCGTCATCCACGGCGAGCACGATGTCGCCGACCTTCAGACCGGCCTTTTCCGCCGGACCGCCCGCCGTGATCTCCGTGAGCCGGGCGCCGACGTTGGCGTCCTCGCCTCGCAGCCCCATGTACGCCGCGTTGGCGGGCTCCTTGCCGATCTGCTCGCTTTCCAGCACCATGTACACGAGGGAGGGATCCTTGCGAAAGAAGTCCAGCCCGATGCGCCCCAGATTCGATGTGGGCAGGCCTCGCGTGATCCGCACCCAGTTGCGCCCGCCGTCGGTCGTGCGGTAGAGCGCGGTGCCCGGTCCGATCTTTTTCGCCGGATCGTTGGAGCAGTAGATGTCGCGTTGGCGCTCGTAGGTCGCCGCCAGCAGCGTGTCCGGCTCGCCGGGTTTCATCTGCACGTCGATCACGCCGGTCTGGTCGTCGATGTGCAGCGTCTTCTCCCACGTCTTGCCGCCATCGACCGTTTTGTAAAGCCCGCGCTCCTCGTTCGGGCCCCACAGCCGCCCCAGCGCCCCGACATAGGCGACGTTCGGATCCGTCGGGTGCAGCGCAATCTGGCCGATCTGAAAGCTGCCTTTCAGCCCGCAGTGCGTCCACGTCTTTCCGCCGTCCGTGGAGCGATACACGCCGTCGCCCCAGGAGACGCTGTTGCGCGGGTTCGCTTCGCCCGTGCCGACCCAGACGATGTTGGCATCACTTTGAAACACGGCGACGTCGCCGACCGAGCAGGTGTGTTCATGGTCGAACTGATGCTCGAAGGAGACGCCGTTGTTCACGGTCTTGAGCAGTCCGCCGGAGGCCGTGCCGACCCACCACATCGAGGGATCCTTCTCATACACCGCCAGCGCCGTAATTCGCCCGCCCATGTTGGCCGGACCGATGCAGCGCCATTGCAGCTCCTTGACCCAGCTTTCGTCGAGCAGGGGTTTGGCGGCGACGGGATCCACCGGTCTTCCCGCTGAGGCGTCAACAGGTTTGTTCGCAGCGACATCGGCTGGTCTTGCAACCGCCGCATCGGCCGGTCTTGCAGCCGCCGCATCGGGAGATCTCGCAACCGCCCCTTCGGCCGGTCTGGCAACCGCCGCTTCGGCGGGGCGGTTCTGCGCGGTTGCGAACGAAACGGTCACGGCGCCGGCCACTGCTAAGACGATCCAGCCGGAAATGAAAGTTCGATGAAGCGTCATGGATGCTCTCCTGATAGAGACCGCCCTTGCAAGGTCGCTGAGGCGACTGTCCGGGGGAGGGCATTATACCGCCGCCGCGCCGGAATGATGCAAGCCCGGGTAGCGATGCGGGGCACGGGGATCAAGGCAACCGCGTTCGGAGAAATGCGGGACCGGCAGGTGGCACGGACCTCCGGGACGTGCCTTCTTCCGGGAAAGCCCTGTGCAGAACCCTGCGATTCGGAGAATTGCAACGGGCTGTCATTCGTCGGGTGTCGTTGACGCGGGCGCCGGGACGGCACTGGGTTCTACAGCGTTGACCGGCTCGGCTGATGAGTCGGGGCCTGGCGCGTCGGGCTGGCGCTGCGACCGGGTGAGTCGACGGCAAACCTCGATCAGTGCGTCCTTGTCGATGGGCTTGGTCGCGTAATCGGTGCATCCCGCTTTCATGCACCGCTCCCGGTCTCCTCTCATCGCGTGCGCGGTCAGCGCGACGATGGGCAGCCGGCATCCCTGCGTGCGGAGGAGCCGCGTGGCGTCGTACCCGTCCATAATGGGCATCTGCATGTCCATGAGGACGAGGTCGAAGGCGGGTGGGAAGGCGAGCGGTCCGTCAAGTGAGCCATCGACGGTCATGGCCGCGACGGCTTCGGCCCCGTTCTGGGCGGTCGTGACGATCGCGCCCGCCTTTCGCATGTGGAAGCAGATCAGCTTGCGGTTGTCCACGCCGTCCTCGGCGAGCAGGACCCGGATTCCGGTGAGGAGCGTTTCGGCGCCTTCGTGTGGTTCGGCGCCGGGCAGTGCAGCTTGCGTTTCGCAGTCGGCATCGGCGCCGGCAATGACCTCCGGCGTGATCATGGCAACACCCTTCAGCGATCCGGTGGCCACGGTCAGGGTGAACGTGCTGCCCTTGCCGAGTTGGCTGGAGACGACGATGTCGCCGCCGAGCATGGCCGCGAGGCGCTTGGAGATGAGCAGCCCCAGCCCCGTGCCGCCGTATCTTCGGCTCATGCTCGAATCCGCCTGCTGAAAGGCATGGAAGAGTCGATTCGCCTGCTCGGCGGTCATTCCGATGCCTGTGTCCTCCACGGCGAATCGCAGTCGGGGATGGGCGGGGTCGGCGGAATCCATGCCGACGAGCAGCCGGACGTGTCCGACGTGGGTGAACTTCAGCGCGTTGCCGATCAGGTTGACGAGAATCTGCCGCAGGCGCACGGGGTCGCAGTCGATCACCGCGGGGACGGGCGTCATCCACAGGACGTCAAGCGCCAGGTGCTTTTCAGCGGCGCGGACCCGCATCAGCGACAGCACTTCCTGCACGAGGCGGCAAGGTGAGAACGTCAGGTGCTCGATGTCCAGCTTGTTGGCCTCGATCTTGGAGATGTCGAGGATGTCGTTGATCAGCGTGAGCAGATGTTCGCCGTTGCGTCGAATGATGGACACGTATTCGCGGCGCTGCGCGAGGGATTCTTCGTCGTCCGGGGAGTTCAGCAAGTCCGCATATCCCAAAATCGCGGTCATGGGCGTGCGGATTTCGTGGCTCATGTTGGCAAGGAAGTCGCTCTTGGCGCGGCTGGCGGCGACGGCCTGCTCGCGCGCCTGCGCGAGGTCGGCGGTGCGCTCTTCGATGCGTTCCTCAAGGTTGAGCTTCGCGCCTTCCAGCTCCGACATCGCGACGGCCAGTCGCTGCGTTCGCTGGTTGAACCAGTACGCCAGCAGGCCCAGCTCATTGGGTAGAGAGGCGTCGAGGAGATGCGAGGCGCTGGACGGCGCGACGGCAATGTGCCGCAGTTCACCGGTCATGCGCTTCAGCGGGTTGATGAGCTGGCGCTGCGTGCCCAGGAAGACCACGCCCCAGCCCAGCACGATCAGCACGACGGTGAAGAGCAGCACGTGCTGCGTGATCGACATGGCCGCGGACACGGCTTCCCGAACGGGCGCCACCGCGATGACTTTCCAATGCGCTCCCGGGACGTCGAAGACATTGACGCTGGCCGGCTCGTGCAGGATCAGATCATCCTCCAGCGTCATCTGTGCAACGTGCAAGCCGACACGACCGGTGTCCGACTTGTCCTCCTGGAGCATCGCCGCGATCAGCGAGGCCTGGTCCGAGTCAATCTGATAGCTGTCGGCATCGAGCTGGGCAGCCAGGTCCGCCACGGTGGGGTCGGACAAAGACCGCGCGATCCGATCTGAATTGATGCGTGCCAGCGATTCGGCAATGGGACGGAACCTGGACTCCCTTTCGGCCAAGGCGTCCGTGGTGAGGTACTCTTCCGTCCGCTTGCCCGCGGAATCCACACCGTACACTTTCGCAAGCTCCGGCTGCGGGAAGCACAGAATCTTGTTGTTGCGATCCACGGCGAACGCGTAGCCTTTGATGAGCTTGGCCTCGTTCGCGAGAAACTCGCGCAAACCGGAGAGCTTGACGTCCACCGTGCTGACGCCGCAAAACCGCCCGTTGTCAAACAGGCTGGCGGTGCAGGTGACCATCGGTTCGTAAGAGTAGGGGTCCATGTAGGAACTGGACCAGTACACGGCGCCGTCGGGCTGGAAGCGGGCCGGAACATACCATTCCTCATGGTGATAACCCGGACCGTCCGGTTTGTTGTAGTCGTCGTAATAGATGAGCGTGCCCGTCGCGTCACGCCCCCAGAAGAAGCTGCGACGTTCGACGCCGGGCGCGAAGGCGCCCGGCTCAGGCCAGACACCGCCGCCGGCGATGAACCGCTCGTCCCCGCCGCCGGCAATGACGCGAGGCAGAACGGTCTTGAAGATGGTTTCATCTCGCTCGAGGGTCTGTCCGATGTCCGCCAGCGCCGTCACGAGCGACTCCGCGCCGGCCATGCGCGTGCGCAACTCCGCGACCATCTTGCCGCCGGCCTGCTCGTACAGTCGAAACGACTCTTCGAGGATTCGGGAGCGCCCTGTGGTCCATAGAACGAGACTGATGGAGAGAATCACGCCGCCCAGCAGCGCGACCAGCCCGAACGAGACGCGGAATTGGAGGCTGCGCAGCAGCGCGACGGATGGTGGCCGCCCGTTGCATCCGGGGATGACCGGGGCGCTGCGCGTCATTTCGGGGCGGTTCCTGGTCGATCTGGGCATAGTCGCGGACTCCACGTCCGTATCGGATGCACCCCGCCGCCGGCGTAGCGTGCGCCGCCTTATGCGTCCGGTATGTGCGGGTGATACCCGCGAACGGATGAGCGTCTGGTAATCCGGGCAGGGTTGAATGGCGGGTGAGATCCTCCCCGCTGCGCCGGGTTCCCCAGGCGAAGCGGGGGCGCGAGCGGGAGGCGCCACGACCTTCCACCGCCGGCCGGCGCACTCTCCCCAAACCGCGCGCCGACCGCTAACATCCGCCCGGGCCGGCAGCATTTGTTTCCGCGCGTGATCGGGGGCGGATGCGCGCGAGGCTCCGCTCGTTCACTCATGCTGGGCCAATACCTCAAACTGCCGCGGGCCGTGCACATCCTCTGCGTCGGCTCGTTCATCAACCGCGCCGGCTCCTTCTTCGTCGCTTTCATGTCGCTGTACTTGACGACGGTGCTCAACCTCGATGAGCGGTTCGCCACGCTTAACATGGGCCTGTTCGGCGTCGGCTCGATCGCCGCCGTCCTGATCGGCGGGCATTTCGCGGATCATCTGGGCCGAAAGCGCGTCATGTTGCTGAGCCTCTTCGCCGGAGCGGCCACGCTGCTTGCGTTCAGCTTCGCCCGGACGCAAGGCGTGGTGATGTGCCTGACGGTGGTCGCGGCGCTGCTCGCGGAGATGTATCGTCCGGCGGCGAGCGCGCTGATCGCCGACCTTACCCAGCCGCACGAGCGTCCCATCGCCTTCAGCCTCATGTACGTGTCCATCAACCTCGGCTTCGCCGTCGGGGCGACGGTGGGGGGGATGCTCGCCGAAGTGAACTTCAGGGCGCTGTTCTGGCTCGACGCCGCCACGTCCGCGATCTACGGTCTGATCATCCTGACGACGATCAAGGAGACGCTGCGCCGTGCGCCCACGACTCGACCTGCAACGCAACGCAGCGGCGGTGGTGGGAGTGATCCACCGGGGTGCGGCACAACTGACGACTCAGGCGCGCTTGCCGCTCAGCAGGCCGCGGTCGTCCCGCTGGCGCAGGCGGCGCTGCGCATCCTGCGCGACTCCCCTTTCCTTCTTTTCTGCCTGGGCGTGCACCTGAATGCTTACGTCTTCATGCAGAGCATGAGCACTTTGCCGTTGTACATGAAGCATCGCGGCATCGAACCGGCGCAGTACGGCCTGGTCGTGGCATTGAACGGAGTGCTGATCGTGTTCGGGCAGCTCCCGCTGGCGGCGCTGGTGGGGCGGTTCGACCGGGGGAGCGTTATCGCTCTGGGGGCGCTGCTTACGGCCGTGGGATTCGGCCTGATCGCCTGGGCACAGACGATGCTGCACTATGCGCTGACCGTGGTTGTGTGGACCGCGGGTGAGATGTTGATGGCCACGTCGATGTCGGCCGTCGTGGCGGACCTCGCGCCCGCGGACATGCGCGCCCGGTACATGGGCGTATTCACGATGAGCTTTTCCAGCGCGATGATGATCAGCGCTCCGCTGGGCGGCTGGGTTCTGGCGCATCCGGTGGTGGGCGGACGCGGTCTGTGGGGCATGGCGTTTCTGGTCGGGATGGTCTCCACCAGCGTCTTCCTCGTGCTCCGCACTCGCATCGCGAAACACCCAGTCGTCTCCTCCGCCTGACATGCCCGTGCTGGGACTCGAAAGCCGAGTTGCGACCCGTTACCCCCGCCTTCGCCGGACTGACGAGCAACTTCGTCACCCCCGCGCAAGCGGGGGATCTGGGCGTTTCGGCCAACCGCCGGATTCCCGCCTTCGCGGGAATGACGAGTGCCGACTTTCACGACGGGATATCAGCCGCTCAACGGCGGCTGACGGCTGCAGGGTGGTTGACTGGGCCCCTGCCCTGTTCCGCTGCGCCCGCCAGGCGGGCCGGGTTTGCCGGCGCTTCGGCGCGCGGGGTCGGCGCTCCTGGGATCCATCCTGCCGACCCGGCGATCATGGGCGAAAAAGACCCACCCACGACCGGCTGGGGGCATCCGATCGTGCGGTGGGTCAAGCTCGCCTGATGACTCAGGTCGCGCGGCTGATCTGGTTGTTTAGTCAGATGTCCCGGCAGGCCGCAATTTCTTACGCCATTCCCGCCGTCTTTTTTCAATAACGAGCCGCGGGCACCCTCAGTTCACGAATCCAGCCCAAAATCCTGCAAAACGATTGCCCGGCGTGCTCCTCGAATCCCCACACCGCGCGGACCTGCCTCTAGCCGAGAGGCTGTGCAGGATGCCGCAGCGGGGGGAGGTACCCTTACATCCGCCAATACCCTCCGACCTGCCGCACCACCATTGGATGGCTTAATCCCTTGGATACCCCCAAGCGGAAGGACCGCCCGACGCACGCAGCGCGCACCGGCCCAGCGGGAGATGGATAGGAATCCGAGCTGAGATTTCAGCATGGCGGTTGGAGAAGCGGTCGAAATATCGCGGATTGCCGCAAATCGACATCGTCGCCGATTCACGGCTCATTCGGACGTCCCGCCGCGCAGGCGCGCCTCGATGAACCCGTTCACCTCGCCGGCGTGCGTCATATTGACGAGGTGCCCCGCGCCCACCACGGTCAGGTCCGGGCTGACATTGCGCAGCGGAATGATGCGATCGTCGGAGCCATGAAGGTGATGCACGGGGACTTCCGACTCGCCCGGGCCCTGCCATTTGATGATCGCCCGTCCGCCCCAACGCAGAAACGCAAGCGGCGTCGCCAGCAGCATCTCGCGCAGGAGTCGCTTCTGCGGCAGCGTGAGCCTGCGGAACTCCGCCCCGAGCAGCGGCGCACGGCGCATCCCCCATTCCAGCACCGAATCCGGCGCCCACCGCGAGGCGTGCTCCGCCACGTGCAGCGAACGCGGCACCTGCGCGCCGGATCGCGCGCTGGCGATCAGCAAGACGCCGCGCACCGGGATGTGCTGCGCCGCCTCCAGTGCAACCATCCCGCCGAACGAGACGCCTCCCAGCCAGATCGCATCGCCATCGCCGCATCGCACGTCGAACGGGGGCCGCTGCGACAGGCGCTCGGCGTAGGAGGCCAGCGGCTCGTCGACGAGCGGCTCAATCCACGGCGGCGTGACCACCTCGACGGGCAGTCCCCGCTGAGCATCGAACACCCGCCCGTCCGCGCCCAGGCCCGGCAGAAGGATGAGCTTACCCAGTTTCACGTAGCTTCCCGACGCACGGCAGTCCGTGGTGCAGGACATCCTCGGGTGGGGCACCGGCGTTCCAGCCGGCGAGGCCTCGAGCTTAGTAGCGCGATGACTGGCGGGGAAGCGCGTCTCCTTGAATTTCACATCCGGCTGGCAGGGTCGCGCCTTGGTTGCTGAAGCGCCGCACGACCGTGGCCACGGGGTCGAGACCCGCGCCCTGACGGAACCGGGGGCCGAACTCGAAACGGGTCAACGCCGCTGGCACGCGCTTGGCCGTGCAACTATGCTCTCGCTCCAAGCGGATGACGCAGCGCTGCGGCCGGAGCCGACCGCAACGCCCGCCGGGTCCGATTGGGATCGAAGTTCGCAAGCATCACCAACTCAGTGGAGGCCGTCGAGTGAACCACACACCCGCCGCCGCAGGCACGATTCTGGGGCACCCCCGTGGGCTGTTTGTCCTGTTCTTCGCCGAGATGTGGGAGCGGTTCAGCTTCTACGGGATGAAAGCGCTGCTGATTCTTTACCTGGTGAACTACCTGTTTTGGCGTCAAGGGGAAGCTTCTCACCTTTTCGCCTGGTATACCGGTCTTGTGTACCTCACTCCCGTCGCGGGTGGATGGGTAGCCGACAAGTGGCTTGGTGCCCGATGGTCCGTGGTCATCGGAGGAGTGATCATCGCGATTGGGCACTTCCTGCTGGCTTTCGAGCCGATGCCGTTCTTCTACTCCGGACTGGGCTGTCTGGTCGTCGGCACGGGTTTCCTCAAGCCCAACATTTCGACGCAAGTCGGCGCGATGTACCGCGCCACCGATGAGCGCCGCGACAGCGCGTTCACACTGTTCTACATGGGCATCAACACCGGCGCCTTCCTCGGGCCGATCGTCTGTGGATGGCTGCAGACCACGTACAGCTACCACCACGGGTTCGCCGCCGCCGGAGTGGGGATGGTGCTTGGTCTGATCGTTTACATCATGGGCATGAAGACGGTGAGGGATCAAGAACGCCGGATCGCCGAGCCGGAGAAGGCGGATGCGGACGAGAAGGCAACCGGCGAGCCGAGCACTTCGCGCGAGGAGCCGATGCACGCCACGGGGGTACCGCTGTCAAAGGTATATCGTGACCGGAGCATTTTCCTGGTCGTGATCTGCATGTTTGCAATCCTGTTCTGGATCGGTTTTGAACAGGCGTCCAACGTCATGAACCTCTGGGCGGATCAGAACACGAATCTTCACGTGTTCCGGGCTGAGTCTCCTCCCGTGACCCTCCCCGGCGAAGCGCCGCCGCCTCCCCAAGGCGGGCTGGCCGACTGGCGGATGGGGGCCGCGTTGTCTCAGTCTATCAACCCCCTGTTCATCATCATCTTCGCAGGGGTATTCGCGTGGCTGTGGCAGTTTCTTGACAGGCGACGCCTGCAACCTTCCACGCCCATGAAAATGGGCATTGCGATGGTGTTCCTCGCGATTGCGTTCGGCGTGATGCTGCTCGCCGTCCGCGCGGAGGGCAGGCCTGTCAGCGCACCTCTGTCCGCTCTTCCTCCAGGGATCCAGGTTGGCTCACAGGGGAATCTCTACAGCGTTGAGAAGGGGGAGAGGGTGGAGGATCGGACCGACTACGGTTGCACCCGTCTGCGATGGGCGGACGGATCCCTTGCGATGACCGGCGTCTTGACGGACATCGACTGGATGCGCGCGCTCGGCGCGTCGAGCAACGAAGCCTACCGCGCCGCTGTTGCCGAGCTGTCGAAGCAGGCGGATGCGAAGGCCGAAGAGGCTCGTGTGCTCAAGCTGCAACGAAAGACGAAGAAAGAAGTCGGCGCTGACGCGGATATCCCCTGGGAAGTGTCCGTCACCCTGCCCGCCGCCGCCGGCGATGCCGAACCGGTGGCGGGGTGGCCCACCAAGACCGTGGATGGCAAGGAAATGGCGAAGGTGCGTTGGGATCCCTCGACCCGAACGCTCGCGCTCAGCGACACGTTGGCATCAGACCGGGACAAGGCCCAGGTCTTGGCGGCCGGTGCCGAGCCGACGTTCCGGCGGGCGTTGACCGACGTGTACAGGCAGTCTTCCGTCAGCCGGGTTTCGATCGGCTGGCTTCTGATGTTCTACCTGATTCTAACGATCGGCGAACTTTGTTGTTCGCCGGTGGGTCTGTCGTTGGTCACCAAAGCCGCGCCGCCGAAGTACGTCGGGCTGTTCATGGGTGTCTGGTTTGTCTGCACCGGCGCGATCGCCAACTATGCGGCGCACACGGCGGGCGGGTACTGGGGCACCATGGAACCGACGACCTACTTCATGATTTTCGGCGCGGTGGGCGTCGGGGCGGCGGTGTTGATGCTCCTGATGATCAAGGCGCTTAAACCGAAAATGCACGGAATTCACTGACGCGCAGCGACCGCGGCGCGCCGCCGGAACGCGGGGCGCCGCCGTCGGCCACCCGCGCGAATTGAGGAGTTGAAACCATGAGCGAAGCAAAGCCCGGCTTTTTCCAGCAAGTCCAGAGCTTTCCCTCCACGTTTTGGGTCGCCAACACGATGGAGATCTTCGAGCGCATGGCCTGGTACGGCTTCTTCGCCGTTTCCTCGCTGTACATCACCGGTCCCGCCGAGACCGGCGGACTGGGCTTCACCTCCGAGCAGCGAGGTCAGCTTCAGGCCATCGTGCCGTTCATCCTTTACCTGCTGCCCGTCATCACGGGGGCGCTGGCGGACCGGTACGGCTACAAGAAGATGTTCCTCATCGCCTACACCGGCATGGTGGTGTTCTACTACGCGATGGGGCAGTTCAAGACCTTCCCCACGTTCCTCGCCGCGTTTCTGGCGGTTGCCTTGGTGGCCGCCATCTTCAAGCCGGTCGTAGTGGGAACCGTCGCCCGCGTCACCAACGAGAAGAACTCGGCGATGGGGTTCGGCATCTTCTACATGATGGTGAACGTGGGCGGGTTCGTAGGCCCACTCGTGGCCGGCGCGGTGCGCGGCGTGTCGTGGAAGTATGTCTTCATCGCCTGCTCGTGCTGGGCAGCGGTGAACCTGGTGATCGTCAGCGTCTTTTACAGGGATCCCAGCACGGAGGCGACCTCAACCCAGAAGCGCACGCTCGGCAAAGTCGCGCGCGACATGGTCGAGGTGCTCGGCAATGTCCGCTTTGGCATCTGCGCCTTCACGGCGCTGATCGCGCTGATGCTCGCCAATCAGGAGTTCGAGTGGTTCAGTTGGACACGCTGCCTGATCTTCATTCCGGCATGGCTGCTGCTGAACTTCGTCTGGGACGCTTTGATGCCCGCCGGCAGCGGCAACCCGGCGCACCCGGCCTCGCACGGACGCTCGTTCCTCGCCAAGCGCATGCACTGCAGCAACTGGCGCTTCGCGCTGTTCCTCCTGATCATGTCGGGCTTCTGGACCAGCTTTAATCAAATATTCCTGACCATGCCGGAGTACATCCGCGACTACACCGACACCAAGCCCATGGTCGATGCGGGTCGCAAGGTGTTTGACTGGCTCGGCAAGCCGGGATGGCTCGACGGGCTGGCGGCGATCGAGGAAACGGAAATGCTCGCGGAGTTTGACAAGCTTGCCCGCCAGGGAGCCGGCATCCCCTCCATGGTTCCGCCCGAGCCGGAGAAGGAATGGACGGCGGACCAGGCCAAGGTCAAGTTGCTGGAGGCGGCGTCCAGTTTGCGCCAGTTGTCAAGAGACAAACTGCTCAGCGACAACGATCGAAAGCCGCTCCTGACGATGGCCGACGAGCTGACGAAGGGAGCAGGTTCGCTGGCGCCCGCGCAGGCGAAAACCCTGACGGACGCGGCCACCGACTTGCACGACGGCGTGGACCGCAACGTTCGCACCAGGAAGCTCGACGCCGATCCCAGCCTGACGGACGAGGATCGGTCGACCATCGCCGCGCTGCTGCCGAAGCTGAACGCCCCCGAGGCGAAAAAATCGCTGCAGTTGCTGGACATCGTTGACGGCGCCAAGGCCGCACTGCAATACAAGGTCCGCATCCAACCGGAAGAACTGGCAGAGCTGCTGGAAAAGGCCCGAAACGCCAAGGCCCAGATCGATGACGACGGATTGTCCGTTGCGGTCGCCACGATCAACAAGCGCTTGGATTCCAAAGGCAAGCTCGCTTTCGCCGGCGAAGAGGAGACGCGACTTCGCGCTGCGTTGAAAGCGGCATTGGAAGCCCACGGCCCATTCGTTCCGAGGGATGCGGTCGTCGCTACGGCGAAGGAACTCTCCACGCCGCAGCGGGAGCTGGAGCCGGCCGTCTTTGCCATGGGCGTGCGGGATCTGGCGTATCGACCGACCATCTGGGCGCGACTGGATGCCGGAAGGCAGGTCAACCCCGAGCACATCGTCAACTTCGACGCGCTGGCCATCGTGCTGCTCCAAGTCATCGTGTCATTCATCATGGGCAAGTTTCACCAGTTCACGACGATGATCGTCGGGATGGTGATCGCCGCGGTGGGCATCGGCCTCTCGTGCGTGGCGGGCGGGACGATGGTCGGCCCGGTCGGCGGCTTGTTCAGCATCGTCGTCGCGGGGATCGTGATCTTCGCCATCGGCGAGATGATGGCCAGCCCGACCAGCCAGGAGTACGTCGGACGCATCGCGCCCAAAGACCGCGTGGCTGTGTACATGGGCTACTACTTCGTGGCAGTGGCGCTGGGCAACCTCTTTGGCGGCATCCTCTCCGGGCAGCTCTATGGAAAGCTCGCGCGTGACATGCAGCGCCCGGACCTGATGTGGTGGAGTTTTGGCGCCCTGATGCTCGGGACGGCTGTGATCTTTCTGCTGTACAACCGCTTCGCCCTGCCCAAGTCAGGCGGTGCGAGCATGAGGACCGCATAGGATTGCAGCGACGTGGGTCCGCATCGAGGGAAGGGGTGTGCGCAGGCGGTGAGAGGCCGCCAGCGTGGCAGGTTGGAAGCGGTTTCGTTGCACCCGGGGAACCGGAGAATTATCCACCTTCTCATCCCTCTTGGTTTCGCGTACAATCCCGCCGCGCCCGGGAGGGGCGGTCTCTTCCGACGCGCGAGTGGTGAAAAGGAGATTCAAGATGAGCTGGTGGATTTGGCTGGTGCTGGCGGGCATTGGAGCTTTGTTGTTCTTCCCGAACCTGCTCACGCCGGCAGCGTGATCGCGTCCGTTCGTGGGCCTCGCCAACCCGTCCGGTTGGCGAGGCCGCTTCCTTTCTTCGCCCCATGCGCACAGGCGAGCCGCGAGCTTCACCTCGCGCGGATTCCGATCCGCGCGGACTTCGGTTCGGGTGGACCTGACGTCCGGTGCCGAAGGAGCAACTCCGGACTCACTGCCTCGGGCAACCCTCTGCCTCAAACTGCAAAGGCACGTCATGGCTTGGGAAAACCATCCCTTACCCACGCGCTCGACGACGCCTCAAGAGATTCTCGCCATCCTCGGGAAGGACTACCGGCAAGGGGCGGCCTGCGGCGACATCTTCATGGACCTGGAGGAGTTGACGTTTGAGACGACCGTGGATCGGTGGATGAACTACGACGAGTTCCCGAACTGGCGCCGCTGGGGCGAATGGTTGAACACCCGGTTCGACACTCACTTCACCCCTTACGCCTGGAAGCGCGTGCTGACGCCGATGAAGAAACGCACGCTTCGCGGAGTCTGCGAGTTGATCGCCGGCCGGGCGCGAGTGCCGGTTGTGGCGCCGGCGATGGTCTTGGGCAAACCGTGCGATTCCGCCGGTGCGTTCCTGACGTTGCGTGAGCTGCTGCGTCAACGCAACGCCCATGTCGCGGAACTTCGCCCCTCCACAACGGTCGAGGATTTCGTCCGCAGCCATCCGGTTGACCTGTTGCCTGAGCTGGTTCGGCTTCGCCCCAACGGCTGGCCGGCGCTTGAGCTGACGTGGAGGGGGCACGCGAGTTCCACGTTGACGTTTGCAATGTTCCTTGCGGGCATGGCGGTGGCGATGCTTGGGGTCATCCTGCAATGGATGGGGTGGGAGCCGGGTTGCTTCCTGAGCCTCTTCGGAAGCACGTCGGCGCTGCTGGGATATCTTGGACAGTGGTTCACCCCGGACGCGACGGTCGAGCGCGTCGAATTCGGCTCGTTGCGGACGTTCCGTGACATCTGCCACGCCCTGACGGCGCGGCCGTGCCAGGGCTGATGCGCACAATGCGGCAGCGCACCCCCCGGTCTCCTGCCGCGCACGAACCAGCACGAACACGCCGTCCTGGGCATCATGGTCCCCCAGCCATCGTGAGCATCGTGTTTCCTCCCCGCCGTCGGCGCATATCATGTCCCTGTGCGCCGCCGGCTTGGCGCGTGACGCCGGGTTTAGCACGCGGCGTGCAGGACTGCAGAGGAGAATCTCATGTCGTGGGGCTTTTTCGGACTGGTCGCACTGTACCTGGTGCTGATCGGCTACTTGATTCAGACGGCCGGATCGTGAGCGGCACAAGGCGCGGGGGCCTGCCTTTTCACTGGATGAGGAGCACAATCGCATGTCGGCACTCCTGGAACGTTTCCTTCGTTACGTGAAGATCGAAACCACCGCCGATGAGCGGAGCACGACGTATCCGAGCACGGCCACGCAGCTTGAGCTGAGCAAGCTGCTGCGTGACGAGCTTCAGGCTATCGGCGCGGCCGATGTGCACATGAGCGAGTTCGGCATCGTCACCGCGACGATCCCTTCGACGATCAAGGGCGCTACGGGCGGCACGGGCGGCAAGGGTGAGCCGCCGACGATCGCCCTCTTCGCCCATGTGGATACCTCCCCCGAGTTCACCGCGAAAAACGTCAACCCGCAGGTCATCCGCAACTACGACGGCAAGGACATCGTGCTCCCCAACTTCAAGGAGCGCGTCATCCGCACGTGCGAAACGCCGGGCCTGGCGGAGCTGAAAGGCAAGACGCTCATCACCACCGACGGCACGACGCTCCTCGGCGCGGATGACAAGAGCGGCGTCGCCGTCATCATGACCGCCGCCGAGCATCTGCTGAAAAACCCGAGCATCGCGCATGGCCGCATCCGCGTCTGCTTCACCTGCGACGAGGAGGTGGGCCACGGCGTCGATCACGTGGACCTCAAACAACTCGGCGCGCAGGTCGGCTACACGCTGGACGGCGAGGCGCAGGGCATCATCGACGCGGAGACCTTTTCGGCCGACCTCGCGGTGGTCACGGTGACGGGCATCAACACGCATCCGTCGGAAGGCAAGGGCCGCATGGTCAACGCCATCCGCATCCTGTCGGACTTTCTCTCGCGGCTGCCGTGGCAGTGGATGTCGCCGGAGGCGACGGACGGGCGCGACGGCTTCATGCACCCGTACAAGATTGAAGGCGGCGTGCCGGAAGCGAGCGTGCGCATCCTCCTGCGCGACTTCGTCACCGCGAATTTGCGCAAGGAGGAGGCGATCCTAGAGAGCATCGCCGCCGCCCTCCGCGCCGAGCACCCGCGCGCCAAGATCGACATCAAGATCACCGAGCAGTACCGCAACATGGCCGACGGGCTGAAGAAAGAGCCGCGCGCCATCGCCAAGGCGGTCGAGGCGTTCAAGGCGCTGGGCATCGAGCCGAAGCTCAACATCGTCCGCGGCGGCACCGACGGCTCGCGCCTGACCGAGAAGGGCCTGCCCACGCCCAACCTCGCCACCGGCATGCACAACTTCCACTCCCCGCTGGAATGGGCGTGCCTGGAGGAAATGGAGACGGCGGTGAAGATGCTGATTGAACTGGCGAAGGCGTGGGGGAGGTAGCCTCCAATTTGGATTGCGATTTCTGAATAGCCCGAAATTCGAGCGCGCCGTCAGAGCCGCGCGCGTAAGCAAGCGGGCGCCTCCGGTCGAGAGTTGCGGGTGCGATCATCTGCTTTGCGTGGAGTCTTGGGGAATGGGTTAAACTCCGAGTTGAGAAGGAGGATCGTTCCCGCGTGCGGACCCGTTCGGGACGCTCCCTGACGGTCGCGGCTCTGAAACGCCAACTTCGCCGCCGGCATGCGCACTTCCGATCCCCGCTGGAATGGGCGTGTATGGGGGAGACGGGAACGGCGGTGAAGATGCTGATCGAACTGGAGAAAGCGTGGGGGAAGTAGACGCCCTTTGGAGTTGACCGCGCTATGACTTGGACCAATGCCACTGAAATCGTCAAGGCTGCGAGCGAGCCGATCTGCAAATTGATTGAGACGGTCGGAGCCTTTGTGGGCGAGGCATATCAGCCGAGGCTCATGGTCAGGAGTGCGCGGGCTGAAGTGGAATCCGCTATTATCCGTGCGGAAGGGCAGGAGAAACTCACAAAAATCCAGCAACGAACCCTCGAACGATTGTTTCGGACTGAAACCCGTCGTCAGCATAACATCGAACGCATCGTTGATGAGGCGGCGAGTAGCATACCCGATGACGTGTCCCAAACACCGGTTTCGGAGGATTGGATCGTACGCTTCTTTGAGGGTTGCCAAGACGTATCAGAAGCCGAGATGCAAGCGTTATGGGGGCGCATCCTTTCGGGCGAGGTTACGCAACCAGGATCGTTCTCGCCCTACACTCTTGACATCCTCCGCTTGATCAGAAAACGCGAGGCGGAGATGTTCACTTTATTTTGCACGCTGGTCTGGCAAATCAACGGTCAGCCAACGGTGCTTTTCCCCAGAAAGAGCGAATATTCGAAGCGTTACGCGCCGCTTCAGAACTTGAATCACTTGGAGTCGCTTGGATTGCTGCGGTTCGAATCGGAGTTCATGCAGTACTCCTTCACATGTCCCGGCCCGGCCGCGCTCCTTTCGTACTTCGGTCGGAAATGTGTTCTGAAGGCGGCAAAGGAGCCCATTAAGCTGGAGATCGGAAGTGTCCTGCTAAGCCCCTCAGGCATAGAGCTCTTCCGAGTCGTAACACCGATCTCGGATGCGAAGTGCTATGACGAAGTTGTGGAATCTCTCGGAAAGGCTGACTTCGAGATCTATCCCGTGACGGCGGAGGTGACCCATGCACCGAACGCCCGATAACATCCGGCGCGAGGGATTGAAAGCTCTTCGGGAGCGTCTTGGCCACGCAGGCATGATCTGCTTCCTCCAGCAGTTTGAGACTGGCCACGGCGACTACGCCGCGGAGCGTCGGGAGTGGGTGGATCGCATCACCATGGACGACATCAAGCAAGCAGCGCGCCAGCCGAGGCGAGCCCAGGCCAAGAAGAAGCCCCGCCGATCGAACCGGGGGCGATCGAGCTGAGAAAGAGTCTCGTCCGCGATGGCGCCGACGGCGCGCGGCTGAAGGGAAGCGTTCAGCCCGGACGGGAAATAGACCACTCCCTCACGGTCGCGGATCTGAAACATCAACCTCGCTCCCGGCGTGCACAACTTCCACTCGCCGCTGGAATGGGCGTGCCTGGAGGAAATGGAGACGGCGGTGAAGATGCTCATCGAACTGGCGAAGGCGTGGGGGAAGTAGGGAATGCACAGCCGCAAAAAAGGTGCAGCGGCTTTCCCGATGAATCCGCGGCGATCACGGTTCCTCGTGCGAACGGGGCTGGTGTGCTCGGTGCTTGTTGCCTTCGCTTGGGGTGCGAGCATTTGGCGTGGCGTCTACTACAACGCAACAGGCATTGGACCTGGTGCTTCCGAACCAGGACTCAGTCGCGAACGCGTAGCGAGCTTCTGCATTCGTGACGGGTACGTTTGCTTCGGATGGGGCTCGTGTTTCGCTGGGCCCAATGGGGAGTGGTATTGTCGCGTACCCGAACGGTTCGATCACGGGTTCGGATTCTTCGATTTATGGACATTTTCCAATCCAACATCTATCTATGCTGGTATTCCTCTATGGGTCCCCTTGATGGCCTTAGCCGTTCCAACGACCATCGCGTGGCGTCGCTTGAATCGCAAATCGAAGCATTGTTGCAAAATTCGCGGCTACCACCTCACCGGCAACGTCTCCGGCGTGTGTCCGGAGTGCGGCACGGTGGTCAAACGATGAATCTCGCACGGCGTAAGATCGAACTGAGCACGTGGCTGGCGGCCGTCGCGACGACGATCGTGTGCGTTTTTCCCACAGGCGGGCGCCCCGTTTCGCGCGAAGACCTGCTATTTGGGCTTTTCGTCGTGGCGCCCTATCTCATCATCCCGATCGCGATATCGCTGATCTATTTTCGTCCGGCTCAGCTTCGGCCACCATTTCGCCAGGCAGCTGTATTGGCGATCGTAACTTGCGGTTTTTCGGTGTTGGCATACGTTGAAGCCGCGTTCTTCCCGACATCCTCGACAGCCGGGCTTATCTTCCTATTCATGCCGATATGGATGCTGCTGGGCTCACTCGTGCTTGTTCCACTGCTGCTGGGTCGACCCAGCCCGGAAAAGGTGCGCGGAAACTGCCAGACCTGCGGCTATGACTTGACTGGCAATGTCTCCGGGAAGTGTCCGGAATGCGGGGAAGTCGCAGGAGGACGCCAGACACGGTCGGATCATGTCGCCTAATCTGGAATCCGATCCTGCTGCTGAAGCGCCGCCTCGGCGACTCCGCCTCGCACGTTGGGTCGGCGGGAGATTTGCGGCGACATGCCTCCTGATTGCGGTCCTCGGCGTTACACTCGCGATCGTTTCACGCCATCATCCATTCAGTCGCGGTATTGCCATCGGCCCACAATGGATCGAGGTGTCCGTCTTCCACGGGCTTCTCGAGCTCCGTTGGGCAGACTTGGGCGGCACGGGCATTGAGGACGTGTTGGCGGGTTCGCGGCGCGAGTGGCGCTTCATGCGCGAAATACTCAGCATGGGGGAGTGGCTCTCTTCCTACGTGCCGCGCGATCCGAAAACTCGGCCACACTTCTCGAACGCCTCTATGGACACGCGCAACCACAGCGACATCGGCGCATGGATTCACGATGTGGAAACAACCGTAGTCGTGAAGTCGTGGGATACGGAAGCGTGGAAACCATCGCCCGGCGCTAACGTGACGGTCACCCCTTGGCTGCTCCACAGCAGAACGGTCTACAGCGCCACGGTCGAACTTCTGATGATCGGAATCCCGCTCCGGTTGACCGCTTCATGCCTCTTCGTGCTGTGCGCCGTTCACGCTGCCATCAAAGTTCGCCGGCGCCAGCTCCGCAAGCGCAGCGGAACCTGTATGAAGTGCGGCTACAACCTCACCGGCAACGTCTCCGGCGTGTGTCCGGAGTGCGGCACGGCGTGTGGCGGAACGAGTGGTTCCAGGACATAGTCCAATCACCCCAAAGGGGCTTAGGAAACGGACAGGACGTTGCATTCGCCCTGAAGGGGCAGCCTAGCGCCAGCCCAGGGCAACGCCCTGGGTGTCAATGCGGCGGCACCGAAAAGCCCTGAAAGGGCGGTCTAGCATGACGTGGAGTTGGGTCGCCCTTTCAGGGCTCAATGTGTTCAATGGGCGTCCTTTCCCCAGGGCGTTGCCCTGGGCTGGGGCTAATGCGCCCCGTCGGGGCTTGGGAAGCGCCCCGGTTCCAATCCCGTCGGTCCGAAACCCATTCGCCCCGAAGAGGGTTTGGAAGCAGACAGGACGTTGAATTCGCCCCGAATGGGTTTAGTGGGCGGCCAGAACGTGGAATTCGCCCCAAAGGGGCAACCTAGCACCAGCCCAGGGCAACGCCCTGGGTGAACGAAGCGGCGGTCGTGGGCAGCCCTGAAAGGGCGACCTAGCGTTAGCCCAGGGCAACGCCCTGGGTGTCAAGGCGGCGGCACACGAAAGCCCTGAAAGGGCGGCCTAACCCTAGCCCAGGGCAACGCCCTGGGTGAACGGAGCGGCGGTCGTGGGCAGCCCTGAAAGGGCGACCTAGCGTTAGCCCAGGGCAACGCCCCGGGTGTCAAGGCGGCGGCACCGGCAAGCCCTGAAAGGGCGATCTAGCATGGCGTTGAGCTGGAGCGCCCTTTCAGGGCTTTGAAGACGGGTTGGGTCGATGACCCAAGGCGTTGCCCTGGGCTACCGCTGAAGCGCCCCGTTGGGGCTTGGGAACCGTCCTGGTCCCAATCCGGTCGGCCCCAATCCCGTCGATCCGAATCCCGTCGATCCGAATCCCGTCGGTCCGAATCCCGTCGGTGCCAATCCGGTCGGTCCCAAGCACGCCGATCTCAGGCACATCGATCGCAGGCATCTCAGGCGCAAACACAACGATCGCGATCACGTCGGTTGCGGTCTGGGTGGTCGCGGTCACGTTCCAGATTCTCGGGGCATGTGTTGCTATTTTCATGTCGCACCTGCGGCTACGACCTCACGGGCAACGTCTCCGGCGTGTGTTTGGAATGTGGTCAACCGACGCCAACGGGGTCGTGACCGCTAGCCCAGGGTTGGACGCCGTGGGCGGCCTGCCCCGAGGTGGGAGGGCACATTCCTCCACGCCAACCGCAACGGTGTTGCGGCGGGTTTGAGGGAATGTCCGGGCCGGTGCGGATCGATGGACGAACCGGTTGCGTGCATCATCGACGCCGCGATCGACCAGAAACAGGGACGATGATCCGTCCGTCATCGAGCAGCGCGCGCGAGACCAGGATGCCGTATGATAAATGCCATGATTGTGGCACTGCAGCGACGAGCGAAGCCGCAACCGTCTCAGGATAGGGTTACAGTCGACGCCGCATTCCCAGGGTAGTCGCTGCGCGGCAACCATGGGCTATCGGTCGCAACGCCGTTGGCGCTGTTTTGGGCCGCATCCATCGCGGGCCGAAGCGTCGCCCGCGCTGGCGTGATCTGCGTCAGATGTGCACCACGACGCCGTCGGCGATTCCCTGTGCCGCGTCGGCCGTGTGCCACGACGCCGTCGGTGATTCCCTTCGCTGCGTCAGCCGTGTGTCATGACGCCGTCGGCGATTTCCTGTGCCGCATCGGCCGTCGGCCACAGCGCCGTTCGCGTTCCCTTGGACTGGGTCAGTCCTTTGACCCGATGTCCTGCGTGAACACCAGCTCGACCAGGTCGTTTTCCTCGTTCTCGTGATGCTGGACGTAGTGCAGCGTGTCGATCACGCGGTTGCACCAGTCCCGCGCCAGGAGCAGATCATCCGCCTTCATCTGATCGATGCGCCCGTGCAGATCGTGAAGCAGGATTTCGATCTCGCGGTGTTCATGCCGCAGGCGCGTCAAGCGCGGCTCCAGCCCGGCGCGATGATGCGCCGGATTGACGAGGTATCCGTCGTGTTCCTCGAAGGCCATGTGGTGGAGCAAATGCGCGCGAAAACGCTCAAACTCGTCGCGCACCTCGCCGACCCACCGTTTCACGTCGCCCCGAGGCGCCACGGCCACCTTGCCGTGCAGCCGGTCCGCGAGTTCCTGCACGATGCGATGCTCGTTGAGGACCCGTTCGCTCTCTTGGGTGATGGTCATGGCGGTTTCTCCTTAACGGCGACCCGGCAACTTGTCCCCGCTTGCGGCGACGGGATGTCTCGGACGACAGGCAGGCGCATTTCTGCTGCTGATTCCGCGCGTCAAGTCGCATACTGCCGGTGCTTTCGGCGGCCCGCCCCAGCCGCGTCGATTCGGTCTGGGGAGCCGTTCCCCGCTGGCACCGTGCGCCCAGACCGCGGGCCTGCCCTCAGTGGACCGATACCTGCATATCACATGCCATGCGGTTGGAGTCCGTGCGCAGACGCGCATTGAAGCGGCCTGTCGCCTGATCCGCTTGCCCGGGTTGAGGGTTGGCATCGAAATTGCTCGCCTGTCCGTCCGAGAAGCGCACAAGTCGCAACAGCAGCCGCGGTCTGGTGGGGGGTCGGATGGACTCGCCCGACGCCGCGGCGATGGGGAGGTGCAGCATGATCATGCCTTACGATCTCGATCGGGAAGAAGCCGCCCTGCGGGGAGAAGCGGTTCTTCGTCATCCCATTCTCAACAAGGACAACGCGTTCACGAAAGACGAGCGGCAGGAACTGGGGCTGGAGGGGCTGCTCCCGCCGAACATCCTGACGATCGAGCAGCAGGTGGCGCTCGAGTTAGAGAAGCTGCGCGCCAAGAAGGACGATCTCGAAAAATACATCGGGCTTTCAGCGCTGCTCGACCGCAACGAGACCCTGTTCTACCGCGTGCTGGTCCAGAACCTTCCGGAGTTGATGCCGATCGCCTACACGCCGACGGTCGGCCGCGCCTGCCAGCTTTACAGCCACATCTGTCGGCGCCCGCGCGGGCTGTGGATTACGCCGGGGGACATCGAGCGCATCCCCGAGCTGCTGCGCAACACCGGTCGCCGCGACATCCGCCTCATCGTCGTCACGGACAACGAGCGCATCCTGGGACTCGGCGATCAGGGCGTGGGCGGCATGGGCATTCCCGTCGGCAAGATCGCGCTGTACTGCGCGGCCGCGGGAATCCACCCGTCGCAATGCCTGCCCATCAGCCTAGACGTCGGGACGAACAACTCGGACCTCCTGAACGATCCATACTACTTCGGCGTGCGCGAGCGGCGCCTGCGCGGGCAGGCGTATGAAGACTTCGTCGAAGCGTTCGTTCAGGCCGTCGTCGATGTCTTCCCCAAGGCGCTGCTCCAGTGGGAGGACTTTCACAAGGAGACCGCGTTCCTGCTGCTGGACCGCTATCGCAAGCGCCTGGCGTGCTTCAACGACGACATTCAGGGCACGGCGGCGGTGGCGCTGGGCGGCATCCTCGGCTTCCTGCGGCTGACGCGCGAGCGGCTTGAGGATCAGCGCATTCTCTTCATCGGCTCCGGCGCCGCGGGCGTGGGCATCGCCCGGCTCATTCGCGCGGCCATGCAGGAGAACGGCGCGACCGAGGACGCCGTGCGCAGAGCGCTGGTCTTTGTGGATACGCACGGACTGCTGCACGAAAACCGCGAAATCCGCGAGGAATACAAGAAGTTCTTCGCCATGAAGCGCGACGTGCTGGAGCACTACTCCCTCACGCCGCACGACTTCACCGATCGCGTGGCGCTGATCCGCCAGGTCCGGCCGACCATCATGATCGGTACGACTGCCACCGCCGGCGAGTTCACCGAGCCGATGATCCGCGAGATGGCCCGCCACGTGGAGCGGCCGCTCATCATGCCCTTCAGCAACCCGACCGCGAAGTCGGAGTGCACGCCCGCCGAGGCGATTCGCTGGACGGATGGCCGCGCCATCGTCGCCACCGGAAGCCCGTTCCCGCCGGTGCAACACCTGGGGCGGATGCACACCATCGGGCAGGGCAACAACGTGTTTATCTTTCCGGGCGTGGGGCTGGGCTGCATCGTCTCCGAGGCGCATGAGGTGACCGACGCCATGTTCCTCGTGGCCGCGCGAACGCTGGCGACTTGCATCAAGCCGGAGCGCCTCGATTCGGGTGCGATCTACCCGGACCCCAGTGATCTGCGGGAGGTCAGCGCCAAGATCGCGGGCGCCGTGGTTCGGCAGGCGCAGCTCGAACGGCGCGGTCGGCGCCTGCGCGATGATCAGATTGAGAAGGCCGTAGCCGAGGCGATGTGGTTCCCGAATTACGCGGCGCATCCGAGCATGGCAGGCGACTGACCCTTGGGCGCTGTAAAGCGATGCGGTGCAATTGGGTGAAGCAATGCCGTGCAACCGGGTGGAACGATCTGGCGTATTCGCCAGGCCGTGGCGGAGGCGCGCAAGCTCGTCCTGATGCATGACGGGTCCACTGCTGCGGACCCGCGCCGGCCGGAACTTACCGGGTTTCAAGTCACGCCGGCAGCAGCGCAACTCCTGCAATGCTGATGCCTTGCCATGTAAGGTCCCGCCACCGTGTGACTCACCACGCCCGGCAGCGATAGGCTTGCCGTCCGCGCTGCGGTACAATCCCCACATGGTCGAGTTCGTCAGTGAAGCCATCCAGCCGGCGGGGGGGGCGTTTGAGACGTCCTGCCTCTCACAGGGCGAGCCTGGCCTGCCGCAGGCATTTGAATGGCGCGGGACCTTCGCCGCCATCGTGGCCGTCATGGAGCGATGGAGACACTGTACGCGCGAGGGCGCGTGGGCGCAGGGACATTTGTACCTTCGCCGGCACTATTTCCGCACGCGCATGGACGACGGCTCGGCGTGGACGGTGTATTGCCTGCGCCAAGGTCCGCGCAACCGGAAGCATGGTTCGCGCTGGTTTCTTGAGACCATAGATCACGGCGATAACGCGTTGCCCGCGGCAACCTCATGCGACTCCTCGGCCTCATCCTGATGGCCATCGGTGCCTCGCCGCTGGCGTGGACGGTTTCCGGCGTGATCAGCGCCTACAGCTCTCTGCGCGATGCTTCACTGGACCTCGCCTCTACGGAAGGGGCGGAGCGCGTCCTGCAGATGGAAGTCGCGAAGACCCTGAAATACCTGCCTTACGGGCTGCCCCTGATTGCGCTGGGGCTGGCGCTCTATGTCGCCGGGTGGAGGCGCCGCCGTCGCGCCATCATCCGAAAACAAGCCTGATTGCCGCAGTCGTCCGGTAACGGCTTGCCCCGGCCTGTCTTGTATTCGACCGTCTGGTGGAGCCTTGGCGTTCGCCGCGCAGGCTCCGCCGGAGAGCCTCCTTGAAGCGCGTGTCGGGCATCGCACTGCTGCTGGCAACCGCCGGATGCGCCACCCTTTCGTCTCCGTCGACGCAGCGGCTCGGCGGCGCCGCAGGCAGCCTTGCCGAGTCACGCGAAGGCCGGGCGGCTGCATTCCTGCTCGAAGCCCGATACGGAGGCATCCACGAGGATTCAGCGGCGACGCTGCGGCTGGAGGAGATCGCCGCCCGACTCATGCGCGCTTGCCCGCAACTGCCGCAAGAATGGCGGTGCCACTTGCTTGACACCTCCGCGCGAAACGCATTTTCGCTCCCGGGGCGCGTGTATCTCACAAGAGCACTTTATGAGGATCTGGAGAATTCCGACCTCCTGGCGGCCGCACTGGCGCATGAGCTGGCCCATCTTGCTCATGAGGACAGCCTCAAGCCGCCATGCGCATCGGACAGCGAAGCGCTGGAGCGGGAAATGTCCGCCGACGCGGCCGCGGCGCGCATCCTGCGGAACAGCGGCTTTGATGAAGCGGCCATGCGGGGGCTGATCCTGCTGGTGGGTCGTGAGCAGCCGGACGACTGGGTGCGGCGGCGCGTGCAGCGCCTCGACACGGCCGTGCCATGAGCAGACTAAATGAGGCCTGCAGCCCAACCGTCGCATTCACACATCGCACAACCCGGTTGCCTGGCGAAGTGAGGTCATCGGATCCCGCCTTGGGATGAACTCCTGCGCCAAATATCCGGTGAAGCCGGCCTCGACGATCGCGCGGCAGATGGCGGGGTACTGCAGTTCCTGCGTCTCATCAATTTCGTTTCGCCCGGGCACGCCGCCGGTGTGAAAGTGAGCAATGTGCGGCAGATGGTCCAGCACCGTGCGAATCACGTCGCCCTCCATGATTTGCATGTGATAAATGTCGTACAGGAGCTTAAAGCGCGGCGATGAAACGCCCTGCACAACCTCGACTCCCCAAGCCGTGTGATCGCACTGGTAATCCTTGTGGTCCACTTTGCTGTTGAGCAGTTCCATGACGACGGTGACGCCGAGTTGCTCGGCGAGCGGCGCAATGCGTTTGAGGCCGGCAACGCAGTTCTTGATGCCCTCGCGGTCGTCCAGCCCTTCCCGGTTTCCGGAAAACACGATCATGTTCGCAAGGCCGGCCTGTTTGATAAGCGGCAAGAGTCGCTCGGACTCCTTCACGAATTCATCATGATGCGCAGCGCGGTTCCAGCCGCGGGCAATCGAGGTCGGGCCGTTGGCGACGGCGCACGTGAGGCCGTACTTTTCAGGAATGGACCATTCGCTCTCGCCCAGAAGTTCCACCGACTTTAATCCCATCGCGGCTGCATTCTTGCAAAGGTCGTCCACCGACATCTTGCCATAGCACCAGCGGCAGACCGACTGCTTCAGCCGTCCCTTCAGCGATTCCCCTGCGGGCGCGCCGGACGTCGCCTGCGCTGCGACGCGAAGCGTGCCGCCGCCCAAGGCTGCCGCCCCCAGTGCCGCCGTCGTCTTCAGCACAAACCTTCGATCCACCGGTTGTGACGTCATTCTCAGTGCCTCCGCTCAACTCAACAAAATGGCCGCATTGGCCGCCTGCGCCGACTCAATTACCAGCGCGCCTTCTCTGTCGACAGCGGCCAGTTGTCCGTCCGAAACGGCGAGGCCGGGTAGCCGTCACGATTGAAAAAGCTCGGCACCGGCGCATCCTCCCAGGCAAAGCGCACGGCGACCGGTCGCTTGACTTGTGGGGAAGACACCATAATCGTTTCACCGTCCCTCTTCGCATCGGCCGCGACAAACTGCCGGTCTTCCCCGGCAATCGCAAATCCGGAAAGCGTTCCGCCGCGAACGTCGATCCCACTACCGATGTGATCAAAAGACAGTCGGATAGCGCCACCCTCAATCTTCATCGCTCGATAGCCGGGGCCATTGCAGGAAATATCCTTGCGTCCATAGGCGTCCGCCAGCGCCAGCCGCGAAAGACGCAGCCCCACGGTTTGCTTGTTCAATGGGTGAATGTCGCCCAAGTCCGGGACAAGGTCGGTGGTCACGACCATGCCGGTGTGAGGAACTTTCAGTGTCAATCGCTGCGCCTCGCGCAGCTCCGCAACAGAACCCACAGGTAAATTCCAGGTAGAGTATCCCGAGAATGGTGCAATCTGGACAAAGAAGAATGGGAGTTCATCGTCTCCCCAAACTTTGCGCCAGGCAGCAATCATCATTGGAAAAGCCCTCTGGTACTGTGCTGCTCGGGCGATATTAGACTCTCCTTGGTACCAAATAAAGCCGCGAATTACCATCGGCGTCAATGGCGCAATCATGGCGTTATACAAAACAGAGTTCTGCGGCGCAGGCGATTCCGGCGGGGGCGTTAGAGCGGATTGTAACACGCCCAGCCGATACTTCCATTGGCCGACGGGGGCCTTCTCCCCGCCGCGCTTCGCACAGGGCTGATCCGCCCCGGCCGTGAACCCGCCAAGTCCACCTGTGTCGTGCACGCGGATGACAATGCTGTTGCGCCCTGACTGCAGGTCGCTTCCAGAGACAGCGTAGACACGCGGAGTGCTCCAGTCAGAGGTCGCGCCGACGAGCTTTCCATTCACGTAGGTCCGGTCCTGATCGTCAATGGCGCCCAGCTCCAGTGTGACGGTCTGGCCCGCCCAAGAAGTTGGAATGTCAACGCTGCCGCGGAACCACGCCACGCCGTCGAAACCACCAAGTTCGGGCAAATCCCATGTCTTGTAAGCCGGCAGCGCCGTCCAGTCCTTATCGTCCAGAGAGGGATCTTCCCAATGACCCGCGGCCCCAGGATCCGCGGCGTCGTTCTTCGTGCGCCACGCAGCCATTGCGACATCGTAATCCTTCAGCGCTGCACGCCGCGATTCAAGGGAGGCCGCAAATTCCGGGTCCGCCAGCATCGCCGCTTCGGGAATCCACTTCTCGATCTCGGTCCCTCCCCACGAAGAGGCAATCAGGCCGATGGGGGTCTTGAGTTCCGTGTGCAAAGATCGCCCAAAATAATAAGCCACGGCCGAGAATCTCCCCACTGTCTGTGCAGAGCACACTTCCCATTTACCCGTCACGTTGTCCAGGGGGGTGTTTGAACTGGATCGCTCCACCGTAAACAGGCGAATCTGGGGATGCTCTGCGGAGGCGATTTCCTCCTTGGAGTTCAGCGATGACGCCACGGGCCACTCCATGTTGGACTGGCCCGAGGCAAGCCACACATCGCCGAGGAGAACATCGTTAAGCGTAATGGTATTCTTGCCGGCAATGGTCAGGGTGTAAGGTCCGCCGGCATTGGGGGTTTTCAGCGCTACTTTCCATCGGCCTTCCGCGTTCGCCGTCGTCGCCGCAAGCTTGCCATCCCACGACGCCGTCACGGTAACGGACTCCATGGCGTCCGCCCATCCCCAGACTACAACGTCGCAGTTCTGCTGCAAAACCATGTGATCCCCCAGCACGGCTGGCAATCGCACGTCCGCTGAAACAAAGCGAGCCAACAACGTGCAAGCAGCGATCGGCGCAAAAACTCCTGTTACGCGACGCAATACCCGCTGGTTCATTGTTCAATTCCAGAAAAAAGGAGATTTGCACGTGCCGCCCGGCACCCATGCCCTTTTATTGTAAGGCGGCCGCGCAGGCTAATCTTCAAGGTTGCGCGGTCGATCTAATCCGGCGCAGCATGGCGCGGATGTCCACAAGTCCACGCACAGCCACATACACTGTAATCGTGGAATACCAGATCAGGCACGCGGTCACCAGCATTCCCCATAGCCACTTGTACATTGCAAAGTCTCCCCCCTGCGCTCGCGGCAGTCGATGGCGCCGGAATATCTCAACCTGGGCTGATACCAGGGTCCTGCGGCGAAGCCGGCTTCAAGCAGGACCCCACGAACATCGCCAGCGCCGCAGCCGCATAGGCCGCAATTCCCGAGTAGTTGGGTCCGATGCGCTGGGTCAGCTCAGCCGTAGCCGGAATCTTCTGCATGATCAGAAAACCCAGCGGAAACACGGCGCCGCATACAATCGCGCCCACCGCGCCCCAACTGTTCGCCCGCTTCCAGTAGCAACACGCGATCAGGAGGACCGACATGCTCGAAAGGTAAACAGAACCGGTAATCGTGCAATAGGTCCAGAGATCACCTTCAAGCTTGTACCAAAGCCCGAACACAAGGAGATAAATCCCGATGCCGGCGACAATGAACCGGTTCCACAGAAGACCGCGACGTTCGGTCATTGCGCGTGTGCGGCGGAACGGCGCGAGGATGTCGTTGTAAATGACGCTCGCCCACGTCAGCATATAGGAGGAATCCGTGGACATGTCGGCGGCCAGCATCGCCGCAACGAGCAGTCCCATTAACCCGACCGGCACAAACCGCGAAAGGAAGACGGGCATGGCGTACAGCGACGGATCCCTCTGCATGTCCGCGGTGAGCGGCTCCATCCATCCGCCGGCAAGGACGGCCAGAGCCGCAATTCCCCATAATCCCGGCACAAGGAACCGTGCGAAGAAGAAGAAAGCCGCGCCCGTGAACACCTTGCGCCCCGTGCGGGAATCCTTTGCGGCCAGAAGGCGCGCCGTCACGGCTTGCCAAGTCAAGGTGGCAGCGGTCTGAATACATATCTGATAGATGACAAAGGAGGGGCCCAGGTCCTTGTGGAGGAAAGGATTGAAGCCGCCGACTCCGTGGTGCGTCTCGACCGCGGTGACCAGCCTGTCCCATCCGATACTGCCGAGAATCAGGAAAGTAACCGCAAGGAGACCGGCGCTCATCACTACAAACTGCAGAAAATCGGTCACCAGGACAGACAGCATTCCACCGAGAATGGTATAAGCGGCAATGGCGGCAAGCAGCACGGTCATGGTGACACGCAAGTACCCGACGTCGAATCCGACCACGAGTACGAGGAATTCTCCACCCACTCGGAGAAACATGCCCATATTCAGCAAACCGCCGAGCACGATCACGACGCCCGCAAGCCAGCGGATTCTCGATCCGAAGCGCTTTTCAAACAATTCGGGAATGGTCACGACGCCAGAATCGCGCAACGGCTTGATGCAAAAGCCGGTGGCGCCGATCATCAGCATGGCGAGCGCCTGGATCAGTCCGGGCGTCGCGCCGGAGAAGCCGTACTTGTAACCGGCCTGAGCAGTATAGAGGCAGGTAATAATGCCGAATTCCGTGGCCGCCAGGGAAGCGATCCCCAGGTACACGTTCATTTCGCGCCCCGCGACAAGAAAATGATCGACCTTGGAGACGTACTTGCGGACCCAAAGCCCCGCGAGCATCGTGGCCAGCAGATAGAGTCCCACAATGGAACCGTCGATGTTCCAGTTAAAGTTTGTC
This sequence comes from Phycisphaerales bacterium, assembly GCA_020852275.1. Taxonomy (GTDB): domain Bacteria; phylum Planctomycetota; class Phycisphaerae; order UBA1845; family UBA1845; genus JABWBH01. The sequence continues at coordinate 120,331 of JADZBE010000007.1, forward strand.
ACACTGCGGCTCCGCATTCACGACAGGGCACCTGACGCACATACCAGACAGTGGGCAATTGCACCGGGTGGGAACCGAGGCTCGGCGCTTCTGATGACCCGCGCGACGATGCCGCCGGGCATCATCGCGCGGGTCCACACGAAACTCGGGCACGCGGAAATCAGAATCTCCCTTGCACGGTCACGGCCCGGACACGGTCAGCGTAAACGAGCCGGAAGCGCCGCGGTAGCCGGCCACTCGTATGTAATAAGTCGTTCCCGCGGTGACGGCGCGCGAAAGACAGGAGTTGGCGCCGCCGCACGGCGAGCCGCCGCAGTCGTCGTTGCAGACAAGCTGGTTGCCGGAAGTCCCCGGACAGGCGGTATGCAGCGACAGCACGGTATCGTACAATGAGTTGCACGTGTTGACGTTCAACGTGCCTCCCCGCGGCGCTGTGTATTTGAACCAGACGTCCTTGCTGGTGGTGGATCGTCCGCAGGAAGCCGACCCGTCATTGGTCGCCGTAGAAGTCGAGCCGGAATACGTCCCGTTGCCCACGGTCGTGGCGTTGGCGCAGTTATTATTGTTTCCACCTCCGCCTCCGCCGGACAGGGAGACGGTCATGCTGTATGTATTGCGGGTGTCATTGTACAGGTAGGCTCGGGCGTAGTAATCCGCGGCGCTGCCGCCGGCATGCGTGTAAGTGACCGTTTCGCTGTTTCCACTGCCCGTTGAGGAAGCGAGGATGGCCCCGCCGCAAGCAGAGTAAAGCGCGAGGTCGATATCACCATTGGCATGTGTAAAGTTGAGGGTCAAGGTCAGGGTCTGCCCTGAGTTGAGCCTTACGGCATACCAATCCTCGTCGCCGCCGGAGTAGCGCTTGAGGACCAGGCTGGAATAAGTTCCCGCCGTCACGGTGCGCGCGGCGGCGCAGGAGTCGTTCTGCTCATACGCATCGTCGCTTCCCGCGCTGAGGTAACTGGAAATGTTGCCGTACGATGTGGCGAATGCCCCGTAATCATCATAACTCTCATCCGCGCAGGACGATGGTCCGCCATACAATTGACCGACCAGTTGCTGCGTGTCATTGCGGAAGATGCCTGAGCCGGAAGAGCCCGGCTCCGTCGGCGCGTCCGTCCAATCGATGCGGATAAAGCCCGCGGCGGCGCCGGAAACCTTGTTTCCAAAGCTGATGCGCTTGTACGCGCCGTCCGGATGGTGAATGCCCGTGCAGGCGGTGCCATTGGCCACGGCGCTGGAGCTCCATCCGGCCCAGCCCAGCCCACCGGGGATGACGCCCTCCACCATGAGCAGGCTGTAGTCGGATCCACTGCTGTAAGACAGTCGCGTGCACACGGCGGATTGCGGCACGCTGGAGAGCGCCGGCGGTGTTCCATTGCAGGTGGACGTCTGGAAGAGCCAATAGATCTCCGAGTTCTGCGCGGTCCCGTTGGAGCCGATGCAATGGTTCGCGGTGAGCCAGTACGGCGTCTGGTCATTGGCCGTCGTGGTTATCATTGTGCCGGAGCAGAAGAGTGCGTCAGAGTTGATCGTGCCAATGCCCGCCGCAGCCCGCGCGACGGTCGCCCATGCAGGGTAGCAGGTGACATCGTTATGGCACGCGCCCTCCAACCCGACGCCCTCGGCGAGCGGATCTTTGTACACCTGCTGACAGGCGGCGACCTGGAAGGAAACTTCCTGAAGGTCCTGTGGGAGGTCGAAGGCGTAGGCATGCGACTCGGCCTGCCCCGCGGCATCGGGGGTCGAGGTGCCCGGCACGAAATACTCGATGCGGACGCGAGAGCCGAACGTCGTGGGCGTCCAGACTTCTCCATTCTCAAATGGCCCGGTTCCCTGATATGGACCCCAGACGCGCTGAGGAGCGTCCGGAGAATAGACGAAAACCTCCGCGCCCTCGGGCAGGTCCATGTCCGTCAGGTTGAGCCGCACGCCCAGCGCGTCCGGGACATCCACGTCCAGCAGCCAGACGTGGCCTACGCCGAAGATTTCGTACCAGCTTCCAAAGGCCGTGGCATTCAGCCCGAGCGCCCGCAGGAAACCGTAGCGAACGACCTTGTCCTCCAGCGCGCGCTGCGTATCCTCCGCGTGAATTCGGGCCCACGCCTGCTCGTTGACCGGGTCGAGCGCGAACGCCTCCACCGGCTCTGCCTGGAGGCCGAAGCGAATCGAGGGCGGCTCGATCGGCGCTTTCGCCGGGTTCTCGTGAAGGGGATCAACCAAGCCCCCTGCGCCGTCCATCGCCGCATCACCCAAGCCGGGCTGCTGCGCATTGGCAGCACCGAGGGCCAAGCCCACCCACACTGCGAGCGCCGCCCACCCCCGTCCACACCCCTGAGCGGAGCCGACGCACCCGGAGGCGCGCCCCCACGAAACATGCTTGCTGACGGACATGCAGTTCCTCCGTGAAAAGAATGGAATGAAAACAGCCAGCCCCCGTGGGGTGACATATCGCAAGTGCATGAAGGCGGATTGTGCAGGCGCGGAGAGGCCGTTGCAAGGGAAAAACGGCGCCGGTACGCGGGCGGCACGGGTTCGCTGCTGCAGACCCGTGTCGTCCGGCGGGCGCCGTGGGCCGTTTCCACACCGTCGGCGCCCCGCCCCCGGGCGACACCCTCCTGGCAGCGAACCCGCGCGTCGGCGTCAGAGTGTGCTCAGGGACCGTAAATCGTCTTGCCCATCATCGACAGGATCAGCTCCGTGGCGAGTTCGGCCGTGCTGTTGCGCACATCCAGCGCCGGGTTCGTCTCGACCACGTCCAGCGCGATAATGTGCTTCAGCTCGGCGGAGAGGAGCTCCATCACCAGGTGCGCCTCGCGGTAACTGAGCCCTCCGGGTACGGGCGTGCCGGTGCCGGGCGCCACCTGCGGGTCGATGACGTCCATGTCGAACTGCACATGCACCGCGTCGGCGCGCGCGCCGACCCACTCCACGGCCTGCTGCATGACGCGGTACATGCCCTGCTCGTCGATTTCGCGCATCGTAAATACGCGAATTCCCTGTTCGCGCAGCGTTTCGCGCTCACCCGGGTCGAGGTCGCGCACGCCGACCAGCACGACGTCCGCGCCGCGCACCTTCGGTCCATCAACCTGCAGATTCACGAACGCCGGCCAGCCGATGCCCAGCGCCACGGCCAGTGGCATGCCGTGGATGTTCCCCGTGGGCGTCGACTGCGGCGAGTTCATGTCGCCGTGGGCGTCGATCCAGAGGAGGCCGAGCCTCCTGCCGCTTGAGCGCGTGAACGAAGCGCTGCCGGCGATGCTGCCGATCGCCACGCTGTGATCGCCCCCGAGCACAAGAGGAAACTGCCCGCCCTGAAGCGTCTCCTGGACCAGAGCGGCGAGCTGGCGGTTCACGTCCAGGACCGGCTCGTGAAAGCGCAGCTGCGGGTCCTTTGCTTCGACGGTCTCGAAGACGCGCGTCTTGATGTCGCCCCAGTCGGTGACCTGGTGGCCAAGCTGCTGCAAGCGGCGCTGCAAACCGGTCACGCGGATGGCGGACGGACCCATGTCCACGCCGCGCCTCCCCGCGCCCATGTCGAGGGGCACGCCAATCAATCGGATATCGCGTTTCTGCATGAATCTGCTGATCCGCCAAACCGGGCGTTGCTCTTCTCCACCGAAGCGGGCGTCACACCAATACGCCAAGCCGTCCCTGACCCACAGCCCGTCGCCAATGCGGCTGAGAGGACTCGAACCTCCACGCCTTTTGGGCACCAGATCCTAAGTCTGGCGCGTCTGCCAATTCCGCCACAGCCGCCCGGCGGTCGCCGTCCAACGACCGATCCTGTCTCGCGCGAGCCAGTTTCCGGCGCGCGGGGGCTTCGTCCAACGAAGCACCCATTATTCCCTCGAAGGCGGCATAAGCCAAACGGGGCGGCCTACTCCCGGGGGCCGGCGCGGAGCTTCACGCCGGTTCACAGACAAACGGCGCCAGCTCCGCGTGGCCTTGGGTGATGATGCGGCGATCGAGGTGTCCGGTCTGAATGAGGATGATTCGGATCAGGTTGGCGGCGCATAGGAGGGCCACCGACGGGAAGACCCACGCTCGCAGCCGTGGGCGTGACCTCGCATGTTCAAGGAGGGCGGACAGTCCCAAGACCAGGAGGACGGCGCAGCAGGTGTACCGTCGCGAATAACCCGGACAGTAGGCAAACGAGTAGATGGCGACGTAGGCCGCAAAGCCCACCGCCAGGGCGGCCAGCACCGGATCTTCCCGCCGGCGTCGCAGCGAAATCGCCAACCCTGTTAGCGCGAAGGCGGTCAGCGGATAAACCGAAAGCAGGCCCGTCTGCGGCGCCCACATCTCCAGATCGAACCGGGGCAACGTCAGCCTGGGTCCATACTGCGCCACGCGACCCAGCAGGCTACCCTCCGTCACGAGGTTCAGCGTCACCTGCGGCAGCAGGCACACCGCCGCCGCCGGCATGACCAGCATGATCCAGCGCAGACCTGGGCGATGACCGGTCTCCTCGTTTCGCTCGAGGATGCGAGGCCAGACGACCAGCACCGGGACGAGCAGCCAGACCACGTCGTAGTACCGGACGGCGACGGTCATGCCGCAGCACAGTCCCAGCGCCAGCGCGCCGCGACGGCTCCAGCCACCGCGGCGAATCCGATCAGACAGCCGGCAGGTCAGCGCGAGCAGCCCCATGCTTGCGGCATGGCTCATCGTCGGTTCGGCGAAAGCGTAGTACATCGCGCCGGTCCCGGCGGACACCGCGGCGGTTGCCCAGGCCGCTGCCGCCGGCGAGGTTCGCCGGCGCGCCAGGACGAATGAAGCCCAAAGACCGGCGCATCCCAGCCCGAGATGAGGAAGGGGGACGACGGTTGCGTAGAAGAACGAGTAGCCATCCCGCGGAAGCGGGCGCGCGGCGAAGAGGTTGTGCAGCGCGGTGAGCGCGTCGGCGATGGGCAGCGCCGGAAGCGCGAGAATCGACCAGCCGACGGGCATGATGTTGGAGACCCGATTGTTGGTGGACAGGAGGGACAGGTACGTCTCTCGCGCGGCGCCGAGACCGGGCGAGGATCGAAGGTCGTTCGCCAGGTCGAGATCGCCGTCGAAATACCATGAGTGGGCGTGAGCGTAGTAGAGGTAGCCATCGACGGTGGCAAACGCGTGCCCGTAGTGCCTGATCGTGTACGTGTAGAGAGCAAGCCCGGCGAGCAGGGTCGCAAGAACCGGCAGGGGAAGGGATTTGACCCAAGCCACGAGCAGGTTCCGCCAACCCGCCTGAACCGCGCGCAGGGAACGCAGCGGCGCCCGCTCCAATTCAAGAGTCGGAGAGGTCCAGGTGGATCGGCTGTACCCGTTCACCCGTGCATTTTCGTCCGGTAATCGGACAGACTTGAGTGCGAGCTGCGCAGGGGGTTCAAGCGACGCCCGCCGCGCCGGATCCCCCCGCGCACTTTCCGCCTTGTCGACTCGAGCCGCCGGCGCCCGCGCTGGATCACCGCATTGTGGCCTCGCATCCGGGAGGCGCAGTCTGGCGTACTCGCCTGACTGTGGCGAGCGCGGCAGACCACGGAGCGCGGCAGACCACGGCCACCGGAGTACCGTTGACCGTGCCACCCTGCCGTCCGCCGGGTGGTACGGTCTGGTGTACGCGCCTGACCGTAACGAGCGCGGAAAACGCTTATCCCGTCGCGACTCCACGGGTTCACTTCCGCGGACCGATGTCACCTGCCGGCTCGTTGACGCGGACTCGTTCTCTCTCTCCCTCGCTCCCGCTCTCCCTCTCCCCACTCTTGCAGTCAGCAGGAGGGCCGGGCGAGTTTGCGAAAGAGCGATCGTGACCCCATTCTGCCGAGGAGGAATGTCCGGTCCCCTGTCGGTAGTTGTGTTGCTTGTGGCGAATTGCCGGCGTCGGGTACGATCTTGCCTTGAAGACGGCGTATCCACTGGATGGAGCAAATGGCGATGATGTGCGATCGAACGTGGGGACGAGCGGCGCGGACAGGCGGGGCACCTTGGGTTCGCGCGCGCGCGGGGGCGCGGGGGGCGGCGTGGGCAGCGGCAGTGGCCTGCGTCATGTCCGCCGCGCGAGCAGAAGGGCCCACGTCGGGCGGAGCCGCTGCCATCGACTTCTCCGCGGAGCGATATCACGCGCACATTAATCTGCTCGCCAGCGATCTTCTCAAGGGGCGCGACACCGGCTCCGACGGCATCGACATCGCCGCCGGTTACATCGCCGGGCAGTTCGCGGCCATCGGTCTGCAACCGGGTGGGACGGATGGCACGTACTTTCAGGAGTTCACGCTGAACCTCGGCGGCAAGATGAAGGACACGACGACGCTCACGTTCAGCGGCGCGGAACTGCCGGCGCTTTCGCGCGGCACGAACTGGACGGCTTACGGCTGGTCCTCGCAGGGCGCGTTCGAGGGAGACGTAGTCTTCGTCGGGTACGGCATCGTCAACCCCGAGAAAAACTACGACGATTACGCCGGCGTCGATGTCAAGGGCAAGATCGCGTTCATGCTCCGCCGCGAGCCGGCCGGCTGGCGCGCGGAGGGCGGGCCTGGCTTCTCCCGGCATTCGTGGTTCGGCAGCAAGGCGAACCTGGCGAAGGAGAAGGGCGCCGTCGGAATGATCGTGGTCAACCAAGCGACCGAGGACCAGGACACGCTCGGCGGTTCGGCGCGGAGCGGGGAGAACTACGAAATCTCCGCCGTGCAGGTCAAGCGAGAAGTGGCCGACGCGCTGCTCAAGGCCGCGGGCATGGAGCCGCTGGCGGACGTGCAGAAGAAACTCGATGCGGGGACGAACGGCTCGAAGCCTCTCGGCGCGATTCACGCGGCCGGCGCGGTGGAGTTCGAGGGCTTGCCGGCGCGCAATGTCATCGGTGTGCTGCCGGGCACGGGACCGAACGCGGATGAGTACGTCGTCATCGGCGCGCATTACGACCACGTCGGCGAGCAGGGCGGGCAGATCCACAACGGCGCCGACGACAACGCCTCCGGCACGTCGGGCGTAATCGAAGTCGCGCGGGCGATGGCGCTGACGCCCGGTCGAAATCGCAGCCTCCTGTTCATGACGTTCACCGGGGAGGAGAAAGGTCTTCTGGGCAGCGCGCAATATTGCCGAACCCCCACGGTCCCCATCGAGAAAATCGCCTGCATGATGAACATGGACATGATCGGCCGGTTCAGCAGCGAGGAGACCCAGGCGGACAATCATCTGTGGGTCGAGGGGCTGGGCACCGGCGACTCGTTCAAGGCGATCGTGGACCGTCAGACCAAGGCCTGCGGTTTCGAGGCGTACAACCCGGACGAGAGCGCCCGCGGTCCCAGCGACCACGCGTCGTTTTACGAAGCGGGCGTTCCGTCGCTGTTCTTTTTCACCGGGCTGCACCCGGACTATCATCAGCCCGGCGACGACGCGCCGAAGATCAACGCCGTCGGCGGCGCGAACATCGCGCGGCTGGTGTACAACATCGCACTGGAGCTGGCCAATCCGCCCGCGCGGCCGGTGTTTGCCCGCGTCGATACGCCCGCGCGGATCAGCCTGGGGCAAGGGCAGGGGGGCGGTCGCCCGCGCGTGTTCCTCGGCATTGTGCCCGGCGAGGATGACGGCAAGAAAGGCTGGCTCATCTCCGGCGTCAGCGCCGGCGGACCCGCGGAAAAAGGCGGCATGAAGGCCGGCGATCGCATCGTCGCGGTTAACGGGCAGGACGTGAACAATCTCGGCGAATACCGCAAGTCCGTCGAAGGCAAGAAGGGCGGCGACGAGGTCGAGGTGAAAGTGCTGCGCGGGACGGAAGCACTCACGCTCAAGCTCACGCTGTCTGGCGGCTAAGCGTTCGTCGCGGCCGAGTGTGAATATCGAGCGGCAACCTTCAGAGCCGCGCCCGTAAGGAAGCGGGGTCTGGCGCTCAGAAGCGGAAACGCATCTTCATGGTCGCGGCTCGGGTAAGGTGCAATCTTGACGGGGCACTGCTATGGAACACGGGTCCGCTGCTGCGGACCCGTGCCACCCAGCGGGTGGGTGCCACTCAGCCGCTCCGGCAAGCTGCGTTCGTCAAAGCCTTGAAGACCCGCCTTTGTCGTCCGTCTCTTCATCTTCGTCGTAGCCGAGTTTCCAGCTCTCCGCATCCTCGGCGTCGTCAAGCTCGCGTTCCATGTGCTTGAACATCCGCTCCTGAAGCGGGGCAAGTCGGCGGTACATTTCGAGCATGGCCTCGTACGATCGCGCCAAGTCCCCGAGGCGCAGAACTTGCCACTTCTGAAGGCACTCCGGCTCCTTGATGGAGGCAAACGGGTCGCACGTCAGCACCGAGCGACCGGCGGCGTCGCGTCGAAAATACTCACAATCCTCGCAGCGCAACATGTGCAGACCCTCCGGCAAGGACCACATCAACCCGCGGCTGGCTCCGATAATCCCAAGCAGCATACTGTCCATCGCAGGTTTCCACCACGCCCCAAACCGCAAAGCCTGCCGCAAGGACTTGCTCCTCCGGGCGACTCGGCCCGTTTGCAGCAGGCGCTCGCGGCCTGCGGGCGGGCGGAGCGTGGAACTCCCGCCAATCTACTCCAGACTGATCGCCCCGTCGCGCGCCGGCCGGCGTGCAGAAAGCCCCAACATGCAGTACGCGAGCAAGGCCCGCACCGGATTCTTTCGATAAGCACCTGACGGAGGAACTTTAAACGACGCGGATCGCAGTCGCTCGGCCATGTTCACGGGGCGGCGGCGGTTTTCTCGTCCGCGGCAGACCGGCTTACTTGGGGACGGACGCCGGGTCGTTGCCAATGAAAGGGCGGAGCATGACTCCACTGGACGTCAAACAGCGAAGGTCGGGGACGAAGAGCGCGGCGGCGGCGGTTCCGCAGGAACGCGCCTGGAGTGGAAGCGCGGTTTTACCGGCTGAATCCATCGCCTGGCGGCAACGCATCAGCGAGCACTTCGCCTCGCAGGACCTGGTGCGGCGCGGACTTTGCCTGCTCAACGCGGGGCAATTCGAAGCCGCGGAGAAGATTTTCCAGCGCGCGCTTCAGTGCTCGCCCCGCCCCAGCTCCACGGCTGCCCAGTTGATCGCCGCGTACTACGCGCGCCAGGACTCCGCCCGCGCGGAAGCGGTGGCGAAAGACGCCGTGCAGCGCGATCCCAACGACGTGGACCTTCGCGTGCGCCAGGCGTGGTTGCTCCACGAAGACGGCCGGCACCGCGAGGGCGTCGAAATCCTGCGCGAGGGTCTGGCGCTGTCGCCCGGCGACGCCGAGCTTCAGCTTCAACTCGGCATGATGCTCGCCGCGGCGGAGGAGTATGAGGAAGCGGAGATTCGTTTCGCGCAGGCGACGGCGATCCGAAAGGAAGACAGCGAAGCCTGGGTGCACCTGGCGCTGTGCCAGGGGGTGATGGGTCGTTACACCGACTCGATCAAGAACCTCCAGCGGGCGCAGCGTCTGCGCCCCCAGGATCCGCACATCGCCCTGCTCCTGACGCAGGCCTTCCGCGCCGCGCGCGACAGCGGGGCGCGAACAAAACTCTCGGCCAATCTCCCTCCGTCCGACGACGCCGCGTCTTCCGAGGAGATCGAAGAGCTGAGCCGCATTCTGGAAAGGGACTCCGAATTCATCGACGCGCTGCTGTCCGTGCAGACGGACGGGCAGGATCGGCGGTTCCACTCGCTTCTGCTGAAAACGCTGCACAAGGCGCTCGAACGCCGACCGCATCAGGCCGAGCTTCACTATCACTGCGGGCGCGTGCTGGAGCGCATGGGGCAGCTTGAGTCCGCCATCGCGGAAGGCGAACGCGCCGTCACGCTCGATCCGCGGTGCACCCGCGCCCTGATCGACCTTGCCCGCTGGTATCGCCGTATCCGTCGTACGCGGGATGCAGCCGCCAAGCTCGAGCAGGTCATTTCCGCGGGCTTTGAGTACGCCGACGTGTACTGCCAGTTGGGCGAGCTGTACCAGGAGCAGGGGCAGATCGAAAAGGCCGGCAGCGCCTACCGCCGGGCGCTGACGATCAATGCCGAATACGTCGCGGCGCAAGACGGTCTGGAGAAGTTGTCACGCAGTCCGGTCGGCGCGCCGCAGACCTGAATCATGATGCGCCGGGTCTTAGCCCGTGTGCTGCAAAGTTGAACGGAACCGCCTCGAACGGGAGCGAGGGGATCTAGCACCCGTCTGTCGCCTGAGACGCCATGTCCTACCTGCTGGAAATCCTGGGTCGCGGGCTGCTCGTGGACATGATGTCCGCCTTCCGTGACGCGCTCTCTGATGACGATCCGCGCTCCACGCCCGAGCTGGAGCGCGCCGTCCTCGACAACCCGGAGGACGTCGGCACGCTGCAGCGCTGCGGCATCCGGCTCCTTACCGACAAGCAGCCCCTCCGCGCGCAGAGCGTCTTCCGCGAGGCCGTGCGGCTGGACCCTTACGACGTCGTCTCCAACATCGGCTTGGCGTGCGCCCTCGACGAGTCCGGCTCGACGCAGGAGGCGTTCGAGCATCTGAACGTGTGCCGCGAGCAGGCGCCGGACGAGCCGCGCGTGCTCTTCGCGGTCGGGCTGTGCGCCGAGCGGTTGGGGCGGCATCAGGAAGCGGCTGCGACGTATGCCGAGGCGCTGGACGTCTGCCCGGATCTGCGCAACGCGCACGAGCGCCTCGCCGCGCTCGCGCTGAAGCAGGGGGATGTCAACGACGCCATCTCGCACTACGAGTACCTCAACTGGTGCGATCCCGGCGACGTAGGCTCCGCGCTGAGCCTGGCAAACCTCTACGTTCGCGCCAGGCGGTTCAGGGACGCCGCGCGCAAGTTCGAGTTTGTCGTGTCGCTTGAGCCCGACCATTGGGAGGTCTACGACGATCTCGCCGCGACGTATCAGCAGTCCGGCGACTTCGCCCGCGCCATCGACGTGCTGACCGAGCTTTCGCAGGAGCAGCCCGACAAGGCCGACTATCACGTGCGCCTCGGAGACCTGCACGGTCAGACGCACGCGCACGAGCGGTCGATGTCCGAATACAGGGCGGCGTGGGAACTGAATCACGACCATCTTGAAGCCACCGTGAAGATCGGCACGTGTCATCTTCGCAAGGGCGACTTTGTCGAAGCAGCGAAGTGGTTTGGGCGCGCCGTCGAGCTGAACGATCAGACGGTCAACGCCTACATCGGGCTGGGCGTGGCGCAGCAGGCGATGGGCGAGCCGGACGGCGCGGAGGCAAGCTTTCAGTCGGCCGCCGCCGCGGAGCCTAACAGCGGCGTGCTGTTCAGCGAGGTGGCGCGACTTCAGCTCAAGGCCTCAGCAGCGGAGTATCGCGAGGAGGCGCTGCTGGATCTGGGCGCCGCCCCTTCCGCCCAGTCAGGCGGAGGCGTTACGTCCACGGGGCTGAAAAACGTCGAGACGATTATCCTGGCGCAGATCGAGCACCTGCGCCGCACGCTGATCGACCACGCCGACCACGCCGACCTGCACTACAAGCTGGGCGTCCTGCTGCGGCACACGGGCGACGTCGAGGGCGCCGCCGCGGCGTTCCGGGAGGCGCTCTCCATCAACCCGCGATACCTCAAGGCCATCAACAAGCTGGGGCTGGTCCTGCGCGAGTTGGGCGAGGACGACGAGGCGGCGGACCTCTTCCGCCGCGGGCTGGACCTCGACCCGCAGGAGGCGGAGCTGCACTACCAGCTCGGGCTGCTGTTCGCGGACCGCGAGAACTTCGCCTCGGCGGTGGAGTCGTTTCAGCACGCCTGCGAGGTCTGCCCGGATGAGGTGGAGTTCCACGCGCATCTCGCCCTTGCCCTACAGAACATGGGTCTCCTCGACCGTGCCGCCGCCGCGTGGGAGACGCTCCTCGCCGTCGCACCGCAAACCCCGCGAGGCCGAGGTCTGCTCGACGACCTCGGCGAATCGAGCTGACAGCCAGCGCGGCTTCGCTGCCCGTCATGACGCCTTGGGCAATCCCCCACGGGCAGCGTGCCACTCCTCTGTGAGCAGTGAAATGTCAGCAACGTGCCACTGCTCTGTGAGCAGTGAGATCGCGATAGGCAGTGCTCCGCAGGCAGCGCGATGCCAGAAAGCACCGCTCGCAGAGCAGTGGCACACCGCAATGTTCGCAGAGCAGCGGCACGCGCGCTTCCGCCCCGACGCGGCGTCCGGCTCTGCAATCACGTCCTCCGCTTCCTCGACACCTCCCCTGCGCCAAATTGACAATGCTCCGCCTCGCGGGGCGTAGCCCGGTCAGGCTAGAGCGCGTGGTTTGGGACCACGAGGCCGCGGATTTGAACCCTGTCACCCCGATTTCTTTCACGGTTTCCCCGTCCCTCTCGGGCAATGTCGATACGAGCGTCCGTGACCTGTCGGCCTTGAGCGCCCATCGTGCGGGGAGCGACATGAACCCAAGCCGCATCGGGATCATCGCCCCCGAAGCAGCTCAACCGTTTCCGCCACCGTGCCGGCTTCCATCAACCGCTCGCGAACGGACACGTCCCGGGAAATGTCCGCCACCTGGCTCAGTAGCGACAGTTGGGATTCGGGTTGCTCGGCGGGCGTGACGAGCAGAACCAGCAAGTGGACGGGCGGGGTCGAGTCTGAACCGAAGGTCACGCCCAGGACCGAGCGTCCAATTGCTGCGAAGGGCGATGTCAGACCCGGAATTCGTGCGTGCGGGACGGCAACTCCGTTGCCGAGGTCCGTCGATATCTCGCTCTCCCGCTCCAGCGCCAGCCGAACAACGTCGTCGCTTGACGCCCCGCCGGGTAGTCTGTCGGATGAGACCGCCTTCACAAGCTCCGCGATGGCGTCGGCTGGCCGCTGCGAGCGCAGGTCCAGTACGATGCCCCCGCGTGAGAGGGCATCAGCCAGCGAGGCCGCGGCTTCGTGCGGATACTCGTCCTCAATCCGTCCGACAACCTGTTCGAGGATGTCTTCCAACGTGACGAGTCCCACAGGTTGCCCGGCGTCCTCGACCACGTAGATGGACGCGCCTTCGTTCTGCATGCCGGTCAAGACGGCCTCGACGGTTTCCTCCGCTGATACTGGTTTCAGCGGGCGCACCAGCGCCGGCCAGTTGGAGTCAGCCGCGCGGGCGATCAAGTCTTTGGTGAGCAAATAGCCCGCGACAGATCCCGTCTCGGGCTCGACCACCGGCCAGCGCGAAAACCGCTCCTGGGAGATTTGGGCGAGCACGAAATCCCGCGTTGCCGAGATGGGCAACGATCGGACGCGCGACCAGGGGACCATCACGCTCCGCACGCGCTGCGAGCCGATATGGGCGACGTTCTCGGTGATGAGTTGCAGCCGCAGGTCCTTGATCTTCCGGTCCGCTGCGCCGCGGTGCACGCCCGTGTCGGCGAGCACCAGGCGCGCCAGTGCTACGGCGGCTTCGGCCTCTTCAAAAACCGCCGCGTTCGCTCCCGCGTGCTCCAGATCCTCCCGCTCGCGGAGGTACCGGGCGCGCACGAGGATGCGAGCGGTTGGGCTGACGCTTCGCGCCGCCGCGACAACCGCCGCGCGGTCCGCAGAGTTCGGCAGCGTCAAGACCAAATGAGACGCGCGCCGCATGCCCGCCTTTTCGAGAATACTCTCGTGCGACGCATCCCCGAAAATCGCCGCTTGTCCTTCCGCGCGCAGCCACGAGACCGTATCCATGTTCAAGTCGATCACGACCGTGGAGAGCTTGGCGTCAAGCAGGAGACGGTGCACAGCGCGACCCACGGGTCCGTAACCGACGACGATGGCGAGGCGCGAACCCGCGTCCACCTGCTGTGCCATTGCACCGGTCGTGTCCTGATTGGATGCCGCGATCCGGCGTTCCGCCTTGCCGTTGATCAACCGCCAGAGCGATGGACGCGCTCGGATCCATCCTTCGATTCTCGGGAGTGCACGGAAGAGCTGCGGATTCAGTGTGATCGAAATGATCGCGGCAGCGACAAGCACGTTGTGCCCTGCTTCCGGCATCAATCCATGACGACGAGCCATATCCGAAAGGATGAAGGAGAACTCGCCGATCTGGGCCAGGCCGACCGCGACCGTGAGCGCGGTTCGGGCGGAATGGCCCAGCAGCGCCACGATCGCCAATGCCGCCAGCGGCTTGGCGACGAGGATGATCGCCAGCGCCGCTGCGATCATCAGCGGTTGCTCCAGCAGGAATGCCGGGTCGAAGAGCATCCCGACGGAGACGAAAAACAGAACCGCAAACGCGTCCCGCAGCGGAAGGGCATCCGCCGCGGCCTGGTGGCTGACCGGCGATTGGGCCACGACCATCCCAGCCAGGAACGCGCCCAGCGCCATGGATGCCCCGAAAAAGAAGTATGAAGCGGCCGCAATCGCGATTGAGCATACGAGCACGGTTAGCGTGAACAACTCCCGCGAGCGAAGCCTTGTCACCTGTACCAATGCCCAAGGGATGATCCGCGAGCCGGCCAGCAGGACGATCCCGACAAGGGCCGCGAGCTTCAGAAGGGCAATCCCGAGCGTGTGCCAGAGAGAGCCCACGCCCGCAGATTGCCCGCCCGGCTCCGCGCCACCGCTCTGCCCGAGCACGGGTAGGAGTACGAGCAGGATGACTGTGAAGACATCTTCGACGATGAGCCACCCAACCGCGACATGCCCTTGTGGCAAGTTCAGCGCGTCCGCGTCCACGAGGACCCGCATGAGCACGACCGTGCTCGCGACCGCCATCGCCATGCCGATGACGGCGCCCGTCTTGAGGGGCAGCCCGAATGCCGAAAAGATCGCCATTGCGAGGACGGTCGCAATCACACTTTGTCCGATCGCCCCGGGGATCGCCACCCCTTTGACCGCCAGCAGATCCTTGACGTGGAAGTGCAGCCCCACGCCGAACATCAGCAGGATGACTCCGACTTCCGCCAACTGCTGCGCGACGTGGACATCGCCGACGAATCCCGGTGTGTGCGGGCCGATCAGGACGCCGGCAATCAGGTACCCCACGATCGGCGAGAGCCGGAGCCACTGGGTGATGAGACCGAGCAACCACGCGCCGGTGAAGGCGGCGGCGATGGTGGCGATGAGCGTCAGATCGTGCATCGTTGGACCATAGCCGAGTTTGTGGCGAGCTTCGAGGGCGCATTTACACCAAGACACTCAGGTGGTCGCGGTCGGGAGATTCGGAAAGCCCTGCTTCCGGCGACACCCTCGATTCGGCGGCTCCAGTACGGTACGGTTCACTGAGAGCAAGGAGGTCGCGATGCCAACAATCTGACGGATGCCGAGCGCGCGGCCAGCTTCGTCCACGATCCGGAGACCGATCGCGTTGTCCTTGCTATTCCGCGCGGAATGAGGCTTGGGCGGGCCATCCGTCTTGCCAAAGTGCGGCAGTATCGCATCGAGAGCTGGGGGCGGTTGCCTGAGGAGTTGGACTTGAGCCGAACCGCTGGATCACCACTTCTCCAGGTCCGGAGCCGATCGACCCAGAGTCGGCGATCCGCTGGGCGATGACCACGGCCGACAAGCCTCCCGAGCGACCGTTCCTGGCGATGGGCCTCCGGACGGGCATCAACCCCGATGCTCGTCATTGATGCCGTTGCCACCGTCTTTCACGGTTTCACGGTTGAGCAAAACCCGGATTCCAGCTCCCCAAGCCCGGATTCCTTGCACGAAGCGTTCAACAGGCGTACTGTCGCCCCGAGTTGTTTTGTTAACGAACGACCTTCGGGACGGTGGTTTCGGTTCCACAGCGTGACCGCGGCGGCGTTGAGAACTCACTCGCCTCGCTTCTGCGGAGACCCCCAGTCGATCCGGTCCACGCCTTCGACTGGGGCCTCGGCCGGCGGCTGAAAGCGTGCCACTGCTCTGTGATCAGCGGGATGATGCGAGTGAGTGCTCGGCAGGCCGCGCGATGTCGGAAAGCACTGCTCGCAGAGCAGTGGCACGCGAGCAGAGCCGTGGCACGCGAGCAGAGCCGTGGCACGCGCGCCTCCGCCCCCACGCGCCGTCCGGCCCCGCGCTCACGTCTTCCGCTTCCTTGACACCTCGCCTGCGCCAAACCGACAATGCTCCGCTTCGCGGGGCGTAGCTCAGTCTGGCTAGAGCGCGTGGTTTGGGACCACGAGGCCGCAGGTTCGAATCCTGTCGCCCCGACTTCTTTCACGGTCTTCATGGCGGGGCCGCTTTCGGGAAGGCGGGCTTCGGCTTGGATCTCACCCAGGGCTTACGGTGGCTTGCGATCAACGTCCGAGGACTTCGTCCCGGAGGCGGCGGTGCTCGTCGGCTTGGTCAGGCTTTCCCCATGCATCGTAGAGCGCGATGAGTTCCACGAGAAGATTGTCGGGATACGCGTGCCCACCCACGCCGCGGCGAACGTCTCCCGTGTTTCCGACCACGGCCAGGAGCGCCCGTTCAGCCTCCTCGAAGCGGCCACAGCGCACCAAGTGGCTGCCGTACAACTCATGCGCCTGCGCGGCCTCGCCTTCCGCCATGTCCGGGATTCGGGTCAGCAGCGGGTTGTACAAGGCGTCCGCCTCGTCGAGCCGCCCCTGCATGGAGATGAAATGAGCGATGTAGAATTCGGCGGTCACTTGGATGTAATCGTGGCCTCCGCCGTGGCTTCGCAGCGCCACGAGCAGCTCTCGCGCCAGCGCCTCGCCTTCAGTCGCCCGCCCCGCGCGACTGAAAAAGTCCAGGCTTTCGCTGATGACGCCGAGCATGATCGGGCTGGCGGGGTCCACTTTCTGTCTCATGCATTCGAGTTTGCGCAGCCGAAGCTCCGCCGGTTCCCGCGCCTCCCCGAGGCCGGCGAGCGAAAAAGCCAGAACGTCCATTGCATCGAGGCGGATCTGATGGCAATCGCCGAACGCTTCCGCGGTCCGATCCAACAGCGCGCGCGCCGCACGCGCTGCGGGCTGGTAGTGGCCGGCGTCGCAGTGGAACTCCGCCTGCCAGAGCTGTGTTTCCAGCGTCATCGGAGCGTCCGGACCGAAGCACCGAAGAGCGCGCTCGGCGCATTCGGCGGCCAGCGCCTCGAGGCGACTCGTGATCTCCGCCGCCGGACCGTCCTCGGAGGTTGAATACTGCAGGCGCCTGTCGATGCGGATCAGGCTCACAAGTAGGTCGATCTGTCGGGCGTCATCCTCCGCCAGGACGGGATGCGTGCGGAGACTCGCCAGGATCGCCCGGGCCTCGTCATACCGGCGGTTCAGCACGCAATGGTCCGCGAGGCATTTGCGCGTCATCAGCGTTCGGAAGTCGTTCGGTCCGAAGACGCGCTCCATCCTCGGCAGGAGCCCGTCCAGGATCGCACCGGCCTCGGTCCTTTCCTCAAAAGCCAGCAGGGTGCGCACGAGCGCCGCTTCGCTGAGCAGGGTCTCGGGACTGTCGGGACCGAGCGTGGAGTTCCAGATCGCGAGGGCGCGTCGCCGCTCCGCCTTGGATTCGCGGCACTGGTTCAGGTTGGAGTAGATGTCGGCCAGCATGTCGCGCACGGTGGCCTCCTGCGTCGGGTGGTCCGCGAAGCGTTCGCCGGCGGAGGCGGACGCCTTACTGAGCACTTCGACCAGGCGGACGTCCGCGCCGCGGTTTCCGGGCTGGACGCTGGTGAGGACTTCGCGCATGAACTCATTGACGGCGCGCGCCTGCTCCGCCTCGGTGTTGGCCCGTCGAGCTTGAAGCAGGGTGGCGGCCACCCCAGCGGCGGCGACCATCATGACGGCCAGCGCGGCGATCACGGACCCTCTCCGCCGCTGCACAAATCTGCGAATGAGATAGCCCGCGCTGGGCGGTCTGGCCAGCACCGGCTCCCGGCGCAGGTATCGGCCGATGTCTTCCGCCAGCGCGCTTGCCGTTGCGTAGCGCCGCCGCCGATCCTTTTCCAGGCACTTCATGACGACCCAGTCCAGATCGCCGCGAACCGCCCGCTTGAGCGTTCGAGGTTCAGACCGGCGGCATCGAGCGATGTCCATCGCCGAGGAGGGGTTCTCTCGCCGCGGTACAGCGGCGGTCTTCCACCGCCCGTCGCCGGACGACGACCCCAAAGTCGCCAGGCGCTGACTGGGCCGAGGCGCCTGCTCCTCCCGGATGATTCGCTGCATCTCCGCCAGCGGCGAGGCGCGAAGCCGCCCGCGGTCCAGCGGTGTCGTGCCGACCAGCAGTTCGTAGAGCATGACGCCCAGGCTGTACAAGTCGCTGCGGGTGTCGATGTCCACGCCGTGAACTTCGGCCTGCTCGGGACTCATGTATTCGGGCGTACCCATGAGCTGGTGCAGCTCGGTGAACAGGGTCTTGTCGGTCAAGGGCGCGGCGGTCGCCTTGGCGATTCCGAAGTCGATGACTTTCGGCAGCGGCTGCCCGTCCGCCACGCTCACCAGCACGTTGGAGGGTTTGAGATCGCGGTGGATGACGCCCTTCTGGTGTGCGTGCTCGACGGCGTGGCAGATGTCGCGGAACAGGCCAAGACGCTGGCGAACGGAAAGCCTCTCGCGGTCGCAATAGCGGGTGACGGATTCGCCGCGCACCAGCTCCATCACGAAATAAGGCCGCCCGCCGTCCGTCGCGCCGGCGTCGAGCACGCGGGCGATGTTGGGATGATCCATCAAGGCCAGCGCCTGGCGCTCCGCCTCGAAGCGGGCGATGACTTGGCGCGTGTCCATGCCGGCCTTGATGATCTTCAGGGCGACGCGGCGATGCACCGGTTCAGTTTGATCGGCCATGAACACCGCGCCGAACCCACCCTCGCCGATAAGCTGAAGGAGCTTGTACCGACCGATCCGCGATCCGGCGCCTTCACCGGGGCGCGGTTCCGCGAAGACGGAGGCGAAGCCGGCGCCGGTCGGGGCGGCGAGGAATTCGGGATCATCCAGGGTTTGGAGAAGATCGAGGGCCTCGGCGGCGATCGCGCCGTCTGCGCCGGACTCGCGCTGCACGAACGCGGCGCGCTCCGCGGTCGGCAGGAGCGCGGCCCGCGACAGCAGCTCCTTCAGGCGTTCACGATCCGCGGCGTTCATGACCCGGCGTCCCCGCGCGCCTCGCTCTTCAAGCGCCGCAGGAGCCAGGAGCGGGCGTAGCGCCATTCCCGATCCACCGTGGTCGGGGCGACACCCAGCGCCGCGGCGGTCTCGTCTATGGAAAGTCCGGTGTAGAATCGCAGATGGACGACGCTGGCAGCGCGCGGGTCTTCCAGGCGAAGGGCCTCGATCGCCGCGTCGATTTCCTCGACATCGGAGAGGCACTCCTCGTCCGCCAGATCCGCGACGTTGGCGATTTCGCGCATGCGGTCGCCGCCGCGTTTCTTCGCACCCACGCGCCGCGCGTGCTCAATCAGGATGCGGCGCATCGCCTCCGCGGCCGCGGCGTAGAAATGCGCTCGGCTGTCCCACTGGCACTCCGCCGTCCCGACCAGTCGCAGGTAGGCCTCGTGAACCAGCGCGGTCGCCTGAAGCGTATGCGACCGGCGCTCGCCCTGCATCTGCCGATCCGCCAGCTCCTTCAGCGAACGGTAAACGAGCGGCAGCAGCTCCCGCGCGGCGTGCGGCTGGTGCGCGGCAGCGGCTTCGAGCAACTGCGTAATTCCGTTCACGAGGGGACCGGACCCCGCGGGCGGGTGACCGGCCTCCTCGCGTGCTGTTGTGTTCATGTGCATGAGTATATGCGAGAACCGCGGCGACCGGGCGTCAGGAAGCCGCCTTTTGTTCGACACTTCTGCCTCTCCGGGCGTTCATCACGAATCTCGCGGCGGCCAGATGCTGCCGGCCGGAATGAAGGCTTCTGGGGCGCTGCGGTCCGGGAATGACGCCCCAACCGCGCTGTCTGCGCCTATCTCTTTCAACCCCCCCGCCGCGCTTGTGGCAGTGCATCGGAGCTTTCGCGTCGGCAGGTTCGAGACGAGGGATAAGGAGATTTTCATGTACAGGATGCCGGGCTTCGTTACGGCGGTTTGGGTCACCTTGTTTGCCAATGCGGTATGGGCACAGCTCAACTTGCCCTTCGAGGGGAGCGCGAACGTCGATTGGGGGAACGGGTCCGCCGCGGTCTTCAAGATCACGAACACCGGGTCGGCTCACGCGCTTCTGGGCGTGGCGAACAACTCCTCCTTCGGAATTGGAGTGGCGGGTCGGGCGAATGCGGGCTACGGCGTCCGCGGCGAAAGCTACAGCGATTTCGGCATCGGGGTGTGGGGAACATCGCAGAGCAATACAGGAAGCACGTCCGGTGGCTTTTTCGATTGCCATAGCGACGTCGGGATCGGATGCCGCGGTCTGGCGAGGGCTGCCGTCGGACCCACCTACGGGGGTCACTTCCTCAGCGTCTCCACCAGCGGCACCGGTGTCCACGGGTCGGCGGATTCCTCCACCGGATTCACCTATGGCGGCTATTTCAAGGCCGACTCCACCAACGGCACCGGTGTGTACGGGCATGCCGCCGCCACGAGCGGGAGCACGTTCGGAGGGCAGTTCTACAGCGACAGCCCGACCGGTTTCGGAATCTACGCCCAAACCAATTCGACGACCGGCCTGAACATCGCCGGGTCGTTCACCAGCAGCGGCGATGTCGGTATCGCGGTCAGAGGCTACGCGGCGTCCCAAAGCGGAACGACCACCGGCGGGTTGTTTCAAAGCGAGTCCCCCAATGGCAAAGGCATCGTGGCCAACGCCATGTCCCTCACCGGCGCCACAAACGGCGGTTAGTTCTTGAACCGGAGCACCGCCGGAACCGCGGTCAAAGGAGAAGCCGTGGCATCCACCGGTTCGACCTTCGGCGGACACTTCACCAGCAGCAGCACGGGCGGCGTCGGCGTCTTCGGCCGAGCCGCGGCATCTACCGGAACGGTCATCGGCGGCTCGTTCCAGGCCGACAGCAACAAGGGGATCGGCGTGTATGGCAACGTGGCGCCCGGAAACGGAATAACGGGCGTCTATGGGCAAGCCGGAGCGAGCGGGACGAACTATGGCGTCTTTGGGCGGACATCCAGTTCCACGGGATACGGCGTGTACTCCGCCGGACGATTCGCCGCCAGCGGGACCAAATCGTTTCAGATCGATCACCCGCTCGATCCGGAGAACCAATACCTGAACCACTATTGCGCCGAGGGACCGGAACCCCTGAACGTCTACCGGGGGAATGTTACGCTGGACAACCACGGTGAAGCGTGGGTGGCGCTGCCCGACTACTTCGCGGAGATCAACCGCGATCCGTCCTATCAACTTACGCCGGTGGGCGGCGCGGCGCCGAAGCTGCACATCGCCCAGCCGATTGCAAACAACCGGTTTCTGATCGCCGGAGGTGCGCCGGGGCTTGTGGTTTCGTGGCGCGTCGAAGCCGTGCGCAACGACTTGTTCGTTCAAACCTATGGCGCTCCGGTGGAAGTTCAGAAACCGGAGCCGCTGCGCGGGTCTTTTGTACACCCCGAGCTTTATGGTCAGCCTGTAGAGCGCGGTCAGTTGTACGTTGCACCGGATGGGCAAGGCGCGGAAGCGCCGATAGCGACGGACGATTCGATTGGCATGGGATCGTCCGCCCAAGAGCGAGAATAAGTCTGGCAGTTTGAGTTCAGAGTTGTGCACGCAGGTCTGGCGCGTTCAGACCTGCGATGCGAAACGCGGTTTCGCCGCGAAATCCGGCAGAGTTGTTTCGAAGGGCTACCTGCCCACGGCCGACGGATACAAACAAGGGAGCACGAGCGATGAGTCTGAAGCAAAGAGTAATGGTTGGATTTCTCATGATGGCAGGCTGGGCATTCGGACAGCAGGTCGAAAAGCCTCCCGACGAGCGCGTGGAGGGCATTCCGAGCGACGGCGAGGATCAGTCGCCGGCCGACTTCCTCGCTTCGAGGGAGGAATTGATGAACCTGCTCAACGGCGGGACGACGGATGATTTCGAGCGATACGTCGTTGCAGACGGTAATGCTGAGACGCTCAACATATTCGATCTAAGTGACGCGACGGTTGCGAATGGTCAGGGTCCCAACCTGGTCAACCCCGGAGTGATCTACTTCAGCGCGGAAAAGATTCAGTGGAATGGAAGGACTTACTTCGGACTGCCCTCGCGCGCCATCTCGACGAGCGCCAATTCGATCGGCTTCTCCTACGAAGGGATGACACAGGTCATGGGCATCGACCTCCACGCGTACGCGGGATTCTCGGATACGGTGACCGTGCGCGTTTTCTCTCCGGATGGCGTCCTGCTGGGAAGCACCGCGGTAACCCTGCCGAACGATGCGTCACCTGCCTTTGTCGGTTTCCGGCATGATGACGGCATCGGAGCGTTGGAGGTTATCAGCCAGACGCGGTCCTTCAGCGCAGTCCTCGATAACCATTCGTTCGGGGTCATGTGCGCCAGCGACCGATGCGAGGGCACCGAGGAGCTTGCGGCCAAGGTTCGCGAGAAGTCCTGCGGCTGCCAGGTGCAGGCGATTCTCAAACATGGCGCCGTCGGGAAGGACTACGGTTTCCTGATGCCCGACGGCGAATGTCTGTCCGCCGAAGCGAATCGCAAGGGCAAGGCGAAAGTCAAGCAATGCCCCTCGCGCGGTGGGAAGGTGCTCGTAAGTTCGTGTGGACTGGAGGCGCGCGTCCGCTGCCCGTGAGAGGCAGGGGCGTACCGGACTGGCTTGGGTTGCAGTCACATGGGAGTTCCTGACCCTCGGGAATCCTGCGACGCATGGAATACGACTGATGGATCGCGTGGAAAGTCTCAGCAGACGTAAATTTCAGCATTGGGAAAAAATTATGAAGAAGAATATTGCATTGCGGGTGTTGTTTGGATGTGCAGTTCTTACCGGAACGTCCTTCGCATCGGAAACCGTGGGGACGATTGTGACTTATCAGGGGCGGCTCACGGAGGGAGGCCAACCCGCAAGCGGCGCCCACGATTTCAAAGTCTTTCTGTTCGATGCACTGACCGGCGGAGCACAGATCGCGACAGTGACGAAGAGCAACGTTACGGTCACCAACGGATTGTTCACGTTGGATCTGGATTTTGGACAGGTCTACGGCGAAGTGGCGCTGTTCGTGGAGCTTCGCGTCAGCCCCGCCGGGCTGAACCAGTTCGAGACGCTCACGCCGAGGCAACGACTGACGCCGACGCCGTTTGCCTTGAAGGTACCGGGAATCGACGGGCACTCGCTCAATGCGGCCGACGGCAGCCCGACGGACGCCCTCTTCGTGGACCCTAACGGCAACGTAGGCATCGGCACGACCGCGCCTACCTCGAAACTGCATGTTACTGGCGGTTCCATTGTGGCGGAGAACATCGGCGATCAGGCCGACCTGCTCTGGCTGGCCAGCGAGCGCTCCTGGGTCTTCCGTCAGCAGGGAACGGGCGCCGCAGCAGCGCTGAAGCTCCAGAACGTTGGGGGCGGCGGTAACAAGAACTTCCTCATTGAGACCACCGGCAATGTCGGCATCGGCACGCTCGCGCCGACCCACACGATGCACATTGCAAACGCCGCGCCCACGATCGCGCTGCAGGACACCGACTCTACGACCCAGCAGGTCGGATATGTGAGTTATCGCGACTCTGCCAATGCCGAGCGCGCCTGGGTCGGGTACGGCTCACCCGGCGACCCCGACTTCTCCATCGTCAACGCGCGCCCGGACGGGGACATTGTGCTCGCAGCGTTTGGAGCGGGCGCGGACATCGTGCTCTCGCCGGCCGCGGGCGGCGTCGTGAGCGTCCCGGTGCTCGAGATCACCGGCGCGGACCTGGCAGAGAAGTTCCCCACGTCAGATGCGGTTGAACCCGGCATGGTCGTGGCGATCGACCCCGCTAACCCCGGCAAGCTGTGCCTGGCGCGCGGGGCGTACAACCACTGCGTCGCGGGGATCGTCAGTGGGGCGAACAACTTTCCGGTCGGGGCGGTCCTCGGGAGCGCCGCGGGGCATGAAGACGCTCCGGCGATCGCCCTCTCCGGTCGCGTCTATGTCTGGTGCGACGCCGGCGCCGATGCGATCAAGCCGGGGGATTTGCTCACGACATCTGACACGCCGGGTTACGCGATGAAGGCCTCCGACGCGGCGCGATCTCATGGCGCGGTGCTGGGCAAGGCGATGACGGCGCTGGTCGCGGGTGAGAAGGGGCTGGTCCTGGTCCTGGTGAACCTGCAGTAAGTGCGTGACGCGATCACAAAACACGCATGTGGAGATTTGACATGACGACAAGAGCACACGCATCAAGGCTTCTCATCGCACTAGGCGTCGCTTCGGGAGGGTTCGCATCTGTCGGTCTGGCGAGGGTCAGCGCGCTGGACCCCGCGGCGATCGGCGCTGTTCAATCCGTGGCGGATGGAACGACAGTTGGCGCATCGTTCGCTTCGAGCGCGGTCGAAACGGAAGAGGAAGCGCGGCCGGCGTCGGGAGTAAGCGGGGCGCAGGGTGAGGATCTCCCGCGTCGTGCGGCCGGTCGCCTGGCCGTTCTGACGTCGCCGTTGACCGTGAATACGCGGTCCGTCGCCGAGATGGGCGTACGTCTGGACGTTGCGCCCACGGCGTACGACGCGCTGCACGGCGAATCGGCGGTCGTGCTGACCGGCTTCCCGATCTCCGAAACGGATCGCGTCGATCTGGAGCTGGAGCAGTTCCACGCCACGATGCCGGACACGCAGTTCATGATCGGAACCGATCAAGGCGACGTGGCGGTGGAGCATCCGAAGACGACTCTGTTCCGCGGAAGCGTTGCGGGATTCGAGGGCTCGTGGGTGTTTCTGGGCGTGACCCCGGACTTCATCAACGGGGTGATTCATCTCGGCGCGAACGAAGAGTACATCCTCAGTCCGATCTCATTGAAGGGGGTTGTTCCGGGCGACCCGAACCACGGGATTTACAATCGCTTCGCGCCGGAGGCGGTGTTTGCGCCGATCGAGTTCGGATGCGATCCGGAGATTCTCCCGGGGACGGAGCTGTATCTGGACGGTTCGGGGGATGACGACGAGTCCATCGCGGGTTTCAGTTGGCGCGTGGCGCGCGTGGCGACCGACGCGGACTTCGAGTTCCGCAACCGCTTCTCGACGGCCGAACAGGCCATGGAATACTGCGTCGTGCTCCTCGCTTCGATCAGCACGATCTACGAGCGCGACATGAATCTCAAGCTGTCCGCGGTTTTCGTGCGCGTGTGGGACACGTCCAACGATCCCTATACGGCGGGCAACACCGCCGACGCGCTGGATGAGATGCGCAACTTCTGGAACAACAACATGGGCTCGGTCAGCCGGAGCATCGCCCATCTCTTGTCCGCCAGGAATCTGGGCGGCGGTCGGGCCTCGGTTTCCCAGATTTGCACGAGCAGCTCCTACGGCGTTAACGGCAACATGACCGGCTCCTTCCCGAGGCCCCTGCGCGACCGCGACAACGGCAACTGGGACGTCGTCGTCTTCGCGCATGAGATGGGTCACAACTTCGGAACCCATCACACACACTGCTTCGATCCTCCGCTCGACAAGTGCCACAATGAGGAGGACGGGTGCTGGGGAGGGGAGCGGGTCTGCGGCGTCGGCACGATCATGAGCTACTGTCACACGTGCGACGGCGGACTGGCGAACATCGATTTGACGTTTCACCCGTCCTGCTCGGTGGCGATCCGAAACTACGTCGACGGGCGCGGAAGCTGCGCGCCGCCGGGGCGTGATCCCTGTTTCGTGGATCGAGCCAACGGCGGGGCGGAAGACGGCACGTCCGGACGCCCGTACAACACGGTTCTGGAGGGCATGTGGTTCGTCATTCCCGGCGCAACGATGCGCATTCAGACGGGGACCTACAACGAAACGTTTCCGCGCACGGGCCTGCTCAACCGCCCGATGACGCTGAGCACCACGACGGGAACGGTGAGGATTGGCGGCTGACCCATCCGAGGCGACTGCCGCGATCGCAATAGCATGGAAAGGATAATGTCATATGAAGCAGACACCTGTGATGATAGTAGGAATGGTTTCCGTATTGTGGATCGGCGGGGCCTTTCCGGTGCTGGCCCAGGAGTTCGCCGTGGATTGGTTCACTTTGGACGGCGGCGGCGGAATGCTCAGCACAAGTACGAGTTACAACCTGGGCGGAACAATCGCCCAGCCCGACGCTGGGGTGATGTCCGGCGCCCGTTTCGCGGTCAGTGGAGGGTTCTGGCCTGGCGCGGGTGACGGATGCGCCGGGACCGAGCGCGTCGCCAAGGCGAGTTGCAAAGACCGCAACGGCGACAATCAGCTCAAGGTCATCCTCGCCGGCGGCCACGAGGGCGACTCATTCACCGTAACGCTTACGGACGGATCCACCAAGTCGGGAACCCTCAACCAACGCGGTAAGGGCAAGGCCAAGTTTAACAACCGCCCGCCCGGCGATGCTGCACTCGCGACAGCCCAGTGGGGCTGCGGAGCGGTGAATGAAAAGAACTACTCATGTCCATGAAAAACATGGACAGGCGGGTATTCGGGTCGCATCGAGACCGCCCACCGTGTTCGGAATCTGTGGGAGTTTCGCAACCGACGTTTCATACGCCCGAGGTTACCCGGGCGATCATGGAGCAGGCTGGAATCGGCCCTTGGTGCATCGCGCATGTCGTGGGGCGTGCCACTGCTCTGTGAGCAGTGGGGATGTTAGGAGTGAGTGCTCTGCAGGCCGCGTGACGCTGGGGGCGTGCCACTGCTCTGTGAGCAGTAAAATGATGCGAGTGAGTGCTCGGAAGGCCGCGCGACGTCGGGAAGCACTGCTCGCAGAGCAGTGGCACACGCGCAGAGCAGTGGCACGCGAGCAGACACCTCGGAATGTCGATAGTGCCACCCAGCCGGGTGCGAACCCTGTCGCCCCAACGGCTTTCACATTTGCGGATATCCGCAGGAACGAGCCTGGAAGTTCGCTTCTCCCCATGTCATGAGATCCTGCGGACAGGCTGGCGCAGCACCGTTCTTTGCTTCTCCGGCGCCACGCGGTTCGGGTCCGTCAGGTAGATCTCATGGTGATGCCCGTTGGGAACCAGATTGCGCGCGGGCAAGAACTCCGCGTGCAGCCGGGCAAGCGTCTCGGTCTCCGCGACGGGCGGGCCGACGTGCATGATCTGAACGCTCAACCCTTCGCGATAACTTTCGAGCCGCAGACTGGCCGGGGGGTCGCCGGGCCAGGCTTTCGTCGCGCCGAGCCGCGCCTTGGTCGCGCTGAGTGCGTCCTCGAACATCTCCGCCGTCAACCAGTCCGGCTCGTACACGATCATCATCCGCCAGTGCAGCCTGTCCCGGTTTCCGTGGATGAAGTCCTGCACGTCGTCGGCCCACCACAAACCCTCCAGCGGCGGCTGAACAAAGTTCTCGCCCATGCGCTCTCGTGCGATGCTCTTGATCGGGTGGATCACCGCGAACAGCCACTTCACAGCGTGGTCCAGCGTCGCGCGATCCGCGGCGCCGTGCCCGTCGATCATGACGTACCGCATCTCAGGCACCTCCAACAGCACGAAATCCTCTGTCGGCGGCAGGTACAGCTCCTTGAGCCTGGCCTGCATCTGAGCCTCTTTCACCGTCGGTCCCTCCTCATTCAAGCCAGGGTTTGGCGGGCTATGCGATGCCCGGCAGGTGTGCGTTGGCCAGCAATACAGGGGGGCAGCCGGCGTGCCGTCGAACTCCAATCACTTCCCCGAATGTGAAACTTCGCCCCTGACGGTGTCCGCAAACGGCCCGATCTGCTCATAGTCTCCGCGCCACGTTGTGTACATGACGCCGGTGACACCCTTGACGTCCCGCGCGGCCGTCAACCAGTCGAGCACTTGCGTCGGCGGAGCGTCGTAGTAACCCGCGATGAGCAGGGGGTTGCCGCGATCGGCGAACCATTTCAAGCTCTCGGCGCGTTTTTCCAGATACCACACGGCCACGATGACCTTGGGGTCAAGTCCTTCCCATGACCGGGCGAGATCGCCGCGGACGAGGTAGTAGTCCTGCCCGGCATTGTGATGGGGATCAAACATGTCGCTCCAGACGTACAGAGTCGCATCCGGTGCGACTTCGCGCACCATTGAAGTGCACTGCCTCAGATTCTCAGCCAGGATCTGCCCGGCGGTGAGATGGCGCTTCTGACAGGCATCGCACCAGTTCAGGACGCGAATCTCATCGTGAGACATGAAATACGCCGAGGCGCCGAAGGCTTCATGCACGCGACGCATGTGATCGCGCAGGATTTCCAGCGTCTTCGGCTCCGACGGGCAGATCATGGCCTGTCCGTCATGAATGGTGATCGCGTGATAATACGAGACTCGAAGCCGCGAGCCGTCCGGCAGTTTCTTTACCCCGGCGTCCGTGAGGCGAATCACCGGCGGTTCGTGCCAGACGTCGTACTCGCCGGGCCAGGGATGCACGCCCATGTCGGGATCGACGACGCGCTCGAAGTCCTGGCCTTCGATCCAGGCAACCGGGTCGCGCGCGTCGCCGGTCATTTCGCGATGGACGGTCAGCGGAGCGCCGGGCCGGCGCACAACATTCAGCAGACCGATCTCCTCCACTTTCGCGTCGTCCCACCAAAGCGATCCGCTGCGACCATCCCAGCAGCCCAGATAAAGCGCGACCTCTGTGTGATCCAGCGAGTTGAACACAGTATGGTGAACGGTCCAGTCCTGCGTGGGCTTGACGCCGAGGTTGATGAATGTGAGCGCGCGACCATCGGCGAGGATTTTGGCTTCCGGCGTGCCGGCGAAGTCGGCGGTTTTCACGCGAACACTGACGTGATACTGGCGAAACGGCGCGACGTTGAGTTTCTGCACAATGCGCGCGTTGCGCCCATTCGGGTCGGCGACCCGCGCGGCGCCGGCGTCCGCCGTTACACATTCGTCCTTCCAGTCCCAGCGCGACAGGTCGTTGAAGTCTCCTCCCTTCAGCTCCACGCGCGGCTCAGGCTCGTGCCGGGCCACGTTCCTGTGCACGACGAACAGCGCCTCGCGCACCGGCAAGGCTTCCACCAGGTTGGGATCGCGGGACAGAATGTCGTTGGAATATCCGATGGGCATCACCGCGGGCACCAGCGTCAGCCTCAGCTCGCGCGCCAGCGCCTTGACGCGATCGACGTTGTGGAAGTAACGCGGCTCCATATCGACCAGCCGGCAGAATTTGGAATCCGCCAGCAGCACATGCGTATATCCCATCTTCGCCGCGCGCCGCCAGAGGTCGTCAAGTTTGGCGACGTTTTCATCGACCAGGAGATTCGTCGGACAATACAACCACAGTTGGCTACTGGATGCAGATTGCCCGGCCTGTTCGCCCGGCGCGGGATTCGGTCCTCGATCCGTCGCAAGCCCATACGCGAGAACGGATGCCGCGAAAACATGCAGGGTCTGCATCGCAAAGTCTCCTGAGCACGGTAAGGGCGTTGACCCCCACCGGCTTCAGAACAAACCTTGAATTCAGGATCACATGGATAGCGCGCGATGACCTTCACACAGCACATTTCTGGCAACGGCGCGCCGTTCGTGTTGAAGTCAGCGATCGTCAGCCATGTGTCCGTGAAGCGTGAGCGCCGTGGCGGCCGTGACCTTCACACGAATCAGCCCGCCAATCAGGCGCCGATCACCGGGAAAGACCACGATGCGATCCGTTCGCGTGCGTCCCACGAGCTGATTGGACTGCTTCCAATCTCCCGGGCGGCGCACCGCGCGGTGCGCTTCTTCACCGTGGGCGAGAACGCCTGTGGCCTGATCCACTCCAGGGGGCGCGGATGCAAGCGATCCCAAGGCCATCAGGTCGATTTCACGTCGCCGGTGCATCGCCTGTCTGGCCGTGCCACCCTCTCCGTTTCGAGCGGCCGGGGCGAATCCTGGTGACCCAACCTCGCCGTCTGACCGATCCACTTCACATCCCCGATCCTGCTCGCTTTCCTGCGCCTTGATCGCCGCCTTGCTGTAGCCCTCGACGAGCACCTCAACCGTCTGGCCGATGAGCTTCTGCGTCTCCTCGAATGAGATGCGCTCCTGCACTTTCAGCAGCCGCAGGTTCCTCTCGCGCTTGACGGCCTCGGGAACGTCGTCGGCGAGGCGTTTCTCGGCCACGGTGTCCGGTCGCGGGCTGTACTTGAATACGAAAATGTTCTTGAACCGGCAGCGCTGCACGAGCGCGACGGATTCCTCGAACTCTTCGTCGGTTTCCCCGCAGAATCCGACGATAAAGTCGCTTGCCAGCGCGATGCCCGGCACCTTGTCCCTCGCGCGATCGACCAGCTCGACGTACTGCCGCACGCTGTTCATTCTCCTCATGCGCTTCAGCACGGGGTCGCTTCCGCTCTGCGCGGGAATGTGCAGATACTCGCACACCTTGGGCAACTCGCGCATGGCGTCGAGGATGTCGTCGGTGAAGTCGCCCGGGTAACTGGTGACGAACCGCACGCGCTCCAGCCCGGGCACGTCGTTGACCCGCGCGAGCAGGTCGGAGAACCGCACCGGACTCCCGCCCTCCTGATGCAGATAGCTGTTGATCGTCTGCCCGACCAGCGTGACCTCCTTGCAGCCGCGATCCGAGAGCATCTTCGCTTCATCGACGATGGCCTGCGCCGGACGGCTGCGCTCGGCGCCGCGCGTGAAGGGAACGACGCAGAAAGTGCAGAACTTGTCGCAGCCGCGCTGCACGCGGATGTACGCCTGCAGCACGTTCTCAGGCACGGGGTCGCGGGAGAGATCGAGCGCCTCGACGGAGTCGAACTCGAGCGCGCGCTGCAGCGGCGTGCTTTTCCGTGACAAGGACTGCGACAGCGCCACCGCCCGCGTGCGATGTTCGCGCACGTCTTCGATCATTGCGGGGATCTTGTTCAGCTCGCCCGGTCCGCAGATCAGGTCCACGTGCGGCATCTTGGCGACCAGCCCGTCCGGGTCGCGCTCCGCCATGCAGCCGATGACGCCGATGATCGTTTCCGGTCGCCCGGCCTTGCGCTTCTTGAGGGCGCCCAGGTGCGAAAGGGCCTTCTGCTCCGCATGATCGCGCACACTGCACGTGTTGATGAGCACGACGTCCGCTTGCCGCGCGTCCTGCGTCGTCTCATAACCGAGCCTGCGAAGCTGCCCTTCGACGAGTTCGCTGTCCAGCACGTTCATCTGGCAGCCGAGCGTTTCAATGTACAGACGTTTGGGTTGCACGAGACCCGGTTCTCCGTTTGTGAAATCTTTCACACATGGTAAGGCGAACACCGGCCGAGTCCAAACGCGGGGCCGACCGATGCTCCCATCGCCGTGTTCGCCCGATGCTCGCCGACGGCATGCGGAAAGAAACCCCTTGTTTTCAGCCTGAATCGAGTGGGCGGGCGCAAGTGCCATCGCCTTGGCATCCGGCGAATGCCCCAAGCTTCGTGCCGCACGGAACGATGCTCTTGACGCGGACGCATCAAACGACCGCGAGGTGGAATAATTCTTTTCACGCCGCTTCTAAAGTTCCGCGGCTTTGCCGATGTCCCTTGTACAAGCAAGTGCCGACTCCCGGCTCGGACGTCGCGGGCACGTCTTACGCGACGCGAGTGCCACACAAATGGCACGCACAAAGCTCACGGCTTGTGCCTGCCGAATATGGAGGCCTGGTGCGATGTTGAGCTGCATTGGCTGGATCGTGGACTGGCTGGAAGGCTGGGTTCCGTTCATCCACATCGGAACGGAGGCATAGCCGCAAGCCATGATGAATTACCCTCTCACCCTTACGGAAGAACAGGTGGTGCGCTGGGCTGCAAGGGTCCTTCCGGTCATGGCCGTCGCGGTGATCGTCCTCCTCAGCGCGATGTCCGTGGCCGCGGCATCCATGTAGCCGTCGCCGTGCCGCCCTCAGCCGCGGCGTCGAGCGCCGCGCGCCGGCGATCGAGGATGCGGTATCGGTTGCGCGCGAACTCGACGTGGAACGCGCCGAGCATCGGCGCGGTCAGGGCAAAAAGGCCCATGCCCACCAGCACGACCGCCTGCTGGTGGCTGGACACCGTCAGCACCAGCCCCCCGATGCTGACGGCGCCCAGCACGGCAGTCGCCCAGCGGCGCGCCGCATCACGGTCAAAGCTCGTGCGGCTCGCCGCGCGGCTCGGCGCCAGGCATCCCAGAAGCGCCAGACCCAGGATCAGCGGGAAGTAGGGGGCCGCGCCCTGAAAGCCGCGAACAAACCGCTGCTCGATCAGTCCCGCGACGCCGTCCGCCAGCAGGTAGCACCCGGGCGCGTCGCGCACGATCTCCCCGCCGTACTTGACGGCATGTCGATCCAACTCTCCCGACGATCCGGCCGTGCGCAGGTTGCCGATGATCACCATGCGCCCTTCCACCCGTGAGCGCAGCTCGTCCTCATCCGCGTTCAGCGCCCACTCATAGGGAAGCGTCCGCGCGGCCCACTGCTGCGGACGCTGAAGTTGGAGCTGCACGCACGCCGCCTGATCCGCCCCTTTCAGCGTGTCCGGTGTGAAGGTTCGCGTGGTCTCGATGCGGTCCTGCCCCCGCAGGTAAGCGCCCGGCGAAACCTCGTAATACAGGTCGATGCATTTCGCACCGGGCAGAAGCTCAACCTCGACGCGCGCGTCAGGATGACGCAGCGCCGCCAGCGCCGTCAGGAATATGCCCGGCGTCGTTCGACCTCCGGCGAGCCGCGTGGCCACGCAGAACTCTCCGGGGCGCAGCACCATGTCGCGCGCCACGATGCCTCCGTGGCGGGGTGGAGTCTCCAGGGCGCCGGTCAGCGCGGGGCTGAGCATCGGCGCGCCCGCCGGATCGTATTCCATCGACGACAACACGACCGGCGTGCCGGCGCGCTCCAAGGCGTTGATGCCGGCCGCCAGCGCTCGGTCCCCCGGCTGCTCGCTGCGGAACCAGTAGTCCCAGACGACGATGCGCGGCGCCGCCGTCGCGAGGTGCTCCATGAGCACGCCGTGCACGCCGCGCCAGGTTCGCAGGTCTTCTGTCACGTTGCCGAAACCCTGGGCGCGCGCCCAATCCACCACCGCCGCAATCGTCTCATCGCCTACGCCGAGGACGAGGAACGCGTCGCGCACGTCGGCATCGTCCGCCGCCA
The DNA here is from genome assembly GCA_020852275.1 of Phycisphaerales bacterium. Classification (GTDB taxonomy): domain Bacteria; phylum Planctomycetota; class Phycisphaerae; order UBA1845; family UBA1845; genus JABWBH01. Next base: position 153,180 of record JADZBE010000007.1, read on the forward strand.
GCGCCGCCTGGGGTGTCGCCCCCGGCGACGGTTCAACGGTCACGAACCACCCGGCGCGAAAGACGAGCACCGCGATCCACCACACCGCCGCCGTACCCGCGACAAAACTCGCCCAGAACGCCCCGCGCGATCGTGTGGCCGCCCCGACGGCAACCCGGCTGAGCCGATACCCCACGCCATGCGGTCGCGTGCGCACGCGCTCGCCCCGGCAGTAGCGATCGAGATCGTCCGCCAGCTCCCCGGCATCGGACAGGCGATGGTGCGGCTCGCGCGTCAGGCAGCGCTCGACCAGCGTCTCCAAGTCGCTTCCGCGCGGCACGTTTCCAAGCCGGGCCGGTTGCGGCAGCTCCCGCCGGATGCGGTCCAGCACGGCCTCCACCGCAGGCTGCTCCGGCGTGCCCGTCAGCGGGAAGGGGTGCCCGCCTTCTGTGAGGATTTCGTGCAGGATCACGCCGAGCGACCAGAGGTCCGCGCGATGGTCGATCGGACCGGCCACGCCGCCCCACGCCTGCTCCGGCGACATGTACTTGATCGTGCCGAGGATCGCGCCGGTGTGCGTGATCGTCGCGCGGATGCCGGTCGTCCACTCCGCCGCGCTGACCGAGCAGATGCCGAAGTCGAGAATATGCGGGCGCCCGTCCGGCGTGACGAGGATGTTGCGCGGCTTGAGATCCCGGTGTACGACGCCCAAAGCGTGCGCGTGCGAAACCGCCCGGCACACCTGCTCGAACACGTGCAGCTTCTCCGGCAGCGTCCGCCCGGGCTTCGACAAGTAGGCGTCGAGGTGCTCGCCGTGGACGTAGTCCATGATGAAGTAGCGGTCGGTGTCCGTTCCCCCGGCCTCGAGGCAGCGCACGATCCACGGGGAATTCAGCTTGCGCAGGACGGCGATCTCGCGGTCAAAGCGGCTCGGGCCCATGTCGCCGCCCCCGGACAGGATCTTCAGCGCGATCAGCCGCGGGGTGTCCTTCATCCACCAAGCTTTGTACACGACTCCTGCCGAGCCGCGACCCAGCTCCGCCACGACGTGGCAATCCGGCGCGCCGGCGAGGGGCTTCTGCGGAAGTTTGGAGATCATGCCGTCCAGGCAGGCACGGCACATGCAGAGATGACGCTCCACGGCGTCCACCTGCTCCGGCGGCAGGCTGCGGGCCGCATACTCGGCGAGCTGCTGAGGATGGAGACATGCGCCTTCCATGCCCGAACTCTCCGCAGGGACGTCTACGGGAGTGTATTCGTCCGCAGACACTGCTCACAGAGCAGTGGCACACTCCGAGCCGAGCCGCGACGGGAGCGGCGTCATGCGCGAAGCCGTCGGTCCGTTTCAGGCTTGGTCGATTTCGCCCGCCTCAGCGGCGCGCCGCAGCTTCCTGGCGCGCAGAAAGCACACCAGCGTCATCCCGCCGAAACCCATCAGCACGGCATAGACGACGACGCCCAGAAAGATGACCCCGGCCGCCGCGCCTTGCACGAGCGGGCTTTGCGCATTGCCGAAGCAGACCGAGCAGGCCTCGGCGGGCAGGGGCAGGGTGGTCAGCGCGATCAGCACCGCTGCGAAGGGCATGCCCCACGGCCGAGGCGAACCCGCGGCTTCAAGTGGACGTGCGCCGGTGCGGCGCCCATGCGAAGCCTGATTGGAATTCACGCGGATCACGCGGTCGCCTTTCTCAGAGATAGCTGAGATGCTTCTGCTTGCGGATGAACCAGCCGCCGTAGATCAGGATTCCGACGCCGGACAGCGCGGACAGGATCGAAAACACCAGCATCTCCGTTGCATGTTCGTTCATGTACTCGCGCGCCGCCCACAGCGCGCACATGCCGCACAGCGCCGTCGCGAGCAGAACGAAGAATACATGAAACGCCTTGAGCGACATGGTCCCGCCTTTCAGTGCCCGCCGCCGTGAGCACCATCCGTCGCGGCGGCGCCGTGAGCGCCGCCCGTCGCCGTCCCGCCATGCGCCGCTTCCCCCGTTAAAGGCGCAGCCGTCAGGTGCATCTGAATCTGCGGGTGCCCGGCCATCTCATCGTGCGTCATCGTCGGCAGGGACATCAGCACGCCGAAGAGCACCACGGTGAGGATCAGGATCGAGAACAGCGCTTTGCGCTCGGAGATCAGGTGCATGAAGTAGGCGCCGACCAGGCTCGCCTTGCAGATCGCGATGAAGAGCGCGATGAGCACGTGCTGCGTGGGCGTCGCGTCAATCTGCGAGGCGGCCACCGTCAGGATCGTGCCCACGGCGAGTGCGGCGAAAACGATGTAGTACTTGCGCAGATGCGCCTTGATGTCCACGTGATGCGCGGCGTCCACAGGTGTCGCCTCCTAGAGCAAGTATAGAACCGGGAAGAGGAAAATCCAAACGATATCGACAAAGTGCCAGTACAGCCCCGTGCACTCGATGCGGTTCGCATAATACTCCGGGTTTGTGGCGTACAGCTTGCTCCCCGGGCCGAGAAAGTAACCAATCACCACGATACCGCCGATGATGTGCAGCGCGTGCAGCCCGGTCATGGTGAAGTAGATGGCGAAGAACGGATTGGTGGATGGGAATGTCCCGTGATCCCACTTCACCTTGTACTCGAACACCAGCTTCACAACCAGGAAGAACAGCGCACACGCCAGCGTGACGCCGAGCAGCATCCGGCACTTTCCGAGGTTCTTCTCGTGCAGCGCCGCCCAGGCCATCACCATCGTCACGCTGGAAATGATGAGCACGAACGTATTGATCGCCCCCACCGTGATGTTCAGGTGCGTGTTGGCGTGGCTGAACGCCACGGGATTGGCGACGCGCAGCAGGATGTACGTCGAGAACAGCGCCCCGAACAGCATCACCTCGGACGCCAGGAACAGCCACGTTCCCAGCTTCCCGCTGTACATCGCGGTGATGGGATGCGGTTTGACCGTATAGGGAAGAAGCTCGTGCGACAAGGATTACGCCTCCATCGGTTGACACTGCGGACAGAAATCGGACTTCTTGCCGGGGACGCTGTACTCATAGGGACCGCAGTACACCACCGGCTCCGTCAGGAAGTTGCCGTGCGGCGGCGGCGACGGCGCGGCCCATTCCAGCGTCGTGGCGTCCCACGGGTTCTGCGTTACTTTCCGCCCGGCCAACGCGGTGCTGAAGAAGTTGATGATGAACGGAATCTGCGCCAGCCCCAACACAGCCGCGCCCACCGACGAGAACACCACCCAGGACTGCGTAAGCTGCCCGAGGTTGTAATCCACCTGCGTCCACAGCCGCCGCTGCACGCCCGCAATGCCCACGAAGAACATCGGTCCGAAGATCATGTTCATGCCGATCAGCGACGGCCAGAAGTGCAGCTTGCCCAAAAATTCGTTCATGCGCCGGCCCGTGGCTTTGGGGAACCAGTGATAAATGCCGGCAAACAGCGCGAAAATCGTTCCCGGCGCGACCACGTAGTGGAAGTGCCCGATCACATAGTACGTGTCGTGCAGGTGGATGTCCGCCGCCGCCAGGCCCAGCGGCAGCCCCGTCAGACCGCCGATGGCGAACATCGGCAGGAATGAGATGGCGAACAGCATCGGCGTGTTGTAGCGGATGCGCGCCCCGTACAGACTGATGATGAAGCACGTCAGGATGATCACCGAGGGGATGGAGATGATCATCGTCGTGGCCTGGAAGAACGTGGAAATCGCCGTGCCCATGCCCGTCATGTACATGTGGTGCGCCCACACGATGAACGACATGAAGCCCAGGAAGATGATCGAATAGACCAGCGTCTTGTAACCCCACAGCGGCTTGCGCGTGTTGTTGGCCAAAACCTCGCCGACGATGCCCATCGCCGGCAGGATCAGCACGTACACCTCCGGGTGCGCCAGGAACCAGAAGAGGTGCTGCCACAGCAGCGGGTTGCCTCCCCCCGTCCAGCTCGTCACCGGCTTGTCGCCCACGTACAGCCCGGCGGGCATGAAGAAGCTCGTGTCCGCCACGCGGTCCATCAGTTGCAGCACGCCCGCGGCCTCAAGCGGTGGAAACGCCAGCAGCAGCAGGAATGCCGTGACAAGCTGCCCCCAGACAAAGAACGGCATCTTCCACAGCGACATGCCCTTGGCGCGAAGGTGGAAGATCGTGGTGATGAAGTTCACCGAGCCTAGGAGCGACGAGGTGATCAGCAGCACCATGCCCACCAGCCACCACGTCTGACCCGACAGCGCGATGTTCGAAAGCGGAGGATACGACGTCCAGCCGGACTGCGCCGCGCCGCCGTTGGCGCCGAAGCTCGCCAGCATCACGATCCCGCCCGCCAGAAACACCCAGTAGCTCATCATGTTGAGCTTCGGGAACGCCATGTCCTTCGCGCCGATCTGCAGCGGCATGACATAGTTGCCGAACCCGCCCACCGCCAGCGGCACAACGCCGAGGAACACCATGATTGTTCCGTGCATCGCGCCCAGCATGTTGTAGCCTTCCGGCAGCAGCGAGCGCGTCCCCGCGTTCGTGATGCCCAGCCGCGCGAGCAGCCCGCCGATGATCGGCACGGCCTCGTCCGGGCGAGCAAGCTGCCAACGCATGATGAGCATCATGGTGAAGCCCACCAGCAGGAAGACCAGCGAGGTCACGGCGTACTGAATGCCGATGACCTTGTGGTCCACCGAGAAGACGTATTTCCCGAGAAAGCCCGGCTCGTGATGGTCATGACCGTGGGGGTCATGCCCGTGCGAGCCGTGCGAATGATCGTGCCCATGACTCATGGAGTTGTCCTTCAAGCCCTCAGTCGATCCGCCGGGAGTTGTCCTTCAAACCCTCATCCGTGCAGCCGGCGCCCCCAGCACAGCACGATCCAATGTCAGGTTCATTACCCTCGGGCGGCGGACCTGGTCCGCATTTTCCGTAGGGCGGGCTATGCCCGCCTTGCCTGAGTGCGGAGTCGGCGGCGGCCGCTGCCCGCCCTGCGCAAACCTTCACGTCGGGCTGCCAAGCCTCGCCACTCGTCTCCTGCTAATCTTCAATGAAATCGCCCGTGCCCTTGGCCTTCTCCTCATACCACTTGTCGAAGTCGGCCTGCGACTGGATGAGGACCTGCCCGCGCATCTTGTAGTGCGTCAGGCCGCAAAGCTGGGTGCAGTGAATCTCGACGGGGTCGCGCGGTCCGACGCGAAGCTCCTTGACCCCGGCCGCGCGGAGCGCCTCGAGGTGGTCCTTGCCCGGCTCGGCGCCCTTCTTCAGGACGACCTGGCCGTCGGCGCCCTTCACTTCATCAAACGTGAGGTTGTTGCGGCACCACAGTTCATAGGCGGTGGTGCTTTCCCCGGCGGCCGGGACGACCACGGTCCGCGCCATCTGCTCGCGGATCGCGTCGCTCGTCGTGCCTTCCTTAACCTTGAACCAGACGGGAATCTCGATGCCCGGCACCGCGTCCTGCTTGACGCGGAGCATGGGAATGTTGAACGAGTGGATCACGTCCTTTGATGTGACCTTCACGATAATGTGCCGCCCGGCGGGAAGCGGCATCTGATTGTTGCTGACGATGTCGTCCTTGGCGTTCGGGTCGCCGTCGCGGTCCAGCCCAATGGGGTTCGTCGCGTCCTTCACGAACTTGATGTCGCGCTTGCCGAAAATGCCGTCAGGACCGGGGTAGTGAATGTTCCAGGCGAACTGCTGCGCGACGACGTGGACCTCAAAGGGGTTGTCCGCCGGCGTGGGCGGCTCATTCTTGTACTTCGCCAGCACCGGCATCGAGAACACGACGAGCAGGATCACCTCGAAGATAATGACGGCGACCTCGATGACCTTCGACGCCTTGGCCTTGACGGGCGTGTAGTGCGCCATCGACACCCGCTTCCATGTGAAGCGCGTCATGCAGTACGCCAGGAAGACGCCCCAGCCCACGAAGAGCACCGCCATGAAATAGTGCAGCCAGTTGATGAGCCGGTCGATCTGCCAGCCGTGCTCCGAAAAGTCCGGCGGCAGCCACCATGTGGTCTGAGCGAGTAACGACAAGTTCAACTCTCCTTGCGACAAACCAACGGCCCAAGCGGAGCGCATCTCGCGCGACCGCGCCCGACCGCGAGAGGGCCGGCATTCTAGCGATGCATTCGCCGCGGCGTAAAGAGGTTCTTCGGCATGATTTTTGAGAAAGTTTTCCGCGCGAGGCAGTGCGCCAAATCTCACAGCGCCGCGTGGTATTCGGCGGCAAGCGACAACACGGACAAGTTTATGGTGTGGTAAACAATGCCGCGCTCTTCAGCGTCGGCGACGCCCCGTACACTCCGTACAACACGACGTACACCAGAACCCCGGTCAACGACACGTACATCCAGATCGGCAGCGTCCAGCGCGCCAGTCGCCGATGCTTCTCGATTCTTCCGCGCAGCGCCGCGATGAGCGTGACCAGCGCCATCGGCACCAGCCCCGCCGCCAGAACGATGTGGCTCAGCAGCATCGCGAAATACGCAGGCCGAACCCAGCCCCGACCCGGAAACTTCGGTGATTCCGCGTTGGCGTGGTACGTTAGATAGGACGCAAGGAACAGCGTGGACGCGGCCAGCGCCGAGAGCATGAGCGCCTTGTGCAGCGCCACGCGCTTGCGGCGGATGCTCAGGTATCCGGCGATCAGCAAGGCGGCACTTGCGCCGTTCAGCGTCGCATTGACCGCGGGCAACTCGAGGATCCAGTTCAACGCCCGATTTCCTTCGCCAGCGCCGCCGCCTCAGCCGCGAGCGTTTCGATCTGCCCGGCCTCGTCGACGTCGAAGTAGCCGCGGATGCCGCCGTCGGTGTCGATGAGGACGAAGCGGTCGCTGTGGTGGATGGACTCGCCGACCATGCCCATCTTGAAGCCCTTCACCTGCACGTCCTCCATCTGCTGCACAGTGCCCGTCAGGAAGAGCCAGCGCTGCGGATCGGCGCCGTGTTCCCGGGCATACTCGCGCAGAACATCCGGGCGATCGTGCTCGGGGTCCACGGTGAACGACACGAGCACCACGCCGGGGACTTTCTTCAGCGTCTCCTGCAGCCGCGCCATGGCCGCGGTCATCTTCGGGCACGGACCTTGGCAGCGAGTGAAGATGAAGTCGGCTATCCAGACCTGCCCTTTGAAATCATCCGTGCGCACGTGGCGTTCGCTGCGTTCGATCAGATCGAACGCGGGCGCGGCCCCGAGGATGAGGGCATGCTCCGCCGGCCGCGGCGCTTGCGGCGCGAAGCGATTCGCCTTCGACTCCAGGTACCCCCTCCACAGCGCGAGGGCGGCAATGACCACGGCCAGCGCCACGATCGTGACGCGCAGGGGCGACTGGCGAAGCTGCTCCATCGGTCCCGTGGGTCGGCCGTCAGCGCCGGAAACGGGCGGTTGGATGGTGGTTGGCGTGTCGCTCATGCTGTTCCTCCCGATCTTTCCGTCGCCAGCCAAGCGCACAGCAGTGTCATCCCGGCGGCGAACGCAACGCTCACCGTCCAGCAGAGCGCCATCGGCGGCGATCCCGCGTGCCCCGCCGCTTGCGACCCGTGCAGCACCCCGCGCACCAGTCCCATGCCATACGTCAGCGGATTCACCCACATCACCCAGCGCAGCCACGCCGACGCCCCCGACGCCGGAAACACGGCGCCGGAGAGAATCCACATCGGCATCATCACCAGGTTCATGACGGAGTGGTACCCGTGCGCCGAGTCCATCCTCCACGCAACCGCCAGCCCCATCCCGCTCAGCCCCAGCGAGAGCAGGAACAACACGAACACGCAGCCCGCGGCGCCGCCCAAGCTGAGCGGTACGTGCGACAGCGGACCCAGCAGCAAAAAAAGCCCGGCCTGCCCGGTCGCCAGGATTGCCGAACCGAGAATCTTGCCAGCTACGATGCTCAGCCGCGACGCCGGCGAGACGAGCACGCCTTGGAGAAAGCCCTCGTGCCGGTCCTCGATCAGCGTGATCGTCGAGAAGATGGCCGTAAACAGCACGATCATCACCAGCGTGCCGGCGAAGAAGTACTCCATGTAGCCGCCGTTCTCCGCGCCTTGAACGCTGAACGACCGCCCGATCCCGCTGCCCAGCAGGATCCAGAAGAGTACCGGCGTCGCCAGCGCGCCAACCACCCGCGCCCGCTGCCGAAGGAACCGCACCACCTCGCGCCGCGCCAAAGACAGCGCAGGCAGCAGAAACGTCGGTGAGAAGCCCGGACCGGGTCCCATCGAGGATCGTCGCGCCATCAGCGTGTCCATTCCAGCTTCCGCCATTCAATCAGCATCCGATACGGGTCTTCCATTCAGCACTCGGCATTCTGCATTCTGCATGCTTCATGCTTCATTCTGCCTTCCCCGTTCAATCTTCCTTCCCCCTCTCCATCCGGTGCCCCGTGAACTTCGCAAACACGTCCTCCAGCGTGGGCCTGCCCACGGTGATCGACGTGAGCCGGTCGCCGTACTGCTGCCCGAGGCGCGCCGCCAGCTCGTGCCCGTGCGGCGCCTCGATGCGCAGCAGCTCGCCGAAACGCTGAGCATTCAGGTTGAACTGTCGCCGGATGTCCTCCGCCAGCTCCTCCGGGCGTTCCGCCAGCAGTGTCAGGACTTCGCCGCCGACGGCCTGCTTCAGCGCCCGCGGCGAGTCGTGGGCGACCAGTCGCCCTTCATCGAGGATCGCCACCCGGTCGCAGCTCTCCGCTTCCTCCATCAGGTGCGTCGTCAGCAGGCAGGTCAGCCCGCGCCGGCCTCGCAGCGATTCAATCTGCTCCCGCAGCGCCCGCCGGGCCGTCGGGTCGAGCCCCGTGCTCGGCTCGTCCATCAGCAGCACGCGCGGCTCGTGCAGCAGGCATTTGGCGATTTCCACCCGGCGGCTCATTCCCCCGGAGAGCTGCTCTACCCGCTCGCGCAGCCGGTCGCGCAGTCCGACGAGGTCCAGGCATTCCTCGATGCGCCGCGCCAGCGCCGCCCCGCCAAGCCCGTACAGATGCCCGTGGTGCGTCAGGTTTTCACGCACGGTCAGCTTCTTGTCCACGGCCGGCGACTGAAACGTGACGCCCAGGTGCCGACGCACGCTCGCGCCGTCCGTCACCACGTCGTCGCCGAGAATCTCCGCCGTGCCTTCGCTGGGTCTGGCGAGTGTGGCAAGGATGCGGAACAGCGTGGACTTGCCGCTGCCGTTGGGGCCCAGCAGCGCGAACAGCTCGCCGTCGCGGACGTCGAAACTCACGTTCGACAGAGCCACCCGGTCGGCGTACCGGTGTGTCATCGCCTTGACACGAACGGCCATCCTGTCGGGATATAACGGAGGTTGAGCAGTCGTTGACATCGTGCAGCCGGCTCGCCTCATTGCCACAGCGCCGCAAGCACATCAGCGCCGCGACCGTCAGGAAGCGGTTCCGCGGCTCGCATGCCGCTCCGCTCCCTCACGGCTGCGGCTCTGAAAAGCTTCAATTCCCCCGCGTCGGTGCACTACGCCCTGTCGAACATCATGGCCAGCATCACCAGCGGCAAGTACACGATCGACGTGAGGAACACCAGCCGCTCCGTCCGCTCGCAGGGACGGATCGCCATCGCCAGCGCGGAAGCGAGAAAACCCATGCCCAGCACCCCCGCGCTGAAGGCGTACCCCATCCCGGTCAACCCAACCCACGTCGGCAGCAGCGAGACGGGGATCAGCGCGGCACACAGCAGCGCCGACGCCGCGCCCGTCCGCCGACCGCTCGCATCCGAGAGAGGCCACATCGCGTAACCCGCCACGATGTAGTCCTCACGCCACAGTCGGCAGATCGCAAAGAAGTGGGGGAGTTGCCACACCACGACCAGCAGAAAAAGGCTCCACGCGCCCGACGACAGCCGCGCCCCGGACGCGCCCCAGCCGATGAGCACCGGCAGCGCGCCCGGCGCCGCTCCGACCACGGTGTTCCACGCGCTGATTCGCTTCAGCGGCGTGTACGCGCCCAGATAAATCACGAGCGTAAGGAGCGCGAACACGGCGCCGATCGGGTTCGCGGCCGCGGCAAGCACGAGGAGGCCCACCGCGCCCGCGGCGCCACCAAACCACAGAGCCTGCTTCGGCGTCAATCGCCCCGAAGGCAGGGGCCGATGCCGCGTCCGCGACATCAAGGCATCCAGATCGCGTTCCATGAACTGATTCAGCGCGTTGGCGCCGCCGCCGACAAGAAACGCCCCGAGCGCCACGCAAAGCAGAGTCGTCACATTCACCGACGCGCCCGACGCCATGACAAATCCCACGACCGAGGCCATCGCCGCAAGCCCGGTCAGGCGGAGCTTCATGAGTTCAAGAAGAACGAATACGAGCTGCCCTGCATGAGGAAGGACCGACGACGGCGCAGGTACCGGCGACTCTCCGCAGAGCGGCGACGCGAGGCTCCGAGTTGTCACGGACGCGGAATTCTCGCAATCACCTGTCGGCCATGGTGCGACCATCTGGCCGGCAGCCGGCAGCGAGCAGCGAGCAGCTAGCATCGGGCCGCCAGCAGCTCCTGCTCCGCCCCCTGCGTCGGCGATGCTCTCATCGTCCGATGACACAGCGCGCACACGAGCGACGAACACGCCAGCACCATCGACCCCGTCACCACGTGCAGCGTGGGGAAGAACCATTGGATGAAGGTCGGCGAGAGAACGCGGCTGCTCGATCCGCCCGTGATCACGAACGCCATCAGCCCCAGCGCAAGCTGCAGCGCGGTCAGCCCTCCCAACAGCACCGCCGCGCGTTGCGTCCATGTGTTCCCCGTCGCCTCGCCCAGAATCAGCAGCACCAGCCGCCCGATCAGCACCGCCGTCGTCACACCCCACCAGATGTGGAAGATCAGTACGCCGAACGATCCGAAGTGCCGCGTCCCCGCGCCGAGCGACAACTGGACCAGCAACGCCCCAACCACCATCAACGACCACCGCCGCATCGACCCGGCCGCTGCATGATCCAGAACCGCGAGCTTATACCGCCAGCCTGCGCTGGAGAAAAGCGCCTGACACGCCAGCAGCGCGAACGTAAGCTGGCCCCACACGCCGTGCATCATCGCCAGCGCGACCGAGTCGTGCTTCACGCGGTAAATCCCCATGATGCCCTGGGCCGTAATCGCAAACAGCGCCGCGATGCTCACGTAGCGCATCCACCGTCGCCGCTCGACGGCGAACGCCACCGCCACGCCCGCCAGCGCGGTCAATCCGACCACCCACCCCACCAGGCGATGTCCATGCTCCCACCGGGTCTTCACCTCATTCAGCCAGCCGGGAGGGTTGACGAGTCGGCCGTTGGACAGCGGCGCGTCGGGGTAGGCCATGCCCGCGTCGTGGCTCGTGACGCTGCCGCCGACGAAGACGAGCAGAAACGTCAACCAGAGCGTGGCGAGCGAACTGTAGTGCAGCCATTTCGCTTGCGGCGTCGGATCGTGCGCGGTTGCTTGCTGCGTACTCTGCATGGTTTCGTTGAATGGTCCGGTCATTCCCGCGCACACAGGAATCTAGTTCCGTCATTCCCGCGCAGGCGGGAATCCAGTGGTCTGTCGTCGCGTCTTGGACCCCCGCCTTCGCGGGGGTGACGACGCCTTCCGTAGTTCCCGCGCAGGCAGGAATCCAGAAGTGGTCCCTGAACCCCGAAGCATGAACCCTGAACCCTAAGCCCCGCCGCACCGTCAGGATACTAAACAAGCCGGCGAATGGCGAACGTTTCCATTCGCCATTCGCCGGTATCAATCTCTCACATGATTCGCCCTGGCTCCAGCATCAGCCGCCGGCGCTGGCTTCGGCCTTGAAGGTGTAATCCTTCGCATTGGCGCCAGCCTTGACCGTGACTTTCTCCTTGAACTCGCCATAGACCTCGTGCCAGAAGGTGACCTCATACTCACCGGCCGGCAGGCCCTTGATCTCGTATTCGCCCTTTTCGTTGCTGACGGCGTGGAACGGGTGCGGGAACACGCCGATCCAGGCGCCCATCCACTTGTGAACGTCGCACTTGACGTGGAAGATTTCGGGCTTCTTGAAGGCCACCGGATTCTCCATGTCCTTCTGCGGCTGACCGTAATTAAACGGCTGGTTCTTCGCCGGCGCGGCGTTGATGTTGTGCAGCAGCGGGTCGCTGTTCTTGATGATCAGCGTCTGGTCCGTCTGCAGCGTCAGGACGTGCGGGATGTACAGGCAGCCCTGCTGATTGAGGGTCTTCTTCTCGGTCGCGGCCGGGAAGGTCTTGCCCGACAGGTCCGTCGAGATGAAGATCATCGCGTTCTGCAGCAGGCGCTGATCTTCCTTGCCTTCGATCTTGGCGGAGAGAATCTCCTGCGCCTTGACCTGCTTCTTCTCGCCATACTGCTCCGCGCACTTCGGCTCCGTGTTGATGTCGCTGAAGATGTTCTTCACCTGCGGCGCTTTACCCTGGAGGTAGATGACGCCCTTCAGTGTGCCGGTGTCCTCCGCGCGAGCCGCGCCCGCCGCGAGAACACCCAGCGCGATCACCAGCCCGCACAGGCCTCGCATCTTGCCAGTCATAAAATCTGCTCCTTGTAAGTTAAAACCCGCATCGCGGGGCGGCGCCAGGCCGCTGCTTTGGATTCTGCTTGAACCCCTCACCCGCGGCCCTGGCGGACGCGAAGGGGTGTCCTTGGTCCCATCTCAACAACGAGAAAACATCGTGATTTTTTTCACAATGTATTATAGGCGGCAGTATACAACATGCCTAACGGCAACGCAAGCGAAAATATCCAAGATTCCGTGATTTCGCGCAGAATGCCTCGTCATTCCACTTCGAACTAACCGTCAAGCGCGTGGCAGGAAGCTAGAGTGTAGTATATCAACTGGTGCTGATTGTTCAAGCCTGCGGCCGTTCTATCTGAGGCGGCGTCGGGAGAGGAAGGGAAAGCACGGCTCTCACCGTCCTCACCTGCCGTTGAATCGTCGATCCGCGCATTGGACTCCAGCCTCCCGAGCGCGATAATCGCGCGATGGCGAAGGCCGCCCTAAGGCGTGCGGCTTGTCTGAACACGATCTGATGCACAAAGGACGGGCACCTCCAGATGGCCGACGACGTTCGGATTCGACAATTTGAGAAAATGGCCCAGGACGACCCCAACAATGAGCTGGGCCACTTCAGCTTGGGCAAGGCCTATCTCGAAGCGGGGCGCAATACCGAGGCTGCGACCTCGCTTAAGCGGGCGCTCGACCTGAATCCCACGATGTCGAAGGCTTACGAGTTGATCGGCACGGCCTTGCATCGGGCGGGTCAGCGGGAACTGGCGATCGAGATGCTCACGCGCGGGATCACGGTCGCCGACGAGCGCGGGGATCGCAAGCCGCGCGAAGCGATCGCCGCGCTGCTGCGGGAGTTCGGCGCGCCGGTGCCCGAGCCGAAGCATGTGTCAGCGCCGCAGGGAAGGCCCGGCTCCTCCGCAGATGCGGGCCACGCGCAGCCGCCCTCGCCCGACGGGTTCTCCTGTGCGCGCTGTGGTCGTCCCAGCGGCAAGCTGGAAAAGCCGCCATTCAAAGGTCCGCTCGGTCTGAGGATCCACGAGCAAGTTTGCCAGGTCTGCTGGCGCGAGTGGATCGGCATGGGCACCAAAGTCATCAATGAGATGGGCCTGCAACTGGCCAATCGCGCGCATCAGGACACGTACGATCAATACATGATCGAGTTCCTCCAACTGCGCGTGTGACGCTGAGTGCCAGCAATCTGGCACTGTGGAGTGCGGCGGTCTCGCGTGGCGCCGGAGCGTACCCGGAATCGCGGGACAACGCCCCGCGTTCCGCCCCAAGCATCCGGGACGGGCAGCGGCGCGAATTTCCGGTGCCCGTCGCGCCGCAAGCTCCGATAAGAAAAAAGCTTGCGGTTTTCTTATATCCTGTGAAATCCTGAGTACACGCTATTTTGCGCCCTGGGTTGGCGCAGTCACAAGATATAGTAGTCTTCGCACCAAAATGCGACCCCTTGCAACGTAAGCTCCGGTTTTTGCGGAACTTACCCTATAGCATCGTCCCAGAATGCGTGGTAGGTTACGCATTAGAGCAGGGGGAGTAAGTCAGGTCGTTCACACCTCAATCTGATGGAACGAAGCACGCGTGGAGAGCGGACGCGCGTCGGGAGGAAAGTCGCTGAATCGCGCGCCCGCGAGGGGCGCCGGTCGATCGCGCGACGCACGAGTCCTTCGTTCATCAGGTTCACCCGCGGTTTGCGTACGCCGAGATAGCGCGATCCGGTCGGATTCGGCCCAGGGATGGAGTCGAGCCGGTTCACGCGGTTGCGGGCCGATGCCGTGCATGGAGGTGGTGCATGAGGGCTTCATTGCGGACGATTTCGCCGGTTGAGGAATCAGGGCAGTTCGTCGCGGCAGGGACGCCGTCGCAGACCGCAGGGACGCGGGACGGGCATTGGGAGGTTGATCGCGAGCGGGATACAACGGGTAATCGTTCGTGTGAACGACGAAGTACCTTGACGACTCCCTCGCTCATTGCGTCAAGTCCCGGCTCCGAATCGACACCCACCCTCTCCTCAACCGGCGATTCTTTCCACCTCCCCGACCACGCTGCCCTCTGGCAGGATTTCTGGCGACTTCGATCGAACGCCCTGCGCAATCAACTCGTGGCGGAGTACCTCCCGCTGGCGAAACTGCACGCCCGCCGCCTCGCTAAGCGCTTCAGCTCGCGCATCCAGCCCGAAGAGATTTTCAGCGCCTCCTGCGAAGGATTGATGCACGCCGTGACCGCTTTCGATCCGCGACGCGGCATCAAGTTCGAGACGTTTGCCGTGCGGCGCATCATCGGCGCGGTGCTCGACTGGCTCCGCTCCGTTGACGAGCAGTCTCGGATGCTGCGCCTGTTCGAGCGCCGTCGTCAGACCGCGTGGAATCAACTCAGTTGCCAGCATGGCCGTCCGGCGACGGAGAGCGAGGTCATCGAACGCATGGGGATTTCGCAGCGAAGGTATGGCCGCATGACCGCCCGCATTCGCGCCGCCGAGACCGTTTCGATCGAGTCGGACCCGCGGCGCGGGCGAGGTTCCGCCGCCGACGAGCCGGCGCGCTGGGAGCTGCCGCCGCGGGGTCAACCCTCGCCGGGCGCGGACATCGAGCGGGAGATGCTGCGTGACTTTCTTTGTCGCGGATTGACGCGGGCGGAGCGGCACGTGCTCGTCCTGTATTACTACGAGGACCTCAACATGGTTGAAGTGGGGCGGGTGCTGGGGCTGTCGGAAGCACGCATCTGCCAGATGCACCGCGACATTCTGCGCAAGCTGTCCCACCGCCTCAGTCTGCCGGCGGCAAGAATGGCCGTTTAGGGTGCCCTCGGACTTTCTGACACGAGGCGCTGACTTCAGGCAGCGCGGATTCGGGGTTGAGATGGCGGCGCCTGATCTGGCAAGGCCGCATCCTTGACTCGGATCGCGCCATGACCGTGGACCGACGGCGAGCGGATCAGGAGCACGCCTATGCACAACGACCGTGACTGCGAGATCATTCAGTGGGCCCAGGCGCGCCGACTTCCCTGGTACACCACTCTCAAAGGGCCTCAAGGCGAGCCGGAATTGAAGGTCCACTGCGGTTGCGTCACGGCCTACTTCCGCCGTGGCGACCTGGTGCGCATTCAGGCCGACGCGGAGGAGGACCTCTTCGATGACTTCTTTCAGGAGCTGACGCAGCTCTTCGCGCGTCGCGCG
Source organism: Phycisphaerales bacterium (assembly GCA_020852275.1). Classification (GTDB taxonomy): domain Bacteria; phylum Planctomycetota; class Phycisphaerae; order UBA1845; family UBA1845; genus JABWBH01. The sequence continues at coordinate 168,758 of JADZBE010000007.1, forward strand.
TTGAAGGGAACGCGGAGTGCGTGCGACGGACCTCGGCCCTGCGGAGGGCGAGTGTCGAACAATTGAAGCACGACGCCGGGGCGCCGGTCATCCACGCGGCGCGCGCCCACTATCACGGTGCCGGCGCGCGGACATGATACATGTAGTCCAGATCCGGACCGGCGCCCGCGATCCTTCGCAGCATGTTCACCGCCTGCGCGCGATGATGAACGCCGTGCCCGCAGAGTTGGAGCATGGTGGCGCCCAATGGAAAACGCCGAACCACGCCGAGGCGAGGATGCGCTTCGACGATGCGGTCCAGGTCGAGTGCCTCGCTCCTCGAAATCGCTTCATGACGTCCGTCGCCGCCGGCCAGCACGCGGCCGCGCCCATCTCGCGTCGAGCGCCACAAACCCCGCAGCGCAGCGATCGACGTCTGTTCGGGCACTTCCGGGAATGGCTGCCCCGGCCCCTTCGTCCAGTTCTCCAGCCACCATTGCTCGGCGAAGCGGATGTGCAGCAGCGTCTTCCGCAGCGAGCCAAGCCCCATCTCGAACGGCTCGTCGAGCTTCGAGTCCGGCAGCGCCGCGGAGGCTTCGAGCAGCGCGTCGTTCGCCCAGTCGCCGTAGTTGTAGAACGTCAGCAGGGTGGCCACGTCGAAGTTGCCCGGCTGCTCGGATCCGTCCTCGAGCTTCTTGAAGATGTAATCCAGCCCCGGCTTGATGGGCGCAGCGCCGAGGCGGCGGAGCATGTTGATCGCCTGCGCGCGGTGGTGGTGCGAATGCACGCAGACCTGCAGGAGCATGTCCCCCAGCGAGGCTTTGTACAGCGTGCCCTTCGAGTCGCGGTAAGGCACGACGCGCGCGAGTTCGCCGGTCGCGAGCGCACTGAGGAACGTGCGGCGCTGCGCGTAGCAGGCCTCGAATCGCCGGCGGATCGCGGGGATCGCCGGCTTCTCGCTTTCATCAGGCCATTTCGTCTCGGCAAGCCCCTGCCAGCGCTGCAGCCAGACGGACTCAGCGGCGAGGATGTGAAGGAGCGTGCGGCGCAATGAGCCAAGGCCCATGTCAAAGCGGCGGTCGAGCTGCTCGCTGGGCAGACCCTCCGCGCTGCCCAGCAGCCGCTCGTTGGCCCAGTCGCTGTAGCGCAGCCATTCCTGAAGGGTGGGGAGATGAACCATGGATGCTGATGCCCTCACGCCGCGGCGCCTCACCGGGCCGCCGCCTCCGCGCCTCGCCGGATCGCCCGCGCCACAACACACTGGGTCGTCCGCGCCACAACACACCGGATCGCCCGCGCCACAACTCTCCGGGTCGACCGCGCCACAACTACAACCCCAGCTTGTCCCGCGGGTATTCCACGCAGCGCGACTTGTCAATGCGCATCCGGCTTGCGTCGTCGCGGTTGCGGACCATTCCCGTGCCGTCCTCCTTGGTCAAGCCGTCGATGGGGAAGCAGAAGGGTGTGCCGGCTACGTCCTTGCGGGCGTAGCGCTTGCCGATGAATTGCTTGAACCTCGCCCGCAAGGGCCGCGGCGTCGAAACCGCGGGAAGCGGCCGGCCCGGTCAGGCAGCTTCGACCGGTCGCGCGTTGGCGATTTCGCCTTCCGCGACGGGGCGCACCTGATCCGGTGTCAGCGAGACGACGCCAACCGTCTTTCCATGCAAGGTCACAAACTCGACTTCGTAGCCCCGCTGACCATGCACAAGGACCACGGTTCCGACGTCGCCGCGCTTGAGGCGCCGATCGGGGATGTCGGTCGTGAGCACAACGCTTTCAAGTTCCGCGATCATGATCGCAGCTTCCTCGTGGAGATCCTCTTGTCGCTTCTCAGATCCTCAACTGCTCCCGCAAGAACTCCACTACTCTAGGCTTGTCGATGCGCATCTGGCTCGCATCGTCGCGGTTGCGGACCGTTACCGTGCCGTCGACCTTGGTCTGGCCGTCGATGGTGAAGCAGAAGGGCGTGCCGGCTTCGTCCATGCGGGCGTAGCGCTTGCCGATGGATTGCTTGGCGTCGTACTGCGCGGGGAAGACCTTGCGGATCGCTTCGTAGATCGGCATGGCGATCTCCGGCAGGCCGTCCTTGGCGACCAGCGGGAACACCGCGGCTTTGATCGGCGCGAGGCGCGGGTGGAATTTGAGGAACTCCGGACTGGCGCGCGACTCGTCGTAGGAATACGCTTCGGTGAGGACGGCCAGGGTGAAACGGTCGGCGCCGGCGGACGGCTCGATGACGTGCGGGACGTAGCGGTAGGGGGGTTTGGATCTGGCTTCCTTGGCGCGGTCGCCGGCACCGCTGGAACCCGCAGTCTCGCGCTGCGAACTCGTGGGCGAAGCCGTACCCGCACTCTCGCGCCCAAGCGGCGCTCCCTCACGGTCGCGGCTCTGTTCGAATAGGTGCTTGTCGCGCTCCCAGGCCTCGTCGTCGAAGATGGCGAAGGCGTCGTCCTTGCCCTTGGCGAACTTGCCGTGCTGGTTGAGGTCGAACGACCCGCGGTGGGCGACGCCCTCCAGCTCCTGCGGCTCGTCGGAGAAGGGGAACATGTACTCGATGTCCGTGCAGGCGCTGCTGTAGTGGGCGAGTTCCTCCTTGCCCTGCTCGCGCGGGCGCAGCTTGTCGGAGGCGATGCCCAGCGACTTGTACCAGTTGATCCGCGCCTCGCGCCAGAACTCATACCACAGCATCGACTCGTCCGGGTGGCAGAAGAACTCGATCTCCATCTGCTCGAACTCGCGCGAGCGGAAGGTGTAGTTGCGCGGGTTGATCTCGTTGCGGAAGGCCTTGCCGATCTGCGCGATGCCGAAGGGAATCTTCACCCGCGAGGTGTCGTAGACGTTTTGGAAGTTCGCAAAGATGCCTTGGGCGGTTTCGGGGCGGAGGTAGACTTTGCTTGTGGAATCCTTAAGTGCGCCAGTATTGGATTCAAACATCAGATTGAATTCCAATGGATCAGACAATGTACCGTTCAGGCAATTCGGGCAAACTGCCGCAGGCCAATGAGGCGGATGATTGTTGAGTGGAAAGGCTACCTTTGCGATCGTGGCATTACCGAAGTGTCGCTTAAGTTGAGAGGCCGATGGCTCGACTTGTTCTGCCTGTTCGCGAGAGTCAGCCTCGACCGTCAGCGTAAGCTGCGGGATTACGTTGGAGATTGACAATTGAGCCTGCACATCAATGCGTGCTTGCGCGCTAATCGATTGATCTTGGAGCTTCGAATAAGCTGCAGGCATTGATGTCAGCACATCTGCGTTCAAGAATCCAACTTGGTAAACTTTGTCGGCGCGGAAGAGACGCTTGCAACCTTCGACCTTGCAGACGACCATGGGATCCTGAAATCCTCCCACATGTCCGCTCGCCACCCACACCTTTGAGTTCATGATGATCGAGCAGTCCACGCCGACCATCTGGAACTCGCGCCCGGCGAGCTTGGGGAAGCGGTCCGCCGAAGGCATCGGCGGATTGCGCACCATGTCGTTCCACCAGGCGTCCTTGATGTTGCGCTTCAGCTCGCAGCCCAGCGGGCCGTAATCCCAGAAGCCATTAATGCCGCCGTAGATCTCGCTGCTGCCGAAAATAAACCCGCGCCGGCGGCACAGGGCGACGATCTTTTCCATTCGGTCGATGCTTTTTTCGTTGGCCATGGGAAGAGCTGCTCGCTGTTAGCTATTGGCTGTCGGCCAGAATATCCGGCTCGAATCTGATGCCCATTTGGATTCCGACGCCGCGTAAGGACTGCCGCTAGGGTCCGTCCAAGGCCGTGACGGCGGGCCGAGGCGGCGCAACGGGCGCGCCTCCATCAGGCTCTGCAACCGGGGCCGGGGGGCTATCTCCCGCCAAGAACGCCGTCACCGCCAGCGCGGCCACTTCGTGACCCTTCGGGCTGAAGTGGTCGTCATAGGTGAAATAGACCTGCTCGCCTGATGCGGCGCTTTTTCGCAAGACCTCCGTGAGGCTGACGAAGGGGATCGCCTTTGATTCGCAGAACTCCCGCGTCAGTGTTTCCTTCACGTCCAGCGACGCCAGCACCTTCTCGTAAAACTCGGCAGGGGGGGGGAGCGTCTCCTTGGCGCGAAGCTCGGCGAAGGCACGAAACTTCTCCACGGGCAGCTTGCCCGCGATCGGAAGCAGCACGTGCGGCTTGCTCGGCGTGTAGATCAGAACGAATCGCGCCCCGGCCGCAGCACATGCCTCGTTCATCTCCACGAGGATCTTCGTGATGGCCTTCCACTGCGACGTGGCCTTGAGCTTTTCCGGAGTCTGATAGAGGTCGAGCACGAGTGTGGGCGAGAACGCGTACGACTTGCCCGCTTCGGTTTGCGGAACACGGATGGGCAGCCAGGACAAGACCTCGATGCCCTTCACATTTCCCGTCGCATGGACGCGGCCCAGCCCGCGCACGATCGCGCCGTCCAGCATTTGCAGAATCGGCGACTGCTTGAAGAACTTCGACAGCTCCGACTCCGGCTCCTCCCGCAGCTCGGCCGCGCGGAAGTCGTTCTCCTCGTACACCATGCAGACCACGGTCTTCGGGTTCAGTGAAAGCCCGACCTCCTTCAGCGACGCCAGGTAATTCTGCGGCGCATAGCCGGACATGCCGAGGTTGTACACCGATTGCCCGGAAGACTCGGCCAACCTTCTGGGCCACGGATGCTCGTCAGAGACTTTAGACCCTTCGGCGAACGAATCCCCCAGCGCGACGATGTCATATTGCGGCAGGTCCGTCTGATTGCGGAACCCGCGCGCGTCCGAGGTCAGCGTCGCGGCGAACTCGGGATATCCCGCGGGCAGGACGGGGTACGACCGGGCGGCCTCGGGAAGATCGCGGATGACGATCGGGTCTCCCGTTCGCGGATCAACATCCGCCTTGAACATCGCGGGGCGGTGATACGCGAGCGTGTCCTTGATGTAAAAGTCGGGCGCGTTGATGCGCAGGATCAGGTCGAACGTGCACGTCGGCAGGAACACCGCCAGGCAGGCCGTCACGACGCCCAGCGCCCGCCGCCTGCGTCCGCGGTCGTCGACCCCGGCGCCGATCAAGAGTACGACCGCCGAGATGACGCCGACGCCGATGATCCAGGTGAGATGCTCGCGCGAATACCGCCCCAGCAGCACATGCCGGTCGCGCGCAATCAGCGTGACCACGTCGCTGGGGAAGATCCACAGCGCCAGGTTCACCGCAGCGGTCACGGCGAGCAAAATTCGCCAACGAGTCTTGTGCGGCAGCGTTTTCATAGGCAATCCGAGATTCGAAGGAACGCGCACGCACGCCCCGTGGCTTGCGCCGATCCTGACGTGCCGAATGATAGCGGTGGGGGGCTTGGAAGGCCAAGCGGCCGAATGCTCGTCTCGACTCCAAATGCTCGCATCGTATCCGACCGGTTATCCCCCTGGTGCAAAACGGCGAATTGCATGGTTCGGCAAAGGGGTTTTCCGGAAAAAGAAAGCAGGTCCCGGAGGTCCGTGCCACTCTGTTGCAACAGCCGGTTGGTTCTCGTTCCAACAGCCGGTCGGTTCTCGCTCCAGCGGCCCGTCAATTCTCACTCCAGCGCGGAGGCCAGGAGGGTTTGCGTTCGCGGCGCTCCTGCTGCTGGAGGCTGCTTTCGAGCCACCGCGAGAAGATCTCCGCCCGCACGGCCAAGTCCGGCTCCTCGAGAATTCGCTGCTTCAGCGCACTCTCCTCCGCCGGCAGGAAGTGGTACACCAGCGTATCGACCCACTGCTCGTGATTCGGCAGCACGAGGTTGAGCTTTTCGATCAAGTCCCCTTCGACCAGCCCTCGCGCCGCGGTCTTGCTCAGTTTGGCACGGAGTTCCTCCTCGACGCTCTTGTCCAGCTCATGCGTCGGCGAAGGCGGCCCCAGCGGCGTCACGCGCACGCGGCGGTAAGATCGCTCTCTGTTCTCGCCCAGCACCGTGACGCGCGCCGCCCCGAGCAGGAAAATGTTGAAGCGCCCGTCGCTGAGGCGGTGGTGATGAACCAGCCGCGCGAGGCACACCACGGGATGCACCGGCGCTTTCGGCGTGTCGTACAAATGCGCGTACCCTTCCTTCAGCAGCGCCAGCGCGATCCACCGGTCCGCCTCCGCCTGCGTCGTTACGTCTTCCATCATCAGGCGATACCGCGCCTCGAACACGTGCAGCGGAATCCCCACGCCCGGAAACAACACGCCGTTGGGCAGTGGGAACATTGGGATCCAGTGCGTGCGAAGGAAGTCGTTCAGCCCGGCCATGCGCTACCACTGAGCCTCCTCAAACGCGCCCATCTTGCGGACGGTCTTAGCGGGTCGGGACTTGATGATCGCCGCGGCAAGGGTCAGGTCCGCGCGCACCGTGATCTTCAGGTTGGAAGCGTCTGACTGGACGATGCCGACGGGGTGGCCGATCTGCTCGACGAGCTGGGCGTCGTCGGTGACGACCGCGTCCATGTCGAGCTTCTGATACGCGTCGAGCAGCAGGCTTTTGCGGAACACCTGGGGCGTCTGCGCTTCGTAGAGGCCTTCGCGCGAAATCGTCTCCTCGACCACTTTCGCGTCCGAGACGCGCTTCAGCGTCGCGCTGACCGGTGACGCCAGAATGGCCGCCCCGGTCTTCACCGCCTCCGTGAACACCGCGTCGATCATGTCCTGGCTCACGCAGGGCCGCACGGCGTCGTGAATCGCCACGTACTCGGCCTCGTCCTTAACCTCCCGCAGCGCGTTGGCGACGGAATCGCAGCGCCGCGCCCCGCCCTCTATCAACCGGACATTCATGAACGCGAGATTCGCTCCGTAGGAGGATCGCATCTTGTCGAGGTCTTCGCTTCCGATGACCAGGATGGTCTGGCAGACGTCGTCGCGGTTGATGAACGCCTCCAGCGTGCGCAGGAACACCGCGCGCCCGTCCAGCTTGGCGAACGGCTTCTTCTCCACCCCACCGAACCGCTGAGAGCTTCCGGCGGCGGGGACAATGACGGCGTACTTGGGCATCGAACACTCCCCCCGAATCGTGTCGACGCGCCGCAGCCCGTCGATCGTCGTTTGCTACTTGCGCAGTTGCCGCTGCATCTTTGTCAACGCCCGGCTCAGCAGCGCAGTTGCGGTCGGTCGTGAAACCCCCATGAGCTCCGCAACTTGAAGAATCGTGCAGTCCTTGAAGAAGCGCAGATGCAACGCTTCTCGCTCAGCCGGAGCGAGCGCATCCAGAATCGCCGGCATTTTCGACAGCAGATCATCTCGCTCAATCCGCTCCTCGAAGTCCGCTTCTCCTCGCGGCGCCGACGCAAGCGAACTCCGCAGTCCTCGGGCTTGCGACCGGCGCTTTCGCCAGCAATCAGCCGCCTCGTGAAACGCCAGCTTCCGGAGAATGCGAGCACCCTCCTCCGCCGGGACGTCAGGATACGCCTGATAAAACTTGAGTAAAACGCTCTAAGCGAGATCCTCTCGCTCGTCGGCGGCAAGCATGGCGGAGATGCGGTACCTTTTTAAAACCTCCAGCACGAAAATTCGAAGATTCTGCGCATCCATCTTTACAAAGTCGATCGCTTGTCCGTTCTTTATTATAGGGGGGGACTTGGAACATTGAAGGAGACAAACTGGACCCACCTTGCTGGAGTCCAGGCGATGAAAGGCACGGCAGGCATGTCCGAAACATTGAAGCTCGAGTTCGGAGGCGACGCCATGGGCGCGCTCGAATCGCTCTCAGGTGCGACCACGATCGTGCTTCCGAGCGGCCATCGCGTGTGGGCGTGCCCGGAGGAGGACTTCGACGATCTCTGCTCCGTTCTGACGGACCCGCAGTTCCGCGCCGCGCTGGAGGCGGGCTTGCAAGACTCTCGCAGCGGCAGGTTCGTGGAGCTTTCAAGCGACCAGATCAGTTCAGGCGAGCTCCCTTCTGTCGCAGAATGACGCCCAGCGCGAGGATCGTCGCGTTCGCGCCGCCTCCGGTCAGGTCGCGCGGGCAGAACACAGCTGCGGCCGGCGGGGGATCCAAGGCGGCCGACGGCAGGTGCGTTGCCACGATTCTGGCGTCCTGCGGCAACTCGAGCGAAGCCAATGCGTCGACGAGGCCCTGCGTTCCATCGACGCTCGATCCCGCCCGCTCTGAGCTGATTGCGCCAGGTTGCGAACGCTGATGCCGCATGTGGGGTCGTCGTCGATGTCCGCGAGGATCCGCCGAATGGCGTCGAACGCGGCGGAATCGTGGAACCGCAGAATCGCAAACCGACGGTATGCGCCTGCAGTCAGCTTGATGGACATGTGAAATCCTTGGGCGTGCCGCACCGCAGGGCAGGCCGTTCTGAGCTGCGCATTTCAACTTCTTGGCGCCTGCGAGTTCGTGCCAAACCGCAAACCGGACACGGGTCACGTCACCCCAACGCCCGCAAAGGCCCAGTCCATCCGGAAGAACCGCTGCATTCTTGAGACGTCGTAAGCCGCGCTCTGGATTCCCGCCTGCGCGGGGATGACGGAGCTAGGTTTCCGCCTGCGCGGGAATAGCGAGCGCCGCCTTTCACGACACACTACTACGTCCGCGTCAGCTTCGGTCTGCGGCGATCCGGCGCCGGTTCGTAGCCTTCGCAGCGACCGAAGATCATGCGCCCGGCGGACGTTTGCAGCACGCTGGTGACGTTGATCTGGATGGTCTCGCCGATGTGGTCCTTGCCGCCCTCGGCGACCACCATCGTCCCGTCCTCCAGATACCCGACGCCCTGCCCGATTTCCTCGCCGGGCTTGATGACCTTCACGATCATCGTCTCGCCCGGCAGCACCACGGGGCGCAGCGCGTTGGCGAGGTCGTTGATGTTGATCACCGTCACGCCGCGAAGCTGCGCGATCTTGTTGAGGTTGTAGTCGTTGGTCACGACGTGCCCGCCCAGCTCCATGGCCAGATCGACGAGCATCTCGTCCACGCTCGTGCCTTCGGCGTTGTACTCGACGTCGACATGGCGGATGTCCACCCGGTCCGAAAGCTGCAGCTTGTTCAGCACGTCCAGCCCGCGCCGCCCGCGGTTGCGCTTGAGCTTGTCGCCGCTGTCGGCGATGGCCTGAATCTCCTGGAGGACGAACCGCGGCAGAATCAGCTCGCGGTCGATGATGGCCGTCTCCGCGATGTCCGCGATGCGCCCGTCGATGATCACCGACGTGTCCAGCACCAGCGGCACCGCGCCCTTCGTCTCCTTGGCGAACTCGACGTAAGGAATCACGAAGCGGATGTCGTCCTTGGTCTGAAGAATGAAGCTGACGGCCATGTAGCAGCAGATCACGCCGACGCCGACCTTGATCACGCTGACCAGCGCCGTGCCAAGCAGCGCTCCGGCGAAGCTCGACTCGATGATCAGGTCGATGATAAGCGACAGACCGTACGCGACGATCAGCCCGACCATCAGCCCGAAGAACAGCCCCGACATCGCCGTCAGCGACTTCTGCGGAATGAAAATGTCGAGCAGGATAAATCCCAGGCCCGCGGTTCCAAAGATGATCAGGACGTAGTAGGGGTTCTTCAGAAACGTCGGGATGCCTTCGATCTCCCCGCCTTTTGCGGCGAACGTGAAGCCCACGGAGAAAAGGACGAGGAAGAAGATGATCCGCAGCGCCAGCAGCATGATGGAGCTGGCGCTGTCCCGCGTTTCCCGCGGTCGAAGCGATGAACCGCCGATGGTTCGACTCATGTGACGACTCCCGATGAGTAAGGATGAATGGATCTCGATGACGCCAAACCGCGCGTCTCCTCGATGACGGGCGGCCAAGCCCCTGGATGCCGGGCTTCGCCCCTGCTCACTGACGGGCATTGCAACCGGATGATATCGTAGAAGTATAGGCTTGCGGCGGGTTGGATCAAACACGCTGACCCGCGCGGCACCACGTCACCCCCTTGGGGCACCACGCCGTCCCCGCGAAGGCGGGGGTCCAGAATCTCGCGCGACCCCTGGATTCCCGTCTTCGCGGGAATGACAGCGCCTGCCGGCACCGCGGCGTCAGGCTTTACCCGTTGGTTCTATACTGTTAACTTGCCCGCTACATCCCGTCGCCGTCGCGTGCGTTGAGTTTCGGGTCCAATTGCAAGGAGAGCTGCCATGAGTCTGGCAATGCCCATCAATCTCAAAGCCTGGATCGACGAGCACCGCCACCTGCTCAAACCTCCGGTCGGCAACCAGTGCGTGTGGAAGGACCGCGACTTCATCGTGATGATTGTCGGAGGCCCGAACGCGCGCAAGGACTACCACATCAACCAGACCGAGGAGCTGTTCTACCAGGTCGAGGGCGACATCACGCTGCGCATCATCGACAACGGCACGCCGCGCGACGTGCCCATCCGGCAAGGCGACCTGTTCCTCCTCCCGCCCGGCGTCCCGCACTCGCCGCAGCGCCCTGCGGGAACGGTGGGCATGGTCGTCGAGCGCCAGCGCCCCGCGGGCATGAAGGACCACCTGCGCTTCTACTGCGAGAAGTGCAACGCCGTCGTCCACGAACCGGAATTCGACCTCAAGGACATCGTCAACCAGCTCAAGAAGATCATGGAAGAGTTCTGGGCCGAGTCGAACACGTCGCTGCGCACCTGCAAGAAATGCGGCAGCGTCATGCAACCGCCCGCGCCGGCGAAGTAGGGCTAGCCCGTGCCGGCGAAGAAAGGCTGGTCTTCACGGGCGAAGTGAGGCTGCCCCGTGCCGGCGAGATAACGCAGCTTCGCGCATCTTTGCTGGTTAGAATCCTTTCAGCCGCAGCAGCCCGCGTCGGGTGGCACGGGTCCGCAGCAGCGGACCCGTGGCGGATGTGAGAAAACGCATCCTTCCAGCGCGAGGTGCCCGTCATGCAAATGAAGACCCTGCTTTGCGTCTGTGCGCCGATCGCAACAACCGCTGCCGTCGCATGGCGCGCGGCGACCGGTCGAAGTCCCATGTACCATTGTGGGCGCTTGGCGTGGTCGTGGCGATCGTGCTTGCATGGCTGTACCTGCTGCCGCGGCGAGGCGCCCCGCGCAGGCGACTCCGCGCGGCGGCGTTGGCGCTCTTGTCGGTGCTGTCGCTGGCGTCGCTGGTCACCGGGCTGGTCAGTTACGCGGCGTGGTCGGAGGTCAAGATACTCGGACACGGCTACTCGGGTCGTTGGCCCGTGCACGAGGATGCACAGGCGTTTGTCCAGATGCGCTGCGGGCAGTTGATCGTGGGGCGGCTGCGTCCGGGTCGCGCCGGGGCCCGGGAGGCGCGAACCTACGACTATGGGCCCTTCTCGAGCCGCAGTCCCACGAATCTCAGCGAGTATCGATCGTACATGCTGAGCGAGTTCTACGCGCGCGTCGGCAGCGTGGGCTTCCTGGGACCGGGGCCCCTCGTTCGTGCGGATGGTCTCAACATCCTGTGCGATTGCGTGGAGATGCCGTTCTGGTTTCCGACGCTGCTGTTCGCGGCCTATCCCGCGTGGGCATTCATCCTTCAACCGCTTCGCCGCCGCATTCGCCTCCGCCGCGCGAGGCTCGCCGGCTTGTGCCCCAACTGCCGGTACAATCTGACGGGATTGACCGTGCCGCGCTGCCCGGAGTGCGGCGGGGCGGTTGAATTGCCCGCCGTTGCACCGCAAACTGCACACGCGCATGAAGATTGACCTGCACACACACATCCTGCCTGAGTCCTGGCCCGATCTGGAGCAGCGCTACGGCTACGGCGGGTTTGTTCGTTTGGAGCACGGCGATTCGCACGGCGTAGTTCGCCGCTCCGCGACGAGAGGTTCTCGGCAAGCTGTTCACGCGGGAGAAGAGGACGTTCGTCACGAAGTGACGAACTATCCGACTCGTCACGGAGAGATAGACGACCCGCCTCGTCACGGAGTGACGAACGACCCGTGCTGCACGGCGCGGATGATGATCGGCGACAAACTTTTCCGCGTCATCGAGGACAACGGCTGGTCGCCCGCGCGGCGGATCGACGACTGTGACCGCGCCGGCGTCGCCGTGCAGGTCCTCTCCACCGTGCCCGTGATGTTCTCGTACTGGGCGAAACCCGCCGACGCGCTGGACCTGTCGCGCATGCTCAACGACCACGTCGCCGGCGTCGTGGCGGCGCATCCCGCTCGATTCGCGGGGCTGGGCACCATCCCGCTGCAGGACCCGCAGCTCGCCTGCCGCGAGCTGGAGCGCTGTGTCACCCCGGTGGCACGCGGCGGGCTGGGCCTGGGCGGCGTGCAGATCGGCACCAACGTGTCCCCCAACGAATTCACGGGGCGCAAGGAGACCTGGAACTTGCACGCGCCCGAGCTGTTCGCGGTGTTTGAAACGGCGGCGCGGCTCGGCGCGGCCGTGTTCGTGCATCCCTGGGACATGCTGGGGCGCGAGCGGATGAGCAAGTACTGGACGCCGTGGCTCGTCGGCATGCCTGCGGAGACGTGCCTGGCCATTTGCTCGGTCATCTTCGGCGGCGTTCTGGAGCGCTTGCCGAGTCTGCGCATTGCGTTCGCCCACGCGGGCGGCTCCTTCCCCGGAACGATCGGCCGCATCGACCACGGTTTCCACGCCCGCCCGGACCTGTGTGCCGTTGACAACCCGGTCGCCCCCCGCGAGTACCTGGCGAGGCCCGACGGTTGCGGCGGCGTGACTCCGGCGCGCTTCTATGTTGACTCACTGACGCACGATGCGGACATGCTTCGGCAACTGATCCGGCTCTTCGGCGCGCAGCGGATCGCGCTCGGGTCGGACTATCCGTTCCCGTTGGGCGAAGACGTGCCCGGCGCGATGATTGAGTCCATGTCCGACCTCGACGCGGTCACGAAAGAGCGGCTCCTCTCCGGCACGGCGATCGAGTTCCTGAATCTTCCTGCAAGGCGATTTCTCTGATGGACCCGCTGTGGCACACGCGACTCGGATGGCCGCCTATCCTCGCCCCGCTCGGCTGCTTTGCAATCTTCCTTCTCGCATCGGCCACGGGAGACGTCGACGTCGCCGGAGTTCTCGTGCTCGCAGTTCTTGGCGGCTTGGGCGTGGCGTTCATCGTGTTCTTTCTGCGTAATGTCATCCGCGACGGCCGCCGAGAGTGGCGCGAAAGCAAACGGTGGAAGCACGCGCAATGCGAGTCCTGCGGCTACCTGCTCTACGGTCTCCCGCAGCAGCGCTGCCCCGAGTGCGGCACGCCCTTCAGCAAGCGCATCACCAGCGACCGCCCACCGGACCCGTGATGCGGGTCGACTTAGGACCCACCACGCAAGTGGCGGGCCGGTCAGCCGGTGGCCATGCGCCAGGCCCCGAGGCGCCTCGCGGGGCAGGAAAGCGGAAGCATGGGTCTACAGGCTGTGCCGAAAAAGTGCTTCGAGCGAAGGCAATGCCCGGCAGCGGGACGCAAGGAGCATGCCTCAGCGCACCCGGCCCCCATGCTCCGAGGGGTCAATGTACCACAGGAAGTGCTGCACTTCGCGGTGAAACAGCTCGACGCGGCGGCTGCGGTCGCCCCCGGGATGATAGACGTTCAGCACGTCCTGCCAGTAGCTTCTTCCGTTGGGCAGGGGCTCCGCGTGACCGTCGAGCAGGACGGCGGGGCGCTTGGCGAGGAGCGCGTGGCTGCCCTTGTTGTCGTAGTACTGCTCGCCGCGCGGGTTCTCCATGATCTCAACAGAGTGACCGATGGATTCGCGCGCGTCGCGGTGTCCGTGACCGGGATCGTAGTAATCGACGTTGTCGATTAGCGCGACGATCTCCGCCGGGCGGCCCACTCGATCCAGGACGCGCCATTGTTCGCCTCCGAACCGGTCGTACCATTCCTCGAGCGCATCCGCATAAACAGTGGGGGGCTCCGGCTCAACGTGGTCGATGTTGTTGAACAACCAGTGGTTCGGCGCATGGTGAATAATGCCGGAGTGCGTCCAGCGGTCCGTGGGCCAGTGGTCCTCCCACTCGACCTCCGGGCATCGCCAGGCGCCGTCCGGCACGGGAAACACGTCGGGATTCGGCTGCGGGAACGGTTGCCCGGTGTACTCCGCGAGGAAACGGTTGATCAGGCGCACGTCGCTTTCTCCGCCGCCGAAATGCCAGTAGTGCTTCGGCGGCAGCGCGCCTCCGTGCTCCATCGCGTACTGGTGCACGGTCGTCCCCTGGCTGCGGATGTTGGAGAGGCAGACGGTCAGCCGGGCCTGCGCGCGAGCCTTCTGCAGAGAAGGCAGCAGCACACTAATGAGCAGCGCGATGATCGCAATCACCACAAGCAGCTCAATCAGAGTGAAACCACTGCTCCCTCGCGCCAGGCTCGCGGGGAGTCGGGCCGCGCCCAGGCGATGGGGCGCCGCATGAGGGGGACGTAACGCCGGAATCGTGCAACGTCGTGCCGGAATCGCGCATCGTCGTGCCGGATTCATGACCCGCCTCCAGGCAGGCGCACCGTGGAGCCTCATCGTGCCAACATCAGTTTCCCAGAAATGAAGCCCGCAGGCAAGCTGCGCCGCGGAAGGGTGCTTCAGCGCGGGCCACAGCCGCTTTGCGGAGAGGCACGCGGAGTGACCCCATGTCGGCGTGCGGCAGGGTTTCGCCGTGGCGGAAGTGCGCCGCGGGCGTGCCCTGCCGCCGCGACGAACCTCCACGGATTCCGCGGATCGAAGCGCGGCATGGGTTATCGCAAGGAAAGCACGGTTATCAGCCTGTGGTGGAACTCGAAACCGGACCGTTCTTCATCCCCCGCAGCGCCGGGGGGCGTCCCCCCCGCCCCGGAAAACCGCTGAATTCGTGCCTCCCCGCGAGCGACCGCCTGGATTCCCGCCATTGCGGGAATGACGAAGCGCCGCCTGCCACCATGGACTGTCATGGCCCGCATCCCGCGTCGAGGAACCGATCCCGCCACTTCGGCGTGGGGACCATGCAGGCTTCTTTCTTTCCGAACCAGCGATATCGGCGTCGCGCGATGCCGTCGTAGACCCCATCGCGGAATCGGCGGGGCAGAAGGAGCAGTGCGCCCGCGAGGGGCCAGGGAAACCGCAGCTTCGACGCAATGCGGAGGACCGCGTCGGATCGACAATAGGCCCTACCACGCTCGATGAGCACCACGCCCTCGAACCGGTCGAGCGGCGCCGCCGCAAGCTTCAGCATCTGCCGCGCCGCCTCGGACTGCAGTGGGGCAAATCGAAAACGCCGTTTCGCATCGCGCCTGATAATGAACTGCACGCTTCGGCTGCACAGGTTGCACACGCCGTCGAACAGGACGACGCAGGCGTGATCTGATGCGGTTGAGTCTGCTTGCGCCATGGGGAAATACTTGGACCTGTATGGCGGCGCCGGCTCCTTGTCCGTGCGAAGCGTCCCGCGGGATCGCGCTGCGCGACGCCGGAGTGAAGAGTCAGGCGCTCGTACACCCGAGAGTCAGACGCCCGTGCACCTCGCGCAATTCCCTGCACGAGGGTGTGTTGGCGGTAGGCGTCGCATAGGCCGGGCAGCGCTGCGCAGGCAGATGCAGCCCAAGGAAAGCGCCAGCAGCGCCTCCGCGCCGAACGCGCCGCATAAGCCCGTGGGCCAACCGGCGAGAGGGTTGCCGCCTCCGACTTCGGTTTCGTTGAGGACCGGGGCGTCCGGCTTGCCGCCGGCTGGAGCATGGGTTTCCATCAGCTTGTTGAGCGAGCGCTCGAGGATCTTCCCGTCGGCGTCCGTGCGCGATTGCTCGAAGAGGTCGGCCAGCCCCGCGAACGGACGGCCCATCACGCCGGCCACGCCCGTTCCCGCCGGGGCGCTCTCGACGACGAGCGTAAACTGAGCCTCCAGACCAAACGTCTCGCCGGGCATGAGGCTATAGGCGTATTCAACCGGTTGAGGTCCGATAAGCACAACGACGAACGTGTCGATGCCGAGCCGGTCGGCCTGTTCGACCAGGGTCGCCGCTTCAGGCGCGTCGGAACCGCGGAGCGCTTCGAGGTCGAGAATGGTGGTGGGCAGATCGTCGCCGCGAACGCCGGCGCTTTCAGAAGCCGCCTCGAAGACCGCGCCGCTCGCATCGCCCTCGAAGCGCCGATGCACGCGCAGCACGGGCGCGTCCGGCAGGCGAGCGTCGTGAACCTCGCCGGTGAACTCCGCTGCCGCACCGGTGAGGCCGCCCTGGCCGGTGGTGACCCAGAAGACCAGCGCGCCGCTGAGGAAGACTTGACTGACGACTTGGCGAGGTGATCCGGCGGCGCTGCCAAGCACATCGGCGAGCGTGAAGCGAAGGTCGCGGTTCTCCCCGGCGAAGGCCTCGATCTGATAGGCGATGCGCGCATCATTGGAGAAAGCGCCGCATTCGAGCGCGAATTCGCCGGGGTTCTGCCCCGTGGAAGAGCGCGGGTCGCCGAGGATCACGATCGAACGCCCGGCGGCGAGCGGGTTGCCGGCGATGTCAGTCGTTTGCAGTAAAGCCGTGGCGTCGATGATCGGCGGCTCAACCGTGCGCGCGTAGGCGTCATCGTCGCGGGTGAACGAATCTTCCGGAGCATCGGCCAGCCCGCGCGCGATGGCGTGAACGCGCCCGCTGAACGCGCGAATTTCGGCGTGGAGCGGCGCGGTGTGCACGATCGCCGCGACGCCCGCAAACGCCGCGACGAGCGCGACGCGCGAGGATGCCAGCGATCGGCTCTGCATCCGGTCGCAGCGACCTGGCGCATCGCCGCGTCGCTTCTTCAAATGGACGGTTCGAATCCTTGGGTCAACGCGCATACCGATTCCCCAGGGGAGGGTCTCGACGCGGATTGGAGGAACCGGCCGATCGGGACGCAGCCCGAGGGAGAACGCCGGAACGCCGCGTGCGGACCCCGGCCATTGTACCGGTCCCCGCGCGTCCGGTCCAGAAGGTGGGAAAAGCTGAAACGTCGAAACGCTGAAACGTCGAAGTCGGAACGACTCACGCGAGTGAAGGGCGACGCTCGTCATTCCCGCGCAGGCGGGAATCCAGCGGGTTTGCTTACGCCCTGGACCCCCGCCTGCGCGGGGGTGACGGGTCCCGCGTCTGGCATCAAACTCAATCGCAGACTGCCAAGCGAGGTTGGAGAAACCCGCGGACCAGAATCGTCCGCAGCCGCGGCATGAAACAGACCCCTCGGGATCGTTTTGATCCCGAGGGGTCTTTGCTCATCCCAGAACATCTGAGGTCGCCGAGGCACCGGCATGGGTCAAGAACCTGTGCCCAATCCACCGGCTGGAAAGCCGGTGCCCCACTGAGGTGCCCCGCAGATGCTCAACTGCTTCGGCGATCCGAGCTTACTACGGACAGGTCGCCGTCAGGTCATTCCTGCAGCCCGCCGGGTCCGTCAGCTTCACCGTCTTGGGACCGGCGCTGTAGCAGCAGAGCGAGGTCTTGGCGCGGCGGCCGACGATCGGCGTGACCACGGGCGTTCCCGCGATGTTGAAGGTGACGGTTTCGCCGACGTGTGAATCATCGGTGAAGACGCACTTGGCGATGACCTTCCCGCCGGACCGGCACGTCGCGGTGAACTTCTTGAGATCCTCGCAGCGGGTGTCGATGATCGGCAGCCCCATGTTGTGCTGCGAGAAGCCGGCGTCGATCTGCGCATAGTGCGGCGAGCCGTTGTCGATGTTCCCGTCGTCGTCATCGAGAGTCGCCCAGTCCACGGCGATGCCCGGCTGGATGCCCGGCGGGTGCAGCAGGATGCTGTTGAGCCACAGGTCGCGGGTGAGCGTCAGGCCGTCGAAGCCGTCCAGATTGAGCGCTTCGAGCGTATGCCACGTGCATCCGGAGATCACCTCGCCGCAGAAATGCCCTTCGCCGCTGCACGGATACTGACGGTTCGCCGTGTCGCCGTTCCGCAGGCAGCCGGAGTTCTGCCCGAAGAAGTCCTCGCCGACGCAGGGGTTGTTGCCCGTCAGCGCCGCCGCGCAGTCCGCCATGCCCTCGTGATAGTCCGGGTAGGCCGGCCAGGCGTTCGTATGGCCCTTCTCAACGAGGTGGTGACCGTACTCATGCCACGCGACGGTCGAGTAGGCCATGTTCGGGCAGCCGCCGCCGGCGCGGTAGAAGTTGGTCGAAAGGTCGCCGCTAATGTCATAAAACGCGTTGCACGTTCCCGAGATGTTCACCTTGGCCTTGCGCTTCTCGGTGATCGGATAGCCGCCGTTGATCGAGAGCATCAGCTCGTTGATCTCGTGCAGCTTGACCAGGGCGTTAACCTGCGCGGTGACGAACTCCGTCGGCGAGTTGTTGAGCGTGAAGTTGCCGGGACCCGGCGGAGTTACGGACTGGCTGGCGGAAAGCTCGCCGCCGGTTCCCATGTTGTCCACGTCGATGACGCGCCCGTTGAGATCCACGGTGATGGTCACGGCGCTGTTGCCGGCATTGGAGACCGTGTAGTTTCCGCTGTCGTCAGTATAGGTCTGCGCGCCGTTGCTGCTGTTGGTGATGTGTGCGTCGCCGATGGCGCGCATCACCGGCGGGTTGATGCCTTCATCGGGCTTCAGTCCGGGCGTGGCCTTGCCCTGCACGTTGCCCGAGATGTCGGTGTGCAGCACACCGTCGTGGCGCGCGACGATGGAGCCATCCTGCGCGTCCACGTACACGAGCCAGTTCTCATAGTTGGCGACATCATCGTTGCTGGCGGTCATTTTCCAAGCCAACGTGGGCGCGCCGGTCAACGGGTAGACGACGAGCTGCGGCTCACTGAAGAGGTTCAGGTGTGCATACTCCCCCTGCACGATGCGCGACGCGGCGACTTCATCGATGTTTGGATTCGTCGAGAACCCCTCCGGAATCGCACGGAGGTCGGCGTTGACCAGCACGACGCCGTTGTCGTCGGAGCGGACCAGCACCGCCACGCCCGACTCATCCACGCGGAGTCCATCGTGAAACTGATCGAAGGTGAAAACGGTGAACGCGCCGTTGCGCACGTCCTGCGCGCCGGTGTTGACCAGGTTCTCCACCTGCACGCCGAACAGGTCGGCGTATTGGTCCACGAAGGCGTAGGCTGCGTCCTGAGCGGTCTGTCCGCCGGAGAACGCCCGACCCCACACCTGGATGACGCGCGCACCGGATTCGTCGTATCGAAGATGCGCCTGAGGCTGTTCGGATGCGAAGCGGGCGAGCGCCGCGCTCTGCGTCTCCGTTGATGCCCAGGCCGTGCTCGCCAGCGCGGCACTAGCCAGCAGAACCATCAGTCCTATTCTTCCTGCCCTCATCTCTCTATTCCTCCCTTGGTAAGTCTGCCGACCCCGGACCCGACGGTCCGGTATCCCCTGACCGGCTTATGACATTGTAACCGATTGTGCGGAATTTGCAGCACGCCAGGCGAGGCTTTGCGGGTGAAGAGTGCGGTAAGTAATCCGCGCAGGGTGCCCCTCGCTGGCGCTTCGGGTGCTGAATGCCGCCGGATGGTCCTGAAAACCCGCGCCGATCCCCCGAGCCGTTCAACGGCGTCAGGCGTGCTGCAGGCCGTGGGGCTGCTCGGATGGCGATTCGTCGTCCTGCTCCGGCGAGAAGCCATGGCGGAGCGTGTACTCGCTGAGGGTGCGCGGGCGGCAGAACTCGGCGAGATAGTCGCCGCTGCCCAACGCGTGCGGCGAGGCGCCGTGGCGCGAGTCGCCGGCCGGGTGGCGGTCCACTTCGCCGCCCACCGTCGGACGGTTGATGAACACCGCGTCGGCATCCAACTCGCGCGACGCCTGCTCGACGTGCGAGGGGCTGCGCGAGTACACGCCGACGACCTGCAGCGGCGCGGCACGGTGGGCGAGCGCGATCGCGGCCTCGAAGTCGTCCGTGCCGTAGAGCGTAACCACTGGACCCTTCACGCCATCCAGGTCCGAGACGAACGAATCCGCCTGCCCTTCGACGACCGCAAGGTCCGCGAAGTTCCCGCCCCCCCCACCCGGCGCGGGTTGACGAGCGCGCAGGCGACCCGCTTTCTCCGCGCGGTCGATCCGAGCCGTCAATTCCGCGAACGCCTGCGATGTCATCACCGGCCCGACCTGCGTGGCGGGGTCCGAGGGGTCGCCGACGGTCCAACTGCGGACGGCCTCGCCGAGGCGCGACGTGAACGACTTGAGCAGCTCGCCGACGAGGATGACGTGCGAAGCGCCGTCGCGCCGCTGGCCCGCGAACGTCAGGGCGGATTGAAGCACGCCCGACAGCGCCGCGTCCACGTCCGCGTCGTCGTCCACGACAAGGACGCCGCCGGTGCGGCCTTCTGCGATGAAGCCGCGCGCGTGACGCTGCCCAGGGCGCACCTCTGCTGCGGCCGCGCGCAGCGCCGAGCAACGGCTGTGGGAACCCTGGCAGACCACGAGGCGCACATCCGAGTGCCGCGCAAGGTGCAGCGCGACGGATTCGTCGAGAATCGGCAGCAACCCCGTCGCGCCCGCGGGAACGCCCGCTTCGGTCAGCAGCTTCAGCAGCCTGGCCGCGAGGGGCGCCGTCTCAACCGGCGGGCACACGAGCACCGGGTTTCCGCAGACCAGCGCCGCGGAAACGGCGGCGGCAAAGGAACCCAGCGGCGATCCGCCGTCGGTGAACACCGCGCATAGACCGCGCGCCGCCGGTTGTTGGACATTCTCCTCGCCGGGAACGCCCCGACGCCGGAGGCGCCGCGCCCGCGTATGCATCTGCTCGGCGTGGAACCGCATGAAGTCCACGGCCTCAGCCACCTCCGCATCCGCCTCGCGCCACGTCATTCCCGCGATGAGAACCAACTCGGCCGCGACGGCGAAACGCCGCTGCGCCAGAAGCTCCGCGGCGCGCTCCACGCGCCCGCAACGGTCGCCCACGTCGGTCGATTTCCAGAACTCGAACCCGCGCGCCAGCGCGGCCGCGGCGAGATCCGCTTCAGCGATCGACGCGCAATGCACTTGGGCCCGCACGCGTTCGCTCTGCGCCGGGTTTCTGCACTCCCGCTTGTCCCGCGCCTCCAGCACGCGGCCCGCGACGATGAGCGTGCACACCTCCGGCTCCGCCGCAGCGGCGTGGGCGATGGCGGCGGCAAGGCGGGTTCGATTCTCCTCGACGGCGAAGCTTAACTTCGGGCAGTGACGAAACACGTGGACAGGCTCCAGGGGGGCGGACGCGGGATCGCAGTATCGAAGCTTAGGCAGCGGGCTGCTCGTGGGGCGGGCGGCGGCGGGATCGGCAAGGCGCCGCGCGTACATCGACCGCTCGGCGAAACCCTGCTTGAGAAACGAGTCGTTGGACGTGTTCTCCAGCAGGCGGCGGATCAGGTAGGCCATGCCCGGCAGCATGTCGCCATACGGAGAATACACGCGGACGCAGCGCCCCATCTGCGCGACGGCGACCTTGAGCGGGTCGCCCATGCCGTACAGCATCTGCGCCTCGTAGCCGCTCACCGGGACGCCGAGGTGCTCCGCCCAGGCCATCACCGCGGCAATCGTGCGCACGTTGTGGCTGGCGAAGCACGGGCGGATGAGGTCGCGGTTCTGCAGCATGGTTCTCGCCATGCGCTCGTAGCACGCATCGGACTCCCACTTGCTCGTCCAGACGGGCGGCGTGGAGTGATTGCGCACCGCGGAGGCCACCTCGGAATCCCAGTACGCTCCCTTGACGAGCCGGATGGCGAAGCGCGTGCCGCGGCGCCGGCCCCACTCAAGCAGGCGGGCCAGATCCTCCTCGCCCTGCTTGAGGTACGCCTGCACGACGATGCCGACGTCCGTGAAATCGCGGAACTCCGCCTCGCTCATCAGGGATTCGAACAGGTCGAGCGTGAGCAGCCGATGCTTGAACGACTCGATGTCGATGTTGACGAACGCGCCGCGCTCCCGGGCGCGGCGCAGGAGGGGCCTGAGGCGCGCGGCGACGCGATCCATGCCCGCCCGCGGCGCGATGGCGTCGAAGTGCGGGTCCAAACCGGTGAGCTTGACGGAGATGTTCAGCCGCGGCTGAGGACCGCAGTCCGTGTCGTCGAGCAGCGCCGCGCCGGGCCAGCGGGCGATTTCCGGCGAGAGCGCGTCGAGGCTGTCGAGGTACACGGCGGCGTAGGCGTCGGCGCGGGCGTCGCTGGTGGTGGATTCGCCGAGCACGTCGAGCGTAAACGCCATGCCGTCGCGGCGCAGGCGCTGCAGCGTTTGCAGAACGGTGACCTGATCATGACCGGTGATAAAGCGACCGGCCATCGCGCGGGCGCCGAGCCGGGCGCCGAAGCCGATCAGTCCCGCCAGAGCCCCGCCCGATCTTGCCTGCCGCAGCGCCCAGCGAGCCGGCAGCGGCACGGGCGCATGGCGCGCCTCAATGTATTCGTGAAGGTGACGGGCGATCTGCTCATCCGTCTTCAGCGACGGCAGGCAATCCACGAACTGAAACACGGCCGCCTTCAGCCGCGGGTCGCTGTCCACGATCCGCGTGGTCTGCTCCAGCCACCACTCGCGCTGGAACCACCGTGGACACGCCGAAGCGGCGCGCTCGAAGATTTCCTCGCCGAACTCGCGGATGCGGCGCTCGAGCGAGGCGTAGGTTGAATGACCCTTGTGCATGAATGAAGCCGGTTCCTGGCTCGCCGATCGTCCCCTTCCGCCGGCGGCGTTCCGACGAATCCTCCCTGCACAGTGCAAATCACGTGCCAGTTAGATACTCCAGCGTGGCCTGCCAGCTTAGCGATTTTGCAACGGCGCATCCACCACCGCCGCGGAGCCGCGGCTACTGTGCCACCGCCTCCTATCCGCCGGGAGCAAGGCTTTGAATGGACCTCGGCGCGAGGAAGACGAGGTGGCAGGCGCGCGCGGGGCGCTTCCAGAGCCTTGACATGGCGCGGGCGTAGAGGCGGACCTGCGGACGGTAGTGCGCCGCTCGCTCCGCCAGTTGCGACGGGGCGACGGCATCGGTCTTGTAGTCCACGATCTCGATGCGATCAGTCTCGACGATCACGCCGTCCACGATGCCGCGGACAAGCATGTAGTCGTCATCCGCGATCGAGCCGGCAGAACGATCGAACTGTTCGGGCGGCTCAGCGGCGATGTACGGGAACTCGCGGTGGAACGCCGGCCCGGCGGTGGCGATGCGCTGCGCCAGCGGGGTGCTGAGGAACCAGTCGATGGCCGCGCCGTCGATCAGCTCAGCGTCGGTCTGCTCGACAACGCCCGCATCGAGCAGGCGCTGGAACTCACCGGCCCATCCGTGCGCGACGGCGGCGGGAAAGTTCAGGTGCTGGAGCAGGCGATGCGTGACGATGCCTCGGCGGCGCGCGGCCGTGGGATCAGCGGAGGGTTCAGTCCGTGGCCGCCTCGGCGGCTCACCCGCCGTGGAGTGTGGGCGCGGCGACTCGTCCGCATCGGCAAGCGGATCGAACGCGCCCTTGAACTCGCTGGCGGAAACGACGGCGCGAACGGTGGACAGCGGCATCGCGGGATAGATCCAGGCGAGGCGCGTCAGCACGCTGTTCGCCTCCGCGTCCGTGGAGTCCACCGGTTCCGTCGGGGGAAGCGCCGCCACTTTCGCCGCCGCCTCGCGCAGTGGATCGCCCGCCTCATCCCGGCGGTAACGCTCCAAGCGCCATGCGGCCATCTGCCCTGCATCCCATGCGCGAACGACTGCCAGCGATCCCTCCGAGCCCGCGGAGGCAGCTTTCCACTCCTCGTCAGTGGATGTCCATGCCACGCGGCCCGCCTCCTGCTGCGACAACACCGCAAGCACCCAGTCCAACGGGTCGCTGGCTCCGCGCAGGGAGGCGGCGGAAGAGGAGAGTCCCCCGGTTCGCGCTTCCTCAAGGCGCGCAGGGATGTCCTTGCATGGTGGAGAGGCCGTGAGAATGAGCCGCTCGCGCGCCCGCGTCAGCGCGACATAGAGGACGCGCAGCTCCTCCTCACGCGTGGTGCGCTCGATTTCATCCTGCACGAGCTGATGCGCCGCGGTCGGGTACTCAATCATCGCCGCCGGATCGACGACGCGCAGACCCAGCCCGGTCTCGCGCCCGAAGATCAGCCGCCCTTTCGCGTCGTCGAGGTTGAGTTTCGTCGCCAGCCCCGCGACGAACACGACAGGGAACTCCAGCCCCTTGCTGCGGTGAATGGTCATGATGCGCACGACGTCTTCGCCCTCGCCCTGCGGCGATGCGGCGTCGGGCTGCTGGGATTCTTCTTCCAGCGAGTGGATGAAGGCCAGGAATCGGTGCAGCCCCTGCTGGCGAAAGGTGGCGAACTTGCGCGCGTATTCGTGGAGTCGAAGCAGGTTCGCGCGTCGCGTCGCTCCGTCGGGAGCGGCGGAAGCCTCGGCCAGATAGCCCGTGGATTCGTAGAGTTCCCACACAACCTCGGCGAGCGGGCGGCGGCGCACGGCCTGCCGCCAGGCGTCGATCCGTTGGAATACGCGTGCGACGCGATCGCGCAGACCCGCGTCCATTCCGCCCGTGGCGTACTCCATCACGGCGCGGTGGAACGGGACCGCCCGAGCGTGCATGCGCAGGGTCGCAAGGTCGTCCACGCTGAAAGGATCCGCGAAGATGCCCGTCCGCAGCACCGACGCCAGCGGAATGTCCTGCTGAGGATTGTCCAGCACGCGCAGCGCGGCGAGCACTTCGCGCACCTCGCGGGCATCGAGGAAGCCGCCGCCCGCGTCGGCGCGAACGGGGACGCCCATGGCCTTGATCACGCGCTCGATCGCGGGCGCGTTGCCCTTCGCCGCGCGCAGCAGAATGGCAAAGTCGCGGAACGAGGCCGGCTGACCTTCAATTCGCAGATTCGCGTCGCCGCGCAGCTCGCAAATGCGCCGACCGATCAGATACGCCTCGCGCTCGATCGGCGACCAGCGACTGGGATCGTCCACATCCGAAGAGGACGGCGCCGCGTCGTCGGCGTCATCGCTTTCCTGCGTATCCGCGGCAGCGCCGCGCTCCAGAAGGTGCAGCTCGACGGGCGCGTGCGACGCCCCGGCGGACTCGTCCCGGCCGTGGCGCAGCACCGCGGCCTCGTCATACACGACGGGCGAGAGAGGCGGCGTCATCAGCTTCTCAAAGAGCGCGTTGACGAAATCGAGGACGCATGGGGCACTGCGGTAGTTCTGGGAAAGCGGGATCACCTCGCCGCCCGCGTCCGCGTCGTGCGCCTCCGCGTCGCGCTGGGCCGCGCCGCGCGCGAGCCGCTGCTGTCGCTCGATGAACAACGCCGGCTCCGCGAGGCGGAAGCGGTAGATGCTCTGCTTGACGTCGCCGACGACGAAGAGGTTGTCGGGCTCGGCGGGATCCGGCTCACGGCTGAGGCGTTCGATGATGGCGGCCTGGATCGGGCTGATGTCCTGGAACTCATCGACGAGGACGTGGTGGAAGCGGCGGCGCAGGGCGGCGGCGACGGCGGGAGTTCCCGCCCCGCCGTGGACCGAGGGATCCACGAGCAGCTCGTAGGCGAGCCTCTCCAGATCGGCGAAGTCCAGCACGTCCACACGGCGCTTGCGATCGTGATACGCGCGGCGGAACGCGCCGACAAGATCGAGCAACGTCGCCGCATACGGGGCGACGCGCTGCATTCCTTCAAGGATTTCCGCGGGAGAAAACAGGCCGTAATGTGCCTGGAGCCGCTCGTCGAACAGTGTCTTCTTCAGGGCATCGAAGCGATCCAGCGCCGCATTAAGGTGCAGATCCGCCGAGTCCGGATCCTTGTTCTTTCGTCGCACGCCGCGGGGCTTGTCGAACGAGTACGCCTGAACCGACGACTGCACCTCGCCGAAACCCTGGATAAGAGCTTCAACACGCGACGGATCGCCCGGCTCAGCATCCGTCCGGGCGAGGTTCTCGCGCCACTGCCGAAACGAGTCCGCGTGTGCTCGAACGCAGTCAGCCAGCGCGGTCAGGCGCGGATCGCCTGATCCCAGCGACGCGCCGAATGCCTCAAGCTCCGCAAACTGCTCCGCCAATTCCGTGGCGAAGCCGTGGATGGTTTGCAGCAGCACGGACACTCCGCCATCCGCCCACCGCGCCGCCGCACCGTCCATCCACGCCTGCGGATCCGGCAGGCTTTCGAGAAAAGCCGCCACGCGGAGGACGAAATCCGCGATGCCCCGGTCGCCGCCCAGCCCGTAGTCGTCCACGCATCGCACGAAGCGACGACCGAAGTCGTGTTCGTTCGACTGCGGATCGCGCGCCGCCTCATACAGCCGGTCAAACAGCGAGCTTAGCACATCGCCGCGAAGCAGGACGGCCTCCTGACCGTCGAGGATCGCCGCGGAGGGGTCGATGCCCGCCTCGGTAAAGTGGCGGCGCACGATCGTGTTGCAGAAGGAGTGGATCGTCGAGATGGATGCGAGGTCGGCCCATGCAACCTGGCGGCGGAGTCGAGCGTCGCCCGGCGCTGATTCCAGTCGCCGGCGCAGCTCGCCCACGATGCGCCCGCGCATTTCCGCCGCGGCCGCTTCGGTGAACGTCAGGACGAGTAGTTCGTCAATGTCGCAGCGAAACGGCGGCGGCGCGTCGCAAACCAGGTGGACGCACCGGCGCGCGAGCACCTCCGTCTTGCCCGACCCGGCCGCGGCGGAGACGAGCAGACTTTGCCCCACGGTGTGGATGGCGCGCTGCTGCTGCAGGGTGGGAGTGAACTCGCCCATGCCGAATCCCCAGCCTGGTCTTCGAATGCGCGGCGCCGCCGAGCAGGCCTTGGTGAAGGGCGGCGCTTGTCATTCCCGCGAAGGCGGGAATCCCGACTCCTCATTCCCGCGGAGGCGGGAATCCAGCCTCCTCATTCCTGCGGAGGCGGGAATCCAGCCTGTGGCTTGCGAGACGGCACGAATCCAACGGTTTTTTCCCGGCGAGCTGGACCCCCGCCTGCGCGGGGTTGACGGGTGCGTTGCCACGCCGCCGGTTTGCCTTCATGCCTCGCTGCCTCTTTGCCTCGCTGCCTTGTTGCCTCTCCTTACTTACGCCGACTCGTGCCCTTCATTTCCATCATCTTCTTGAGCTTCCAACTGTCCCACTCGATGTGCGACCACTCCATCGTGTTTTTGTCGATCATGCGGGCCGTGCCTTCGATGACGGAAGTCTTGCCGCCCATGTTGCCTTGACCCTTGAAGTGCCACGTGTCGGTCTTTTCGTCGTGCGTCGCCCAGCCGGTGTTGGTGGAGCCGAAGCTGTCGAACCAGTAAATGCGGTACCTGCCGCTGCCCGAGTCGTAGCTCCACACGCCGATGCCCTTGAACGGGCTTTCACCTTCCATGGAGGCCTCGAAACGCTCGAACAGCACGCGATTGTCGCAATCCCACGAAACCGTGTTGGTGCCCTTGTGCTGCATGACCTCATCCGAGCCGGCCATGCGCATTTCACCCGTGCTCTCCCACGTACCCACAAAGACATTGAGCTTGTCCAACTCCGCCGGGCGCGGCGGCGGCTGCATCATGTCCTCCATGCTTGCGGCCTTCTGTTGGCAACCGGTGATGGCGGAGACCGCCACGAACGCCGACGCGCACATAGCTTGCTTCCATCCACGCATGACGAACTCTCCTGTGTTAGAACCTGTTTCTGCAGGCCGGCGCGGCAAGACGACGTTTGCGCAGCGCAGGCAGTCTCGCGTGACTTGAAGCGCTGCGCCCTCCTGACCGCGATGGCCAAACACCGCGGACTGCGACCCGCCGTCGCGAGCCTACCCGACGCGGACCCTCGGGTCGAGCCGACCACGTTATATGTATGTTAGGATACCGCGGAGTCGCCGCGTGTCAAGCTTGCAAGCGGTGGTGGCGCCTTGAAATCATCGCATCGTTTGTCTTTTCGTGTCGCGCCCGTGTGCAAGCGGGTTCTGACGCTTGGAAGCCGAGACGCTCTCTTACGGCTGAGGGTGGAGTGATGCAGGACGCGCCACGCCGGGCGATGCCGTGCGGCGGTTCGCCATGGCCAGGCGAGCACGCCAAGCCCTGCCACCCCACGCTTACTCGGACGCATGCCGTCTGCCGCCGCCGCGAACAGGCGCCGGCCGGCGTTGACCACGCGCCCGCGCCTCCCGTAACCTGCCGGACATGGCGATTCGTTTTCAATGCCCGTCCTGTCAGCAGCCCATCGAGACCGACGACGAGTGGGGCGGCAAGCTCGTGGCCTGCCCGTACTGCCGCAACACGGTCGCCGCGCCCCTCCAATCTACTCTTGAGATGCTCAGCCCGCCACCGCCCGTCACTGGCGAGAGCGGGCCGAGCATTCCCACGGCATCCGCGGTGAATGTCGGCGGCGGACCCTCCCCGACATCGCCCTGGCCCGCGTCGCCCTCCTGGCCGGCGATGCCGCACAGGCTGGTGCCGTCCCATGTTGCACCGAACCGGCGAGGGTGGGGCACGGCAGCGCTCATCCTTGCGAGCGCCACGTTGTTGTGCGCGATCGGGACGCTCATGGTCATCAGAAACCACCGCATGGAGGTGGAAGCTCTCCAGGCGGACCCGGGTAAGCCGTTCCTCGAGAATCAGCAGCATGTCATGGAGTTGATGCAGCAACGATACGGCACGATTCCAGCTTGGATGCTCGTGCTCATGGGCCTGCCCATACTGGGCGGCGTGTTGTGGCTCGGCGCAATCGGTTGCGCGATTGTCGGCGTGCGCTCGCCTTCGGGTCGGGCATTGAGCTTGGCCGCCTTCGCGCTTTGTTGCGTCTCGCCGATGCTGTGTTGCTGTGGGCCGATGCTGGTGGCGACGTTAACCTAGTTGCTCGGTTTGCCCGGAGAAGCTCTGACTGGAGTGCCTTTGGATTGCCTGCGGCTTCCAGGCAAACTACGCTTCAGACAAGATGACCGAGCCTGCCTTGCGAGCACTGCTGCAAAGCCTCGTGCGAGGCGAGACCACGCTTGACGCGGCGGTGTCGCGTCTGCGCGACCTGCCGTTTGAAGATATCGGCTTTGCCCGCGTGGATCACCATCGCGCTCTGCGCTGCGGGTTCGCGGAGGTCATCCTCTGCCCCGGAAAGACCGTCGAGCAAGTCACCGCCATCTTCACCCGATGCGCCGCCAGCGGTGGCAACGTTCTGGCTACGCGCGCCACGCACGAGGTCTTCGAGGCCATACGGCGAGAGCATCCCACCGGTGAGTATCACCCCGCCGCCCGCGCCGTCACGCTGAGGCAAATCACGCCGCGGACACACACCGGACGAGTAGTGATCGTCGCCGCCGGCACCAGCGACATGCCCGTCGCCGAGGAGGCCCGCGTCACCTGCGACATCATGGATCTCGCGGTGGAATCGGTTTACGACGTGGGAGTGGCCGGGCTGCATCGCCTGCTGGCCTCGCGCGAGTCGATTGCTTCCGCCGATGTCGTCATCGCGGTTGCCGGGATGGAAGGCGCATTGCCCAGCGTGGTCGGAGGGCTGGTGTCCTGCCCGGTGATCGCCGTGCCGACGAGCACGGGGTACGGCGCAAGCTTCGGCGGGGTGACGGCCCTGCTGGCGATGCTGAACAGTTGTGCCTCGGGGGTGACCGTGGTGAACATCGACAATGGCTTCGGCGCCGCCTACGCCGCGGCACGCATCTTGAAGGCTCGGACCTCGTAGAGACGGATGCCATGGCCGCAAAACCGATCATCACGCGCGAAATTCCGCCGCTTCCGACGCGCCCGGAGGACGCCCACAAGGGAAGCGTCGGGCGCGTGCTGGTCATCGGGGGTTGCGACATCGGCGCCTGCGGCACGGGAATCACCATGGCCGGTGCGCCGGCGATGGCGGCCCGCGCCGCTTTCCGCAGCGGAGCGGGGCTGGTGCAAATCGCCGTTCCCGATGGGATCAGACATTCCGTCGGGATTCTCGTGCCGAACGCCACCGTCTGTTCCTATGCCCGGCAGCCCGGAGAGCATGGAGAGCATTGGCTTACGATTGTGGAGCAATTCAAGGCCGACGTGGTGGTTGTCGGTCCCGGGCTTGGGGACGGCATCCGGGCGTCAGAGCTTGCGGCGTTCGTGATGCGATGTCCCGTACCGCTGGTGCTGGATGCGGATGGGCTGAACCTGCTGGCGAAGGCCACCGTGGGGCAGGGGCGCGTTCCGCTCGGGCAGGCGCTCCAAGCGGAGGGTGATCCCCAAGACCGCCCCTGCGTGCTCACGCCGCATCCCGGCGAGGCGAAGCGGCTGCTCGATGCCTGGGGTCGCCCGCCCGCTACGGATCGGCAGCAGACCGCGCTGACTCTGCACGAATGCACGGGCGCCGTGATCGTCCTCAAGGGGCACGGCACGATCGTCACCAATGGCAAGCGCCTTTACGTCAACGAAACCGGCAACGCAGGCATGGCCACGGGCGGAACCGGCGACGTACTCACCGGTGTCATCGCCGCGCTCATCGGGCAGGGGATGGAAACCTTCGAGGCGAGCGTCCTTGGCGTCCACATCCACGGACTGGCCGGCGACTTCGCGGCGCAGGACATCGGCCCCATCTCCATGACCGCCGAGGACATCATCGCCTACCTGCCGGACGCCTTCGGGGAGTTTGAAGAGTAGCTTCCTTCGCCCCTTCCCACGGGAAGGGGGCAGGGGAAGGGCTTCTTGAACACCCCGCCCCGGCTCTGCCCTACAAGGAGAGGCGTCCTCCCCTTTCCACTGGAGAAAAAGCCGGTATCGGGATAGCCTGACGCCACGCGGGCTCTGCGCCCGTGACAGGAGATTGATGTGATGACCCTGCGTGATCCGCTCATGACGCTCCTTAATGAAACGGTGGTCATCGACACCGATGGACCCATCGTCTATCTCGGCAAGCTCGTGGACGTTACCGAGTCCGCGCTGGTGCTCACCGAGGCCGACGTTCACGACTGCCGCGAAGGACATGCCTCCAAGGAGGCGTACCTGGCCGAGGCGCTCGAGCAGGGCGTGACGGTCAACCGCCGCCGCGTCGTCGTTCTGCGTCGGATCATGATGAGCGTCTCGCGCGTGGAGGACATCGTGCTGGAAGGCTCGCTCGGGATGGACGACCTGCCCGAGCGCGGCGAGTTTCGCCGGGAGGAGGAGTAGATGCGGCTGCTGGTCACGGGCGGCGCGGGCTATGTCGGCAGCCACTGCGCCCGCGCGCTGTGCGACGCCGGGCATGAAGTCGTGGTGCTGGACGATCTCTCCGCGGGTCACGAATGGGCGCTGGACCGCCGCGCCAGATTCGTCCGCGGCGACATCGCGGATCGAGCGCTGCTAAGTCGCGTGCTCGACGGCGCTTCGTTTGACGGCGTCCTCCACTTTGCCGCGTTCCTCGACGTGGGCGAGTCCGTGCGCGAGCCGCTGAAGTACTATCGCAACAACGTCGCCGGCACGGTCACGCTGCTCGAAGCCATGCGCGACCACGGCGTCCGCCGCCTCGTGTTCAGCTCGACCTGCGCCACGTACGGCGTGCCCCCGCGCGTGCCCATTACAGAGGACATGCCGCAGGACCCCATCAACCCCTACGGACGCACGAAGCTCGCCATCGAGTGGGCGCTGCGCGACAGCGCCGCGGCCTGGGGACTTGGCGCCTGCGCTCTGCGCTATTTCAACGCCGCCGGCGCCGCCTCCGACGGCGCCATCGGCGAGGACCACCATCCCGAGTCGCACCTGATCCCGCTCGTGCTCCAAGTCGCGCTCGGTCAGCGTCCGCACATCGGCATCTTCGGCGACGACTACCCCACGCCCGACGGAACCTGCATCCGCGACTACATCCACGTGGAGGACCTCGCGAGCATCCACCGCATCGCCATCGAGTCGCAGCAGGCCGGCGCCTTCCGCGCGTTCAACGTCGGCACGGGGGTCGGCACCAGCGTGAAAGAAGTCATCGACGCCGCCCGCAGCGTCACGGGTCACCCCATCCCCGCCGTCGTCTCCCCGCGCCGCGAAGGCGACCCGCCGCAGCTCTTCGCGGATCCGTCCAAGGCACAACGCGACCTCGGCTGGCAAGCGCGCTTCGCCGACATCCGGGATGTCGTCGAATCCGCGTGGCGCTGGCATCGCGGCAGGCCGCAAGATGGGCGCGGCTCTTGATCGCCCGTTGTAAGCCCGATTCTCCGCTTGGGACCCGGCCTTCCAGCCGGTCGTACTCCTTGGCGCGGCATCAAGGATCGGCAAGCGGTCGAATCAGAATCAGCGCCGGCTCGATCATGCAGCAGGCGGCGGACCGCATCTTGCTTCGTACTCGACGATCTTCGCCACGCGGCGCTCGTGCCTGCCCGCGTCGAACTTCGTGTTCAGCCACACGTCCACGACGCGGCGCATCAGCTCTTCGCCGATGAGGTCGGCCGGGAGGCACAGGACGTTGGCGTTGTTGTGGGCGCGCGAGAGTTGGGCCGTCAGCTCATCGTGGCACAGCGCCGCGCGCACCCCGCGCACCTTGTTGGCCGTCATCGACATGCCGATCCCCGTTCCGCACAGCATGACCGCCGCTTCGCTCCGCCCCGTGGAGACGCTCTCGGCCGCGGGCAGCGCGCTGTCCGGGTAGTCGCAGCTTGCGTTGGTGTTGCAGCCGAAGTCGAGGACCTCGTGCCCCTTGGATGCGAGGAACGTCTTGATTTTCTCTTTGGCGGGGTACCCGCGATGATCGGACGCCAGAGCCACCTTCATGGTTTGACCTCATCCAGTCGTTTGCGCAGCGCTGCCTCGATGTCGGTCGCGCACGCTTCGTAGGCCGAATCGCCGGAGCCGAACGGATCCTCGATGGGCGACTCTTCCTTCAGGAGCTTGATCCGGTCCCCGGCGTCCGGCGCCAAGTCGGTCATCGCCAGGTAATGCGACGGCGTCATGACGAACACGTGGTCCGCCGCGCGGATCATGTCCGCGGTGACGCCGCGGGACCGATGCCCCGAAAGGTCCAGCCCGCGCCGGCTCATGGCACTGACGGCCTGCGGCGAAGCGCCGCCGCCCCCGCCGTGCGTTCCCGCGGACTCGACGAAGATGCGCAGGTCCACCAGATCCGCGGGTTTGCAGCCCATGCCCTCAGCCAGCAGTTGCCGGCAGATGGCCTCCGCCATCGGGCTGCGACACGTGTTGCCGGAACAGACGAAGAGCAGGCGAAGCGCCGACAGCCGCTCGACCGTTCGCGCATCGTAAACGCCTTCGCGCAAGACCTCAAACCCGCCGCCCGTGACGCGGACGATCGTGGAGGCCTTGCCGTAGCGCG
The DNA here is from genome assembly GCA_020852275.1 of Phycisphaerales bacterium. Classification (GTDB taxonomy): domain Bacteria; phylum Planctomycetota; class Phycisphaerae; order UBA1845; family UBA1845; genus JABWBH01. The sequence goes on from JADZBE010000007.1 coordinate 201,652, forward strand.
TTTGCCCCCCGTCGAGAAGCAAGTCAATTCGGTCATTCAGATTCGCTCGAATCGACTCCGCGTCGCACGGGGGAGGATCGCCCGCGCGGTTCGCGCTGCTGGCCACGATGGGTCCGCCCGCCGCACGGAGCATCGCGCACGCCAGCTCGTGATCCGGGTAGCGAACGCCCACAGTTCCTTCGTGGTAAACATCGCTTCCCGAGCCCAGCCCCTTCGCCCGACTGAAGCGCTCGCGGTCGGTTGGTCGAGCGTCAAAGACCAGCGTGAGCGGACCGGGCAGTCCCTTGGCAACGAACCGCCGCGCCACGCCGCCCAAAGCGCCCGCGGCTTCCTCGATCGCCGAGCGGTTCCCGACGTGCAGCGTGAACGGCTTGCCGTCATCGCGCACCTTCACGGCGCGCAACCGGCGCACGGCGTCGGGGCGATCCGCTCGGGCGGCCAGCCCATACACCGTTTCGGTCGGAAAGGCTACGAGTCCGCCCCGATCGAGAATCTCGCAGGCGACAGCGACGGCCTCGCGCTCCACTGCCGCCTCGCGGACCTTGATCGTACGGACTTCCATGCACGTCACTCCGTGCGGGGATTCTGGGGTTGCGCCGCGGGGTCGTCAAGAATTGTACGCGGCTTGTCAGCATAACGGCACCGAGTGGCATGGCTTCAGGGCGCTGGGTGGCATGGCTTCACGCGCAGCGGGTAGCCATGCTTCCCGGCCGTGGGGAAGCCCATGCTCACGCTGAGTACAGCGAGAGCATGCCACCCGTGGGGAAGCCCATGCTCGCGCTGAGTACAGCGAGAGCATGCCACTCACCGGCGATCCGTCAGGAGCACCCTGCCGACTCCAGCGCGCCGCGCCGGCGCTTCTCTAGTGGAAGCAGGCCGGGTAGATTCTCCGGCGAATCACCGCGGTTGCGGACGTGAGCCGGTGCTGAAACGTCCCGGATTCGCCGGTGAGTTCGAGGGGCCGTAACTCATGTTGATGCTGGCTTTTCGCTGGGTCCTGCTGCTCTCATCCTGCGCGGACGGCGTTGATCCGCGACTGCTCACCGTGGCTGAGAAAAGCGAGTACCGCGCCACCGCTCGATACGACGAAGTCATGGCGCTGGGCAAGGCGCTGGACGAATCGTCGGACAAGGTCGCGCTGGGGCGGATGGGCACGACCGTCGAGGGGCGCGAGATTCCGCTCTTGATCCTCGCCGACCCGCCCATCAGGTCCGCCGAGGAGGCGCGGCGCAGCGACAAGCTGACCGTGTTCGCATTCGGCAACATCCACGCAGGCGAGGTCTGCGGCAAGGAAGCGCTGCCCATGCTGGCGCGAGAGATCGCGGGCGCGTCCAAGCCGCCGCTGCTCGACAAGCTCATCATCGTGATGGCGCCGATCTTCAACTGCGACGGAAACGAGCGCGTCTCGAAGGACAACCGCCCGGGGCAGCTTGGGCCGGAAGACGGCATGGGCCAGCGGCACAACGCGCAGGATCTCGACCTCAACCGCGATTTCGTCAAGCTAGAAAGCCCGGAGGTCCGCGCCCTGGCGAAGTTCATGACCGACTGGGACCCGGCCATGGTCATCGACACGCACACGACCAACGGCTCGCACCATCAGTACACGATGACGTATGAAGGTCCGCGCCACTGCGCCGGCGATCCGCGGATCATCTCGTTCGTGCGCGAGCGGATGCTACCCGAAGTGACGCGCCGGCTGGAGGAAGGCGCGGGCTACAAGTCCTTCTTCTACGGCAACCTGTACGATCACGGCGCCACGTGGAGCAACGACTACGGCGACACGCCGCGCTACAGCACGAACTATGTCGGGATGCGCAACCGGCTGGCCGTGCTGTCGGAAGCGTATGCCTACGCGCCCTACAAAGACCGGGTGCTGTGCACGCGCGAGTTTGTGCGCACGCTGTTCGACTACGCGGCCGAGCACGCCGACAATATCCGCAAGCTCATCAAGGACGTGGATGAGGAAACGATCGCGCGCGGCAAGTCGCCCGGTCCCGAGGATGTCATCCCGCTGCGGACGGAAATCGTTCCGTATGAAGGGAAGTTCCAAGTGGCGGCGTACGTCGAGAAAGAGGTCAACGGCCGGCTGACCGCCACCGACGAGAAGCAGGATTACGAAACGACGTTCATCGGGCAGTCGAAGCCGAAGCTTTCGGTGCGGCGGCCCTTCGCCTACCTGCTGCCGGCGTCGATGAACGCCGTCGTGGAGAAGCTGCAGCAGCACGGCATCCAAGTCGAGGCGCTGCACGAGGACATCCCGCTCCTGACCCAGACGTATCGCGTCGAGGAGGTACACCGCGCCGCGCAGCCGTTCATGAAGCACGTGGCCGTGGAGGCGGTGGACGTCTCCTCGCGCGACGGGCAGGTCAAGGCCGTGGCGGGCACGGTGCTGGTGCGCATGGCGCAGCCGCTGGGCACGCTGGCGGCCTATCTGCTGGAGCCGCAGTCGGCGGACGGGCTGGCGACGTGGAACTTCTTTGATGAGCGGCTCGCCGCGGGGAAGGACTTTCCCGTGCAGCGGCTCCTGTCGCCGGTGGTCGTCGAGTCGGGCCCGGTGGCGGCGCTACCCAGTGCCGAAGCCGTGGCACAGCCGATCACCTGGGAAAACTACGTCGCGGGGCGCGTGCCCAACCTGCGCGGCTCGCCCATGTCCACCCTCGGCTGGACGGACGACGGCGACCATTATCTTCAGGTGCGCGACGGGAAGCTCTGCAAAGTCAATGCGATGACCGGCGAGTCGCAGCCGTTTCACGATCCGGAGAAAATGGCCGCCGCCCTCGCCAGGATCGAGGGCCTCAGCGAAAAGCAGGCCAAGAGCATGGCTGAAGGCACGCGCTTCCAGATGGACAAGGCGAGCAAGGGATCGCTGTTCAGCAAGGACAACGACCTGTACTACGCGACGTTCGACGGGAGCGTGGCCGTGCGGCTCACGAAGAACGCGGACCTCGCCGAAGAGCTTGTGGAACTCAGCCCGGACGGACAACGCGTCGCCTTCGTGCGCAACCAGAACCTGTATTGCGTGGACGTGGCCACCCAGACGGAGAAGCAGCTCACCACCGACGGCGGCGGGCTGATCTTCAGCGGCAAGTGCGACTGGGTGTACTACGAGGAAATCTTCAACCGCAACGAGAAAGCGTTCTGGTGGAGCAAGGACTCGGCCGCGCTGTGCTTCTTCCGCATCGACGACGCGCCGGTGAACACGTTCACGCTCATCGACCATCAGCCGGTGCGGCAGCGGCTGGAAGAGCTGCGCTATCCCAAGGCCGGCGACCCCAATCCGCACATCCGGTTCGGCGTGGTCAAGGCGGATGGCTCCGCCGCCCCCGCGTTCGCGGATCTGTCGGCGCATGATCCGAACGAAATTGTCATCAGCGGCGCGGGCTTCATGCCGGGCGAGGGCGCGCCAGCGTACTTCTACCTTCAGAACCGCCAGCAGACATGGCTGGACTTCTGCACCGTGCCGCGCGAGGGCGGCGCGTACAAAGTGCTGTTCCGCGATCAGACGCAGGCGTGGATCGAAAGCCCCGGCGAACCGACGTTTCTGAAAGACGGCTCGTTTCTGCTCACCAGCGAGCGCACCGGCTGGAAGCACATCTACCACTACGCGGCCGACGGCAAGCTGCTGGCGACGGTGACGTCCGGGGAGTGGGAGATGCGCGGCATCGAGTGCGTCGATGAAGCCGGCGGCTGGGTGTACGTGATGGGCACGAAGGACAGCCCCATCGCCGACAACCTCTATCGCGCGAAGCTGGACGGCTCGAAGCTGGAGCGCCTGACGCAGACGAGCGGGCATCACGAAACGAGCGTCAGCCCCAAGGGGCATCTGTACATCGACTCGTGGAGCAGTCATGCCGCGCCGACCCAGGTGGGCCTGTACCGGACCGAAGGCACGCTCGAACGCATGTTGGACACGAACCCCGTCGAGGCGCTGAAAGAAACGAAGCTCGCCGGTTACGAGCTGTTTCAGATCGACATGAGCGACGGCTTCAAGCTCGAGGCCGCGCTGGTCAAGCCGGTGAACTTCGACCCCGCCAAGAAATACCCCGTGTGGTTCACGACCTACGCCGGCCCGCACGCCCCGACGATCCACGACTCCTGGGGCGGCGGGCACACGTACGATCAGGCTCTGGCCAACGAGGGCTTCATCGTCTTCAAAACCGACCCGCGCAGCGCCAGCGGAAAGGGCGCAGTGTCCACGTGGGCCGCGTACAAGAAGCTGGGCGTATCCGAAATGAAGGACATCGAGGAGGCGATCGCCTGGCTGTGCACGCAGCCCTGGGTGGATGCCGAGCGCATCGGCATGAGCGGCTACAGCTACGGCGGATTCATGACCGCGTACGCACTGACGCACAGCAAGCGCTTCAAGTGCGGCATCGCCGGCGGGACGGTGTCCGACTGGGCGCTGTACGACAGCATTTACACCGAGCGATTCATGGACACGCCGCAGAACAATCCCACGGGTTACGCCGAGACATCGGTCATCACGGCCGCGCCCAACGTGCACGGCAAGCTCCTGCTGATCCACGGCACGCTGGACGACAACGTGCACATGCAGAACACGATCAAGCTGGTGGACGCGCTGGTGAAGGCCGACAAGGACTTCGAGCTGCAACTCTACCCCGGCTTCCGCCACGGCGTCTGGGGACCGCACTACCAGCGGACGACGATGGACTTCATGAAGCGGAACCTGCTGACCCCGGCGGCGGATTCGACGGCTGCGCCGGCTGCCGAATCAAAGAGCGCGGGATCCACGAAGGCAAGCTCGCCATGAAACTTCAAGATTCGGCACGCATGCAGCATGAGCCTGTGGTCGAACCCGAAACCGGACATGGGGCGCTTCACGCCCGCGCGGGCGAAGGTCTCGTCCCCCCGGAAAACTCCTGGATTCGCGCCTCCTATGGAGCAACCGACTGGATTCCCGCCTTCGCGGGAATGACGGGGGTCGTTTTTCGCCGCGGCTGGGTGGCATGTTTTCGCTGTACTCAGCGTAAACATGCATTCGGCTCGCCTGCGCGGAATAACTGAGAGCTGGATTGCCGCCTGCGCGGGAATGACGCGCTCGCCCAAACCGAGCGGGCAAAGGCCATGAAGGCACCATCCGGCCTCCTGTTTGACCGCGATCTTCAGGATGTAAGAAGCACGCGGCGTTCCTGATGCGCGCATGCGGGGAATTTCAGTGCTTGCCAGCCTGCACACCACGGGGAATTATTGGGAAGCGGGATTCTGGGGCGTTGCAGCCCTTGGGTTTTCCGTCGCGGCCCTGCGGCGCCGCGATCGCGCGCGGCGGATGCTCGTGGCAGGGGCGCTGACCCTGGCCGCTTTCGGCGGGTCCGACCTTGTCGAAGTGCACACCGGCGCATGGTGGCGCCCGTGGTGGTTGCTGGGCTGGAAGGCGGCGTGCGTTGGAGCGTTGGTCCTGCTCTATCGCGAGTACCGCAAACTCATGGCGGGCGCGGAGGAGAACAAGCGCAAGCCCGGCTGAAGCCGGCTGAGAGGGAGAAGGGTCGGCCCGTTCCCCAACAACCTCAGTTGGCGGATGCGATGCCCGCGAAAAGCACTGACAGCCGGCTTCAGCCGGGCTTCTTGCAGGGGTTCCTTGCATTTCACCTTGGATGCCGTCGCAAGTCACCATGTCCTTGTGGGTTGCCTGCTGAAATCCAAGGTCAATCCGCGCGGGCTGAAGCCCGCCGTCCGGTTCAGCAACCGCGTCTTCCATCTCGGCGCGATGTCCGCTCCGCGATTCAGCCCCGCCCGCAATACTCGCAAATCGGCAAGTTGAACGTTCGCTTCCTTACGGGCGCGGCGCTTACACGCGCGGCTCTGTTTCATGCCGGCGCGAGTGGCGGCAACGCACTCATACGCCTTGCTTCAAATATCGCTCGAATGCTTCCAGCGTGTACTCCCTACCGAGGAAGTCGCGCACCAGCTCCGCCGCCTTGCGCGAGCCGCCGGGTTCGAGGATGCCCTCGCGGTAGCGCTTCGCCGTGGCGCGATCGAACATGCCGTGCTTCTCGAACGGCGAGAACAGGTCGCAGGCAATGCCCTTGCTCCAGACGTAGGTGTAGTACACCGCCGAGTAGTGGTCGAGGTGTCCGAAGCTGCACTGAAAGTGGGTGTCGTCCATGTAGGGCACGGGGCTGTACCTCTGCGTCAGCTCGATCATCTTCTGCGTGGTGTCGAGCGTGGCGGCGTTGCTCGTGTAGTAGCCCAGCGAGATGGACGCCAGCCACGTCTGCCGCGCCCAATGGAACGACTCGCCAAAGAAACGGGCCGCCAGCATCTTCCCCACGAGTTCCTTCGAGATCGGCTCGCGCGTCTCGAAGTGCCTTGCAAAGAGGCTCAGCGTCTCATAGCGCCACGCCCACTCCTCGAGCATCTGCGAGGGCGCTTCGACAAAGTCCCACTCCGTCGAGATGCCGCTGATGCGCACCCAACGCTGATGCCCGGCCAAGATGTTGTGCAGCAGGTGACCGAACTCGTGAAAGAACGTGACCACGTCGCCGTGCTCCATCAGCGCCGAGCCGGGCTTGCCGTCCGGTTTGGGGAAGTTGCAGACCAGCACGGCCTGCGGCAGGCGCTCGCCCGCCACGCCCTGGCAGTAGTCGAACTGGGCGGCGTGCTTGTACTTGTCAGGACGCGGGAAGAGGTCGAGGTAGAACCGCCCGACGCGCTTTCCGTCCTTCATCACGTCCCACGCGGTCACATCCTCGTGCCACAGCGGCAGACCCTTCACCTGCACGTACTCGATGCCGAACAGCTTGCCCGTGACCGACAGCAGACCGCCCATCACGTCGGGGAAGTCGAAGTACTTTCGCACTTCCTGCGTGTCCACCTGGTAGCGGTCCTCCTTGGCCTTGTTCATGTAGTAGCTGACGTCCCAGGCGTCGATGCGCGCGGCGCCCGGGTCGGTCTTCTTCTTGTAATCCAGCAGCACGGCAATCTCGCGGTCCGCGGCGGCGCGGGTGATGCCCTGAACCTTATCGACGAACGCCTGCGCGTTGCCGGCGCTTTCGATCATGTTGACTTCCGTCACGTAATCCGCCCAGTTCTGGTAGCCCAGCGTCTTGGCTTTTTCCTCGCGCTTGACGATGAGCTGCTTGAGCGGCTCGATGTTCGCCGGGTAGGCACGGTTGTTGAACTGCGCGGCCATCGCCTTGCGCAGCGGGTCGCTGTGCGCGTACTTCATGAACGGGACGTAATCGGGATAGTCCGTCGTGATGCGGAGCTTTCCGCCCGGGTTCTTCTCGGAGGCCTTGACGCGCGCGTCCACGTAATCCTGCGGCAGACCCGCCAGGTCCGACGGCGACTCCACTTCGATGAAGCGCGTGTCCTCCGCAATGTTCCGCTTGAACGTCAGCCCGATGTCCACGATGTCCTTGTTGATCTGCTTGATCTTCTCGCGGACGGCAGGCTCGCGATCCACGCCTTCGCGGCGGAAATCGCGGACGGCTTTCTCGACCATGAACTTCGTGGCGGCGTCGGCGCGCTTGAGGTCCACGTCGGTGTAGGCTTTGTAAAGATCGGGGTTGAGCCACAGCGCGGTGACGAACTCGGAGACGCGCTTGGAGCCGTCCTCCGCGGCGCCGCGCACGGCCTCGTCCGGATGCGCCTGGCTGAACAGCTCGGACTGGCTGGCCACCATGTCGAGGTGCATCCACATCTCGTTGAGGGACACGAGGGTGTTGTCGATCGTGCGCGGGCCGGCGACGGCGAGCGTCTGCTTGAGCAGCGTGTCGGCCCAGGCGAGGTGCTCGTCCGTGAAGTTGGAGAACTGGGCGGCGTTGCGGTTGAGGGGGATGTTCTCCATCGCCCACTGCGGGTTTGTCGTCATGGTGGTTGATCTTTCGTCAGCGGCGCATCCGCCCAGCATCAGCAAGGCCGCGATCGCGCCCAACCTTCTGGCGGTCAGGAGTTTCATGGCTGGTCCTTTCACATCGGACGATTTAAGTCGTTTCATCAAGGTCGGTCCCGTGCAGGCCGCGCCGGTCCTATCTTACTACGCCCGGCTCCCCGATTTGCACCGGTAATCCCGAGCCGCGCACGCCTTGCAGAGCCGCGCCCGTAAGGAAGCGAAACTCTGGCGCAGCGTGCAGCTCTGCCGCCCGTTCTCGTCTCGGAGAGACGAACTACCCTTTCGTCGCAAAGCGACAAGCTGCCCCACATCAGCCTACGCCTTGCGGGGGTTGGGTCAAGGATTGGCGGAATCCGCTGGTTTTTCGGTAGTGTCCCAGTTTGGAGGCGCGGGCGCGTGCTTATAAGCGCCGCGCGCGTCCGCAAGCGGCACGCGGAAGGGTTGATGCATCCGGCGCCCTCCAGAACCGGTTCCGGCACAGCGCGACGGCGGTTCGCTCCCTGACGGTCGCGGCTCTGTCATGCGAACGGTTCGCTCCCTGACGGTCGCGGCTCTGTCCGGCGAACGGTTCCACTGCCGGTTTTTCGCTTTGCGCTTTTTTCAGAAGGGGGCTTGATCTTCCGATGATGTTCGGTTAATATTAGGATATCAATGGAGACGCCGCATGAACAGCGAGCCGCGGATTTCAGCCGGCGCGGACATCAGCGAGCCGCGGACTTCAGCCCGCGCGAATGCGCCGGTCCGCGAACACCCTCTGGATCTCGAACGGGTTTGTGCAGGCACGCAACAGGATCGAACGAAAGGGGGCCTCCCGCTTCGTCGGCGAAGGCGGACGCCCTTCGCCAGGGGTTCCACGGACCGGGCGCAGTGCGAGGCCGGTTCGACGAGGCATGAGCCGATCCCGGCGGATGCTGCGGGAGTTTCGCCGGATGACGCCGTGCATCCGCAGGATGAAGCGGGGAATCCGCCGGATGAAGCGGGGAATCCGCCGGATGAAGCGGAGAATCCATCGGATGGCGCGGCGTCGGCGGTCGCGGCCGATCCGGCCGAAGTGTCCGCCGGGTTTCCGGATGACGTCGGCGACGGGTGCGTGGCGCTGGATGCGGCGGCGGTGCTGAAGGCGAAGTCGCGCAGCTTCGCGCTGCGGGTGCGCGGGTGCTCGATGATCGGGGCGGGGATCGAGGACGGCGACATCGTGGTGGGGGAGTTTACGCCGTCGGCGCGGGCGGGGGCCGTGGTGGTGGCGCTGATCGACGGACAATCGACGCTCAAGCGGTTTGTCACGCGAGGCGGCCGGCCGTGCCTGGTGTCGGAAAACCCCAACTGCCCGGACCCGGTGGCGATGTCGGAGCTGGTGATTCAGGGGGTGGTGCATACGGTGGTGAAGAGGATAGCTGTTAGCTGTTAGCTGCCGGCTGTTAGCCAGAAGTGCGGGTTGCGCCCGTTTGATGGAGTCATCTTCTATGGCCTGTTGCCTATTATTTGTTGCCTACGGCTCATTGCCTGTCGCCAGATCATCTGTAGGGCGGGCTATGCCCGCCTTAAGAGTGAATGCGCAGGGATAGTGACCATGTGAAAACGGCGGGCGTAGCCCGTTTTACATGCCTTGAAACAGGGCAAACCGCGACTTTCGCTTCTGGCTAACAGCCGGCAGCTAACAGCCGGCAGCTTCTCATGCGCAGCATCATCCATTTCGACGCCGATGCGTTTTTCGCCTCGGTCGAGCAGGCGGCGGACCCGCGGCTGCGCGGGCGGGCGATCGTCGTCGGCGGCGAGCATCGCGGGATTGTCGCTTCCGCCAGCTACGAGGCGCGGCGGTTCGGCATTTACACGCCCATGCCCGTGGCCGCGGCGCGGAAGCTCTGCCCGCGCCTCATCGTCGTTCCGCCGCGCTTCGAGCTGTACGAGCAGTTCTCCGCCAACATCTTCGGCATGGCCGAGGAGCTGACGCCGGTGATCGAGAAGCAGAGCATCGACGAGGCGTACATGGACCTGACGGGTTCGCGCCTGTGCCTGCGCAAGGAGCCGCTGGAGCTGGCGGAGAAGCTGCGGCGCGACGTGAAGGACTGGCTGAAGGTGACGATTTCGCAGGGGCTGGCGCGGACGAAGCTGCTGTCGCAGATCGCCGGCAAGCTGCACAAACCCGACGCGCTGATCGTCATCCCGCCGCGCGAGGAGGAGGAGCTGGCGTTTCTGCATCCGCTGCCGGTCAAGTGGCTTCCGGGCATCGGCGAGGCCACGTCGCAGCGGATGGCGTCGGCGGGGCTGACGCGCATCGGGCAGGTGGCGCACATGCCGCTCGAGTGGCTCGGCGAACTGCTCGGCTCGTCGGCGCGGACGCTGCGCGAGTTCGCCAACAACGTGGACGATCGCCCGGTGGTGGTGGCGAAGGCGGACGCGCTGTCGTACAGCCATCAGGAGACCTTCGCCACCGATGTGATGGACGTGGCGCACATCCAGGCCGTGCTGCGGCGGCTGGCGGACCGGGCATTCGAGTCGGTGCGGGCGGACGGCAAGCAGGTGCGGACGGTGACGGTGAAAATCCGCTACACGGACATGGACGAGCATCAGGGGCAATCGAGCCTGCGCGAGCCGACGGACGTGGAAACGGATGCGTATCCGCTCATGTCACACCTGCTGTCGCGGTTGTGGGACCGCCGGGTGCGCCTGCGCATGGTGCAGGTAAAGTTGTCGAACGTGTACGGACCGCAGAGACAGATGGACCTCTTCGGCGTGCGCGAGCGGCAGCGGCGGCTGTCGCAGACCTGCGAGCGCATCCGCCGCCGCTTCGGCGACCGCGGGCTGATGCGCGAGCACGATTGGAGGCTGGAGGGGGCGCAACCGTCGGCGCGGCAACCATCACGGGGTGGTGTCGTCAGGCAAAACGCATCGTGCCGCCATCCTGCCCGTGTCCGTCAGGAAGGAGTTTCGGGGGTTTCCGTCGTCAGCGGACGTCGAGATTTGGAGCGATCCACGAGACGCTCCGGGTGAAGGGCTTCCTCCCGGCGGAGCGCTTCCGCCATGCGGTGGATGTCGCCGCCATGCGCTTCGGCGAAGCGGGCGCCGTTCTGCCTCATTTCCTCAACGACGGGATCGTAATACAACGGGTTCATGCTGTACCATTATAGGCGCCATTTCTCCCGGGCAACATGTACCTCTCCCTGCACAACCGATCGTGCTACTCGTTCGAGCTGGCGCTGACGAGGCCGGATCAGTTGGCGGATTTCGCGGCGCGGCACGGGATGTCCGCGATCGCCCTGACGGACCGCGACGGGCTGTACGGCGCGGTGGGATTTCAGCAGGCGTGCGAGCGCGCGGGAGTCAAGCCGATCTTCGGTCTTGAGTTGGCGCTGGCGGAGGGCGTCGAGGTCACGCTGCTGGCGCGGACCTTGAAGGGATACGCGAACCTGTGCCGGCTGGCGTCGCTGCGGCATCTGGGCGAGGCGGCGGTCAGCGTGAGGCAGGTGAGTGAACATGCCGGGGACGTGGTGTGTCTGGTGGGGGGAATGAAGAATGCAGAATGCAGAATGCAGAATGCTGAATGCGGCGTGCGATGGGATAAACAACATTCAGCATTCGGCATTCAGCATTCGGCATCAGCCTTGCATAAAGCCTTTGAGGAACGTCTTTACATTGAACTGGCCATTCACCGCGTCGAGGACGTGACCGAGGCGCGGCGGCGGGCGCGAGGGGCGGATGAGGCGGGTTTGCCGGTGGTGGCGTCGTGTGAGTCGCGCTGCCTGCGGCGCGGGCAGGGGTTGCTGCTGCGGGCGCTGGCGTCGATCGGCACGCTCACGCTGCTGGATCAGCCGCACGCGGACAAGCCGGAGGGGCACTGGCATCTGCGCACGCCGGCCGAGATGCAGCGGCTTTTCGCCCGCAGACCCGATGCGCTGCGCAATACCTTTGTGATCGCGGAGCAGTGCGATGTCTCGCTGGAACTGGGGTCCAACCGGTTTCCGGCGTTTGACTCGCCGGACGGACGCAGGGCGATCGACCATTTGCGCGAACTGTCCATCGCCGGCTGTTGGCGGCGCTATGTGGACGAGCCGCCGTTTAAGAATATCGGCGGGCGGCGCGCGACGCTGGACGAAGCGCTGCAGCGCCTGGAGCGGGAACTGAGCATCATTGAACAGGTGCACTACGCAGAGTATTTCCTGGTTTTTCATGAAATCGTTGAGCATTGCAAACGCGAGGGCATTGATTCGCTGGCGCGCGGGTCAGCGGCGGACTCGCTGGTGTGTTATGCCCTGGGCGTCAGTCACGCGTGCCCGTTTCGCTTTGATCTCCCGTTCGACCGCTTCATCAATCCGGAGCGCGCCAAGTTCAGCAAGATGGCCGACATTGATCTCGACCTGCCGTGGGATCGGCGCGATGAGGTGATCCGCTGGGTGTATGAGCGCTGGGGGCATGATCGCGTCGCCATGATCGGCTCGCCGAACACGTTTCACGCCCGCGCGGCCGTGGCGGATCTGGGAAAGGTGTACGGGCTTCCACCGCATGAGGTGTATCGCACGACGAAGCTGCTGCCGCACGTGACCTCGTGGAACCTGCCGGAGGCGATCCGGCAAAGCCCGGAGGCGCGCGACGTGGCCATACACGATGAACCGTATCGAACCATTCTGCAACTGGCGCGCGAACTGGACGGCCTGCCGCGTCATTGGTCGATGCACCCGTGCGGCCTGGTGGTTTCGCCGCATTCGCTTGCGGATCTTGTGCCGGTGCAACGATCGCCCAAGGGGCCGCTGGTGGCGCAATACGACATGCACGCCATTGAGGATCTCGGCTTTGTGAAGGTGGATCTGCTGGGGCAGGCGGGGCTGTCGGTGCTGCGGGATGCGGTGGAGGGAATTAATGGCGAATGGCGAATGGCGAATGGCGAATTCTTTTTGTCGCAGGATGCGCGCATTCTCGATGCACACAACAAGAATACCCAACGTGCAGCGGAAGCGGATGGTACGGAGAATCCTTTCGCAATTCGCAATTCGCAATTCGCAATTTGCCATTGTCCACTGCCCATCGACCTTGCGCGCGACGTTGACTACTCAGACGCCGCCACCTGGGAAATGATTGCTTCGGGCAATGCTCGCGGCGTGCACCACATCGAGTCGCCGGCCATGACCAGTCTGCTGCAGCAATGCAATTGCCGGGACATTGATTGTCTCACGACCGTGGTGGCGATCATCCGTCCCGGCGCGGCCAACCAGGGAAAGAAAGAGGCATTCGCGCGGCGGCATCAGGGCATGGAACCGCCGCGGTACTCACATTCATCCGTGGTTTCCGTGCTGGAAGCGACGTATGGGTTAATGGTGTTTGAAGAGCACATTCTGCAGATCGCCGTCGAATTCGCGGGCATGAACCTCGGTCGCGCGGACGTGCTGCGGCGGGCGCTGAACAAGGAGAACCGCGTGCTGATCCGGCAGTTGCGCGGCGAGTTCTGGTCGTGCGCGGAGGGCAAGGGCCGGCGGCGAGACGAGATCGAGGCCGTGTGGGGATTGGTGGAGGGATTCTGCGGATTTATGTTCAACAAGGCGCACTCGGCGGAGTACGCCATCGAGGCGTTTCAAGGCGCGTGGCTGAAGCTGCGATTTCCGGCGCACTACATCGCGGCGATCCTTTCCAATTACCGCGGCTTCTACGCGAATTCCCCGACGTTGCCGCAGATCCTTTATGTGTTGGAAGCGCTGCGGCACGGCGTCAAGTTTCTTCCCCCGTGGGTGAACCGGTCCTCGCGCAAATTCAGCGTCGAAACGCCGAAACGCCGAAACGCCGAACCGCCGAGAGAGGAAAGTGGGAATGCAGAGTGCAGGAACGCGTCGGAGGGGCAGGCGCGAGCATCGGGTCTTGACCCTGCGGAATCCGGAATCCGAAATCCGATTTCCGACATGCGGGACTGGGCATTCGCCATTCGCCATTCGCCATTCGCCATTTGCTGCTCCCCCTCCGCCATTCGTGTCCCCGTGTCGCACATTCACGGGCTGTCGGACTCGTTCCTCGAGCGGTACCACGCGGAGCGTGACCGTGGGGAGTTTGGATCGCCGGCGGAGTTCGTGGAGCGCTGCCGGCCGGGGGAGTCGGAGGCGGCGGCGCTGCTGGACAGCGGAGCGCTGGACGGCTTCGGGCTGCCGCGCCCGCAATTGTTCTGGCAGTTGCACCGGTTGTTCCGGCAGCGCGTGCGGGGAATGGACACGCTGTTTTGCGGCGGCGAGCGCGACGCGGGAATGACGCCGCCCGTGGAACTGACCACGCCGGACCTGCGCCAACGCGCCCAGCGCGAGATGGACCTGCTCGGGTTTCCGGTGTCGATCGATCCGCTTACGTTCCTGGGAACGGATGACCAGGGGCGAGGCATAGACGAATCGCGCTATGTGAAAGTGGCGGACCTCGGCGGATACATCGGGCGGCGCGTGACCGTCTGCGGGCTGATGGTGGCCGATCGGATCAACTCCACGCTCACCCATGAACTGATGAAGTTCGTCACGCTCGGCGACCGCACGGGTTTCGTGGAGACGATCGTGTTCCCGGGCGCCTACCGGCGATTCGGCCATCTGACCGCGGCGAACGCAATCCTCGAAGCGAGCGGCATCGTGGAGCCGTTCGAGAACGGGCGGGGCTGGACGCTGCGCGTGGAGCGGTTGTCCGCGCCTCGCAAGAGCCGCAAGCCAACGCTCGACGCGCAACCTCGCCTGAAGAGCCAACGCACGGGCAAGCCAACCACCGCGTAGATGCCGTGGGGGCGGGGTCCAGTTCTGCGGTCAGTCGCAAGTGGCGCTGTTGTACAAACCACACTCCACCACGCCGACCGTGTGCGCTCCGGCCGCAACGTCATTGAACTTCGCAACGGCCTTGCCTCGGGCATTGACCGCGATCACCTTGTCCGTCCCCGCATCGTCGTCAAGCCGGAAAGTCAGCGACTCGCCGGGCAGACCGCCGGAGACCTTCGCCTTGAGAATGAAGCGCGCGCCCTTGAGCCGGCACTTGGGCTTGAGGCTCTCAGATCCGCTGCACGGGTCGGCGCTGACGGTCACGACGGCTGATGCCGGCGAACCGGCGACCTTCCCGTCTGAAGGAGTCACCGTGCAGGCCACGAGGCTTCCGGGCTGCGTCAGCCCCAGCGGGATGGCGTCGCCGTGTCCCGCGGATGTCACGCGTCGAACCTCGTTGCCGTCGATCGTCCACACGTACTCGTATCGCACCACGTCGTAGTCCAAGTCGTCGAGCACGAGGTCCGTGTCCACGCGGCAGAAGATGACATCGCGCTGCGTCGGCGCGGCGGGTTCGAAGTGAACGCCGATCGGCTCCGGCGGACGGTTGAAGCTCGGGTTCCGCTCGGGCACGACTTCAATCGGCGCATCGGTCAGCAATTGCCCATTGAAGTAGAACCGCACGCGCCAGGTTCCCGCGACGCTGTGCATTTCCTCCATGTACCAGTAGAAAAACCCGGATGTGTACCGGTAAAACGATGGATTGCCGAACGGTTGATCACCCGAGTCGTAGTAAATCGTCCCGTTGGGACGGACGAAAACGTTGCGCCACGTCGCCTGGGCCGGGAGGTTGGCGCACTGGAACCAGAAATAAATGAACGTGTCGGTGAAGGCAATCTGACCCGTGCGCGGCTGCTCCCAGGGAAACGGGGCGTGATTGAACAGATCCTCATAAGTGAAGGCGAAGTCGATGAGATACGGGTCGAGTCGCAGCGGCTCCTGGTTCACCCACCCGCTCTCGCCCGGGCGGCAGTCGCCGGCGAACGGTTCCACCACAGCGAAGTTCGGCAGGTCGCGGTTTTCGAAGTGCAGGTGCGGGCCGAAGCTGTACCCGCTGGAGCCGCTCAAGCCGATCTGCTGTCCCGCGCGGACGTGCTCTCCCGCGGCGACGGCTACGCTGTTCTTCTTCATGTGCCAATAGTACGCGTAACGATTCTGGCCATGGTCCAGGATGACGAAGTTGGCGTCGTTGTTCTCGCCCTGCGTGTGCATGTCGTCGTGGCCGTCGTCGGTCGCCACGACCACGCCGTCCAGCGCCGCGAAGATCGGCACGCCGATCGCCTGCTCCGCGAAGCTGCGAAGCCCGCAGTCGATCCCCGCATGGGTGTTGTAGGTGAAGTCCGTGCAGTGGTAATCGAGAACGCCGTCGCCGGAGTCGAGGTCCACAAACAGACCGGTGAACAAGTCGCCGTACGTGTAGCCACCCTGCGGGAAGAAGGGATAGCGCAACGTGGATAATGGCAGCGCAGGTCGATCCGGGGTGGACGCCTGGTACTTTTCAATCGCGCGTCGCGCCTTCGCGTCCTCCTCCCCGGAAATGCAGTTGGCCCGACGAGGCTGCGGCGGCGAGAGTTGCAATCCGCCCCACTGGGCCATCGCCGCGGGCGCCGATGCGCAGATCGTCAGCGCGCAGCAGGTAATCAACGATTGACGTGTGCTCATGGTTCCCATCTCCCCATGTGGATGTCCCATTTGGAATCCACATGGAGAGTATACCACAAAACGGAAGGCAAGTCTGCGCGTGCCTCAACGGGCTGAGACAGCCTCAGGCTCCGGGCTGCGGCCTCATAAGGGCGTCGGCGGAACGCTGGGCGCGGGCATGATCATGGCCGCGAACGGGCTGGGTGTTCCGCATTCGGGGCATCGCCCTGATAGATTTCCGATCAGGCTGTAGCCGCACTGGCGGCAGTTGAACCGGCTCAGCACGCGCACGACCTGCTCATCCGGCACACCCATGAAACCGACCTTCAGCCCGGCGGCGCGCAGCGCCTGGGTCGCGTGACGATTGGCGATCAGCAGCAACAGAAGATTGACGCAGGGCGCCAGCAGGAACACGCCATACAAGACCTGCATCCACACCGGTTTCCGCAGAGCGCCGAGCATTCGCACCACGCCTACAAGGATCAGCACGAGGAACGCGACACAGCCCAGGAAGACCAGCAAGGCCGCTATCGCGTTCTCGTCGAGCAGCTTGGCCATGAGGCTCGGGGGACCCATAGCGGGCAGACATTGCATCAGCATCGCCGCCAGCACGTACCAGAGCAGCCTCCGCTGCCAGCGGGCGACGTGCCGCAAATCGACGCCTTTAACGACCCAGCCTTCCAGCGGCGCTTGGGAAAGATTGTGTCCGCAGCGCGGGCAGAAATTCGCCGCCGATTCCATCTCGAAGAGGCAGAGAGGGCAACTCCTTGGATGCACGAAATCTTCCCCAATCCCGCGCCGGTTGCCCTGCGCACAATGGCGAAATCAACCGCCCTTCGCCACCGTGGAACTCTTGATGAACTCAACAGCCTGCGCGGCGCACGAATCCATCACGTCCTTCACGCCCGTGATCTTCACAAAGTGCGGTCCGGCGTCATGCTCGAGGATGGCCGCAATGAGGCGGCCGTTCTCGATGACGCCGCCGGCCATGCCCGGCGCGGCCGTGAGCTTGCCGCAGACGTCGAGGAGCGTGATCCTCACGCCCTCATGTTCGAAGGTCTCGATCTTCGCCTGGTCCTTCTGCACGGGCTTGCCGTCCGCGCCGGCGACCTGCGACAGCCAGCGATCGATGTTCGCGTCAGCCGGCATGCCTTTCATGTTGGGGTAATGCGTGATGCGAACCTCTGCCTGGCTGGTGTTTCCCTCTGCGGCGGGAATTGCGAGCACGGCGACGGGGCCCATGGGAATCGCGGGCGTGGGCTGGAGCTTCCAGGTGTCCGGCGCGTGCATCGTGATACCCTGAAGAGCAAGGACTCCATCCACCGACAGCGCGGCGGCCTTCGGTGCGGCGGGCGGCGTGGAAGGGGGTGCGGAAGGCGCCTTGGATTCGCCGGAAGGTTGAATCGGCGGATGACCAGGCGGAAGCGCGGGAGCGGACTCCGGAATCGCGGGCTTCGGTGCATCACCGGCGGGCGCCGTGCGCGGAGGCGGTGTTTGTTGCTTCTGCGGCGTGGATCCCGCAGGCGAGACCGCGCTCGGCGGCGCGGAGGACGGGGGAGCTTGCTGTTTGCAGCCGACCAGACCCATGACCAGAAGGGTTGAAGTGGCGATGCTCCATCCGGCGAAATGTCGATAAGAATACATGTTCGAAGATCCCGATTTGTAAGTTGCGGCCGCTCCGCTCGTGAACCATGCACGCACCGTTGGCCGCGGACCCAGCGGTGGGATTGTATCCGGCGGAACGGATGTACCAAGCGCCCGCGGCGAATCTCACCGGCGGCACTACGGCCCGGTCAGGCGGGACACCTGCGCGGCATGATCGCCGGCATCGACGTGCCCGTCTCCGTTAAGGTCCAAGGCCACGCACTGCGGCTCCGCCTGGCCGTCCTCGCCCGTGAAGCACGATTGCAGGCTGCTCCAGTCGCGCAGGTCGATGTCGCCGTCTCCGTCCGCGTCGCCGGGAACCGGCTCGCCGGTCGGTGCGAGGGTCAGGGGGCGCGGTGTGATCGTGCGGAAGCGCCCCTGCGACGAATCGAGCGTCAGGCGCAGTCGCGCCCGCGAGGTTCGTGGCAGATCGGCGGGGACGTGCCACTGCGCCCGGCCGTTGTTGGGGACGTCGCGGGCAACGGCAAGCCACGGTCCGCGGTCGCCGCCCAGCGACAGCTCGATGGTCACGGTGCCAATCTCAGAGGGCGCCGTCGAAACCTGCGAGGTCCAGTCGATGAACCTGACGGATCCGGCTCGCACCGTTTCGCCGCCGCGCAGACTCAACGCGTAGATCCAATTGTCTGTTCGAGGTGATGCCTCGACGAAGCAACGTGGACGATTCTGTCCGCCGGTAAACTGGCGGCAGTTTTCCTCTGCAATGGAAACCAGGTCGGGATATCCGTTGTGGTCCACGTCCGTTCCCGCCCGAAATGCGGCGAAGTCACACGTATTGGATTGGGCATTGATGGTCGCGGCCAACTCCCACTGCCCATTCCCGTCGCCCAGCCAGACTTCCGTCTTGGTCTCACTGAACGCCACGAGATCGCCAAAACCATCCACGTTCATGTCGGCGATCTGGGTCAGTCGATGTCCTCCGCCGGTGGGAAGATTCCCGGACAGATTTTCCCATGTGCTTCCGGACACCCAGCGCCACACGGCCAGTCCACCGGCCGACGTGGCAAAACTCAGGTCGTCCAGGCCATCGGCGTTCACGTCACCCGCGCTGATTCCCTGCCTTCCAGACGAGCCGCGGGCGGGGAGGTTTCCGTCCGTCAGGGCAAAACCGCCGGTTCCATCGCCCCAATACACGGTCCCGTTCTGCGAGCCGGTGGCAAGGTCCGCGTAGCCGTCGCCATTGAAATCGCCCGTACTCAAAAGCAGGGATGAATTGCCGCCAAGAAACCCAAAGGTTTGCGTCCACGTTCCGTCGCCGTGGTTGCGATACACGTGCACGCCGGAGCAGCAGCCGAAGGAAATGCTCGCCACGTCGAGATCGCCGTCATTGTCAAAATCCGCCAGATCCGTGCCGAACATCCCATAGTCCTCGCCGCTTGTCGCCAGCCCGTTGTCATACGGCGTCCAGTTGCGTCCCGTGCCGTCGCCCAGTGCGACTTCCATAAGCTGGTTGCCAAAGTCATTGCCGGAATAATTGTGGTGCATGGCATAAGCGGCATCCACCAGTCCGTCGCCGTTGACATCTCCCAGTGCAACCCCGCCATACCCGAAATTGCCGGTCTGATACAACGACCAGCTTCCATTGCCATCGCCAAACCAGACCATGATCCCGGTTTCATCGCTGTTGATGTGCGGCGACCCGTGGTCGCCGATGGAAACAATGTCCGCGTGCCCGTCGCCGTCGACGTCGGAAAACTCCAGCTCCGTAGGTCCCGCCTCCATGCGCGGCACTTGCAGACCGGTGGAGGATTCGCGGTAACTGAGTTGCGCGTCGCCTGCCCGCGTGAAGCAGGCCAGTGCCGCGAAAGCGAGGGCGAGGCAACGAGCCGGGAGAAGGCATCGGCGCGCCGTGTCGGGAAGCCCAAAGTCATCGCAAGTCATGGCAGGCTCCTTTCCGCAAATGTCGCATCGGCGGTGGATGTTTGGAACACGCGCCTCAATGCGTCGGCTCTACACTGGACGATGTGATTATCCGCTTTCCCGCGGTTCGATTCAAGCCGATGCGCCGAGGCGGATGGATTAGTCTGCCTCCCGTGGGGCGGCTCGCCTCTGCCAGCCGGTGGAAGCGGTGAACGCCGGTCGGTCAGGAAAGCCGCCGGTGCCCGCTTCGTCAGGCCGACGCCAAACAGTGAACGTCGTTACATTCGGGTTGATGCCTGGCTGGGCCGGCGCAACGGAGGCTTCGGTGCGGTGGAGTCCTCGGTGCGGCTGGGCCGCAGACGTCGCTGAGCCACCGTGGCCGCTGAGCCACGGGCGCGGATTGCCTCTGCGACGCTATCATGCCGCTCGTGGTTGCGGACCCTGAAAGCGGGAGCACATCCGGCGGCCGGCGGGAGCGCCGCGCGCCTTGGATCGAGCTGCGCCCCTGCGCGCGCCAGATGTTCATTTTCAAGCGCATGATCAAGGCGGTTTCGCCCGGAGCGCGTCCCGGCGACATCGTCCAGGTATACGACCGGCAGGGTACGCTGCTGGGTCATGCGCATTACAACCCGCATTCGCAGATCGCCGTCCGCATGTTGCGATTCGGCTCGGGGGACGTGGATGAGTGTTTCCTGCGGGACGCGATCTCGCGGGCTGCGATCCTGCGCACGGGCACGCTGCGGCTTGCAGAGTGCACCGACGCGTATCGCGTCATTCACGCCGAGGGCGACGGGCTTTCCGGGCTGGTGGTCGATCGCTACGGCGACGTGCTGTCGATCGAGCTTTTCAGCCTCGGCATGTACCGCATGATCGACAGCTTGCTCCCGATGCTGCATGAGGCCTGCGGAACGCGCCATCACCGGGCTGCGACCTCCGCGCGCGTGGAGGAGCGCGAAGGCTTCACGGCTCGAAAGATTGAATCGCCGGACCTGCCCGGCGAGGTGCGCATCACGGAGCATGGCGTGCGTTTTCGCGTGTCGTTTGCGGAAGGGCACAAGACCGGGTTTTTCTGCGATCAGCGCGACAATCGCGCGCGGCTGGCGAGCTTCTGCGGCGGCGCGGAGGTGCTCGATGTCTGCTGCTACTCGGGAGGATTCGGGATCTACGCGGCGGTGAAGGGCGGGGCGAAGGAAGTCACGTGCGTCGATCTGGACGAGGAGGCCGTGGCGCTGGCGCGGCGCAACGCGGATCTGAATGCGGCGCGCGTCGCGACCGTTCACGCGGACGCCTTTGTTTATCTAAGGCAGATGCAACAGAACGGACGGGCGTTCGATGTGGTGGTGCTCGATCCGCCCAAGCTGATCTTCGGTCAGCGTGATGAAGGAGAGGGGCGCAAGAAGTATTTCGACCTGAATCGGCTGGCGCTGCCGGTGGTTCGTCCCGGGGGATTGCTGCTGACGTGCAGTTGCAGCGGGGCGCTCTCGCGGGAGGCGTTTCTGGAGATCCTCCGCGTGGTCGCTCATCAGACCGGGCGCGTCGTTCAAGTCCTCGCTGCGACAGGCGCGGGACCGGATCATCCTTTCCGCACCGACGTACCCGAAGGCGAGTACCTCAAGGCGCTGTGGCTGCGCGTGCAGTAGGCGCCCGACGCGTGGGCATGGCCCCGGTTTCGGACTCGAGAGCGCGGCCCATGTTTCCACCCGTTGCGTGTGGCACCGGTTTCCAACCGGTGGGTGTAGCACAGGTTTCCAACCTGTGCAGCCACAAGAACGCGCCAACCTCGCCCAGCGCCAACCGCGCCAGAACCTCGGTCCGGGCCGTCAATCCGCTCGAATGAAACGCACGATTTCCCCAGCGATTTCCCACGGCGTGCGGCGGGTGGCACGGTCAACGGTACTCCGTTGGCCGTGGTCTTACCCTGGTCCCCACGGCCTGGCGAGTACGCCTGACCGTGCCACCCGGTTTCCCTTCAGCGAGCTTCCCTCCGGCAAATCGTGGACACGATTTGCCCAATCTCCGACGCGATTTCCCACGGCGTGCGGTGCGTCGTGTCGATCGTGCGATCAGCCGCGCCCTGGTAAAGCGGGGCGCGACGGTCCAGCACGGCACGAACCTCGTCCAGACCACCCCGTGAAGTCAGCGCGGGCCTGCCTGCGCGGCTGCTGGCGTCCTCCTCCAGGCGCCGGTGCAGCGTTTCCGGCGAAGCGGTCAACCAGATGATCTCCGCCAGGCGCTTCAAGCACGCTCCATTCTCGGGATCCTCGATCGCCCCCCCCCCGACGGAAATGACGCAAGGCGGCCGTCCTGGCAGCGCGGCGATGACCTCGCGTTCGATGCGGCGAAACGACGGCTCGCCCTCCTGCTCGAAGATTTCGCGGATCGTCCGCCCCGCTCGCGCGACGATCATCTCATCCGTGTCCACGTGGGCAACGCCCAGCAGCCGCGCGAGATGTCGCGCCACCGTCGTCTTTCCACTGCCGCGGTATCCGATCAAGGCGATGCTCCGTTTCAGCGAAGCCCGGTTCTCCGGCATCGGCGCAGGCGCGACAACGCTCCCTCGCCGGTGCAGCTCGGCCTCGACCCATGCACGCAGGCGCGACGTCACAGCGCGCAACCCGGTCCACAGAAGAAACTGCGCCGCGGCCTGCCGGACGAACATCTCCACTCCGTCCAGGGTCGGCACGCCGAGTCGCCCGGCATCAGCCAGCAAGGCCGTGCGCTGCGGGTTGTAAACCAGGTCGAACACCAGCGTGCGGCGCGCGACGCCTTCATCGGTGACGGGTGATTCGGCCGTTCGCGGCGACATGCCGACGCAGGTCGCGTTGATCAGAACGCCGTCGCGCGCGTCGTTGCGACGGGACCAGTCCGCGCATTCGCACCCGAACTCATCCGCCAGCCGCCGTGCGGCGTCATCCCGCTTTCCCATGACGCACGCCCGGCATCCCAGCAGAATCAGCGCGCCCAGCACGGCCCGCGCCGCTCCGCCCGTGCCGAGTACGTCCACTGCCATGCCGGCCGGCTCAAGCCCCAGCGATTCAAGAGCCGCCGTCAGCGCGTCCGCGACGGCTGGAGCATCGGTGTTGTGTGCATGAAGTCGACCGTCGCGCAGCACGAGCGTATTGGCGGCGGCGATGCGGCGCGTCAGGACATCGGGTACGTCGTCGGCGCAGCGCAGGGCGCGTTCCTTGTGCGGCATGGTTACGCTGAAGCCGCCCACGTCGAGCCATGGACGCCTGCGCACGCCTTCCACGAAGCGCTTCAGCGCGTCTTCACCGCGCACGAGGAGCGGCAGGTACACCGCGTTGAGAGCGTGCTCCGCGAACAACCGGTTGAATATTCGCGGGCTCAGCGAGTGCACGACCGGATCGCCGAGGACGCCGAACCACCGCGTGTTGGCGTCGATCACGTCCCACCGGTACAGGGTCTTCAGTTGCTCGACGGTGACCTGCCCCGGGGCGGTGGAGGATTCCGGCTGGACCGCCGCGTAGCTGCCCCCTGCTCCGAACTTCTTCGCCAGCACGCGAGAAAGAAGGCCTTCCTCGCCCATGCAGATGGCCGTCGCGGGCTGGCGCGGCGCGTCAGCTTGGTCTTCTTCGCCCGTAAACTCGCCGCCGTCGTCGCCCTTCGGCGTTTGACCGCGGCGCGATCGAACCAGTTCCAGTGCCGTGAAGTTGTCCCCGATGTCTTGCGGCTTCCATGCGAGCTTGGCCACGACATCCGCGCGGGCGGCGCAAATTTCCTGCAAGACGGTCGGCGGATCAGCGATTGGCGCGTCGAATCGATGGTGCGAGAGGATCAAGCGAACGCGGCCATTGGCAGGGTCCGTGGCCGCGAGCAGGACTTTCTGGCGAATGTTGTCGGATCGGCGCCAGTCGGCCAGCTCGAAATCGACCCAGGCGCCCGTTCCGCGCGCCGCCTCGATCAGCCGCGCGACGCGCTGCATCGTGCCCCCGGTAAACGCGCCGCCTTCCGCTCCGCTGCGGCAGGTTACGATCCAGATCATTCGCGGATGCGCCGCCACCAGCGCGCGCAGCGGCTCAGCCGGGCCGTCGTACCCGTCGATCCGCAACTCGATCGCCGGCGCGCCGTCGGCACAGGCGCGCTCCACCAGGGCGGCGGCCTGCTCCGGCGAATCCACCGGGATTGAAGCGACGAGTCGAGTCACGATGACGTTCCTGTCGGCGCCGCGGATTTCGGCGAACCGCGTCGGCGCGCCTCACATGTTGCCACGCGGCGCTTGAGTCACCTGTCGCCGCGCGGCGCCCGCGCCACGTGGTTGACGACCGCGGGAAACTTGCCGGATGCGGTGCGCGCGATGCGCTCCACGCGCTCGACGGTGATCCGCGCCGCACCCACCCGATCCGCCAGATTCCGCCGGATCTCCGCTCCATCCTCGTCGTGGTAACCCGCGCCCGGGACCACGCGGACCCGGAAACTGTCCGGCGCTTCCTGCACGATCTGGCACTCACGCACGTGCGCGACGCCCTTGAAGACCGGATCCAGCCGTCCGATGCGACGACCGTCAGGCGTCATCAGCACCTCGTCCACCCGGCCTTCCAGTCGCTCGATGATAGGCAGCGCGCTGCCGCACGGACAGCGGCGGTCGGTCAGCGCGCCGCGATCGCCGATGCGATAGCGGATGAACACTTGCCCGAAGTTGATCAAGCTCGTGCAGACAAGCTCGCCGACTTCCCCGCGCGGCGCAAGCCTGCCCGCGTCATCGAGCACTTCCACCAGTCCGTAATCGCAACTGACGTGCATGGCGCCGTGCCCGCACTCGGCCGCAAAGACGCACAGCTCGCCCGCTCCGTACTGATCGAAGACGCAACAACCGAAGGCGCGTTCGATCTCCGTCCGCTGATGGTCGAACAGCGTTTCAGAGCTGGTGATCGCGCAGCGCAGGCCGAGCGGCGTCTCGCCCGCGTCGATCATGAACCGCGCCAGCGCGTGCAGGCTGGACGGGTAGCCGAGGATCGCGTGATACGGACGCCGCCGCAGCTCGCGCACATAGTGGGGCAGGTTCCGATCCGACAGGTGGTAGCTTGAAAGATAAAGCTGTTTCCATGCGTGGTTATACACCCAGAAGGGGGGGCGCGTCCGCGTTGCCGGTGCGACGAGCTGACCGCCCATCATGATGAACGGCAAGCGCCCGAACTCCATGCCGGCCGGTCGGCGACACCGCGCCTCAAAGTAGGCAAAGGAGGTCTGCGCGGCCTCATCGGTGCGGTACAGTTGCAGCGGCGCGCCGGTCGTTCCGCTTGTGCCGAGGCGCGAGAATCGGCGAAGCGGGATGCGCTCGTCGAGAAACGCTTCGGGCCGCGCCTGCATGTCGGGCTTGGTCAGCAGCGGCAGTCTTGCGAGATCCGCCGGCGCACGAACGCAGGCCGGATCGATGCCTTCACGCCGGAACAACTCCCGGTAGTGGGGGACGTGCGCCGCTGCATGTCCCACCATGTCAGTCAGCGCGGCCCGAACATGTTGTTCCAGTCTTTCCGGAGACCAGCCGCCCCGCTGCGCCACCAGCGGCACAAGACGGCGATACATCGCGCCGTAGCGCCGTCGCGTCAGTCGCCACGCCGAGAATGTCGCCGCCGCGTCGCCGAGACCGGGCATCGTGAGGATGGCGCGAACCAGGCTCAAACCCATGGGATCCCAGTATCGGCCCGCCCCTGTCGTAAAGCCAGCCTTAGGGGGCGGCACCCGGATCAAGCAAAGGGGATCCGCATTCCGGCTTCACATCAGGGTCGCACAGCTATGCGCACTCCCGAGGCTGTCGCGAAAGTGGCCTCCAGCGTGCGCTCGTGTGCCGCGCGCGTTCGCAGCAGCGAGACGGCTTGCGGCTTGGCGCCCGGCTGGCCGGTCAGTGGGAGGGTGGCGAAATGCTGCGACTTGGTAGCAAAGTGACATACGTATGTCGCTGAGCGCTCGCCGGAGCGCTGCGGGAAGTTTCGGAGGTGGTCAAATGAGTCGAAAGGTCAAACACGGGCGGCGGAGGTAAGGCCAAAGTGCGACCCCGATCGTGCCTCCGCCGCCCACCCCCTTCCCGCTTGACGCTCAGGCCTCGATGCTGATGCGGGTCCATCGCGCGAGGGGTGATCGCGCCGATCTTGCCGGCTCATCGCCAACCGCGTCCTCCCCCGGATTGCTCCTGAGGTTCCGGGCTACACCCCGGCATGCTCCGCGGGAGAGGTGCCAAGCCCCGGCCAGCCATTGCTGCGCCGTGCCCGTCGCCGAGTCCGCTGCTTGCAAAGACGCCTCGCCCGTTGACCGCGTGTATCACCGAATTCGGTTGAGCTGGAGAGTTGCGCCCTGCACCGGCGGGAAAACAAACAAGGACCGCGATGCCCAAGGCATCGCGGTCCTTCACTTACTCACTCAACGACTGCCCGCAGTCCTTCGCGCTAGTTGCACGAAGTGTTGCGGTACAGCGTGGCCGCAACCACGTCGCTCGTGGCGGACACGGTGTGCGGAGAGCCGGAAGCCAGCCCCGGGAACTTCATGTTGCAGCGACCGCTCGGGCGGACCTGCTTGTTGTTATTCGCGCCGCCGTCGAGGCGGAACGTCACGCGGGTGCCCGCGGGCCCGAAGTTCTTGGCGCGGGCCGTCAGCGTGCCGTTCTTGCACGCCGCGCGCAGTTTCGGCGAGGTCGGCGTGCCGGCCTTCCAGAACGAGGTCATCGCGCACAGCGGGTTCATGCAGTTTCCGAGGTCGTTGTTCTTGCACTCGCCGGAGTCGATGACCCCGTCGTTGTCCAAGTCGCTGTGATGACGCTTGCCGTTGTTGCCTTCATTGAGCGGCTGGTTGTCGCCCCAGAGCATCGGCTGCGCAGTCGTGGCGAGCGTGCCGAATTCGTCCTGGGCATAGACGACTTTGTACGAGCCGCTGCCGTCTGCCGGTCCGAGCACATTGGCGCTCGTGGAACACAGGCCGAGGTCCGCAATGTAGTAACCGACGTCCTTGCTCGACGCGAGAACGCCGAAATCAACCGCGACGCCGTCCACAAAACCGCCGCTGGTGCAGTTGCCGGAGGATTCCCAGTTCTCCAACATGCTGATGAAGATCACGCAGCGCTCGGATGTCCCCGCGCCGCCGACCTGCCACCACCACGCGTGCTCAATGCGGCCAAAATCCGCGGCGCTGCAGCCGCCCTGGGCCGCGAAGTCCTCAACGAAAACCCGATCCTGGGTCGTATCGGAGAATTTGAAACGTCCGGAGCCAAGCCCGCAGTCCAGACCATAGAAGCCATCGCCGGGAAGCTGCGTGCGCGTGTCCGTGCCGACGGCGTCGTAGCACAGCCAGCCGCCGCAGTCTTCCGACACGCCCGGCTCGGTCCACTCAATCCAGTCGCCGAGAATGTTGCCCAACTCGTCGATCTTGGCGATTGCCACCGGCGAGACGCGAACGCCTTCCTCCACCTGCTCGAGCTGAAGCTGAGCAAAGGTCGAGGTCGCCAGCCCGCCGGTTGCCAGCAGCGACATCAGGAAAAGACTCTTACGCATAACCGAGATCCTCCTCAAAAGAACGGATGCCTCCTCCCTCGCACCAACGCCCGGCGCGTGGAGCAACTCCACCCTGTGCACTCGACGGCGCTCCTTCCAGCGCCGGTTTCGCTCGTCGCCATCCGCCGACCCCGCGGCTAAGCCGCAGGCACGGCGCTTGACCGGGGAATTGAATCCGCAGGCTAAACCTTGCCGCAAACGGAGATCAGCCTGCCTGCATCCAGCCGCCACCCACTCCCGATGGGTCGGGTTGACGGACGTGTACAGATTCCCCCCTTATCTACTCTAGCTTAACCACTCGACGAAGCCTCGTCAATGCTTTTTCTCAGGAGCCTTCGCACCTCGCCCAGGTCCGATACCACACCCTTCGCCCCCTGGTTGCCCATTTTAACACAGCCGCACGTACCTGCCCCCGATCGGGTCTCGAGAACCACCCGTCAAGGCCAAATCTCGTCCTGAGCCTTGCGCCGGGAAAGAGCAGGCGGAAACCGCGCCGTACACCCGAGAACCTGGAACCGCCGCCAAGCCACGGATCGGAAGTCTTGCGGCGCGGTTCAGCGCATTCGTCATTCCGCGCGGGAGGCGACGTGAAAGGGTCAGCCCATGTGCTTGCGCTGCGCTCTGCGGCCAGAGGAAGGCTGGTCCCACCGAATCGCGCGCGAGGGTTCTCGAAACCGCTTGGAGTCGCGCGTCGGAACTCGCTCCGCGCCAGCGCCATGGGGCTCCTCTAGCCGGGCCATTCTGGCCATGGCGTTCAAGGGTGGGCGCCTCCGAGCCGGGCATTGTGGACTTCGCTTCAGCCGACTTTCACGTTCCATCGGATAAGCATCGCCGCCGGCGCACCTGCGCCGCGCGAGCGGCAAAACATGGCAGCATTCGGCCTGTGGCGGTTTGATCTGATTCGCAGCGACTCAGCGGAAGCCGATTTTCAGCGCATACTTTGCTGCGGTGCGAAGCGATCACTCGCAGGCACAAGCGGAAAACGCTGGGAGTCATCGAGCGCCCGCCTGAGAGCGTGCTTTGTTGCGACAAGAACCCACAACTACGCACGAACGCGGACTGGTCCCTAAGCCGATGGGCTTGTAAGCTCAATTGGCCGAAAAAGTTGCAGGCGCAGCGCGTTCGCCGCGGCGTAGTGTGTGGCCTCGGCGGACGCGAAGTTGACGAATCGTCAACGGGCCGGCTGTGAAACCGAAGAACGATGATGGAGGTCTATTCGATGAAACGGTGTGTGGGTCTGGGTTTGATCGTGTGCATGGCGTGGATGGGCGCTGCGACCGCGCAAGCGGCTTCCGTCCCGGAAAACTTCACGCTCGGGAAGTTCGTCCCGGGCAACGCGTGGATGTACATCCACCACGTTGACAATGCGGAGCGCGCGTTCATCGAGAAGGAGTGGGGCGAGGTCTTCGACGCCTTCCACAAGTCCGGCATTCTCAACGACGTGAAGAACTTCGCCCTTTCGAACATGCCCTCTGAGGAGGATCGCAAGAAGGCCACCGAGGTTCTGGACACCGTGATCAAGCTCGTCGAGGGCGTCGAGTGGGAAAAGCTCGCGGCGAAGGAATTCGCGTTCGCCGAGCGCCTCGCGCCGCCGCTGCCGGAGTACATCTTCCTTTTCCGCGGCGCGGACGGCAGCGGCGAGAAGAACTTTCAGGGACTGCTAGAAATCCTCAAGACCATCGCCAGTCTCAAGGCCGACCTCCAGCTCAAGCAGGCCGAAGGCAACGTCAACCAGTGGTCGCTCGCGCTGCCGATCCCGATGCCGTACTCGATCGAGCTTTTCCGCGACGGAGAGGTGATCGGGATGGTCCTCGGCTCCACGGCCGGTCAGCAGGTCCGCGACCTGATGGCGGGCAAGGGATCGGGCGCGATGTCGATGATGGACAACCCCCGCTTCCGCGAGGCGATGATGCAGGTTCCCAATCCGGAAGACGGCATGGAGTTCTTCGACGCCAAGATGCTGATCGACAACGTCTTTGGTCTGGCCCAGATGGGCATGAAGGACGCCCAGGGCGAAGAGGTCGAGAAAATCCGCGGCGTGGTGACCAAGATCCGCGGCATGGTGGACTTCGTCGATTACTCGCTGACCACGCACGAAACCGACGGGCTGCGCGAGCTGGGCCACGGCGTCTGCCGCATCCAGGCGGAGAAGAAGGACTCGGCGATCTGCAAGGCCATCACCCAGCGCAAGGCGTTCGAGACGTTCGACAAGTACGTGCCCGCGGACGCCACCGGGTTCTCGGTGAACACGGGGATCGACTTCGGCCTGCTTTACCACACGATCGTTGATTTCGTGGAGAAGGAAGTGCCGGAAGGCGCGGCGGCGATCAGCACCATGCGCACCTCGATGCAGGACTTCGGCTTTGACCCGGACCGGGACATCTTCAGTTGGCTCAGCGGCGAAATGATGATGGTGTCGCTGCCCTCGGCGATGGCCAGCCCGATGGGCATGGGCGGCGGCGACGGGGCGCTGATGATCCGCGTGTCCGACGCCGCCAAGGCCAAGGATCGCCTCGCGGCGGGCATCGAGCGGATCAAGCAGATGCTGCCGCCCGACGTGCAGGGGCAGGTGAACATCGGCCCCGCCACCGGCGTCAGCGGCGAGGGCTTCTATGCCGTCAACATTCCGCAGATGGCCATGATGGGCATCGCCCCAGTCTTTGGCGTCTCAGGCGAGTGGCTGTGCATCGGCTCGTCGGCCGCCGGGCTGAACAAGTGCCTCGCCACCGCGACGGGCGACGCGCCGAGCATCCGCACCAACGAGCGGTTCGCCAAGGAGGGGCTGCTGCCCAAGGGGCCTGTGGTCAGCGCATCTTTCGCCGACACCAGCAAGATGGGGCAGGAGCTGGGCATGGCCTTCGGCAGCCTCGGGATGCTGGCGATGTTGATGCCGGGCGAGGAAGCCAAGCCCGCGCGGGACTTCCTGACCATCATCACCAAGCTCGGACCGGTTCTCGCCAAGCTCGACTTTTACAGCTCGGAGTCCTCGGTCGTGACGTTTGACGGCACGACGTGGAAGACGGAAAAGGTCGTCACATACAAGGATCCCAAGGCGACGCCGCCGGCGACGGAGAGCAAACCCGCGGGCGGCTCCGGGATTCCGTGATGCCGCATCGCGCGTGCGGCCCATCCTTGAAATCCGCTTGGAACTTGGGCTCTTCTCCGGCCCAAGGGTGAAATGCGATCCGCAGAGAACGCAGAGAGCGCAGACGAAAACACGGGTTTTCTCCGCGTGAATCTGCGTTCTCTGCGGATGCTTTTTTTTTCTCGTCGAGCGGGTCTCGGCGGTTCACCCCACCCGGGCGCTGATGTGCCTTCGGACATCTGACCACAGTGTTTTTGCGCTCACGAGGCCGCTTCGATCCAGCAGCAGCAGGGCGGCCGTGCCGTAGAGCGCCGCCATCACGGCAAGTCGCGCGTAGTCCGGCCACGAAGCAACCCACGGTCTCAGCAGAAATACGATCGCCGGCGCCAGCGACACGGCGGCGATGATCGCCAAGCGCCGGAATGGGAGGATGTCACGCAGCCCTGGGCCGTAGTGCCTGCCGATCCACCACAGCGCGATCGGGAACATGCACAGGGTCAGCGAGAGGAAGCTGCCCCACGCCGCCCCGACCGGTCCCATCACGCGGATCAGAACGAGACTCATGGCCGCGTTCACCACGAGCGTGAGCAGGTGGATCCACATCACCAGCCCCGTGCGCCCCGCGGTGAAGAACATGTTCGAGATGTTGATGATGCGCAGCGGAAGTTGAAGCGTGTACACGCGGAAGGGGGCGGCGCTCTCCGCGTAGTCCGCGGAGAACAGAACGGTCATGACCTCCGGCGCCATGAAGTAGAAGAACACGGTGATGGGAAAAACCAGCAGCGCGCTCTTCTCGCCGGCGCGCCGCCAGATGTCCACCGCTTCCGCCGCCCGGCCTTCCTCGTTCAGTCGCGTCGTTTCAGGGAGCAGCACGCTGGATACCGACGACGTGAGCACACCGACCAGCGGCAGCTCGACGGCGCCGGTGGCGTACACGGCGTACTGCTCGGCGCTGTACATCCCCGCGATCAGCAGCCGGTCGAGCTGCACGCGGAACATGCCGAACCCGCGCGTCAGCCCCACGGGTAAGCTGTACACGAACTGCTCCTTGAACCCTGCCCAGGTGGGCCTCCATGAGCCCACATGGCACGCGCGCCACATCAACCGCAGCGCCGCGGGGAGGATCACGGCCGCGCCGATCACCTGCCCCCACACGGCGGCGATCGGCGTCCGCCAGATCGCGCACGCGCCGACGGCGATGCCCAGCATGGCGAAGCGGCTGACGCAGGAGTACACCGCGACCTGGCGGTAGCGGTCCATGGTCATCAGCGCCGAGGTCAGCGCGGTGGCCGGCAGGACCAGCAGCGCGTAGGGCGCGAAGACCAGCAGCGTTCTCTCCAGTGCCGGATTCGGTTCGCCGGTGCGCGCCGCCAGAACGGTGTTGCCCCCCAGCAGCATGAAGACCAGGAAGCCGGCGCCCAAAGCGGCCAGCCCAAGCAGGTTTTCCATGAGCACGCCGCGCGTGCGCTGCGGTTGACGCGGCAGGAAGTAGAGCAGTCCTGTCGGCAGACCGGCCATCAGCAGCGGAGACACGACGGTGTACGCCAGCAGCGTCTGCGTGAACGTGCCGTAGTCCTGCTTGGAGAGGAGGCGGACGAGCACCATGGTGCTGATCAGCCCGACCAAGCTGGTCAGCGCCGTGCCAAACGCCAGTACGCCCGTCTTGAATGTCCGCGAACGCGCCATGCGGTGCAGGTTTCAACTCCCTCGACGGCAGCGCCGTTCATTCGCTTGCTCGCGTAGCATCCCGCCTGGAACATCGCGTTCCGACCCGGCGATCCGAAATCCGAAATCGGCCGTGCACGGACCCCGTCACTTCCGCCCGCCGGCAAGGTCTCGCGCCAGTTCGCGGCCCGCCACGTACGCGCTCGACCATGCCCACTGAAAATTGAATCCGCCGATGCGTCCGTCCACGTCGAGGATCTCGCCGACAAGATACAGTCCCGCGCACTTCCTTGATCCCATCGTGCCCGGGTGAACCTCTGTGAGCGGAACGCCGCCCGCGGTCGCCTCCGCGTAACCATATCCCCGACTGTCCTGCACCGGCAGGGGCCACGCAAGAATGCCCTGCAAGAGACGGCGGCGGTGCTCCCGCGGCAGGTTCGCCAGCGTGACGCGCGGCGGCAGGCCGAGTTCGGCGAGAACCGCCTCCGCGACGCGAGCCGGAATCAGCGTCGCCAGCGCGGTGTTCAGCGTGATCCGCGGCTGCTGCGATGTGACCTGCGCCCAGCGCGCCTCCGCCGAGGCG
This sequence comes from Phycisphaerales bacterium, assembly GCA_020852275.1. Taxonomy (GTDB): domain Bacteria; phylum Planctomycetota; class Phycisphaerae; order UBA1845; family UBA1845; genus JABWBH01. The sequence goes on from JADZBE010000007.1 coordinate 234,263, forward strand.
AAGTCCATGCCCGGCAGCATGTTCACCCGGACGGCGACCTCCCATTCATGCAGCCGCGCGCGATGCCAGTGACGCGATGCGTCGAGGATGGCCGGCCCGCTTACGCCGAAGTGCGTCCAGAGCATCGGTCCGACATGGCGCGAAGGTTTCGCCCCCGGTGAATCAACGATGACCTCCACGTCATGGGCGATCCCCGAGAGCGGCGCGTGGAAGCGGCCGCTGAGGACAAGCGGCACGAGCGCCGGCGTCGTGGGGATGATCGAGTGCCCCAGTTTCTCGGCGATCGGGTAGCCGGCGCCGTCGCTGCCGGTCTTGGGCAAGGACCGTCCGCCGGTCGCCAGCACGACGCGCCGCGCCTCCCACGCTCTTCCAGGGGTCGGCTCTGCGCCGCGATCCGCCAGGTCGGACGTACAGGGCACGGTCAGCGCGGCCTGGCTCACCTGCAGCGCGAATTCCTTGCCCTGGCGGCAAACGCTCTCCACGCGATGCCCTGAACGCAGCTCAACCCCGAGCCGGCGCGCCTCCGCGACCAGCGCATCAAGCACGGTCTTCGCCTCGTTGGAGTCCGGGAAAAGCTTGCCCCATTCCTCCTCGTGCAGCGTCACCCCCAGTTCGCGGAAGAACTCGACGGCGCGGGGTCCGTCAAACGCAGCCAGCACGTTCTTGACCGTGTTCGAGCTTCCGCCCCAGAAATCCGCGGGCGTGACGCGGACGTTGGTGACGTTGCAGCGCCCGCCGCCGGAGACCAGGATCTTCGCGCCCAGCTTTCGTGCTCCATCGAAGGCGACAATTCTCGCTGCAGGAAGCTCGCGGGCCGCGAAGATCGCCGTCGCCAGACCGGCCGCGCCCGCGCCGATGATCGCGATGTCGATGGTCGTGGTCGTGCCGGCCGAGGTCATGGTCGGATCATATGCGCCGGACGCGAATCCGCGATGCGAGGATTGGATTCCGTGGTGGAGGGCGTCACGCGTCGTTCCCGCGCAGGCGGCGATCAGGTCCGTCGTTCCCTCGCGGGCGGTGATCGGGTCCGTCATTCCCGCGCAGGCGGGAATCCAGGAGTGCGCGACCGTTTCGACAGGCTGAAACGCATCGCGTCGAACCAAGCTGCGCATCGCCCGTCTGCGCGAACGATCGCTCCGTCGCACCGAAGGGCCAAGCCGCGAAGTCGGTGTTACGCACAAGAATCATGATTGCGCGGCGATCAACGCCCCGGCAATGTTTGCGCGCCCGACCGGGCGAAGAGCGACCCCTGTCCTGGAGGACAGCCCGCCTGAGCCGGAACCCGGTGGTAGGACCTTCCGCCTGAAGACGCAGAGAGCCAGAAAGCAAGTCTTTGGGTATTCCTGCTCGGTTGCGCATCCGACCCCATGGGGAATCACCGGCTGGAAAGCCTGTGCCCCACGCGCCTGTGGCCCACGCGCCGGTGCCGCATGCGCCGGCGGCTGCTTACTTGTCCTCGGCAGGCTTGGCGTTGCTCTTGGCCGCGGCGAGCGCTTCGTTGAGGAGCTTGTTCTGCTCCGGCGTGAGGACGGCGGCGACTTCCTTCTGCATCTGGGCGCGGGCGCTGCGGCCCATTTCCGTCTTGGCGGCTTCGTCCTTTTCCGCCCCGGCCTTGCGGACGGCGGCCTTGGCGCGGCTGACGGCCTCCTCGACGCCCTTCTTCTGCTCGGCGGTGAGGTCGAGCTTGAGCTTCTTGAGAACGAGTTCCTGGAATTCAGGGATGGTCAGGCCGGCGGGCTTGGCGGGGGACTTGGGCGCCGGCTCTTCCTCATCATCCATGTACCCCAGTGCCTTGAGGGTCTTCTCACGCTCGGTGTTGGGCTGCACCGGCTTGCCGCCGGCGGCGTTCTGGCGGGGGTTGAACTTGCCAAGTTGAAGCCAACGCTCGATGTGGCCTTTCAGCTCGGAGACGATCTCCGGGTTCTTCTCCGCAAGGTTGTTTTTCTCCTGCGGATCGGCCTGTATGTTGAAGAGCAGCACGGTGGGCCATTCGTACTTGGGACCAGGGGGGTTCATGTGGATGAGCTTCCACGGACCCTTCAGCGCCATGACCTGGCGGTTGTAGGCGTCCTCGTGAACGGTGACCTGCCGCGTGGAAAGGGCGGGATTGGGCGAACCCTTCAGCGATGCCGCGAGATCGATGCCGTGAAGCGGAAGATCGTTCTGCTTCAGTTCGACGCCGTAGAGCTTGCACAGCGTCGGCGCCAAGTCCACATGGGTCACCGTTTCAGCGACTTTTTTCCCCGCGGGCATGCCCGGCAGGCGCACGATGAACGGAATGCGCATGGACGGCTCGAACATGCCGTAGTGGTCGTAGTACACGTCGTGATCCCCGAGGCTCTCGCCGTGATCGGCGACGAGGACCACGCCCGTCTTTTCGTACAGACCCGTGCTCTTGAGGTGCTTGATGAGCCGGCCCACCTGGTCGTCGGTGTACTTGATCTCGCCGCGGTACAGCGCCGGGGGATACTCCCGATCGCGCACTTCCTTGAACTGGTCCTTCACGATATCCGGAGAGCGATCGAAGTTGTCGTCTTCACCCAGCGGCGGATTGCTTCCCGCGCGGGCGTCCTTGCCGGGCGGGTAGAACCGGTTGCGGTAATCCTCCGGGGGCCAGTACTTCATATGCGGATCGAAGAAGTGGACCCAGGCGAAGAACGGCGCATCCGGCTTCTGCGTGTTGAGCCACTCAATGACGTGATCGACGATCTGCGCCGCGTCAAAGCCGCCGCCCTCCGGAACGGTGGGGTACACGTCAAAGCCCGGGAGATTCAGGCAGTCTTCCGCTTTGGACAGGTGCGGCGTGGCGGGGAACCCCGCCGTGCTGTATCCCGCGCGCTTGAACGCCTGCGGCAGGGTGTCGCCTTTCGGGCAAGCGTCGAGAAACGCAGTGCGGTTCTCAAAGATGCGCGAGTCGATGGCGAACAGCCCGGTGAGTATCGCGGTGTGGCTCGGGTTGGTGACGTTGGTCTGGCTGTAGGCCGATTGGAAGAGCGCGCCGTCGGCGGCGAGAGCGTCGATGTTGGGGGTGAGATCCTTGGGACCGCCGTAGCAGGTGATGTAGTCGGCGCGGGTGGTATCCACGGTGATGAGGATGAGGTTCTTGCCCTTCAGCTCAGCAGCCGAGGTCGTCGGTGCCGGGGGTGTTTGCGCAGGGCGCGCGTAGGAGAAGAGGGCGCAACTGCTCAGGAGCGCCGCCGAGCCGGCGCAGCCTAGGAAACCGACGTTACGGCACGATCTCATGCTCATCTCCCGATGCTGCCCCTCCGGCAGGAACCGGCGCCCTGGCACCGACATCGCATTATCTGACTATCGACCGCACAAGGCGGGCGTATGACTCGACGCCTTGCGAGCGTCGCGGGACTTGGCGAAACCTCCCGGCAGTTTTCGCCGGGCGGTGGCAAAGGGGGCGGATTCCAGTTCCGTTTCATTCGGAGCAGAACGGGGCCACAGCCCGTGCCAAGCGCAACCACGGATCGACCGGTCGTGCAAAGACAACCGGGGACCATGCATTCCGGGGAAACCGCTCGTCGGGTTCTCCCCGCCCGCCGAACCCGCTCATGAGAAACGCGGGTCAGCGCGGCGTATTGCAGGACGCGTCAGCCGCCGGCCTGCTGGCTGGTGAACCCGTACTTTTCCTCAAGCGCCACGCCGCCCGTGGCCTTCTCCCGGTCCTTCTGAGCAGAGGTGTTCGAACTGCTGTCGTCGTTGGTCATCTTGCTCACGAACACGGCCACCACGGCAAGGATGGCCAGCACCGCAATCAGCTTAACGGCCTTCATTCTGATCTCTCCCAAACTTCGGTTGGCTGGGATGAACGAAATCCCACACGGGTGTATTGTAGCCGGGCTGGGGCGACCACGCCAGTGGGAAATGGGCTGAGTTCCGAGCCGCGAGCCGGCGCCCGGGTTTCATGCCTGGCGAGTCGGGCAGGCAGGGCGGGTGCGCGGCCGCAGACCTGTGCCGCGGGGAGGAGGCCCTTTTCGCGCGGCAAAGCGCTGCCGCCTTGAATCCCGTGCCCGCACAAGGGACAATACATTTGTACCGTGAATCGGATCGCGCATCGCAGCATCCCAAAGCACCGGAGGAGAATCCGAAATGACAAGCTTGTTTCGACCGCGCCGGATCCTGTGCGTCTGCATGCTCACTCTGGCGGCGTGCGCCCTGGCCGGATGCACAGCGCAAACCGGGCTGACGGACGACGAGGCCGGCGCCGCTGTGGCGCGCGACCTTGATGGGGACGGCGTGCTCAATGACGTGGACCTCTGCGCCGCCACGCCGGCGGGTGAAGCAGCGGATGCCTCCGGATGCGCGACCAGTCAGCTCGACTCCGATCAGGATGGCGTCAGCAACGCGCTGGACGCCTGCGCGGACACTCCCGACGGTCTGGAGATTGACGCCGACGGCTGCACGCGCGTGCTTGCATGGAAGGTCGAGGCCGACCCGTTCGTCAGCGCTCTGCTTGACCTCGTTCCAGCACAGTATGAGTTGGACAGCGCGGGGACTTTTCAGCAGGCGCAGTACGAAGCAGACGGACTGGTGGCGCTGCTGAACCTGCTCGGCGGACTGGGCGGACTGGGCGGCGGAGCAGGCGGGGACGTGGAGATTGAAGCCCGGATCATTGACGAGTCCGCATTGCTGGGCGAGCGGACGACGCTCGTCGCGGCCGATGTCAGCGGGGGCGACCTCACCGTCGAGGGCACGCTGGGCGTGATTGTCGAGCTTACGCAGTTCGACGTGCAGTTCGCCGAGGGGGCGGTCACGTGGTCGTTTGACGCGAACGTCGAGCTGAGCGTGAGCGGATTGCTGGTGCTCAGCGAGGCGCACTTTGTCGGCACGGCGACGGGTGTGCTCGCCGCGGATGGATCAAGCATCACCTGGACGGCGGTGACCGGGACGCTGACCGGTGGGGGGGACGCGCTCAACGGTGAGGAGCAGACCCTTCCGCTTGAAGAAGTGTACGTGTTGGACGAAAACGACCCCGAAGCCGGACTGATGCCGCGCTGGACGCTGGCGGCGGAGTAAGATCAGGCGCGCGCATTACGTCGGCTTGGCATCGAGGTCCAGCGAGGCAAATTCGCCGCGACGCCACTTGTAGTAGCCCACGGCGGCGATCATCGCCGCGTTGTCGATGCAGTAAGCCATCTCGGCGGCGCGAAACACGACGCCGCGCTCGCCGCACGCTTGTGTCATGGCGGCGCGCAGGCGCGAGTTGGCCGCGACGCCGCCGCCCATGACCACGCAGCGCACGCCCGCGAGTTCCGCCGCTTTCATCGTCTTCCGCACGAGCACGTCCACGACCGCTTCCTGAAAGCTCGCGGCCACGTCGGCGATGTCCTGCGCCGAGAGCTTCTCCAGCCCGCCGCGGGTGCGACCCTTGCCGTTGACGTGGTACAGCACGGCCGTCTTGACGCCGGAGAATGAGAAGTCGAGCGAGTCTCGCCGCAGCCAGGTGCGCGGAAAGTCGAAGCGTCGCGGATCGCCGTTCCTGGCGACGCGGTCGATCTGCGGACCGCCGGGATACGGCAGCCCGAGGATCGTTGCCACCTTGTCGAACGCCTCCCCCGCGGCGTCGTCCGTCGTCTGCCCGAGGCGCTCGATGTGATCCGGATCCCGCACGAGAAACAGCGACGTGTGTCCGCCGGAGGCGATGAGCGCCACAGCCGGCCAGGGCGGGGCTTCCGCGCCGATGGCAGGGCTGATGGCGTGGGCTTCGATGTGATGGACGGCGATCAGCGGCTTGCCCCATGCCCACGCGAGCGTCTTGGCGCCGGTGACGCCGATGAGAAGTGAGCCCACCAGTCCCGGCGCATAGGTCACGGCGACGGCGTCGAGGTCGGCGCTCGCGCAGCCGGCGCGGGTCATGGCTTCTTCGACCACGGCGTCGAGCCGCTCGATGTGGGCGCGCGAGGCGATCTCCGGCACGACGCCGCCGTACTTGGCGTGCAGGTCCGTTTGCGATGCGACGACGCTGCTGTGCACGTGCACGCCGTCGTCCACCACGGCCGCGGCGGTTTCGTCGCAACTCGTCTCAATGCCCAAGATGCAGGTCATGCGTTCCTTCCGCGCTTGCGCTACCCCATCGAGTGGCGGGTGGCAGGGTCTACGGTGCTCCGTAGACCATGGTCTTGTCGCTCGTCACGGTCAGGCGAATACGCCCGACCGTGCCACCGAGGCTCCCTCTTGCAGGGAGATACATGTCCTTCACCGCACGGGGCCGCCGCCGCGAACCCGCGCAGTCCGGAACCTCTCCCGTCATTCCCGTGAGGGTCCGTATCCACTGCATGACCCCTGGGTCGCACATCGCTTCCGCGCATAACACCAAATAAGGCAAAGCCGGCGGAGTAAGCCGAATTCTGTCGCGCGCCCTGTTTGGGGGCGGGCAGCCGTGACGCCGGCGTCAGGCGAACCTGACCCCGACGACCGACAAGGCCCGCCCTACGGAGCGTCGCGGGCGATCATTCATCTGGGCCGCCGGTCGCCCGGCGGCTCAAGCACCCTACCCGCAGCTTAGGAATGCAGAATGCGGAATGTCGAATGCTGAATGAATGCGCGGCCGGCAGAGCAACCAACCCCAGGCGGCAGGTCTCGCTGCTCCCAGAAGCCCGGCTTGGACCTTGGAGTTTTCCGCCCTGCCGCATTCGCCATTCGTAATTCGCCATTCGTCATTCTGCATTCTGCATTCACCGGGACGAGCCGCCCCTCGCTGCTTATTTGGGCTTGCCGGCGGTGGGGTTTGGCCTGCCACGCGAGTCACCCCGCGCGCGGTGCGCTCTTACCGCACCTTTTCACCCTTACCGGGGGAAACGCCGAATCGTCGAAACGCCGAATCGTCAAAACGTCGAAACGTGCAGGTCGGTAAGCTCCGCCCGCACACGCGCTCTCCGCTTCCGCGCCGTTCCGCTTCGAGACTCGGCCCCTCACTCGCGTGAGGGGTTTCGATGCCAGCGCCTGCACGACAGCCCCCGCACTTGCGTGAGGGATCCTGAATTCGGCGTTTCGGCGTTTCCCCCGGCGGTATGTTTTCTGTGCCACTTTCCCTCGGGTTGCCCCGGGTTGGCGTTACCAACCACCGTGCCCTGTCCGGTTCGGACTTTCCTCACCGCCGTTCGGGTCTCCCCGCACGGCGGCGCGATCGCCTTCGCCGGCTTTGCGCTTGGATCATAGGGCAGGCGTGATCAAACGTCGACCCCAGACGTGTCTCGTTGCCCGTATCCACTATGATTCGCAGGACACTCGAGGCGCGCGAGCGGTCCGCGTGGCTGGCGATTTCACAGTGTACGTAGAGAGGGAACATGGCAGTCTTCGTGCAGGAATGGTGGCGCCCCGAACCGGCTGCTTACAAGGTTCTTGCGGCGACGGGCATCCGCCGTCCGGCGCCGAAGGCGCGCGAGGTGACCTTGATGCCCAGCGCCGCCTGCGTTCGCTTGTGCTCGCTGCGCGCGACCATGCGCGCCACGCGCTGCACGGTGGCGCGGTCGAAGCCCGCCCGCACGATCTCCTCGACGCACTCGTCGCGCTCCACGTAACGCTCCAGGATGGCGTCGAGCACGTCATAGGGAGGGAGGGAATCCTGGTCCGTCTGGTTCTCGCGCAGCTCGGCGGACGGAGGCTTGAGCAGGGTGCTCCTGGGGATCACGTCGCGCCCGTGTCGCGCGTTGAAATACCGCGCCAGCTCGTACACGCCGGTCTTGGGCACGTCGCTTAGCGGTGCAAACCCGCCGCACATGTCGCCGTACAGCGTGCAGTAACCCACCGCCAATTCGGACTTGTTCGACGTCGCCAGAAGCAGCCATCCAAACTTGTTGGACAGGGCCATGAGCAGATTGCCGCGGATGCGCGCCTGCAGATTCTCCTCGGTGACGTCCGGCGTTCGTCCCTCGAAGCTTGGCGACAGCGTCTGCTCGAGCGCGGAGTGGACGTGCGCGATGGGAAGCACGCGAAAGTCGATGCCGAGATTTCGCGCCAGCGCCCCGGCGTCTTCCAAACTGTGCGGACTGCTGAAGCGCGATGGCATCGCCGCGCCGTGTACGTTCTCGACCCCGAGCGCGTCCACGGCGATCGCCGCCGCCACGGCCGAGTCCACTCCCCCTGACAACCCCAGCACGACTCCGCTGAATCCGCACTTGCGCACGTAGTCGCGCGTGCCCAGCACGACCGCGCGCCACAGGCTTTCCGTCCCCTCTTGGTACGGCTCGATGCGATCGGGTCCGGCCTCGTCGGTATCCACGAGCAGCAGATCCTCTTCAAACGGCTTGGCACGGGCGGCCAGCTCGCCTCGCCCGTTGAAGGCCATGCTGACTCCGTCGAAGAGCAGATCATCATTCCCCCCGACCTGCGCGCAGTACAGCAGCGGCACGCCGTGCCGGCGGACCTGCGCGGCAAAAAGCCGCTCCCGCTCGGCGTGCTTGCCGTTCTCGAACGGCGACGCGGAGATGTTGACGATCAGGTCCGCACCCGCCCGGGCCGTCGCGGCGATCGGGTCCAGCCCATAGACTGGGCGGCCGCCGAATTGCGCGTCGTTCCACAAATCCTCGCAAATGGTCAGCCCGACGCGAATCCGCGCGGCACCGGCGGGCACGGTGGCGATCCGCACCGTCCGGCCCGGCGTGAAGTAGCGCGACTCGTCGAAGACGTCGTAGGTGGGCAGGAGACATTTGGCGTACGTCTGCTGGACGCGCCCTTCGCTGCATGCGGCGGCGGAGTTGTGAATGCCCGTGCCCGTGCCCTCGGCGATCGGTTGCGCGAAACCGACGATGACGGTCAGGTCGCGGCAGGCCTCGGCGACGCGCTCGACGGCCTCGACGTTTCTGAGGATGAAGTCGTGACGCAGGAGGAGGTCGCGCGGGGGATAGCCGATGAGGCAGAGCTCCGGCAGGATCGCCAGCGCCGCCCCGCGCCGGCGCGCCTCGTCGAGGACGTCGAGCACTCGGCGCGTGTTTCCATCGATGTCGCCGACGATCGGGTTGATCTGCCCCAGCAGAACTTTCATGCCCGCATGGTCGAGCGCGACGTGAACGTACGCAAGCGCCGACGCTGAATCAGGCGTCGGATGGCAGATGACGTGCCGAGAGGGCTCTGGTACGTTCGCGGGTCGCGTGAGTGCGCTGCGCGCCGCGAGTCCCACGGACGAACGGCGCGTCGCGGGGCGCCGGCCCCACACTCGCGTGCGGGGTTCAGAACGAAGTCGCAGGCAGCTTCGCGCGGGTGCGACGGCGCGGGAGCGTCCACGGAAGCGCGAGGACCGGGGATTCGCAAGTGGGGCAGGACGGGGCTGGGGATCTGCTGGCGAGATCGACCACGCACGTGGTCTGCGAGGCGGGGTGCCTGCGGCGCTTGGGCGAGTTCGTCGCTGACGCGGGCGTGGGTCGCGTGCTGCTCGTGACGGATCCGGGCATCGTGGCCGCGGGGCATGTGACTCGTGCGCTCGATTCGATCGCAGCCCGCGACATCGAAGCCACTGTTTTCCAAGGGGTGCGCGAAAATCCCACGACGCTGGAGGCCCAGGCCTGTGCGGAGGCTGCGCGGCGAGCCGGCGCAGAGCTGCTGGTTGCGCTCGGCGGGGGCAGCGCGATGGACTGCATGAAGGGGGCGAACCTGCTGCTGACCAACGGCGGGCGGATTCAGGACTACCGCGGGGACGCGCCGCCGGAGGTGCTGACCCGGAGGAACGGGCTGCTGCCCATGATCGCCGTGCCGACCACCGCGGGCACGGGCAGCGAAGCTCAGTCTTTCGCGCTCATCAGCGATCCGGTCACGCATGAGAAGCTGGTCTGCGGTGACCGCCGAGCGCCCGGCGCGGGCGGCCTGCGCCCCATCCTTGCGTTGTTGGATCCCGAACTGACCCGGACGGTCCCGCGCGCCGTGGCGGCTGCCGTGGGCATCGACGCCATCGCACACGCGGTTGAGACCGCCGGGTGCAACGTCCGCAGCGCCGGGTCACTGGAGTTCTCCACCGCGGCGTGGCGGCTGCTCTCACGCAGTTTCGTCAGATCGCTAAGCGATCCGGAGGACGGGTCCGCTCGTCGGGACATGCTCGTCGGGGCGCACCTTGCCGGGGCGGCCATCGAGCGGTCGATGCTGGGGGTCGCGCATTCCTGCGCAAATCCGCTGACGGCGCAGTATGGCGTCGTGCACGGGCGTGCGGTCGGGCTGATGCTGCCGCACGTCGTGCGATTCAATGCCGAACCGCCGCCGAGTCCGTACGCGGCACTGGCGCCGGATGCCGCGGGGTTCGCCGAGCAGATCGAGTCTTTCCTGGAGGCGGCGGCGCTCCCGCGACGCCTGCGCGACCTGCACGTGCCCGCCGAGGCGCTGCCGGAGCTTGCGCGCCAAGCCGCGATGCAGTGGACCGCCCGCTTCAACCCGCGCCCCGTGACGGTTGATGACCTCCTTACCCTGTATCAGCGCGCGTGGTGACGGAGCCGGGATGAATGCACGGAGCCGCGTGTCCTTTCGACTCCGGTGCGCAGCGCAGGGATTGCACCGAATTTGCAGGACGCCCAGCTTCTGGGACGAAAACGGCGGTCCCCTGAAGTGAATGTGCCTACGATGCGATTCCTTGTGACGGTCGCGGTTCGGTTTTGCAACCGCGCCTTACTGCGCCGAGGCAGAGACCGGCAGCTTCGAACGAAGCGACGCAACCGCGGGGAAGTTGCGTCCAGGGCAGGCCGTCTGATGCGTTACGCCGCCGTGCGTGCAGATTCGTTCCGGCGAGATATGCCCTTCACGGCAGAGGAAATCAACCAGCCGGCGAAGCGAGGCGAGCTGGGCCGCGGAGGGTCGCGTCTTTTCAAAGTTGCCGACGAGGCAGATGCCGATTCCGTGCTCGTTGTAGTAGTTGTTGGCGGTCTTGCAGTGGGCGCCGTGCTTCTGCTTGGGCCAGCGCGGACCGACCTCGACGGCGCCGTCGGGCGTGTCCGTGCCGTTGCCGATCACAAAATGATACCCGAGCTCATCCCAACCACGGCTGAGCCGATGGTCGCGGTCAAACCGCTGCGCGCCGCCGACGTCCGTGGCGCTGTGATGGATCACGATGGTGCCCCAGCGCGAGCTGATGCGACCGCCCGGCGGATACCACTCGGCCGGGTATCGCCCGGCGACGCGGTTTGTCGGTGTGCTGGTGGGGGAGAAGCCACCCTGCGCGACGGATCGAGGCGAGCCTGCGGAAGGAAACGTGACATCCGGCAGGTATGCGAACCCGTCCGCATCCGGCTGCGCACAGCCGCCAAGTACGAGGATTCCCACCATACCCGTCAGCAGGACGCACGTCATGTGCCGCATGAACAACGCTCCATGATTGAGGCGGATTCCCGTCCGCCTGATTCACCCTTCCCCCCCGGCAGCCCTTCGCAACACTCCAAGCCGCAGGGTCCGGCACAGGAGTTCCCCCGGAGCAAAGCACGTCTCGGAGGTCCGTGATAGAACACGTCCCGGAGGTCCGTGCCACCCTGTCTGCAACGGCCTGTTAGCGATATCGGACGTTCGCGCTTTGATATTCAGTGGATCGGCGCGGCACGTGTACATTCAACGACGCAGGAACGCCGGGAGGATACCCGCCCGCCCCCCGACCGCAATCCTGCGCGCCGCCGCCTTTGGCGGGAGGGGTGTGGCCACGAATCCTGGCACTTCAGCTTTCTCCACGACGAGTCTGGCCGTGGATTCGACATCCGCTTTTCGCCCTCCGGCCAAGGAACCTCCGGGCGCAGCAAGCACACCCCATGGGAGCCAATTCAACGGCCCACATCGTGGCGCGCCGCAGGCTCGGGTTCTTGCGAGCCGAGCGCGTTCGCATGAGACCCGGGCAAGGGCTGACACAGCCGGCGGTTTCTGGCACCGGTTCTGACACGGGGCGATGATGGTTCGCTCCCTCATGGCCTAGGCTCTGTCAGGCCAGTGGATGCGCCACCCGGCGCCAAGGCGGGGTTGCGGGCAACCGGGGTTGACGGCAACCGCGTTCCACGTGATGATAAGGGGCTTGAGGAATCTCTGGGTTGAAAACTCGAAGGAACGCGTAACCCGCCATGCTCAGCGCTATCGATCTCCGCGCCGGTAAGACCATCATCTACGAAGGCGAGCTGTTCATCGTCCACGAGGCCCATCGCGTGTCGAAGGGCAATTGGCGCAGCTACGTCCAGTCCAAGCTGAAGAACTTCAAGACGGGCAACATTATCGACGCCCGCTTCGGCGTGGATGACAAGGTCGAGGTGCCCTTCGTCGAGACCAAGCAGTACGAATACCTGTACCCGGAGGGCGAAAACCTCGTCCTCATGGACTTGGAAACGTTCGACCAGATCCCGCTGGACAAGGTGCTGGTCGGCGACGGGCTGAAGTTCCTCAAGCCCAACGAGAAAATCACCTGCCAGATTTATCAGGACAAGGTCGTCGGCGTCGAACTGCCCAATGCCGTCGAGTTGAAGGTCATGGATACGCCGCCGGTGGTCAAAGGCTCCACGGCCACGAATCAGAACAAGGACGCCGTCATGGAGACGGGCGCCCGCGTCAAGGTTCCGCCGTTCGTCGAGATCGGCGAGCTGATCCGCGTGGATACGCGGACCGGCGAATACATCGAGCGCGTTCGTTGAAGCTGAGACCCGCACCATTCGAGTCCGACGCATGGGGGACGGCGCGAGGTTGCCCGCCCGCACACGAGGCGGTTGGGCGCTTGGCGCGCCTGCGCCGGGCCGAAGTCGTCGTGGCGGTGGCGATGGGCGTGCTGCTGACCTCGGCGCTGCCCGTCCGCAGTTCAAGCCGGGGGCTTCCCCAGGCTGAGTTTTCCGCATGGAGCGCGGCGACGCCGATCGCGGCTTCGCTGGGTTTTGTGCCCTCGACGAGCGATGCAACGGCCTCCGCCCTCGTGTTTGCCCTGCCCGGGCTGGTGGTCGTGGCCATCGTGTGCGTGCTGGTCGAGTCGCGGCTGACCCGGCGGGTCCGCATGTCGCGCATCGGCGGTTTGTACGGCCCCTGAGCTTGGCCCATTCCCGCCGCAGGGTTGAGCTGTGGCTCGCCGCGCGGCCCTACACACCGTCCATCCAACTGTTCCATTCTGTGCTGTATCGCCGTGGACCCAAGCACCAGTCCCCGCCGTGGCGAACTCTGATCGAACGTGACCGGACCCTCTGAAAGAAGAAATACGACATGTCCGCTTTACGCATCCTCTGGAACCTGTTGCGGGAGTTCGGCCTGCTCGTCATGCACGTGCCGCGCCGCGTGTTTGGTTCGCGCAACGAGCGCATGGTGAAGCGCCTCGCGCCCGCCGCGCGACGCATCATTGAGCTGGAGCCGCAAGTCCGTTCGCTCACCACCGAAGGCGACGACTTTGACGAGGCTTTCGCGCGCCGTCTGTCAGGCCTGCCCGCGCCGGATAGCGCCGACGTCGACGCCGTCCGCGCGCATCAGCGGGAGCTGCAGCGCATCCGCGTCGAGCTTTCCGCGCCCTTGCGCGCCCGGGCGCAGGAGCTGGCCGCAAAGCTCGCGGGCCGGGCCGACGTGGCCGAAGTCCGCGAGGACGCCTTCGCCGTGCTGCGCGAGGCCTCCCGCCGCGCGCAGGCGCACCGGCATTTCCACTGCCAGCTCATCGGCGGGCGCGTGCTCCACGACGGCAAGATCGCCGAGATGCGGACCGGCGAGGGCAAGACGATCGTCTGTCACCTGGCCGCGTTCCTGAAGGTGCTCGCCGGGCAGAAGGTGCACATCGTCACGGTGAACGACTACCTGGTGAAGCGCGACGCGGAGTTCGCCGCGCCGGTCTTCGAGCTGCTCGGCTACACGGTGGGCTACATCCAGGCGCAGCTCGACCCGGGCGGCGCGGAGGGCCTGCGACGGCTCGCCTACGCCTGCAACATCACCTACGGCACGGCCAGCGAGTTCGGCTTCGACTACCTGCGCGACAACATGAAGACGCGCCTTTCGGACCAGGTGCAGGGACCGCTCGACTTCGCCATCATCGACGAAGTGGACTCCATCCTCATCGACGAGGCGCGCACGCCGCTGATTATTTCCGGCTCGGCGCGCGACGACGTGACGCGATACTCGCGCGCCAACCGCGTGGCCGAGGAGCTGGTGCACCGGCAGGACCGGTGGGATCGCGCGGTGAAGCGCACCATCGCCCGCTACGACGGCGACCCCAAGAACATCGAGAAGCTCGACGACGCCATGAGCATCCTCGGGTACGGCGGCAAGAATATCCGCCGCACGGAGTCGGAGCTGAAAGGCGAGGAGGAGGGCGACGCCGCGGACGAGCAGGCGGCGCTGGGTCCAGACTTTCTCACCGACGACCAGGTCGAAGCCGTGCAGGCGTATGAAGCCGAAATCCTTCAGCTCCCGCCGGCCGAACGCTACCGTCGCTACTTCATTTGCGACATCGAGCGCAAGCAGGCGCATCTCACTCACGACGGGGTCACCATTGCGCAGGAACTGCTCGAAATGGGCAGCCTCTACGCCGGACAGAACATGGAGTGGCCTCACCTGATCGAGAACTCGCTGCGCGCCTGGAAGGTGTATCAGCGCGACCGCGACTACGTTGTGCAGGACGGCAAGATCATCATTGTGGACACGTTCACCGGGCGCCTGATGCACGGGCGGCAGTGGTCCGACGGTCTGCACCAGGCTGTCGAGGCGCGCGAGCGCGTCACGGTCAAGGAGGAAACTCAGACGCTGGCGACCATCACGATTCAGAACTTCTTCAAGCTGTACAAGGCCATCGCCGGCATGACCGGCACGGCGGCCACGGAAGCCAACGAATTCCTCAAGATTTACCAGCTCGACGTGGTGGAAATTCCGACGAACCGACCCGTCAACCGCATCGACCACAACGACAAGGTCTATCGCACCATCGACCACAAGTATCGCGCCATCGTCGATGAGATCTTCGAGGTGCACCGCAAGGGCCGGCCGCGCGACGCGTTCCTGCTCTACGACGTGTTCAAGGCGCTGCGCCCGATCAAGGTGAAACTCGGGCAAAGCGCGGACAAGCTGGACGCCATGATGGCGCGAGGCGAGAGCGCGGTCAGCAGCGAGGGCGGCGTCGATTCCGACAAGACGCTCACGGACGACATGCTGGCGCTCTATGACGAAGAAATGGGCGACTTCGTGCACGGCCGGCCCATCCTGGTCGGCACGACGAGCGTGGAAAACTCCGAAAAACTCTCGCGGATGCTCACCCGCGTGTACGGCGTCGAGCACGAGGTGCTCAACGCCAAGCAGCACGCGCGCGAGGCGGAGATCGTCGCCAAGGGCGGCCACCTGCACCCCGGCGGGCGCGACGGCAAGCAGCTCGTGGGCAACGTGACGGTGGCCACGAACATGGCCGGTCGCGGCACGGACATCAAGCTTGCCCTCCCCGTGGTGCATCCGAAGTGCCGCGTGCCGGAGCAGATGCCCGAAGGGGCGCGCGGCAGCGACCTGTTCCCAGCGGGCGTCACGAAGTGCTGCATCCACTGCGAGGAGTATGACGCGGCGACGAACTGCGCGCACTGCTTCAAGCCGAAGCTGGACCCGCGCTTCCCGGAGCTGGGGCGGAACATCTGCCGCATCACCGTGCCTTGCGGTCTGCACATCGTCGGCACCGAGCGCCACGAGTCGCGGCGCATCGACAACCAGCTCCGCGGGCGATCCGGGCGTCAGGGCGACCCCGGCTCCTCGCGATTCTTCCTTTCGCTGGAGGACGACCTGCTCAAGCTCTTCATGGGTCCGTGGATGCTGAAGATGCTGGAGAAGTACGGCTTCGTCAGCGCCGCCGGATCGCTGGAGGACAAGCGGCTGACCAAGGGCATCCAGAAGGCCCAGACGAAGGTCGAAGAAAAGAACTTCATGATCCGCAAGGGTCTGCTGGAGTGGGACGAGCCGAAGGACTACCAGCGGCGCGAGTTCTACAAGCACCGCCAGCGGATTCTGGAAGGGCGCAACCTCCGCGATCTGGTCCTCGAGATGATCCGCAAGACCATCGAAACCGAGGTCGCGCGCTTCCTCTCGCCGGATTATCCGCGAAAGTGCGCCGCCGAATGGGTGCGCACGCAGCTTGACGTTTCGATCGATGATGAAGCGTTCGACCTCGACGACGTGCAGCGGGCGGTGGAGTCGATCCGCCGCGCGGCGCTCTCGGAGGCGCAGGACCAGATCCGCACGTCCATCGGCGAGTACATCGACCCGGACGAGCCGCCCCAGGAGTGGGACGTCGGGGGTCTCGCCCGCTGGGCCGAACGCTCCTTCAAGCTCGCGCTGACGCAGAACCACCTGCGGAAAATGTCCCCGCAGGAAATCGAGTCGGCGCTGATGGAGGCCGCGGAAAAAACCTACGAGAGCATCTCGCTGGAAGGCCTTTCCCGCTTTGCCGACGAGGGTTTCGCGCTGGACCAGCTCACCGACTGGGCCAAGAACAAGTTCAACGTCGCGCTGCAGCGCGCGGAGCTGTCCTCGCGAACCCGCGGCGAGGTCGCGGATTCGCTCTACGAGAAGGTCGCCGAGGCCTACCTGCGCCGGGAGATTGAGTATCCCGTGCAGAACTGCCTGGACTTCGCGTACAACCAGGGACAGCCCGGCAGCGCGCCGGCCGGCGAGGTGATCGTCCGCTGGGTCAACGAGAAGTTCGACCTCGGCTGGACGCTCGATGACACGAACGGCAGGACCGCGCAGGACATGTACGCCGCGCTGCTGAAGACGCATGAAGACTTCCTCGTGAACGGAAGGCTGCGCGAGGAAGTCGCAAAGAAGACGCAAGGGCTGGACCGCGAAGCCGCCGCCGAGTGGGGTCGGCAGCGATTCCGCGCGGCGTTCAACCCCGCGCGCTTCAAGGAGAGCAATGGCGACGTCGTCGCGGCGCTGGAGAACGAGGGTCGAGAGTGGCTGCGCTATGAACTGACCAAGCTGGAGCAGTACATGCTCCTGCGCCTGCACGATCAGGCGTGGAAGGACCACCTCCTTGAACTGGACCACCTGGAGCACGCCATCCGCCAGCGTCCGCTCGGCGGCGACCAGACGCACCCGCAGAGCCAGTTCGCCATCGAAGGCCGTGAGCTGTTCGCCGACATGTGGAACCGCGTCAACGATCGCATCACCGACCTGATCTTCCGCGTCCGCGCGACGCCTCCACCGGGCGGCGGAGCGGGCGGCGCGCCGGCGGCTTCACCCACGTCCGGCACCGGCCCCGGCGCGGGCACGACGATGACGTTCGTTCATCAGGACGCGACCAACGCGGCCTTCGCTTCCGGGGCGGCCGACGAGGCTTCCGCGATGCGTGCGCAAAACGTCGAGCAGAAAGTTGAGACGATCCGCCGCCAGCAGCCCAAGGTGGGTCGGAACGAGCCGTGCCCGTGCGGGAGCGGCAAGAAGTACAAACAGTGTTGCGGAAAGGGCGGGTAGCTAGCCGCGGATTTCGGTCCGCGCGGGTCCTCGTGGGAGCATGCAGTTCCATCCGAATGCTTGCGCAGGGCGGGCTAGGCCCGCCGCTCTCCGGGCGAACGGCCAGCGGATATCAGGAGGCCATGAATCAACATGAAGCACGTTGCAATCACGTTCATCCTTGCGGCGTTGTCGCTGCCGGGCAGTGCGTCCGCGTTTCACGACGGTCATGAGGAGAAGCGCCTTGCATCCGTTTCGCCGGCATCCGCACAAGCGCCCGCCGCCGCCGCGACCATGGCGCGCGGCTTCGTCTTTGACGACGCCAACGGTAATCGCAAGCGCGACGACGGCGAAGCCGGCGTGGCGGGCGTGCGCGTGTCCAACGGGCTGGACATCGTGTACACGCGCGCGGACGGGGCCTACGAATTGCCCGTCGGCGACGACACGATCATTTTCATCAACAAGCCGACGGACTGGATGACCGCTCTCGACGAGCACCTGCTTCCGAAGTTCTACTACATCCACAAGCCCGCCGGCTCGCCGAAGCTCAAGTACGGCGGCGTCGCGCCGACCGGCCCGCTGCCCGCTTCCGTCGATTTCCCGCTGATCCGGCGCGCTGAGCAGTCGAAGTTCCGCGCCATCGTCTTTGGCGACACCCAGCCGCGCAATCAGCAGGAAATCGACTACATCGCGCACGACGTGGTCGAGCGCCTCGTCGGCACCGATGCCATCATGGGCGTCACGCTGGGGGACATCGTCTTCGACGACCTCTCGATCTTCGGCAGCCTCGCGGCCACCATCGGGCGGATCGGAATCCCCTGGTACAATGTCCTGGGCAACCACGACATGAACTACGACGCCGCGGATGACGCGCACTCCGACGAGACGTTCGAGCGGCATTTCGGCCCTTCGTACTACGCCTTCGACGTAGCCAAGGTGCACTTCGTCGTGCTGGACAATGTCGTGTGGATTCCGGCCGAGGGCAACAAGAAAGCGCACTACGTCAGCGGTCTGGGAGAGCGGCAGTTGCAGTGGCTGGTCAATGACCTCAAGCTCGTCACACCGGATCACCTCGTCGTGCTGATGATGCACATCCCGCTGATGGAGACGAAGGAGACGGCCTCGATCTTCAAGGAGCTTTCACGCTTTCCATTCACCCTCTCGCTGTCGGCGCACACGCACTATCAGGAGCACGTATTCTTCACCGACAAGCAGGGCTGGACGGGCGCGCAGCCGCACCATCACGCCAACTGCGCCACCGTCTGCGGAAGCTGGTGGGGGGGCGCGAAGGATGAAAACGGCATCCCCCACGCCACCATGTCCGACGGCGCGCCCAACGGCTGGAACGTACTTACGTTCGACGCCGCGAATTACTCGATCGAGTTCCGCGCCGCCCGCCGCCCGGAAGATTTTCAG
Source organism: Phycisphaerales bacterium (assembly GCA_020852275.1). Lineage (GTDB taxonomy): Bacteria > Planctomycetota > Phycisphaerae > UBA1845 > UBA1845 > JABWBH01. Next base: position 253,016 of record JADZBE010000007.1, read on the forward strand.
ATGAGCATCCACGCTCCGGAAGTCGTGAAGCTGGCCGACGCAGGCCGCACGCCGATCTTCGTCAACGTCTTTGCCGGCAGCGAGCGCAGCAAGGTCGAGATGCGTTTCAACGGGCAAGGCGACTGGGTCTCGCTTACGCGCACGCCCGGCGAGGATCCCACCTTTGTGGAAGCCGTGGCCGCCGAGGAGAAGATGCAGCCGCCCCCGGACCACAAGCTGCCCAAACCGACGAAGACGGAGCATCTGTGGCGAGGCCGATTGCCCGCCGCGGTGCCGGCCGGAACCCACATGATCGACGTTCGCGCGACGGACATGTTCGGCCACGTGTACACGGCGCAGCGCGTCATCCGGATCGAGTAACCGCCGTGGCCATCGAGGGCGTCATCTTTGATCTGGACGGCGTGCTGATCGACTCGGCGGCTGCGCACCTGGAGAGCTGGCGTCGGCTGGCGTCGCGGCACGGACTGAGCGTGTCGGACGCACAGTTCTCACAAACCTTCGGGCGGCAGAATCGCGACATTATCCCGATCCTGTGGGGGCAACCGCTTCCGCCGGATGAAGTGGCCGCGCTGGCGGACGGGAAGGAGGCGGCATACCGGGACATTGTGCGCGGGCGGGTCACGGAGATCACCATGCCCGGCGCGCGCGCGCTGATCCGGGATTGCCACGCGAGCGGGATGAAGCTGGCGATTGGATCGTCCACGCCGCCGGAGAACGTCGAGCTGGCGCTGGGCGAGATGGGCGTGGCGCAGCTCTTTTCGGCCTGCGTCACCTCGCGCGACGTGACGCGCGGCAAGCCGCATCCTGATGTGTTTCTCCAGGCGGCGGATCGCATCGACCTTGACCCCGCGCGATGCGTGGTGATCGAGGACGCCCCTTCCGGCATCGACGCCGCGCTGGCCGCCGGATGCGTGGCCGTGGGCCTGACTTCGCATCATTCGCGGGAGAAGCTCGCGCATGCCCATTCCGTGATTGGTGCGCTCACAGAGTTGACGGCGCAACGGCTCCGGGGGATGTCCCGGTCATGAACATGCACCCTGACGAACTCGGCGCGATCGCCAAGCAGCCTGATGCGGGCGACTCCCCTGCGCCGCGGGAGATCGCGGACGCGCGGCGGTTCATCGCCGGGACCGGGCGGATGTTCAGCCTGCTGGGGCTGGTGCTGATGCTCGTCAGCGGCTGCATCGGTCTGTTCGGCGGCGGGCTTCTGGATCGCCCCGCCGAACCCGCGGAGGCCATCGCGGATTACTTCAGCCCGCAGCGCCTCGCGTTCACCTGCAAGGTCGGCGGACTGCTGGCGGGGCTGGTCGGCGGACTCGCCATGCAGGCGGTTGGCTTGGCGCTCGGGGGCGAGCTTCCACGCGGGCCGATCGCGGCGGTGATGGTGTCGGAGCTGACCAGCGCCGCATGGTTGCTGTGCGGCGTGGTGCTCGTCACGCGCGAGGGTCAGCTTGCGGCCGGAATCTTCCTGCTCGCGGCGGGTCTGCTCATGGTCGCGCCCACAATCTTCGCCTTCCGCTGCCTGCTGCTGATGCGCACGCTGCCGCCAGTGGACCGCGGCCGGCTGGCGCGCGAGGCATGGGAGGCGTATGAAAAACGCCGGCGACATTGACTTGCCCGGACCGAAATACGCCGAGACCGAACAGGGTTCACTGATCCACGGGTGAGGCGCCGGTTCAGGCTCTGCGCAATCCGATGGTCAGCGAGCCTTCATCGAGCACGACATCGGCCCTGTAGGAATCTCCCCCCAGCGGGCGGTCCGTCAGTTCGACCCCCAGAGTCTCGCCGAGGATCCCTTCCGCCTGTGTCGCAGCGGCCTCGCGGATCTCGGCGCTGTCGGTTTGGAGCGACAGCACGACCCGGTCGGAGATGTCCAGCCCGCTTTCCTTGCGCAGGTTCTGGACCTGGCGGATGATGTCGCGCGCGATGCCTTCGTGGCGGAGTTCCTTCGTCACCTTGCGGCACAGCAGCACCGTCGTGCCCGCGTCGTCGGCGCCCGCCCATTCGTCGCCCCAGGACTTGCTCAGCGTCACGTCCGTCGGCTCCAGCGTCGCGGTGGCGTTGCCGACCTGGAGCATGAAGGGTCGCCCGGAGTCGAACGCCAGTGCCATGGCCTTGGCATCCGCCGTCTCGATGCCCTTCTTCACCTCCGCCGTCTGCTTGCCAAACTTGGCGCCGACGTACTTCATGTTCGCCGCCGCCGTCACGCGCAGCAGGTCCGCCGCCGAGTCGCGCAGCGACACCGCCTTGACGTTCAACTCCTCCAGCAGGTGATCGCGGAACAGCTCGGCCGCGCGACGTTTCGTCTCGTCCGCCGAGGCGACGATCAGCTCCGCCAGCGGCTGGCGCGTCTTCAGGTCGGCGCTCTTGCGCGCCGCGCGCCCCAGCGAGACGATCTTCAGCAGGGCGGCCACCTGCGCGGACAACTCGCGGTCAACCCGCGCCGCATCCGCTTGCGGAAACGGCGTGTGGTGAACGCTTTCCGCCGCGCCGGGTGTCTGCCGCGCGACGAGGTTCTGATACATCGTTTCCGACAGGAAGGGCATGATCGGCGCCAGCAGGCGATTCAGCGTCGTCAGCACTTCGTACAACGTCGCGTACGCCACCCGCTTGTCCGCGGGCCAGCCGTCGGCGTAGAAGCGCCTCCGCGAGCGGCGCACGTACCACGTGCTCAGGTCCTCGATGAACCGCCGCGCCTCGTTGCAGAACCGCAGCACGTCGAAACGCGAGTACGCCTCGTGCGCCACGCGGATCAGTTCCTGCAGGTCCGACAGGATCCACCGGTCCAGCAGCGTGCGCTCCTCCGCCTTCGCTGCGTGCTCGACCGGGTTAAACCCGTCCACGGACGCAAGGTCGCAGAAGAAGCGGTACACGTTCCACCACGGGATGATGACCTCGCGCCGCGCGTCGTCGCAGTGCTTGGGCCCGAAGAGCACGTTGCGTTCCGGCGGCGTGCTGGCGTACAGCCAGCGCATCACATCGACGCCGAACTTCTCCGCGGCGTCCTCGAACCAGATGGCGTTGCCCTCGGACTTGTGCATGGGCTTGCCGTTGTCGTCCAACACCAGCCCGTGACCCTTGAGCACCTTGAAGGGCGAGCGCCCGGTCATCATCGTGCTGACGGTGAGCAGAGCGTAAAACCAGTTGCGGAACTGCCCGGGCAGCGCCTCGACCACGAAATCCGCCGGGAACCACTTCTCCCAATACGCGCGGTCACGGAAGAAGCCCATCGTCGAGAGTGACACGATGCTGGCATCGAGCCACGGATTGCCCACGTCGCGCACGCGGGAGACGTCTTCGGTGCCGCATTGCTCGCAGCGGATCTTCACCGCGTCCACCCACGGGCGGTGCGGCGACCTGCCCTCGAAATCCGCCCAGCCCTTCACCGCGCGGGCCTGCAGCTCCTCGCGCCCGCCGATCACCTCGAAGTGCCCGCATCCGCGGCATTCCCAAATGGGCAGCGCCAGACCCCAGTAGCGCTTCTTCGAGATCATCCAGTCGCCCATGTTCCGCAGCCAGTCCAGCTCGCGGTCCAGACCCCACTCCGGGATCCACCGCGCCTGCCGCGCCGCGTTCATGATCTCCTCGCGCCAGCTCATGCTGATGAACCACTCGTCCACCAGCCGGTACACCAGCTCCTCCTTGCACCGCCAGCAGTGCGGGTAGCGGTGCATGTACTTCTCGCGCGCAAAGAGCAGCCCGCGCTCCTTCAGGCTCGCTACCACGTCGTCGGCCACCGCGTCAAAGCGCTTGCCGCCGAGAAAGCCGAAGTCCTGACGGAACGTGCCGTCCTCGTACAGCGGCGCGATGCGCGGCAGGCCCAGCGCTTTGCCGAGGTGGTAGTCCTCGCTGCCGCAGCCCGGCGCGATGTGGACGATGCCCGTGCCTTCCTTTTCCGTGACTTCCTCCCAGGCGACCACTTGATGAGCCGTCCGCGCCTCGGCCGCGCCGTCGAGTTGATCGAACGGACCGTCATACGTCAGCCCGACGAGCTGCGAGCCGGGGAACTCCTCGACGATTTCGAAGTCGCCGTTGTTCTTGAACATCGCGGCCAGCGCCATCAGCGGGGGGGCGCTCTTCTTCTCCTCGCCTTCGAGCGGCTGGCTGCGCGGGTTCGAGAAGTGCGGCTTGCCGAGAATGTAAAACTGGTCGCCTTGCCGCACCTTGACGTAGGTCATGTCGGGCTTGACCGCGGCGGCGACGTTGGACGAAAGCGTCCACGGCGTCGTGGTCCAAACCAGGAGCGACGTCGCAGGATGGAACGGTCCGGCGGACTCGCCAGGCCGGGGGTCGGCTCGAAGTGGGAACTTCACGAACACCGACGTGTGTCCGACTACGCGGTACCCCTCGCTGACCTCCATGTGCGACAGGCCCGTGCCGCAGCGGGCGCACCAGGGCATGACGTCCACGCCCTTGTAGATGAATCCGCGCTCGTGGCACTTCTTCAGAAACGCCCAGATGGCGTAGTTGTTCTCGTCCGACATCGTGTAGTACGAGTTCGCCCAGTCCATCCACTGCCCCAGCCGCTTGGACTGCTCCGTCTGGACGGCGGCGAACTTGCACGCGCGGGCCTTGCACGCCTCGACGAACGTGTCGATGCCGTGCTGCTCGATGTCGCGCTTGGACTGGTAGCCGAACTCGCGCTCGACCTCGACCTCGACCCACAGCCCTTGGCAGTCGAACCCGTTCTGATAGCGCAGCTCATGGCCCCAACCGGCCGGGGCGGCGACATTCCGGGTCGGCACTGCTGCCGCGGTCGCGTTCGATGGCGCGGCCGTGCATGGGGCCGAAGCAGGCGCGTTTGCAGCCGAAGCAGGCGCGCTTGCAGCCGGAGCGGGCGCGTTTGCAGCGGAAGCGACGGCGTTTGCAGCGGAAGCGACGGCGTTTGCGGCGGCTGCGTCCGCAGGAGGGGAGGCCGGAGCCCACGGCGCGCAGGCGTGATACCGCTGATACAGATCCTTGTACGTCCGCCCCCATGCGTGATGCACGCCCATCGGGTTGTTGGCGGTGATCGGCCCGTCAAGGAACGACCACGGCGGCTTGCCGGCGCTCAACTCGCGCAGCCGCTCAAACGCCCGCGCCTTCTCCCATAACGCCAGCACCTCCCGCTCCAACGCGGGAAAGTCCATCTTCGGATCAACCTTCTCGAACGGCATTCGAAGCTCCGTCCCAATTGTTTCCGGTCCACGTACGCCCGGGGGGCAACGCCCGAACATAACGTTTAGGACGGCCCGCGCATAGGACGGGCGATGTTGCGGGCGGTCGTTGTTCACGTGACTGAGGGGTGGCTTGCGCAGCGTCAATCAGGGTCGAACACCCAATCCCAGTTTCCGAATCTTGCCATCAAGTGCTCGCGTGGTTCACTGGGATGTCTCAGCTGCGGGTAGTAGTACAACGTGTCGCGGTCGATGAAGTTTCTTGGAAACCAGAACAAGACAAACCAACGCTCGCCGTTCCGCGACTTTTCCGGTGGCACGACAAAGTAAAAGTACTCGGGTTCGTTACCTGGGCCGCCCACGGGACTGTCGTCGATGTACTTCGGCGATAGATCCCGCAAGCTTTCCGGCGGCTCGCCATGCTCTTCCTCGTAGGCGTGGATGGCATCGATGACGGGATGAGGCTGCCGCGTCCACAGTTCAAACCAACGATGCCGCACGCCATCTTGAGCGCGACCGGATGCGATGTACCCGGCGAGGTATATCGCAACAACCAGGACACCTGTCGTCGACCCTTCCCGAGTCCGGCGAACGGAAAGCCCGAGCAGAATCAACGGCGATGCTAGACAAAGAAAACCGGCAAACAGGAGAAGTCCGGTCCCGACAACAACCGTTGCCATTGACCCGGGCCAGGAGGCAAACGCGTCGCAAACCGGTCGAATAAACGGCAGCGCAAACGGAATGAGCGACGCCGCAATCAGACCCAGCGGCAATCTTCGCATGCGGCGAACCTGCGCGTGGGATTCGTCCACGGTGGAAACAGTGATTGAATTCATCACGGGGCGGCTGGCTCACCGGCTCTGCCGCCTGCCTCCTTCTCATAGACCAAAGGGCTTTGTTCCATTCTTGACGGACGCGGGAATCACGCTTGGCAAGGCTCCGCATGATGCGGCATTGAGGTGTTTCGATGCTCGCCTGAACGCCCAGCCGGCAGACCCGCGAAGCGTCCGGTGTGTGCCCGGCATACCTCCTCGTGCGACCGGAGATGATCTCCTTGGCCTTCGAGGCCACCCGCTTCCTTGCCGGCTGCCGCGCGCGGCGCGGGCCTGGTCCGCGAGGCGGTCAATGTCGTTTCCAAGTTCCGAACCCAGCTTGTCGCGCGCTCGTCGAACATCATGGAAAGAGGTTTCCTCGGTCTTGCCAGTTGAACTCCGGTACCTACGCCTTCCACGGCTTCAACCCGAGTTCCTCTTTGAGCCGCTCGGTGATCTGTTGGGCATGATCGGCGAGTCGATTGACGTCGTTGCCGGTTTCGTCGCTGAGCTTCTCGCGTACTCGGCGAACGTCGTCCACGCACGTTTCTTCTTTTTTCGGCACAGGTTTCGTCAAGCTCATTCGTCGGACTCCATCAGCATGTCCGGGGTAACAATTTCCGGTGGAACCAAAGCCAACCGAAGACAAACCTTCGCGAGGTGCATTCGCTTCTTCGGGTTCGCCAGGTGTCGTACGTTCCAGGTCACGAGGTATTCCATGCGGTGAACCGTGGCGGTCGAGACGTGAATCGCATCGCCGGATACCGAGGGGCGCGGCATCAGCTTCTCGCGAACCAGCGTTTCGGCAAACCCTCGCGCTTCGTCAGTAAGTTCCAGGACGTGAAGCCCCCGAAGCATGGCCAGTGCGTTGATCCGCTCTTTGAATCGAGTGTCGGAGAGTTCCGCGACGACCTCGGGCGAGACAAAGAGCTCATGGCGAGAAGCCTGCGTATTCCACCATTCGAGGCTCGTCGCCTTCCAAGTCACGGTGAACGCTTCCATTCGCGTGCTGACGCAGGCACTGAAGAAACTGGTTTCGAGGTACACCCGGGCCATACCCGATGAATTGTACTCTCCGAAATCGGCTTCGGCGAGCTTTCCGGCCGAGCACCTTCACCGTCTGCGGAAGGCTCTGCGGAACCGGCGCGCAGGCGCGACAGCTCTGAGATAGTCCGCCCGGCCCTTGCACTGACCCGGTTCGCGTCCCGCGGGCTGGACTGGGCGGCTCTGCCATGGGTGCGAGCGACTTCCCCGAAATCGGGAAACCTGGCCGCCCATGCGGGCCCCGTTGCACGCCTTCGGGCGATGCCGACCCGCGTGCGGGGGGGTTGCCTGCGAGACGCTCGCCTTGGCACGGATATTGCCGCTCCCCAAGTTCCGAGGAATAGCCCGGTCTGAATCCGCCCCCCACGAACGGCATGAGGTGCGCCATCAGTTTGGCCGTACATGGACTTGCACGTTTGGGACAGGGCGATGGATGCGGTCAGGCGCCCCGGTACCCTTCCGCGTCGGCCGGCGGTGGAGCCTGCGCGCGCATTCCGCCCCGTGGCCGAGAAACGATTCCCCGATTCGATGAGCTGAGTGTTGGAACTTCCGCCGCAGGGGCGCGCGGGCATCGGCCGTGCGTTCCACGCAGTGGTTGCGTGCGGCGGTGAACATCGTGGCGAACCGGCGGCGCCGACCTTGCGGAGGCTGCCGCCGACCTCGCGGAGAACAGGGCTGGCAATCAAAGGGAGAGAGATTCGATGAGCAGGCAGAGTATCCATGAACGGTTGATCGCGGTAGGGATCGCGCTGGGAGGATGGTTTCTTTGGACATCGGGCGGCGCGGCGCTGGCGCAGCTCACGGACTGGACGCAAACGCCTAATACGGCGGGTGTGGGAATCGCCAAGTCGTTCGAACAGGAGATCGGCGCCGGGCGCGGCGACGTCATGACGCCGGAATCCTCGATCTTCATCATCGAACGCGATCCGTTCCGCTCCATCCGTCGCGGCCGGCAGCTCTTCCAGCGCAAGTTCACGATCGAGCAGGGCAATGGTCCGCGCACCGGCGACGGCGTGGGCAACATCGAGCTGGACGCCTCCGTCGCCGCGGGATTGTCGGATAGCTGCGCCTCCTGCCACGGGCGTCCACGCGGAGCGGCTGGCGCGGGCGGCGACGTCTTCACCCGTCCGGACAGCCGCGACGCGCCGCACCTGTTCGGGCTGGGATTGGTGGAGATGCTCGGCGATGAAATCACGCGCGACCTGCGCGCCATCCGAGAGGAAGCCATTGCCCAGGCCAAGGCGCAAGGTCAGCCGGTGACGCTGCCGCTGATCAGCAAGGGCATCGGCTTCGGCTCGATCATCGGTCTGCCGGACGGCGGCACGGACGCCTCGCAGGTGGACGGCGTGAACCCGGATCTCCGCGTCCGCCCGTTCTTCCACCACGGCGGAACCATTTCGATCCGCGAGTTCGTCGTCGGCGCGCTCAACGCCGAGATGGGACTGGAAGCGCCGGACCCCGACCTTCTCGCCGCATCAGGAGGCGCCGACGTCATCACGCCGTCCGGCATGGTGCTCAGCGGCTCCACGGACGCGATCGAAGCCCCGCCCGTCTCCAACCCCAAGGAAGACTGCGACGGCGACGGCGTGGTCAATGAAATCCCCACCGCCATCGTGGACCACCTGGAGTTCTATCTTCTCAACTACTTCAAGGCCGGGACTTACGACAAGACCGGCACGTCCAAGCGCGGCCTGCAGATTTTCAAATCCATCGGCTGCACGGACTGCCACGTGCAGAACCTGTTGATCGAGCACGACCGGCGCGTGGCCGACGTGGAAACGGAATTCGACAAGAGCGAGCCGGGATTCAACCGGCTGTTCGCCACGGCGTCGCCCTTGTTCGAGACGAAAGACGATGGAAGCGGCCTGCCGCTGATCAAGGCGCCGCGCGGAGCATCATTTCTCGTCAGGAACATCTTTGCGGACTTCAAGCGTCACGACCTGGGCAGCGGTTTCCATGAGCGCAACTTTGACGGAACCGTAACCACCGAGTTCATGACCGAGCCGCTCTGGGGCGTGGCGACCACCGCGCCGTACGGGCACGACGGACGCAGCGTGAATTTGACCGAGGTCATCATGCGTCACGGGGGCGAGGCGCTGGGCGCGCGCGACGCTTTCGACAAGCTCAGCGCCTCTAAGCAGGCGCAGGTGCTCGCGTTCCTCAACACTTTGGTGCTTTTCCCGCCGGACGACACGGCCTCGAACCTCTACCCCGGCGACCCCGACACCCCCGGCTTCCCGCAGTTCGGCCACGGCAGCATCAACCTTGGGACGCTGTTCAACGATCCAAGCGACCGGGAGTAGGTCGCGTTTGAGCAGGCAACGCCGGTGAGAGCACCGCTTGGTTTCGCAGAGCTTCCCCCTCCCCGCTGCAAGGGGCAGGGGGAAGCGTTCTTTCCATCATCCGCAGGCCCGGTCCGCCCGCGGGCGGCGCGGGGGCGCGGCGAGCTCGCGCGCGTCAGCGAACTTGGATGCGCACTTTGCCGAAGCGACCCACGCATCGGGTGTGGCCGTCGCGGTCCGCCGTTTCCGAAATGTAGATGACGTACTCGCCGGGTTGAACCGCGAGAAACGTGGTGCGTGCGGAGAGGGAGGCGTGGATCCGGGCGGCATCGTGCTGCTCGCCTTGCGGGCCGGTGCGGATGAGTGCTGCTGTCCGGAGCGATTGGCGCACTTCAGGTATCGCACTCGGTTCGAAGTCTTGGTGGAATTAAACGGGCGCTGGACCCGCTCGACGAGCCCTCTATCTGGAGGGACCGCCTTCGCCTTACCGGCGGCGATCAGGACCGCTGCCCGTAATCTTCACCCACCCGGTGGCGCTGATCCCCGAGGCGATTCAAGAGCGCCGTGCCGCCCACGGCTACCCAAAAAACCCACGGCGCCCACGTCGGCATGACCCACTCGCCCGTGGTTCGCCTTGCGTGCTCCGCTTCAAAGTAAAACACGCACGCCGCCGCGCCCGCCAGCCAGGACCATCGGCGTTGTCCGGCCGCCAGCGCCAGCACCCACGTCAAATACCAGTAGTGCAACACCGGCAGCGCGAGGAGCAAGCCCGAGAACAAGCGATACGACGCGCGCTGCATATCGGTCGCTCGAAGCAGGCACGTCCCCGCGATCGCCATCAGCAGCAGACCGCCGATCGCCCGCTGCACCGGCGTTGAAAGCGCGGAGCCGGCGAGCGTCCCGACCAGATTGAAGAACGCTGACTCGCCGCTGAATCGCTGCAGACCTTCGAACAGCGCCCAACCTGCATCGAGGTAGGGAAGTGTGCTCAGCGCGGCCACGCCGACCGCCAGCAGCCCGGTTTTCCAGCGACGCACCAGCAGCAGCGGAACCAGCACGACCGCCACGAGCTTCGCCGAAACCGCCAGCCCCAGCAGCGTCCCGGCCCATGCCCACTGCTTCCGCTCCGCCATCAGCAGGGCCCCGAGCGTGAACGCGATCATCAGGCTGTCGAGATGCCCCTCCACCGCGAAGGCCGACAAGGTCAGTGGACACAGCGCGTAAAGCGAACCCCATGTTTCCGCCTCGCCGCGACGGCGGAGCAGCGCCCGCAGGAGAAACACGGCGAAAATGTCGCATGCCACGAAGCAGACCTTCGCCGTTTGCACATGTGGATGAAGTGCAGCGATGCCTCGGAATACGAGCTGCGCCAGCGGTGGATACACCGCGGGCCAATTGGGGTGGTTGATGTGCGTCCAGCTCGCGTCGCGCAGCGGCCTTAGTTGAGCGTCGTCGGGCGCGAGGACGTAGGGGTTGTATCCGGCAAGCTGAACGCGTCCCTCCCAGACATAGCGATGCGCATCGTCCGTCGGCGCCGCGCCGATCGGAATCAATCGCAGAATCACCGCCAGAGGAAGCCACCCTCGCACAAATGCCGCCGGCGCCGCGCCGCCGCCGTGATGCAGCGACCACGCGAGGCACGCAAAACCGGCAAAGCCCAGCAGGTACAGCGCCTCATACACGCGAGGGTGTGGCGCGACGCCTCCCATCGCCGCCGCGCCGCAGGCGAAAACGCTTATCAGAACACACCCGATCAGGTAGGGTGAAGGCGCTCGCATCAACGGCAATGCCTCATGGCCGGCGCTGCTTCATGCCCGCGGAGCCCGTGCCCCATGTCCGCGCAGCGGGCCGGGCGGGACAGGGTCGTAGCCGCCCACGGTGAACGGAACGCAGCGCATCAGGCGGCGCAGCGCCAGGCTCACGCCGCGCAGCGCGCCATGCACGCGGAAGGCTTCCGCGGCGTACTCGCTGCACGTCGGATGAAACTTGCAGCTTCCGACCAGAAAAGGCCGCATGAGTCCCTGATACAAGCACACCAGAAGGACGCAGGCACGTCGAGGCACGCTCCTGACGAAGGCGATGCACCGCATCCACCCGGGCGAGCGGGTCCCGCCCGTTGCCGCCGCATCTCCCGTGAATCCTTGCGAATCGCGGTTCATCTCTGCTCCGGCTGCGCGCGCTCCAGCACCGTCAGCGGCTTCGTGGCCGTGTATTCGCGCCCCGCGCGATCCGTCACGGTCAGGCGCAAGGTGTAGTCGCCCGGCTCGCTCAGCGTCGCCTGTCCAGACGTGGCGCGCGAGAGCGGGCGATCATCGACCGACCACTGGTAAAGGCTGCCCTCTCGCAGCGCAGGCGGGACGAACGCCCTGAAGGTCACCGTCAGCGGCGCGACGGAGATCACCGGTCCGGCGCTGATCGAAATGACGTTCACTTCCGGTCCAGGCGCCGGTGCAGCGGGCTTGGGCCCCGAGCCGGGCAGCGGCTCCGTCCGCAGCGGCAGAGCGTCCGTCGCATGAGAGGTCGCCTCCGGAGGTTGCTGCGCCAAGTGCGCGCGAACGGAGAGCACCGAGGGATCGTGCGGTCCTTCTCGTGTCGGCGCGGTCTTGGCCGAGGCTTCGGTTGCGGCGGGGGAGGCGTCAGGTCGCGCCCTCGGCACGGCGTCCGTCGGCGTTGCCAAGTTCGCCACCGCCGGCTCAACGTCGCTGAGCGTCACCGGGTCCACGACCTGCAGAAATGCCAGCTCCCACGGCGGGGACTTCGCTCGCGCGCCGCAGCTTCGTGCGAAGAACGACGCCGCGGGACCGGGCGTCCTTTCATGCCCTCGACCCTCGAACCGGGCAAACGTGACGTCGAAACCGCGCCGCGCGTACCACAGCGCGGCCTCCTGCGACTCTTCCCGGCAGATCCGAAAATCGTTCGTTGTGTAGAAGACCGCCAGCGGTTTGTCCACGTACGCCGGCACGGTGGCGTCCGTCAGCAGCGCGGCGTTGAAGTTGCTCTGCTTCACCGCCAGGCAGGAGAAGCGGTCCGGATGCCGGTTGACCATGTAATGCGCGACGTATCCCCCGTAGGACCAGCTCGTGGCCAGCACCGCGCCGGGGTCGGCGTGCGTCGTGCGGAACACCTCGTCCATCGCGGAGAGGCTCGATCTCTCGTCGTCGCGCAGCGCGCCTGAAACGTCCGGCAGAGGCAGCGGCGAGCCCAGCGCCGAGACGCGCAGGGTCGGCGCCAGCACAATGTAGCCGTACCGGTCCGCCTCGCTCTGCCACTCGCGAATCTGCGCGGTGGGACTGTCGAACGGTTTCATGCCGTGAAACGTCACCACCACAGGGTGTGGCGGACCGGATTCACGGTAGTCCACCGGCAGATACACATAATACGTCGCGCCGAGCGCAGGCTCCTGCAGGGTCAGCGTTCGCCCCAGCCCGGCCGGCTGTCCCACCGTGCAGCCGCCCGAAAACCCCAGCCACGTGCCCGCACACAAGAGCACCGCCGCGTGCCTCGCCGCTGAGTGCATTCCAAGAATGTTCCTGATTCCGCGTCTTGCCATCATCACTCCAAGCCGCCGATTCTACAGACCGCGGTTAAACCTGACAGGATAGCATGAACAACGCCGTTTCGCACACCTCGACATGACAGGGAACAGGGGCGGCCAACACGCCCCAGTCCGTGAGTTGGCTTGCGGCCCTGCTGATCAGTCGGCAAGTGGGCCAGTTCGCGACGCTTCCGGTAGGTTGGCTCGCGCCCCAGCTCGCAACGCTGCTGATGGGTCGGTTCGCCGACGAGATCGTGGGTTCACTTCAGCCGACCGTCGAAGTGTTGCGGTTGCCACGGCTCGGATCCGCTTCAACCGACCGTCGGCGATCTGCGGTTGCCACGATTCGGGTCGGCTTCAGCCGACCGGTTCTTGCCGCCAACTTCAGTTGGTGGGGAACGGGGCGACCTCTTTCTGCTTTCAGCCGGCTTCAGCCGGGCTTGTCGAGGGTAGATGCACCGCCGGAGCTTCTTCGACCGGCTCGTGCGCCTCCAGCCTGACTTGAATAGTGCCTTGAGCATGGTGTTCGCGCTGGCGGCGGATGTACTCAGCGACCCAAGGCAGGTGTCACCACCCGAAACTGACTACGCCATAACCTCGCGGCCACTCCAAGGCCTTGTCGCGCAAGGCCCGGTGCGCAAGTTCCTCCGCGCGTCCGGGCAGCAGCGGTTGATCGTGCCTGGTAAGCCAGTTGAGGTGGATGAGAATCTCATGGAAGACGTGGCTGCGCATGCGGAGGCCCTCTCAGAAAGCCGGCTGAAGCCGGCTCCCTGTTGGATTTGCGGGACATCGTACCCACCAACTGAAGTTGGCGGCAAACACCGACCGGCTGAAGCCGGTCAACTGAAGCCGGTCAGGCAACAGTCCCCGGTGAAAGGCGACGCGGGTCATTCCCGCGAAGGCGGGAATCCAGCCGGCGGCTGGCGAGGGGACGAGAATCCATGCGCTGCGTTGCCGCGCACTTGTCCAGACCGGGTGCGTGGCTCTGGGCACCGCACGCGACATCGCTAACCGATTTCCAGCACGGAGGCCGCCTCTCCGCAGTCGATCGGCTCGACCTGCGGGTTGATCGTGTCGTGCGACCAGTGACCGTCGATCAACATGCGATAGCGGTAGCGCCCGGAGGTCAGGTGCAGCCGTGCTTCGAATTGCCCCTCGCCGACGCGCTGCATCGGCGTGGTTTGCGGCGACCAGTCGTTGAAATCACCGGCGATCTGCACGTTCGACGCGCCGGGAAACTGCCTGCGGAAGACTACGACCTCACCTTCTTGCGCGACGCCGTAGATGTGCTCGATCCTCTTGCCGATGGCCTCGTGGTCCGCTTGCTCTACGGATGACGAGCCGCCTTGAAAGGTCGGAAGATCAAGGTTCAAGCTGCCTTCGCCCGCATCGGACATTCGATCCATGATCTGCGAGACGTCGGCTTCCGGTCCAGCCGCGCCAAGATCGACGCTGATGCGATTCTCCCAGCGGGGTCGCTCACCAGACCCGCTCGCCGATCCGTCGGGGCCAAGCGAATCCCCCGTGCGCGAAGCTTCGGCGTCCGATTCATCGAACCGCAGCACGTGCCGTCCGTTGATCGGCGTCGCCAGACCCTCGCCGGTGCCCATGCGCCCGCTGAGCAGCGACGCGGTGGTTGAAAGCAACCGGTCGGCATCCGCGGCCAGACGCTGCGTCTGGAGCAAAATGCGCTCCATCGGCGAAGGCTCGGCTGCTTCGGAGAGAAGCTCCCGCGCGAGGCGCTGAAAGTCCCGCGCGCCGGAGCTGCTGGGCGCGAAGTCGCAGATCGGCTGCCCCAGCCCCGCGCCTTCGCGCAGCTTGGTGTTGAAGTTCAGAACGGTGTTGAACACCAGCGAGCCGAACCGGTTGCGCAGCTCGCTTAGCACCTCGCGCGCCTGCCGCGTCCGCACGTCGTACTGGTTCGGGAGAATCCGGATGCGCAGCGGCTTCGACGTGCGAAGCGTAAACGCGTTGATCGACTCGATCTGCCGCGTCAGCCCGTGCAGCGAGAAGTATCCCGTGTCCACGGGGATCACCACGACATGCGCCGCGCTCAGCGCGTTGCGCATCAGCGGGCCCCAGTGCGGCGGACAGTCCACGACGCAGTGATCGTAGTCTCCGGCGAAGCGCCCCATCGCGGCCGCCAACAACTCGTCCGCGTCCTCGCGGTCACGCACCGCCGGCTCGAACTCGGACAGGTCCGCGCGCGACGGCGCCAAGTCCAGGTGCGGCGCGATCTGCCATGTGATTTGTGAAAGTTGAACAGGCTCGGGCAGGGTCTGGTTCAGCAGCACGTCGCCGATGGACAGGTCGATCTGCTCCTCCGGGACGGCCAGCCCCACGGCGCAGTGCGCCTGTGGATCAAGGTCGATAAGAAGAACCCGTTGCCCCTGAGAGGCCAAGGTGGCGGCAAGATTGATGGCAACGGTCGTCTTCCCACAGCCGCCTTTTTGATTGGCGACGGTGATGACGCGCGGTTTGATGTACTCCACGTCGCGGTCCCCGCGAGGCCGGCGAGAGGCACGACCGGCGGCGCGGCCTCCTGCTACGCCATCCGGCTCGAAGTGATCCGTGCGAGCCTGCCCGGCAGGCTCGAAGGCGGCGTGCCCCTGACGCCCGAGTGACGGGAGCGCGGCACCGTGGAACTGTCACCACCTTGGCATCTTTTATCGGGTCGCTGACCGCCCGTGCTTGAATCTTTATGGGACGAAACCACGCTATCAACGTTGGCAACAGTTTGCCCACAGGGGTCAACACCCTAGTCAGACCCCTGTCACCAGCCTGTGAAAAGTCCACTAACCTCCGCGCCGAACCGATATTCCTGATGCCCGATTCCGCCGGCGCATGGCCGCGCCAACAGACGGGACGTAGGAACCAAACATGTCCAGAATCATTCTCCGAGCCGTCTTCGTTTGCGTCTTGTTGGCGCTGCTCAGCGCCGCCGCCATGACGGGTTGCGGACTGGGTTACCTCGACGCCGCCGACCTGCCCGCTGAAGTGGCCCTCCGCATCGAAAACGGCACGACGGAATACGTCCTCGTCAGCGTGACGCTGCCCGATGAGGAAACCGACACCACGACGGATACGGCCGGCACGGAGATGACCAACGACAGTGAAGCCGAATCGCCGGCGCCGCGCCCGGACAACGGCAACTCGTCATCCGAAGGCGCACCTCCCTCGACCTCCAAGCGGGCGCGGCTCGCCAAGGAATCCGTCATTCGCATCGCGCCGGGGGACTTCTCAACGGGCACGATCGCGTGCTCCGCCGTCATCACGGTCTCCGCCCAGGTCGGCGAGGAGACGCCCTCGACCGTTGTGTTCAGCGGAGTCGGAACCGGCACCGAGGGGTTTGATTCCGGCAGCGTCGGCATCACCGGCGAACGCCTGCTCTCCCCCGGCGCGGACTTCGACTGCAACGACACGGTCCTCGTTCAGATCACAGGCGCCGACGCGGGTCTGATTGTCACCGTTCCGGCAGGGCAGGCGCTGCCCGATCCCATCCAGCCGGGCACTGACAACGTCAACGATAATGAAGGCGACCCGGACGGTGAGGTCGTGACCACCGTCACCTTTCAGCTCCAGAACGCAACCGCCACGGCTGTGGACTTCACCCTCGCGGAGCAGGCCGCCGCCGACGGCTCCGAAGGGGACGGAGGCGACGGCGAAACCTCCACGGCGCCGCTGGTCATTCGGGTGCCCGCGGGCCAGTTCACCACGGGCGAGCTTCCCTGTGGGCCTACCTACGCAATCTCAGGCTCCATCACCGTCGTCGGGCAGCTCAAGCTCGTCTCCTTCGGCGGAGACGGCGCGGGAACCGTCGGCTTTGATGAAGGCAGCGTCGGCTCGCTCGGCGAGCGATATCTCGTCTTCGACACGCATTACAGCTGCGGCAGCATCATCGTGGCCACCTTGACGGATGACGGATCAGGGGTGGGAGACAGCACCTCTCTGGACCCGCTGGGGTCGGTCAGCGTGTACGGCACTGCGGAGGACGTCCCTCCACCCGAAACCGGAAACGTCAACGACAACAATGACGGTACCGAAAGCGTCACTCTCGCGATCACAAACTCAACCGAGAGCTACGTCCAGCTCCACCTGACTGCAGGCAACGGTTCCACCGTCAACTCTTCCTTCGACGTCCGCGTGCCGCCCGGCCGGACGACCACCGGCTTGGGCGATTGCGCCCAGCAGTACCTGATTGCGGCCTACCACCTGGAAGATCCGGACAGCGACGAAGAAGAGGGGTTCCACACCGTGGTGCTCCTCGGCGACGGCACCGGCGCGGAGGGATTTGACGGCAACAACGTCGGCACGGACAACACGCGGCTGCTCATTCTCGGCGAGCATTTCGAGTGCGCCCAGACCCTCGCGATCGAAATCACGGCGACGAACAACTTCATTGATCCGGACACCAGCGCGCTGGAATACGGCATTGGCGACGGCAGCGTGGCCGTGGAGTGAGAAACAACTCGCTGTTTGCTGTCGGCGCCTAGCGTTTTGCCAGAGGGCAAGAGAAGTCGAGCGCGCGACTCCCGTACACCAGTTACCAGCCAGGGGCGCCATCGCAGCTCGTTGCAGGGCTTGAGGCGCATGCCCGATCAAGCAGCGGACTGTGGGCCGAAACGGGGAGCGATAGGCCGCCGACTCCGGGCCTGAAACATTTCGCGCCCCGGGACGCCGAAGAGTCCAGCCCCGGTCGAGCGATCCCTGCCCACGTGCGCTTGGCCTTTGCGATCCCCCCAGCGCGAAGGGCCAGCATTGACCCGCGGGCGTCAGGGTTGAATGAAAGCGTCCACTCGGTCGCCCACAGCGCCCCTGCCTTTCGAGGGGGGAGGGGCCGGGTCAGGGTTTCGCGCGCTCGCGTCAACCAACTGCCTGCTGGTACGTTGCTCCCGCGTGGATTCCCTGCTGGGACTCGCTCAACGGCCGACTTGCATCCGCGCGCGAGCATTCGTTACAATCTCGTGTGAAGTTGCGTTGCTTCGAGTTGCCCGGCCCAGCACTGTCCTGGCCTCAGAAACCGTCTTGCTCAGGGGGAGATCATGAAAAAGGCATGCATTTCGTCTTGCCGTGTAACCGCTCACCACGTCTTTCACACCCCAAGGCAAACCTCTCCCGTGCGTATCCTGATGTTCATGGTCGTGATGCTGGGCGCGCTCTCCCGGATCGCCGCGGTGAGCGCACAGGAGTGCATTGCCTGGCATTCGGCGGAAGTGACGGGTCGGCAGGGTCATGGCTTGGCCTACGACAAGGCTCGCCATCGGATGGTGCTCTTCGGCGGCCATCGTGGGGAGACGCCGCCGGGAACATGGGAATTCGATGGCAAGAGGTGGTTTTGGATGCACGGGTCGCAGCCCGCAGGGCTTGAGGGGATATCCCTGGCGTATGATGAGATCCGGGACGAAACCGTGCTGTTCGGAGGCGTAGATTCCCATCTTGGCTTCCGCGCTGAAACTTGGGCGTGGGATGGCGCCCGTTGGTTCTTGCGCGAGACCGCAGGGCCCTCGCCGCGGACCGACCACCGCATGGCTTACGATTCCGCCCGCGGCGTCATCGTGCTCTTCGGGGGCTACGGCAACCAAGGGCACAATTCCGAAACGTGGGAATGGGATGGCGCCGCCTGGACGCTCCGAGCGACGACCGGGCCAGCGCCTCGATCGCGTCATGGGTTGGCTTACGATGCGTACCGCGGTGTAACCGTGTTGTTCGGCGGCAAAGCCGGCGTGTTTTTCGGAGACACCTGGGAATGGAACGGTTCGGACTGGAGCCTGCGCGCGCAGGACGGTCCGCCACCCGCTTCCGCGATCTCGATGGCTTACGATGCCGGCCGCAAGGTCACCACGCTGATCGGAACGTGGAATGGGCGCGGCATGACGTGGGAATGGGATGGGGACGTTTGGACCCGCGTGGCGGAGGATGCGCCGAGGAAGGCCTCGTCCGGAGCCGCCGCGTTCGACGCCGACCGCGGAATTGTGTTTTATGTTACGGGCGGTTGGCCGTCGGAGTATTCGGCGCAAACGTGGGGGTGGGATGGGAGCGCATGGACTCTGCATACGCCCCAGCGCGCTTCCAGGCGCCCGTCCGCAAGGGCGGATCACGCCATGGCCTACGATCGTTTCCGCGATGCGACCGTGATGTTCGGCGGTGGGTTCACGTGCGTAAACGAAAACACCTGCAATCGTGGAGAATATCGATACATTAAGGGAGACACGTGGGAACTGGACGGATCGGGGTGGAAGAAACTCCATCCCGATCCACGCGAAGGACCGATGCGCCGGTCGTGCCATGCGATGACCTTCGATCCCGACCGCCGAATGGCCCTGCTGTTCGGCGGGAAGACGCTACGGGCGGGATTCAGCAACGAACTCTGGGGATGGGACGGTCAGCGTTGGACCTTGCTGTCGCAGGAGGGTCCATCGCCGCGTGTTCGACCGGCGATGACGTACGACGAGCGCCGCGGTGTACTTGTGCTCTTCGGTGGAGGATCGGAGGAAGGCCCAACTTTGGCGGATACATGGGAATGGGATGGCACGCAGTGGTTCCTGCGATCTGAGAAAGGCCCCGTTTCAAGGGTGCGGCATACCCTGGTGTACGACTCGGTGCGAGGCGTGAACGTGCTTTTCGGCGGCAGCAGCACCAAGGGCCCTCGCTGGCTAGGCGACACATGGGAGTGGGATGGCGTGGATTGGGTCCAGCGTTCGACAAGTGGGCCCTCTGCCAGGTCGTCGCACAGCATGGTGTTCAATACCGGGCGCGGAACGACAGTGCTTTATGGAGGAGTGGTGGGCCAGTATGATTCAGGCAACCCGATTACAAGTTCCGAGACTTGGGAATGGGATGGGGCAGCGTGGTCCCTCCTCGGATCCGAGGTGATGGAATCAAGATTCAGACATGCTATGGCCTACGACGAGACGAACGGGGATCTCGTGGTGTTCGCTGGATGGTACGGACCGCAGGAGGCATACAGTGACATCACGTGGCTCGCCGGCAGGGACTGCAACTGTAATGAGCGGCCGGATCGAGATGAAATTCTCGATGGAACCGAAGCGGATGGGAATTCGAACGGCGTGCCCGATTCTTGTGAGCGCTGACGGCGGCAGCTTGGCGCTGGCTGCAAAGGTGTACACTCGGTGAAACTGGTTCGTGTCGGGATGGGGGCGGTGGGGTTCTCCGGCCCGTCGATTTATTCTTCAACGGCACCCGATGGTCGGGCCGGCCTTTCCAAACTCATTTGTTGTGATCCGACAGGCCCGCTCCGCGCCGAATCCACTGCGTCGGCACGCGAGTGTGGAGACTGGCATTGTGCCGCGACAGCGAGGCCCCCTGATGGGGTACGGCAAAGGGGCACGGCAAAGTCGCGCGGCAAAGGGGCGTGGCCGGGTGGAGCGTTCTGGCGTACCCGCCGCGTCGTCGCGGATGGGCGGCATGGCCGGCTTCACTCCCCAGACCATGGCGCACCGCCTTCCCACCGCGACTCGCCTGCCAACCGATCTTGGTGCGCGTGAAGCCTACGCTGGGCAGCGCACGGGGCATGCCACGAGGCGAAACGCCGGCTCTGAGAGCCGGCAAGCCGGTGGCTGCTTGGGGAGCAGCCCCACCTGCGCGGGCCCACTTGCGTGGCCTCCCCTGCTCTGCGTCGTCTGCGCGGTGTTCCCTGCGCGGTGTTTTCTGCGCGGCGTCGCCTGTCCGTTGGTCGAGACTGACTACCTGCGGCGCCCCTTAGAGGTGTATTGCCGGACGACGCCGACCACGACGCCCTGAATCTCCACCTCGCGCGGGTAGATGGGCTTGTAGTTGCCGTTGGCCGGCTGGAGACGGACGCGGTGTCCCTCGCGGTAGAACTTCTTCAGGGTGTTGTCGCCGTCGGCCAGTGCCACCACGATGTCGCCGTTGCGCACGCTCGGACGGTCCTCCACGATGACGAAGTCGCCCTCGCAGATGTGCTCGTCGATCATGCTGTCGCCCGTCACGCGGATGGCGCGACGAGGGTGTTCCGATGCGAAGAGATCCTCGATATCCAGCCGGTCCGCCGTTTCCAGCGTTTCGACCGGGCTGCCGGCGGCGATGCGGCCCACGAGCGGGATCATCGTCGGACGCTCGTCCGGAAACTCAGCGAGATCCGTAACCTCCAAAGAGCGAGCTTTGTGCGTGCTTCGCGTCAGAAGCTTTTTTCGCACGAGCGCCTCGACGTGCTCGAACACGGTGATCTTCGAGATGTCGAGCTGGTCGGCCACTTCCTGCAGCGTCGGGGAATAACCATTCCTGCGGCGCCCGTCGCGGATCATGGTCAGAATCTGCAACTGGCGCGGCGTCAGCGTCCGCGGCTCCACGGTCTTTCTTCTGGGCATGTGTTTCCTCCAGGCGGACCCGACCGGGGTCCGATGTGTGTGTGCTCTTCCAATCTAAATCACGACTGTCTGCAACGGCGCGCGGAGCCCCGGCGTCCGGGGAATCGAAGCGAGTTCGTTGCGTCCGGTCCGCCACAGGCTCGCGGTGCTTCTCCGCTCTGCCATCGGCCCGGTCATGCGCGCAGCCGTCCACATTGCGATCGGCGACGGCCTGCTGCGCCTGCCAGCGGCGGATCACGGCCTCGCCGAGGCGATCCCCGCCGCGCCGCCGGGAATCACGCCCCCCCCCGCGGTGCCCGGCCCGACGATCGCCGCCCGCATCGCCGCGCACGGGCTGAGCGGCGTGCAAGGGGGCCGCTTCGTCGGACGGCGTCCAAGGTGTCTGGAAATCCCCGCCCGGGCCAAACACGCACAGCGGCGTCCGTCCGGCGCCTTCGATCGCTGTAGGTCCGGGGTCGTTCAAGGCCGCACGTCCAAGGGCTTCGAGCGCCGACCGTTCGGGGGATTCGAGCGCCGACCGTTCGGGGGCGTCCCGCGCCCCGCGTTCGTGGGGAACGCCGCGACCGCCTCTGTCAGCGGGCACAGCCGCTTCGCCGCAAAGTCCTCGCCCCGATTTGACCGCCTTGGTTCTACCGTTCATGGATCGGCCCTCCTGGCCTGTTCGGACCCTTTCCATCCTCCTGCAGCGTCCCGCCGCAAGCTCACAGACCTCGCCATCCGCGCCGTTTGAGGCCTGTTTGGATATACAATACCCTAACTTTTGGCCGCTGTCAAGCGCGGATGAGATTTTTTTTCGCCGGCGGCTGAACGGGGGGAAACGGCGCGCGGCGTGGGTTGGCGTATCCGACCGCCTCCGATCGGTGAGCAACTCGCGTGTGCGGCCGCGCCCCACGGGTCCGCTGCCGCGGACCCGGGCCACCCGGCCCATAGATGCTGTTTCGAAACCAGCGCCGGAGTTCGGCCGAACACCAGAAACTTCGGAGCGCTCGCGCAGGCTGAAGCCCGCGGCTCAGGTTTTGAAACAGCCTCTTATTCCCACGTTTCTTATTCCCACGTCTCTCATTCCGGCAGGTTGAGGCTCACCAGCGCCGGCCGGTCGCTGTGCGCGTCGGTGTTGTCGGGGGCGGACTCGGCTGAATACTCGACTTCCCACGGTTCGCCTTCCACGCGCCACGCGTGCGGCGTGCGGACGACGCGTCGATAAAGCGTGTCGCGCTCGATGGGCGTGCAGCCGGCCTCGACGATGAGCCGCTGCAACTTCTCAACCGTCAGCTCCTGATGCGTCGTGCCGCCGCCCTCGCGCTTGGTGATGTCGTAGTACACCACCGTCCCGTCAATGTCGTCCACGCCCCAGTTCAGCGCGACCTGCGCCAGCTTGGGCGACTGCATGATCCAGAACGCCTTGATGTGCGGGATGTTGTCGCACACGATCCGGCTGATCGCCAGCGTCTTGAGATCCTCCAGCCCGGTGGGTCCCGGAAGGTGCGAAAGCTGGCTGCCCTCAGGAATGAACGACAGGGGAATGACGCAGTTGAAATGCGCGCGGCGGTTTTTCAGGCTCTCGGCCTGGTGTTCACGGAGTTTCATCAGGTGCGTGATGCGCTCCGCGCGCGTCTCGACGTGTCCGTAGAGCATCGTCGCGTTGGTGAAGATGCCCAGCTCATGCGCCGCGCGATGCACCTCGAACCACTCGGCCTCGCCGACCTTGGTCTTGAACGTCTCGTTGTGCACGCGATCGTCGAAGATCTCCGCCCCGCCGCCGGGCAGCGATTGCAGCCCGGCCTCGCGGAGCTTTGTGAGGACTTCGGCGATGGACAGTCGCGGGCGGCTGATGCGCGAAAAGTGGATGATCTCGATGGCGGTGAAGGCTTTGACGTGCAGGTGCGGACAGGCTTGGCGGATGCCGTGGCAGAGGTCGAGGTAGTAGTCGAACGGCAGCCGCGGATGCAGCCCGCCGACGATGTGCACTTCGGTGGCGCCGTGGGCATAGGCGAGCTTCGCGCGATCAACGACGTCGTCCACGGAAAGCTCATAGCCGCGCTCGAAATCGAAGCTGCCATCCTCGGTGGGGCGGCTCCCAGAGGTGGAACGACTCTCCAAGGTGGGGCGGCCATCCGAAGTGGAACGGCTCTCCGAGGTGGGGCGGCTCTCCGAGCCGCCACCGGTCCGACGGCTCTGTGAGCCGTCGATCGGCCCGCCCTTGGGATACGCCCTGAAAAACGAGCAGAACTTGCAGCTCAGCACGCAGTAGTTGGTGTAGTTGATGTGGCGGTTGATGTTGTAAAACGCCGCCCGGCCATGGAGCTTCTCGCGCACGGCGTTGGCGATCTCGCCCAGCGTATGGATGTCGCGGGATTCGTAGAGGCGCAGCGCCTCGGCAGCGCTGAAGCGTCCATCTAGCGGTGCGTGCGCCGCGCGGTCCGCAGCGCTAATCGTGGTCGACGCCGTTGCTGTGGCCCTGATTTTCAAGGTGTCCTTGCTCTCCCAAACTGCTCCGCCTTTTTCTTCAGAACCCGTAGCGCCAGCGAGAGAGTCAGCCAAGCACGAGGGATACCCTCGCTCGCGCTACGGGTTCTGAAAGACGCCGCGCCTTCGGGACCGAGTATAATGGGTCGAACGCCGAATTCGCAAAGCAGCCGCCGCATGGTCAACGGTTCTGAAAGCAGCGCACCGCCCATGAATCACGCCGCAGAATCCTCTCCCGTGAGCCAGAACGTCGCCGACTCCGCCGCCTGGGTCTGTCCGCTCTGCGCGGAGATCGTCGGAGCCCAGGGGACCCCGGGTTTCCAAGGAAACCCGGGTCCGTCTGACTCCAAAGACCTCTACGGCTCGCGGGTTTGCGCCGCCTGTGCAGGTCGATTTACCGATCGCCGCTGGATGGCGTTCATGCTGGACATGGTCGTGCTGGGGTACGCGTGGCTTCTGGTCGACGTAGTGATTCAGGTCGCCAAGGGCGATCTGCACGCGATCAGCCACATCCTGCCCCTTAATCTGCTGCTCGCGCCGCTGGGCATGATCGGCCTGCCCTGCTGGCCGATCACTCTTGCAGGGTCATTCAACTTGCGCGGAAGAGTGGATTTTGCGCAGACGCTGCTCGTGCTGGCGACGTTCGCGTGTGTCCTCCTCAAGGACGGCTTCCGCGGTCAGTCGCCGGGCAAGCACTGGCTCGGGCTTCGCGTCGTGGATCGCGAGACCTTGCGGCCAACTTCGCTTGGCGGCTCGATGAAGCGCAACCTTGCCTTGCTGATGCCGTTCTTCCTCGGTTACATCGCCGTCGGGCTGACGCTTCGCAGGCGAGGCCGCTTCGGCGAAAAGTGGGCGGGCACCGTGGTGATCGAGGACCGGTTCCGGGACAACCCGGTCTTCACGGGCGGCCGGCGGCGATGCCGCGCTTGCAGCTACGATCTCACCGGAAACGTCAGCGGACGCTGTCCAGAATGCGGCGAAGACGTTTACCGCATGGTTCGAGGTTGAGCCGCGCGGTTCGTTGCTGGGCCGCGCGGTTCGTCGCTCAGCCGCACAGTTCGTCGTAGATACGCATGAGGTCATCGCGGAAGCGCGCTGGACTGAAGCGCGTTTCGGCGACGCGGCGGGCATTCTCGCCACAGCGCGTGCGCAGGTCCGCGTCGCGGGCAAGGCATTCCATCGCGGCCGCGAGGGCGTGCGGCTCGCGCGGCCCCACGAGCAGGCCCGTGGCCCCGTGCTCAACCACTTCGGGCATCGCGCCGACCCGCGTCGCCACGACCGCAAGTCCGTTGGCGAACGCCTCCAGCACGGTGATGGGCATGCCTTCGCTGTGACTGGGTTGAACCAGCACGTCGGCGCGAGCCAGCAGTCCCGCCTTCTGCCGGCCGCGGACCTCGCCGACGTAGTGCACGACGCGGGTCAGTTGACGGTCGGCGATCTTGCGGGCGAGCGTGCGGGCGTCCCCGGCGGAGCCCGGCGGACCGGCCAATATCAGCTCGAACGCGGCTCCGCGCGCTTGAAGCTGGACACAGGCGTCCAGTAGGTCGTCCACACCCTTCCATGCGTCCATCCGGGCGAGCATGAGGAACCCGCAGTCGGCGGCGGGCTGAGTGCCATTTGTGTGGCACGGGTTTTCAACCTGTGAGGTGTGGCACAGGTTTTCAACCTGTGAGGTGTGGCACAGGTTTTTGACCTGTGCAGCACCCGCGGAAAACTCTGCCGGATCATGCACAGGTTGGAAACCTGTGCTACAGACCACCGGTTGGAAACCGGTGCCACACGGCACGGATTGGAAGCCGGGGGCACACTCCACCGGTTGGGAACCGGGTCCACTGACCAAAGGTTGGAAACCGGTGCCACGCTCGAGCTGCTTGAAACCGGTGCTTCGCTCGGCTGGAAGTTCAACCGCGTTCTCGACCACGCGGACGCTGGCGTGCGGCTCCGCGCTCAAGATCCAATCCGCCCAGCCCTGCGAGAGCGCGATCACGATGTCCGCGCGCCGCAGCACCCCGCGGATCAGCGACTGCCCCCACGCTTCGCACTCGGCATGGAACTCATCAAACCGCGCCCCGTGCAGGTGGAGCACCACGCGGCACCCGAGCCGCCGCGCGAGCCAGGCATCCACCGCGCTGCGCCAGAACGACATCCCGCTGCACGTGTGAATGTGCACCAGCCGAACGCCATTCTCCTTGATCGCGGTCTCGATGACCCGCCCCTGCAAGATGTGCCGCGCCACGCGGGCGAGCCACCGCTCGTGGTTGCTCTTACGCGAAGTGTCCGGCAGCGTCGTGACCGCATACCGCGCCGGCCAGTCGAGCCGCATCATCTGCCCGACCACGGCGCTCATCCCGCCGGTCATCGCCGGGTCCGGGCCGAGCACCAGCACCGCGCATCGCGTCTGAGTCGCCCGGGAATGAGTTGGTGCGAGAATGGCGGTCATGGCGCTCACGCAAGGGAATGTCCGACGCATCGGACTCATCGGCGGATCCTGCGCTTGACTCCAACAACGCACCGCCGCGTCCCGCCCTGCGGTCTTTGTTTTCTCCGCGAGCTCCGCGCCTCTGCGTGAGAGATCACCGCGTGCGCGGTGCCGCGCGACACGGTCATGAGCCGCTGCACGTGCAAAGTCGCGCCCACTCGGCCTCGCAGAAGCGATCGGTCATGCCCGCGATGTAGTCGCAGATGACGCGGTAGGGGCCTTGCTCCTCGATGCGCGAACGGAACCGCGCGGGCAGGGCCTCGGGTCGTTGGAGAAATGCGCGGAAGAGTTGCGCCACGATCCGGCGCGCTTCGTCGTCGGTGCGGCGGACCTGCTCCGTGCGGTATACTTCACGGAACAGCAAGCCCTCCAGCTCGTCGATCAGCGCGCCCACTCCCGCGGAAAAAACCAGGCACGGCGCCGCAGCGCGCCGAACTTCATCCACCGACGAAAGCCGCGACAATGCCGGCGCCGAAGCCTCGATCAGATCCGCCACGGCCATGTCCAGCATCCGGTCCAGCACGGGCCTGCGGATGGCGTGAAGCCCAGCCTCGTCCGGCAGGTCCGCGCGATCCGCCCGCGCCCGCGTCCACCAGCCGACCCGCGCCAACCTCGCCGCATCCACCAGCCCCGCGCCCATCGCGTCCTCCAGATCGTGCAGGTCGTACGCCAGCCGGTCCGCCGACGCGACGATCTGCGCCTCGACCGTCGGCTGCGGACCGGAGGAAAGCAGATCGACATGGGCGTCGTCCGCAACGGCAGCGCCGGTTTCATGCGGCCGGTCGTAGCGCGTGACGTGCTTGAGCAGGCCCTCGCGCACCTCGTAGGAGAGGTTCAGTCCGCGGTACGCCGGGTAAGGATGCTCGAGGTAATCCACGACGCGGAGCGAATGCACGTTGTGCTCGAACCCGCCGTGACCGCGCATCAGCTCCGCCAGCGCCGTCTCTCCCGCGTGGCCGAACGGGGGGTGGCCCAGATCGTGCGCCAGGGCGATGGTGTGCGCCAGCGTCTCATCGGCGCGAAGCGATTTGGCAATGAGCCGGGCGATCTCGGCCACTTCGAGCGTGTGCGTGAGGCGCGTGCGGTAATGGTCGTGCCCCGCGCCGCCGAAGACCTGCGTCTTGCTGCGCACGCGACGGAACGCCGTGCAGGAGAGGATGCGATGGCGATCGACCTCGAAGGCGGTGCGCAGCGGATCCGGCGGTTCGGGATGCACGCGCCCGCGCGAGGCGGAGGAGGGCATGGCATACGGCGCCAAATGTGGTTGAGCTTCGGACACGAGGCGATCTCGCAGCTAAACGGACACTCGCTTAACGGAAACTGGGTGGCACGGTTTTGAAGCTGTTGCAAATCTTGAGCCGCGGGCTTCAGCCCGCGCGAGTGCTCCCAGAATTCTGGTATTCGGCTGAGCTCCGGAGCTGGCTTCCAAACAGCTTCCTAGTGCACTCGCCAAGCCGGTGTGAGCGAGGCAAGAGCATGGTTAACGGAGTACCGTAGACCATGCCACCCGCCGCTGAAGCGAAACCGGGTGGCACGGTCTGGCGTACTCGCCAGGCCGCGGCGACCAAGGCAAGAGCATGGCCAACGAAGTACCGTAGGCCATGCCACCCGCCCGAGTTTGACTTTCACGACGCGCTATGACCGCACCGCCGCCACCAGTTCACGATACAGCGCGTCCAGCGCGTCGGGAATGACGCGAACCTGCCCGAGCACCGCCATGTAGTTCGTATCCCCATTCCAGCGCGGGACGACGTGCGCGTGAACATGGTCCGGCAGCCCGGCCCCGGCGCAGAGACCGAGATTGAACCCAATATTCAGACCTTGGGCCTTGACGACCCGCTTCAGCAGCGCGGCCGCGTCGCGGGTCATGCGCATCAGCTCGCTGAGCGTCTCGTCCGGCAATGCCTCCAGCTCGCCGAGGTGCTCCGCCGGCGCGATCATCAGGTGCCCGTTGCTGTAGGGGAAGCGGTTCATCACCGTCATGCAGCGCTGCCCGCGGACCACAACGTGATGTTCCGCATCGCCGGGTGGGTCCGCCCAGTATCGGCAGAGGAAGCACCCGTCGGCGTGCGACTCGTCCGCGAGCGAACGGATATACTGCATCCGCCACGGCGCCCACAGGTTGTCATGGAACTCGGACACGTCGCATTTCCCGCGGTCAAGGCTCCTTTGGCAAGATTGGAAACGCAAGCCCGAGCCGCACGACCGTACGTGCAAGGGTAGGGTAGGGATGTCGGCGGCGCAAGTCGAGCGCGAGCGGACTCATGCGTATCTCGCCCGCGTGGCGTTTGACGGAAGGAGCGCGGGCGTGTTGGATGCGTAAACTCTCGCTCCAGTGTACGTACACGGCGCGGCTTGTGCGCCGGCATGTGGCACGGTTGAAAGGTGGACGAAGCAGCCGTCCAGGCCGCGTCCGCACTGTCCCGGGAACGGAGCACCGTCAGGCATGGCCATACTCGTGGGCATTGATGAGGCCGGGTTCGGTCCGCTGCTGGGCCCGTTGGTGGTCAGTTCCACCATGTTCCGCGTCGCCGAGGGTCCGGAGTCACTGGAGGATTTGTGGTCGCGTCTTTCGGACAGCGTCGCGCGCGAGGGCGACCGCGGCGAACGCCGCCTGATGATCGCGGACAGCAAGAAGCTCTTCGCCGGGCGCAAGTCGCTGGCGCCGCTGGAGCGCGGGGTACTCGTGATGCTCGCCGCCCAGGGCCGCCGGCCGGCCACGTGGCTGGCGCTCCTGGACTGTGTTTCGCCCGCCTGCAAGTTGCAGCTTCGCAATTACCCTTGGTATGAGGGAACGGACTTCGCACTGCCTCTGGACGCGCAGACGGGGGACATCGGCACGCGCTCCAACCCGATCCGGCGCGACGCCCACGCGCAGGGCGTCGAGTTCGTCAAGGCCTCCTGCGAGGTGTTTCTCGAAGGCGCGTACAACCGCCTCGTCGAGGCGACGCGCAACAAGTCCCGCGTCCTGCTCGACGGCGTGCTGCGGCTGATCGACCGGACGCTTCGCGCCTCGGACGAGCCGCGCGTTTGCATTGTCGTGGACCGCCTCGGTGGACGCGAGCACTACCGCCAGCCGCTGATGACGGCGTTTCCCGATTACGCCATGCAGGTGCTGGAGGAAACCCCGGAGCGCAGCGCCTACCGCCTGACCGCGCGCGGGCGATCCGTCAGCATCGAGTTCGCCACCGGCGGCGAAGACCGCTTCCTTCCCACGGCCCTTGCCAGCATGTTCAGCAAGTACCTGCGGGAGCTGTTCATGCACGCCTTCAACGCCTACTGGCGCACGCACGCGCCCGAGTTGACGCCGACGGCCGGCTATTACACGGATGGTCAGCGGTTCCTGCGCGACATCGCGCCGGTGCTTACCCGGCTGGACATCGACCCCCGGCAACTCGTGCGCATTCGCTAACCTTCCGGGCGAGAACCCGAAACCGGGAATCGGGTTCGTCACCTCCGCACAGGGGGGGTCCAAGGGGCCCCGGATGACCGCTGGATTCGTGCGTTCTCCCAACTCACCGACTGGATTCCCGCCTGCTCGGCAATGGCGGGCATCGGCTTTCACCTCGCTCTTCCGGCCCCACGGCGCCGGATGCGGAATCGCACTGCTCGCAGAGCAGTGGCACACGAGCACTGCTCACGGAGCGGTGGCACACGGGCACTGCTCACAGAGCAGTGGCACACGGGCACTGCTCACGGAGCAGTGGCACACGGGCGGACGGACGTGCTTGCAGAGCAGCAGGTGGACACCCCGCAGATCCTGCGGCCTGGGCGCAGTTTGACTTTCGCTCCGGATTTGAGGATTGTGAGGGATGCCGCCGATACCGCTGGGGCGGGGTGGGGCGGGAGCCGATAAATGAGGCATCAGTGTGGGTTTACGCGATCCGCCGGCGGGGGGGACGCCGGCAGGAGAGGTGCATGATTCGTTGTTTTCGCCCATCGGATGGCTTGCTGATCGCTCGGGTGCCGCGGGCTGCCCGGCAGGTGCTGGCCGCGCTGTGCGCGCTGGTCGCGCGGCTGGCGCTGGTTGCGTTGTTGGCGGGGACGGGCTGCAACTCCATCATGAACAGTTGGCTCGACCCCACCATCCCCGGCAATTTCACCGAGAGCAGCACCACCTCCATCCGCAGCATGTTGACGGTCGAGGATTCCCCGGCCGCCATTCCAGGCGCAACGGACCCCACGCGTGACGACCTGAAGCCCTACCCGTTCGAGTACAAGCTCGGTCCCGGCGACGTGGTGGCCGTGGAGATTGACGAGCTTCGGCAGGTCGGCGTGCCTTTCCAGGAGCAGTTTCAGATTTCCCCCAGCGGCGAGCTGGCGATCCCCGGCGTCGGGCGTTTCGCGTGCTCCGGCATGTCGCCGGCCGAGATGGAGGAGGAGATCAAGCGTCGCCTGCGTGATTCGGAGCTGCTGACGGATCCGAAAGTCCTCGTGCTTCCGGTCAGCGTGAACTCGGCGCGGTTCAACATCTTCGGCATTGGCGTCAGCGCGGCCGCGAACGCGCCGCTGCGCGCCGCGCCCGTGCCGATCACCCGCCCGGACCTCAACCTGCTTGATGCGATCAACCTCGTCGGCGGGCTGAACGAGTTCGTCACGGAAGTGTACGTGTTCCGCAAGGAGCCGGCGGGGTCAGCCGGCGCCGCGCCGCCCAATGGTGCACCGGCTTTGCAGGATGCGACGGCGCCGGATGGCAAGTCCGGAACGCATGGTGCTCCGTCGGAAACCGCTCATGCGGAGCCGGAGCCGTTCAGCGCAGCGCCGACGATGGGTTCCCCGCCCAGTGAAGCAAATAAGCGAGAATCCGGTGATGGAGCACACGAAGCTCGGGCCGAGGACGAGCTGCTCGCGGCCGCTTCGCTGGAATCCGAGCCTTCGCGCGGCGACGCCGCCCAGGACACAGCCGCAACGGGTGAGGCACGGGATCGGATGAACGAGCCTCCCCCCCCTTCGAAGACCGACACCCTTTACATCTTTGAGGACGGGCGTTTCATCCCCAACCCCGCGCGACAGGAGTCGCCGGAGGGCGAAGGCGACGCGCAGCCGGTCGAGCGCATGCCGTTCTTCGAGGCCGTGCAGTCCACGGTGGACTGGTCGCGGATCGCCGGGGAGTCGCAGTACCGCATCATGCGCATTCCGGCCGAGGCGCTGCGCACCGGCGACCCGGCGTACCTGGTCATCATCCGCCCCGGCGACGTGATTCGCATCGTCAGCGGCGAGATCGGCGTGTACTACGTCATGGGCCAGGTCAACCGCGTGGGACCGTTCACGTTCAACTCGGAGCAAGTCACGCTCAAGTCGGCGATCGCCTCCGCCGGGGGGCTGGGCGCGCTCGCCTGGCCGTCGCGCTGCACGATCTACCGCCGCCACGGCTCCCGCGAGCAGATGGTGCAGGTGGACCTCGACGCGATCTTCGCCGGCAAGCTGGACGACATCGAAATCCGCCGCGGGGACATCATCAACGTGGGCACCAGTCCGTTCGCCCCGTGGCTGCTGAGACTGCGGGCGTTGACGCTGCCGAACCCGACCTCGACGGTGGGCTACAGCTTCACGTACTCGCGCAATTTCGCGGACATCGACTCGTTCGCCGTGCAGCCCAACCCGGCGACGCGACCCAAGAAGTTTGAGCAACTGTTCCCCTAGAAACATGCACACGCGTGACCACGATCGCCATGCCAACTTCCCGCTCCGCTACGGCGCCGGGCGCGCCGGCACGCGAGGCCCTGCGCCTCGCGGCGGCTGCGGTCCTCTTCGCATGGTTCTTCCAGCGCACGCTGGTGCATTACTTCGCTTACAAGTGGGCCAGCGACGGCAACTGGTCGCACGGCTGGCTCATCCCGCTCATCAGCCTGTATTTCCTCTGGACTGGCAAGGCGGAACTGGCGAGAACGCGGCGTTGTCCGCAGCCGCTTGCGGGCGTCCTGCTGCTCGGCGTCCTGGGGGCTTACGGCTTTTACTCGTGGGTGCGGCCCATCCTGTACTATCAGGGGCTGTGCGTGCCGGCGGGACTCGCCGCCGTCGTGCTGACGCTGTGGGGCTGGCGGATGCTGCGCGCGACGGCGTTTCCGATCGCGTACCTGCTGCTGGCGGTGCCCCTGCCGCACGGGATGTACGTGGAGCTGACGGTTCCCCTGCGCCGGCTCGCTTCGCAGCTTGCCGGAGCGGCGCTGTCGCTGCTGCCGTCGGTCGAGGTGGAGGTGCAGAAGGTCGTCATCGACTGGGTCCGGCTGGACACGGGCGCCAGCGGCTACCTGAACATCGAGACGGCGTGCAGCGGGCTTCGGCTGATGATGTCGTTTGCGGCGCTGGGGCTGGCGTATGCGTATCTGCTGCGCGGGCCGATGTGGCAGCGCATCGTGATCGTGCTGGCGTGCGTGCCGATCGCCGTGCTGTGCAACGCGATTCGCGTCATCCTCACCGGCGTGTTCTGGATTTACGACCGCCCGGACTGGGCGCAGGGCACGCCGCACATGCTGCTGGGCATCGTCACGCTGCTGATCGCGCTGGGGCTGTTCTGGGCGCTGAACGCCGTGATGAGCCGACTCTGGATCGAGACCAGCGAGCCGGACGGGAAGGACGCCACGAACGCGGACGCGCCGTGATGGAACTCGGATGACCACGTTACCTTCGACAGTTCAAGAGCGGATCGCGCTGCCCGCGGCGGGCGCGACCACGACGGCGCCCACGCCCGGCGAGCTGCTGGGCATCATCCGCCGTCGCGCCGTGCTCATCGCCGTGCTCTTCTTCTTTTTCGGCGGACTGGCGGGCGGCGGGTTCTACGCGTGGTGGAAGTACTTCCCCAAGTACAAGTCCACCGGTCTGATCGAGTTGATCACCAACCAGCCGCAGTCGGAGCTGTCCGTCGATACCGGGCGGCTTCCGGAGCGCGAGCAGGACCGCTTCCTCACCACGCAGTCGTACGTCGTGAAAAGCCCTGCCATCCTCAGAAAGGTGCTGCAGGACGACGACGTCCGGAAGACCAAGTGGTTCCAGGCGATTCCCTCCTGGAAGGACCCGCTGCTCGCGCTGACCGACGAGCTGGTCAGTGCGCCCCTGCGCGGCACCAGCTTCCTCAGCATTTCGATTTCCACTCGGCACACCAGCGATCCGAAGACGATCGTCCAGAGGGTGATGGATAAGTACCGGGAATCCGTTCTGGAAGAAGCTTTGGTACCGTATCGCGACCGCCAGGAAGCGGCAACCAAGCGCCTCAGCGCCTCGACCGGCGCGCTGAACACCAAGCGAAATGAGATGAAGGACATCGCCAGCAAGCTTCAAGGCGGAGTTCTGGCCCGCGGGTGGAGCACGATCAGCCAGCAGGGCCTGCTTTACGCCCAGAGCGTGACGCAACTTCAGATTCAGATGGCGGCGATCAGCCAGCTCCGAGATTACTACCAAGCCGGCGGCGAGCTGACGGCGGAGGACCAGGCGGCGGTCGAGGCCGACCCGTATGTGCAGACGCTGCGCGCCCGCGTGTTCAACTACGAGGAAGAGCGCAGCGCCTTGTCCAAGCGGCTGGGCGCGCGACATGCCGCGATCCAGAAACTCGACGACAATCTCAACTCGGCAAAGTCGAGCCTCACGGTGGCCATGACCGAAGCCGTGGACCAGCGGCGAAGAGCCATCACCCAAGCCGCCGAGACCGCCTACCAGAACACCTATACCCAGTTCCTGGCGGCGACAGAGAAGCTCAAAGGGCTGGAAGCTGAGCAGAAGCTGGACGACCGCACGCTTTTCGAGTTTCAGGTTGTGCAGGGCGACGTGGCGCGTCTCGAGGAGGAGACGGCCGCGATGCAGACTTACGTGGACGAACTGGCCCGCGTGATCGCCGACAAGTCCGCGCTGACCATGCGCATCTCCCAGGACCCGGTCGAGCCGCTGGCACGCAGCGAGCCGAGCATTCTCATGCTGCCGGTGCTGGTCCTGCTGGCGCTGATGGTCTCCGTCGGCATCGGCGTGGGCGTCGAAGTGCTGGACACCTCCGTCCGCACATCGCAGGACGTTGCCCGCTTCGTGCAGATGCCGCTCTTGGGCGTCGTGCCGGACGCGGACGACGAGGAACTCGCCATCGAGCACGTCGAACTGGCGATGCTCTCCACACCGCATTCCATGATGGCCGAGGCCTTCCGCCACATCCGCGCCAACCTTCAGTACAGCGCCCCCGCGGCGCGGCAGCGCTCCATCATCGTCACCAGTCCCGGACCGGACGACGGCAAGACCACTGTGGCGTGCAACCTCGCCATCGCGGCCGCGCAGGGAGGGCGCCGGGTGCTGCTGGTGGACGCCAACCTGCGCCGTCCCCGCCTGCAGGAACACTGGGCTGGCATCGAGGACAAGGGCCTGACCACGCTTCTGATCGGCGAGGGTCAACTCACGGACCTGGTCGCCCGCTCCAGCGTGCCCCATCTCGACGTTCTGGGCAGCGGACCCATGACGCCCAACCCCGCCGAGCTTCTCGGCAGCGAATCCTTCCTGGCGTTCCTCCACGACGCCGCCCAGCGCTATGACCAGGTCATCCTGGACACGTCGCCGGTGCTGATTGCCAGCGACCCGACCGTGCTGGCCACGCTGGTGGACGGCGTGGTGATGGTCATCCGCGCCCGCGCAAACTCCCGCGGCGCCGCCCGTCGCGCCTGCGGCTTGCTTCAAAGCGTCAGCGCGCATATCTTCGGCATCGTGCTGAACGCGGCGCAGGTGACGCGCGGTGGCTACTTCCGCGAGCAGCTTCGGACGTACTACGACTACCAGCCGGACCGGCGGGATCGGGGATCGTCGAAGAGCCTGCCGAAGTAGTCACGCACGTGTGCCACTGCTCTGTGAGCAGTGTCTGTGTCGGCGTGTGCCACTGCTCTATGAGCAGTGCATGTGTGCACGTTGGAACCAGTGCCTGCGTGTCACTGCTCTGTGAGCAGTGCGGTATCCCAGTGATCCAAGTTCCTTACGTTGCCATCGATCCGGCGTGAACCGGACCCCACTGCCCAGCGCAGTGAGAAGCTTATGCCGAAACCCATTGCCATGCTCGACCTTCATGCAGAGTTCGCCGTCTTCGGCGAACAGATCAAAGCCGCCGTGCATCGAGTCCTCGAAAGCCAGCAGTTCATCGGCGGTCCCGACATCGCCGAGCTGGAAAAGCAGGTCGCCGCCAAGCTGGGCATCGCCGACGCCGTGGCCGTCAGCAACGGCACGGACGCGCTGCTCTGCGCACTGATGGCGCTGGGCATCGGACATGGCGACGAGGTGATCGTGCCCACGTTCACATTCTTCGCCACGGCCGGCTGCGTGCACCGCGTCGGCGCCAAGCCGGTCTTCGTGGACATCGACCCGAAGACCTTTTGCATGGACGCGCATCGCGTCCGCGCCGCGGTCACCTCGCGTACCAAGGCCATCATGCCCGTCCACCTGTACGGTCAGTGTGCCGACATGGACGCGCTGCGCGCCATCGCGCGCGAACACAGGCTCGTGGTGATTGAGGATACGGCGCAAGCCATCGGCGCGCGTCAGGGGGATGAGGTCGCCGGCAGCATGAGCGACCTGGGTTGCCTCTCATTCTACCCGACGAAGAACCTGGGCGGCTTCGGCGAGGGCGGGATGATCCTCTCGACCAACGTGGACCGCGCGAACCTCTGCCGGCGCCTTCGCAATCACGGGCAGTCGCAGCAGTATCTGCACGACGTCGTCGGCGGCAACTTCCGCCTCGACACGCTGAAAGCCGCCATTCTGCTCGTCAAGCTGCCGCACTGGGAGAAGTTCACGCAGCAGCGGCGCGAGTCGGCCTCGATGTACGACGCGCTCCTGAAAGGCGCCCCCGTGACCCCGCCGCACCTTGCGCCGCGCAACACGCACGTGTACCACCAGTACACGATTCTCTGCGACCGCCGCGACGAGCTGATGGCTTTCCTCAAGTCGCGCGACATTCTCACGGCCGTCTATTACCCCGTCCCGCTGCACAGACAGCCGTGCTTCGCGTATCTGAACTGCCGCTGCGAGGACTTCCCCGTGGCGGAGGACGCCAGCCTCCGCGTGCTCTCGCTGCCCGTGCATCCGATGCTGACAGAGGAGGAGATCAACCGCGTGGCCGGCGGCATCCATGACTTCTACGGAACGAAGCCGCGGTAGCGACCCGCCGCCGCGATCCGCGTCCGTGCTCACAGAACGGCGCCGGTTCCTGCAGGGCCGCGACCCTATGGGAGCGCACGCCTTGAATGCGCAAGGCGGTCGCCCAGTGGACACCCTGGACTGCGACCGTCGGGGCGCGGGTTCTTGCTGCGTCGAGCGATACTCGCTCCCCGAAGGCCGGGGCATGGATCGGCGGAACCACTCCCTGACCTTGCCGGCTCCGGTCCGTTGCGTTTCAAGAGATGCGAGTCACGGGTGTGCCCGGATCGCCCCGGTCAGTCACTCCGCAGCGCGAGGGGGGGGGCAAGGATCTCGGCCAGTATCACCGCGTGCCGCAGATCGCCCCGGGCAAGACGCAGCTTCACTTCTCCCCCCGTCGCGCGACTGCCGGCATGACCGGGCTCAATGCCATGCTCTTCCGGCTGCGCCGACTCGAAGTGCGGCCGCAAATGTTCGCCTTCGACACGGCTGACGCGGCGAGATTGCATCGCCTCTTCCAGATGACCAGGGTGCGCTTGAAGGTGACGCGCCTCCAGGGATGCGTGCTCCCGTGTGGATCTTCGCGCGGGCGGTGAGGGCGCCGGCTGCGGTGGGGCGGGGGACGCCGCGCCGTGATTCGGGCCTCGCGCGGGTTCTCCGCCGCGGGCGCGTTCTGCGTTGCGCACGGAACGCGGCGGCGGGGCGGGCGGAACCGTCCGGCCTCCGGGCGGCGGGGCCGACGGACTGCCCGGTGTCTTTGCTCGGCGCGACTGGGCGATAGCGGACGCCGGGCGCGTCGTTGCAGGACGCGGCGCCCGGACCGGCGGAGCCGGGGGGATGGTGACCGGCGGCTTCGTACCGCTTCTGGGTGAAGGGGCGGCGGCATTCGCGGCGGGCGATCGAGGCGCGTCCGTCTCGACTTCGA
This sequence comes from Phycisphaerales bacterium, assembly GCA_020852275.1. Classification (GTDB taxonomy): domain Bacteria; phylum Planctomycetota; class Phycisphaerae; order UBA1845; family UBA1845; genus JABWBH01. Next base: position 290,158 of record JADZBE010000007.1, read on the forward strand.
TCCACCCCTCGTCTTCTTCGAGCACCTCGACTTCGACTTCGTCCTTCGCGGATTTCTTTTTCAGCAGGCTGCCGATGCTCCCGCCGACGGCCAGAATGACGAACACCGCGAGCTTGAGCAGGTCGTCGAGGTCGAAGTTGTTTTGCATCAGCAGTTCAGGCATGATCGACTTTCCTCACCCCGCTGGCCACACCCGCCAATGGCACGGGTCCAATCCGCCGTCTTTCAGAGCCGCGCCCGTAAGGAAGCGGGTTCTGACGCGGGGAAGCGGAAACGCTCCCCTACGGCCGCGGCTCGGATAAGAGGTACTTTCAACGAGGCACCCCACTACGTCGTCCGCTTCTCCCCGCCGCTCGCCTCGCCGCCGGGCGCGCCGCCGATGGACTCGCGCATCATCGTGTCCGCCTGGACGTTCTTCATGCGGTAGTAGTCCATGATGCCCATGTTGCCCTTGCGGAACGCGTCGGCCATCGCCTTGGGGACTTCCGCCTCCGCCAGCGTGACCAGCGCGCGGTTCTCCTCGATCTTGGCCTTGTTTTCCGCCGCCAGCGCGATGGCCATGGCGCGGCGCTTCTCCGCCTCGGCCTGAAAGCGGCGCTTGTCCGCCTCGGCCTGATCCGCCTGGAGCTTGGAACCGACGTTCTCGCCCACGTCCACGTCGGCGATGTCGATGGAAAGAATCTCGAACGACGTGCCGGCATCCAGTCCCTTGGCGAGCACGGCCTTGCTGATGCGGTCCGGGTTTTCCAGGACCATCTTGTACGTGTCGGCGGAACCGATGGCGCTGACGATGCCCTCGCCGACGCGAGCAACGATGGTCTCCTCGGTGGCGCCGCCGATGAGCTGGCGGATGTTGGTGCGCACGGTCACGCGGGCTTTGGCCTTAAGCTGGATGCCGTCCTTGGCGACGGCGTCGATCGTCTGCTTGCCGAACTTGGGGTTGGGCACGTCGATCACCTTCGGATCCACGCTCGTGCGCACGGCGTCGATGATGTCGCGCCCGGCGAGGTCGATGGCGCAGGCCTTCTTCCAGTCGAGGTCGATCGCGGCGCGGTTCGCCGCGATGATCGCATGCACCACGTTGATCACGCGCCCGCCGGCGAGGTAGTGGCTTTCGAGGTCGTTGGTGGAAATCTCCTGGATTTTCGCCTTGACCAGTTGAATCTTGGCGAGCGTGATCGTGCGCATGTCCACCTTGCGCAGGTACATGCCGATCAGGCTGATCATGCTGACGCCCGCGCCGCTCGAGAACGCCTGAATCCACAGGTTGATGAACCGCCCGATGACGAACAGGACGATCAGACCCACCAGCCCCAGGACGATCAGGAAAATGAGGAACCCGTTGGATGTCTCACCGAGCATCGGAGAAATCGCGCTCAACATGACTGGAAAAACTCCTCGGTATCAGCGGTCGGGCGTCGCGTGGACGCGCGACCTGCTCAAGTTTCACTCGAAACGGCCACCACGAGCTGTGCCCCGCGAATGGCAATGCCGATGACCGGCGTTCGCGCCTCAATCCGTCCGGTCTCGGCGATACAAGCGGTGCGCGCCGCGCCAAACCGGCAGATGCCCACGGGGCGAAGCGGGGTCTCCGTTACGCCTCGGCTCCCGATCAGCGCCGCCAGCGCCGCAACCTCGACTCCGATGTCCGCCGCCGTGGCCGCTTCATTCGGCATGATCAGCCGCCTCCCGAAGGGCGTGCGGTGGAAGTTCTTGACCCCGACGTAGGCGAGCGCAGGCCACGCAAGGATGCAGGCGAGAATCGACGCCAGTCCCGCGCTCTGGCCATACTGGACGAACACGCGATAGGAAGCCGCGGCCAGCAGCCCCAGACCCGCCACCGTGAGGATGAAGTGCGACGGCAGAAAGATGTCCGCAACCAGGACCGCAAGCCCCGCGGCGAACAGCAATGTGATAATCAAACCTTCCTGCATGGGTCAAATCACCCTCGTAAGGCCCTAACCACGACGCGGTTCACGGTTCGCTCGACAACCTGCACGGCTTCGCCAGCCTCCACGTACTCGCCCGAAGTCACCACATCCACGAGCATCCCGCCGAATCGCGCCTTGCCGGCCGGGCGGAGCGGGCCCAGAGAGACCCCGTTATCGCCAGGCTGGGCCAGTCCATGATACGGATCCTCAACCGCCACGCTCTCCGGACCTTCGTTGAGTGGGATCAGTTTCTGGAACAGCGGCATCCGCGGCAGGTACTTCGCCAGGAAGAACATGCCCACGATGGAAGCCAGCAGCCCGATGACCACGGTCTTCAGCCCCGTGTACAGCGCGTCCAGCGTCGGCTGCAACTGCGGCACGTAGAAGGGCGTGCTGTGGCCCGGCTCGCCGGGCATGAACGTGGCCACCAGTCCGGCCATCAGGCACAGGATGCCCGTCACGCCCGCCACACCGAAGCCGGGAATGACGAACACCTCCAGCCCGATCAGCACCAGCCCGATCACGATGAGCACGATCTCCCAGACGCTGGCAAGACCCGTCAGGTACGGCGCGCCCACGAACACCGCCAGTGCGATCAGCGACACCAGGCCCGCCAGCCCCAGACCGGGCGTGTGAAACTCCACGTACGCCCCGAGGAACACGAGAATCAGCAGGAAGCCGCGGACATACGGCGACGTCAGCCACGTCGTCAGCCCCTCCGACCACGTCTCATCCAGACGCGAGATCGTCGCCACGCCATACCGAGCGCGAATGTCGTCCTCGCCCGCCACAATGGCTTTGTTGAACCCGAACGCGTGCGCCCGCCCCGAGTCCATCTCCAGCAGCTCGTCGTCGCGCTCCACCGGCTGAGTGATGGAAACGTCCTTGCCGGTCACGATGTCGAAGTAGCCGTCCACGAGCTTCCATGCGTGCTGCCCGGACTCGCCCATGCCGAGGATGGCCTTGGTGACCTTTTGCACCGCGCCGTCCTGCTGCGCATCCTCTCCCATGCGCTTGAGCTTCTCCTCGCGAAATACGAACTCCCGCTCGCCGGTGGCCGTGTTCTCCAGCCACCAGACCTCCCGCTCGGGAATCACAAACGCTTCCGACAGCACCTCGCTGTAGCCGTTGAGCTTGGCCGAGGAGCGGAAGCGCGTCAGCACCGGTGTGTAGATTTTCGGTCGAAGCTCCTCCGGCACGGCGTCCACGCCCTCGCCCGTGAAGAGGATGACCTGCGAGTCGCCCATGGTGGAGGACGGGGCCATGACGATTTCGTTGCATGCCACGGAGATGATGGTTCCCGCGCTGTGCGCCTGGGGGTTGACCCACGCGACGGTGCCGATGTCGCGCAGGTTCTCGATCATGTGCGCGATGTCCAAGGCGCTGTCGAGATAGCCGCCGGGCGTGTCCAGCTCGAAAACGACAAGGTCGGCGCCCTTGGATCGCGCTGCGTCGATGCGCCGCTTGAGGCTCTGGGTCGTCACGCCGGTGATCTCGTCGCGGATGGGGACGATGGCGGCGTGCTTGTACTGCTTTGAAGCAACGCCAGGCCTGGCAGCGGACGGCTGCGCGCCGGACGCTTGCATACCGGCCGGTCGCGCTTCGGACGATTGCGTACCGGGGGGTTGCGCACCGGAGGGTTGCGCACGGGAAGTTTGAGGCGCTGTCTCCTGCGCAACCGGCGCAGTCGAAGTTGCGGTCGCCTCCGTCGCGGTCGGCGCCGCCGGTTTCGGCTCGGATGCCGTCGGCGCGGATGTCGTCGGCGCGGATGCGGGGGGCTGCGGCGTCGGAGGCTGAGCCTCCTGCGCACGGACCCGACCTGACGCCATCAACCCGACGGCACAAATCGCCACGGCGACTCGCGCGAGGCCGCGTCGAACGTCAACTCGGGACTTTCGGGTTCTTGCTCCAGCGGACATCTTTTCGCCCTCTCCAGACGGTTGCCCGATCCAGCGAGGATCGCGGGGAAGCCTGCTCCTTCGCCGGTTATTTTACGAGCGCGGGCCAGAGCCGACAAGTTGAATTCCCGCGCAGGTTTGTAATGGCCAACCTTGCCGACGCGGCACGGCTCGGAGGCATTGGGCGGAAGATGTCCGATGCTGTCGTCGAGAATCGATGATGCAGGCATGACTCGAGCCAGTCGGCATAAATCGGCTTAGTCGGCATGAAACGGTTCAGTCGGGATGAAACGATGGCGTCTTCAAAAATCATGATCTTGGGTGCAGGCCGCCGATTAGATTTGCCGGGTTACACGGGTCCGCAGCAGCGGACCCGTGGGAGATTGACCACTTGCGCATGATCCTCCACGGCTTGGCGAGTACGCCAGACCGTGCCACCCCGACCGCCCTCGCTGGCTCTTCGGGTTCAGAACCCGAAGCGCCAGCGACGGAGCCTTTTCAGAACCCGAAGCGCCAGCGAGGGAGTGTTGCTCGAACCCGCAGCACAACCCGGCTTTGACACGCGCATTGAGTCGCCCGTAGCATGAAACACCTTGTACGCTGGCGCGGACGCGGCCAGACTGCCATGCCCGAATCCTCCCGGCGCGTTGCCGGGTGGGTCGGGGTCGGGCGGCGGCATCCGCGCGGGCTCGCATCGGGAGACCGTTTCAGCCGCGTGCCTGAACTTCTGCTCAGCCAACTGTGCCGCGTGATTTCCGCGCATGGCTTTCCCGCCACGCTGGAGGGGCGCGACGTGCACGTCCGCTCGGTCAGCACGCTCGAAGACGCCGGCGAAGGCGAGCTGAGCTTCCTGTCCAACCCGAAATACGCGCGACAGATGGAAACGACGCGGGCTTCCGCGGTCATCGCCGCGCCGGGCGTGCCCACGCCCGACGGGCGCAGCATGGTCCGCTGCGAAAATCCCTACGCCGCCGTGACCGTCGCCATCGTGGCCATCCACGGACATCGGCGTCACCCGCAGTGGGGCGTCGGTGATCGCGCTGAGATTCATCCCACGGCGAAGCTCGGCGCGGGCGCCAACATCGCCCCGGGCGCCGCCATCTGCGCCGGCGCGGTCCTCGGGGACGACTGCACGCTTTACCCCGGCGCCTTCGTCGGCGAGCGGGCGCAGCTTGGCAACGGCGTGGTTCTGTTCCCCAACGCCGTGGTTTACGACGACTGCGAACTCGGTGACCGCGTCGTCATCCACGCCGGATCGGTCATCGGCGAAGACGGGTTGGGCTACGCGCCGGTCGGCGACAAGTGGATGAAGATCCCGCAGGTGGGAAAGGTCGTCGTCGAGCCGGATGTTGAGATCGGCGCCAACTGCACCATCGACCGCGCCACCCTCGGCACGACCCGCATCGGCACAGGCTCCAAACTCAGCAACCTCATCGCCATCGGCCACGGCAGCAAGATCGGCGAGAACGCGATGATCGTCGCGCTTGTCGGCATCGCCGGCTCCGTCACCGTCGGCAAGAACGTCACCCTCGCCGGGCAGGTGGGGCTGGCGGGTCACTTGACCATCGGCGACGGCGTCTCGGTCGGCGCGCAGGCCGGCGTCAGCGGAGACGTAGAGCCGGGCGCGAAACTCCTCGGCTCGCCCGCGGTGGACATCAACGTCGCCAAACGTCAGTTCATCGCCATCCAGCGCCTTCCCGCGTGGACCAGGGACGTCAACCGCCAGATCAAGGACTTGCAGGATCAAGTCGCCGCGCTCCAGGCCGCGCTCAAGTCGGCCGACGGCTCGCGCCGCTGACTCCTCTCCCCCAAGGGAGGGGTCGTTCAACCTCTCCAGGCGGGGGCGGCTGCAGGCGATCTCCCCGAAGGAGAGGCTGCTATGCACGTCGCGGACGTGCATGCCACCGTTATTCCAAGACCTGCCCTCGGATGCGGTGTGCCCATCCCTTCGGGCGAGCCGGCGGAACCGACGCGCCGACCCACGATGGCGCCACCTGAAACGCCAGCGGCAACCGCAGAAGCGTCAACGGCCCAGGCCTTGCGAACGCTTCGGACGGATCTCTGGAAACCCACGGCGCGGCGGGCGAACCCGCTTCGTGACGGGCGCTGTACGGTTCCTGCTGCAACCCTGTTCCGCCGGGCAGGGGCACTTCTGAACTAGGCGTTTTGACTTTTCGGCGTTCCGGCGTTTACCTCCTCGACTGCGATGTACCTCGATCTTCGTAGCGAGCATGACTCGACCGGCAGCGCGGCGGCGGCGCGAGATCTGTACCGCCTGGCCATTACGTTCGTCGTGCCTCGGCCTATCGCGCTGGTCTCTTCGATCTCCGCCGACGGTCGGCGCAACCTCGCGCCGTTCAGCTTTTACAACTGGGTTTCGGCGAACCCGCCCGTGTTGATCGTCTGTCCGGCGCTGAAGCGCGACGGATCGCCGAAGGACACCCTGGTGAACATCCTCGAGACGAAGGAGTTCGTCGTCGCCACGGTCGCCGAAGACATGGCCGAGCGGATGAACCGGTGCTCCGCGGCATACCCGCGCGGCGTGGACGAGTTTGCCGAATCGGGACTGACTCCCAAGCCGGCGAACCGCGTCAGGGCGGCGCTCGTCGGCGAGGCCGCGGTGAATCTCGAATGCCGATTGCGGCAGCACATCAGCTTCGGCATGCACGGCGGCGCGGGGCAGGCGATCCTCGGCGACGTGCTCGCGATCCACGTCGACGATGCCGTGCTGGCGGCGGATGGGCTGGTGGATGAGCAAAAGCTGCGCGCGATCGGACGGCTCGGAAGGCAGGGTTACGCGCGCACGCGCGACGCCTTCGATCTGCCGCCGCCGCGCTAGCTTGGCGCCTCAAGATGATCGCATCGTGGGTCCTTCAGAGCGGCGACCGCCCGGACTTTCGGAGCCGCGACCGGCTGGACTTTCAGAGCCGCGACCGTAAGGGAGCGAGTTCTGACGCTGGGAAGCGGAAACGCTCCCCTGTCAGCCCGTGATGCACGTTTGGCGATGCAATCTTCGGCTGGTGACCCCTGCCAAAAACGCCGAAGCATCACCGGCTGGAACGCCGGCGCGGCTGCCCGCTTCACGAGTCCGCAGCCGCGGGGCACGGCGTCATTCCATCGGCTCGCGCTTGTTCCGGTCGTCGGCGCTTCCTCGGCGCATCGCCTCCTTCTCCGTCTTCAACAGGATGGCCTCGCCCTTCTCGCGGTTGAGTCTCGCCGTGAACTCGCCGAAGCAGAGCACCTGCTTGGTGTACGCCCAGCCCATCAGCACCATGTAAGACTGCTGCAGACCGCGAAACTCAAAGCGCCCGTGCAGCTCGTCCTTGCCGAAGTCCCACACGGCCGCGACGCCGTCGATGGAGGCAAAGCGCGTGTTGGTCAGCCCCTGGCGGTTGCGCCCGCGCACGGTGCGCGTATTGAAGGGGTACGTCCGCGCGTCGCCGGCGGGCAGACCCTCCAGCACGAGCGAGAGATGAAACTCCTCCTGATTGACGCCGGGGCGCAGGAACTTCTTCTCGACGGTCATGGCGATGCAGAGTTCCTGGGCGTCGTTGATCCAGTAGTAACATTCCTTCGGCGCAAACTCGTAGATCAGTTGTCCCGTGGGGCTGATGCGCTGAAAGTTGAGCGGCACGACGCTGACGGTGGCGCTGCCCGCGCAGCCGCTCGGCGCAAGCATCGCCGCGGCGATCAGCGCCCAGCCGATCCCCGAAAGCGCTCGCCATCGTCCGCAAAGCTCGTCATGTCCCCGGCACGGCACCCTCATGATTTTGCGATTGTGGCGTCTCGGCGGGCGGCTGCCAACCATGAGGTCATCGCGCCGTCCACGCAAGGTGGCCGCTGGGCACCGGTTGCACTTGAACCGCTCCGAACTTCAGTTCTTCCAGCAGTCCCGCGATCTCGCCCCGCCGATAGAAATGCGTCGGGCATCCTCGAAGCGCGTAGCGCAGTTTCCGCAGCGGCGAGCGCACCAGCGTCCAGCCGGGGAAGCTGCCGTACACGACTTTCTCCGCGAACGAGGCCATGTGCGCCAGCACCGGACGCGCGTCGAGCACATAGTCGAACAGGCCGACGGCTGCCACTAGGTCGAAGCGCTCGCCGCGCGGCAGGTGGATGAAATCGAGCCGGCGGAACTCGCACCGGTCGCTCACGCCGGCGCGGCGCGCCAGGTCCGTCGCCTGCTCGATCATCGGCGCGGAGATGTCCACGCCGACCAGCCGCTCGACGCCCTGCCGCGCCAGCCACACCGTGTTGCGCCCGCTGCCGCAGCCCACGTCCAGCACCGTGCGGCAGCCGTGCTGCCGGGCGAGCGTGAGCATCTGGTCGCGGCGGAGGATGACGGCCTTGCGGAACACGCGGTTGAACGCGCGCAGGAGCGGCGACGGCGGATCGTAAAACGCGTCGTAGGCATCGACGCGCCGGTCGAAGAACGTGCGGACTTTGGCGGCGTGCTCAGAGGAGTCCGTGTGCATGTAAATGATCCTCGGCGGCGACGAACCGATAGCGCAAAAGCATCGCATCCAGCTTGCGGTACATGGATGCGCGTCCCAGGTTCTGGGTCAGACTTCGCTTGACGGTCTCCATCGACCAGCCCGCGGCGCGCGTGGCGGAGAGCCGGTGTGCGTCGAACTCATACGGATGAAAGTACGTCACCACGGGCCGCGATTCACGGTTGATTCTCCTCACCACATGGTCCAAAAGCCGAAGAGGCGACACGCGCCAGTATCCTCCCCCCGCGACAGGCCAGCGCCGGCCTCGCCACTCGAGCGTCGCCAGCGGCAGTTCGATGAGCCGTTGCCCTCCCCGCTCGCGCGCCACGTGCGGCGCCGGCGGCGCGCCGGGAACGCCGTACCGCCGGCCCCGTATTGGAAACACGCTCGAATCATACCGCAGCCCTGAATCCATGCAGACATCGTAAAACGCTTCGAGCTGATCGGCGGGCACGCTGAATGCCGGCGCGCGATACCCCAGCACGGCCCGCCCCGTGACCTCCGCCAGCCAGCCGAGGGAGCGCCGAAGATCCTCGGCGAAGGCGGACAGGCCTGCGCTGTGGACCAGCTCATGACTCCAGCCGTGGCTGGCGATCTCGTGCCCGGCGTCGGCGATGCGCCGCACGAGGTCCGGCCGGTGGGCGAGCGACTTGCCAAGACAGAAGAACGTCGCGCGAGCGGCACGACGAGCGAGCAGCCCGAGCAGGCGGTCGATTTGCGCAGCCAGCACATCGGAGTGCAACTTTCCGGCGCCGAGCACCTGATCGCCGACAAGCTGGTACCAGTCTTCGACGTCAAAAGTGAGGATGTTGGCAGGCCACGAGTTGGACATGAGTTGATGCTGACTTGGCTTGACTACGACGACCTTGAGTTGCGCTGCTGTCCCCGGTCTGCCGGGAGTATAGCGGTAGGCGCGTGACCGTGCGTGCTGGCCTCGGGGGTCGGGGCGATCGCGCTCGGGGCGATTGGGATCGGGGACGGCCGCACGTCATGAACGACGGGTTCGCGGTGTGAGAAAGGCAAGCCCGCCGGGTGGCACGGTCTGGCGTACTCGCCTGATCGTGGCGAGCGAGGCAAGAGCATGGTCAACGCAGTACCGTAGACCATGCCACCCTGACCGTGGCGACGCAGGACAAACTGAATCGCTCTTCCCACACGGGTCCGCTGCTGCGGATCCGCGCCCCCCGCCGACTCACGACCGCAGACCCGTGCTACTCGCCGACTAGGCCGGCACCCAGGCGAGATCGAGAATCGTGTTCGTCGGACGCTGCGTGTTGAAAACCGCGCGCACTTTCATGCCAATCTGCGGCTCGCCCTCCTTGAGCCAACTCATGAGCTTGGTGCAGACGCCCTCCAACTCCACGCTGATCAGCGGGGTTCCCGGCGGCAGCTTGAAAAGCTCGCCGGGATACCTGACGACGCTCCACGTGAAGACACGGCCCGTCTGGGGCGCTTCAGCCCATTCCATTTCATGCCAGCAATCCGGGCACTCGCAGCGCGGCGGCAGCCACAGACGCTTCTCGCCGCAGGCGCGGTTCCGGCAGCGCGTGCCCATCAGCTTGCTTTGTCGCAACGCGTTGAAGAACCGCCCCCAGCCGCCGTAGGAATGGAAATGTGACCAGGTCTTGGGATTGCGGATGACGAATGGATCCTGTTCCAACTGCTCAATGACGGTGGAAGGCCAGGGAATACTCATGACGGTTTCTCCAGAATCGCGCAGGTCACATGGCTTCCCGTTCCGGCGTGGCTGATCGCGCAGCCGCGGCGGGCGTTCTTCACTTGTAGACTCCGCCAGTCCGCGGGCTTGGTCTTGCCGTAGCGCGTCCAGCGTTTGGCGTCGCCGTGGAACTTGTCATACTTGCCCTGCAGTTGCCAGAGAAGCTCGACCAACTGGAATATGCCGGTGGCGCCGACGGCGTGCATGGTGCCGATCAGTCCCCCCGAGAGGTTGGTCGGCAGCCGGCCTTCGTAGTATGCGTCTCCGGATTCAATGAACTCGCGCCCGCGCCCATACGGCCGCAGCCCGATGTCCTCATACGTCTGCACGTCGCTGATGGTGAATGCGTCGTGCGTTTCAAGCAGGTCGAAATCCTCCAGCGGGTCCTTGATGCCGGCCATGTGGTAGGCGAGGTACGCCGCCATCCGCGATGCGAGGAACGAACTGAAGCCGGGCCAGTCCGTTCGCCTGCTGCCGAAGTATTCCTTGTAGGTCGCTTCGGTCTCGTTGGGCAGAAGGAGAATGGGCATCGCCCGCCGGTCCGCCGTCCGCAGGGTATGGGAACCGCCGCAGATCGCGCTCAGCCGGATCGGCTGGTCGGTGAAGCGGTGCGCCGTCTCTTCGTCACAGACGAGCAGCACGGCCGCTCCGACGCTCATGACGCAGCATTCCAGGAACGCGAGGGGATGTGACACGATCTCGTTGTTCAGCACGTCGGCGATCGTGTACTTGCCCGGGTTCTGGGCGTAGGGGGAAGAGCAGGCATATTCATGATTCTTGCAGGCGATCCGCGCCAGGGTTTCGCGCGGCACGCTGTTCTCAAACTGATACCGCTGGGCCATGAGCGCATAATACGCCGCGTACATCCACCCCAGCTCGCTCTCGAAATCCTTGCATGCCGCGGACGCGATGTAGGAGTTGCCCACTTTCGTGGCCACCTCGTCCATGCGCTCCCACCCGATGACGGGAACGCAGGAGGCATAGCCGGACGCGACGGCCTGCGCGGCCGCGAGTACGCCGGAACCGCCGGTGGCGCCGCCGGTCTTCACCTCGATGTTGCCCAGCGGGTCGAACCCGAGATAGTCGTGGACCTTGGCGGCGGCGAGGAGCTGATCGCCGAAGTGATCCGCGAATTGCGAGTACACGCACCAGTTGACGCTTCGCCGGACCTGCTCGGGATCGACCTTCAGATCGTTCTCTTCAACCGCCATCCGCAGCGCTTCCACGCATAGCTGGCACGTGTTCTTTTCCGGATAGCGCTTGCGGTAGTCGGTAAGCCCGCCGGCGACGACGTACACCGGCCTCTCAAACTTGGGTATTCGCAGGTTTCCCTTCCCGAAGTGAATCATCTTGTATCTCCCGCGCGGCGAGCCGCGAGCGTAACTCAGCGCGCCGCGAGCGTAACTCAGCGCGCCGCGAGCGTAACTCACCGAGCCGCGAGCGTAACCCGGCGCGCCATTCCCGTACACGCTGGAACCCGGCGACCCCGCCTTTCGCCTGGGCTACCCGCTTTTGCCCGGGATCGCCGCTTTCACCCGGGATCCCCGCTTTCGCAGGGGTGACAAAGAGACTCGTCATTCCCGCGCAGGCGGGAATCCAGCAGTCTCCGCGCGCACCTTGGCCCGCTTCCCGTAAGTGGGCGCGCCCCAAGCGCCTGCGCCTTATCCGCGCCGCGGACCGCCATGCGCTGTCCGGATGACCGTGCAATCCGCGTGCCGCAGCCTTGCCAGCCGGCCCGGCCACGCCGGCCCACGAGAGAATGCCGCCGACCGGGATGACCCAAGCCCCGCTGGATTTCGAGGATCCGCGCCCGGAGAACGCCTCATGCCCCGTGATCTCGCGGCCCACGAGAAGCGGATGGATCGACTCCGTTCCCTCGTACGTGATCACGCTTTCGAGGTTCAGCGCGTGGCAGATCGGGCAGCATTCCACGCTGATGCCGCCGGCGCCAAGCGGGTCGCAGGCGCCACTTGGGTGCAGTCAGAAGCAGGCACTCCCGGGATACAACAGATTCATCGCCCGGCTCAGGTGCGGATAATCGTCGTGAATCCGCTGGGTAACGTGTGCGATCCGAGTTCCAAGTACGTACCCACCGGCTCTCGACCATGAATGTTCGATCGCCACGAGTTGCGGCTCGTGCTGCGGTGAACGCCAAGGCGTTGAGTCGATCACATCAGCGATGCGCCAGATTCCGCATCCGCTGATCCCGTGGATGTCGGGCAAGGCTACCGCGTTTCCAGAATCACCCTCAAGTGCATCACGCGTGAATTCGAGTGCGATGTGAACCTGGCGATCGTAGCGTGTGCCGGCAGGGAAATTACCTCTAAAGGCACGTGCCAGGAAGAACAGGGGGTGCTCAGTAACGCCATTGGATGAATCGTCGGTCCATGCCCGCGGGTAGCCCGCAATCACGTATATCCCATGCCCATCATCATGGTGCCGGATGCGGTAATGACGAAGAAAGTCCTTTGCGGATTTGAGGTACTCGACTGTTTCCGTATCCAACCTGATCGCGCAGATGTCCCGGGCGGACGGTTTGGAGGCTTCAGTGCCATGAAAGCCGCACTCGGGCCCACACAATGGAACCGGCAAGGAGTCCAGTTTGCCGTTCGAGACATATAGCGGAAGACTGGCAAGGATCGCGTTTTGGAGAGTTCTTCCGTCGTCCTCGACGTGCGATGCCGTAAGGATGAAGTGTTGATCCGCGACGGCGTACAAGACTCCTGTTCGATCGTGACGCAGGTCGTCATCCTGAACGGTCCACAGCCCGACGGTGTAATGCTCAAGCTGGGGCAAGCATTCGCTCATCAACCTCTCGGTGATGGGTTTCAGCGCGCGGTTAGTCGCCGCTTTCGCGTCCGGCTCAAACTGTGTTGGATTGGTTTTCATCGGATTTGTTGGGACCGCTCACGAGAGGGATATGGGTTCTTCAGCCAGGACTTGCTCCAAGGTCGCCCATCCGTCCTTGATGGCCATGCAAGCCCGCAGGACATGCAATTCGAACAGCATATCATCCCTGGGAAACTCACGACGGACGCTTTCCACAATCCGCTGCAAGTCATGCGTTTCGATGCCTGCCTGTTTTGCGGCTTCGGTGTAATCAAAATAATTCATGTCCAGGCACTCCTAAACCTCGGGTGGCGCCACAATCTCAACCGTCGGCAGTCCGAGAGAAACATTCACCTGCTGCACCTTTGCCCGCCGAAGACGGTTAACAAGATGTCTAAAATTCCACGACACCAACACATCCTGCCGCGTCAGCACGGCCACGGCTACGTGCAACGCATCATTCACGTCACGGGGTGAAAACACCTCCTCTTCAACATATCGTCGAGCGAGCTCGATCGCGCTGGTCGACACAGGATGCAAGCTGATCCCGCCAAGCAATGCCAGAAGACGGCTTCGCTTCGTCGGGTCGGGCGTGCCGGAGAGCTCTCGTTCCGCAAGTTCCGACGAGGATAACTCAAACGACTTCCGCCGGGTCATGAACTCGTGCGTTTGCTGACGGCGATCCGGCATCCGTTCGTCGTCGTAAGCGCTGAATACGGAAGTATCCAAGTAGATTCGCAGTTTCACGCCGGTCCCCCGCCCATTGTACCTATGTCCGCATCGGGTTGAGAGGTGTTATTGCAGCCTCAAAACGCCCCGTGCCCGGTGATCTCGCGCCCAACGATGAGCTGGTGGATCGACTCCGTCCCTTCATACGTAATCACGCTTTCCAGGTTCAGCGCGTGGCGGATCGGGCAGCATTCGATGCTGATCCCCCCGGCGCCGAGGAGGTCGCGGGCGTCGCGGGCGATGTCGAGTCCCATGCGGACGCAGTGCCACTTGGCCAGCGACACCTGCGAATGGTGCATTTTGCCGGCGTCCTTGAGCCGTCCCAGTTGGAGGCAGAGGAACTGCGACGCGGTGATCTGCCGGGCCATTTCCGCCAGGCGCACCTGGACGATCTGCTTGCGATCCAAGGTCGTGCCGAAGAGGACGCGCTGGCGGGCGAACTCGAGCACCTCGCGGTAGCACGCCATGGCCGCGCCGATGCCTCCCCAAGCGATGCCGTAGCGCGCCTGCGTCAGGCACCCCAGCGGCGCGCCCAGACCTTCCGCCTTGGGCAGGCGGTTGGCATCGGGCACTTTCACGTTGTCGAAGAACAGCTCGCTGGTGATGGACGCGCGGAGCGAGAACTTGTGCGGGATGTCGCGCGTGGTGTAGCCGGGCATTCCCTTTTCGACGATGAAACCGCGGATGACGCCGCCGCCCTGCGGAGCGCGGACTTCCGGTCCACTGGATCCCGCTCCCTTACGGTCGAGGCTCGGATCGCTTCCCGCTCCCTTCCGGTCGCGGCTCGGATCGGATTCCCCGTCGTCGGTCACCGCCCAGACGATGGCCAGGTCGGCGATGCCGCCGTTGGTGATCCACATCTTGGCGCCATTGATGACCCAGTCGCCGCCTTTCTTCACCGCGCGCGTCTTCATCGCGCCCGGGTCGCTGCCGCCGTCCGGCTCGGTCAGACCGAAGCAGCCGATCTTGCGACCCTTGGCCATGTCCGGCAGCCAGCGCTGCTTCTGCTCCGTCGAGCCGTAAGCGTGAATCGGGTACATGCACAGCCCCGACTGCACGGAGGCGAAGCTGCGCACGCCGCTGTCGCCGCGCTCCAGCTCCTGCATGATCAGACCATAGCAGACGTTGTTCAGCCCCGCGCAGCCGTAATCCTGAAAGGTGGGACCGAACAGCCCCATCTCGGCCATTTCGGGCACGAGTTCCATCGGGAAGCGCTCCTTCTCGAAGCACTCGCCGATGATGGGCAGCACGCGGTCGTCCACCCATCGGGCGACGGTGTCGCGCACCTGGCGCTCGTCTTCGCTGAGGCAGGAATCGAACTCGAAGAAATCGGGCAATCGGGTATCGGGCATGGGTGATCCTCCACTTCTTCATGCACGGGTTGTCAGAATGTCGCACTGCACGGCTCGCTCCGGCGCCTCCGAACGCGCGGAGTCGACGCACAGGCGGTTGAACGGAATTGTAAGGGATGTTTCCCGAAGCTGCACGAGCGAACCTGGGTCGGCGCGCGGGAATTCGGACACACCTGCCTTGGCGCGGGCGTGGCCTGTCAGCTTGGCATCCCATGTGTGTACTGCGACAGGACGATCTTGGGCCAGGGCGCGCCTCGCCCGGAGGGCGCGCGGGGCCTTCGTTCGCCCTCCGGGCAATGAGAAGAGGAGGTGGACCCTCTCCAGCGGCTTGAAGCCCCTGGCAACCCCCGTGCGCCCTGCGGGCGAACAGCAGATGGCAGAATCTACGGCCAGACGCCTTGGCGCTTCGTTGGCCAGATCCGCTTGAACAGGCCACAACGCGGTTTATCATGCGCATCCGCTGCGTGGAATCCCTGCGAACAAGGAGGTGTCGAATGGGGTGGCCGGGCTTGTTGCTGATCGGTTTTCTGCCTGCCGTTGCTGCTCCTGCCGAGGAGAAATTGCCCGAGGCATCGCTCGCAGCGCAGCTTGAGTCGATGCTCACGAAGCTGCCGCACCCCTCCGCGCAGGCCGCCGCCTGTGTGATCGACCCCCGCACCGGGAAGGTCATCTTCGAGTTCCGCGCGGACCAACCCATGCTGCCCGCCAGCGCGAACAAGGTGTTCGTCATGGCTGCCGCGCTGGAGGACCTGGGACCGGACTTCGTGTTCGAGACGCTGCTGGGGGTGAATGGAGGCGACCTGTTCGTGGTGGGGGGGGGAGATCCGGGGTTCGGCGATCCGCGGCTGTGCGAGGCTCGCGGGGAGGATGTGACGGCGCCGTTCGTCGAGTGGGCGCGGAGGCTGAAGGAGCGCGGGTTGACGTCGATCCCCGGGCGGCTCGTGCTGGATGATTTCGTTTTTGAGGACCGTTCGCTGCATGCGACGTGGACGCCGGACCTGGGGCATTGGTATGCGGCGCCCGTGACGGGACTGTGCATTAACGACAACTGCATCAACCTGACAGTCTGGTCCACGGACGGCGGGGCCGTGGCGTGGTCGAGCGTGCCGGCCGCGCCCCATGCCGTGCAGGTCATCAGTCAGTGCCTCGCGGGAGCCAAAGGGAGCCCATCGCTCCACGCGGACCCCTACAAGCCGATGTTCCGCCTGAGCGGGACCGCGTCTTCGAAGGTCTCCCTGGAAGCGCCGCACGCGCAGCCGGTCGTGCTGTTCGGGGACGCGCTCCGCACGGTGCTGGAGCGGGAGGGCGTGACGCTGAAAGGGGAGGTGGTTCGCGCGCGGGTCCGCCGCTTGGACGGGTCGCTGCCGCCGGAGGCGCAGGTCATCGCGGTCCATCGCACGCCGATGCGCGGCGTGATGGGTCGCATCGGGCGCAACAGCCAGAACCTCTTTGCCGAGTGCCTGCTGAAGCACGTCGGGCTGCGTGCCCAGCAGCGCGCCGGCGCGGCGGACGCTCGTGGCGGATGGGAGAATGGCGCGCGGGCGGTGATCGACGCGCTGCGGCGCAACGGCGTGGACGTCGCTTCGCTGAACATCGCCGACGGATCGGGTCTGAGCCGTGCGAACCGCTGCACGGCGCGGCAGCTTGCCGCGACGCTCTCGTGGATGCAGCGCAGCCCGCGCGGCGCTTTGCTGCGCGAGTCGCTCTCCGAGCCGGGCGAGGACGGGTCGCTTAAGAGCATGTCGAAGGATCTCGCCGATCGCGTGCAGGCCAAGACGGGCACGATGAACGGGATACGCGCGCTGGCGGGTTATGTGAAGACGCAGTCGGGGAGCGATTATGTCTTCGCGATTCTGTTCAACGACTACCCCGGCGGCAGCGCGCCGTACAAGGAGATCCAGACGCGATTCTGCAGGACGCTCGTCGAGCGGCTTCCATGACCGACGCCCGCCCATCCGAACCCGTAGCGCAAGCAAGGGTAGGCCGCAGGTGTGATCGGCACGGAACTGACGCCCTCGCCTGCGCTACGGGTTCTAAACAGGGCACGAGCGCGCCGGCCAACGGTGGTGCGGCCCGACGCTGCTTCATGGCGGCTTGACGCTTGTGGCTGGCCGCGCCATGCTCGCGGCGAACGGACATGCCAGAACCGCCGTCGCAACCCTCGCCTTCGTTCTCCTCCGGAGCGTCGCCTGAACTTGCGCCCTCCCTCATGCCAACTCGTGAATCCGCGCCGCCGCGTAAGTCCGCGCCGACTCGTGAATTCGCGCCGCCGCGCGAGCCCGCGTCCACTCCCGCAGCGCCTTCCTCCGGCCTGCTCTGGTCCGAGGAAGGCACGGAGCGGATCAGCCTGGTGGCCGAGGTCGCGCCGCTCATTCCCGTCCTCAAGACGTACACGTTTTCCGTTCCGTCGGACCTGCGCGCGAGCATCCAGCTCGGGCATCGCGTGATCGTGGGCCTTGGAAAGTCCGGGCGGCGCACGAAGGGTTTTGTCGTCGGGCTAAGCGAAAGGCCGTGGGACACTACGCTGCGACCGGTTGAGTCGCTGGTGGACGCGGAGTCGCGCCTCGCGCCGGATCTCATCGAACTGGGGCGGCGCATCGCGGCGCACTACGTCTGCCCGATGGGGCTGACGCTGAAGGCGATGGTTCCGGAATCCGTTCGGCGTCAACGAGGGATGACGACGGTGCGCTATGCGCGGGCGCTGGCACCGCACGACGAGCGCCAGGATCAACCGCGCAGCGAGGGGGAAGGAGGGGAGGGCGCGCGGCCCGCGCGACGAAAACTCGGCGCGGCTGCGCTGGAGAAGCGAGAGCGCATTCTGGACGTCCTCGCACGCGCCGGCGGAGAATCCTCCGTGCGCTTCCTGCTGGCTGCATCGGGCTGCACGGCGACGATCCTCAAGGGCATGGCGCGCGACGGGCTGATTGAAATCACCGAGCGGCGCCAGGCGCAGGCCGGCGACGAGCTTTCGCAGCCGCGGATGCCGGATTTCACGCTAAGCGACGAGCAGCGCGCGGCGTTCGACGCGATACGCGAGCGCCTCGATGCCGCGCGGTTTTCCGTCACGCTGCTGCATGGCGTCAGTGGCAGCGGCAAGACCGAGGTGTACATCCACGCGATCCGTCACGTGCTGGCGCAGGGGCGGCAGGCGATGCTCCTCGTGCCGGAGATCGTGCTGACCACGCAGCTCGTCGGGCGGCTTGCGGCGCGCTTTGATCGCGTGGCCGTCATGCACAGCGGACTGACCGAGTCGCAGCGTTCGATCGCCTGGCGGAGGGTCGAGTCCGGCGAAGCGAACGTCGTCATCGGCACGCGCAGCGCCGTGTTCGCGCCGTGCGGCAGGCTCGGGCTGATCTGCGTCGATGAGGAGCAGGAGGACAGCTACAAGAACCTGCAAGCGCCGAGGTTTCACGTCCGCGACGTGGCGATCTTCCGCGCCCATCAGCTCGGCATCCCCGTGGTGCTCGGCTCAGCCACGCCGTCGCTGGAGACGTGGCACAACTGCCTGACGCGAGCGGAGTACGCGCGCGTCGCGCTGCACAAGCGCGTCGCGGACCGGCCCATGCCGGTCGTGCACGTCGTGGACATGAACACCGAGCAGCAGGCCGTCGGAGGGGAGCGCGTCTTTTCGCGGCTGCTGGAACGCAAGCTCAAGGAAGCCCTCGAGCGCGGCGAGCAGGCGATCATCCTGCTGAACCGGCGAGGTTATGCGACCCGGCTGTGGTGTCCGCAGTGCCGCCAGTCCGTGCAGTGTCCGCGCTGCAACCTCAGCCTCGTCGCGCACGAAGCCAAAGGGCAGGCCGTCTGTCATCACTGCTACGGGAGGCTCACGTTGCCGCGCGTCTGCCCGACGCTGGGCTGCGGCGTGCCGCTGCTGCGCATGGGCATGGGGACGCAGAAGGCCGAGGAAGCGCTCGCCGCTCACTTTCCGGCGGCGCGCGTCCGCCGCGTGGACAGCGACACGATGCACCATCGCGACCTGTATGTTCAACTGGTCAGCGACTTCGAGGCTCGCCGCGTCGATGTCCTCGTCGGCACGCAGATGATCGCCAAGGGGCTGGATTTTCCGCATGTTTCTCTGGTGGGCGTGCTGGCGGCGGAGAGCATCGCGGCCACGGCGGACTTTCGCAATCAGGAAAAGCTGTTCACGCTGCTGACGCAGGTCGCGGGACGGGCGGGGCGGGCGGAGGCGTCCGGTGAAGTTGTCATCCAGACCTCGCTGACCGACCTGCCCGCGCTGCGCCTGGCGCGGAACCACGATTATGAGGGGTTTGCGCAGCGGGAGCTGGCGCTGCGGCGGCATTTGGGCTATCCCCCGTTCCGCAGACTGGCGCGCCTCGTCATGACGCACGAACGCGAGGAGACGTGCCTGCAACGCGCGGAAGAGTTGGCCGCCGCGCTGCGCGGTTTCATCGTCAAGCTGAGCCGCTCGCGCCAAGCGCAGGGCGGCGAGCCGCCGGGCGATGGGATTTCAGACGCTTCGTTCTTCGCCGACGTACTGGGACCGGCGCCCTGCACTCGTCCACGCCTGCGCGATCACTACCGATACGAACTCCTGCTCCGCGCCGGTCGTGCAGCGGATCAGCAGCAGATCCTCAGGGCCTTGCGCAGCGGCACGAAAGGGAGTGGCGGCGCGAAGGCCGTGATGCTCGATGTGGACCCAGTGGCATTCGACTGATTAGCGGCGCGGGGAACGCGCAGATGTTCGCTGTCCCCGCAGCAGCGCCAGCCTGATCCCGGAAGAAACGTCAACCTGATCCCCGCAGGGGACCCATGAGAGTAGCCGCGGGCGCAGCCCACGGACTCTCGAGCGCGGGGAGACCCAACCCCGAAAGGGGTTGTACGTCTGCCGAGAATCCGACGCACGCTGGGGAACTGATGGTGCGACCCCTTCGGGGTCGAATCGCCGAAGGCTCGAATCCCGCGGGCTGTGCCCGCGGCTATTCACGTATCTCCCCTTCGGGGAACAGAACGATCGGCACCTTCGCAAATCGATCGATGCCTTCACCAATCGGTCGACACCTCCACGAATCGATCGACGCCCTGACCGATGTTCTCGGGCGTGCCGATCGTTGTGGATGCGCTTTCTTGAAGCCGGGACTGCGGTCCAATCTTGCTGAAGGCCGATCCCGATCGCTTCCCCGAAATCCTTGCTTGCATTCCTTACAGGGGCGGCCCGCCCAAAAGAATCGCCAGACCCCCTTGCGGCTCGGGCCTGGAGGTGACTGCTTCCACCTCACCCTGCGAACTCGACGAAGGACCGGATGGGTTGAGGTTGGCCGATTCCGAACACACTGTGTCTGAACCCGCAAGTTCGGTGGGAAACCTCGGCTCTCGGACGGTCGCGGCTCAGTCACGCACCGGCGCCGGTGAAACGCCCGATAAGCTGGTCGGACAATTCCCGACAAATCGCCAAAAGTCCCGCTTCGACCCTCCACCCACACGCGGTATCATTAGATGGAGTGATGTGCCGCACCGGGTTCTCCTCCTTGCAGGGCGCGCCTGCACGAGATCGGGTGTTGTCGCATTGCTTTGCCGCCGGGGGATTTTCGCGGCATGGGGAGTGGTCGTACGGCACCTTGCAGGAGCCTCATCAGGGGATGAGGGCGGGGCCGGGGGAACTTTCAGGAGGATGCACATGTTTGAGATGACCAGCAGGGGGCGATTGCGCGAATCACTGAGGTTGTGGGTGATTGTCGGCCTGGTGCCGACGGCGGTCGCTATGGCGGCGGATCGGGGGCTGGATCGCATTGGCTCGCAGTCCGAAGAGCCGGCGGCGTGGGCGGCCTTCCGAGCCGCGCATCCCGGAGCGGATTTGTTCGCCCTGGAGGGGCGCGTCACGCGTGTGTATGGCCGGGCGTTCAGCTCCGGCGAATCTCCCGAGCAGTCGGCGGCCGCATTCCTCGGTCAACACAGCGATGTGTTTGGCGTGGAATCGGTGGATCTGGCTCCGGGGGGCATGATCGGCGACGACGAGTTCATCGTGCCGGTCATGTATGTTCCCGAAGAAGGGGGCTTCCGCTTCACGCTGGTTTCCTACCGGCAAGTGACGGACGGGATTCCGGTTTTTCGCGCGGATGTTCGACTGCTGGCGCGCAACGAGGAAGGTTATCCGCTGGTGCTGGTCTCATCCGGACTGCGCGATCTGGGCGGCTTCCATGTATCGAGCTCGCCGATTTCCGAGCTGAACACAGAGATGGCCTTCGCCGCGGCGCAGAAGGCCCATCCTGAACTCATCCAGGTCCTGAGTTCTGAGCTGGTCATCTGGGCGGGCGTGAACGACATGACGGTCTCGCCGGCGCTCGCTATTCAGGTCATGGCCGACAACGGGCTTGCCAATCAGCCCGACTACTCCAAGTGGCTCGTCCTGGCGGATGCGAACACCGGCGCGATCCTGTATGAGGAAGACCAGATTCGCCATACTGACATCGTGGGCAACGTGAGTGGCATGGCGACGCCCCTGGGCGTAGGCGCGGACATCTGCGGGACGGAAACCTCCGTGCCTCTGCCGTATGCGCGCGTGCTTGTTCAGGGCGGAAGCACGGCGTTTGCGGACGCGGCGGGCAACTTCACGATCCCCAACGGCGGCAACACGCAGGTGACCGTCGAGTCGGGCGTGCGCGGGCGGTGGTTCCGCGTCCGGTATGAAACCGGCGCCGAGGCAACCGTGCTGACGCAACAGGTCACGCCGCCGGGACCAGCGAATTTCACACATAACTTGGCGAACAACAACGAGCTGATCCGGGCTGAAGTGAATGGCTATGTGCAGGCGAACGTCGTTCGCGATTTCACCCTGGTCCAGAATCCCAGTTACCCGACGATCGGCACGCAGCAGGAATTCCGGGTCAATGTGAACCTGTCCTCGACGTGCAACGCATTCTACGATGGCAGCTCGATCAACTTCTACCGCTCGGGCGGCGGCTGCGCCAACACGGCGTTCGACACGGTGGTCCACCATGAATACGGCCACCATCTGGTGCAGGTGGGGGGCAGCGGCCAGGACGAGTATGGCGAGGGCATGGGCGACGTCATGGGCGTGCTCATCACGGATAATTCCGTGCTCGCCTACGGCTTCCAGAACAACTGCAACAACGGCATCCGCAACGCGAACAACACGCTGCAGTATCCGTGCAGCGGCGAGATTCACTATTGCGGCCAACTCATCTCCGGATGCGTGTGGAGCACGCGCGATGAGTTGATCCAGACCAACCCTGATACGTACCTTGAAATCCTCAGCCGGCTGGCGGTCAACGCGATTCTGATGCACACCGGCGGCGGCATCGCGCCGGACATCACGATCGACTACCTGACACTGGACGATACGGACGGCGACATCGGCAACGGCACGCCGCACTATTCGGAGATCGCCGCGGGATTCGGCGAGCACAACATGGACGCGCCGCCGCTGGCGCTGCTGGACTTCAGCTATCCCAACGGCCTGCCGACGACGCTGACGCCGGACACGCCGACGAGCTTCCAGGTGCGTATCCTCGACCTGGCGGGCACGCTGGACGAGAGCAGCCCGCGGCTGAATTACCGCGTGGACGGCGGCGGCTTCACCGCGGTCGGGCTGGCGAATCAGGGCGACCGTCTGTTCAACGCCACGATCCCGGGCATCGCCTGCGGCAGCGTGGTGGACTTCTTCCTCAGCGCGACCACCACGAGCGGTGGAAGCGATCGCGATCCAGACGCCAGCAACTACACCGCCGGATCCGGCCAGAGCGACGTCTTCACGGACAACTTCCAGACCGACAAGGGCTGGACGGTGGTCAATGAGAACTTGGCGGATGGCGCCTGGGAGCGCGGCGTTCCGGTTGGCGGCGGCTCGCGCGGCGACCCGGCGAGCGACTTCGACGGATCGGGAAGCTGCTACCTGACGGCGAATCGCTCGGGCAACTCGGACGTGGACGGCGGCCCGACGCGCCTGATCTCGCCGACGTTCGACCTGTCGGCGTCCGGCGCGTACACGATCGGCTACGCCCGCTGGTTCAGCAACGACGACGGCGACGGCGACCGGCTGGTCGTCGAGGTTTCCAACAATAACGGCACGAACTGGGTGCAGGTCGAGAGCGTCGGCAACACCGGCGGCTGGGTCTATCGCACGTTCAACGTGCTCGACTACGTCGCGCCGAGCGCCCAGGTGAAGGTGCGCTTCAGCGCCACCGACAACCCGAACGACTCGGTGACCGAAGCGGCGATCGACGCCGTCCGCATCAGCCGTTTCAATTGCGGCGGCGGCGGCAATGAAGTGACCTGCGACGACATCGCCAAGTTCAAGGCGAGGTGCAAGGCCAACGGGCTGGTCAAGGGCACCCTTGTGCTCCTCGACGACAGCCGCAATGGCGCGACCGTAACGATCTCGATCGACGGGACGCCGTTCGATGTGACCGTGAACGGGAACAAGGCGATCGTCAAGGATTGCTGCCGCACCGGCCCGCAGACCGTGGAGCTGACGACGCCGTCCGGTTGCCCGGGAACGAGCAAGACTGCGGATTGCCCGTAGTCGGCGTGTCGTTCGTCATCAGCGTTGAAAACTCTCTTTGGGCCGCGACGGATGAAACAAGCCGTCGCGGCCCGGTTTCGTTGATGTCACCCTTGGCTTTCAGAACCCGTAGCGCCAGCCAGGGCGATCGGAGCGCCTAGCGCGTGCGAGTGCAGGCAGAACAGGTAGCGCCGGCGAGGGCCGGCCGGAGGCATGAGCGGCACAGACATCGCGTCCACGCTCGCCCCCTCGCTTGCGCTACGGGTTCTGAAAGACGCGGACCGATCATCCGCCGATCAGGTTCCTGTCACCCGCGATCAAGCGCAGGAACCACACGCGCCGATTCCGTCATGCGGTCAAGCAGCAGTTCGGTGTTCGCCGCCGAGGCGGGGACGGACTTGAGCACCCAGACGTACACCCGGTCGGGGGCGACGGCGCAGGCTCGGGCGATGAGGACGATGTCATCGGAGAACCGCAGCTCCATGCCTTCCGTTCCGCCGATCTGGATACCACGTCGCTGCCCCGTCCGGGTGCGCTTGGCTTCCAGCGGACCCAGGGCATTGCGGATACAGCGGGTCAAGGCGGCATCGAAATCGACCGCCGTGGCGGGCTGAAACTCCTGAACATAAACCAGCGCAAGTACGCCGGCGCCGCGGCGTCCCGGATCGGCGGACGCTTCGTAGGCCAGTACCGTTTCTCGAGTCTGCGGAGCGGCCGTGAGCCGCAGAGCAGGAGGAACCTCAAACCGAATGAGCCAGCCGAGCCGTGCAGCCGGATCGCGGTTGGACTGCACCAGCAGCATTGCCAATACGCCGGTCAGGGAGAGGCTGGAAACTGTCACCAGCCACGCCCGCAGAGGTTTGGCCGGCACCCCCGTTGTGTATACCTCATACGCCATGCCGGTATCCAAACCCGCGCCAGGCTGTGATGCAAGTCGGCGAGTTGAAGCGCGGCCTTCTGGCGGGTCTGACGGGCAGCACCCCACCTTGGCACCCCCGCGCAGGCGGCGGTTCAGGGGCGCACAGCGGGACTGCTGGATTCCCGCCGACGTGGGAATGACGAGGCCGGACTCTCGCCGACGCGGGAATGACGAGAGTCGCCTTTCAAAACGAACTGTCGAACTGAACGCATGCGGGCGTCGCGCGCGGCTGCTTTGGTTGCATCGCCGCGTGAAATGGCTTCGAGGCTGGACAAGCCGGGGCGATTCGGAAATAGTACGCATCGGAATCAATGAGTCGCTTCCGGGCGCGATCGGCGCACGGATGAGCATCGGACGCGAATAGACGGAGGAGCGCTATCGTGCAGGTCACTGTCAAGAGCCGTCATGTGGAGGTGCCGAAGGAAGTCCGGGAGTACGCGGAAGCCAAGGCCGCCCGCCTCCCCCGGTTTCATGACCGCATTTCATCCATCGATTTCATTCTGGATCAGGAGTCTGACCTTTGGACGGCCGAGCTGATCGTGAAAGCGGACCGAACCAGCGAATTCGTGGCTAAGGAAACGGGGCCGGACCGGTTTGCATTGATTGATTTGATAATTGACAAAGTAGAGCGTCAGTTGACGAAGCACAAGGAAAAGGCTCGCGACCACCATCGCCCTAAGGAATAGCCCCGGGCACGCGCCGGGGACCGTGGATTGGATGCGTTTGCGGAGGGTGCAGGGCGGACCTGGCTGGCCCGCCGGCGTTGGTCAGCAGGCGGGCTGGGGGTTCCGGCGTGCTCTTAGGCGATGGCGTC
Source organism: Phycisphaerales bacterium (assembly GCA_020852275.1). Lineage (GTDB taxonomy): Bacteria > Planctomycetota > Phycisphaerae > UBA1845 > UBA1845 > JABWBH01. Next base: position 315,319 of record JADZBE010000007.1, read on the forward strand.
CGGCGCGGGCGCTCAGCGCCAGGAGTAGTCCGGCCCGGGAGCAGCAGCAACACTATGAAACTGGCGGATTTGGTGGTGACGGAAGCGGTCGTGCCTGAGCTGGAAGCCACCGACCGAACGGGCGTCATCCGGGAACTGGTTCGTTCCCTGGCGAACAGGGGTGTCTTCGATCCGGCGGATGAGGAAAAGATTGTTGAGAATGCGATCTCGCGTGAGCGGCAGGGCAGCACCGGTTTCGGCAAGGGCGTCGCGGTCCCGCATGTCAAGCATGAGTCGGTGAAGCGGATGGCGGCGACGGTGGGGCGATCGAGTCGCGGCGTGGATTTCGCCGCTCTGGACCGGGCACCGGTGTACACCGTGTTCCTGCTGCTCAGCCCCGGCAAGGATCCCGAGGCGCACCTGGCGGCGATGGAGCGGATTTTCCGGCACCTGCAGCGGGATAACTTCCGTCGTTTCCTGCGGCAGGCGGACTCCAAGGAAGCGATTGTGGACCTCATCAACGAGGCCGACGAGATGGCGTGAATGGAAGCCGGGATGGCCGTGCGGCGGAAGGCCGCTGCAGGCGCCGAGGGCGCGGCGATGCGAAGAGACGGCGGCGACAGGATGGGCAGCGCGGTTGTTCGTGAAGTGACCGTCGTTAACGCCGAAGGAATGCACGCGCGTCCGGTGATGAAGTTTGTGGATCTGGCGATGCGTTTCCAGGCTGAGGTGACCGTCCGCAACGTCAGCCGCCGGGGCGAAGAGCTGGACGGCAAGAGCGCCATGAACCTCATGCTGCTGGACGCGCCGCGCGGATGTGTTCTCGCTATTCGCGCGGAGGGGGAGGACGCGGACCAGGCCGCCGATGCCTTGGCAGCGCTGATAGCCGATGGCTTCCTCGGGGGCGATTCCGCAACCGCGGCGCGTTGAATGCGCGACCGTTTGAGGCGGAAGGCGGGCCGCAGAGATTGCGGGTCTGTCAGGCCGCCGAAAAGTCGCAACCTCGCAATTCGTGGTGAGAGGCGATGTTCGTCATTCCCGCGAAGGCGGGCATCCATCCGGCGGCTGGCGAGGCCAGACGAGGCCGGCGGTTCTTCCGGGTGGAGTGGTCCCCCGCCTGCGCGGGGGTGACGGGCGCCATGCTTGGTTTCAAGTTTCGCCCCGCGCGGGTCGCCGATGGTCAAGCCCGTCCCCTGAAGCTGAATTTGGTGTCCGCAGCTTGAAGGTATGGATATCCTCAGAGGCATCTCGGTTGCTCCCGGCATCGCCATCGGCGAGGCCGTGGTTCTCGATGCCGAGGACTTCCGCATTCCCTCGCGCACGGTTCCCTCGCACGCTGCCGCGGAAGAACTCGCCCGCTTCACCCGGGCAATCGAGGACTCGGTCGCGGAGCTGGAACGGCAGACCCAGTGGATGCTCGGCCACCTCGGTCGTGAAGCGGCGAACGTTTTTTCGTGGCACATCGGGGTGCTGAAGGACGCGAAGCTGCACCGCAACATCGAGCGGCTGATGGAGGAGCAGGCGTACAGCGCCGCGTACGCCACGAGCACGGTGATGCGCGAGTATCAGCGGCGCTTCCTGCAGATGTCGGACCCGCTGCTCGTCGAGCGCATCCGCGACGTGCGCGACATCGAGCGGCGCCTGCTGCGGCACATTCTGGGCGAAAGCCGCGAAGATCTCGCCCATCTGACCAAGCCGGTCATTCTCATCGCCCACGACCTGACGCCCACTCAGACGGCGCAGCTCGCGGACACGTTGGTGGCGGGCGTGGCGCTCGACGTGGGCGGCGCGACCTCGCACACGGCCATCTTGCTGCACTCGTGGGGCAGGCCGTCGGTCATCGGCCTCAACGACGTGGCGACGCGCATCAGCGGGGGTGACCTGGTGGTGATCGACGCGGTCAACCAGCTCGTCCTCGCGAATCCCGACCCATCCACGCTGGAGGACTACCGCCGCCAGGAAGCCGAGTTCAACCGCTTGTCGGCGGAGCTGGACACGTTGCGCGACCTGCCCGCGATCACGAAGGACGCCGAGGCGGTGCACCTGCTGAGCAACATCGAGTTTCCTCACGAGGCGCGAACCAGCCTTGCGAAGGGGGCGGAAGGCGTGGGGCTGTACCGCACGGAGTTCCTGTTCCTTCAGCCGAACGGATTTCCGTCGGAGGAGGACCAGTACCTGGCCTACATGGAGGCGATCCGGGGGATGAAAGGCCGCCCGGTGACCATCCGCACGTTTGATCTGGGCGCGGACAAGTACACGCAGGAGAAGCGGTACGAGCAGGAGCGCAACCCGATGCTGGGGCTGCGCTCGATCCGGTACAGCCTGGCGAACGTCCCGATGTTCAAGATGCAGCTCCGGGCGATCCTGCGGGCCGCGGTGGAAGGTCCGATCCGGCTGATGTTTCCGCTCCTCATGAGCCTGATGGAGTTCCGGCAGGCGAAGATGACCCTGCACGACGCGATGGAAGACCTGGACGAGACCGGGGTGGCCTACCGGCGGAATCTGCAGGTCGGGATCATGCTGGAAACGCCGGCGGCGGCGATTCAGGTGAAGGAATTCTGCCGGGAGGTCGATTTTATCAGCATCGGCACCAACGACCTTTTGCAGTACCTGGTGGCCGTGGACCGGGGCAACGAGGAAGTGTCGAAGTACTATGAGCCGTCGCACCCGGCCCTGCTGCGGGTTTTGACGGAAGTGATCAAGGCCTGTACGAAGGCGGGGGTGGACTGTAGTCTATGCGGCGAGATGGCGGGGAGTCCGTTGTACACGCTCTTCCTGCTGGGGATCGGATTGCGGAACTTTTCCATGGCGCCCGCGAACATCCCCGAGATCAAGAAACTGATAAGGCTGGCGACGATGACGCAGGCCCGGCGCGTCGCCCGCAAGGCGTTGACCTTTGAAACGGATCGCCAGGTGAACAGTTACCTGCGCGAGGAAACCCGAAAACTTTTGCCACAGGACCCGATTTAGGGAGACCGTGTCAGGACCCTGCGAACGACATCGACTGATCTTCACGTTTCGGATCTGCGGCGATGTCAAGTTCATTTCGCACCATGACACGCTCCGCATGTTTCGGAGGGCGCTGGCCCGTTCCGAGTTGCCGATTCGCTATACGGAGGGATTCAACCCGCATCCGAAGATGAGTCTGCCGGTTCCGCGCCCCGTGGGACTGTCCAGTGAAGACGAAAGCCTCGTCGTCGAGCTTGAGCGCCCCGTGGACCCGGGGGAAGCGCTGAAGCGGCTGGGAACGCAGATGCCGGCGGGCGTGGAGCTGCTTGCGGCGCGCGAAGCGCGGACCGGCGAGAGCCTGCGTCCGGCGCGCGTGCGCTACCGGCTGGATGCCGGAGCACCGACGGATGAACTGCGCGAGCGCCTGGAGCGCCTTAAGATCGCTCCCGCCGCGCTGGTGGACCGCAAGGATCCCAAAGGCGGACGAACCAAGACCATCGATGTGAAGCGCTTCCTGGAGCGCGTCGAGTGGGTGAATGATGAGATTGAGTTCGTCCTGCGCATCGACGACGACGGCGCCGCCAAACCTTCCGAGCTTGCCGCAACCCTCGGGTTCGATCCGGATTCGATCATGCATCGAATCCGACGAATGGAGGTGCAATGGCACTCGACGACATGACCGACGTTTTGCAGGATTCCCCTTCCACAACTGAGGGCTTGGAATCATCTTCCGACACCCCCAAATCCCCCCGCAAGCGGGGACGCCGCGGCGGGCGAAAAACCGCCCGGGCGCGGGAGGCGGCCTCCGCCGTTCCGGCGGCCAAGGCGCCGGCGAAGGAGGAGAAAGGTGCTGCGGCCGCGGCATCCGAGACTCCTGCCGGCGAGTCTGCCGGGAAACGGCGTCGCCGCCGGGGCAAGTCCCCGCGCGGGGAGCAGACGGGCGAGACTCCGGCGCGGCGAGAGGACGCGGGAAAGCCCCTCGATGGCGGTGCCGCGGGGGATCGCCCGGCGAACCATCAACCTCCGCCCGGAGCATCCCGCAGCGCCGGCTCCCCGCCGCCCGGCAGGGAGCTTCCCCAGGCCGCGCATTCGGCCACGCCCGCGAAGTCCAACGACGAGTTCGATGCATTCGGCGCCGGGCTTCTCTTTGAAGAACCGGCATTCGCTGTGCCCGTCGGTGCGCGGAGGGATGAGCGTCCGGCGCCCTCGGCGGCCGTTGAACCGAGCCGTGACCGCGACGAAACTCCTCAGGATTCGCATGCGGACTCGGAGCCAGGCGGACGCCGAAAGCCCCGTCGCCGCAGCATGAGAGGAGGTCGCGCGGGCAGGGAAGGGGTACCCGAAAGGTCGGCCCCCCCTGAGCAGACCGAATCCCCCAAGCGGCCCGCCACGCCTGAGCGGACCGCGTCGCGCTCTCAGCAAGGTCCGGATCAGCGGCGCGACTCATCGCGCCGCAGGCCTCCGCGCGGGCGTGGGCGGGATCGCGACGAGCACGATTGGGCCGAGGAAGAAGTCGTCATCGTTCCCCATGAAGTTTCTGCAGAGGGCGATGCTCCCGAATGGCTCGATGAGGCCGCTGAAGGCTCGGAGCAGGAAGGCGTCGATCTGGTCGAGCCGCGCGGGGCGACGCCGGCCCGTACGGGGGAGGCGCCGGGTGAGATGCCGGGAGACGACCGGGGCAAGCCGCGCCGACGCCGTCGGCGCCGTGGCGGCCGGTCCGCCGAGGGTGAAGCGGCGCAGCCGGAAGGTCGGGCGGGCGCTGCCGCGGCGGCGGTTGACGACGAACTGGAAGATGAATTGATCGAGGCGCCGCTCGAGGAGGAGATCCCGATCGCGCAGCTTCGCGCCACGGGTCCCGGCGAGCGCGAGATGCTCATCAACGTCTCCGAGTCGGAGGAATGCCGCATCGCCGTACTGCATCAAGGGCGGCTCGAGGAGATTTTCATCGAGCGGCAAAGCGCGCTGTCCTACGTCGGAAACGTGTATAAGGGGCGCGTGACCAACGTCGAGGCCAGCATTCAGGCCGCGTTTGTGGATTTCGGTCTGCCGAAGAACGGGTTCCTGCACATCTCCGACGTGCACAAGAAGTACTTTCCCGGCTCGGACAAGACAAATGAAGACGTGGGTCGCAAGATCGCCAAGCGCGACCGGCCGTTCATTCAGAAGTGCCTGCGACGGGGGCAGGAAATCATCGTTCAGGTCATCAAGGAGGGGATCGGCACCAAGGGTCCGACGGTCTCGACGTATCTGTCCATTCCGGGCCGGTTCCTGGTGATGATGCCGGGGATGAGCAAGCTCGGCGTGTCGCGCAAGATCGAAGACGAAGACGCGCGGCGAGACATGCGCAAGGTGCTGGAGGAGCTGTCGCTGCCGGACGGCATCGGGTTCATCCTGCGCACGGCCGGTCTGGGGCAGAACAAGCGGGAGCTGCAACGCGACCTGAACTACCTGACGCGGCTGTGGAAGACGATCGTGGATCGGGAAGGGCGCAACGCCTCTCCGGCGGAGCTGTACCGCGAGCAGGACCTGGTGATCCGCACGATGCGCGACGTGTACTCGTCGGACTTCCGCCGCGTGGTGGTGGACGACGTGGAGACGGCGCGGCGCATCCGGGAGTTTCTACGGATTGCCATGCCCCGCGCGCAGCACCGGGTCGAGCTGTACAACGAGCGGGAGCCGATGTTCCACAAGTTCGGAATCGAGCGCGAGATCGCCATGCTCAATTCGCGCAAGATCCCGTTGCGGTCCGGCGGGTCGATCGTCATCGACACCGGCGAGGCCATGACGACCATCGACGTGAACAGCGGGCGCTTCCGGCGCCCGGACAACGCGGAAGAGACGGCGCTGGCGATCAATCTTGAGGCGGCGGACGAGATCACGCGGCAACTGAGGCTGCGCGACATCGGCGGGCTGATCGTGTGCGACTTCATCGACATGATGCAGCTTTCCAACCGCCGCAAGGTGGTTCACGCCGTGCGCGAGGGGCTGCGGGAGCACAAGGAGCGCGCCCGCGTGCTGAACATGAGCCCGTTCGGGCTGGTGGAAATCACGCGGCAGCGGCAGCGACATTCGATCGCGCGCAGCATCTTCACCGTCTGCCCGCTGTGCGACTCGACGGGCTGGGTGAAAACGCCGGAGTCCGTCGCGCTGGAGGTGGTCCGCCTCATCCGGCACCTGGCGCATCAGCCGCAGGTCCAGCGCGTGCGCTGCACGCTGCCGCCGATGGTGGCGTTCGCCGTGCTGAATCGCAAGCGCGCCGAACTGACGCGGCTGGAGACAGAGACGGGCAAGGCGCTCGAGTTCCACGGCGACGATCGGCTGCAAGGCGAGCAGATGCGGATTGAATGCGAGGACGCGCGGGGCGTGGCGCTGAACCTGCCCGTGCTCAACGAGATGCAGGGCGGCAAGGTGTTCACGGCGCAGAGTCGCGGGTGACGCCGGCGCATCGCGGGAGGGGCATCGCCCATGGCGAAGAAGGTCGTCGTGCTTGGCTGCGGCATGATCGGCGCGACGATGGCGCGAGACCTGGCTTACGAGGGCCGGTTCGACGTTGTCGCGCTGGACGTTGATGAGCGCCATCTCGCCATGCTTGACGGCCTCCGGGGATGTTGCACGGGCCGGGCCGATCTGTCCGACGTGGCCGCGCTGAAACGCGCCGTCGCGGAAGCCGACGTGGTCGTGGGCGCGATGCCCAGCCGATTCGGCTTTCAGACGCTGCGCGCGGTGATCGAGGCGGGCAAGCCCTTCGCCGACATTTCGTTCATGCCGGAGGACGCGCTGCAGCTTGACGCTCTCGCGCGGAAGCGCGGCGTCACCGCGGTCGTGGACTGCGGCGTGGCGCCGGGACTGGCCAACCTTCTCATCGGTCGCAGCGCGTCGCTCATGCAGCGCGTTGATCGCGTCGCGTTCTACGTGGGTGGATTGCCAAAGGCGCGGCAGTGGCCTTACCAGTACAAAGCGCCGTTCGCTCCGTCGGACGTGGTCGAGGAGTACACGCGACCGGTGCGCCTTCGGGAAGGCGGCAAGCTGGTGGTCAAGCCGGCGTTGTCGGAGCCGGAGCTGATGGACTTCCCGGGCGTGGGCACGCTGGAGGCCTTCAACACCGACGGGCTTCGCAGCCTTGTCACCACGATCGATGCGCCAACCATGGTTGAGAAGACGCTGCGCTACCCGGGGCACATCGAGCTGATGCGCGTCCTGCGTGAGACGGGCTTCTTCAGCAAGGAGCCGCTGACGGTCGGCGATCAGCAGGTCCGCCCGCTGGAGGTCACGTCCAAGCTGCTCTTTCCCATGTGGAAACCCGGACCCGGCGAGGCGGAGTTCACGATCCTGCGCGTCGTGGTGGAGGGCGAGCCGCGCGATGCGGGCGCGTCATCGGCGGCTCTCTTGCCCGGGGCACGCGATGGGCGGTCCAACGGACGTATTCGACACGTCTACGACCTGTATGATGAAACGGATGCCGCCACGGGCACGTCGTCGATGGCGCGAACGACCGGGTTCCCCTGCGCGATCGTGGCCCGGATGCTGGCCACGGGGGATCTGCATCATCCCGGCGTGCGCCCGCCGGAGCTGATCGCGCCGCTGCCGGGCGTCTGCGATCACATTCTCACCGAACTGGCGCGGCGCGGGGTGTCCGTGCGTACGAACGAGGTCGCCCTGACGGACGATGGGCGCGCCTCCGCGACGCCGGCGACTCCGGTTTGACACTCCCCGCGGCCGCTGCTGTCATGCCTCGGCATGGATGTGCGCGTCCCTCATCTCGAGAGTGCGCCGGTGGACGTGGCGTTGTGCGTGGATGCGGCGGCGCTGGCGAGGCTTCGGGCGACGCTGCGGCATCTGTGCGTGGGGCTGGTGGACCATCCCGTGCGCCTGCGGCTGCTCAGCTCGACGCCGCAGATCGAGGCGCTCTCGCTGGGGCCGGTGCAGGCGATGCTGCACCCGCGGATCCGCTGGCCCGTCGCGGGGCGCAGGATCGCGAGGATCGTTGAGTTGCTTTCCGAAGAGCCGCCGGATGTCGTCCACGCCGTCTCCGCGGATTCGTATGATCTTGCGGCCGGGCTTGCCGAGGCGCTGAATGCCGAGCTGGCGCTGGATGTCTCATCGTGGGATGATTGTCGCCGCGTGGCCGCGCTGCGGGGTCGCGCCGAACCTCACGTGATCGCCTTCAGCGCGCCGCTTGCGGACGCGCTGCGCACGCGGGCTTACGTGCCGGAGGACCGGATCGACCTGGTCCGCCCCGGCATCATGAGCGAACCGGATGCCGTGGAGTTTGCGCCCGAGGGGCGCGTGCCGACGCTGCTGACGGTCATGCCGTTTCAGCGGGTGAACCGGCTTGAACTTCTCATTCGCGCGCTGGCGATGCTGCGCGACCGGGGGGTCGCGTTTGCCGCGTTTCTGATGGGGGAAGGACCTCGCGAGGAGTCGCTGCGGGCGCTGGTTCGCGCCAAGAATCTGCACGCGTGCGTAACGTTCGCCAACATCACGATCGGCGCGGGCGAATTGATGCAGGGCGCGGACGTGCTGGTGATGCCGGCGCCGATCGAGCATGTGTCGATCCGCATTCTTCAGGCGATGGCGGCGGGGATGGCCGTGGTCAGCGTGCCCAGTCCCGTGAACGACTCTCTCCGTGACGGCGAGACGTGTTTCATTTCGCAGGAGGACTCGGCGACGGCGCTGGCGGCCGTTCTGGAGCGCGTCCTGAGCGACCGCGCCGGCGCTCGCCGCATCGCCGAGGGCGGTCTGCGCCATGTGCGGCAGCATCACACCGTAAGCGGCATGGCGGAGCGCACGGCGGCGACGTATGTTAAGCTGCGGTCGAAGCAGGCGGCGCCTCCATCCGGCGCTGCGTGAGCAGATCGGGGAGGCCCGTCCAGGCTTGTGGAAGCGGCGTTCCAGAGTTCCGTGTCGCTGAAGGTGGTTCCGGCGTCGATGCCGGAGCCTGCGATCGCCGCGCGCCTGCGCGAAGCCCTGCGCGGCGACGTGCGTTTCGACCCGCTCCACCGCACCCTCTACGCCACGGACGCGAGCATCTACGAGATCGTTCCGCAGGGCGTCGTCATGCCCAAGGACGGAGAGGACGTCGTGCGCCTCGTGCGACTCTGCGCCGAGGCGGGACTGGCAATCACGCCGCGCGGAGCGGGAACGGGGCTTGCCGGCGGGGCCGTGGGCAAGGGTGTGGTTCTCGATCTGTCGCGCCACATGAATCACATCGGGCGGCTGGACCTTGAGGCGAAGACGGTCGAGGTCGAGCCGGGCGTCGTGCTCGATCAGCTCAACGCGGCGCTGGCGCCGCACGGTCTGCATTTCGCGCCGGACGTCGCCACCAGCAGCCGTGCGACGATCGGCGGGATGATCGCCAACAACTCCTGCGGCGCGCATTCAGTTTTCTACGGGCGCACGGTGGATCATGTGCTCGAACTGGACGTTGTCCTCGGCGACGGCGAGCGCGTGAAGTTCTCGCGCGGCAAGGAGGTCGAGGCGTCGACTTCACCGGATAACCGATCCGGGTCCGGCGCTTGCGGCCGGATTGTGAAGGGGCTTACCGCCATACGCGACGCGCAACATGACGAGATCCTCCGGCGATTCCCCAAGGTCATGCGCAGCAACGGCGGGTACGGCCTGGACCGGCTGGGTCCGCCGGGGTCGCCCGTGGATGCCACTCGCATCCTGTGCGGCAGCGAGGGTACTTTGGGGATTGTTGTCGGCGCGAAGCTGGCGCTGGTGCCGCTGCCGAAGCACAAGGCCCTGGTCGTGCTTGGGTTCGGCTCCGTTCTGGATGCCGTCGGCGCGACGCCGCGGGCGCTGGAGCATCGCCCGGCCGCGGTGGAGCTGGTGGACCGCCCGCTGCTGGATGCGACGCGAGGGCACCCGGCGTATGAGTCGAAGCGCCATTTCCTCGGAGGCGATCCGGAGGCGATCCTCGTGGTCGAGCTCTTCGGCGAGTCCGAAGCTGAAGTGGCGCAGCAGGTCGCCGCGCTCACGGCCGAATGCGGGCAAATGCCGGAGGCTCGCGCGACGGTCGAAGTGATGGACCCCATCAAGCAGCAGGACGTCTGGGCGATCCGCAAGGCCGGGCTGGGGCTGCTCATGTCCATTCCCGGCCAGGCGCAGAGCAACTCATTCGTGGAGGACACGGCGGTCGATCCGTCGCGGCTGCGCGAGTACATCGCGCGGTTCATGCGCATTCTGGAGGAGGAGGACACGCCGGGGGGGGGGTATTACGCGCACGCCAGCGTGGGCGTTATTCACGTTCGTCCCATTCTGGACCTGAAGCGCGGCGAGCACGTGGACAAGATGCGCCGCATCACGGAGCGTGTCTGCGACCTGGCGCTGGAATTCGGCGGCACACTGACGGGCGAGCACGGCGACGGCATTGTGCGCTCCGGGTTTCTGGAGCGGCTGTACGGACCCCGCATCATCGAAGCTTTCCGGCAGGTCAAGACCCTGTTTGATCCGCGCGGGCTGATGAACCCGGGAAAAATCGTCGATCCCTGGCCGATGACCGAGAATCTGCGGCACGGGCCTGCGTTTCACGAGACGCCAATCAAGACGTATTTCGATTTCTCGCACCACGGCGGGATGGCGGGCGCGACGGGCATGTGCAGCGGCGTGGGCGAGTGCCGCAAGCTCGACGCGGGCGTGATGTGCCCTTCGTACATGGTCACGCGCGAAGAGAAGGACTCGACGCGCGCCCGCGCCAACGCGCTGCGGTCGGCGCTGTCCAACCGGGGATTGATCCGCGACCTTGACGACGCGCGGCTTGGCGAAGCGATGGACCTGTGCCTGTCCTGCAAGGCCTGCAAGACCGAATGCCCCACGGGCGTGGACATGGCGCAGCTCAAGGCCGAGTGGCTGGCGCAGCGCGTCCTGCGCGACGGCGCCGACCGGCGGGCGCGGTTCATTGCGGAGACGCCGCGGCGATTGCGGCGGGCGTCCCGGTTTGCTCGCATCACGAACCTGCTGACGCAAACGGGGTTCTTTCGGGGACACGTGGAGCGTGCGTACGGGCTGGACCGCCGCTTGCCGGTTCCGCGTCTCGCGCGGCACACGTTCCGGCAGTGGTGGAGCAGGCAACCGAAGCCCACGACGAGCCGTCCGCGCGGATGGGCCGTGTTCTTCGTGGATACATGGACCAACCACGTTCACCCGGAGGCGGGCATCGCGGCGGTGAAGCTGCTGGAGGCGGCGGGGTACGACGTGCTTTGCCCGGACGTCGGCTGCTGCGGGCGATCGCTCATCAGTCAGGGCCTGCTCGCCGAAGCGCGTCAGCAGGCGGAGATGGTCCTGCGGCAACTGCGCGGGTTCGCGGCGCGGCGAGTGCCCATCATCGGCATCGAGCCGAGCTGCGTGCTGAGCTTCATCGACGAGTACCCAAGCCTGATCAGCGCGCGGATGGCGCGGACCGTGGCGTCGGTCAGTACAACACTGGAGACGTTCCTCGGGCGGCTTCTTGCCGAGGAGCCGGACGCGCTGCGATTCCGCCCCGCGGCGCGCGACATCCTCTACCACGGGCATTGTCATCAGAAGGCTCTGATCGGCCTGGAATCCGTCGGAGGTTTGCTGAAGGCAGCGTTCAACGATCGGGCGCGCGTGATCCCCGCGGGGTGTTGCGGCATGGCGGGAGCGTTCGGGCACCTGAAGGAGCATTACGACGTATCGCGAGCGATCGCGGAGGACCGCCTGCTGCCAACGGTGCGAGCGAATCCGGAGGCGGTGGTGACCGTTGCGGGATTCAGTTGCCGCCAGCAGATCGAACATCACGCAAGGCGCCCGGTGCAGCATGTTGCCGAGGTGCTTGCGGAGGCCCTGATGTAGCGGAACCGGGCATCGCAACTCGTCGCCCGCAGGGCCGCGGGGTTCAGGTCGCACCGTCCCACGGCTGGATTGCCGCTTCGCGGGAATTACGGGCACCGGCTCTCTTCCCGCACGGTCCGCCGCAGTCCTGGGGCGGCATCCGACCCAGCACCCGACGACATCACACCCTCGTCAACGCCGAAACCCTTGCCACAGCAGCACTTGCGGTTTCACCGCGCCAGACCGCTGCGCCCGCAAGGAATGACGGCAGCCAGAACATTGGTTGGGTACACAAGGGGAATCTCGTCGAGGCCGGGGATGGCGCCTCTTCGGGTCGGAGATGGGTTCGTCAGCAGAAAGGGGATGGGAGATGCAAAACGGGATGAAGCGGGCCAGGGGATTTGCAGTCGCGGGGGTTGCCGTCGCAGGCGTGGCGGTCGCGATGGCGACAGCGGCCGTGATGGCCCGCGAGATCGTGATTGTGAATCAGACGGGGGACAGCTTTGAGCCGGCGGACGTGACGATTCATCCGGGCGACAGCGTCCGCTGGATCTGGTCGAGCGGAATGCACACGGTGACGCATGGCGATCCCTGCACGCGCGATCCCAACTTTCTTTTCGACGCGCCGCTGAACGCGGACAACCCGCAGTTCGAGTTCCAGTTTCTCAGCGTCGGCGGCGTGCCGTATTTCTGCGAGCCGCATTGTTTCTTCGGCATGACCGGCACGGTCACAGTCGCCCCGCTGTGCGACGGGCGCGAGGCCATCACGTCCGCCAAATGTCGCGAGCGCAACGGCATCAACAAGATGACCGTCAAGCTCACCGGCGTTGTCGCGGACACGTTCACCGTTTCCCTGAGCACGGGCGAGACGAAGTCGGGCACAATCGGGGATCGCGGCACGGGCAAGGCCAAGTTCAAGAACCTCGCGCCGGGACCGGGCACGGCCACCGCGCGGTACGGCTGCGGCGCTGAAGTCAGCGCCAATTACGATTGTCCGTGATAGGCCAACGACGGACACGCCCCACGAACATCACGAGCGTTTGACCTCTGGGGGGCAGGGTCAAGTGGATGGGGTCCATCTCGCGAACGGGATGGACCCCGTCTTTGTGTTCAGGGTGAGCGGCTGCAACCGCGCACGAGGGTCAGGCGTGCAGCGCCGAAGGACGCCTTAAACATCCGGCAGCGCCGACGGGCTTATCCCCACCTCCACAATGCTGCAGGCCAGAATGGGATCAAGCCCCAGCGTGCGCGCGGCCTCGACAAGCGGATCGCTTTCCGCCCCCGGGTTCACGAAGAACTCGATCGGCCGCAGCTTGGCAATGGCGGGCAGCAGCTTCAGCCCCATAGTGGGCGGAAGGTAAAGCGAGACGCGATCCACGCGCGCCGGCAAGGTCTCCAGCGACGAATACACGCGCAGCCCTTCGATCTCGCCGCCCTTCGCATTGACCGGAAAGACCTGCCACCCCTGAGCCAGATATGCGCGGACAGCCTTGTTCCCATACTTCGACCGATCCGCGGATGCGCCCACAATCGCGACCGTCCGCTGAACATTCATTGCCCTGTTGTTCTTGGTTTCCATTGCGCGGCCTCAGGGGGTCCGACAGCGTACAACACCGATTTGCAGCCGGAGTCGGTGTGGCACCGGTTTGTCACCGGTGAGTGTAGCACAAGTTTCCCAACATGGGCATCCTCGACCTGACTGCTGCACCGGCTTCCAACCGATGAGTGCGGCACGGGTTTCCAACCCGTACGGAACCAACCCTGCCCACGCAGTTTGAAGACCCTGTGGTTTGGATTGAAGCCCGAGATCCCTCACGGTCGCGGTACGGCTTGAAGCGTTCAGGCGGACTCGGACTGGTTTTCAAGTGAAAAGTCGGCGCTCATGCGCGTGGACAGAGCAATCGGTGAAACCACAATTCCCCCGCCGACCAGAATGGCGAAGTCCGCATTGTCCGCCGTCTTTCGATCCCAATAATACGCGCCATACCGGAACTCCATCGTCCTCCCGTCCTCGTGATCCACGCGCTCAAACTCCATCGGCATCGGCGCAATCGACGCGGGCGTGACGTGAATCCGGTGTGCATAGTCGTCTGGAATGTGCGGCGGCAGATTCACGCTCCAGAATCCGGGTTCGGGCAACGCCCACGTGCGCAGCAACCGGATGATGTGCTCCGCAGCCTCCGTTGCCCTCCGCCAATCCACCGCTTTGCCGTCGCGCACCGACTGCGAAATGCTGATCGCCGGGATGCCCAGCACCGCCCCCTCGCGCGCGGCCGCCACCGTCCCCGAATAAAAGGTGTCCACTCCGGCGTTCGCGCCGCGGTTGATCCCCGAGAGCACCAGGTCAGGCCGATGCCCCAGCAGCTCCGCGCACGCCAGACGCACGCAGTCCGCCGGCGTGCCGGAGACCGTGAAGACTTCACCAAACGGCGAATGCCGCCGCCGCTCCACGATCACGCTCTCGCGCATCGTGATCATGTGACTGCACGCGGAGCGCTCCCGCGTCGGCGCCACCACGTGAACTTCGCCGAACCGGCATGCCGCCTCGTGCATCGCCACCAATCCCGGCGCGTCATAACCGTCGTCATTCGTGATCAGAATTCTCAAGTTGGAACAGGCTCCGGCTCACGCGTGAAAGGCGCATTCGCGGCGGAGAGACCGCCTCTCCGCCGAAAGTCCGAAAACCGTTTGGCCCGCGCCGAATTCGCATCGTAGCTTTTCAGGAAGGCACGGATTCTACCGTCTGCCCCGGCGGCGTGCGACCGGTAACCGATGCAAGCTGATGATTGACGCGCGTGGAACATCCTTAGAGCCGGGCGAGCTGACGGGGGGCGGACCCACCCTGGTGCTGACCGCGGGCGCCAAGTCGCCCGGGCAGAAGTCGTGGACCATCTCGCGTCCGATCACGCTCATTGGCTCCAAGCGCCCCGCGCACATCCTCCTGCATCAGCCTGCGATCCAGCCGGCGCATTGCGTCGTCGTCATGGCGGGAGGCCGTGCCATTCTCCTCGACCTGCTGACGCCCACCGGAACCCGCTGCAACGGCGACATCTGCGTCAAGCGGGAGCTGCGCAGCGGCGACGTCATCGAGGTGGGTCCGACGCGCATTAACGTCGCCTTCTCGAATTCTCTTGCGGAAGGATCGAAACGACGTGCCGCAACGTCCGCCTCGGCGGATGTGGAGGCCAATATCCCCGACGCGTCCGGCATGCTGCTCCTGGAGGAGCCGTCCGGCCGCTCCTGGCGCATCCACGAGCCGGTCGCGCTCATCGGCGCTCGTTCCGGCGTGGACGTACAACTCCACGGCGCCCTCGTCGCGGATGTGCAGGCCGTTCTCTTCCGCTTTGGCGCGACGTTCGCCATCTTCGATGTTTCCCCTCGCGGAGGGGTGCTGGTCAACGGTTGGCCCGCCCGCCTCGGCGCTGTCGCCACCGGCGATCGCATTCAGATCGGCTCCAGCCAACTGCTGGTCGCGCTGGATGAGGGAGACCCGGTCCGCAAGCCCCTGCCTCGCGCACAGGCCGGCCAGTCTCAGCCAGAGGTGGTGGGCACAACCCCCGCTTCGGGGTCGCACGCGTCCGCGCGTCCCGCCGCAGACCGTGCGGCCTCCGCGCCATGGCGCGAGCCGCTCCCCGCTCAGATGGCAGGCGGTGACACGCCGGCGGATCCGGCGTTCTCGCGGGGTTGCGAGCCGGCCGCGGGCTGCGATCAAGGAGAACTCCTTCGCATCCTCGCCGAGGTGCAGGCAAGGCTCGAAGCCATCCAACCTCGCCTGGCGTCTTCGTGGCAGCATTTGAACGATCGTCGCTCCTCCCATGCGCTGCCCGCGCGGAAAGGGGAGGACTCAGGCGCAAATCTCGCCCGCCGCGTCGCGGAGCTGGACGCGCTCGATGCCGCGCTGCGGGGCCACCTCTTCGACCTGACGCGCACCCACGAGGAGCTTGACGCGTGTCGGCAGGAATTGCTGACCCTCGCCCACCGCTGGCTTGCGGCTGACGTCGCCTCTTCCTCGAAAACCGCCGCCGCCGCCACCCCGCCCACCGACACTTGCGCTCTAACCGGCGCGGGGGACTGAACCCCGTCTCGATCCTCGCTCTCCCACCCGCGCCTGGGATGTTCCGTTTTCTGCCGATGATGATCGGGAGCGCCGGGATCAGGACCGCCCGCGCGGGGCGGACGGCGAGCGGGGAATCGCACTGCTCGCAGAGCAGTGGCACGCGGGCGGACGGCGAGCGGGGAATCGCACTGCTCACAGAGCAGTGGCACGCGGGCATGGACACTTGCCTTGCGGTACGATGAGGCATTCCTGAGGGGCGACTTCGAGACGGAGCTGAAGCATGATGAAACGCATCCTCGCTTCTTGCGGGTTCCTGCTGCCGCTGGGCCTCCTTGGCGGCTGCGGAAACGTCCTGCCGCCGGCGCCCGCACACCTCTTCTACCTGCCCCTGGAAATCGAAGGGCGCCCGACGGATCCCGCCTTCATCGACACCGGCGGAGAGTTCGAGGTCCTGCTCAAGGATGCGCACGGCTTGGCTATCCGCGATGAGATCGACATCCTCGCCTTCACCGGCACGGAGCGCGTTCCGCTGACCGAGCCGTTCTCTTACCGCGTCGGCGACATCGAACTGCAGACCCAGGGCGCCATCGTCGGCCTGTCCGCCTGCGTCTGCAACGGCGTGGGCCTGGCGTTCCTGAAGAAGTCCAATCGCGTGCTGCACTTCGACTTCCCAGCGAAGACGGCCTCGTTGGTGGACAGCGTGCCCGTCGAGGCCGCGGTCGTTCCTCTGTCCAGACCGACCGGGAGGCTTGCCACGTTTCAAGGCATCTTCGCCGAAGTTGAAGTCACCGGACCGGACGGCGTCAGCGTTCTTCACGGTCTGCTCGATTCTGGCGCGACGCGCACCGTCTTGCGCAGCGGGCTGGTCGGCGCCGGCGACGCGGTCAATGCTGACCAGATGGAAATCACCATCGGCAGCGACTACCTCGGCACCGCCCGCCTCACCGCCGCGCTGTTCGACACCGAAGGTTTGCCCGACCTCATCATCGGCACCGACCTGATGGGCGCCTGGGCCGACCACTGGTACATGAACTTCGACGACGCATCGGGCGTCATGTGGGTCTCATGGAGCGGCGCGGACAGCTCCGGCGGCGGTTCCGTGGCCAACGGCGTGCGCACGTCCGACTGATCGCGGTCACCCGGGCGTCCGCGGCGTGCCGCACTCCGGGCAGATGCCGGACACGTTCCCTGTCAAGTCATACTCGCACTGCGTACACAGCCCGCGCGCTCGCCGACGCTCGGCCCGAGTCGGGATGTACAGGCGCTCGCTCACGAAGCGCGCGAACCGGAATGCCAGGACAATCGCCGCCACCAGGGGCACGGCCAGCCACGGCAGGTCGAACCCGCTCATTTGGATCCCATTCGGAAACGCATCCCACAGCTCCCATGTCCGCCGGTAATCGCCGCGCGTCTTGATCAGGAAGGCCCGCCCGCGATCAAACATGTCCAGAAAGCCGTCAAACTCCGGCTGACTTGCGCCCCTCAGCCACAGCACGGACACCCGGCCCTCGCGCCAGCTCAACTCCAACCAACCGCGCGAGGAAGTTTTGCACGACGCTCGAAACGGCGTCACGGTGGTGACCACGCCGGAGAGAACCAGCGCCATGGCGATCAGCGTGCTCCGACGGATTCGCGGAGGTCGCTGCGGCGGCGCGGAGATCACCGCGGCCGGCCCGTTTGCGGACGCAGGCTCGGTACTCATGCGGATATCAGACGGTCCACGATCCACGGAGTTCGCGCCCCGCACGGCGTTCGATGGCTTGAACGTCCGTGATACACGCATCCCACCATCGACTTAGACACTTCTAACCTTGCTTCGCCGGGATTTCTCCCATATCATCATCATCAAGGTTTCCGCACGCATGGCGAGCATGGGCGCATCAGGGGGCACGAGCGTCCGGACATGCGGCGGGACGGGTTCTTCTCATCGACGTCGGGGGGCGTCGAATCCGTGCTTGGGTGGAGCATGCTGCGGGTTGCGCGGCGGGGGACCACGGTTTCTCTTTCTCAGGAGGTTCACATGATTCGGGTATCAGGTCTGGCCTGCGGTGTGGTGTGCGGGCTTGTGGCGGCGACGGCGCGGGCTGAGCGCCAGCCGCAGTACGACGCAATCGCCGGCGTCCGCGAATTCTCCGGGCGCATCATCGCACGACCCTTGCAGAGCGAGCAGCTTAAGAACCTCGGCATCGAAGGCGCGGCCGCGGCGCAGCGCGATTCCGACGCCCGCGCGGCCATCAACGCCTACGTTGTCATCGAATACGTTCCGCAGACCGACGAGTACATCATCGAGGTCCCCGCCGGCTCAGACGAGAACCAGGTTTCCGCGGCGCTCGTGGCCGGCGGCAACATCCAGTACGCCGAGCCGGACTGGATCGTCTTCCCCATCGGTTGCCCGAACGACTCGCGGTTCAGTTCGCAGTGGCATCACAACGCCACGCACATGGAATCCTGCTCGGCGTGGGACCTCTGGACGGGAACGTCCGCCACGGGCGTGGGCATCTGCGACACCGGCGTGCGCACCACGCATGAGGACCTGCTGCTTAACCGCCTCGAAGGCTACAATGCGGTGAACCGCCTGTGGGAATCCAACGGCGGGCAGATCAACGACATCAATGGTCACGGCACCGCCACCACCGGCTGCGCCGCCGCCAATGGCAACAACTCCAAGGGCGTCTCGGGCGCCGGCTGGAACCTGAGTCACCGCATGTTGCGCGTCAGCAACGACAGCGGCGGCAGCTCGTCGCTCTCGACCCTCCAGCACGCCGCCCGGACCTCCATCGAGGCCGGCGACCGCGCCGCCAACGTCAGCTACAGCGGCGTGGACAGTTCGTCCAACCTCACGACCGCGACGTACATCAAGGGGCTCGGCGGTCTGCTCGTCTGGGCGGCGGGCAATGAAGGGCGCCAGCTCAACCTCAGCCAGCGCGACGCGGACGATATCATCGTGGTCGGCGCGACGAACAGCGGCGACGGCAAGCCGAGCTGGTCCAACTACGGGCCGATGGTGGACGTGATGGCCCCGGGCGACAACGTGTACACGACCTGCTCCAGCAGCAACACCTGCTACGGCGGCGCCAGCGGAACCAGCTTCTCCGCGCCGATCACGACCGGGCTGCTCGGACTGATGTTCGACAAGAACCCGTTGCTTACGCCTGACGACGCCGACACGTTTCTCAAGCAGGGCGCGGAGGATCTTGGCGCGGGCGGTCCGGACAACACCTACGGCTACGGGCGCATCAACTCGTTCAACAGCATCCAGCTCGTCGGCGGCGACGGCGGCAGCATCTGCGATCAGATCGCCCGGCACACCTTCAAGTGCCGCAGCAATGGCACTCTCAAGGGCAAGGTCATCTTCCAGGACAGCAGCCAGAACGGGCGCATGATCACCATCGAAATCGACGGCGGCACGACGGTGACGGCGACGGTCAACGGCGATCGCGCGCCGTACGACACCTGCTGCTTCGCCGCCGGGGCGCACACTTCGTCCATCGTGTCGCCAAACTGTCCGGACTTCGACCGCTCGACATCCTGCCAGTAAGTCGCAGGCGGCTTGATGAGCCCGCAAGCCGCAACTCGCGCCGGTGACGAGTTTGACAATCAGAGCGCCTTCCCCCCTCCCCGCAGCAGGGGTCGGGGGAGGGCTTCCCTGTGCGGTGCGAGCGGCGGTCAGACCAAGCTGGCTTGACGGTCCTTGGTGAATGTTGGCACTCATCTTTCCCGCACAGGCGGGGAACTCGTTGCGTCATTCCCGCGCAGGCGGGAATCTAGTCTCGCCATTCCCGAGCAGGCGGGCATCCCGCGTCCTGGCGATGCGCCTTGACCCCCCGCTTGCGCGGGGGTGACGGCTCTCATTCCCTGCCTTGAACTCCACTCCCATCTGTCGGGCGCTAGCCCTACGCGGCCAGCCAACTCCGCCGGCCCTCGTCCCCTCAGGCCCCCGTTTCATCCGCGAACACCCCCCACATCCGTTCAGCGAACCGGGCGGTCACGAACTTGAACGGGGGGCTTGACAGGATGATTCGGGTTCTGTAAGGTATCCACAGCACTGGGATCGGGCTTTTCTTTTTTTTTTTCGCAAGGAGAACGGAGATGGGGAGCAAAGTGCCGACGACGCCGGCGGGTTCGCATACGATTACGCCTTCGATCATCGTCAAGGACGCAAACGCCGCGATCGAGTTTTACAAGAAGGCCTTCGGGGCGGAGGAGGTCATGGTCCTGCGGATGCCCAACGGCGCCGTCATGCACTCGGAACTCCGGCTCGGCGATTCAGTCTTCATGCTCGGCGGCGAATGGCCTGACCACGGCATGAAAGCCCCGCTGCCGAATCATTCCAGTGGCGGATTGCATGTGTACGTGGCCGAGGTGGACAAGGCTTTTCAGCGCGCAGTGGATGCCGGGTGCACGGTCCTCATGCAGCCCGCGGACATGTTCTGGGGCGACCGGTACGGCAAGGTGCTCGACCCGTTCGGGCATCAATGGGGCTTGGCGACGCACATCGAGGACGTCTCGCACGAAGAGTGCGCCCGCCGCGCGGCCAACTGGAAGCCGTAGCGATTCGCCCGGCGCCGGGCGTGCTTCGCGGTACGGTAGCGCCCCGGGATGATCGCATCGCTTGCCTTTCAGAGCCGCGACCGAAAGGGAAGGAGTCCTTGCCTTTCAGGGCGGTGACCGCCAGGGAGCGAATCCCGAGGCTCGGAAGCGGATATGCTTCCCTGACGGTGGCGGCGCGGACGCGGATCATGAGGTGCAATTGCCACGAGGCACTACAATAGAATGCGATGAAACGCGGATTCGCTGGATCGAAAAACCGGGGAACGTGCAGCGGTGGCGGCGCGCGCATGAGGAAGCGGGCGGGGCATCCGTGCCGCGGCAGGGGGGCGGATCGCGTCTGGGTGGATCGAAGCACTGTTTCCCTATGGGCTCATGGTGATAGCAAATCTCGGGTGGGGAACTGGCTTTCCAGCCAGTGATTCGTCGGCGTTCAGGCGGAGGCAGTTCGGCAGGAAGTCCAAACCAGGACTTGCATCACAGGCTGTTACGGTCGCCGCCCGGTCGCCGGCGCGCCTGGGGTGCGTGTGTGCGCTGCTGCGTGTCCTCGTCGCCGGGAGATGTTGGGTTTGGGAGCGAAGAAGGTTGTTGTCGCCATGAGTGGGGGGGTGGACTCCTCCGTGACCGCCGCCTTGCTGGTTGAGCAAGGTTATGAGGTGGTGGGTTTGTTCATGCGCCTGGGCGGCGCGACGGGGGACGCCCCGGCGGGGGTCGCACCCCACGGCGCGGAGCCACTCTCGCGGCGGGCGCATCAAGGTTGCTGCAGCGCCGCCGACGCGGCCGACGCGCGGTTCGTCGCGGGCATGTTGGGCGTTCCGTTCTACGCGCTGAACTTCCGCGAGGATTTTGACCGCATCATCGAGGGCTTCGCCGACGAGTACGCCGCCGGGCGCACGCCGAACCCGTGCGTCGAGTGCAACAACCAGCTTAAGTTCGGCCGGCTGATCGAGTACGCGGACGCTGTCGGCGCGGAGTTCGTCGCCACCGGGCACTACGCGCGTCTGGGGCGCAGGGATGGGCGCAACGTCTTGAGTCGCGCCGCGGATGCCGCCAAGGACCAGTCGTACTTCCTGTTCGGTTTGGATCGCCGCGCGCTGGATCGCGTGGTGTTTCCGCTGGGCGGCATGACCAAGGACGAGGTCCGTCGCGTTGCGCGCGAGCGAGGTTTTCCCAACTGCGACAAGCCGGACTCGGTGGAGATCTGCTTCGTCCCGGAGCGCGATTACGCGAGCGTCGTCCGCCAGCGCCGCCCGGAGAGTTTCCGCGAAGGGGACGTGATTGATTCGGAGGGGCGGGTCATCGGGCGTCATTCGGGCATCCCGGGCTACACCATCGGCCAGCGTCGCGGGCTGGGCATCGCCCTCGGCGAGCCGGCCTACGTGACGCGCCTCAACGTGCTCGACAACACGGTGACCCTGGGGCCGCGCGGGGACTTGCTGTCGCGCGGGCTGCTGGCCGACCGCGCCAACTTCCTGATTGACGCGCCGGACGCGTTCCGCGCCGACGTGAAGATCCGTTATCTGCACCGCGCCGCGCCGGCAAGCGTGGAGCGCCTCGATGAGTGCCACGTGCGCGTCACCTTCGACGAGCCGCAGTCCGCCGTCACGCCCGGCCAGGCGACCGTTTTTTATGAAGGCGGCGTCGTGCTGGGCGGCGCGTGGATCACCGCCGCCACGGGGTCCGGCGCTGCGAATGGCGGCAGCGCCGACAGCGCCCCCGGCAACACTGGCAGCGGCGCTGACGCGGCGGGAACGCACTTTTGCCCGTCCTCATCATGACCGCGCGGTCCGCGCCACCGCCGCACGAACGCGCGAGTAGCCCTCGACTGCTCGTGCTTCACGCCGGCGCGCTGGGCGACCTGATCCTGACTCTGCACTTTCTTGATCGAGCTCGTTTGGAGGTTCCGTGTGCGATCACGCTGGTTGCGCGCTCCCCGTGGAGTCTCTGGGCGGCGAGGCAAGGGCTGGTCGATGCCGCCTGGCTGATGGATCGCCTGGGATTCCACGCCGTCCACGGCGAGCCGCAGGACGTTCCAAGCTCGCTGCGGGAGTTTCTTGGCGCTTTTGATCACGTGCTGAGTTTTCTGGGCAGCCCCGAGGAATCCGTCTCGAAATGTCTCGGCGACATCGTCGGGCGCCGCCGGCTCACCTGCATCGACCCGCGTCCCACCTTGCGCACGCTGCAATGGGGGACGCACATCGTCGAGCAGTGGAGGCAAAAGTGGCACAGTGCCACCTCTTTTCTGGAAAACGACTGGCATAAGCCTGCGAACTCAAGCGAGCGGCCGCATGGTGGTCTGCTCGTAGAAGCAAATACAACCGGCCATGAGACGAATGCCGAAGTTCCGCAGGAACCTACATATTCCCTCTCTTCTTCTGCGAAACCCGCGTCATCTGCGGATAAATCTTGCCTTGGTGATCGGCGGATCGTGCTGCTGCATCCGGGCAGCGGGGGATTGGCCAAGTGCCTACCGCTTGAAGTATTGGAACAGGTCGCGTCTGCGATCAGCGTGTGCGGCAACAGTTTCCATTGGATGATCGGACCGGACGAGATCGCGCGATTTGGCGAAGGCTTTGCGGACAGGCTCAGGAAAACAGCGCCGCTCGTGTTGGTAGCGCACCCTGACAAGGCCGCCGACGCAATTCGAGGGGCATCGGCATACATCGGGATGGACGCGGGGATGACGCACGTGGCCGCATTGCTTGGCGTGCCGACCCTGGCGCTGTTCGGCCCGACTGATTCGCGCGTGTGGCGTCCGCTGGGACCGTCGGTGCGGTGCGTAAGGTTCCCTCAGGAGGCGGAAAGTCTCGCTTCGTGGATGGAGAAGCTCTCTGCGGAATTGCAGGCGATGCAACTCACTTGAGGCCCGGCGCGGCGCTGGTGGCGGGAAGTGCGCGCGGGTTGGAAGCCTGCGTTAGCGACCCCCATCGGCAATCGGAGACACAGCCAGGCTCGACTCGCATTATTCTCAAAAGTGCGAAACAGGGGCTTCGCGGTGAAACCAAGCACTCCTGAGTCTTGAGACTCCCAATTGTCTCGTGCGGGCCTCTCAAAAGCAAGACCCAGTTTCGAGAATGCGGCGTGACGCCGGGGCCTCTTGAATCCCATGAACCGGAGAAGTCGACGCCCTGTCGCACACAACCGGCCTTGGTCAGCCTTTGATATCCGGACAACCTCCCGAGCGGTGATTTCACTCAGGAAGGCGAAAAACTGTACAATGGCGACAGTGATCGGGCAGGTAAGCCCGGCGATAGCAATCCATGCAAAGTCGGCGAGGGAGTTGGGTTCCAACTCGAACGCCGAACCAAGGAGTGAGGTTATGGACCGCGCGGCATCCATGGCGATGCGCACCTGTGGGACGCATCAGAGCATCACATGCAAGAGTCTTGTCACAAGTCAGAAGAGAGCTTGCGGATGGGTGGTGAGTGTCTGGCTGGTGGTGGGAAGTGTGTGCGGCGGCGGCGCCACCGCCTCCACGTCGACATTCGACGAATTCGTTGAGGGAGCGCTGGATACCAGCTTTACTTCCGGGGGCGTCACGTTTTTTGACTTGGACGACCGTGCGGGCGGGACAGGCATATTCACGATTGAACAAGCCGACGGCACGCTGTCGGGTCCGGGGTTCTCGCCGCCCAATGCCCTGGGCTTTGGAGGGTGGGTCCCCGGCCCGGACGCGGCCTTCAGCCAGTGCGGATCGTTCAAGTTCACGACGGGAAGCGTCCAGGACTACGCCTCGGTGGAGGTGTTCGAGTGGATGAGTTACGCCGGCAACACGATCTCACTGGAGGCCTATCGCAACGGCGTGATGGTCAACAGCATGACCGTCGACATTCCGGGAAACTTCCAAATCAACCACTGGAGTTTGACCGTTTCCGGCGTGGCGTTCGACACCCTCCGCGTCAACGGCGCGGGTCCCACCGACCGAGGCGTCTTCTTCGGCCTGGTGGACAATGTGCTCGTCAGCGGGTCCGGGGTGGTGTGCACCGGCAACGAGCAGATCAAGAAAGCGCGATGCGAGGACAGAACAGGCGCCAACCTGCTGAAGGTCATCCTGGTGGGAGGCCTCGCTGGCGACACCTTCACCGTGCGGCTCACCGACGGTTCCTCCAAGTCGGGCCTCATTAACTCAAGGGGGAAGGGCAAGGCGAAGTTCACCAACCGGCCGGCAGGGGACGCTGGAACGGTCACGGCGGAGTGGGGCTGCGGAGCGGTGGATGAGAGGACATATTCCTGCCCCTAGCTGCCTGAGGTGAAACTCGAAACCGGTCAAGGCGCCCGTCACCCCCGCGCAAGCGGGGGTGCGGTTCGCCTTGGAAAGCCGTTTGATTCGTGCCTGCTCGCGCGCTACGGACTGGATTGCAGCCTGCGCGGGAATGGCTGGCGCTGCCATTCACGGCGGAACGTCACCCGACCAGTCGACGATACACAAGACCCAGCAGCGCGCTTCCCAGAATGACGGGGATGAGATTCCACTTGAGCCGGGTCAAGGCGAGCAGCGCCGCCGCGCCAACCAGGATGGCGAAGACATCCACGCCGCCGGCTTTCGGGAGCACGACCTGCAGGGCGAACCAGACCGCCAGGTTGAGGACCACGCCCACGACGGCGGCCGTGATCGCCGAGAGCGCTGCGCTGAGCGTGGCGCTGCCGCGCAGGCGCTCGATGTACGGGGCGCCCAGGAAGATCCACAGGAAGCAGGGCGCGAAGGTGACCCACGTGGTCATGAGTGCCGCAAGCGTGGCATTCAGCAGCGGCGGCGCGACGCCGGGCTGATGATACCCGCCGAGGAAGCCGACCCACTGCACCACCATGATGAGCGGTCCCGGCGTCGTCTCCGCAAGCCCCAGCCCATCAAGCATCTGAGGTCCGGTCAGCCACTCAAACCGCTCCACCGCCTGCTGCGCGACGTAGGGCAGCACGGCATATGCGCCGCCAAACGTCACCATTGCCGCCTTGCTGAAGAACAGCCCCACCTTCACCAGGACGTCGTCCCATCCGCGCCACCCCGCAGCGGCCAGAACCGGCGCCCACCACAGCGCCCCCGCGACCAGAATGACTCGGGCGGCTCGACCCAGCGAAGGGCGCGCATGGTCGGGCGACTCGTGGTGATCGGCAAGGACCGCCGCGCCCGGCGATGCCCCGCCGTGTCCGCGGATGACCACGAACAGGTCCGCTCGGACGCGCGATCCGATCAGCCCGATCAAGCCCGCGCCGAGAACAATGACGGGAAACGGAACTCTGAAGAAGTAGATGGCCACGAACGCCAGCCCGGCGAGGCTCCACATGACGCCGTTCTTGAGCGCCTTGCCGCCGATGCGCCACACGGCCGCCGCGACGACGGCCATGACCGCCGGCTTCAATCCGTAGAAAAGCGACTCCACCCAGGCGACCTGCCCATAGGTGACATACACGTACGACAACGTCCAGAGGATGAACACCGCGGGAAGCACAAAGAGCGTCCCCGCCACGATCCCGCCGAGGGTGCGGTGGAGAAGCCAGCCGATGTAGATGGCGAGCTGCTGCGCCTCGGGACCGGGGAGCAACATGCAGTAATTCAGCGCGTGGAGAAAGCGTGATTCGCTGATCCAGCGTTTCCTCTCAACCAGCTCCTCGTGCATGATGGCGATCTGCCCCGTCGGTCCGCCGAAGCTGATGAACCCGAGCTTGAGCCAGAAGCGCAAGGCCTCGCCGAAGGAGGGATGCGACGCGCTCGGGTTCGTTCCGGCCACATCCATATGGACTGGTTCGGTCGGAGTTAGAGTCATGCAGGAAGTGTATTGTCCGCGCAGGGCGACAGAAAGCTCATGGCAAGGCTTGGGGGCTGCACGAAAACCAGACCTGTCAGGAAATCCCACCTGATGTGATTCGCATGTGCCCGGAAATCCAGTCATGGCGGCCGACACGCCGGCACCGGCGATGGTCCCGGCAGCGCTATCCGTGGTCGGCGCTTTGATACCGCCGATTTTCCCGAATCCAGGCGCGAACGCATTCGCCCTCGCTTGCGCCTCGGGTTCTGAACCCGCAGCGCAAGCCAGGGATCGCGCTCTGAACCCGCAGCGCGAGCAAGGGTCCGCCGCTTGCCTGCTTGCTCCTGCTCCGCGTCGAATGCAGAATGGCGTCGTTCGGGAAGCATCCAAGTGAAACCGGAAGGAGCCATCATGTCGCACGGTCGAATTGCATTGTGCCGGGGATTTCTGCTGCTCGCGGGCGTGGCGCCCTCCGCGATGGCGGAGGACTGGCCCAACTTTCGGGGTCCGCGTTTCGACGGCAAGAGCGTGGAGACCGGGCTGAAACTCGCCTGGACGGAGCCGATCCCAATGCTCTGGGAGCAGAAGCTCGGGCCGGCGTACAGCTCGTTCGCCGTGGTGGGCGACCGCGTTTACACGTGCGGCCAACTTGAAAAGCAGCAGACGCTCGTGTGCCTCGACGCGGCCACGGGGGCGACCAAGTGGCAGTTTCCGATCGAGAAGGAGTGGGTGCAGAACACGTGGGACGGGCCGCGCGCCACGCCGACGGTGCATGAGGGAAAGGTGTACGTGGTCGGCGCGCATGGGCGACTCGTGTGCGTCAGCGCGGAAGACGGCAAGCTCGTCTGGGAAAAGCAGTTCAACCACGTGCCGCAGTGGGGTTACGCCGGCTCCGTGCTGATCGAGGGCAATCTGGCGGTCACTTCGGGCGGCAAGGACCAGGGCGCGCTGCTCGCGCTGGACAAGAGCACGGGCAAGGAGGTGTGGAAGGCGGGAGACGACCCGTCCGGCTACGCCACGCCGTACCCGTTTACGTTTGCTGGCAAGCGGTACATCGTGAGCATGACCGGCGCTTCCGCGATGATCGTCGAAGCCGCATCCGGCAAGCTTGCCTTGCACATGCCGTGGAAGACGGCCTACGACGTCAACGCCGCGTCGCCGATTTTCCACGATGGCCACCTGTTCCTCTCATCGGGTTACGACACCGGGTGTGGCGTGTTCAAGCTCGAAGCCAAGGGAGAGGAGCTTGCGGCTAGCGAGGTATGGCGCAGCAAGGTGCTGCTCAACAAGTTTCAGACGTGCCTGCTGCACGAGGGGAAGCTCTACGGCAGCGACCAGAACTCGCTGGCGTGCGTGGACTTCATGACCGGCAAGGAAGATTGGCGGATGCGGGGGCTGAAGGACGGCACCCTCATCCTGGTCGAGGGTCATCTCCTGTTCCTCGGTTCGGATGGAACGCTGAAGATCGCCAAGGCGTCCGCCGAGAAGTTCGAGCCGGGCACGAGCGCGCAGGTGCTGGCCGCCCGGTGCTGGACGGTCTCGGTGCTGAACAACGGACGCCTGTTTGCCCGGGACAATGTGGATCGGGTGGTTTGCTTCGACCTGAAGGCGAAGTGATGCACTGGGGCGATCGGGCCGGCCAGAATTCATGCCGTAGGGCGGGCTATGCCCGCCGGTCCAAGTGAGGAACCGTCGGCGGCGGGCATAGATCACCGCACCCGGTAGAGGGAGCGGAGAGATCGCGGAGCAGGGCGCGGCTTCCGTTCCACGCTGGGCTGGTTGACACAGACGCCTTCCCCCTGCCCGCTCCCGAGGGGAGGGGGGATTGCCTCGCGCGTTTAGCCTCCTGCGTCTGGCCCCACGAGGGCAGCCTCCCTTCGTCACCTGCTTACGCACTTGGCAACACGCTCACGCTGAGTGCAGCGAGAGCATGCCACCCGGCCATCAGACCGGATGAAAAAATTCAGCCGGACCGCGAAGGGCCGTGCTTGACGGGAGGAGGCTGGGGGGTAAACTGCCCGGTCTTTAGCGAATCTGGAACGAAGCGAGATCGGAGCGCAGGGAACATGCCCGCGGGCAGACAATCATCGTATCTGGCGAAACCGGCGGAAGTCAGCCGTGAGTGGTTGCACGTGGACGCCGAGGGAAAGGTCTTGGGGCGGCTGGCGGTGGACATCGCCAACGTGCTGATGGGCAAGCACAAGCCCACGTACACGGCGCACGTGGACACTGGCGATTTCGTCGTCGTGACCAATGCCCACAAGTTCAAGCTTACCGGCCGCAAGGCGGACGAGATGAAGTACGACCGGTACACGTACCACTACGGCGGCGGTCGGTCGACGAGCTTTCGGGAAATGATGGCGCGGCACCCGGAGCGCGTCATCCGCTTCGCCGTGCAGCGCATGCTGCCCAAAACGGCGATGGGCGACCGGATGCTCAAGAAGCTGAAGGTGTACGCGTCGGACACGCATCCACATACGAATCATGACTTGAAGCCTTGGCGGTCCTGAAAATCGTCCCGCTGCGACTCTTGCGGGAGGACCATGCCTGTCGCGAAACGCTGCGGGGCAAGAGGCGGGCACAGCCCGCCCTACGACCAGAGGCGGGCACAGCCTGCCTTGCGAGAGGGTTTGGCTCACGAGTGGGAGTCTGAAGCGCCGTGAAAGACGGTGCGGCGGATTGCGCCCCTGACGACGAAGGAAGGAGATACGGCACGGTGGCGATGGATTTCAAGAAGCGTGGTGATCGACGTGACGGTCGTCGCGGGCGGGATTTCGATTCCGATCGCTCCGGTCCTCCGCCGGTGGTGGAGCACGCACCGATTCCGGTGCCGGCTTTCAACGGCGCCGCGTTCGATGCGGCCAAGAAGTATGGATATGTGTGGGGCACGGGGCGTCGCAAGACGTCGGTGGCTCGAGTTCGCGTCCGCCCCGGCACGGGTACGGTGAAGATCAACGGGCGCGAGGTGGAGGAGTACTTCCACGTCGAGCGCGACCGCCGTGCCGTGTGGATGCCCCTGGAAGTGACCGAGACCAAGAAACACCTCGACGTGTTTATCAGCGTGGGCGGTGGCGGGACCACCGGGCAGGCCGGCGCCATCCTGCTGGGCATCGCGCGGGCGATCCGCACGGGCAACCTGGAGTATGAACCGCTGCTGCGCGACAAGGGGCTGCTCACGCGGGATTCGCGGAAGGTGGAACGCAAGAAGTACGGGCGTCCGGGCGCGCGTAAGCGGTTCCAGTTCTCCAAGCGCTAGACGGCCCAGGCCGGCGGTTGGGACTCTCGCGGCGCGGATGGGAACGCATCCGTTCTCGGAGGGGAAGAGCGCTTCCCCGGCCTTTCCATTACGGGGAGGGCGGCACGCGACAGATTGAAGAATTCAGGGCAGGCCTCGCGTCTGCCCTTTTTCATTTGAGGGTCATCCATGAAGACGCCTTCGATGTTGCAGGACGTTCGGGTTTCGCGGCGGCGGTTTGTGCAGTCCGCCGCGGTGGGGGCCGGTCTGGCGCTGAGCCGACCCGCCTGGGCGCAGGACGCAGCGCCTGAAGGAGCAGCAGAAGTGCCCGCGGAGAAGGTTGACGAGCTGCGCATCGCCATCATCGGTCCCGGCAGCCAGGGGCGCAACCTCGTCACCAACTGCCTGAAGATCCCGGGCATTCGCTTCGCCGCCGTGTGCGACATCTGGCCGTATCATCAGAAATACTGCGCCAACCTCCTGAAGAAATACGACCAGGAGGTGACCGTCTATTCCGACTACCAGGAGATGCTGGCGAAGGAGAAAGACCTCGACGCCGCGATCGTGGCGACGCCGGACTGGATGCACGCGGAGCAGTCCATCGCCTGCATGAAAGCCGGGCTTCACGTGTACTGCGAGAAGGAGATGTCGAACACCATCGAGAGCGCCCGGCAGATGGTGCAGACCGCGCGGGAAACGAAGAAGCTGCTTCAGATCGGGCATCAGCGGCGCAGCAACCCGCGCTACTGGCACGCCATCAAGCTGATCGAAAAGGATAAGGTGCTGGGCCGCATCACCCATTTCTACGGGCAATGGAACCGCGGCAAGCGCTACGAGATCGGCTGGCCGGACGGGCAGGATCTCGTCGAAGCCGACCTGAAGAAATACGGCTACGACACCATGGAGCGGTTCCGCAACTGGCGCTGGTGCCGCAAGTTTTCCGGCGGCGCGCTGGCGGATCTCGGCTCGCACCAGATCGACGTGTTCAACTGGATCCTCAAGACGCCGCCGAAGTCCGTGCTCGCGGCCGGCGGAGCGGATTATTACAAGAACAGCGAGTGGTACGACCACGTCATGGCGATTTATGAGTACGACGTGGCGGGCAGCACGGTGCGCGGCGTGTACCAGGTTCTGAACACGACGAGCTTCGGCAACTTTTATGAAGTGTTCATGGGCGACGAAGGTTCGATCGAAATGTCAGAGGACACGCGCCGCGGGCAGATGCTCCGCGAGCCGGAGGCCAAGCGCCGCGAGTGGGAAGACATGTCCGAGAAGATCGAGAGCATGGGCCGCGACGCGATCGAGCTGAAGATCGGCGAAACGCTGGCGCCGGACGGAACCAAGGACGCGGAAGGTCAGCGCCTGCTCGAGGAGAGCAAGAAGCCCGTTCACCAGCTTCACCTGGAGAACTTCTTCAGCGCCATCCGCAACGGCACACCGCTGTCCTGCCCGCCGGAAGTGGGCTTCGAGACCTGCGTGTCGGTGCTGATGGCCAACGACGCGGTGGCAAGCGGCGCGCGGCTGAACTTCAAGCCGGAGATGTTCAAGGCCTGACGGCCCGCGGTGAAAGGCGGCGCTCGTCATTCCCGCGCAGGCGGGAATCCAGAGCGTGGTTTCAGACCAGGCGCGAATCCACCGGGTTTCCGGAGCGCACTGGACCCCCGCCTGCGCGGGGGTGACGGTCCCCGTGCGAAGTTTCGAGTTTCAACAGGACTGCCAGCGACGCGTTCGCAGGCGCGCCTTCCTTGCTTCGCGCGTGGGTTGCCAAACGAACCTGTTGGCCGCGCCGCTGCGCGCTGAGGACCGTGCAGGCGCGGCCTGGGGGTGGAAGCCGCCGCTCCCGCGCGATCGCACAACCATGCCAAGCAAGCGATTGAAACACGCCATTGCGATGGACGCCGCCCGGCTGCTGTACGAGCGGCAGGAAACCGATGTCCACAGGGCCCGGCTGCGCGCGGCGGTGATGAACGGCGTGCATCCGAAGCGCCGGCCGCGGGACCTTCCTTCCGGGCGGGACATCCGCGAATGCGTGGACGAAATCACGCTCGAGCGCGAAGGGGACGCGCAGCCCGCCAACGCCCGCGAACGCCACCTCGCCACCCTGAAGCTGATGTGGCTGCTCGAACGCTTCGAACCGCGGTGGATCCCTGCCGAAGGCGAAGAAGGCAAGGACTCCTCGCTGGTCGAGCTGGAGCTTGTCGCCGCGAGCGCGGATGACGTGAGGTCAGTGCTCGACGCTGAGCGGTTTCCGTACGTGCTAGTCGGATCAGGTGAGCATACGGCGGACGCTGATGAGGCGCGCGGCCAGGTCCCGAGGGGTGGGGGGGCGGCGTTCCGGTTCCATCTTCGTTCGGCGAGGGGGCACGTGCTTGAGTTCAGGCTCGTCGTTAACGCCGATCGCAGGGGGTCGCATGGAAGTCAAGGTGCCGCCGGGAGCTCGCACGGAGATCAGCCCGCTGCTGGATCGAGCTTCGGCGGCGACTCGATCCCGTCCTCGATGACTTTGCCCCAGGTCGAGTCGTGGGTGCCGCTGCAATACCCGGACGCCAACCTGGGCGAATTGCGTGCCGGGGAGGAGACCTGGGCCGATCCTTACATCGTGTTTGAACTTCTGCTCCAGCGGCTCGAAGGCGTCAAGCAGAAGGCGGAGTATCATCCTGAAGGCGACGCGCTGTATCACAGCCTCCAGGCGTTCGACCTTGCCCGCGAGCAGTTTTCGTATGA
Source organism: Phycisphaerales bacterium (assembly GCA_020852275.1). Lineage (GTDB taxonomy): Bacteria > Planctomycetota > Phycisphaerae > UBA1845 > UBA1845 > JABWBH01. The sequence continues at coordinate 347,348 of JADZBE010000007.1, forward strand.
CGAGGAGTTCTTGCAGGCGGCGCTGCTGCACGATGTGGGGAAGGGGATCGATCCCGCTCGTCACATCGACGCGGCGCTGGCGGCGCTGCGCGGCTTGATTTCACCGCGCACCGTTTTCCTGATCGAGTTCCATTCGGCTGCGCGCCACCTGCGCGATGGGACGCTGACCGGGCGGCTTCGCCAGCACCTGCTGGAAAGCGAGTGGCGCGAGGACCTCATGGCCCTGCTGGAAATCGACGACGCAGCCCGGCGACCGGGCGTGCCGGCGCCCACGGTGGGCGAGGCGATTGCCTACCTGCGTTCGCTGAACGAGTGGTAGTCAGCCGGGCGGCAAGGCGGCTTCACTCCTGACCTGCCACGGCCTGGCGAGTAGGCCAGAGCGTGCCACCTGCTGCCGCGCTGCACCGGACCCGGTCCACGGTGGTATAATCAGACACCGGGGAGGGGTCCTGATGCCCCTCGACCACGTGGAGGCAGCCATGTCGATCTACAGCGTGAAGCGGGCGGCAGCGTGTTCGGTGCTGGCGATGATGCTGGGGTGCTATCCGTTCAGGACTGCTGCGGCGCAGGAATCGGGTCAGCCGGCCGCGCCGACTGAGGCGAAAAAAGCCGACGGCGAGGCGCGCCTGCCGGGCACGGTTCGTCCGGAGGCGGCGGGACTGGATCCGCTGATGTCGCCCTATGATGACGAGCGCCCGGAGCGAGATCTCCCGCCTGGGCTGCGACGCGACTTCCAGCGCCCCGATCCGCATCTACCTTTCGGCTACCGCAACAGCCCGCCGGTGGCGCGATACTACCAGTGGGGAGGCCGGCCGTATGGATACTCTGCCTACAACCGGTATCCGAACCACGACTACTCTTACGATTACGGCTACGGCGCCTACTGGCGCGGATTGGATGCTGCTGATCCGTATCTGTACGAGCGGGCGTATCGCCAAGGCGTGACCGACGGGCGGCGCTTCGAGCAGTATGAGCGCGAGGCCGAGCTGGGGCTGAAGTCCTATCTCGACGCGATGGAGGCGGGGCAGGCCGCCTTCGCCTCGGGGAACTACGGCAAGGCCTCGCAGTTGTACATCTTGGCCGCGCGCATGAGCCAGGGCGACCCGGCCAGCCGCGTGTGCGCGGGGAACTCGCTCATCGCGCTGGGCCGGTATGACGAAGCGGCGCAGATCCTCCGCCGGGCGTTCGAGCTTCAGCCTAAGCTGGCTTATCTGCCGCTGGACATTCGGGGGGAGTATCAGGTGGCCGGGGACTTCGAAACACACCTTGCCGCGCTGCAGGCCGCCGCGGAGCGCGAGAGCCTGGCAGCGCCGGGCGGCGCGCCGGGCGTTGCGCTGACGGGGAATGCCGCGCCAACGGGTTCAGGCGCGCCCGGCGCCGCGGTGCAGGTTACGGGCACCGAAACGAGCGCTGATGAGCCGAATGCGGAGCCGGCCGACCTGTGGGCGCTGCTGGGCTACATGAACTTCTTTGGCGGCAATCCCGCGGACGCGAAGCCCGCGCTCGACCGCGCACGGAAGCTGCGCCCCGACGACGCCTGGATCCGCACACTGCACGAAGCGGCACGGACGACAAGCCCGGCGCGCTGAGGCACGAACTTCGCTCGATCTCGGTGGAATCTCGGTCCACTTCGTGAATGAAAGGGAGTTCAGAGCGGCTTGGGAGCTGTTTCGGGACAATCCGGGACGAGATTGGAGCTTCACGGATTGCACGAGCAAGGCGGTGATCGACGCGCTGCACATCAAGCGGGCGCTCACCTTCGACCGTCATTGTGCGGAGTTCGGGGCGTTGGAGCTTTGCGCCTGATCCGATTCGGTTGATGTCCCTTCCGAGCCTGATTCTGCGATCTTCTGACCGCACTCGGGACAGGTTCCTGATACGTTCCCCATCAGATTGTATCCACAAACGGCACACAACCCACGACTGGGACGGCGCAAAGGCCGGGTCCATCGCCTGTAAAGCAGTATCGCCGGGTACACGAGAGGCAGAAGGGCCAGGGGGCTGAGAGGGGAGGATGTCTCCACGACCCAAGAGAGCGCCAAGGGTCCATTCAAGTTGAAAGGGGACCAGTATCGTACTTGGCATGGTCCAAGGTTCCAATCAAACCCGTCCCCGCCGGGCTCCGATTCATAATCGAGGGTGAACCTCAACGTCAGAACGCCGCGTTCAACGGTGACATACGGACCACGCCGTTCGCGCGTCGCGTAGCCGATCGCGAACCTTGATGTGTCGCCCCGCCACCACCAACACGGGTACCCAGGTGGATGATGCTGAACCAGGGGCAGCCATCCACGACGTGACGCATCATCGAGCACCACCAGGCAAAGCCCCGCCAGCACCAGGAAGAACGCGAACCCGGTAGCCAACCTCGAATGTCGTCGAGATGGGCGCTGGCGTTGGTTGTCTGGGTCTGACTTGGCGTCTACGGAGCGTGCCGAATTCCTCTGTCGCGGCCAGTGGGGCGGATTGAGTTTGTTCACGTCAGCCATGAGACCCTGTATCATTGCGGTGTATTGGCGCAGTGGGGAGTCGCCACTCGCCTGAGATTCAAGCTCGTTGCCGAGGCGTTTCATGCTAACCACCTACCGTCCCGAACCTTACGTCGATTTCACCCAACCCGAGCCCCGCCAGCGCATGCTCGACGCCTTGGCGCTGGTCGAGTCGCAGCTTGGCCGCACGTATCCGCTGTGGATTGCGGGCGAAGCCGTGACCACGAAGGAGACGTTTACGTCGGTCAGTCCGGCGGACCCGAACCGCGTCGTCGGGGTCATGTGCAAAGCCGACGCGGCGCTGGCGGATCGGGCGGTGCGCGCGGCGGCGGAGACGTTCAAGAGGTGGAGCCGGGTCGACCCGGACGTGCGCGCCCGCGTGCTCATCAAGGCGGCGGCGATCATGCGCCGGAGGGTGTACGAACTCTCCGCGTGGATGTGCTACGAGGTGAGCAAGAGCTGGATCGAGGCCTACGCGGACACGTGCGAGACGATCGACTTCCTCGATTTCTATGGGCGGGAGATGATGCGCCTCGGCGGGTCGCAGCCGGTGACGCCCTACCCCGGCGAGGAGAACGAGCTGCGGTACATGCCGCTCGGGGTGGGCGTGGTGATCCCGCCGTGGAACTTCCCGCTGGCGATCTGCACGGGCATGACCTCCGCGGCGCTGGTCTGCGGAAACACCGTATGCGTCAAGCCGGCCAGCGCCTCGCCGGTGATCGCGGCGAAGATGCTTGAATGCCTCCACGAAGCGGGGATGCCGAAGGACGTGGTCAACTTCGTGCCCGGCCCGGGGGCGAGCGTCGGTGACACGATGGTGACACATCCGCTGACGCGGTTCATCTCGTTCACCGGTTCGCGCGACGTGGGGCTGGAGATTTACGAGAAAGCCTCCAAGGTGCAGAAGGGGCAGATCTGGCTGAAGCGCAGCGTGCTGGAGATGGGGGGCAAGGACTGCATTGTGGTGGACGAGACGGCGGATGTCGAGGCCGCGGCGGAGGGCGTCGTCGCGGCGGCGTTCGGGTTCCAGGGGCAGAAGTGCTCGGCGTGCAGCCGGCTGATCGCGCACCGGGACATTTACGCGGACCTGCTGGAGCGCGTCGTCGCGCGGACAAAGAAGCTGACGATCGGGGATACGGTGCTGCCGGACAACTTCTTCATGGGCGCGGTGATCGACCGCGGCGCGTTCGACAAGATCAACGAATACATCAAGGTTGGGCGAGGGGAGGGCAAGCTCGCTTACGGTGTGGAGATGGCGTCCTCCCAACACGGCTCGCAGAGCTGTGGCACGCAGACGGGTGATTCTCAGCATTGCGGGGTTCCTTCACAAGGCTACTTCATTCATCCGACGATCATCGAGGGCGTCGCGCCGAATGCCCGCATATCGCAGGAGGAAATCTTCGGCCCCGTGCTGGCGGTGATTAGAGCGAAGGATTTCGACGACGCGCTGGCGATCGCCAACGGCACCGAGTACGGCCTGACGGGGGCGCTGTTTTCTCGCGACCGCTTCCGCCTCGAACGCGCGCGCCACGAGTTCCACGTCGGCAACCTGTACCTCAACCGCAAGTGCACCGGCGCCCTCGTGGACGTGCAGCCCTTCGGCGGTTTCAACATGTCCGGCACCGACAGCAAGGCCGGCGGGCGCGACTACCTGCTGCTGTTCTTGCAGGGGAAGAGCATCACGGAGCGGTGGTAAGCGGGTACAATTGCTCGATGCAGGATGATCCTATGCCGTCAGTCAAGCGGATCGGTCCGTACCGATTTTTCTTTTTCAGCAATGAGAATGACGAGCCGCCGCACATTCACGTTCAACGCGAGCGATGTCTCGCGAAGTTCTGGCTGGATCCGGTCGCGATGGCCCGATCGAAGCGATTCGCCGCGCATGAGTTGACTCGAATCGAGAAACTGATCGTTGATCACCAAAACGAATTTCTGGAAGCCTGGAATGAATACCACAAGCATTGAAGTAGCGGCCCTGGCGATGGACGTGCAGTTTACAGACGACGAGATGACGGTCGCCCTCGCTGACGGGCGACGGCTCTCCGTCCCGCTGGCGTGGTTCCCGCGCTTGCTCCACGCGACCCCGCAGCAGCGGCAGAAGTGGGAGCTTCTCGGCGACGGAGAAGGCATCCACTGGCCGGACGTCGATGAAGACTTGAGTGTCGAGGGATTGCTGCGCGGCGCGAGAGCAAGCTGAGCGGAGTGAGAGCATTGCGGGGCGGTGGCAGGATCTTTGTTGATCGCCGGAACGAGAGTGTATCCCTTTGCGTGGCAGAGCCGCGACCGTCAGGAAACGAACCGCCGTCGCGCTGTACCGGAACCCGTCCTGGAGGTCGCCGGAGGCATCAACCCTTGCGCGGGCCGATTGCGCACATGCGCGGCTTTCAAGAGCACGCGCCCGCGCGTCCAGACTGAGACACTACGACCGCAACGGACACGCTCACAGGCGTCGGCGCAATCGAATGATATCAGGACGGGTCGCCTGGCCGCACACGCCGGCCGGTGAGCCCTGCAGCGCATGGCGATCGCTTTCATTCACTCATCGCCTGGCGAATGCATAGAGGTCTCCCGCCACGTCCAGTTCGATTCGATCCCCCGGCGCGAACTCCCCCGCGAGCATTCTGCGCGCCAGCGGGTTTTCGATTTCCTGCTGGATCAGGCGCTTGAGCGGTCGAGCGCCGTAGGCCGGGTCGTAGCCGTCGGAGGCGAGTTTGCGGCGGGCGGCGTCGGTGAGAGTGAGCGTGATCTCACGCGCAAGCAGACGTTGCTGGAGGTGGCGGAGCTGGATGTCCACGATGCGCGCGAGGTCTTCCCGCGTGAGGCGGTGGAAGATGATGGTTTCGTCGATGCGGTTGAGGAACTCCGGACGGAAGTGCTGCTTGAGGACTTCCTTGACTTTCATTTCGATTTCGATGTCGGGGACGGAGTCTTCGTCTGTCGCCGGGGAGGATTCGGGGTGTGATGAGTCGCGCGGGCTGAAGTCCGCGGCTCGGGAACCTGCTTCCTCACGGTCGCGGTGCGAGTGGGAGGAACTCGCTCCCTTACGGTCGCGGCTCGGTTCAGAACGGCTCGGAGAGCCGTGCCACCGGGTGGCCATGCGAGCGATGTATTCGCTGCCGATGTTGCTGGTCATGGCGATGAGGGTGTTCTTGAAGTCCACGACGCGTCCGTGGCCGTCGGTGAGGCGGCCGTCGTCGAGCACCTGGAGCAGCACGTTGAAGACGTCGCGGTGCGCCTTCTCCACTTCGTCAAAGAGGATCACGCAGTAGGGCCGGCGGTGAACGGCTTCCGTCAACATGCCGCCTTCCTCGTATCCCACGTATCCAGGCGGCGCGCCGATGAGCCGCGCGACGGCGTGCTGCTCCATGAACTCGCTCATGTCGATGCGGACGAACGCGGCCTCGTCGTCGAAGAGGAACTCCGCCAGCGCCTTGCACAACTCGGTCTTGCCCACGCCGGTGGGACCGAGGAAGAGGAATGAACCGACCGGGCGGTTGGGGTCGCCCAGTCCGGCGCGTGAGCGGCGCACGGCGTCCGAGACGGCCCGCACGGCTTCCTCCTGGCCGACGAGGCGCTCGTGCAGGCGCTCCTCCATGTGAACGAGCTTCTGCTTCTCGCCTTCCATGAGGCGGGTGACGGGCACGCCGGTCCACTTGCTGACCACTTCGGCGATTTCCTCCGCGGTGACTTCCTCGCGCAGCAGCGCCTGCCCGCTGCGGTGCAGCTCCGCGAGCTTCGATTCGCGCGCTTTCAGATCGCGCTCCAGCTGCGGAATCTCGCCGCGCTCCAGCTTCGCGGCCTCGCCCCAGTCGTAGCGGCGGCGCGCCGCGTCGAGGTCGGTCTGCTTGCGGGCGAGTTCTTCCTTGATGGCCTTAATCCCCGCGATGGCGTCCTTCTCGCTCTGCCACTGCGTCTTGAGGCGGTTGAACTCCTCCTTCTGCTCCGCAAGCTCTTTTTCAGTCTGGCGAAGCTGCTTGCGGCTGGCGTCGTCCTTCTCCTTCTTCAACGCTTCGCGCTCGATTTCAAGCTGCATGATGCGCCGGTGCAGGGCATCAACTTCCGCCGGCATGGAATCATTCTCGATGCGCAGACGCGAGGCGGCTTCGTCGATGAGGTCGATCGCCTTGTCCGGCAGGTGGCGATCGGCGATGTAGCGATGGGAGAGCGTGGCGGCGGCGACGAGCGCGGCATCCTGAATGCGCACGCCGTGGTGCGTGTCATAGCGCTGCTTGAGACCGCGGAGGATGGCGATCGTGTCTTCGACGGTAGGCTCGGTGACGTAGAGGGTCTGGAAGCGGCGCTCCAGCGCCTTGTCCTTCTCGACGTGCTTGCGATACTCATCGAGCGTCGTGGCGCCGATGCAGCGCAGCTCCCCGCGGGCCAGCGCGGGCTTGAGCAGATTGCCCGCGTCCATCGAGCCTTCGGCCTTGCCCGCCCCGACCACGGTGTGCAACTCGTCGATGAAGAGGATGACGCGACCGTCGGACTCAACCACCTCGCGCACCACGGCCTTGAGACGCTCCTCGAATTCGCCCCGGTACTTGGCGCCGGCGATCAAGGCTCCCATATCCAGCGCAACCACGCGCTTTTCTTTCAGGACTTCCGGCACGTCGCCCGCGAGGATGCGCTGGGCGAGACCCTCGACAATCGCCGTCTTGCCCACGCCCGGCTCGCCGACGAGCACGGGGTTGTTCTTCGTCCGCCGGGCGAGGACCTGCATCACGCGTCGGATTTCGTCGTCACGTCCGATCACGGGGTCGAGCTTGCCCTGCCTTGCCATCTGCACCAGATCCCGCCCATATCGCAACAGCGCTTCGTAGGTGGCTTCGGGATCCTGTGTGTTCACGGAGGCCGAGCCGCGGATGTCCTTCATGGCTGCCAGGAGGTCCGCCCGCTTCACGGCGCAGAGCTTCAGCAGCTCACTTGCCTCGCCTGGGGTCTCAACGAGCGCCAAGAGCAGGTGCTCCACGGAGACATATTGGTCCTTCAGCCGAGCGGCCTCTTTTTCGGCGGTGGCCAGCACATCCAGGAAACCGCGTGAAGGAGCGAGCGAGCCGCCCGTCATTCGCGGCAGGCGGGCAAGCTCCGCGCCGAGCAACGCTCGGACTTGTGAGACGGAAGTGCCGACGCGCTCGAGCATCGAGACGGCGATGCCCCGCTCGCCGGCGTCAGACTCGCCCATCAGCGCGCAGAGCAGGTGGAGCGGGGTCAGCTCCGGGTGGCCGGCGGAGCGGGCTTGCTGCTCGGCGCTTTGAATCGTTGCCGTTGCTCGGACCGTGCATCGTTCGAGGTTCATGCGGTTCCCCATGCCCCACTGGTAGCGGTGGGCGTCAAGGAGACAAGCGGGCAACCTTCGTGCCGGGGCGCCAATCGCAGTATAAGTGGTTGTCTTACAAAGCGTTATGTGGGTTCAAGTGCGGGAGGGGGAGTCATGGCGAACTGACGAAACGGCATGGCATGTCCAGCTTCAAGGATCGCGCTCTTCATTCCCGCGCAGGCGGGAATCCAGCTTCGTCACCCCCGCGAAGGCGGGAATCCAGCGATACCTTGAGAAGAGCCACGAATCCAGTGGTGCTTCCGGGGTGACTGGACGCCCGCCGGCGCGGGGGTGACGGGCCCTATGTCTGGTTTGGATTTCCACCGCGAACCGCCAAGAGAAGGTGGAAGGGTTTGCGCGGCTTTTCAGCAGGGATTCAGCGTGGGATCAGCCCACTTCGCGCCGGTTGAACATCGCGATGCCGAGGCTTACGAACGCGGCAGTTATCAGCGAGCTGTAGGCGAAGGCGTAGAGGAGGTAACCCCCGGTCACGGTTGTCTCCGCTTTTTCCGCGAAAAGTCCGTCAATCACCCAGAATGGGCTGAGGTTCGGAACTACGTGGTACAACCAAGCTGCGAGCTGGGACTTTTCGGCGTACTGACCGAAGGCGTAGTCGGCGATCACCGCCATGCAGACGAACAGGACGCAGATGGTCAGCGTCATGAGCTGCCCGAAGCGGGTCGAGGCCGCGGTTGCGACGGCCGCGAGCATGAGGTTGAACAGCAGAACCAGGAGGGTGGCGATCATCACCTGCCCTCCCGGAAAGTTGGACGCGAACGGGATGGCGTTCCACTTCTCATCAAAAAACGCCACGAGCACCAAGGAGCAAGTGAGGGCGGGGGTGGTCAGCACGAGCGCGGAAAGCGGGAAGTCCTTGCCGTAGAAATAGTTAGCGAACCCGGCCAGCGCGAGCGGGACGATGACTCCCAACCCTCCAAAGAGCAGGACCGGCATGTCCCAAGGTTGCGCCGTGGTCTGCATGACCCCATGTCTTTGGGCAAGGAGGAAAACCAGGGTATTGAGGTAATGTGCCAGCAGGATCGCCCCGAGCAACCCGGCGAATTTCCCCAGCAGGAAGACGGGCCTGCCCACCGGCTTGGACACCACGGTCAAGACGGTCTTGTTCTCAATCTCCCGGCTGAGGACGCCGGTGGCGCTGAAGGAAGCCAAGAACAATCCGCTCAGCAGGAGCGTAGAAAGACCTAGCTCCAGGAGGAGTTTGTTGTCGTCGCTCATGGTGAACGCCGCCAGGGAGACGTTGAAGATCAGCATGAGGGCGGTGCAGATCAGCAGGACCCCGTAGATGGGCTGCCGGACCGTTTCGAGAAACGACACTCTGGCGATGGATAGAAAACGTGTGAACATCAGCGGTTCTGATCGAGTCGGCAGACGACCGGTCTGCTTGCGCGCCGGTTTCCGATGCGCTCCCGTCGTCCGCCGGGGATCGCGCCGGTGCGCGGTCTTGACGCCAAACGACTCCGCTTGGCAGCGTCCGCGGCGGATTGTAAGCTTCCGGGCTCGCGCCACAACCGGACGCAGGAGCGGAACGCGGTCCCTCCATTAAGACGGTTGCCGCGCAGCAAGGGTTCGGGAATCCCCGACGATTTCGATGGGTTGACGTGCATGATGCAGACAGCGGTGCCGAAAGACCGGCAGGCGACGCACAACGCGGTTCTCGGGCTGATCGCCCAGGCGATCGTGTTCGCCTGCCTGATGGGGGTTGCGTACTGGGCGAAGTCGGATGTGTGCTTTGCGGCCGCCCGGTTTGTCGCGCCGGGGCTGCTCATCTGGCTGTCGCTGATCCTGGTGTTCAAGCAGGTGCAGCGCGTCAACGCGGAGGCGCTGGAGGCGGAGGAGCTTCGCCGAGCGCGGACCAGCGGTGCGGACCCGGCGCTGTTCGAGATCGACGAGGAGGCGCTGCACATCGAGCGGCGCAAGTTCGCGGGGCTGATCCGCTGGCTGCTGCCCGGCGCGACGCTGGTCCTGGCGCTGGTGGGGATTCTCGGCTCCTTCCTCTACTGGACCTGGCCGTTTGCATCCGTTCCCGCCGCGGACCTTTTTCACAGGACGCTGAACCCGCTGCGGTGCGTGTGGTTTGTCGTGGCCGCGGGCTTGATTTGCCATTTCTTCCGCGCTCATGCGATCGGATTGGCGCGGCAGCGCGAGTGGAGCCTGATGCGCGCGGGCGCGGCGTACATGGCCGGCTGCTCGATCGTCTGTGCCATTGCCATGCTGGGGATGGTGGTGTCGGAGCGAAGCTTCCCGTGGGTCGAGCCGCTGGCGGCGCAGATCATCCGCCTGCTGATGTTTCTGCTGGGCATCGAGTTTCTGGGCAATTTCATCGCGGATTTCTACCGCCCGCGCACGCCCGGCGTGGTTCCGCGCCCGGCGTTCGACAGCCGTCTGCTGGGGCTGGTGACCGAGCCGGGCGGGATCGCCAAGTCGATCGCCGACGCGATTAACTACCAGTTCGGCTTCGAAGTCAGCAAGACGTGGTTCTACCAGCTTCTGGCGGCGACGGTCCTTCCGCTCACGCTGGTGACGATGCTCTTTGTCGTGCTGCTGTCCAGCGTGGTCATCATCGACGCGGACGAAGCGGCCGTGATCGAGCGCTTCGGTCGGCGCGTTCACGCGGAAGGCGAGCAGCTCGGGCCGGGTTTTCACTGGAAGCTGCCTTGGCCTATCGAGACCGTCCGCCGCGCGCCGGTCAAACGACTCAGCACGCTGGTGGTGGGGGACGCGCCAACGGAACCGGCCAAGTCGGAAGAGACAGGCCGCGAGAAGGCCGTCCTCTGGACGGAGGAGCATAAGTTTCAGGCGGAGATGCTGCTGATCGTCGGGCATTCGAGCAACGCCGAGAATCTGCCCACGTCCGCGGATGAGTCCGAGTCGCAGAAGGGCAAGAGCGTGGCGGTCAACGCGGTGATGGCCTCGGTGCCGATCCGCTACCACATCACCGACCTGCACAAGTACCTCTACAGCTACGCGGAACCGGACCGCGTTCTGGAGTCGCTGGCGTTCCGCAAGCTTTCGGAAAGCGCCAGCCGGGTCGATCTGGAAACATTGATGGGTCCGGGGCGGCAGGCGTTCAACGACCGGCTTAAGGACGGGCTGCAGGCGGAAATCGACGCGTTCGGGCTGGGGATCAAGGTCGTGTTCTGCGGCGTCGAGAGCATCCATCCGCCCAACGAGGCCGGCGTCGCCAAGGCGTTTCAGGAGGTCATCGCCGCGGAGGGCAAGAAACTCGACGCGATCCACACGGCCGAGGGAGAGGCAGAGCAGATTCTCACGGCCGTCGCCGGCAGCGTGGCGCGGGCGACGCTCGTGGATGAGGCCATCCAGGCGCGCGAGGTTATCGCCAAGCAGCCGGATGCGGATGCCAAGGCGCTGGCGGATGCCGAGGCGCGCGTGGAGCGGTTGCTGACGGGTGATCCGAGAACGGGACTTCCACCCATCGGCGGCGACTCGGCCGTGCGGCTTTCCATGGCTCGACTGCGGGCGCAGCAACGCCTGACGGATGCGGCGGCGAAAGCCTCGGCTTTTCCGAGTGAAGTTGCGGCCTACAAGGCTTCGCCAAGGCTGTATCAAACCCGGAAGGTGCTGGAAGTTCTTGAGGGACTGGACGGCGTCCGCAAGTATTTGATCGTGGGGGATCCGTCCAACTTTCTGTTCGAGTATGAGAACGTCGAGCCGACGAGGATCGATCTCGGGGAGAAGAACTGACAGTCTGTTGCAGTACCCGCGTGTTCGGGGGGGAATCCCTCGCTCCCTCACGGTCGCGGCTCAGATGTGCAACAGCGTCTGAGGCGTGGCAGCGGGCGCCGCGGACCGGCGGGTGCCGGGGAGTTCGAAGTCTGAAGCGGTCGCGCGACGAGAAATCGCGACGCATGTTTGGAGACGTGAACGGATGAAACGACTGCCAACCTACATCGCGGTTGCGGTGCTGGTGCTCGTCTTGGGCACGTACATGTGTACGTTCCAGGTGCGCTCGACCGAAGTGGCGATTCTCAAGCTCTTTGGCCGACCCACGGGAGAGCCGATCGCCACGGCGGGGCTGAAGTGGAAGCTCCCCTGGCCGATCCACAGCGTCGTGACGTACGACAGCCGCAAACGTGTCCTCGAGGACAAGACCGAGGAGACGAGTACGCGCGACGGCAAGAACGTCATCCTCACGACCTACACGATCTGGCGCATCTCCGATCCGCGCAAGTTCCATGAGAACTTCCAGGTGGAGGAGAACGGCGTGAAGGAGCTGCGGTCTTCGATCCAGACGATGAAGAACGCCGAAGTCGGGCAGCGGGATTTTTCCGAGTTCGTATCCGTCGGCGAAGGCGCGACGGCTCCCGCCGCGCCGGGCAGCGCCCCGGAATCCGGCGCACCCGAAAGCTCGCTCCGCACGATCGAGCGATCGATCCTGGCGCGGATTCAGGCGGTGGACCAGGACTACGGCCTGGAGGTCGTCGAGTTCGGCATCAAGAAACTGGGTCTGCCGCAGTCGGTGACCAGCTCGATTTTCGGCAGCATGAAGTCGGCCCAGGAAAGCAAGGCCGGCATCTACACCACGGCAGGCGAAGCCCAGGCGCGGGACATTCACGCGAAGGCGGAAGCCGCGAAGGAGCGGATTCTGTCAGTGGTCACCGCGAAAGTCTCGCGCATCGAGGCCGAGGGCCAGAAGAAGGTCAACGAGTATTACACGCTGTTCAACGAGCATCCAGAGCTGCGGATATTCCTTGACAATATTCGCGCGCTGAAGAAGGCGCTGGCGACGCGGACGACGCTGATCTTCGACACCAACGGGCTGCCGTTCAGCGTGATGGTGCCGGAGGGGCGCGAGGCGGCGATGCGCGGCGATGCAGAGCCGGCCCTGCCGACGCCGCGAGATGTCAGCGGGGGCGCGGGGGCTTCGGCGGAGCAGGCGCCGGGTGAAGCAGGGTCCGGTTCGAGGGGATGAAGCACGATGCCGCAGCACGATCACGACCATCCTCACGATCACGACCATGACCACGTGCACGACCACGGTCAGGGGCTGGGTCTCTTCGAGCATTACCACGGCCCCGCCGGCGAGCCGGGCGACGCGGACCTGCCGCTCGATGCGGCGAACCAGTCGCTGGCCGACGCGCTGCACCAGAGCTTTCGCATCCTGAAGGGGATCATGGTGCTGCTGGTGGTCTTCTACCTCGGCTCGGGCATCCGCTTCATCGAGCCGACGGAAGAAGCGGTCGTGTTCCGGTTTGGCGAGCTGCTGCCCACGGCGCATGCCTCCGGGGCGCTGTTCGCCTGGCCGTTTCCGGTGGACGAAGTGGTTCGCCTTCCGGTGCGCCAGTCCAGCGACATCATCATCGACAGCCATATGCTGTGGCTCTCGGATGACGACAAGTCGAAGGGGCTGAAGTTTGTGGATCGCGGGCACGAGGGGCTGGACCCGAACCGCGACGGGGCGCTGCTCACCGGCGATAAGGGGCTGGTGCACATTCAATGGGTGGTGACGTACAAGATCACAGACCTCGTGGAGTACATCCGCAACCTGCACGGAAAGAAGATGGCGCCTGCGGAGGAGCTGATCCGCGTGCTGGTGGAGAACGCGGGGGTTGAGGTGGCGTCGGGCATGAAGACCGAGGAGGTGTACCGCGAGCGGCTCGACGACGTGTGCGCGAAGGTCAAGGCGCTGGTGAACGCGAGGCTTGCGTCGCTGGCGACCGGCATGACGTTGACGCAGGTGAAAGCACCGGTGTCGATCGTGCCGGTTCAAGTCCGTGGGGCGTTCGAGGAAACGCAGCAGGCGGAAAACAACAAGGTGAAGCTCGTGCAGGATGCGCAGAAAGCGCGCACCGAGATGCTCAGCAACGCCGCCGGCCGCGTCTTCGAGGACATCCTGGCGGTGCTGGAGCGGAAGGACATCAGCGACGCAACGGGCGACACGGCGGCCGCGGCGAAGCTGGAGAGCGAGCTGGACCGGCTTCTGACCAGCGACGCGGCGGGAGAGGCGGGGCAGCGGATCAAGGCGGCCAGCGCGCATTACTCGACGCTCGTCGGCGAGCTGGAGGGCGACCTGGGGCTGTACCGCTCCCTGCTGCCGGAGTTCAAGCGCAATCCCCGGCTGTTGTTTGAGCGCCTGTGGGACGAGACGCGCAACGAGCTGCTCAGCAACCGCGAGGTCGTGAAGATCTACCGCCCCGCGGGCCTGGCACAGATGCGCATCCGCATCGGACCGGATCCGCAGCAGAAGAAACTGGACGAGATCGAGTCCAACATCAAGAAGATCGGCGGCAAGCCTCCTGAGTTTCACGCGGTGGACACGGGGTTTGAGTAGGGCCCGCGTGCGGCTCCTTTGCCCCTGGGTTGAGCTGGGAGGCGGGGCGAGTTTTCCGCGGCGAAGCTGTCTCTTTTTTGCCCTCCTTGGCAGAGCGGGGGCGCTTCTCGGCGGGTGAGACGCGTTTGAGATGGTCACAACGACGGAAAAACAGATCGCCGTGGTCCAGATGGCGGGCGTGTGCAAGACGTTTCGCGATTTCTGGCGGCGTCCACGCGTGCCGGCCGTCACCGACCTGACGATGGACATCCACTCCGGCGAGATCTTCGGTCTGCTGGGACCCAACGGTTCCGGCAAGAGCACGACGATCAAGATGCTCCTGGGCCTGCTGTATCCAACCAAGGGACGCATCGCGGTCTTTGGAAAGTCGCCGACGGATGTGGCGGTCAAGGCGCGCATCGGCTTCCTGCCGGAGGAGTCGTATCTGTACCGTTTTCTCGATGCGCGCGAGACGTTGGATTACTTCGGACGGTTGTTTCATCTGCCTCCGCTGGTGCGCGGCAAGCGGACGGAAATGCTGCTGGAGATGGTGGGTCTCAAGCACGAGGCCCGCCGCCCGATCGGCGAATACTCGAAGGGCATGGCGCGGCGGATTGGGCTGGCGCAGGCGCTGATCAACGATCCGGAGTTTCTTATTCTCGACGAGCCGACCTCCGGGCTGGACCCGATCGGAACGCGGCAGATCAAGGACCTGATCCGCGAGCTGGGCAAGCGCGGCAAGACGATCCTGCTGTCCAGCCACATGCTCGCGGATGTCGAGGACGTGTGCGACCGCGTGACCATTCTGTACGGCGGCCGTCAGCGCGCGGCCGGGCACATGGATGAGTTGCTCAGCGTGACGGACCGGACGCAGTTCATCACCGATCGGCTGTCGCACGCGACGGTCGAGGAGCTGCGGAAACTCGTGCGGCGGCTGGAAAACAAGGATATTCTAGACGTTTCGGCGCCGCGCACCCGGCTGGAAGACTTCTTCGTTCAGATCGTGGAGGATGCGCGGCGCGCCAACGTGGCCACGTCGGGCGTGGCCGGCGCGGGCGAGGTTCCGGATTTTCTGGGATCGGGCGACGAGGACGACGGTCGTCAGGTGGTGGAGTCGCTCGTGTCCGCCTCCGCCGATCGTCTGGCGCCCGCTCCGGTGGCGCCGGCGGCGGCGAAGCCGGGATCGCATGAGGAGGGATCGAAACGCGTGCTGCAGGGTTTGATCGAAGCTTCCGATTCTCGCGCGACCGCACCTGGCGTGCCTCGTCCGGTTCAAGCAGACGAGACGGCACGGCCCGCTCCGCCACCGCTCAACGCCGACGCGGACGTGCTTGAGCAACTGCTGCGCGGCCGCCCCTCGCCTTCGCGGGAGGACGGGCCCAAGCCGTGATGGACGCCGCTTCAGCTCCGGTTCCCTCCGCTTCCTTGAGCCCGCTTCGAGCCGTATCCGGCGCGTGGAACGGCGCTGCGCGATGGGGGCGCCGCGTCGTGGATTCTACGCCGCTGGGTCGCACGGCCGCGGGGAGCGTGGCGCTGCACATGATCTCCGAGGGGCTGCGCATGAAGATCGCGCTGGTGTTTCTGGCGCTGATCGGCATGATCGTGCTGGCGCTTCCCTTCGCGGTGGAGGGGGACGGGTCGCTGACCGGCGCGGTGCAGAGCTACCTGTCCTTCAGCCTGGAGTTCACAGGCTTTTTTCTCGGCGTGCTGACGATCTTTCTGGCCCGCTCGATTTCGGACGAGCTGGTGAACCGTCAGTCTTTCCTGGTTTTCTCCAAGCCGATCGCGCGCTGGCAGTACCTGCTCGGCAAGTGGCTGGGCATTGCGCTCTTTAATTTCATCTTCCTGGGTTTCTCCTTTGGCTGCGTCTATGGGATGATGAAGTATCTCATAGCAACAAAGCCTCCCATTGAGGACAGTTATGCGATCGGCCTGACGCCCACGAGCAAGACTGATCTGGAGATTCTCAAGCAGAGGAAGGCAATTATCGAGACGAAGACGGATGAGAAGGCCAGTCCGGACCGACTGCGGCTGGTGAATGAGGTGCTGGTGGCCCGCCATGCGACGATGTTCAAGCTCCCGGACTTTGTGCCGTATGCGGAGGCGGAGTATGAGCAGCGGCTGCGGGAGGGGTTTTACAACAACATTGCCGAGCCGGTGGACCGGGCGACTGAAATTCAACGATTAACGAAGAAGCACGAGGCGCAATGGCGTATCGTGCATCCGCTGGACTCGCGCACGTTTGAGTTTGAGAACATCTTGTGCAGCCGCTCTCCAGACGATTACATCCAGTTGCGCTACCGCACCGAAGTGCTCGACTATGCGCCGGACGAGGTCTTCCGGTCGATCTGGGTGTTTGGCGATCCCGACAAGGGCGGCACGCGGTACATGACGATGCCGCGGCACATGGTGGGGCGGTACCAGATCATTCGCGTGCCGTCCGATTGCGTCGCTCCCGACGGGACGCTGACGGTGCAGTTCCAGAACGTCAATCCTTACGCCAACCCCGAATGGTACGAGGATCCTGAGCCGATCTTCTACAACTCGCTTGAAATCACCAAGGACGGCATCAAGTGCTTGTTTGTCGTCGGATCGTTCGAGGGCAACCTGCTGCGGCTGTTCCTGTTGATGTTCTGGAAGCTGCTTTTTCTCGGCGCGCTGGCGGTGCTGATGACGAGCCTTTTTTCCTACCCCGTGGCGTGTTTGGCGTCGTTCGTGGTGTATGCGCTGGCCGGGCTGCGGGCGTTCATGTCCGAGTCGCTGGACCTGATGGACAAGAGCACTGCGCCGGTGTTCGGCGTGCTCGGATCGTTCCTCAAGGAGCTTTTCGGGGGAGATTTCGTCAAGGCTTCCGCGTCGTTTCAGACGCTGGCCATGGAATTTCTCAACGGTTTTCTCGGGCTGATGTTCAAGATCGTGCCGGATTTCAATGCCTTCGACGGCGTGGAGACGCTGGTCAATGGAGAGAACGTGACGCTCAAGTGGGTGCTGCTGGGCTTTTCGCAGCTTGTGCTCATTCAGGGCGGAATTGTGTTGGCTTTGGGGATGCTGTTGTTCTATCGACGCGAGGTTTCCGAGACGTCGTTCTAGGAGCCGCTCCACCGCCACCTGCGGCACCGGCATTCGATTGGCGTGTGTGTGGCACCGGTTTCCAACCGGTGTGTGAGTGTGGCACCGGTTTCCAACCTGTGCGGACAGGAATGGGCTGATCGGCAGGATTCGAAATTGGCAATGTCATCGGGCGCGTCCATTCATTACGTCCTGCCGGAGTACCTTGCGGCCCGCCGCGCGGCGCAGCGGAGGGACTGGCGCGTTTTGGCGCTGAGCTTGACCACCGCTGCGGCGTGCCTGATCGGCGCGGGGTTCGTCCTGGATCCGATTAATCGCATCCGCCGTGAGCGTCAGCTTGTATTGGACCAGGACTCCGTGCGCGGATTGCCCCCGGCGCTGGAGCTGGCCAGCAAACTCGGGCCGGTGCGGGCGCTGGCCATTGATGTGGCGTTCATCCGCTATGAGCGGCTCAAGGAGCAGGGCAAGAATTACGAGGCTTTCCAACTTGCGCGGATTCTGACCAGTCTCCAGCCGCGGTTCCCAGGTGTGTGGGCGTATAACTCATGGAACATGGCCTACAACATTTCCGTCGCGTATTACGCTCCCGAGGCGCGGTGGAAATGGGTGACCAACGGCATTCGGGAGCTGCGGGACAAAGGTCTGCAATACAATCCGCGCGAGATCACGCTTTACAAAGATCTGGCGTACATCTATTGGCACAAGATCGCGGATTTTCTGGACGACGAGCACCTGGCGTACAAGCGCGCCCTGGCCGTGGAAATGGAAAGAGTGCTCGGCGAGCCGCCGGTGATGCTGTCGGCGGAGGAAGAGGCGGGGCTGTTCAAGAAGATCGCGGATGCGCCGCATGACTGGAATGCGTTTCTGCAGTCTGACCCTGAGGCTGCCGCCTTCGTTGCCCGTCTGAGTGACAAGGATATCGCTCTTTCGCCCGATCGCGTGCTGCTGGATTTCGTGGCGCGTCATCTGCGAAGGCAACGACGACTTTTTGAAGTGGCCGCGGAGAAGCCGGAAGCGGACGAGCAGTTTGTTAAGCGCCTGGCGTTCCTCACGGATCCGGCCCACGAGGGGGTGCTGAATCGCGTGCTGGCGGTCATACGCTCGCGCGTGCTGCGGGAGGAAATGCGACTGGATCCGCAGTGGATGCTGAAACTCATGGAGGAGTTCGGTCCGGTGGACTGGCGCGCGGCCTGGGCGCACGCGCTGTACTGGTCGAGTTACGGCGACATGAAAACGGAAGGGCGGTTCAACCTCAATCCGAACGATTCGATGAACACCGTCCGTTTTATTTTTTTCGCGTTGCGATATGGTGAGACGCGCGGACGGCTCATCTTTGTTCCGAATTTTGACAAGCCGTTTGACTCGTATATCGACTTTCGGCCGGATACGCGGTTTATTCCTTACACGTTTCGTGCTTACCTCAAATACGGCGAAAAGCAATTCAAGGACGATCCGAGGTTTGAGGAAGGCACGGCGGGTCCGCAGTACCGCTCGGGATTCTTCAACTGGATCGAAGATTCGATCGGCAACCTGTTCCGCGAGGGTGGTGAATCCAACCTGAAGCTGGCGCAGGAGTTTCTCGATTACCTCCGTGAGCACAACCGCCACCCCAACGGCGGCATTCAGGAGCGATACATCCTTCCGCTGCGCGACTTCGTGTTCGGCAATATCAAAGAAGAACTGATGACGTACAAGCAGTCGGACGTCATCGTGCGCGGATTTATGGACTCAGCACTGGACAAGCTGGGCGGCGGAGATGTGGTGGGTTTCGAGGGCGACATGGACGCCGCGCGCATTTGTTATGACCACTACATGGCCGAAATGACCAGTGACGTGAAGGACCGCCGTCGTCTTCAGGCCTATGAGTTGATGTTCGCCGAGGAGACGCTGGGCTACTTCCAGGATACGCGGCGGCACGTGCTGATGAAGAAGTGGCTGTGGGATCGGATCGATCTCCGGTTGCAGCAGATGATCTGGGATGAGGCGCAGCCATACCTGGCTGAATGGTGCAAGCGGAACGATCCTCCGCTGGACGCGGCGAAGATGTTCCCGGAGCCGCCCGGCATGGAAGAGTTCCGCAAGGACGAGATCTACCAGCGGTTTCGGCGGAACCCGACCGTGGAGGAGGGCGAGCGCAAGTAACGCCGACGCGCAATTTTCGCGCATGGATGCCGGGTTGCCCGTTGCTCCGCGACGAAACTGGATTCCCGCCTGCGCGCGAATGACGAGGTTGGGCGTGAACCGCGCATTGCCGGCGATTGAAGCAACGCCCCGCCTGGCTCAGGCACCTGCCGGCACAAGCTGCGCCCCCGCCGCCGAAACCTGCCGGATCGCGGCCTGAGCAACTGAAATCAAGCCCTGCCCCTTCCGATAGATGAGGCGACATGGCCGCCTCCTCGCACGCACAACACTACCTGCGCGAAGCCGTCCTGACTGCCACGCAGGAGCAGCTTCAGCTCATGCTCTACGACGGGGCGATCCGGTTCACGATGCAGGGTCGTGATGCCCTGACGAAGAAAGACTTCGAGCGCGTCTTCGAGCATCTTTCGCGGGCCCAGAACATCGTGATGGAGATGTACAACGGGCTTAACCACAAGGTGAACCCGGAGCTGTGCGAGCGCGTCGGGGCGTTGTACATGTTCATCTACCACAAGCTCGTTGACGGCAGCGCCCGCCACGACGTTCAGGCACTGGACGACGCCCTGAAGATCCTGCGCATGGAACGCGAAACGTGGCAGATCCTCGTGGACAAGGTGGCCTCGGAGCGAGGGGAGGCGAACGCCGCCTTCGGGTCGGCGGCGCACGAACCCGGTAGCCTGTCAGTGGAGGTGTGAGCTGAGCAGCGGGGAGACGGAGCGTGCCTCCGCGCATTTCCGGCGTTTCTCGGCGGGGACCCAAGGCAACCGCACTCTGACCTCGGATCCTCGTGGCTGGGTCCGGTTTGCTTGCGGAGCCGTGGCGAGCCGGCGACTTCGGCGCACCCGGGTCGTCCACGGGTCCGCTGCTGCGGACCCGTGCCACGCGATGCGGATCCGTGACACCCGATGCGGATTCAAGGCAATCGAGTTCTTGTTTGACCGGCCTTGTTTTCCGCGGTAGCATCATTTCAATGATCCGCGCCATCGCCGCATTTCGGGTCCTCCTCATGGGCATGTGACCCGTCCTCCGTCGGCGTTCACGCCGAAATCGCGTATCATTCCCGCACTCGATCGTTGAAACAGGACATTCATGCTCTCCTTGCGCAGGAACGGCGGCCACATGGAATCCAAGCTTCTTTCAACACTTCAGCAGCGCGTGCTCGTGCTGGACGGTGCAATGGGCACGTCCATCCACGCGCGCGACCTGACGCTGGCGGACTACGACGGGCATGAGAACTGCGTCGATGTCGTCTCGCTGACGCGCCCGGACGTGCTGCTGGACATTCATCGCTCGTTTCTGTCCGTCGGCTGCGACGCGGTGATGACCAACACGTTCGGCGCGAGCAAGCTTACGCTGGGCGAGTTCGGCATCGCGGGGCAGACGTTTGAAATGAACCAGGCCGCCGCGCGCATCGCCCGCCGCGCCGCCGACGAGTTCAGCAAACCCGCACAGCCGCGCTTCGTCGTCGGCTCGATGGGGCCCGGCACGCGGCTCATCACCCTCGGGCAGACCCACTGGGACGAGATGCTGGACAGTTACACGGAGCAGGCGCGCGGGCTGCTCGACGGCGGCGTGGACGCGCTGCTCGTGGAGACGTGCCAGGACATTCTGGAAGCGAAATGCGGCATCGTGGCGTGCATGGACGCGATGCGCGCGACAGGCCGCGCGGTCCCCATCTTCTGTACCGTGACCATTGAGACGACGGGGACGATGCTGCTGGGCACGGAAATCGCCGCGGCGGTGACGATGCTCAACGCGTACGATTCCGTTGCTGCCATCGGTCTGAACTGCGCCACCGGTCCGCAGGAGATGAGCGAGTACGTCCGCTACATTTCGCGCAACA
The DNA here is from genome assembly GCA_020852275.1 of Phycisphaerales bacterium. Taxonomy (GTDB): domain Bacteria; phylum Planctomycetota; class Phycisphaerae; order UBA1845; family UBA1845; genus JABWBH01. The sequence goes on from JADZBE010000007.1 coordinate 368,494, forward strand.
CGGACAAGCTGCTGCTCGTGCAACCCAACGCCGGGCTGCCGCAGCTCGTGGGTGGCAAGCCGCATTACGCGCTCACTCCGGCGGAGCTTGCTCGGTGGCTGAAGGAGTTTGTCGAGGCCGACGGCGTCAACCTGGTCGGCGGCTGCTGCGGGACGACGCCGCAGCACCTTGCAGCGGTGGTGGACGCGATGGGCCGGCGCGCGCCCGTGCCCCGCACCTTCGTGGTCGAGCCGTCGGTTTCGAGCCTGTACCAGTCCGTGACCCTGCGGCAGGACAACGACATTCTCGCCATCGGCGAACGCACCAACGCCAACGGCTCGAAAAAATTCCGTGAGCTGCTCGCCGCGGGCGACCTCGACGGCATGGTGCAGATGGGCCGCGAGCAGGTGAAGCACGGGAGCCACTGCCTCGACGTCTGTGCGGCCTACGTGGGGCGCGACGAGACGGCGGACATGACGGCGCTGCTGCGGCGGTTCGTCACGGATGTGACGGTGCCGCTGGTGATCGACAGCACGGAGACGAACGTGCTGGAGGCGGCGCTGAAGCTGGCGGGCGGGAAGTGCATCATCAACTCGATCAACCTCGAAGACGGCGAGCATCGCGCCGATGGGGTCTGCGGCCTGGCGAAGCGTTACGGCGCGGCGCTGATTGCGCTGACGATCGACGAGGAGGGGATGGCCAAAGACGCGGAGCGCAAGGTCGCGGTCGCCCGCCGGATCCACGACATCGCGGTGAATCGGCACGGCGTGAAAGCATCGGACCTGATTTTCGACCCGCTGACGTTCACCGTCTGCACGGGCAACGAGGACGACCGCAAGCTCGCGCTGGAAACGCTCAACGGTCTGCGGCGGATCAAGGCGGAGCTGCCGGGCGTGCACACGGTGCTCGGCGTTTCCAACGTCAGCTTCGGCGTCGCGCCGCCCATCCGCAAGGTCATCAACAGCGTCATGCTGCACCACGCGCGCGAGCACGGGCTGGACGCGGCCATTCTGCACGCGGCGGGCATCGAGCCGCTGTTCAAGATTCCGGAGGATCAGCGCCGCGTGGCGGAGGACCTGCTGTTCGATCGCCGGCGCGAGGGCTACGACCCGCTCACCGAATTGCTGAAGATGTTCGAGGCGAGCCGCGGACTTCAGTCCGCACGATCCGGCGAATCTCAGCGCGCCTCCGAGTCTGAAAAGCCCAAAGACATACGCGATCGCTTGAAGCGGCGCATCATCGACGGCGACCGCGTTGGGCTGGAGGACGACCTGGACGAGGCCATGACTACGTATCGCCCGCTCGACATCATCAACGAGATTCTCCTCGACGGCATGAAAACCGTGGGCGACCTGTTCGGGGCCGGGCAGATGCAACTGCCGTTCGTGTTGCAGTCGGCGGAGACGATGAAGGCGTCGGTCAAGCACCTCGAGCCGCACATGGACCGCGTGGATGGCGAGCAGAAAGGCACGATGGTGCTCGCCACGGTGCGCGGCGACGTACACGACATCGGCAAGAATCTCGTGGACATCATCCTGACGAACAATGGCTACAAGGTCGTCAACCTCGGCATCAAGCAGCCGGTGGCCGCGATTATCGAGGCGTATGAGCAGCACAAGGCCGACGCGATCGGCATGAGCGGGCTGCTGGTGAAATCGACAGTGGTGATGCGCGAGAATCTGGAAGTGCTCAACGAGCGGGGGCTGTCGCCGCACGTCATCCTGGGCGGGGCGGCGCTGACGCGCAAGTATGTGGAGGACGACTTGCGCGGCGTGTACGCCGGCGCCGTGGCGTATGCGAAGGATGCGTTTGAGGGTCTGCGACTGATGGAGGAAATCGTCGAAGGGCGCTTCGAGGGGGCTGCGAAGCGATCGACCGAGTTCAGTGGGCGCGGGGGGTTGCCTTCGAGAGAGGTCGTGATTCCTTGCGCGGGGTCGCGCGGCGGGGGACTGCCACGAGGTGCGGACTTGCGTGATGCGGCATTGGCCGGGAGCGGCGAGCCCGCGCGGGCTGAAGTCCGCGGCTCGCTTCCGCCCATATCCGACATTTCGCGCGTCGAACCGGTTCCTCTCGCGCCATTCTGGGGATCGCGCGTCCTTGAGCATATTCCCATCAAGACGGTGCTCGCCTGGATCAATGAGAACATGCTCTTCCAGGTGCAATGGGGTTACAAGAAAAACCGGCGCAGTCCGGAAGAGTTCGCGCGCTATGTGAATGACGTTGTGAGACCCGTCTATCGCGATCTGGCCGAGCGCTGCGAGCGCGAGGAGATTTTGCGCCCGCAGGCGATCTATGGTTTCTGGCCTTGTCAGGCCGAGGGCGATGAGCTTGTGGTATTCGACCCTGCGAGTTTCGACGCGGGCCGGCCCCGCCCGGCGCGGGCGCTGCGCGAGCTGGCTCGGTTCGACTTTCCGCGGCAGGGCAAGGCGCCGTACTGGTGCCTGGCGGATTTCTTCCGACCCGTGGAGAGCGGCGAGTTCGACGTGATCGCTTTTCATGTGGTGACCATGGGTCGGCACGTCAGCGACGTGGCGCGGGAGTGGTTCGCGCAGGACCGCTACCAGGACTATCTGCATTTGCACGGACTGGGCGTGGAGGGGGCCGAGGCGCTGGCGGAGTTCATCCATAAGCAGATCCGCGCGGAATGGGGCATCGCCGGCGAGGACGCGCGCGACAAGCAGGAAATCTTCAAGCAGCGCTACCGGGGCTCGCGCTACTCCTTCGGCTACCCCGCGTGCCCCAGACTCGAAGACCAGCTCAAGCTCTGGCCTTTGCTGGAGCCGGAGCGCATCGGCGTGACGCTGTCGGAGGAGTTTCAGTTGGAGCCGGAGCAGACGACGACGGCGCTGATCACGCATCACCGGCAGGCGAAATATTTCGCGGTGGCGTGACCCGTGGTATTGGCGGGCACAGGAACGTGCTATAGTGAGCAGGTGAAGCGCTACCTCCATGCTGAACATCCGCAAGCAAATTGTGACCGATGAATCGAACCGCCCCGTGGCTGTGCAGATCGGCTACGAGGACTGGTGCCGGATCGAGGAATTGCTTGACAGCGGCGAAAGCTGCCAAGCGGAAGGCGGCGACGACTCCCGGTTAATCGGCTCGGTTCAGGGGGGTGAAGACGCGGTCCATTACCAGCGCCGCGTTCGCGATGTACTTCGCGGTACGCCGCCCAGCCCAGGAACCCAGCGAGGTCAGAACGATTCCCCTCCCCGGGGTGCCCTGCTACAATTCGGATGAGGCGGGCATCGGGGGAACTGCGGCGCGGCGGGTACAGCGGATGCTATCAACCGGAGCGCATTCTATCATCGAGCAGGTCAAGGCGTTGCCGGGCGACCAGCAGTTGGAGGTTGCCGAGGCCATCGATCGCCTGACTTGGGCACGGCGTTGGCGTCTGATCTGCGAACGGATCGAGGCGGGATACGGCGCCGGCCACAACGCCGTGGATGACCAGATTGATGCGGAAGTCCGCGCCGTTCGCCAGGAGAAGCCCCTATCCACGCGATCCTCGATACGTCCGTCCTGATCAGCGCGCTGCTCGGCGGCTGGTGGCGCCGGATCGCGGAGGGCGTCGAGGGGGGCGCACTGTCGCTCGTCGCCTCGCCGGACCTGATCGACGAATTCACCGAGGTGGTCGCCCGACCATACTTCGAGCGGCTCATTCACGCCGACGATGCGATGGCCGTGGCGGACCTGCTTCGTCGAGCTGCACTTCACAAGCCGATTCACGTGAAACTCGTCTGTCGAGACCCAAGCGATGACTATCTTCTTGCCTTGGCGGAGGTCTCCACGGCGGAGGTCCTGGTCACGCGAGACGAGGATCTGCTCGTGATCGGGAAATATGGTCGAACGGCCATGATTCACGTCGCGGAGTTCCTGGCGCGCATCGAGCGGGAATTGCAGCGAACCAAACCGTCACTGTGACGCCGGAGTCGCTCGATGAGTTGCCGAACCACGGGACACACTCCATGTTCGCAAGGGCGCGCCGGGTGCAGCCGAGTTTCTTGCATCCTCGTGTCCACGCTGGAAGCGAGCGCATCTCCTGATCCACTTTGCGGTTTCGATAACCCGCGATAGCGTACTGCGGCTCACGGGAGCTGGAGGTTACGCGATGACTCGATGCGGGCGACGGGTGGCGGGACGTAGGGTGGGCGCGGCGACGGCGGCATTGCTGGTGTTCACCGGGACGGCAGTGTTCAGTGCGGGCTGTCGGACGATTCCGCGGGCTACGGAAGCGGCGTCGGCGGACGAGGCCGCAAACTCTTCGGCACCGCCTTCGCCCGCGTTATCAGCAACGTCCACTTCCCCATCCACACGATCGGCCGCGCCTGCGTTGCAAGTATCGGGTGAGATGGATGTAAGCCCGGCACGTCCGGCAGCGACCGGCGCTGCGGGCGGTTCCGCGGTGACTAACACCACCCCGGCCAATGGCGCACCCGCAACTACTGCTGCGCCCGGGGCGACTGAACGCGATATGCAGGCGTCTGTTCGCGCGCTGACCGCCGATGATCTCAAAGGGTTGTCGTGGCGCAGCGTCGGTCCGGCGAACATGGGCGGGCGCGTCGCTGATATCGCGCTGGCGCCGGGAAACGCCAAGACTTTCTACGTCGGCTTCGGCACCAGCGGGCTGTTCAAGACGACCAACAACGGCACGACCTTCGCCCCGCTTTTCGACAAGGAGCCTACTGCCTCGATCGGATCCGTTGTCGTGTGCGACGCGCCGCCGGATTGGCCCGGATGGAAGGACGAGCCGGAGGTCGGCCAGTCGAAGGGTCCGGACCAGGATGAAGACAAAGGCAAGGCCAAGATCGTCTGGGTCGGCACGGGCGAAGGCAACGGGCGCAACTCGTCCTCCTACGGCAACGGCGTCTATCGCTCGACCGACGGCGGAGCGACTTTCGTTCATTGCGGGCTGCCCGACTCGCATGATATTCCGCGGCTGGCCGTCGATCCGCGCAACCCCGACGTCTGCTACGCGGCCGCGCTCGGGCACCTGTGGGGCCCGAACAAGGAGCGCGGGGTGTGCAAGACGACCGACGGCGGCAGGACATGGAAGCCCGCGCTGCAGACGGATGAGGACACCGGCGCGATCGACGTGCTGCTGGACCCGCAGAATCCCGACATCGTTTACGCGGCCATGTACATGCGCCGCCGCACGCCGTACAGCTACCGTAGCGGCGGGCCCAAAGGCGGGCTGTACCGCTCGCTCGATGGGGGCCTGTCGTGGAGCCGGCTGGGCGGCGGACTTCCGGGGCAGACCGGTCGCATCGGGCTGGACATCTACGCGAAAGACACGCGCATCCTCTACGCGATTGTCGAGTCCGACATCGGCGGCTTCGGCGTCGAACCGTTCGACGATCGCAGCAAGGCCGGCGGGCTGTTCCGCACCGAGGACCGCGGGGAGACATGGACGCGCGTGCACGATCACTCACCCCGCGCCTTCTACTTCTCGAAGGTCCGCATCGATCCCACGGATGATCAGCGCATCTACGTGCTCGGCTGGGGACTGAACATCTCCGACGACGGCGGCAAGACGTTCCGCGCCGGCGGAGCGCGCAGGCCTCATGGAGATTTGCACGCGATGGTGATCGACCCGGCGGACCGGGAGCATCTCGTCCTCGGCACGGATGGCGGCGTGTATCAATCGTACGATCGCGGCGAGACGTGGGATTTCCTCAACCACTTGGCGGTGGGGGAGTTTTACAACATCGCGTTGGACATGTCCGATCCCTACCGCATCGCGGGAGGCCTGCAGGACAACGGGTCATGGGTCGGGCCCAGCGCGACGATCCGCGACACCGGCGGCGACGAACCGGATCAGCCCGGCGGCGGCATTACCAATCATGACTGGCTGTTCCTCGGCTGGGGCGACGGGTTCCATTGCGCGTTCGATCCGGTGAATCCCAACCTGTTCTATTCCGAAGCCCAAGGCGGCGAGCTGGTCCGGACGGAATTCGACACGGGGCGGCGCAAGCTCATACGCCCTTCGCCCAAGGAAGGCCAGCCGCGGTTTCGATTCAACTGGAACAGCCCGTTCTTCGTGTCGCCGCACAACCCGACGACGGTTTACCTCGGCGGCAACCACGTCTTCAAGCTTACGAATCGTGGCGATCGCTGGGAGCAGATCAGCGAAGACCTCTCCACGCGCGACCTGTCCAAGATTCTCACCGTCGGCTCCGAGGCCGAGACGCATGGAACCGTCGCGTCGCTGGCCGAGTCGCCGCTGAAAGCGGGCGTGCTCTGGGCGGGAACGGACGACGGACTCGTGCACGTGACCTTCGACGACGGCAAGACATGGGCCAACGTCACGCCGGCCGAGGTGGGGGGGCGGTACATCAGCAAGATTGAGCCATCTCATCACGATGTGAGCCGCGCGTATGTCGCGGTCGATGGCCACCGCAGCGACGACATGAACCCGCATGTGCTGGTTACGCAAGACGGCGGCAAGGCGTGGAGCAACGTCACGTCAGACCTCCCGCCCGGCGCGCACGCGAAGGTCATTCGAGAGGACGTGAAAAACCCGAATGTGCTGTACGCGGGGACGGAGCGGGCGGCCTATGTCTCGATCGACGCGGGCGGGCACTGGATCCGGCTGAATGCGGATTCGCTGCCCACGGTGGCGGTAGATGATCTTGCGCAGCATCCGCGCGACCTGGACCTGGTGGCCGGCACGCATGGGCGCTCGATCTGGGTACTGGACGACGCCTCGCCGCTGTCGCAGCTTTCGCCGCAGGTGGTGCAATCGCCGCTGCACGCCTTCGACATCCTGCCGGCGAAACCGAAGTTCTTCCTGCCCTACGAGGGTTTCTGGACGGATCGCGTTTTCAAGGCGCCCAACCCGCCGATGGGCGCGAGGATCTACTACTGGCTCCGCGACTACACGACCGAGCCGGTGAAGATCACCATCGCCGACTCGAAGGATGTCACGGTGCGCAGCCTGACGGGCGGCAATCGTGTCGGGCTGAACCGCGTGGTGTGGGATCTTCAGCGAGAGAAGCGCGACCAGCTCCCCAACCCGGACGCGGGCCTGGGGCAGACGCAGTTCGTTCCGCCGGGCGAGTACACGGTGACGGTGACGTGCGGGAAGCTCAAGGCCACGAGCAAGGTGACCGTGCTGTCGGCGCCGGGCAGCGCCGGCGGCCCGTCCTGATCTGCACAAATGAGAATGAGGTCGCAGGCCGCATTTCGGAACCCGTAGCGCCAGCGAGGGCGAACGCCGATGTCGTTGCATCGTTGCGATCCCTCGCCAGCCTGCGCGCTTCCTTGCTTGCTCCCTTGCTTTGCGCTGCGGGTTCGCAATGAGGAGGCGCCCTCTGGCTGGGACGCCCTGGCTGAGGCGACTTGGTTGGGGCCACCCGGTTGGAGCGGCTACGCCGCGCCGGCCGCCTGCTCGAACTTCACGCTGACGCGCGTGGACACGCCCGGTTCCTGCATGGTGATGCCGTAGAGCACCTCGGCGATGGACATCGTGCGCTTCGAGTGGGTGATGACGATGAACTGCGAACTGGTCGTAAACTCCTGCACGATGCGGTTGAACCGCTCGTTGTTCGCCTCATCCAGCGCGGCGTCCACTTCGTCGAGGAACGCACACGGCGACGGGCGGCTCTTGAAAATGCTCATGACCAGAGCGATGGCCGTCATGGTCTTCTCACCTCCGGACATCAGCGAGATGCTTTGCAATTCCTTGCCCGGCGGCTGCGCGACGATCTCGATGCCGCTTTCCAGGATGTCCTCCGGGTTTTCAAGCTGGATGTCGGCCTTGCCGCCGCCAAACAGCTTGCGGAAGAGCGTGCGGAAGTTCTCGCGGACTTCGTTGAACGTCTTCTCGAAACGCTCGCGGGACTCGGCGTTGAGCCGCTCGATGAGGTCCTTGAGCTGGCGGATGGACTCTTCGAGATCCTTGCGCTGCGCGGTGAGGAACTCGTGCCGCTGCTCGAGTTCCGCCAGTTCAGTGATTGCATCGAGATTGACGTTGCCCAGTCGCTCGATCTTGCGCCGCAGTTCGTCTATTTCGCCCTCCACAACCGCCCAGTCCTTCTCCGCGTACTCATACGAGGCGTAGCGCTCGGCCAGCTCGATCTTCAGCTCTTCGCGCGTGCGAGCGATCAACTCGTCGCGCCGCACCTGCGACTGCGCCAGCGCCATCTGCGTTTCGTGCAGGCGCTGCTCCGTCTCTTCGAGCGAGGCCCGCGCCGTTCGCACCGCGTCCGTGGTCGATTCCAGTTCGCCGCGGAGCAGCTCGCGCTGCTGTCGGAGCTGCAGCGCCTCGGCCTGCAGGCGGCGGATGTTGAGTTCGAGGGATTCCACCGCCTCCCGCGCGGTGAGGAGCGCGGCCTCGGCGTCGGCGATGCGCCCGCGAGCCTGCTCGATCTCCGCGTGGCAGGACCCCAGCGAGGTCTCCAGCTCGTGGATCGCGCGCCGCTGCGCATTGATGGAATCCGCGGCCTGTTTGCGGCGTTCGCCAAGCTGACCCAGCTCGACGCGGGATTCTGTAAGCCGCTCCTGCAGGGCGCGCCGCTCATCCACGACGCGGTCGATGTCCGCCTGTCGCTCGATGATGCGCGCCTCGCGCTCGGCATTCTGCGCCGTCAGCAGTTGCAACTGCTCCTGCCGCACGCCGGCGTGCTGCGCGGCCTCGTCCATCTGCTGTTGCAGCAGCGACATCTCCGAAGCGAGCAGAGGCTGCTCGTGGGTGAGTCGCCGCAGCGTCTCTTCCACGTTGGACAGCGCCGCCTTCGCTTCGACGCGCGCGGTGTTCGCTTCGTACAGAGAGGTGCGAAGCTGCTGCTGGAGTTCGGCGATGTGCCGCGACTCCGCCTGCGTGCGGTTGAGCTGGTCTTCCAGCATCGCCACCTGCGCGGCCGTCTCCGCCAGCCGCTGATCGATGTCGCGCAGCTCGCTCTTGCGGGAAATCAGCCCCGCGCCGCTTGCGACATGGCGGATGCGCACGCGGCCGTCCGGCTCGACGACCTCCCCGGCCAGCGTGACAAAGCGATGGCCGAAGGGATCGTCCGCGGAAAGCTCGAGCGCATCGGCGAGCGCGGCAACGATCACCGTCTTGGCGAGCAGGTGCCGCGCCAGGTGCGTCAGATCATCCGGGAAGCGGACCCAGTCCAGCGCCTTGGCGACGAAGCCCGGATGATCGGGGAACGACCGGTCGTTAACCACCGGCGGCAGGCGGTCGAGGCAGATGGCCGTCACGCCGCCCGCCAGCCCCGCCACGAATTCCGGGTCCGCCAGGAACCGACGCCCGTCCTCAATCACGAGGCACTGCACGAGGTCGCCCAGCGCCGCCTCGATGACCGCCGCGTGCTCCACGTCGGTCTCGAAGACGTCGGCGACCAGCCCGCGAATCGCGCCGAGCGGTCCGCCATTCTCGTGCTCGCGCGCCTGTTCCAGCAGGACGCGGACGCCTTGCCCTACGCCCTCCATGCGCCGCTCCAGGTCGAGCAGCACGTCCTGCCGCGAGCGCAGCGACGTTCGCGTCTCGCGAGATTGGGCTAGATGCTCTGTAATCTGCGACAGCAGTCCGCCGACGCGCTCCGCCTCGGCCTTCTTCTCCTCCAGTCGCATCTGCTCCGCGGCGATCAGCGCGTCGATCTCCCCGACGCGGGAACGGATGTCCTCGCGCTGCCGCAGGCAGGCGTCCAACTCCGAAGTGATCGTCGCATGGCGGACCTCCAGCTTCGATTTCTGATCCGACAGCGATGAGCGGTGTCGATCCAGCCCGAGAATCTCGTTGTGTACCTGAGCGGTGCGGCGCATCAGCTCGACGATGCCGGCCTTCTCATCTTCCAGCCGGGCCTGCGCCTCGGTCAACAGTCTCGCCTGCGCCTGGTCGTCGGCCATCAGCGTGTCCACGCGGCCATGCAGCGCGTGCGTTTCATCCTGAAGCCGCTGGGCGTCCTGCTGCACGCGCTCCAACTCGCCGCGGACCTCGGCCAGCCGCCGGTCGTCCATCGCGAAGCGGTCCGTCAGCCGCGCCAGCAGCGCGTTCTGCTCGTCGATCCGCTGGCGCGAGGCGCTGATGCGCTCCTCCTGGGCCGTGACGGACGACTGATCCCGGACCAGTTCGTTTTCCGTCTGACCGATCAGGCTGGTGAGCCGATCGAGGTCGGCCGTAAGCTGCGTTTCGTCGGCTTCGCGCCCGTGGATTTCAGTTTTCAGCCCCGTCGCACGGTCGGCCAGGCTGGTGACTTCGCGCGATTCATCGTTGATCAGCCCCGAGAGCCGGTGAAACTCCGCCAGCGACCGCTCGCTTCGCAGCTCGCGCAGCCGCTGATCGTATTCCTGAAAGTTCCGCGCCTTGCCGGCCGCGAGCTTCACGCTGCGCAGCCGCTTCTCCAGCTCCTCAACGACGTCCGCCACGCGGAGAAGATTCTGCTCCGTCCGTTCCAGCCGCCGCTCGGCCTCCTTGCGCCGGGCCTTGTAGCGACTGATGCCCGCCGCCTCCTCGAAGATGGTGCGTCGCTCGCCGGGGCTGCTGCGCAGGAGCACGTCCACCTTGCCCTGCTCGATGATGGAGTAGGCCTCGGTGCCGATGCCCGTGTCGAGAAAGATTTCCCGCACGTCTTTGAGCCGCGTAGGTTGGTCGTTGATGAGATATTCGCTCTCGCCGGAGCGGTAGAGCTTGCGCGAGACGGCGATCTCCGCGGCATCCAGCGGCAGCTTGCGATCCTCGTTGTCGAAGACCAGGTCCACCCGCGCCATGCCGCTGCTCTTGCGCGTGGATGAGCCGTTGAAGATCATGTCGAGCATCTGCCGCCCGCGCAGGGACTTGGCCGACTGTTCGCCGAGGACCCACTTGAACGCGTCGAGGATGTTGCTCTTGCCGCAGCCGTTGGGTCCGACGACGCAGGTCACGCCGGGACCAAAGTCGAAATCCACGGTGTCGGCAAAGCTCTTGAATCCCGAGAGTGTGATGCGTTTGAGGAACATGCGCTTCGGGCGCCTCCGTGAACCCAGGTGCCGCAAGGGCGTCCATGCCCGCAGCCAGTATACCCCTCCTTCCTCGCAAGGCTAGAGAAAACTGGGGATGCCGAAAAAAAAGCTGCCGATAATCCTCCTCCCTCGGAAACGCGGGTAAGGCGGTGCCGTTCGCCAAATGGGCCGCGGAGCGCGTCCATTCTGATCCCGTAGCGCCGGCGAGGGCGAGTCGCGCAGCCGTCCGAACCCGAAGCGCCGGCGAGGGCGAGTCGCGCAGCCGTCCGAACGCGCGGCGCCGGCGTGGAAGCCAGCCTTGGGTCATGTTTCGAAGTCTCTCCAAACCCGAAGCGCCAGCAAGGGCGCCTTGCGCGGACGACTGAACCCGAAGCGCCGGCGAGGGGGACAGACCGAGGTCCAACGGGTGTGGCCATTGATTTTGGCAAGTCAGCTTCGAGCCACGACCGACTTTCGATTGACCTCCAAGAGACTCGGCCTGATCCCCGAAGGGGATCAACATGAGTAGCCGCGGGCGTAGCCCACGGAATCCGGCGCGCGTGCAATCCAACCCGGAACGGGGTTGCACGTCCGCAGTGACTGCGGTGCGCGCAGAAGCAATGCGTACGACCCCGCTGGGATCGTATCGCGTTGGGCCGCGTTTACCGGGGGCTACACCCCCGGCTATTCACGTGATTCCCCTTCGGGGAACAAATCAGTCGCCGCCCGCAGGGATCAGTCGGCGATGGCACGGTTCAGTCGGCGCTTGCACGGTTCGGTCGGCCCCTTCATGGATGTTCCTGGGAATCCCGTCGCTTGCCGTTACCCTTGCGGGACGACAGGCCCTCAGTTCGGCGTTGGGCGCAGCCCGATGCCCGTCTGTTCCCGACGCTCTGACTCACCGGAGTCGGCTTGCCCAAAGAGATAGCCGCGCCCCATTAGCCCCAAACGCAAAGCGGAAGCATCACCGGCTGGAAAGCCGGTGCCCCAATCTGGAGTGGCTTTCACCACGGACTGCTACGCGTGAGCTATCCTCTCTGGCCCATCGGGTTCGGAAAGATGACTACGCCGGGGATTATCCTGATCCTCGAAGTCCGCATCCGTGCGAGCCAAGCGGGTGAAACGGGTTGGGGGGCACGGACAGCGGCCAGTTCCGGCGAGGTGAGGCGTTGGTCAGAGTGAGCGGGGGCGCGATCTCTTTCCGCATCACGCAGGGTCTGGCCATATCTCTTGGCGCCCTGGAATAATTCGCGCCACACTTTAATAGCGCGCCGGGCGGGAAGGGGGGATACTCCTGACATGTGGCGTTATTCTGTCAACGGGATCAGGAGGAACCCC
>JADZBE010000008.1 GCA_020852275.1 Phycisphaerales bacterium
AACCACGTTCTCACGCTTTTCAACCGTGCAGCGCCGCGCTGCGATCGAGTAGAACGCGTCCGCGCTCCTGAGGTGTCAACAAATGCGTTCGAGCTTCGCCGTCCTCAGTTGCCTTGTGCTCTCAAGCAGGCTGGTCCACGCGCAAGTCAATCTGCCTCCCGGGTTTGAGACCGTGGAAATCGCTGTGGACGACCGGTTCACGGGTCGCCCGTGCATTAACAACTGCGGACAAATCGTGTTCTCCAAGGAGGAGAACGAGCCTCCTTACGGCCCGGAAATCTACCTGTACGACAACGGTACCATTACCCAGATCACTCACAATGATGTCTCGGATGATTATCCCGTCATCAACGACACTGGCGACATGGCCTGGGTGCGCTACCTGCCGCAGTCGGAAACGGCGCAGCTTGTGTTTGTTAGGGATGGGGTTGAAAGCGTGGTGGCTGAGAATTGGTCGCTGGGCCAACCTGCGATCAACAACCTTGGACATCTGGTTTGGTCGCAATCCTACCATGGCGACTGCTATCCTTGGATGCCCGTCATCATGTTCTGGGATGGCACATCGGTCACGCAGATTACGCCCACCGACGAATTCTACGATCAGGGACCGTCGATCAACGATTTCGACGAGATTGTCTGGACGCACATGAACGTGTGTGTAACGCCGTGGACGGGGCGCATTCAGGCCTATTGGGGCGGACAGATCTTCGACCTGCCTTCAGTAAGCTCCCAAGATCAGGGGCCGGCTATCAACGACCTCGGTCACGTCGCGTGGTCCCCCGTAAACACCGCCGTCCTCTGGCGTGATGGCGAACTCACCTCGGTCTCGCTCGACGGAACTGGGGCCGTGAGTCTCAACAACAGTGACCGGCTGCACATGATCATGTGGGATGACTTACGGCATCAATGGAACCCGTGGATTGTCGTCACAAAACACCGTAGAACTCGGATGTACCAAATAGCCGACTCTCGTCGAAATTGGGGCGCGGGGGCCATTAACGACTTCGGAGAGGCTGTTTGTGGATGGGCCAACGACTTAAGCCATGGGGATTGGGGCGGCGGAGTTCTCTTCCTCAGGCGCACGCGTGATGGGAACGTCGATCGGCGGGGTTCGGTGGACTGGGAGGACTACAGCAAGTTCTTTCAATGCCTCACGGGCCCAAACGGTCATGAGCATCCCTGCGCTTGTCGCATAGTCGATTTGGATCATGATGGAGACGTCGATTTGAAAGATTTCGCGATGTTTCAGGCGAGATTCGGCCTAGACTGATTTCGCTCAACATTGTTGTATTTAGGGGAACCTATCATGCGTACGACAAGTGCTCAGGTGGCGATAATCGCTCTTTTGATCTCGGGATCGACGTCAAGCTCGGTGGATGCTTTCGATGATCGCAATTGGGTAAGCAACACGAGCTCCGATAAATCAAACTGGTTCAACCAAGCCAATTGGCAGGAATCAGCGGTTCCCACCAGCAGCGACCATGCGATCATTCCGTACAGCCTCGGCAACGGGCGCGAGATGCCCGTCATCTCGAGCTCCAGCGAGGCGTACGCCCAGAAGCTGACGATCAACCGCAGCGGGAGCAACATCGGCAAGTTGACGGTGCTCGGTTCCACGTCGGTTCTGGTTCTAGGGGACGGGAGCGCGCGCACTTCGACCATCAACGGGCAGCTCGTCCTGGGCGACCACGGATCGGGAACCGCATCCACGATGAAGGTCAACGGCGATCACACGGTCATCGGCGCGGGGGGTGAGATTCTGCTCGTGAAAGTGGCAATCATCGATGAATACACCAACAACGGCAGCGACAAGCTGACGATCAAGCGCTCCGGGCAGGCCGCGTGCGACGATTACCCGGACGGGCTGGCGTGCAATGTCCTCCTGCACGGCGAGGGCGAAGTGAAGGTGCAGCTCGACAATCGCGGATTCGTGGTGGCCGACGACTCAGGACTTGACCTGGTACTCAGCGATCGGACGAAGACCGGCACGAGCGACGGCTGGTGGATCGCGGAATCCAATGCGCGGCTGGTGCTGCAAACCAAGGTCAACAGCTCCTGCCATTGGCACCTGGGGGAAACCAACAGCGATTCGCAGTCCACGCTCTTCCTTGACACGGGAGGCTGCACCGCCGGCTTCGGACCGGTGACGTTCACCGCCGGCATCTTTGTGGTCACCGGGGGCAACTTCTGCACGTCGGGCAACATCGTCTGGAAGTCGGTGTATGACAGCGGGGCATCCGAATGGACCGCGCCAGCATTCAAGGTAGCTTCCGGCAAGACGGCCAAGTTCGGTAGTGGCGCAGTATCCTGCACGTCCTGCCCGTAACCCAACCGCGCTCCGACCGCATCTATCGGCGGGGGTTCCGGCAACACCCGGTGAGCTTGCGGCCGTTGCGTGCGGGGCTTGCTCTCGCGCGCGGAACCCAATCCCGCGCGCGGACCTAGCCCACTGAAGGGCGTCACCTTGGCGCGGACGCTGCTACGCGTGCTTGAACGGGTACGCCAGCGGTATGACCACCACAGCCACAATCCACGCCAGCAGGTTGAGCGGAATGCCCACCTTGAAGTAATCCGTGAAGCGATATCCGCCCGGACCGTACACCATCAGGTTCGTCGTGTACCCGATCGGCGTCGAGAAGCTCGCCGATGCCGCCATCATGATGGCCGCCGCGAACGGGGTAAAGTCGATCCCCAGCCTTTGCGCCGTGGCGAAGGCGATGGGGAATACCAACGCCGCGGCCGCGTTGTTGGTAATCAGCTCCGTCAGCACCATCGTGACGCCGTAGAGCACGACCAGCACCACCCACGGATGATCCCCGGCCACGCCCAGCAGGGATCCGGCCACGCTCTGCGCCAGCCCGCTGACCTCGACCGCTTTGCCCAGTCCCATTGAGGCTGCGATCACCGTCAGCACGGACCACTCGACCGAGCGCCGCGCGACTGTGCTCGTGCAGCAGCGGGTCACGATCATCAGCCCGCCCGCCAGCATCGCCGCGTGCAGCATGGGCAGCAGCTCGGTGGCGGCCGCGATCACCATCGCCGCCAGGATGAGCACCGCCACGATCGCCCGATCGTGCCGCGGCGGCGTGGAATCCTCCACCTGGCTGACGAGGTAGAAGTCGCGCGAGTTGCGGTGCTGCTCGACGAAGGAGGCCGGCGCCTCGAGCATGAGCGTGTCGCCGGGCTCGAGAACGATGTCGCCGATCTTTTTGCGGATGCGCTCCCCGTTGCGCCCGACGGCGATGACGGCCGCGCCGTACGTCGTGCGGAACTTCGCGTCGCGGATCGTCTGCCCGGCGGCCTTGCAGGTGCTGGAGACGACGGCTTCGATGAGGCAGCGCCGCGAGCGCGGCGCGTTGAGCTTGAATACCTGATTGGTGGCGGGCACGAGTCCGCGGATGCGCTGCAGATCCACGATCGACTCGACGATGCCCGCGAAGATCAGACGGTCGTTGCCATCCAGCCGCTCCTGCGGTCCGACGGCGGCGAGCACCTGCCCGTCACGCTCGATCTCGACGAGGTAACAGCCCGGAAGGTGGCGCAGCCCGGCCTCTTCGATCGACTTCCCGACGAGCACGCTGCCCGGCTCGACCATCATCTCAAGGGTATATTCGCGCGGGTCGTCCTGAACGCTGAGCACGGGTTTGCGGTCGGGCAGCAGGCGCTTGCCCACGAAGATCAGGTACACCAGACCCAGGATGGCCGTGGGGAGTCCCACCCAGGTGGTGGTGAACATGCCGAACCCCGCTTCGTATCCCGGCTCCTTCTTCAACATGCCGTGTACGACGAGGTTGGTGCTCGTGCCCACCAGCGTGCACGTGCCTCCCAGCACCGTCGCGTAGCTGAGCGGGATCAGCAGCTTCGAGACCGAGATGCGGCACTTCTTGGACCATTCCGCCACCACCGGCAGCATCATCGCCACCAGCGGCGTGTTGTTCATGAAAGCGCTCATCGCGCAGGTCGGGACCGTCAACCGCAGGAGTGCGGAATGCAGGTTCTTCGGCACGCCAAGGATGCGCTGCGCCACGAACCCGATCCCGCCGGTTTCCCGAAGCCCGGCCACGACGAGATACAGCACGCCGACCGTGACCATGCCCTCGTTCGCCAGCCCGCCCAGCGCTTGGTCCGGCGTCAGCACTCCTGAGAGCATCAGCAAGGTGACGCCGCCCACGAGCACCACGTCCGCCGCGAGGTGGGTGAAAATCAGCAGCGAAAGCAGGAGGCCGATGACTCCCAGCGTTGTCCATGCCTGCCATGCCATCAAACGTTCCCCGTAGCCTCTCCGCGCCGTGCTCCGTTCGCATTCCGTGGCGGGTGTCGCCGCCGGTTGCGTCCGCTTCCGCAGGGGCGTAACCTGCGACCCAGTTATCGGCACGATCGCGCCGACTTCGACAGGGAGCTTAACGGACCGGGAGGAGTTCTCAACGACGGTGAACGGCTTGCGCGCGGAACATGAGTTCCTGGACTGCGGAGTGGAGCTGGCCTCGCTGGCGCTTCCGCGGCGTCACGTGGTCACGTTCGAAATTCGCGTGCTGGCGGGCATGTGCGAGGAGCCGCCGGACCGGCTCGGGCTGGCACGGATCGTCGAGGACACGTTAACCAAGGGCACGCAGCGCCGCTCCGCCAAGGAACTGTCCGACGCCTTCGACGCCCTCGGCGCCATCCGCGGTTCGGGCGCGGGGCGGGAGACGACGACCTTCTCCTGCACCGTTCTGCCGCAGCACTTCGACGCCGCCGTCGCGCTGCACGCCGAGTTCCTGCGCACGCCCACCTTTCCGCCGGACATGGTCGAGGTCAGCGTCGAGCTGGGTCGGCAGGAGTACCTCGCGCTCGACGACGATCCGCAGGAACTGGTGGACAAGTACATCTCGCGGCAGGCTTTCGGACCCGTTGTCGGCCGCCATGAACTCGGCGAGCCGGAGACGCTCAGCCGCATCACGCGCGAGGACGTCGCGCGCTACTGGCAGCGCGTCGCCGCCGCAGGGACGATGCAGGTCAGCGTGGCCGGTCCGGTCGCGCCCGCGCAGGCGCGCGACGTTTTCGAGAAGCACTTCGCCGGCTTCGGCTCGAAGGAGCGCCGCGGACGCACGCCCTATCCGGTGAAGTTCAACGCCGTCACGACGCACCACGAGAAAGAGCTTGAGCAGGAGCAGATGAGCCTGTGCTTCCCCGGCGTGTACGTCACCGACGCGCAGTACCCGGTGCAGCGCGTGCTGATCGGCGTGCTCGCGGGGGGGATGAGCGGGCGGCTGTTCACCGAGGTGCGCGAGAAGCAGGGGCTGGTGTACTGGGTGGGCGCCTGGGCGGAGGCGCCGCGCGGGACGGGGATGATCTTCCTCGGCGCGTCCACCACGCCCCAGCGCTGCGACCAGACGTATCGCACGCTCTTCCGCGAGGTGGATCGGCTCGGCGAAGACCTCGCCGAGGAGGAACTGGACCGCGCCAAGGCCTCGATCACCGCCCGCGTCGAAACGCGTGGCAGCACCACGCGTTCGCTCTGCGGAGAAATGGCCGACGACCTCTTCCACCGGGGCCGGCCCGTCCCGCAGGAGGAAAAGCTCGACCAGGTGCGCGAGGTAACCGTGGCGGACATTCGCAACTTCCTCGCGTCGCACCCGCGCGACCGCATGTGCGTCGTCACGCTCGGCCCCAAGGCGCTTCAGCAAAGCTGATGCCGCCCCGCGCATGGACGCGCGCGTGGGTGGCACGGTCCGGCGTACCCGCCAGGCCGTGGCGACGAGGCAACGCAAGTGCGGTCGTACGCTTCACCTGCCCGCTGCTGCGGACCCGTACCGGCCGCCAGCTAACGTGCTTTCCGCCACTCCGACCTGACCCGCGGCAGCCGTCTGCAGCGCGATGGCAATGTCGCGCAAGCCCGCCGGCTTGAAGCTGACCGAGGCATTCGCAAGATATGCCTCGCGCACCGCGGCGAGGTCCGATGCCCAGTTTGAACGAGGCCGGGTCGGGGGCTTGGGCACTGCCGGCTCGCGTGTCATCCCCGCGAGCATCTTCTCCGCCAGCACGCGCGAGCATTCCGCGGCGATGCGCAGGTCGCGCGCGTCGCCGGGGCCATGAAGCGAGTCCAACGCATCTTGAGGCGAGTCCAACGCATGTCGGGGCGAGCCCAGCGCATCCTGAAGCGGCGCACGCCGCGGGCTGAGGATGTCGTCGAGACGCGCGATCAACATCTCCGCGGCATCGCGCGTGCGCTCCCATTCCTCGATGGAACCGAGGCTGCCGCCGTCGGGCATGGCGTCCAGCGGCGTTCGCAGCAGCGTCCACGTCTCGCACGTGTCTGCCACGGCGGCTGTCTGACGCAGGAGCGCGACGATTTCCGCGTCCGGCGTGCCGAGAATCCAGCGTGCAAAGCGGCGATCGAAGTCCGCGCCGCCGGGTTCTCGAACACCGCTCCATCCGCAGGCCGCGCCCAGCGCGATCCCATGCGCCGAGCAGCCCGGCGCATTGAAATGCCCGTGGTCTCCCCAGTCCGTGTTGAGCAGGCCCGTCGCGCCCGCTTCCAAGCCGGCGCGAGCAAAGGTGGTGATGTTTCGTTCGGCCAGAGCGACGGCGTTGAGGACGCGCTTCCAGCCCGTGGTGCCGGGGCAGACGACGGTCGGAAAGCCCGCCTCGACGAAGCGCCGCGTCATGTCGTAGCGCGAGCCGGCGTCGTACCCCCAATGGAGGACGGCGATGTCGCGCGGCAGGAGGGGCAGATCTCCGACCTGCCTGCGGTCTGGCAGCTCTCCGGCTGGCCGGGGGTGGGGCAGCTCTCCGAGCTGCCTGCGGTCCGGCAGGTCTGTGACCTGCCGTCCCTCAGGTTGGACACCCGATTCACAAACCACAGGTTGAACACCCGTGCCACAGGGCCGGACCCTTGGCCTTGCATCACCCTCGAATTGGCTCAGCAATTCCAGATGCTGCACCAGCACATCGCTCCACATTTGCGCGCTGCGCCCGCGCGACTGCACAAAGCGGCACGTCTCGACGATGCGCCGCACATACGCCGACGCCCGCCCCGCATCGTCCAGACGCGCGGCGTTCCTGCCGCGCCCCAGGTCGTGGGGCTCGTCGCCACAGATGTTGACCACCGGGCTGCTGAAGGCGTCGAGAATGTCTCTCCATATCCGCTCGACGAGGCGCATCGACTCGGGATTGAGCACGTCGAGCGTGAAGCCCCGGGCCCGCTGGGGCCAACTCATCTGCGCCCACGATTGCATCGGCTCGATCTCGGCGAGATGCCGGTATTTCGGCAACGAGAGGATTCGCCCCATGTGCCCCATCGTCGCCACTGCGGGCACGAGCGTGATGAACCGCTGCCGCGCATGCGCATCCACCTCGCGGATTTCGTCCGGCGTCAGTCCGCACCCGGCGTCGCAGATGTCCGGGTCGAACGCGAACGTGAAGGCGTGCTCGATGTAGAGCTGGAGCTGGTTGCACTTCAGCGCCGCAAGTCGATCAACGAGACGCTTGAGCGTGGCGACGGTCGGGACCTTGCCCCGCGTTACGTCGTACAGCAGACCGCGCAGAGGGAAGGCCGGCACGTCCGTGATGACGGCGCACGGAAGGTCCCCGGGATGCAGCGCGAGCAGTTGCCGCAGCGTCTGCAGTGCGAGGAAACAGCCGACCGCCGTGACGCCGATGATCTCGATGCGCTCCGGCAGGATGCTGATCTGATGTGCCTGCGGGCACGTGCCCGCCCGCGGCTCGCACCCCAGCGCGACCGTCAGCCTCGGGGCGCGAGGATCGGGGTCGCGCCTCTGTTGAGATTCGAAATGCAGAATGCGCTCCGCCTCCGATTGAACCCGCGCGTCGTCCAAACGAGACTCGATGCGCACCGCACCCATCAGCCGGCAGGCGCCGCCGGTTCGCTCCACCTTGAGCGGCAAAGGCAGGAGTTCGTGAAATAAATCGCGATGTGCAGTCGCTCTGGTTTCCATCTTGGCGCGCCATTCTGTGTGGGGCGGGCGGATACGTCCAACGGCGCGCCCTCTGTTCCACTGAGCGGATTGGAAGCACGGGCACGACGTCTTCTGTGCGCCACGCGGCGTTGAATGATGACAAACATATGGCACTCTTCGGCGAACGCGCGCGACTTTTTCTTGTGTGCGCGGCGGGGTCTGGGATATCATGGTGCGCTGACGCAGTCATGATTCCCTGTTGAGCCGCGACCGCGGCGTTCTTTTTGTTCTTTTGTGAGGAGGCATATCCATGTTGCGATCGGGTTCCCCTTTGTGTCCTCCATCCCCGCGAGGACGGGTCTTTCGATTCCTGACGCTGATCATCGCGGCGTCGTTTGGGTCAGGTTGCGACTCGCTCCAGCAGTTGCTCCAGAACGGCGCGACGGACACGCCCGCCAATCAAGGCTTGCCCGGTGAGCAGGGGCTGCCGGGCGAAACCGGTCTGAGCTGTTGGGATCTTAACGGCGACGGCGTCGGTTCAGACGGCGAGGACGCCAACGGCGATGGAGCGTTCAACGTGCTCGACTGCATTGGTCAAACCGGTCTGGAGGGCGCCGACGGCGCAGCCGGTCCGCAGGGCGAGCCGGGCGCTCAAGGTCCGCAGGGCGAGCCGGGTCCGGCAGGTCCGCAAGGCGAACAGGGTCCAGCGGGACCCGGCGGCAATGCCGGTCCTCAGGGTCCAGCCGGACCTCCAGGCGAGGGCGGCGAGGTGCCGGCCGATTTCTATCTTGCCACGGAAACGTCGGTGTCGCCCGAGGGCTACAGGTACACCGGCTTTACGTTTGAAAGCGGCGACCAGTGGTACACGGGGACGCCGATGAACGAGGAGCGCTGGGGACCCGCGGCCGCGGGCGCCGACGGCAAGGTTTTCGTCTTCGGTGGATTCGGCGATGGCGGCAAGCGGGGCTACAACCTCCTCCGTTCCGTCGAAATGTACGATCCCGCGACGCGCGAGTGGTCCTACCGGGCCGATCTGCCATCCGCACGCGCGGAGGCCGTCGCGGTGGAACTGGACGGGCTGATCTACGTCATCGGCGGATACGGGGAACTGCAGAGGGCGCAGGGCGGGGAATTCGATGCGCTATCCACCGTTGACGTTTACGACCCGGAGGCTGACTCGTGGTCGTCGCGAGATTTGATGAACTCGCTGCGCGACGGCGCGGCCGTCGTGGTTCACGATGGGCTGATCTACGCCATCAGCGGCTACGGCGCCGACCTGGACGGCACCCTGTCGTCCGGGAAGGGGGGGCGCTACTACCTCACCAGCATGGAGGTTTACGATCCGACCAAAGACGACTGGGAGTACCTTCCTTCATGCGAGATCGGCCGGTACTACCCCGTGGGGGGCGTGGCGAACGGGCTGATCTACCTCATCAGCGGCTACGATGACTTCTCCGAAAGTTTCGCCGTCGAGGTGTACGATCCCGCGGCGCAGTCTTGGGCATTTGGACCTTCCATTCCCCGCGCCGTGGAGGCTCCCGGCGCATTCTCGCTCAACAATCGCATCTATGTGATCGGCGGTTACGAGGGATACGGCGAACCCTACGAGATCGACGCGGTGCAGATTCTTGACCCGGCCGCGGGAGGGTGGACCACCGGAACGCCGATGCCTTTCGCGCGGAGTTACTGCGCGGCGGCGTTGACGAATGGCCGGGCGTTCATCGTGGGCGGCGAGCGATACACCGAGTACGCCACGCCGGTGGTCGACGACCTTGGCATTTACACTCCGCCGACGACGCTCTATCTGCACCAGAAGGAAGTGCTGTCGGACGAATAAGCAGCTCCGCGTCGGCCCCCGCTTGAGTTTCGCGCGGGCGAACCGCGAAGCCCGGCACGTTTCCGCACCCTCAGGACGCGCCGGCGCTTCGCGGTTCCTTTCGCGCCGGAGGAGATCCCGTCGCGTGCTGGAGCGACGAGCGACGCCGGTTTTCATCATTCCCGCGCCGGCGGGAATCCAGCGGTTCGGCCATGCACCGTAGACCGCCGCCTGCGCGGAGGGGACGGTGCGAACGCTCCATGGCCAGTTTCGACGCGGCGTGCCAGGCCAATTCGTCGTCTGCGGCAGCGCGGTCATCAAGCCCGGCTCGGCGCTCTTCCGATAAGCCACCCAACGCCTCGCGGAGTGTTCCCGCGAGGGGGAGCCGCGCTGCACGGGCACGCGGCGGAAGCGTGAATCCGGATGTCGCAGCGCTTAGCATCCCAATGCCTTGTGGTCATGTACCACTACGTCCGCACGCGCGGCGAGCCGATCAGCCGCGGCGTGCGCGGGCTTTCGCCGTCGGCGTTCGAGGAACAACTCGACGAGCTGTCGCGCTGGGGAGAGCCGCTCTCGTGGGAAGCCTTCGCTCGCTGTTTCTGCGGCAAGGGCGAGCTTCCCAGGCGGTCCTTCCTCCTGACCTTCGACGACGGCCTGCTCGATCACGTGGAGGTCGTCGCTCCGATCCTCGGCGAGCGCGGTCTGCGCGGTCTGTTTTTCGTTCCGGGCCGGGTGCTGCACGAGCCGCGCGTGCTCTCCGCGCACCAGGTCCACCTTCTGCTCTCGATTCGCACTCCCGAGGAGCTCTACGAAAACGTGGCCGCCGCGCTTGCGCGCCTCGCGCCCGGCGACGACTGGCTGGACGGGATGAATCCTGTTCAGGCAGAGCGCCTGTACGCCTATGAGTCGCCGGAGCGTGCAAGGCTCAAACACCTCCTGACCGGCGTGCTGCCGATCTCCCTTCGCAATCACGTGCTGGCGGATCTCTTCGCGCGTCATGTCGGCTCTTCCGCCGAGTGGTCCCGGAAGTGGTACCTGTCGCCGGCGCAGGTCGTCGAGCTGCACAGGGCAGGCCATACGATCGGCGGACACAGCTATGCGCACGAGCCGCTGGCGCGACTGACGCGGACGGAGCTCGAGCATGACGTCCACCGCTCCGCGCGGACGCTGGCGGACCTGCTCGGCGATGCGCCGCGCCCCTTCTCCTATCCGTTCGGGAGTTTCAATGACGACGTGATCGACGGGGTAAGGCAGGCGGGATTCTGCGCGGCCGTTACGACTCAGTCTCGACCCGCCCATCCGGCTGACGAAGCTTTTGCGCTACCGCGGATCGACACGATCCACGTTTCCGCGCACCTCGAATCGGAGAAGCCATGCCCGGTGTAACCACCAGCAGCGAGCCGCGGGCGTCTGTCCGCGCGGCCCCGCCAGCCCAGAAGGAGCGGCCCGGCGTGCCCGCAAGTCCGCAGTCCAGCGCGTCCGCAAGCCCACCGCCCTGCGCGGCCCCGACCCCTCTGTCCTGCGCGGTTGCGACTTCGCCGCCCGCCGTGGATCGCCTCGCGCTGCTGCGGCGTTTTCTGACGGCGTACTGGCTGCGACCGGAGAATGCCTTCTGGATGACGCTGCGCAGCCTGTCGCTTTCGACCGTGGAGTGGCGCGGGCCGTCGATCGACGTGAGCTGCGGCGACGGGCTGTTCAGCTTCCTCCACGCCGGCGGCGAGCTGGACCCCGCGTTTGACGTGTTTGCGTCGGTTGGCTCGCTGGATCGCGTCACGCACGAGCACGCGGACATGTTCGATTTCGCCGGTTTGCAGTACGCCCCGCCCGTGACGCGGCGACCCGCGCGGGGAATCGACGTCGGAACGGACCTGAAGGACGCCATGCTCGCCAAGGCCTCGGCGCTGGGCTTCTACGGGCGGCTGATCCGCCACGACAGCAACGAGCGTCTTCCCCTGCCGGATGCGTCGTTCGAGACGGTGTACTGCAACAGCGCCTACTGGGTGGAGCAGATCGACGGGTTTCTGGCGGAGCTGGCGCGCATCGCCGCGCCGTCGGGTCGGGTCATCCTGCACGTCAAACTCGACAGCATGAGGCGCTACACGCTGGAGCCGTGGCGCGCCGCGCTGGGAGAGAACTTCTTGCGGATCATCGGTCGAGGACGTTTCGAGTGCTGGAAGTCGCTGGCGTCGCGCTTGCAGTGGGAGCGACGCTTCCAGTCCGCAGGACTGCGCATCGCGGACGCGCGCGCCTTTGCCACGCCCACCCACAGCCGCCTCTGGGACGTGGGGCTTCGACCGATCGCCCCGCTGCTGACGCGCATGGCCGGCGCGCTGACGCCGCAGACCCGCGCGGCGATCAAGCGCGACTGGGTGGACCTGTTCTGCGAACTGCTCGATCCGATGACGCGCGTGGGGTTTGATCTCTCCGAAACCGCGGACGAGCCAGCGGAGATGCAGTACGTGCTGGTCGGCAGTGCTTGACGATCACCGCGCTGAAAGCGGCCCGGCATCGGCTGCGTCATCATCAGACCCGGGGCGATCCTGCTTTGTGTCCGGCTTGGCGTCCGGCTTGCCGTCCTGCTTGGCGTCTCCGGGGTTCTTCCGCTCGTCGCCGGATCCCGGGACTCCTTTTTCACCGCTGCTCTCGGGTGGCCAGTTCTCACCCTTGCCCTCGACTTCCTTCTTTTCCGGGTCGGTGGGCTTGGCTTCCGACTCCTTCGCCTTCTCGCGTTTCCGCGCGGCGGCCTTCTGTTTGGCGGTGGGGATCGGCTCGATGCGGCGCTGCAGCTCCTCGAACATGGCGTCGATGGGCCCGTACAGCTTGACGAGCTGTTCCTCGACTTGCTTGAGCTCCTCCGGTGTGCCTGTGCCAAGGGCGATGCGGCGTTCGAGCTTGTCGATCTCCGGTTTGTTGGCGTCGCGGTGGGCGAGCGCCCGATCCTTCAGCTCCTTGAGGATCGAGTACGCGGACTTCTTCTGAGCCTCGTCCAGCTCGTACTTCTTGATGAAGTCCTCCACGTGCTGCGTCCACGCATCGACTTCGGAGGCGATCTGATCGGGCGGCCCGTCGGCCATGGAAGCGCCGGGCATCTTGCCGGATGCATCCGCGGCGGCGGACTTGGCCTTGGCCTCCTCGGCCTTGGCCCTCGCCTGCTCCGCTTCGCGGCGCTCGCGTCGGACGGCCAGCGGGGGATCCCAGAACTCACGCTCCTGGAACTCGCCCTGCTGCCAGCGGTTCAACTGCGTGCGCGCGAACTGCATGCCCGTCTGGAAGCCCATCATTTCGCCGTCGAACTTCGCCCGCTGGTCATCGCGCAGGATGCCGCGCATCTCCTCCGCGCCCTGGTTGATTTCTTTCTCCAGCAGGTCGAACGCGCCGCCCGCCCGCTTGCTCCACTCGGCAACCTGCTCCTTGGTGGGCGGCTCCATCTGCAGGCGCATCTCGATGAAATCCGTCAGCAGCGGCTCAAGCGTCTTCTGGTTCTCTTTGGCGAACGTCGTCCACCGCGACTTGATCTTCGAGGTCAGTTCGGTGGATTGCTTCTCGTCAAGCTCATAATGCTCCGAAACCATCTCGCCCCAGCGGGCGAGCATCAGGTCCATCATCTTGCGGGTGGGCCAAATGCCGCCCTCGTCGAGCGGTTCCGCGCGACGGGCTGGAGCCTTCTGATTCTGCGCGCCCAGGGCGCACGCCGCCGGCAGCATCAGCACGAAAAACAGGGATTTGCGCATGGTCTGGACCTCCATGGCGAAAGAAAGACAGCCTCACACCCCCACGACCCGTGCGGAGCGACGCCGGTTAGAACCGATATCGGGAATATATGTCGCCGACCATCACTCCACCTTCACGCCCAACGCCTATTGTTTCGATCGTGTTGCCGACGTGCAACCGTTTTTCCCGCCTGCAGCGCTGTATAGACAAGATCAGACAAGGCGTGGAAATCGCGCATGAGGTGATCGTGGTTGACGGGGCCTCAACAGATGGGACGGCCCAGTGGCTCGGCGCGCAGCGGGACCTGCGCGTCCTGCGAGAGGAACGGCGCGAGGGCGCCGTCCGCGCGTTCAATCGCGGCTTCCGGGCGGCACGCGGAACCTACGTCACCTGGCTCAACGACGACGCGTATCCGCTGCCGGGCAGCATCGACGCCGCCGTGCACTTCCTGGAGCGAGAGGACCTGCCGGACCTGGGCATGGCGGCGCTGTACCACACGTGGCACAGCGAGCGGAACATCCTGCACGAGGTTCAGCGCGACGGCGCGCGCTACACGATCTGCCACGTCCGGGGATACCCGTATGCCAACTTCGGGCTGCTGCGGCGGACGCTGCTGGAGCGCGTCGGCTTCGCGGATGAAGGCTACCGCTTCTTCGGTTTCGATCCCGATCTGGCGCTCAAAATCCAGATCCACGAGCGCCTGCTGGTCCTCGGCTGCCCCGACGCGCTCATCCACCACGACGAGCATCACGACGCTCGAAAACTTGCCGACCTGGAGATCGGTCAAGCCGACAACGAGCGTCTCTTCGCCAAGTGGAACCTGCCAAAGCGGGGGGCCTACGCGGACCCGGCGCCGGCTTACGAGCGGCTGCTGCGAGATCGGGGGGTGGGTTGCGCGGCGTCTGGCGATGCGCCTGCGCAATTGAGCTGTCCGTCGGGCAGCGCCGTGTGAGTTGCGCTTCCAGTCGAGAGTCAAGGTTCGAGTCCGGCGGCACGGTTCGAGTCGGGTGGCACGGTCTGGCGTACTCGCCAGGCCCTGGCGGGCAGTCAGCGCAAGCGCGGGCGTGCGATTCACGGGATCGTTGCCCTCGTCAGTCCACGTCAAAGGTCGTGTCCACGTCGTAGGGGTCCACGCGTTGCAGCGGCGCGAACTCGAGGATCATCGCGCGGCGGGCGCCGTCCGTGAACTGCACGACGACATGGGTCTGGCTGGCCGAGCGGTAAAGCGAGACGACCTGCCCTAAGCCGTAGCGCGGGTCGGTGACGAGCGTGCCGATGCCCCATTCCTCGATGTCCGGCGGCAGTTCGCCGCGCCCGGCGCTCGCCGTGCCGCCGCCGGCGCTCGCCGTGCCGCCGCCGGCGCCCGTCGAGTCGCCGCTCCCGTCCGCGGAAAACCGGGATGATCCGCGCGAGCCTTCCGCGTCGCGCAGCCACTCGACTTCCGCTTGCGGGAGGTTGCGCAGGAAGGGCGAAGGATTGCGGCGCTCGCTGCGGCCCTGAAGCATCCGGTGGCGGGCGCAGCTCAGCGACAGGCGGGTCATGGCGCGCGTCATGCCGACGAAGAGCAGGCGCCGTTCCTCTTCATCATCCGTCTCGAACTGCGAAGTTCCGTCGCGGCGCATCGGGAGGATGCCGTCCTCCAGCCCGCTGATGTACACCAGCGGAAACTCCAGGCCCTTCGCCGCGTGCAGCGTCATCAGCGTCACCATGCCGCGCTCATCCTTCACCGCGTCGATGTCGCCGACGAGGCTGGTGTGCTCGAGCCAGTCGCGCAGCGAGGATTCGGCGTGATGCGACTCGAACTCCGCGGCGGCGTTTTGCAGCTCCTGGAGGTTCTGCCCGGCGGACGCGTCGGCGGCCTCCTCGCCGGCGTACAGCGCGAGCAGACCCGTGCGGCGCAGCACCTGCTCAACGCCGTGCGCCGGGGCGGCCTCGACGAGGTCGTTGAGCGAAGTCAGCAGCTCGGCGAACGCGCGGACCTTCGGACCGGATCGCCCCAGCGCTGCCAGGTCCGGCGCGGCGAGGAGGTAGTCGAGGACGGTCAGCCCTTGCGCGGCGGCCGCGGCGCGGAGCCGATCGACGGTGGTCTCGCCGATGCCGCGCGGGGGCGTGTTGATGATGCGCAGGAGGGCGATCTCGTCGCGCGGGTTGAGCATGACGCGGAGGTACGCCAGCACGTCCTTGATTTCCTTGCGCGCGTAGAACTCCGTGCCGCGCGCGATCTGATACGCCAGCCCGTAGCGCAGCAGCGCCTCCTCGATCGCGCGGCTCTGCGCATTCATCCGGTAAAAAACTGCAATTTCGCAGGGCGCGGCGCCGTCGGCGAGGCGGTCCACGATGTCGTGGGCGATCCAGTCGGCCTCGCCGGATGCGTCCTCGCGCTCGATCACGCGGACCGGCTCGCCCTCGGCGTTGTGCGTCCAGAGCGATTTGTCCTTGCGCCGCGCGTTGGCGCTGATGAGCGCGCCGGCGACCGAGAGGATGCGCTGGGTCGAGCGGTAGTTCTGCTCGAGGCGCACGACGACGGCCTCGGGGTAGTCGCGCTCGAAGGAGAGGATGTTGGCGATGTCCGCGCCGCGCCAGCCGTAAATGGACTGATCCGGGTCGCCGGTGGCGCAGAGGTTGCGCCGGCGCAGCGTGAGCAGGCGGGCGATGGCGTACTGCGCGGCGTTGGTGTCCTGATACTCGTCGATGAGGACGTAGGGGTAGCGATCCTCAATCTCGTCGCGGAGGCGCTCGTGGTCGCGCAGGAGCAGGGCGGTGCGCAGCAGCAGGTCGTCGAAGTCGAGGGCGTTCTGGTGGGAGAGGAGCTTTTCGTATTGCTCGTAGAACTGCACGACCTGGCGATGCTGCCAGTCGTCGCGCTCCGCGGCGAACTCGGCCGGTCCTTTCAGCGCGTTCTTCGCGCGGCTGATGCGCATTTCAATGGCGGCGGGCGGGTAGTTGGAGGTGGACGCGGCGCAGGCTTCGATGGCCTGCTGGACGGCTTTGCGGCGGTCGTCGCGATCGAGAATCGTGAAGTTGGGTTCGATGCCCGCCGCGCCGGCGTGAAGGCGCAGCAGCCGGGCGCAGAAGCTGTGAAAGGTGCAGGCGTGGAGGCGTTCGGCCACGCCCAGCGCGGCCAATCGCTGCGTCATTTCGTCGGCGGCTTTGTTGGTGAATGTGACGGCCAGCACATCGATCCGCCGACCGGCGGTGAGGACGAGGCGCGCCGCGCGACGGGTGATGACGCGCGTCTTGCCGCTGCCGGCGCCGGCGAGGACGAGCAGGGGTCCGTCGCGGTGAAGAACGGCCTGCCGCTGCGGATCGGTCAGGTCGGCGAGCATCGTTTCGTCGAGGGTCTGAGTCTCGGCGGACATCGGGCGGCGTGTATAGCGAAGGGGTCCGAAGCCGTCCAGCGAACGGGGCTTGGCGGTGCGGTGGCCCCGGAGGTGCAGCGCCGCGCCTACGGGAATGATCGGCGTCGATGTTCTTGGGAGGTTGGCTGCCGCGAGGACGGGACCGGTGGGATGACACTGCATGACCGGCTGGAAAGCCGGTGCTCCGCCGCCCCACGAATCGCCTGACCGCATTCGACCGGACCTGCGCATGATGCTTGGAATCAGCGATGAATGGCTCGGGTTGGTGACGCCGCTGGCTGGCGCGATGCTCAGCGTCGTGGTTTTTTACCTGCGCTCGATGCGCGAGCACCAGTTGACGCAGCACGCGGAGCTGGTGCGGCGGCTGGACCGGGTCGAGGACGAAACGCGGCGGCTGGCGCGGTGCGTCCGCGAGATGGAACGGGCGCTGACCACGAAGGAGGAATGGCTGCGCGAGAGCATGTCGGCGCGGCGTCGGCTGGACGCGCTGACGCAGGCGGTCGGAAAGCTGCGCGTCGTGGGCGTGAAACGGGAGGGGCAATGACCATGGCCAACGGACGAACCGCGCGTCAGATCAAGCAGATTCGCAATGAGATCCTCATCGCGCTGAAGACGGTGTACCCGGCGGCGATGCAGGCGGAGCAGGTGCTCCGCAGCCTGCTGGCGCTCTTCCCCACGCTGGAGTTCGATCACGTCAAACGCGACCTGCACTACCTCGCGGAGAAAGGCTACCTCGCCCGCGTCGTGGCGGAGCTGGAGGGCGACGAGCGCCTCACGCCCTGCCGCAAGCGCTGGTTTCGGCTCACGTCGAAGGGCATGGAAATCGCCGACCACTGCATCACGGATCCGGCGCTGGAGGAGAGTTGAGGAAGGGTTCAGGGTTCAGGGTTCGGGGTTCAGCGTCCAGATGACTCCTCGTTGACGGCAAACGGGTCCAAGAGCGCGGGTGGCACGGTCAACGGTACTCCGTTGGCCGTGGTCCTGCCCTACCCGCCACGGTCTGTCGAGCACGCCAGACCGTCCCGCCCAACTTCCCTTCAACGAGGTTTCATCCAGGGGTCCGGGATATGGCTGGAGTCGTTGGCGACCCTGCCGGTGCGAACGATGAGCGAGCGCGAGAGCAAGTCGGAACACCAGGGAGTTGATCCTCGCCGTGGCGCGCGCCGGGCCGTGCAACCGAGGCGCTCCGCGTCGAAGACGATTCCATGCTCGCCGCCGCCGCCGAGCGGGCAGCACGCTCCACGATCCCCGCAGCGCCGCCCGACGTCATCGACGACGCGCGCAGCTCCGGAGCAAGTTACACGGCAGCGCTTGGCTCAGGGGTGCGTCGCGGGGATTCTTGAGAAGCTCCTCCAAGGCGGGCTGGACGGGTGCGACCCGGCGCTCTGGAGCCAGCGAGCGTTCTGGCTCCTGGCCGGCACGATCTACCAACGGCTGGCGGTTGATTGCGAGGCCATCGAAACGGCGGAGCTCGTCTCGCTCGCCAAAGCGCTGGCGGAGAACCGTCGCGCCGAGGGCCACGCCACCTCCCCGCTCCACTCCTCCGCAGCTTCGAGCGAGGGAGGCGGCGAAGCCAAGGATCAACTGCGCCAACTGGTGCATGAGCTGTACGGTCTTCATCTGCCGGACGGCGCAGAGGCGCCCGACGCACGAAAACCTTGACGATCCTCTGCACATGCTGCAACGCCCTTTCACGGTTGCCGCTTCGGCGACGCGGGCGCAAGAGCCTGTTCGAGTCCAACGGCGAAGCAGGCTGCTCGCCGGCACGCAATGCCGTTCGGCCACTCCCGAGTATCAAACCCACCCCTGTTGCGAGGCTTCGCAAGGCGCTGCACGTGCGTTGACCCGGCGAACTGGACGGAACGTCTCGTGCCCTTCGTGGGAACAAGATCCATCCGCCGGTCGGTCGGGCCTGAGCCTGTTGTTTCCTGTCCGATGTCCAAGACGCATGACGGCCATCAGTGGCGCCCGCCCGTCGGCGAGCTGGAGCTTACGGTTGCCCTGCATTCCATCGGCTACGGGCATTCAGCTTCGCGCCTCAGTCGGCTATAATTGAAGGGATGCCCAATGCATCCACCGGCGGAGCCAGGCCATGAGCACCACGCGCACCAGCCTCATTGAACGCGCGCGAGACCTGCGCGATCCGGCGGCGTGGGGCGAGTTCGACCAGCTTTATCGCCCGCTGCTGATCCGCTACGCCCGCCGGCGGGGGCTGACGGGGGACGAGGCGGACGACGTGGCGCAGCAGTGCCTTCAGGTGGTGGTGGAGCGCATCGCGGATTTCCGCCGTCGCAAGAGTTTCCGCGGATGGCTGCGCCGGATTGTCGACCACAAGGTCAGTCATCACATTGCGCACAATCACCAGGCGCGGCGGCGTGACACGGCGATGCTCGACGGGGCGGCTTCCACGGAGCTGACGCCGCAGGAGCTGTGGGAACGGCACTGGATGCAGACGCACCTGCTGTACTGCCTGGCCGGCGTGCGCGACGACTTCGCCGCGCATACGATCCGCGCTTTCGAGATGTACGTGTTCGAGGAGCGGTCGGTCGCGGAAATCTGCGAGGCGCTGGGCATGACGGCCAACCAGGTGTACGTGGCGAAGAACCGCATCATGAAGCGGCTGCGCGAGCGCTACGCGGCGCTGATGGAATCGCTTTACGGAGGCGACGCTTGAGCTCCTGCCCGCCGAAACAGACGCTTCGCGCCTTCGAGCGCGGCGAGCTGACGGACGTGGACGCCGCGCCGATCGAGGCGCATATGGGCGCCTGCGACGCCTGCCGCGCGCGACTCGAAAAGCTGCGCAGCGTCGATCCCGACACGCGCTTCCTGCGCGGCATGATCCAGGAATCGCGCGTCTCCGCGATCGAAACCGCCGCCGCAGCGCCGGCCCTTTCAGCCGCCCCCGGGTCGCGCACGATGCCCGATGCGGGCGAGCCGGCTTTCCTTCCCGCGCCGGACGCGCGGACGACGGGCGTCGCCGAGGAAGCGTCGGCGTTTCTCTGGTCCATTCCGGACTACGAGCGCGTGCAGCTCTGCGGCGAAGGGGCGTTCGGCTCGGTGTGGGCGGTGCGCGATCGCGTCGGCGTGTTTCGCGCGCTGAAGATCATCGACATGGCGAAGATGAGCCGCGCCAAGGTCAGTTGCCGCGAGAGCACGGCGCTGGAAACCTACTGCCGCCGCGTCGGACGTCACCCCTACCTCATCGACGTGTACCACGTCGGCATCGTGGCCGGGCAGCTCTACTACACGATGGAGCTGGCGGACAACGACCTGACCAAGGAGCCGGTCGAGACCGAGTTCCCCCGGCCTTACCGCCCGCTCACGCTGCAGACGGTCATCCGCCGGCGGCGCATCACGCCGGACACGGCCATCGAGATCGCGCGGCGGCTGCTTCGCGGACTCGCCAAGCTGCATCACCTGGACCTGGTGCACCGCGACATCAAGCCCGCCAACATCGTGTTCGTGAAGCGCCGCCCGAAGCTCGCGGACATCGGCATGATCACGATCGGCGCGGACGGGAACACCGTGACCGGCACGCCGCGCTACATGCCGCCGGACCGCCGCATCGACAAGACCGCGGACACGTTCGCCATCGGCAAGGTGCTGCACGAGATGATGTCCGGCGCGGAAGCCCGCACGTTTCCGGCGCTGCCGCTGGATCAGCTCGGCGGCAGCCTCAAGTGGGACCTTGCCAAGGTCAGCGAGGTGATCGCCCGCGCCTGCTCGCCCGGCGCCGCGGATCGATACCCGTCCGCCTCGGAGATGCTCGATGATCTGGAAGCCTGCGCGGATTTCCCGTTCCCGGCTCTCTTTGACGAGGGTTCGGATCCGGCGGACGCAGGACCGTCCCCTCGCCCGGCACTAAGCGGCCAGCTCCTGCTTGCCGCGATCCGGGCCATCCCCTGGCTGGTGGGGTTGATCGCGTTCGTGCTCGCTCTGGACCGGCTGCTGCCGAAGCGGTAGCCCGCAAGGCACTTGCCCGGGGGTTGCATCTCGTGACCCCGACTCCAGTGACGGCATCCAAACAGGCGACCGTGACCCGCAAACCGCGGCATCGGGAGCGTCCGCACACATGAGGCAACCCGTAAGCGACATCGCCTTCACCCCCGCCGTCAAACTCGTACAGGAGCGCATGGGCACACGCACCCGGTGCGCCCGGTTTGAGCATGATGAGGAAGGCGGCTGGCAGACGACCCTCAACGCCTGGCTGCGCGCGTTCATCGCGGAGCGCGACAGTTTCTACCTTGCGACGGCAAGCGCCGGCGGACAGCCCTACATCCAGCATCGCGGCGGCGAGCCGGGCTTTCTTTGCGTCCTCGACGAGCGCACGCTCGCCTTCGCCGACTATTCCGGCAACGGACAGTACATCACCGTGGGCAATCTCGCCGAGAATCCGAAGGCGTTCATTTTCCTGATGGACTACCTCAACCGTCGTCGGGTCAAGCTCTGGGGCGAAGCGAGCGTGGTGGAGAACGATGCCGAACGGCTGCACCTGCCCACGAGCGCGGACCCTCGCCTGAGGCCCGAGCGCGTCATCCGGTTTCGCATCGCCGCGTGGGACGTCAACTGCCAGGCCCACATCCCGCGCAAAGCCGGCGAGCGGGATGTCCTCGCGGCCACGGAGGCGATGCGACGCCGCATCGCGGAGTTGGAAACCGAACTGGCAAGATTGGGAGGGCTTGCCCCCCAACGGCCCGAGGTGGAACTTGAAGCCTGATATGGGGTCCCCTTGCGCCACCACCCGGTCACGCTTGGACATGCTCACGCTGAGTACAGCGAGAGCATGCCACCCGACCCTGCTTGGACATGCTCACGCTGAGTACAGCGAGAGCATGCCACCCGGCGATAATTGAATGCCCCTGCTCATGGGCCGCGCCCCCTTGTGACGGCGGTGCGATGGGCATAGCCTGACTCGTTTCGCCGCGCTGATGGCTGGCGCGGCGCATGGTTCGTTCGGGCGAGCAGTCCGCTCGGGCGCGCGTTTCGGAGGGCAATCATGGCGCGGCGCATCGTTATTGCCGGCAACTGGAAGATGCACAAGACACTGGTCGAGGCGCGCGAGCTGATGACCGGCATCCGAGCCGGGATCGAGGCGCTGGGTCCCGGTGCGGCAGGGGGGGCTTGTGCGGCGGGGACGGTTTGTGCGGTGGGGGGGGGGAGCGCGGCGGGGGGGGGCGGTCTGGCGGATCTGGACATCGTCGTCTTTCCGCCGGCGACGCTCCTCTTTCCCATGGCTAAGGCCATCGCCGGGACGCCGATCCGAATGGGCGCGCAGAATGCGCACTTCGAGCCGCAGGGGGCTTTCACCGGCGAGATCTCCGCCCGTCAGGTGGCCGACACGGGCTGCACGTTGCTCCTCGTCGGGCACAGTGAGCGGCGGCACGTCTTTGGCGAGACCGGCGACATGCTCGCGCGGAAGGTTCGCGCCGGGCTGGATGCGAGGCTCACCGTTGTTTACTGCGTGGGCGAAACCCTTGCCGAGCGGCAGGCGGGCAAGACACAGACCGTAGTGGAGGGACATCTCGCCGAGGCGCTTGCGTCGGACCTGGACTGGGGTCGGCTGGTGATTGCCTACGAACCGGTGTGGGCGATAGGGACGGGGCAGACGGCCACCCCACAGCAGGCGCAGGAGGTCCACGCGCTGATCCGCAAGTGGCTGGCGGCGCGAGTTTCCGCCAAGGTGTCGGCGGAGACCCGGCTGCTTTACGGCGGCAGCGTCAAACCCGACAATGCCGCGGGCTTGCTGGCTCAACCGGACATCGACGGCGCGCTCGTCGGCGGGGCCTGTTTGTCGGCGAAGGACTTCTCCGCTATCATCGCGGCCGGGCTGGCTGCCGGCCGGGCGTGACAGCGAGAGCGTCACGGCTTTAACATACTGGTAAATAACAAGTTAGGATTGGTCGAGGCCGAGGCTTTGACGGAGATCAGGTCCGGTGCATCAAGCGCGGCGCCTGGCTCTGTTCGACCCCCGGCGGGGTGTTCGAGGTAGACCGGGTCCGTGGGTGAACTTCAGGGCGATGAGTGACGCGATGCTGGCGATGACATTTGGACAGTGGATGCTTGCGATGGCGCTGGCGGGCGTCTGCGGGCTGTTGATCGTGGTGATTCTCGTGCAGCGCGGGCGCGGCGGCGGTCTGGTCGGCGTGTTCGGCGGCGGCGGCTCCGGCAGCGCGTTCGGCGCGAAGACCGGCGACGTGTTCACGTGGATTACGGTGGGTCTGGCCGGGCTGTTCCTGCTGCTGGCGGGCCTTGGGAATTGCACCATGAGGCCTGCTATCACCGTTCGACCCTCCCCGACGATGACGGAAGGTGATGGGGGAGAACCCGCATCGACCGCTCCGGGCGCCGCTGCGCCAGGTGCAACCGCTCCCCCCACGCCGCCCGTCACTCCTCCTGCAGCGCCTCCCACAACCGGCGGCGCGGTGCCGGCGCCCGGTGCAGACGCGACGAAGCCGGGCGGTGCGGCGCCTGCGGATGCCGGCGCGACTCCGGCCACCAAGCCTGTCGAATCCGCTCCCCCGGCGAATCCTGCTCCCGTTCCGGCCGGCGAAAAACCGGAAGGCGGCGCGGCGCCGGCGGGCGACCCACCCAAACCGCAGGAGCCGAAAGCCCCCGGGGGGCAAGCCTGATCCACGTATGGGCGGCGAGGACATCGCCGGGACTTCTGCCATGATCGTCTCGATGACCGGTTGCGGAGAGGCCGTCCATTCCGAGGGCACGGTGGGCTACTCCCTCGAAATCCGCAGCGTCAACAACCGGTATTTCAAGAGCATCATCAAGCTTCCGGATTCGCTGCAATTCCTCGAAGACCGGATCGAAAAGCTGCTGCGCGGCGAGCTGCGCCGCGGCAGCGTGTTCTATCAGCTTCGCACGCACAACGACGTGGAGGGCAGCGCGGCCTCGATCAACGTCGCGGTGCTTCAGCTCTACATCGAGCAGTTGACGAAAACGCGCTTGCCCAGCGGCGTTCATGCACAGCTCGATCTGGGCACGCTTTCCGCGCTGCCCGGCGTATGCGAGACGCCTCAGCCGGACGAGCAGCTCAGCGAGCATCGCGGGGCCATTGTCGAAGGGATGACGCGCCGGGCCTTGGCGTCGTTGCAGAAGATGCGTGCGGAGGAGGGTCGGGCGCTGCTGCGGGATTTGTCCGAACATTGCACGCGGATGCGCGAGCAACTCGTCGTCATTCGCGAGCACGCCCCCAAGGTGATTGCGGAGTACCGCGACAAGCTCAAGCAGCGGGTGGACCGGTTGCTGGCCGAAGCGCGGCTTGAACTGGACAGCGACACGCTGGCGCGCGAGATCGCGCTCTATGCCGATCGCTGCGACATCAGCGAGGAGCTGTCCCGCCTCGCGTCACACCTGGATCAGTTCACGGAGGCGTGTGCAAAGGAGGATCACGTCGGGCGCAAGCTGGACTTCCTGACGCAGGAGCTGCTGCGCGAAGCCAACACGATCGGCAGCAAGAGCAACGACGTGGCGATCGCGCGGTGCATCGTGGAGATGAAGAGCCTCATCGACCGGCTCAAGGAGCAGGTGCAGAATGTCGAGTAGCGCGGGCGGCGGGCGCGGGCTGGTGATCATCAGCGGTCCGTCCGGCGTGGGGAAAAGCTCGATCTGCAACGCCGTGCTCGAGCGCGAGCCGCGCGCCGTCTGGAGCGTCTCCGCCACTACGCGGCCCATGCGCCCCGGCGATCAGGCCGGCGTGAGCTACGAGTTCATCGACGGGGACGCATTCTCGCGGAGGGAGGCTGGCGGGCAGTTTCTGGAAACGGCGGTGTATTGCGGCTACCATTACGGCACGCCGCGTCCGCCCGTGGAACAGGCGCTCGCCGCCGGGCGGATCGTCATCATGGAGATCGAGGTTCAGGGGGCGGTGCAGGTGGCCGGGAAGATGCCGCGATCCACGCGCATCTTCATCCTGCCCCCGACGGCGGAGTCGCTGCGGCTGCGGCTGGAAGGGCGCAAGAGCGAGCGCGAAGAGCAGCTCGCCGCGCGGCTGGCCAAGGCCGACGGAGAGATCGCCTTTGCCCGCGACAGCGGCGTCTATCAGCATTTTGTGGTCAACGACGACCTGGAAGAAAGCGTGTTGCGGGTTCTGGATATCATTCGACGCGAGACCGAGTAGCCCACGCGCCGCGCGGACCGGGTCGGGAAGCGGACGTCAACTCAGGAGACTTTGCACAGCATGATCGAACTGCTCAAAAGCGACGACATCGTCAACAAGTGCGGCGGCCGGTTCAAGCTGACGGCGCTGATTCAGCGCCGCTGGCTTCAGATTCTCCAGGGTGCCCGCCCCATGGTGGAGAGCCGGGGGCTGACGCCGCTGGAGGTGGTGGTCAAGGAGATCGCCGACGGGAAGATCGAGATGGAACTGGGGTGCACGGACTATGACTACCGGTCCGAAAGCGGCGCGCAGGAGTTCTCATCTGAGCCGGAATGAGCCGGACGACGCGGTCCCCCTCGCGCGACGGGAAATCCTCGTCGGCGTCTGCGGCGGCATCGCGGCGTACAAGACCTGCGCGCTCGCCTCCGCGCTGGTGCAGCGCGGCGCGGGCGTCACCGTGGTGATGACCGCCGCCGCCACGAAGTTTGTCGGTCCGCTGACCTTCGAGTCGCTCACCTCGCGCCGCGTGCTGCTCGATCTCTGGTCCGCGGAGTCTGATCGGGATTCCCAGCACATCCACGTCACGGAGCGGGCCGACCTCTTCATCATCGCGCCCGCCACGGCGAACAGCCTTGGCAAGATCGCACACGGCATCGCGGACGACGCGCTGACCACGCTTGTCCTGGCCGCGGCGTCGCCCGTCCTGCTGGCGCCGGCGATGAACGAGCGCATGTGGAAGAACCCCCTCGTCGAGCGCAATGTTCAACTGCTCCGCGACGCGGGCTACTTGTTCGTGGATCCCGAAAGCGGCTGGCAGGCCTGTCGCACCCGCGGCGAGGGTCGCATGGCCGAGCCGCAGACGATTCTGGAGACGGCCCTGCAGATGCTCGTCCCGGGCAAGGCGACCGGCGAGCTGCCGTCGCGTGCGAACTTGAAGCGCCACCAGCCGGGCTGACCCATGAAACTCCTTGTCACCGCCGGACCCACGCGCGAGTTCTTCGATTCCGTCCGGTACATCTCAAACGCATCCACGGGACGCATGGGATACGCCATCGCCCAGGCCGGCGCACGGCGCGCGCATGAGGTCGTCCTCGTTTCCGGTCCGGTGGAAATCGCCGCCCCGCACGGCGTCCGCGTCATCCAGGTCACGAGCGCGGCCGAGATGCTCCGCGCCTGCGAAGCGGAGTTTGAGCATTGCGACGCAGCCATCATGGCCGCAGCCGTATGCGACTACCGCCCGATCGCCCGGTCGGATCGCAAGCTCAAAAAAGACAATAAGCCGCTCGCCATCGAGCTGGAGCCGACCGAGGACATTTGCGCCCACTTGGGGAGGTTCAAGGATCGGCGCGTCGTCATCGGCTTCGCCCTGGAGGATGGCAACGAGACCGCCAACGCCGAGGCAAAGTTAAAAAAGAAAAGCTGCGACGCCATTGTCCTCAATGGTCTAGGCAATATCGGCGCGGTGGCAGGCAGCGTGCGGATTCTGCTCGCGGGAGCAGGTTGGCAACCGCCCTGGAGCGGAGATAAGCCTGCCATAGCGGAGCGCATCGTGGAATGCGCGGAGCAGCTCACCTTATCTCGTGCGTGAAGCAGGGTGCCAATCCCGGTGTTGACTTTCGCCCGTTCCTTCCAATTGACAAGAGGTTACGTCTTGGCGGACCGGGACCTCACCCCAAGCACTGGCAGGAACCGGAGCGGCGTTTCCAAGCTGTCGTATTGGCCAGGCGGGCGAGATTGAGATCCTCGAAGCGAGCTCAAGATGCCCACTCCCGGCGGCCGTGGGCTTTGCTGCCCATGCCGGAAATCGAAGTGCCGCAACGGGTTGAAATCGCCGCTCGCCATATGTTCTTTCATTCCCGCTTAAAGAAAAGAGGGCTTTCGCGCCGATAGCGACCCTAAAGGGGGCGAGCGGTGCCTCAGGCAACGCCCACGCCCTCACGCGATCCGCGCCGTTTTTGCGGGCGCTTTTTTTTGCGGATTTCGAGTGTTGACTGGACTAGGCCGATCCCTACAATTCAGCCGCATTGGAGTCGGCTCGTGTGTCGCGGGGTGGTCAACCCTTGGCGCATGGGCAGGAGATAGCCGCGGTGAATGGCGCGTAATCGCGGCGAAACCTCCGCCAAGTCCGTAAATGTTAAGTGTCTGTCGACGTTCGGACGAATTCAGCGTCGAACGCCGCAAACCGGGTTTCCTCAGGCCGAGGGTCTTGCCGCTCTCCACGGGGCGCGGCGGGGGTCTCGTTCCTTCCGCCGAGGGGTCCGCGGCTTGCGGCGCTTTCCGCGTGAAACGGTCTGGCGCGACGCTGGTTTCGTCCAGGACGAAAGTGACAACGGATCACACCGATTTTTTGGAGGTACAAGGAATGACAGGTTTGAGAAAGTATGCGAAGAGCGCTTGGAGGCTCGCGCCTCTGACGTGCGCATGTGTCGCGGGGGTGGCCCTCCTCGCGCTGGTTCCGGGTTGCCCGATCACGAACCCCGAGCCGAGCGTGACCTTGGATTGCGGCGGCGGCGACGCCCTGCTGGGCGAAGTCGTTACCGTCTCGGCCGATCTGGCCAATGACACGGGAACCATCGCGATTACCGCCAGCGGCGGAACGGTGGTGGACGACGGCGAAGGCAGCGCCACCGTGACTTCGGACGCCGAGGGCACGATCACGGTCACGGCGACGGCGACGTTGAGCGACGGCTCGACGATCACCGACACCTGCGAAATCGCGTTCGCGGGCGCGGGCGCCGTGGTTGAAGGCGACACGCCTGACGTGGGCGCCGGCGGCACGGTGAACCTCACCGTGGACGTTGCCGCGCTGGGCGCGGGCGGCGGCGAGGGCGATGACTTCACCTTCACGTGGAGCGTCAACCCCAGCACGGCCGGCACGTTCTCCTGCGGCGACGCCGATCAGGACAGCGCGGACGACAACGACACCGACTGTGCGTCGATCGGCTTCACGGCCGCGGATCCCTGTGCGGACGCCGTGGTTTCCGTGAGCGTGACGCGCAACAGCGATGATCACGTGTTCAGCGCCAGCTTCGCCATCAATTGCATCGAGTGCGCGGCCGACACGGATTGCGACGACGGCAATGCCTGCACGACGGACGCCTGCACGGACGGCGAGTGCTCGAACACCGCGGTCAACTGCGATGACGGCGTGTTCTGCAACGGCACCGAGACCTGCAACGCCGAAACCGGCGCGTGCGACGCCGGCGTCTCGCCGTGCGAAGAGGGTCAGGTCTGCGACGAGGATACCGACACGTGCACCGGCTGCGCGGATGACACCGATTGCGACAACGGTCTGTTCTGCGACGGGTCCGAAACCTGCGTGGACGGCGCCTGCGTGGACGGCGCTTCGCCGTGCGCGGATGGCGAGACCTGCACCGAGGAAGACGGCTGCGTCAGCACGACGTGCGCCGACGACTCGGAATGCGACGACGGTCTGTTCTGCAACGGCGTTGAGACGTGCGTCGATGGCGTGTGCACGGACGGCGCTCGTCCCTGCGATGATACGGATGCCGACGGCAACGTGATCGCCTGCGACGCGGGCGCGATCGAGTCGTGCAGCGAAGGCGACAACGAGGCGGTCTGCACCGAGTGCCCGGGCGACGTGATCGCCTTCTCGCTCAATCAGGACGATCTCAGCGGCACGTCGGGGGACGACGAGTTCTCCGCTCCGCTGCAGTTCGTCGAGTCCAGCGGTCTGCAGGTTGCGACGCTCCAGACGGGCGACGCGGCCGAAGGCCTGGCGGGTGACGACGTGCTCAATGCCACGTTCAACACCAACGCACTTAACGTGGTGCCCACGCTGAGCGGCATCGAGGATCTCAACTTCACGGCGTTCGATGACGTGACGATCAATTCGACGAGCATTACGGGCGTGACGGACATTACCTCGCTGAACAGCGTGGATGATGTGAGCGTCACGAACATCCCGAACATCCTCGACGGTCACATCTCCGGCATGGTCACCAGCGGCAAGAAGCTGTACCTGTACTTCCAGGACACGGTTTCCGGCAGCCCGACCACCGGTTCGAGTGACGCGATTGACCTGACCGTTTCCGGCACGACGACCGGCACGTTCGAGTTCAAGACCGCGGCCAACGGCTTCGAGTCCGCGACGATCGAAAGCTCCGGCTCGTCGGCCAATACGCTGACGGCGATCACCCAGACCACGGGCACGACGCTGGCCACGGCCACCTTCACCGGTGACGCGGCGCTGACGGTCAACACGATGCCGAACACCGTCCTGACCTACGTCGCGACGGGTGCGTCGGGCGGGCTGCAGCTCGGCTCGGGCACGGACGCGGCGGGCGGCGCCACGACGTACACGACGTTCGCTACGGCGAACCTGACGGACTTGGACGCCGGCGAAGGGGATGACACGCTCATCTTCGCAGCGACGTTCAACACGAACGACTTCACCAGCAACACGGTGGACATGGGCGCGGGCACGGACACCGTCCAGGCGACGTTCGCCACCGACTACGGCACGTCGATGCCGTTCCGCAACCTCGAGTACTTCCGCTTCAATGCCACGGCTTCTTCGACGGTCAACATGACGTCGATCACGGGGCTGACGCGGTTGATCAACGAGGCCGACGGCACCGCGACGGCGGTCACGCTGCAGAACATTCCGGCGACTTCGGGCGCGTTCCCGATGTTGATGTATCGCGGCAACAACACGCAGGCGACGAACACGTATGACACCGTGACCTACGCGGCCACCGGCGTCACCGGTTCGAGCGACAGCCTGACGATCGACGTGAACAACCGCGGCACGGCGCTGAACACCGGTTCGGGCACGAGCAACGTGCACACCATCGGCGCCATCACCGCGGCCGGGTTCGAGACGATCAACGTGGACGTGGCGGATGGTCCCGCGACCTTCAGCGGCATCACCGCTTCCACGATGACCTCGTTCGACCTGGACACGGGCACGAACGTTCCGTCCGGCGGTACGATCACGCTGGGCACGGTGGCTCCGTCGTCCGCGGTCCTCGTCACGGTGGACTGCAGCGGCGTCACGGCCAACCTCAGCGGAACGTTTGATTGGCTCGCGTCGGGAGCTTCGATCACGACCTCGACCGGCAACGACACCGTCACGGCGGGCGCTAACAGCACCGCCACGACGTTGAGCGTCAACCTCGGCTCGGGTAATGACAGCTTCAGCGGCGACACGGACACCAACTGCGCGGAAACGATTACCGCGGGCGCCGGCACCGACACCATCCAGGCTGAGGGCGGCAATGCCACCATCACCAGCGGTGACGGAGCGGACACCGTTCTCTACACGGAGACGGGAACCGCCGAGGCCGCCGATAGCTGCGATGACACGACGGATGCTTGCAGCAACGTCGCGGACTTCACGGCAGGCTCGGGCGGTGACGTGATGAAGTTCGACATCAGCGATCTGGGCCTCGCGGGAGGCACGGAATACGTGGGTGTGATCGGCAGTCTCACCGCCAACAGCAGCGATGAGATCGTCATCCTCACGGGCGTGGGGTACGCCTCCAACGACGCCATGGAGAACGCCGTGGCCGGCCAGGTGACGACCGATGGTCTCGACATGATC
This sequence comes from Phycisphaerales bacterium, assembly GCA_020852275.1. Taxonomy (GTDB): domain Bacteria; phylum Planctomycetota; class Phycisphaerae; order UBA1845; family UBA1845; genus JABWBH01. The sequence continues at coordinate 30,458 of JADZBE010000008.1, forward strand.
ATCATCTACTGGAACTCGGCGGCGGGTCAGACTTGGATCGTCCGAGACACTGACGCGGGCGCCGACGGTGGCGACACCACCATGTCGACGCTGGGCAAGCTGATTAACATCACTTCGCAGGCCAGTCACGACCTGCTGACGACGGCGAACATCGACAGCCAGTCGTAAGTGAGGTCCAGCGCATCCTAAACGGGCTTGTCCCGTTTGGGTTGAAGTGCGAAGAGTAAGTGTAGCGCCCGGTGGGTCTTACCCGCCGGGCGCTTTTTCATGCGCAAGGGCTGAGATTTCATCCACGCGGTCGAGGAGGTAGAATGCCCAACATGCCGGATCGTGCAGGAGATTGGTTGGAGCAGGCTGAGCGGGACATCGCCCAGGCGCGCGACAGCGCTGCGGCGGGTCGGCACGAGTGGGCGTGCTTCGCCGCGCCGCAGGCGGCGGAGATGGCGGTCAAGGCCCTCCACCCAAAGCTGGGTCAAGACGCATGGGGGCATGTCGTCCGTCGGCTCTTGGAAGAGCTGCCCGCTGCCCACCCGGCGACGCCGGAACGGATCGAATGCGCGCGCGTGCTGGACGGGTACCACATCCCTACGCGAAACCCCAACGGCCATGCCGCCGGCGCGCCCGGCGAGCACTACGGACCCTCTCAAAGCACAGAGGCGATTCGCCATGCCGGTCAGATCATTCAATTCTGTCGTGCTGAAATGGCCAAAGCGTGAGGATGTGCTCGCGGCCGCGCGATCGTGGGCACGGGGTCTGCGGGCGGACTCGGCCGTGGAGGCCGTGTATTGCGTCGGATCGTGCCCGCGTGGCGACTACGGCGTGGGCAGCGACGCGGGTCTCCTGCTGGTCCTCAGCGACAGTGATCTGACGCAGGTTGAACGTTATGTTCGTTCAGCCCGGATGCACTTCCGGTTCCTCATGATCCTTGGGTTCTGACCCGCGCGGAATGGGAGCAGATGGCCGAAATCTCACCCTTTCTGCACCGGAGGATCGATCGGGAGAAGCTGGACCTGTGCGTGCCCGAGCAGTGTCCATTCTTCGGGGGATCGCCGCGATGGTGCGGAGGTTGCAAACGCGTTCGCGCGTTTCAGCCTGCTTGCCTGCCTTGAATTCACAGGTTTGTGTTTCCTCCGCCCCAGGCCCCAGGTAGAATCATGGGCGCGCCGCGGCGACGAGGAGCGGCGGGGGCGACCGGACCGCGGGGCCCACTCAACGCGAGGTGGATTCCGCGAGTTCCGGTTTGGCGCAATTCAGCGGCGCGACCGGCATATGCTGGAGCATTCCGAAGTCTTCAGGGTTCGCGTGGGATGAAGAGTTTCTGATGAAGCGAAAACACGCAGGGGTGTACACCGCCGTCATCGAGAGATGCCCGGACACAGCCCTGTACATCGGTTACGTTCCGGGATTTCCCGGCGCGCATTCCCAGGCCGCGACTGTCGATGAGCTGACGAGCAATCTGCGGGAAGTCATATCCATGTTGCTGGAAGAGGGCGGGCAGCGGGTCCCGGGGACTTTCGTGGGTATTCAAACCGTGGACGTTGCCTAGGCAATGGGAAGAATACGCACGCTCAAGGCGCGGGAGGTGGCTGCTCGTCTGAAGTCCCTGGGATTTGTTGAGGTGAGGAGGCGCGGCTCACACCGTCAGTACCGCCATGCGGATGGGCGGGGCACGACTGTTCCCTTTCACCGTGGTCGAGACATCTCGCCCGTCCTGCTGCGCCAGATTGCAAAGGACATCGGCCTGTCCGCTGAAGATTTGATCAGCGCACGGTGAGCCTCCTTACGGGCGAGTCGATCGCGCCGCTCCGCGAGTATCGCGCTTTCGCTCCGGATGCACAGGCGGTCGACCGAGTGGCGAGCGCTACTTCGTGAACCGTGCATCCGCCCAGTCCACGTGGTCGCCGTTGTTGCGGCCGTCGGGATCGGCGACAAGCGTGATGGTGGTTGCGCCGGCGACGTCGAGGTCCACGTTCATGGGTGGGCTGCTCCCGAGCAGTGGACCCCTTTCGATGACCGTCTTGCCGTCGAGCTGAACGCTGAGTTTCACCTGGCCCTCGAAGCCCTCGCTGACGCCGGCGACGGCTTTGAAACGCGCCGCGCCCGGCGGAACGGGGTACACGAGCTTCGAGCGGGCGTGAGCGCCGAGGCCGTGGAAGTAGTAGCGGTTTCCCACGTGCAGCGGTCCGCCCTCGACCTCCGCGTCGCCCTGCGGGGCGGCGTGCTGCTGCTGCACGGAGGCCGGCTCGATTTCGGTCAGGTACACCGCGCCCGTCTCGCGGGGCCAGGGCGCGGTCGAACCCAGGTATACCAGCACGCAGGCGGCGTTGAGGGCGACCACCCACGCCGCGAAAGTTCCTCGGCAGAACCACAGCACAAGCTTCGAGGGGGGGGGAGCGTCGCTTGCGGCGGCGGTGGCCTCATGCACAGACACTTGCGACTCCGCCGAGGCCGTTGATCCCGGCGCGGGCAACGATGCGCCGCCGACGGGGACCGCCTGTGCCGTGCGCGCCTCGACTCGCCCCGCGCCCGCGCGAACACCCAGCGCCAGCAGCATCGCCACAAACAGCGCCACCATGACCACGCCGATGCCGCCGCCGATCGGCTCGATGGGCAGAATGGCCGCCACGTTGAGCAGGAAGAAAATTGAGAACGCCCAGTACAAGCGCTCGCGCCATCCGCCCGCCGCGGCCCAGACGGCCAGCACGCCGAGCACGGGAAAGGCATACCGCTCGTGCATCTCCGTGGGAAAGAGGAAGAACGCCATGCCCAGCGCCGCCGCCGCCAGCGCGCGATCCTCCGCCGAGTGCCGGCGCGCGTAGAGCGCCAGCACGCCGGCCGTGAAGAGCACGAACAGCAGCGAGCCGATGCGCCGCCACGTGAGGCGCAGATACCAGGTGGCGTCGTCGGCTACGCTGGTCTGCCCATCGCCGGCGGCGCGGATGAGCAGGTGAGGCGGGTTGAAGTCGCCGATCAGGTGGTGATCGCCGATGTGCCAGAGGTTGTAGGCGTTGATGGACAAACGCGGATACTGCGCCAGCACGCGGAGGTAGCCGCTCTCCATGGCGGGCTTCCAGCTTCCGGCCTGAATAAAGGGCGCCAGTACGAGGGAGACGGACAACCCTGCGCCGATGAGCCAGCCGATCGCGCCCGTCCACCGCCGGTATCGGTACACGTCGAACAGCACGAGCGGCAGAAAGGCGATGCTCTGAAGCTTCTGCAGCAGCGCCAGGCCGATAGCGAAGCCGGCGCAGAGCGGACGATTGCGGTTCAGCGCCGTCAGGCTTGCGAGGATGAAGAGCGTGTGAATGCTGTCCACCTGTCCCCAATACGCGGAGATGTAGAGCGCGGCGGGGTTGAGGAAGTAGATGGCGGCCGCGGCGAGCGCCGCCCTGCTTCCCATGCGCCGACCACACTCGCGGTAGAGGAGCAGCGCGATCAGCACGTCCGCCAGGCACGCCGGCGCGCGCAGCCAGAAGCGAATGACCGGCGAGGAAGCGTCGGAGAGCAAATCCACGCCGGCGGCGTCGAGCAGCCGGCCTTGCGCCCAAAGCGTGAGCAAATGCAGCGGGGGGTAGTTGGCGTTGCTGTGGTTGAAGAATTCACCCAGGCCGTGCCTGCTCAGGTCGCGCAGCCAGGCCTCGAACAGGACGAGGTCGTCCGTGTGCCCCGCCTGCAGGCTCAGAGCGGCGCGGAAGATCAAGCCGATCAGCAGGATCAAGACAAGCCACCACGCCGATGGGGCGGCGCCGGCGTATTCGGTCGGCGGCGCGGACGGCGCGGGCGCACGAACCGCGACTCGTCCGCCCGTTGCGGCGGGGGTCAGGAGATTGGCATGGTTGTGCGTCGTGGTGACGGCCGGGGGGCGCTGCGGAAAGGGGGTCGGCTCGGGTTCGGGCAGACCGTCGGCCTGCTGCGAGTGAGTGTTCATCCGTCGTCGGTCCTTTCCAAAGCCCGCGCGCCGGCGGTCATGTTACCGCGGGGCGGGCGATCAACAATATCGAGCTTGCGACTCATGGGGGTCGTGCATGGATGCGCATTGCAGTTTTGGCTGCGTCGGAGCCACGCGTGTTTTGGGCAAGCGCGGGCGGACCCGCGCGGGCCGGCGCGGCGCGACCCGTTTCCCATCCGGAGCGGCGAAGTACGGTGCGCCGCAGCGCGGGAAGGCTCGAAAGTCGCATCGCGACGGGATTCCTGCGAGGCATTGCCGCACGTATCCGCCGATGGTACACCTTGCCCAGCGGTGTCCGGGATGCCTCAGCGTGAACGGGAGATGGCGACAAGGCGCGAGGAGGAGTCCGCGGCGGCTGGCGAGCGGAATGATGAGGCAGAAGAGGAGTCTTTTCAGTTCCCGATCGGACGCAGAGTCCCGGCTCTCTTGCCCGGGTTTCATCGTCCTTGCAGGCGCCTCGGTCGTGGCCGCGCTGATGTCGTCGGGATGTCGCACGCCGTCTGAGGCGTTGCGCGTGGCGCGGGAGCCTTGGCCCGCGGCGGAGCGCGAAGGTGTTCGCCTTTCGACGGAGCACTTCGACCTCTACACCACGGTGGAAGACGGTGAGCTGCGCAGTGCGCTGCCCGTGTTGGCGGAGGCGGCCCATCAGCAGTATGCGCGGCTGCTGCCGCCGGCGCCGGGTCACGAGGGCGCGCGGCTGACGACGTATGTCTTCGCCACGCGCGGAGAGTGGGACCGCTTCACGCGGGCGCGGTTCCCGCAATCCTACGCGGTCTACCAGTACATCCGCGCGGGCGGATTCACGGAGGACGGCACGGCCGTGCTGGTCCATTCGACTCCGGCCGCGACGCTCGCCACGCTGGCGCATGAAGGGTGGCATCAGTACGTTCAGACGCGCACGTCCTGTCGTCCGCCCGCGTGGCTCAACGAAGGGCTGGCGTGCTACCTCGAGTCGTTCGATTTCACGCGACAGCCGCCCCGGCCCTTGCCGCTGGGCAACTCCTTCCGCCTCGAACACCTGCGCAGCGCGCTGGCGGAGTCGAAGGCGTTTTCGCTGCACGAGCTGCTCGACACGGACGCGGGCGAGGTCTTGCTGCACAACCACAGCGGTATCACCCAGACGTACTATGCCGGCGTGTGGGGACTGGTGTCGTTCCTGCGCCACGGGTCGGAAGGGCGGCACGCGGCGGCGTTGGATCGGCTGCTTGCCGACCTGGCGGACGGCTCGCTGCCGATCCGGGTGCGCGCGGCGATGCTGACCCGCGAAGGCGAGGGCGGCGGAGACTTTGGCCGAGCCGTTTTTTCGCTGTACTTTGGCGCGGCGGACAAGAACATGGAGCAGGCGTATCAAGCGTACCTGCGGGAGCTTGCGGGTTTCTGATGCGCCGCGTCGCCGAGCCGCTCCCGTCAGGACGCGGTGCCTCGGAGTTGGATGGCAAGAAAGCAGCGGCTCCCGCACGGTCAAGGCTCGGTTGGGTCGGATGGCTCCTCAATGGTCGCGCCGGCCGGCGGACGCGCGGTGCAAGGCGTTCTCATAATCCTGCGGGGTATCCACGTCGGCGGCGACCGTTTCGTCGCAGGGGATGAGCCGGACTCTTTCGGGGAACCGGCCGGTCAGCTCTCGAAGTCCCACTTTCAGTTCCCGCACGCGCGGCGCAAGCTCATACGGGAAGATCAGCGGATGCCCTCCTGCGCCGTTGTACGTGGCCTTGATGAGGCTCCCCGGCTCGGCGCGGAATGCGGCGATGCAGGCCGCGACGGTTGAGACATTCAGAAGGGGCATGTCGCCCGGCACGACCATGACGCCATCGGCGTTTCGCGGCGCGCTCGAGGAGAGCGCGTCGAGGCCCGCCCAGATCGAATCCAGCATCTGGCTGTCGGCGTCGTCGTTGATTGCCAGGAAAAGGCGAGGATCTTCTGGCAGCCCGCATGCGTCGCGGAACTCGGTGCGCGTGACGACGACGACCGGGTCGGCGCCTGCATCCAGGACGACGCTTGCTACGTGACCGACGAGCGTATGCGCGCCGATCCGCAGGGTCTGCTTGGGTCGGCCCATGCGGCGGCTCATGCCCGCGGCGGGGATGATGGCGGCGACGCGGATGGTCGGCGGGCTTGAACTCATGTAGCGGTCACCCGTGGCGAGCGTGAGTCTTCGAGCGGGAAAGGTCCCTCCACGGGAGCGAAGTGCGTCGCGCGGCGGACGGCCACAAGCTCGGCGGCGATGCTGACGGCGATTTCGCTGGTGGTGACGGCGCGGATGGGCAGTCCGATGGGGGCGTGGACGGCGGCGAGCTGCTGGGGCGTCGCGCCCCGTTCCCGCAGGCGCGCGTACGTCACGTCGATTTTGCGGCGGCTGCCGATCATGCCGATGTACTTCGCCCGCGAACCCAGAACCGCGTGCAGCGCGTCCTCATCGTGCGCGTGGCCTCGCGTGACGATGACGATGAACGTGCCGGCGTCCACGGGGAATGCGCGGAGCGATTCGGGTATGGGCGCCGCGATGGACTCGATCGGCGGGGGGAAGCGGCGCGGGTTGGCGTACTCGGCGCGGTCGTCGAGGACCGTAATGCGAAAGCCCAGCTCCAGCGCGAAGCGCGCGAGGATCCTCGATATGTGCCCCCCCCCCGCGATCACCAGCCTGGGCGGCGCTTCGATGTTCAGGCGGTACTCCAGCGGCGTGTCGGCGGTTGAGGTTCGCAGCGTGAGTGCGGTGTTGCAGCCCTGGCGCAGCAGCGTTGCGGCGTGGCGGAGCGCATCGATCCGTTCGGATTCGCGGGGCATCAGAATCTCGACGGCAACGTCCATCTGTCCGCCGCAGATCATCCCGTCGCGGTCGTGCTCGTCGTGATCGAGCGTGAACGTGAGCATGCGCCCGGCGGACTCGCACAGCATGGCGTGGGCGCGGCGGCGGATTTCGGCCTCAACGCAGCCGCCGCCCAGCGTCCCGATCAGCCGACCGTCCGCGTCGATGCACGTCAGCGCGCCTGCGGGTTGAGGCGTGGAGCCTCGCGTGGCGACGACCGCCGCGAGCGCCGCGCGGCGACCCGCGCCAAGCTCGGCGACGACTTTTTCCAGAATGTCCGCGGGATGGTCCATGCGGTCGCCCCGGCGGCTGACGCGCCTCCGGGTCGAGGCGCTACGGGCGTTACACGTCGAACAACGGCGTGCTCAGGTACTTCAGCCCCGTGTCCGTCAGCACCACGGCGATGCGCGAGCCGCGCTCCCGACCGCGCAGAAGATCCAACGCCGCCGCCACGTTCGCACCCGAGGACGTGCCGACGACAAGACCCTCCTTCGCGGCGAGCTGCCTTGCCGTCTGGATCGCGGCTTCGTCGTTGACCGGGATGTAATCCTCGACCATCGAGTGGTCAATGAGGTCCAGCTCGCGGGCATAACCGCCGCCCGCGATGCGGTGCGGACCGAGGTACTCATGGCATCCGAAGTAGCTGGCGCTCTGCGGCTCGACGATGTAGCAGCGGATTTCGGGGGTGCGTTCCTTCAGCGCCGCGCTGACGCCGGCGAAGGTCCCGCCGGTTCCGACGAACTCGACGAAGGCGTCGATCGCGCCGTCGGCCTGCTCCCAGATTTCGCGTCCCGTGCCGAGGTAGTGGGCGCGGCGGTTGCTCTCCCAGTGGAACTGGTCCACGCGCACCGCGTCGTGCGCGCGGCAGTAATCCGCGGCGGCCTGCTCGACGAGTTCCAGGTCGCGGCGGCCGACCTGGCCCGGCGGGGATTCCGGCGCCTGGTCCACGAGGAGCACTTCAGCGCCGAGGATGCGCATCATGCGCACGCGCTCCAGACTTGCGGCTTTCGACATGACGCACACGAAGCGGTATCCGCGCACGGCGCAGACAATCGCCAGCCCGCAGCCGGTGTTTCCGCTGGTGACCTCGACGACGGTGCTTCCCGGCGAGAGCAGCCCGGAAGCCTCAGCGTCGTCGATCATCTGCCGGGCGATGCGGTCCTTCTTGCTGCCGCCGGGGCTGAGGAACTCGCACTTGGCGAGGACCATGCCGTCCATGCCGGCGCACATGCGCCGCAGCTCGATCAGCGGAGTATGCCCGATGGCCTCGTCCGCCCCGGCGAGAACGCCTTGAATCACGGTTTCCATGGGTTAACAGTCCTCAGTTGTATCTCGTCGTGCGATGGCGTGGGAGAAAAAACTCGCGCGCGAGGAAGTCCGCGCGCAGCAGCCCCTCCCGTGTCAGCAGAAACCGATGGTCCGATTCCCGTGCCCATCCGCGCGCTACCATCGCGTGCAACTCATCGCCGAACCGGTCTGCAAGATGGATGCCGAACTTCGCGAAGAAAAGGGCGGCGTCCACCTCGCCGAGCTTCAGTTGCAGAATCAGCTCGCGCCGGGCCTGTTCCTCCGCGCTGAGCCTGCACGCGCGGGCGATGGGCGGCAAGCCTGTCCGAACCGCGGAAGCGTATTCGTCGAGGGAGGCGGTGTTCTGGTAGTGGACGCCTTGCACATAGGAGAAGGAGGCGATGCCCAGACCGGCGAGGTCCGCGCCGCGGTACTGTTCGTCCTGATAGACGAAGCGGTGGCGGACCGGATCGCGCACGGCGGAGTAGGCGCTGCGCACGGTGTAACCCGCTTGCTCGAGTTGCGCGAAGGCGTGGGCGAGCCTCCTTCGCTTTTCATCCCAGCCTGGCAGCACGGCGGGCAGGCGGCCCTCGCGCCACTCCCGGTGCAGCGGCGTGTAGTGCGGCATTTCAAGCTGATAGATCGTGACGCTCTCCGGCTCCAGGGCGATCGTGCGGCGCACGTCCTCCGCCGTCGTGACGTCGGACTCTCCCAGCAGTCCGACCATCAGGTCGAGGTTCGTCACGGGAAAGCCGACGCGGCGGATCGCCCGCCACGCGCGATCCACGTCCGCGGACGTGTGCACGCGGCCGTTCAGCGCGAGGATGTCGTCATGGAAGGACTGAACGCCGAGACTCAGCCGCGTGACGCCGGTCTCCCTGAGGAAGGCGAGCTTGTCTTGGGTCGCGGTCTGCGGCGCGCATTCGAACGTGACCTCGCGGGCGGCGGACATCGGGAACGTGGCGGACAGTCCCGTGAGAAGACGACGCAGCAGCTCAATCGGCAGAAAAGAGGGCGTTCCGCCGCCGAAATAGACAAAGTTGATTTCGCGGCCCGCCAGCGCCGGCGCTGCGCGAAGGAGCTTTGCCTCGGCAAGCAGCAGATCCACGTACGCCTCCATGTCCTTCCGCGAGCGGTCGGCGAAGGCGAGATAGTAGCAGTATGTGCAGCGCTGCACACAGAAGGGCAGGTGGATGTACAGGCCCAGTGGCACATCCGGCGCGGCGGGCGGTGCGTTCAGCCCGCGCCGGGCTGTCTCGACCTGATCGACCGTCCAGGCGGAGAACGGCGGGTAGGCGGAAACAAAGTAGTTTCCGTCGGGCGGTTCGGCCATCGCGGTGGTTGGAAGTGATTCGTTGTCGCAGGTCGCCGCCATCCGCTTGGTCCGTTCGGTCGTGAATCTGGAGAACCCACTCGTCACCCCGCCGCAGTTCGCAAGCGACTCCGAGGTCCGCCAAGTGACTCCCTCGCTGGCGCTTCGGGTTCTGAATCGGTCATTTCCTCGCTGGCGCTTCGGGTTCGGTTCAGGGTCTGCCGACATCGCACGCCGCCGCGACGCGCGTCGTCTGCTCGCGCGTCCAGTCCTCCTTGTCGTTCAGCGCCCGCAGGATCTTCTCCGGCGTGATCGGCAGGTCCTTGATCCACACTCCCGTGGCGTTGGCAACGGCGTGGGCGACGGCGGCGAGCACCGGCAGCGTGCTGCCCTCGCCGATCTCCTTGGCGCCGAAGGGTCCGCGCGGCTCGTACGAGTCGACCAGGCCGCTGAAAATCTCCGGCGCGTCCTTGATGGTCATGATGAGGTAGCCGTGCAGGTTGGGGTTGAGCAGTTGCCCTTTATCGTCGAACTGCACGTCCTCCAAGATCGTCTCGCCGGCGCTCATCACGATGGCGCCTTCGACCTGCCCGTGGACGGCCATCGGGTTGATCGGCGTTCCACAGTCGTGGTAATCCGTGAACCGCTCGATCTTGACCCGCCCGGTGTCCAGATCGACGGCCAGCTCGCACACGGCCGTACCGAACGAGTAGGCCGGACTGGTCCCGACGGTGGCGCCTTTGTAGTCGCCGCCCAGTCCGTCCGGCGGTTTGTAGCAACCGCTGCCCACGAGCGGACCGTGGTCGTTGAAGTACTTGCGCGCGACCTCGGCCCAGGAGACTTCGGATTTCGGATTTCGGATTTCGGATTTCGGATTTGAGCTTTCAGCTTTCAGATTTGAGATTTCGGATGTCGGATTTGAGACATGAGGTTTGAGATTTGAGATTTGAGATCTCGGATTCGAGGAATCGGCCTGATCGGCTTGGGCGTACATCAGGCCGTTGCGCGCGACGACCTGCGACTCGTTGCAGCCCAGGAGCTTTGCGGCGTAGGGTCTCATCTTGTCGATGACGGCCTCGCCGGCATGCTGTACGGCGTTTCCTCCCATCAGCGTCACACGGGAGGAGTACGCGCCGAGGTCGATCGGCGAGATGTCGCTGTCGCCGGTGCGCATCCGGATGCGCGAGATGGGAATGCCCAACGCCTCGGCGCACACTTGTGCCAGAACCGTGTCACTCCCCTGCCCGATCTCCGCGGCGCCGATCATGCACACCACGGCCATCCCGTCTTCCGACACCTTCACGATCGCGTTGGCGTGGGGGAAGATCGAGTGCTTCAGGAACGGCTCCGGTCCCTTTTCATGCGAAAGCTGCACCTGTCCGCGGTAGATGCAGTACCCCGCGCCGGAAACGAACCCGCCCGCGCCGACGCCGATGCCCTTGCCGCGCGGCAGCTTGCCGTACTTCCCGCGCCACTCCGACTTCGCTTCGGTCGCGTCCAGCGTGGCCGCGAATTCGCAGCTCTGGATGTCCATGTCGTTGACCGTGCGGGTGAAGGGTGTCATCGCATTGCGGCGGCGGATCTCGATCGGGTCGATGCCGAGATCGTCGGCGACCATGTTGAGCAGGCATTCGAAGGCGAATCGCGGCTGTGGCACGCCGTGCCCGCGCATCGCGCCGCACGCGGGCTTGTTAGTCATCACTCGGTAGCCGTCGTACTTGTAGTTCGGGATCTTGTAGAGCGTGGGAATCATGCTGCCGGCGTAGTAAGCGGTGGCCACGCCGAAAGAGGAGTAGGCGCCGCCGTCGAGGCGGATTTCGCTGGAGAATGCCTGGATTCGCCCTTCGCGGTCCACGCCGAGCTTGAACTTCATGTGCTGCTTGTGGCGCCCGCGACCGTACTGGAACATCTCCTCGCGCGAGTACACCATCTTCACCGGGCGACCGAGGCGCTTCGAGAGAATCGCGGCGCACAGGTCGAGCGGAGTCGTGGCGGCCTTTCCGCCGAATCCGCCGCCGACGCAAGGACGGATGATGCGGACCTGCCCAACGGGGATGTGCAGGACGTGGGCGAGCATGTACTGCACGTAGTGCGGCGCCTGCGTCGACGTGTGCAGGACGAGCGTGCCGTCCGCGTCCCATGACGCGATCGCGGCGTGCGGCTCCATCGGGCACTGGTAGATGCTGTTGCCGGTGAAGACTTCTTCGCGCACGTGGGCGGACTGGGCGAACGCCTTCTCCACGTCGCCGAAGTGCTGATGCACTTCGGTCCCGACGTTGCGCGCATATCGCTCGTGCACCAGCGGCGCGCCGTCGGCCATCGCCTCGAACGGATCGAGCACGGCCGGCAGCTCTTCATACTCCACCGTGATGAGCTTGATCGCCTCCTCAGCCGTGCGCTCGTCGATCGCCGCCACGGCCGCCACGGGATCGCCAACGTGCCGCACCTTCTCCTTGGCGAGCACGTGTTCGTCATATCGCGCGGGCGAGACGCCGTGCATCGTGTCGGGAACGTCCTCCCCCGTGATGACCGCGAGCACGCCGGGCAGGGCGGCCGCGCGCGAAGTGTCGATGCGGCGGATGCGCCCGTGGGCGATGGTCGAGCCGAGGATTTTGCCGTGCACCATGTTCGGCAGCTTGATGTCGGCGGTGTACAGCGCCCGCCCGGTGACCTTGTCCACTGCGTCGAGGCGCGGGATGGACGCACCGACGGTGGAATGCTGAATGCTCGATGCGGAATGCGGAAGGGCGCTGGGGGCACTGCTTGCCACGGCGGCGCTTGGATGTAGCTCCCGGTCTGAACGGGCGCAGGCCGCGGATTCCGCGGTTCGCTTGGCACACGTTCCGTCGTCGCAGTAGTTCTCACACCGCTGAACCGCTCGGAGGATGCCGGAATATCCGGTGCAGCGGCAGAGGTTGCCCGCCAGCGCGTCCTTGATCCGCTCCGTCGAGGGCTTCGGGTTTTTTTCCAGCAGGGCGCCCGCCGTCAGGACCATGCCCGGCGTGCAGAAGCCGCACTGCACCGCGCCTTCATGCACGAACGATTTCTGAAGCGGCGTCAGCTCCCCGTTGACCGCCACGCCTTCGATCGTGGTGATCTTGCGACCCTCCATCCGGCCGGCGAGCAGCAGGCAACTGTTCACCGGCTCGCCGTCCACAAGGACCGTGCACGCGCCGCAGTCGCCGACGTTGCAGGCCTTCTTCGTGCCGGTCAGGTTGACCTTCTCGCGCAACACATCGAGAAGCGTATCCCACGGCTCGATGGCCAGCCGGTGCGAATGTCCGTTGATGTTGAGAGTGCAAAGCCGGGTCAACGCAGCGTCTCCTTCGCACGGACGTGGGCGGTGTTCAGGGCGCGCCGCGCGAGCACGCCCACGATTTCACGACGAAAACCCGCGGATCCGCGGATGTCCGAGATCGGCGAGGCCGCCCGCATGGCGAGCATGGCCGCGGCGTCGAAGGCATCCGCCTCGGCAGGGCGATCCACGAGGAGGTTGGCGGCCTGCCGCGCGAGCAGCGGCACGGGCGCGACGGCGCCGAGTGCGATGCGGGCCTCTTGGATGATATTCTTCTCTTTTATCCGCAACGACGCCGCGACGGAGGCGACCGCGATCGCGTTCCCCTCGCGCAGCGCGAATCGCGCGTAGGCGGCGCCGAACCCCGGACCCATCTGCGGGACCCGTACGGCCGTAAGCAGATCGCGCGGAGCCAGCACGGTCCGCCGCGGACCGGTGAAGAAAGCGTCCAGCGGAAGCGTCTTCCGCTGCTCGCCGGAGAAGATTTCCACGGAGGCGCCGAGCACGAGCAGGATGGGCGGCAAGTCGGCGCAGGGCACGGCGCTGGCGAGATTGCCGCCGACGGTGGCGAGGGCGCGGACCTGCGGAGCGGCCATCTGCCTTGCGGCTTCGACGATCGGAGGGAAGCCGTCGCGGACCCGCGGCGAGGCGATCAGCTCGTTGATGGTCGTGCCCGCGCCGATCCGGATGCCGCCATCCCACGGGTGTACGCCGCGAAGCTCCTCGATCTCCTGAATCGAGACCAGGTGCGCAGCGCGCGTCCGCGCGGTCTTCAGGTCCACCAGCACGTCCGTTCCGCCCGCCAGCACGCGAGCCGAAGCCCCATGCTCCGACAGGAGCGCCGAGGCCTGTGCCAGCGATCGCGGCTCGTGCAATTCGACATCCGGAAGATACATCCGAGTTCTCCAGCGTTTCTCCGCCCCGCAAGGCGCGCGTCATGCACGTTTTCCCGATGCCAGGGGGGAGCCGAGCCGCGCAGGGCTGCGTGTGCGCGTCCGCCTCGCGCCCTCGCGGCGAGGCTTCAACGGCGCCGTGCTCGGACCGGCAATCCCGTGCAGCATCTGCGAGCAGATCAGGTTCGACAGGACCGCGGGCGACTTGCCCTTCCTCGGGTCGTACCACCGGTACAGCCAGTTCAACATGCCGAACAGCGTCATGGTCAACTCGTGCGCGTCCCGTGCTGCCGCGGGGGTCTTGGAACACAGGCGCTCGATGATCCCCCGTGACAGCTCGTAGTACGCCCGTCGAATCGCCCGGGTCTCCGCGTAGGCGTCGCCACTGAGCGAATCCAGCTCGTGTGAGCAGACTTTCAGGGCGGCCATGTTGGCGGCGAAGTAGCCCACGTGATTGCGTACCATGAGGCGGAGCTGCTCGACGGGATCGGACACGTCGTGCAGCCGCTCGCGCAGCCCGGCCAGCAGGGCGTTGAAGGTGCGAAACTGGATCAGGAAGAGCATCCGCTCCTTGCTGTCGAAGTAGTGATACATGCCGGCGAGGCTGGTTCCGGCGGTCTTGGCGACGGCGCGCATGGAGGCCTTCTCGTAGCCGTCGCGGGCGATGACCTCGGTGGCGGCGGCAAGCAGGTGGTTGAGGCGCTCGTCATAAGTGCCCCTGGCGTCAGAGGTTGCGGGCGGCGGATGTGGAGGTGCGAACGCGCGTTCCATAGTTTCGGCGCTCCTGGCCGACGGCGCCCCATCGGAATCGAACACCCTTCTGCCGCTACTATGCCTGGGATTGGCCCTGCTGTCAAGAAATTTCGGAAAAAAATGTTGACAAGCGGAGAGAGGTATAGATAATGCTGTCAAATGCCGATCGAACGTTCGTTCGGTTTTCCGTCCGTCCGCGGACGCCGCGCCGGCTTTTGACGGAGGTCGCTGCGATGAGCCTGTTTCCCGCCCGCGACGCCGAATCCTTCGCCTTCAAGGACGTGCGCTACGAAAAGCGCGACTGGGTCGCCCGCATCACCCTGCACCGCCCGCACAATTACAACGCCTACAGCACGCCCGCGCTGAAGGAGCTGGCCGCGGCCTTTCAGGACGCCTCCTGGGACGACTCGGTGGCCGTCGTCGTCTTCACCGGCAGCGGCACGCAGTCGTTCTGCACCGGCGGCGACGTCAAGGAATACCAGCAGAACTACACCCAGACGCCGCGCGACTACTGGAAGTACATGGGCTGCTTCAAGGCCTACATCGAGTCCATCCTCAACTGCTCCAAGCCCGTCATCGCCCGGCTCAACGGCATGGCCGTCGGCGGCGGGAACGAAAGCCAGCTCGCCTGCGACCTGGCCGTCATGGGCGAGCACACGTACGTCGGGCAGGTCGGCACGAGCGTGGGGTCCGTGGCCTGCGGCGGGGCGACGCAGTGGCTGCCCGTCCACGTCGGTGATCGGCGCGCTCGGGGGATGCTCTTCCTCAATCAGCGCTACCCGGCGTTTGCGGCGCTGTCGATGGGGCTGGTCAACGCTGTCGTTCCGACCATCAAAGGTCCGGACGGAAAGTTCATCACTCAGTTCGTCGGCGGGCGCGGCTACCTGGCGGAATGGAACACGGATGTCTGGGAAAACCCCTTCGCTTCCCGCGCGACTCCGGATCAGATCGCCAAGGCGCTCAAGAACGCCGACGGATATTCCCTTGACTTCACGCAGTTGGACTGCGTGGTCGCGGACCTTTGCAGTCAAGTCGTCAACAAGTTTTTCGAGTGCACGCGCTACACCAAGGCTCAGGCGAATTTCTGGAAAGACCTGAGTTGGCATTCCACGGTCGCCCACGCGCGCGACTGGCTGGCGGTGCACTACACGAGTTTGGAGCCTTATGAAGGCATGACGGCTTTTGTGGAGAAGCGCAAGGCTGATTACGTCGGCATAAGGCGGCGGGCGAGCGACGGCGGGTCAAGCGAGTTCCTTTGGGGTCCGTACGCGCAGATGTGCGCCGCCTGCGGGGCAAAGGGCATGCCGGCGGATTTCGAGCATTGTGGGAAATGCGGCGCCGCCTTGAACGCGCGACCCGCCTGCCAGACGCCGTGAAGCCATGAATGCAACGCCTCGAAAGGCTCTGGTGACCGGGGGCAGCAGCGGCATCGGTCGCGCCATTGCGGAAACGCTGGCGCGCGACGGGTTCAACGTGGGATTGCTGTACGTGGGCACGGCCTCTGACGCGCAGCCCGTGCTGGATTGCATTGAATCGCAGGGGCGAAGGGGCTGGGCCAGAGTTTGCGACGTGCGGCGCAGTGAAGAGGTTTCCGCGGCGGTTGAATCGTTCGTCGCGGCCATGGGCGGGCTGGACGTGCTCATTAACAATGCAGGGGTTTTCCGCGACCAGGTCAGTTGGAAAATGTCCGACGAGGAATGGAACGAGGTGATCGACATTGACTTGACGGGCATGTTTTACACATCCCGAGCGGCCATTCCGGCAATGCGCCGCGGGGGATGGGGCGCGGTGGTCAACCTATCGAGCATTAACGGGATGCGCGGGAAGTTCGGGCAGGCCAATTATTCAGCGGCCAAGGCGGGTGTGATCGGATTAACAAAAACGCTCGCGCGCGAGACCGCGCGATTCAATATCACCGTCAACGCCATAGCGCCCGGCCTGATCGAAACGCCGGCCCTTGCGGCCATGACCGAGGAGGCGAGGGCGGCGTCCCGGTCGGAGATTCTCATGGGTCGGGCGGGACGCCCGGAGGAAGTGGCCGAGCTGGCGGCTTTTCTGTGCAGCGACCGGGCGAGATTCATCACCGGGGAAGTCATCCGCGTGGATGGCGGCCAATATGTTTGAATGCCGAATGCCGAATGGCGAATGGCGAATGGCGAATGGCGAATGCCGAATGGCGAATGGCGAATGGCGAATGGCGAATGGCGAATGCCGAATGGCGAATGGCGAATGCCGAATGGCGAATCGAACGGTTTGACAGGGGAGCACGGATGCGTGGCTTTGAGCATATTCAGACCGACGTGACCGACGGCGTCGCGACGCTGACGTTGAACCGGCCGCCGCTGAACGTCATGCACATTCCCATGATGGCGGAGATCAACGCCGCCTTGGAACCCGTGGTGCGCGACGAGGCCGTCGCGGCCATCCTATTCCGCGCGGAGGGCAAGGCGTTCAGCGCGGGCGTCGATATTGCAGACCACACTGCCGAGAAGGTCGGCGACATGATCCGCGTCTTTCACGACATCTTTCGCAAGCTCGCCAGGACCGACGCTCTGACCATCGCTGCCGTCAACGGCGCGGCGCTGGGCGGCGGGTGCGAACTGGCTGCATTCTGCGATGTGGTTCTGGCTTCTACCAAGGGGAAGTTCGGACAGCCGGAGGTCATGGTCGGCTGTTTCCCGCCGGTGGCCGCAAGCGTGTTGCCCTTGAAGATCGGGTTGCATCGCGCAATCGAGTTTAATGCGCTCGGCGCGACGATTGACGCGGCGGAAGCGCATCGCATTGGACTGGCGAGCCGGCTCTTTGCCGCGGAGGAGTTTTCCGCCGGCGTGGAAACCTACATGACCCAGATCCGCAAGTTGTCCCGCCCGGTCATTCGATTGGCCAAGCGTGCGACCTCCCGGGCATCGAGCGACGCCATTCTGGCCCATCTGGAAAAGGCGGAAGAGCTGTATCTGCGGGACCTCATGAAATTGTCGGACGCCCATGAAGGTCTGGCGGCGTTCATGGAGAAGCGCAGCCCGAACTGGACGCACAACTAAAAGAGGCAGCAACTTGCCGGTGGACATTGCACGGTGATGCGGCCCATGACGGGCGCTGAGGGACAACCCATGAAAGCAGCAGTTTTCCATGGCGCGGACAAGGGTTTGAGAATCGAAGATGTTTCCAAGCCCAGTCCCGGCGCGCATGAAGTTCTGGTGAAAGTCGCGGCGTGCGGCGTCTGCCACACGGACCTGCACTATCTCGAGCACGGCGTCCCCACGTTCAAGAAGCCTCCGATCATTCTTGGTCACGAGGCTTCGGGCACGGTCGCTGAGCTTGGCGCCGAAGTCACACATCTAAAGTTGGACCAGAGGGTGCTGATCCCCGCGGTCTTGACGTGCGGCAAGTGCATGTTTTGCCGCACGGGGCGCGAGAACATCTGCACCGACATGAAAATGCTGGGCAATCATTTCAACGGCGCATACGCCGAATATGTGGTGGTGCCGGCCAAGGACGTCTTAAATCTCCCGCAGTCCATTCCGCTCGAAGAGGCATCCATCATCGCAGACGCCATCAGCACGCCCTATCACGCGGTCAAGAACCGCGCTCGAGTGCGAGCGGGCGACACCGTTGTGATCTTCGGTTGCGGCGGCGTGGGGATGAATGCCGTGCAGCTTGCAACGGCCTGCGGCGGGTACGTCATTGCCGTGGACATCAGCGACCGCAAGCTGGCGTGGGCGAAGGAGTTCGGCGCGGCCGCGGTCATCAACGCCTCGAAGGTCGATCGCGTCAGCAAGGAAGTGAAGAAGCTGACCGGCGGCGGCGCGGACATTGCGATGGAAGTGATCGGCAATCCCAAGACGATTGAAGAAGCGTTCGAGTGCGTGCGGACGGGAGGCCGGCTCGTGGTCGTCGGCTACACGCACGAATCAATTTCGATCGTTGCGGGAAAGATCATGTTTAGGGAAATCGAAGTGGTCGGCTCACTGGGATGCCGCCCTTGCGATTATGTGCCGCTGATCCGCATGGTGGAGCAGGGGCGCATTGATCTGAAGAAGCAGGTGACGCACCGATTTCCCTTAACAGAAATCAACCGTGCCTTCGAGGTCATGAAGGAAGGCGCTTCATTGCGGTCCATTGTTGTCCCGTAGCAGCATATTGCTGGGCGCGTTTATTCGAGCTTGACTATGGCCGGCGGAACTAAGCGCATCGAAATCCAATCGCAACAGCGCCTCAAGTCGCTGATGCGCGATTATTTTCTCGACCTTGACGCGGCCGCGAAGGATCCGGCTCGGCGCGTGGCCTGGTGCACGTCGGTCGGCCCGTGCGAGATTCTCGTGGCGCTGGGCTTTGCAACCTACTTTCCCGAGAATCACGGGGCCTTGCTCGGCGCGAAGCGCGTCAGCCATCATTATATTCCCCATGCGGTGGGCGCCGGCTACTGCGCTGAATCGTGCAGTTATACCACGGCGGACATTGGCGCCGCGCTGCGCAAGTACAGCCCGCTGCAGGAGGCGTACGGCATTGACGGCCCGCCGCGCCCGGATGTTTTGTGTTACAACACCAACCAGTGCCGCGAGGTGCAGGACTGGTTTCAGTTTTTTGGAAAGCACCACGAATCGCCCGTGCTGGGCATCTGCCCGCCTCGGTATCTGGGATCCGTCAGTGTTGCACACATTGCCTTCGTGCGCACGCAGTTGCAGCAGCTCGTCGCTGACATAGAGTCTCGGTTTCATGTGAAGCTGGACCCGGCGAAACTTCAAGAGGTTGTCGCCCTGTCCAGCCGCGCGAGCGCCCTGTGGAGGCGCGTGCTCGACACCGCCCGCAGCAGCCCATCCCCCATTACGTTCTGGGACGGCCTGATCCACATGGCGCCCGTCATTCTGATGCGCGGTTCGCGCGTGGCGATCGAGTATTATGAGGAACTGCTGCGCGAGATGCAGGGACGGGTGGAGAGCGGAATTGGCGCGGTTCCGGCGGAACGTTTTCGGCTTTATTGGGAAGGCATGCCGGTCTGGCCCCGGGTGCGCGAGCTTTCAGAAAAGTGCTTTGATCTCAAGGTTTCCGTCGTGGCGAGCACTTATTGCAACTCCTGGGCATTTGAGGAATACGACGGCGGCGATCCGCTGGAATGGATGGCGAGGACGAGCACGGAGATTTTTATCAACCGTGATGAAGTGTTCAAGCAGTCCTTTCTTCTGGAAATGCGGGAGCGCTTCGCCATTGACGGCTTTGTTTTTCACAACGCGCGCACGTGTCCCAACAACACGAACTCGCGCTTCGGTCTTGCGCAGCGGCTGCGCGATGAGCA
This sequence comes from Phycisphaerales bacterium, assembly GCA_020852275.1. GTDB lineage: Bacteria > Planctomycetota > Phycisphaerae > UBA1845 > UBA1845 > JABWBH01. Next base: position 50,043 of record JADZBE010000008.1, read on the forward strand.
CGAGCTTCCCGTCCTCGTCGTGGACGGCGACCTCAGCGATGGCCGGTTTTTTTCCACGGCTCAGACCATGACGAACCTCGAAGCCTTTGTCGAGCAGCTTGCGGAGCTTCGCACCCCCTCGCGAGCGTGTGTGACGGGAGGAGGCAAGCCATGACCCCCCCCGCGCTTCTGCCAACCCGTCGTGATCGAGAGGCGCTGTTCGTGGGCGTGGACGCCGGATCGTCCGCCACCAAGTGCGTCGTCATCGACGTCGCCGGCACGCTGCTCTCACAGTCCGTGGTTGCCTCAGGTTTCGACTACGCGGTCGCCGCCGAGCAGGCGCTGGATGCGGCGCTGCGCGGCATTGTGCCCAGCCTGGGCGGCGCGTTCTGGAACGCGCCCGCTGATCCACTGGGAGCAACCGGCGGATGCCGCGATTTTCCTGGGACAACCGGCGCCAAGAGCATCAGCGCGGCGGTGGCTGCGGCGTGCCGGGGCGATGAGGACGAGGCGGTCAGCGCGCTCCGAGCCGACATCGCGCGATGCGTGGCCACCGGGTATGGGCGCGCCAACGTCCGTTTTGCGCAGTCGGCCGTTACGGAAATCACCTGTCATGCCCGGGGCGCCCGCGAGTGGTATCCGCAGGTGCGCGCCATCATCGACGTTGGCGGGCAGGACACCAAGGTCATTCGCATCAACGCGCGCGGCAAGCTTGTGGATTACCGCATGAATGCCAAGTGCGCCGCGGGAACCGGGACGTTTCTGGAGTCCATTGCATTGAAGCTGGGCGTCCCGCTGCGAACGCTCGACGATTTGGCGCTGACTTCAACGGGTCGAACGGTCGTGAACAGTTACTGCACTGTTTTCGCGGGGACGGAGATCATTGAGCGAATCAAGAACGGCGAGCCGAGGCAGGACATTGCGCTGGGACTTTTCCGCTCCATTGCCACGCGTGTGGGAGAAATGGTCGGCGCCCGCGATGGCGCCGTGGCGGCCACGGGCGGCGTCGTCGCACACTGCCGGGCGATGGTGAAAGTATTGGAAGAGGTTCTCGGCGCAAGCGTGCTGCTGCCGCCGTTGCCACAGCAGGCAGGCGCGTATGGCGCGGCGCTGCTGGCCAGGGAAGCACAATGGGACGACGTTTCGGAGGACCCGGGAGCGGGGAGGCGAATGCCGGGTCGAAGCGCCTGCCATGAATGCTCATCCCAGGGTTGACCATGAAGCCGATCAGGTTGGATGCACTATTGGCATGCCTGCACGGGTTGGAATCCTGTGCCGCAAACACCGGTTGGAAACCGGTGCCACACGCACAGGTTGGAAACCTGTATTACAGACACCGGTTGGAAACCGGCGCCACAGAAGTCGGCGCCCCAGACACTGGCTTGGAGCTGGTGACCTGGACACAGAAGGCCGTGAATTGCCGCAGATTGCCGTGCTGAAACAAGGTCACATCGGGGTTCATCCGTGCGGCGCGCTGGGCGTGGCGTTCTTCGTCCATGCGCGCGGCGACTGCTTTGTGGGCCGCGGCGGCGGCATCACGGATGTCATCAAGCGAGCCGGCCAGGTGCGCCTCGACGACAAGGGCACGCTTCGACTGCTTCCTCTGCGCGGCCGGATCTTCTCGAACCTGCTCGAGGCCGAGGCGCTGGACCACGCGCCCGAACTCCTGATGGTGTGCTGCGAGCCGGACCAGCTTGCTCCATTCACGATGCAGATCGTGGGCTACTTGGAAAACCTCTGCGGGCGCGGCAGGCTGCGCGACGTGGAGGACGTGCGGACGCGCGTACCGATCCTGCTGATTCTGCCCAACGGCATTCTGATGGAGCAGACGATCGCCGCGTTCGAGGAGCAGATTCGTGAGTCGCGCGTGCTGGGTCGGCTGCCCACGGTCACCGACGCCATGATCGCCGCGCTGCTGGATCGCATCGTCCGCGGCATCTCGCTTCAGGCCGGCGGAAGGCGCGGCGCGGGCGCCGACGCGGTGTACGTGCTGGAGAAGAAAGGCTCGCTGGTTTTCGCGGGCGGAGGCGAACTGGAGCGCGGGCGGATCGAGGCGATCCTGACCGCCCATGATTATCCGTTCAAACACGCGCGCCATGTGCCGGGCACGCGCATCGAGTTCGACAAGGGCATGATTTCGATCGTGCTCAACGTCGGCGGGCTGATCCACATGGTCGCGCCCGACGGCGATTTGCTCGACCTGCGCATGGGCGACCTGTGCAAGGACGAGACCAAGGCCGATTTCGTGGCGCGCGTCACGCGCGCCGTGTTCGACGTGGGGCGCGCGTGCGGCGCGTACCCGCCCGACGCGGACTTCGACGCCATCTGGGCGGGACATCGCGCGATCATCCTGTCCTTTGCCAACCACGTCACCAGCTCGGTCAAGTCGTTCCGCGACGCGGTGGGCCGGGGGCTGGCCAGCGTGAAACTCTTCTCGAACGAAGAATGGATCCTCACCCCGCTGGGGCGCTACGCGGCGCGCGCAGGGCTGACGCAGCACGAGACTTTATTCAAGCACCTCCGCGCCGAGGTGCAGGAAGCGATGGCCCGGGCGATCCGCCGCAAGCGGACCGCGGGCGCTGATGGAAGGAACTCCGCCATGCGACTCGCCGCTCAGCGCGATTTCTCGATCGAACTGTACGACGCCGGTCCGGACAGCCTCGTCGTGGTCGGAACGATGCTCGACGACGAGCACCTGATCAAACTCGAGCTGTGCATCGACTTGCCCAACGAACAGATCACCCGCAGCACGCTTCAGATGATCCGGGCGCCGTTCCCCGTGTGCTGCGAGATCGAGGCGGCCGCCGAGCGGCTGGTGGGTTTGCGCATCGAGCGGGGCGTGCTCAGCGAGATCAACCGCCGAGTCGGCGGCCGGGCCGGTTGCTCGCACATCAAGGAGCTGGCGACCAACATCGTGTACTTCTCCGCGTCGCATATCGTGCGCCGGCGCAGCGGGCTGGAGCCGACGGGGCCGTCCGTGCAGCGCAAGCCGCCGGAAGAGCGGTTCACGCTGACGAAGGAACTGCTGCGCGACTCGTGCCTGGCGTACTGCCAGACGACGCCGCTGGGGCTGGACGAGCGCGTGGGCATCCGGCGCATGGGCGAAGAGCACGCCAGCCCGATTCCGCTCGGCGACGTCGAGCCTTCGCTGGGCGCGGTGCTGCGCGATCGCGTGAAGCGCCGGGGGGATCGGACTTACCTGCGATACCGCACGCCGGGCGCGCCGGCGCGGGAAGGCGCCGTCGCGCCGCCCGGCGGGTCGAAGACGGCGTCCCTGACGTGGAACGAGTTCGGGACGGCCGTGCGGCGCATCGCGCGGCATCTGCTGGATCTGGGCATTCGGCGCGGCGACCTGGCCTGCATGTTGTCGGAGAACCGCGCGGAGATGTTCCTCTTTGAGATGGCGGTCATGTCCATCGGCGCGGTCACGGTGCCGGTGTTCGCGGGGTACGCCGCGCCGCAGGTGGACTACGTTCTCGGACATTCGCGGCCGCGCCTGCTGGTGGTCTCCGGGAAGCATCAGCTCGAGAAGGTCGACCGCGGGCGCTATCCGTGGATCGAGCGTGTGTTCTGCATGGACTTTGACGACGCGGCCCGGTCGTGGGGGGCAGAGGACTTCGCCACGCTGCTTCGAGAGGGCGGCGCGAGTGAAGAGCGCCTTGACGAGCGGATCGACGCGGTGCGCGACGACGATCTCTGCGTGGTCATGTACACGTCCGGCACGACAGGCCCGCCGAAGGGCGTGCAGCTCACGCACGGCAACCTGATCTCCCAGCAAAAGGCGCTCTCGCTGATCTGGGACCTCAGCGAGCACGACGTGCTGATGAACTACCTGCCGTGGCATCACAGCTTCGGCGGCCTGTTCGAGCGATTCCTGACGCTTTACCACGGCGCGGAGCTGTGCCTGGATGATTCGCGCGGACGCGACGTGGAGCGCCTCCTCGACAACTGGCGGACGTTCAGCCCGACGATTTTCTGCAGCGTGCCGCGCGTGCACGACCTGCTCATGTCCCGATGCGCGGAGGATGCGGGCGTCGAGGCCGCCGTCTTCCACGCCCGCCTGCGGTTCGTGTTCACCGCCGGCGCGCCGCTCTCCGCCACGGTGGAGTCGGCGTATCGGCGGCACAACGTTCCGGTATTGGAAGGCTGGGGGCTGACGGAGACGTCGCCGTCCGTGACGCTCCGCACGCTGGGAACTCCGTGGCGCAGCGGATTCGTCGGCACGCCTATCCCCGGGGTCACCCTTCGAATCGACCCGGACCAGGAGATCCTCGTCAAGGGGCCCAACGTCATGCGCGGCTACCTCAACGACGAGGAAGCCAACTCGCGCGTGCTGACCGAAGACGGCTGGTTCCGCTCCGGGGATCTGGGCGAGTTCACGCGCGACGGGCTGCGCATCTTCGGGCGCAAGGACGGCGCCTTCAAGCTGACCACCGGCGAGAAGGTGCATCCGCAGCGGGTCGAAAACGTGCTGGTCAACGAATCGCCGTACATCACCGAGGCCGTCGCGGTGGGCAGCGGCAAGGACTTCGTCGGCGCGCTGCTGTTCCCCTGCATGGCGGCGGTGCGCGACGCCCTGGCGCGGCGCGGCGAGGCGGTCGATGCGGCGGACGAACGTCTGCTGGAGCTTCCGGCCGTGCGCGAGTTGTTCGCGCAGGAGCTGCGGCGGATCAACCCGCTGATCGAGGTGAAGTATCAGCGCGTGCGTCGGGCGGTGCTGTCCGATCAGGAGCCGTCCGCGGCGCGCGGCGAGATCACCTCCTCGGGCAAGCTGATCCGCAAGGCGGTGATGGACAACCACAAGCGCCGCATCGAGGCGCTCTTCACGCCGTGCCCGTTGCCCAACGTCGTTGAAGTTCCTGAAAGCGAATCCGGCGCTGCGGCACGCTCCGGCAGTGGCGAACCTCGGGCTTCGACCCGCGCGGAGGTCTGCGAATCGGAATGTGCTTCGGCGGGAGCCGCCGCGAGGTAGAGGACGGTGCGCATGACCACGAAGGGACAACCTGTGTATATCGTCGGTGCGGCGCGGACGCCCATCGGCGTCAAGTGCGGCACGCTGCGGCATTTCAGCGCCGAGGATCTCGGCGCGGCCGCGGGCACGGAGGCGATCCGGCGAAGCGGCATTCCCGCCGAGCGCGTCAGCGCCGTGGTCGGCGCCAACGTATATCAGTTCACCGCGCCGGGGACGCAGGACATCTATTTCCCGCGAAACGTGGGACTGCGGTGCGGGCTGCGGACCGAAGCGCCGGCGCTGATGGTGCAGCGCATCTGCGGCTCCGGCCTGCAAACGGTGATCAACGGGTTTCAGCAGATTCTCCTGCCGCCGGAGGTGGACGACGCCGACGTCGTGCTCTGCGTGGGCGCGGAGACCATGTCGCGCGCCCCGCGCATGGTGCGGTCGCTCCGCGGCGCGGCCAACTTCTGGGAATTCGCCGACGCCGGCGCCGTCGAGGATTCCATGCTCGCCTCGCTCAACCACGACCTGGCGCAAACCAGCATGATGCGGACGGCGGACGAATACGGCAAGCGGATGGAGATCACCCGTCGTGCCTGCGACGAGTTTGCGGAGCTGTCTCATGCCCGCGCCCGCGCCGCGCAGAAGGCGAGCCGGCTAAACGGCGGAGACCGGCTGCGCGGGATGTTCGCCTTCGAGGCGACCGATCTGACCGGCAAGCCCGTGCACCTGGCGCGCGATGAGTGCGTCCGCAAGACCTCGCTGGAGGTGCTGGAAAAGCTCCCCGCGCTGACGCCAAACGGCCTGGTTTCCGCCGGAAACGCCAGCGAGATTTCCGACGGCGCGGCCGCCTTGGTGCTGGCCGGCGCGGAGGTCGTCGAGCAACTCGGCCTCGACGCGCGGTTTGAGGTGCTCGCGTACGGCGTGGTCGGCGTGGATCCGAAAGTCATGGGTCGCGGACCCGTGCCGGCCATTCAGCAGGTGCTGGCCCGGGCGCGGCTCAAACTGCACGACGTGGGCTTGTGGGAAATTAACGAAGCCTTCGCCGCGCAGTTCCTCGGCGTGGAGAAGGAGTTGGCGCTCGACCGCGAGCGGGTCAACGTCAACGGCGGCGGGATCGCCCTCGGGCATCCATTGGCCGCCACGGGCACGCGGCTCCTCGTGGACCTGATGTATGAAATGCAGCGGCGCGGCGAGCGCCTCGGCTGTGCGTCGGCGTGCATCGGCGGCGGGCAGGGAGCGGCCGTGATCGTGCGCGACGCGCGGCGGAACTGAAACGCCTGTGGGGCATTGAACATGAAACGGGCATTTGCATTCGGCGACAAAACGATCGAGCCGGCGGTGCGGCGCGTCAACGACGTGCGCTGCGTGGCGCTGATCGGGTCGGGCACGATGGGGCAGGGCATCGCGCTGGACCTCCTCGTCAAGACGGACTGCCGGCTCATCCTGCTGGATGTCGCGGCGGAAGCCCTGCAGCGCGCCGCCGCGCGTATCGCCGAGCACGTTGCGCAGCAGGTCCGCGACCGCCGCATCCGCCCGGAGGACGGCGAAGCGCTCAAGGCCCGCGTCACCTGCACGCAGGACTACGCCGCGCTCAAGGACGCCGACATCGTTTGGGAAGTCGCCACCGAGCGGGCCGAAATCAAGGCGAAGATTTTCGACGCCGTTGAACGCGCCGTCGATCCGGATCGCCTCGCGGCCGTGTTCTCCAACACCTCGTCGCACACGACGGAAGAGCTGGCCGTTCTGTTCAAGTCCGAAACGCTGCGCGAGAAGTTCCTCACCGTTCACGGTTATTTCCCGTTCGACCGCAACCGCCTCATTGACGTGATGAAAGGCAAGTTCGCCTCGCAGGAGACCTTCCTCTTCGGCATCGTGTTCGCCGACCAGCTTCTCGAAAAGGCCGTCGTCGCGCTGCCGGTCGATCATCACGGATACATTACCGATCCCCTCTTTCAGGCGATGGCGGCGATCATTTCCTGGGACGTCAAGACCGGGCGCGACATCGTGCAGATCGGAGGCTTGTGGGAGCTGTTTACGGCCAACCCCTTCCTTGTTCTCGACCAGACCGGGCACATGCCCTACACCGAATCCAGCCGACATTTCGGGCAGGCGCTGCCCGCGCATGATCGGTTGCGCGCCCTCTATCAGCGCGACGGCAAGTTCTACCCCGAGTGGATCGCCGGACTGGAGGCGCGCGGGCACGGCGGCGCGGCCACCGCGGCGCGCAGAGGGTTCTACGCCTGGAGCGAGGATGCCAGGCCCGCGCCGGTCGGCGTTTTCAACCCTGCTTCCGGCGCGTATGAGCCGGTCGGCGAGATTTCCCGTCAGGCGTTCTGGTCGTACTACCAGGCGGCGGAAAACGACCGCCGCGCCGGCAAGGTGCGCAGCGCGGCCGCGCTGGTTCACGTCGCGTGCGCCAGCGACGACGGCGGGCGCGCGTTTCGCCGATACGCCCTGCCGCTCTGCCTGTACGCGCTGGACATGATTCAGGACGGCGTCGCGACGGCGGGGCAGATCAACCTTTCCACGCGCGCGGGGCTGCGCTACAAGGTCGGGCTGATCGAGTTGATGGATGCGCTCATCGCTGAACTCACTCTGGAGGGCGTCATTGAACTCGTACGCCGGGCGCGCGATGAGAACGCGGAAGATCCGTTCCTCAGCGAGATGCTGGACCTCGACGGTCTTGCCGGACCGCGCAAGGATCGACCCCACTTGCTGACGGAATTGGCGCGCCTGAAGGTCGCGCGCTTTTTGGAGTATGGTCGCGCCTACCAGACGCCGGTCGGCGAACTGGACCTCGCCGCCAGCCGGGAGCGCAAGTCCCCGGTCTATCGCGCGTTCTACCCCGACCTCAAGGTCGTCGAGCCGTCCACGCGCGATCGCGTCGGCGCGATCGTGTTCAACAATCCCCTGCGCGGCAACGTGTTCAACCGGGCCGTGATTGACCAACTGGACCATGCCTGGCGGCGCGTGCTGGAACTGCATCGGGCCGGTCGATGCGGGGCGGTGCTCTTCACCGCCGCGGGCACGGGGATGCGCATGCTCGGCGCGGACGCGCGCGAGTTCAACCGCGGCTGGTTCGAGCGCCCCAAGGGGTATGTGCCGCTCACGGAGGAAGAGGCCGCCGCCTCCAGCCGCAATGCCGTGCGCCTGTTTCGCACGATTCAGCGCAGTCCCGTGGCGACGATCGGCCTGTTTGGGGAGAAATGGGGCGGCGGCGCGGAGTTCACCTATTTCCTCGACCTGCGCTATGACGTTCGGGCTTCTGGGTTTTCCTTTGATTCCCTGACGCGCGAGTCGCAATGGGGACCGAAGAACACCTACAATCAACCTGAACTTGACTACGCCATTCTCCCAGGGTTCGGCGCCGTCGGCGAACTGAAACGACTTGGATTGGGCGATTCCATTGTATTTGAGATGTTCGATCAGGGGCTGACCGCCGACCGCGCCCATCAGGTCGGCCTGTCGCACGCCGTCTTTGAAGATGAACTGGAAGGATTGCGTCGTGCGTTCGAGCGCGCCCGCCTCATGGCGCGTGACGCGCCGTATTCGCGCGCGTTGCTGAAGAAAGAACTGACGCGGCATACGGTCGGCACGGCCTGTGAAGCCTGTGGGCAGGTCACCGCCGACGAAGCTGTCGCGGCCGCCGATTCCGCCCTGGCGAAGGAAACCGCGGAGACCTTCAATCCGGCCAAGAATCCGTATATCCGAACGGGGCTGCTGTCTCTGCTGGACCGAGGCGGCAAGGCGCCGCCGATGGATTACGCCTGCTCGAACGGCGAATTGCCCGGCTGGCAATATCCCACGGAGAAGAGCTGACGGCACCGAATAACAGGGCCAAAGCGATGCAGGTTCTCATCCACCAGAACCCCGAAGGAAGGGACTGAGCTGTGAATTACGACGCCATTGTGCAGCATTGTCGCGAATTGCTGGAAATGCTTCCCGCGCAGGCGGTCGCCCGCGCGCGTGAAAAACATCCCGACGTTCGCGGCCTGGCTGTGTTTCCCGTGTATGCCCCCGTGGAGATCATTCACGCCGCCAAACTAATGCCCGTGGGTCTCTTTGGCGTGGGCAACAAGCTTGAGATTTCCCACGCCGACTCCCGGTTCCAGTCGTTCATCTGCTCGATTGCCAAGAGCACGCTGGAATTGTTCCTCCGGAATGAAACCGACGGCATTGAAGGGGTGGTGTTCAGCTCGATCTGCGACGTGGCGCGCAATCTGGCGAGCCTGGTCAAACGCAATGCGCCGCAGTTGCTGGTGGAATACCTCCACCTCCCGCAGAACATGGGCAATTCCGGATCGGCGGCCTACACCCGCGCTGAATTCGAGCGGTTTCGCACCAACCTGGCCGCCCACATCCAGCGCCCCATCACGGACGCTTCGATCGCTGCGAGCCTCGACGTTTACAACAAAGTGCGGCATCTCATTCGCGCCCTCTATGCGCGGCGCAAGGAGCATCCCGGCTCGATCCCCACCGCCGACCTCTATGCCGTGGTGCAGGCCGGAACGCGCATGATGCCCGAGGATTACCTCCCGATCCTTGAGGCGTTCTTAAGCGAAGCACGCCGGCGCAATCCCCGGCCGCGCGACAGTGTGCACGTGGTCCTCGAAGGCGCCTTCTGCGAGCAGCCGCCCGCGCTGCTCATTGACACCATCGAAGGCGCCGGCTGCCAGATCAAGGATGATGACCTTGTAGTAGGGTTCCGCTGGTTTCAGGAGCATGTCGGCTGCAATGGCGATGCGATGGGCGCCCTCGCCGAGGCGTACCTTCATTGCAGTGTCTATTCCTCCGTGCGGCACGACTGGCGGCATCGGCGGACCGAGGGCCTGCTGCGCCGCGTGCAGGACGCCGGCGCGGCGGCGGTCGTCTTCACGCCGGCAAAGTTCTGCGAACCGGCGCTTCTCGACTATGTGCCCTTTGTTGAAGTCCTGGACAAAAACAAAATTCCCCACATCAAACTGGAGTTCGAGGAAAAAATGTGGACCTTCGAGGCCAGCCGCACCGAAGTGGAGACTTTCTCCGAATCCATGCTCTTTGAGTAACGCCGAGGGAAAACCGGCGCCCGGACCGAGCGCGCAAGAAAGGAAGAACCCGTGAGCACAGCCGTCGCCGATGTGAAGGACTATCGCGGACGCGTTCACAATCTGTCCAGCCGCATCATGACGGACTGGATGACGCAGCTTAAGCAGGCCGCCGCTTCCGGTTCGCCCAGCGCCTACCTGATGATCAGCGGCAACTGCGTGGAGATTCTGCGCTGCTTTGACATTCTTCCTGTGTTTCCGGAAATTAACGCCCTTCAACTGGCGATCCGCAAGAAGTCTCTGCCCTACATCATCAAGGCGGAAGAAATCGGCTATGCCTCGGACAACTGCGCCTACGTCAAGGCCGACATCGGCTTCACGCTTTCGGGAGGCGTGGGCAAAGACGGCAACATCCCCGTGCCGAGCATGATTGTATGCAATTTCGTGGGCTGCAATGTTTACATCAAGTGGTTTGAGCACTGCGCGGCGATGTTCAACTGTCCGTTGGTCATGATCGACGTTCCCTTTGTGCGCGAAGGGGACAGGCCCTGCCCCGGCGACGTGGCGTACGTGATGTCGCAACTGTACGACTTGATCCATCAATGCGAGGAGCTGACGGGTCGAAAGTTTGACATCGACAAGCTGCGGGAAATCATGCGCCATTCCGCCCGGGCCGAAGAGGGCTGGACGCGCTGCAAGGATTTGTGCAAGCGGCGTCCCGCGCCGTTTGACGCCTACTTTGACAGCATCAACATGATGGGCCCCATTAACGCGCTGCGCGGCACGCGCGAGGCCGCCGACTTCTTTGACGCCGCCGTGCTTGAGTATGAGGAGATGGTGCAGCGCGGGGAGGGCGTGCTGCCCGAGGAGAAGTTCCGCATTGTGACCGAAGGGCCTCCGCCGTACCCCTACTATCGCAATTTCCGAAGTTTGTTTGAAACCTGGGGCGCCGTGGCCGTGCAGAGCACCTACTCAACGGTTGGCGGAACCTGGGAGTTCGGCTTCCGCCACGATCCTGATCGCCCGTTGGAATCCATCGCCGAGCAGATGCTTGTGCATAACCTGTGCAACCGGACGCTGACGGAGCGTTATGCACAGATCCGTCGCTACGTTGAAGAATGGGACGCGGACGCGTTGGTGATTCACAGCATTAAGAGCTGTCGTCTGTTTTCTGCGGGTCAGGGCGACATGCGCGAGTACTTCACCAAGGAGCTCGGCGTGTTGACGCTCATGGTGGAGTCGGATCTGGAGGATCCGCGTTATTATGCCGAGGCCCAGATGAAGAACCGCATTGACGCATTCTTTGAGGCACTGCAATACAAGCGCATTCGCGGCGCCGCCCACGCGGCCGCGGCAAAGGGATAGGAGCGGAAGATGGAATACGCAGCGGGCATTGACGTGGGAAGCACGCAGACCAAAGCCGTGCTTTTGGACGCCTCGCGCGCCATTGTGGCAAGAGCGCTGATCAACACCGGCGCCAATGTGAAGCGTGCCGGGCAGACGGCCTTGGACACCCTCTTGTCGCAGTCCGGCGTGGCAAAGGAGGCCGTCGGCTTTGTGGTTGGAACTGGCTACGGTCGATACAAAATCGAAGCGGGCAACGCGCAGGTGACGGAAATCTCCTGCCATGCGCGCGGCGCGCAGTTGCTCTTTCCCGGCACGCGCACGGTGATCGACATGGGCGGGCAGGACACCAAGGCGATCAAGGTCGGGCCCGAGGGCGACGTGCTGGACTTCTGCATGAACGACAAATGCGCCGCGGGCACGGGGCGGTTTCTCGCCGGCGCGGCCGAAGTGCTCGGGCTGTCTCTCGATGATATTGGCGAAATATCGCTTCGCGGAACCCAGCCCATACGACTGACGAGTGTCTGCACCGTGTTCGTCGAATCGGACATTCTGGGCTACGTGGCGCAGAAGCGCAAGATGGAGGACATTCTCGCCGGCGTTCATCAGGCCATTGCATCGCGCACGATCGGGCTGGTGCGACGCGTGGGCATGGAGGCGGAGTTTACGTTTACCGGCGGCGTGGCACGCAACATGGGAATGGTCCGCGCGCTGGAGGCGAAGCTTGACGTCACGCTGAACGTCAGCCCCGACGCGCATTTCATGGGCGCCTTGGGCGCTGCACTATTCGCGCTGGATCATGTACTGGCCGGCAGGTCCGTCGTCCCTGCGGCGGCAGACGTTCCGGCGGAATGGGTCACCGGCTGATCATCAGGGGAGAATTTTTAGACATGGCATTCATCGCAGGCGTGGATCTCGGAGCGGGCGCGGTCAAGGTCGTCATTTTGGACGAGTCCTCCCGCGTGCTGGGGTACGGGCAGGAGCGGTCGCGGGCGGATTTCGACGCCGTCGGGCGTCGCGCCATCGCCGCGGCCTGTGAGTCGGCGAAGCTCTCGACGGGCGACATCGACTACGTTGCGGCCACGGGCTTTGGGCGCTACAGCTTCGACGACCGCTCCATTCAGATCACGGACCTGACGTGCGCCGCGCGCGGGGCGTACGCTGTTTTTCCCGACGCGAGATTCGTCCTCGACATGGGCTCCCAGAGTACCCGCGCCATCTGCCTGCGCGACGGCGGCAAGGTCAAGTCCTTCCGCGCCAACGAGAAATGCGCCGCGGGCAGCGGCGGGTTCCTCGAGCGCGTCGCGCGATATCTTGAAATACCGCTGGCCGAACTGGGCACCATCTCCTTGATCGCCCGCGATCCGCAACCCATCAGCAGCGTCTGCGCCGTCCTGGCGGAATCCGAGATCATCAACCACGTGTCGGAAGGCCGGACCGTGGCGGACATCGTGTGCGGCTCGCACCTGTCGCTGGCCGGTCGCGCGCTGAGCCAGCTCAAGATGGTGGGGCTGGACGGTCCGGTGGTGTTCGTCGGCGGCGTGGCGCTGCAGGAGGGCATGGTCCGCGCCTGCCGCGAGAAGTTCGGCCAGCCCGTGCTCTTGCCGGACCACCCGTCGCACGTCGTGGCTCACGGCGCGGCGCTGCTGGGTCTTCAGAGGTACCTGAAGTCCAAACAAGGCGAACTGGCCACCGTTGCGTAGCTTCGCGCGCCGCCCTTTGAGGGCAACGTAGTCCTCTTTCAGACCGCGAAGCACCGGCGAGCGCCGCGAGCCTTCCGAACGCGAAGCGCCAGCGAGCGCCCTGCCATCTGCCGCACCCCTCCCGCGAGAATACCTGGCTTGCCCGACGAGGAATCGCCGCTCAACCTCAAGAAACCGTGAAGCCGGAAACCGCCGCAGGCCGAAATAGGCTGCTGCAGGGCTTTCCGCTTGGCCATCGGACCGTCCCATAAATGTTAATCTCGGTAAACTATGCTTCCTTTGACGGGCCGCGTGGACTAAGATCGGGCTGATCGCGGGCTTGGAGGTCCGCGTCCCTTGTGCGGGCGAGTCGGGGCGACCGCCGCACTCACTGGGTCGGAGATGTGATCATGTTGCTGGCCGCGACTCCGCCGAGAAGCACCAGACCGGCCACGCCGCCGCTGGTCAAGCGTTTTCTCGACTATCTGTTCAACGAGTGCGGACTGGCGGGGAACACGATCTCCGCCTACCAGCGCGACCTTAACGAGTTCTGGAACCACCTCGCGGAGCTGGACGTTTACCTGGCGGACCTGTCCATGCAGGACCTCCAGGCCCATCTCGTCCGGCTTCAGGAGCGCGGGCTGTCCATTGCGTCCATCTCGCGGCACCTGATGTCCATCAAGATGTTCCTCCGCTTCCTGCACACGGAGCGGTTGATCCGGCACGACCTTGCGACGCTGATCGAGACGCCGCGGCAGTGGAACCGCATCCCGCACAGCCTGCACGTTCCGGAGGTGGACGCGCTGCTCAGCGCGCCGGCGCCGGACGACGAGTATTACCTGCGCGACCGGGCGCTGCTCGAGCTGATGTACGCCACCGGGCTTCGCGTCAGCGAGCTGTCCTCGCTCGACGTGGGGCAGGTGAACCTCAAGGTCGGCTACCTGCGCTGCATCGGCAAGGGGAACAAGGAGCGCATCGTGCCGATCGGCCGCCCCGCCATCGACGCCGTGACTGAGTATCTCGACGCGCTACGCCCTCAGCTCCTTCGAGAGCGGCGCAGCAGCAAGCTGTTTCTCTCGCGCACGGGGCGCGCGCTCGACCGGACGAACATGTGGCGGCTGGTGCACAAGTACGGTAGGATGGCGGGCATCCGCAAGAATGTGCATCCGCACCTGCTGCGGCACTGCTTCGCCACGCATCTGCTGTCCGGCGGGGCGGACCTTCGCGTCGTGCAGGAGCTGCTGGGGCACGCGGACGTGACCACGACGCAGATATACACCCACGTGGATCCGCTGCGGCTGAAGCACGTTCATCAGAAATGTCACCCGCGCCCGTAAGCCGCGCGGGGTCGCGGCGGCGGCATGGCGCAAGAGGCATCCATTTTGGAGACGTTCCCCAACCCCCACCCGCACCGCGCTTACATCATCGAGCACATCGTGCACGAGTTCACCAGCCTGTGCCCGATGACCGGCCAGCCGGATTTCGCGCGCATCCGCCTGGCGTACATCGCGGGAGAGCGGTGTGTCGAGCTTAAGAGCCTCAAGCTGTATCTCCAGCAGTACCGCAGTCGCGGCATCTTTTACGAAGACGTGACCAACGTGATCCTGACCGACCTCGTCGCGGCGTGCAGCCCCCGGTGGATGCGGGTCCGGACGCGGTGGACCGTGCGCGGCGGGATTCACAGTGTCATCGTGGCTGAGCACGGGTCGCGCGAGGGCGGCTGAGCGCGACGGGGATGGCAGACTCCGCGTACCCGGCGGACGGCGGGGTGGCACGGTCAACGGTACTCCGTTGCCCGTGGTCTGCTCGTGTTCGCCACGGTCAGGCGAGTACGTCCGACCGTGCCACCCAACCGAGAAACCCAACCGCGCCGCACCATTGTGCCACCCACTCTTGCCAGGCCACTGTGCCACGCGCCTCCCGTTTCTGTTATCATGTCTGGTTTGGGTCGGGTAATGGCAATGGTCTTCCTCGTTGGGCGCGAGTTGGCTTCCTCGTAGAGAAGGAGATGGTCATGAAGGTCAAGCGGATGTGGCTGGTGGGAATCGTGGCGGGGCTGATCGGTTCACCACTGTTCGCCGATCTGGAGATGGGGGACGACGCGCCGCCGATCGCCATCACCAAGTGGGTGCAGGGCGATCCTGTCGAGCTTTCGGCCGTGAAGGGGCAGAAGGTCGTCATCCTCGAGTTCTGGGCGACGTGGTGCGGTCCGTGCATCCGCTCGATGCCCCACCTGACCGAGATCCAGAAGAAGTACGCCGACCAGGGTCTGCGCATCATTGGCGTGACCAAGCCTGATCCCAACAACCCCCTGGAAAAAGTCGAGCAGTTCGTCAAGGACAACCAGGACAAGATGGGCTACACCGTCGCTTTCGACGGCGACGCGGTCACCAACGACGCCTACATGAAGGCCGCCGGGCAGAACGGCATCCCTACCTCGTTCATCATCGACCGCGCGGGCAAGGTCGCGTGGATCGGCCACCCGATGGACATGGACAAGCCGCTCGCCGCAGTGCTGGCGGACAAGCACGACATCGGGCTGTTCAAGCTCAACGGCATGTTGGAGAAACGCGTCGCGCAGAAGCGATCCGCGCAGGCGTGGGATGAGACGATCCGCACGCTGGAGGCGATTACCGTCTTGAATCCCGAAGATCCCGGTCCGTGGCGCGAACGCGTCACGCTCTACGCCGGCCAACTTGCGTCGCCGGAAAAAGCGCTCGCCGCCGCGGAGACCGCGCTGCGTCTCGGCGCGGACAGCGCTGACGAATTGAACATGCTGGCCTCGACAATTCGCTACGGGAGACCGACGGAAGCGCTGCAGACCATCGCGGAAAAGGCCGCGAAACGCGCGATCGAGCTGAAGCCGGAGGACGCGGCCATGCGCCTGACGGCGATCGACGTGTACGCCGCGGCGGGCAGGTCCGAGGACGCCGTGAAAGCGGCCAAGGAATCGCTGGATCTCATCGTGAAGAACGACCCCGCGCAGCTCAGTTCGCTGGTGCGCACGCTGACCGCGCCGCCGATGCAGGGGCGCGGGCTGGACGTGGCGAAGAAGGCCTCCGAGCAGGCGCTGACGTCAGGCTGGGACAATGCGACGACGATGTCGGTCCTGGCGTTCTCGCTGCGGGCCATTCAGGGCAGCGAGGAGTTCAAGCCGCTCGCCCTCAAGGCCGCGCGCCGCGCCGTCGAGCTGAAACCGGAAGAGGGTCGAGGCTACCTGACGCTGATCGACACGCTGCTTGCCGTGGACCAGGGCGATGAGGCTCTGAAGATTGCGGAAAAGAACAGCGAGATGCTCCTCAAGCAGGATGCCATGATCCTTGGCGCGCTCGCTCGGTCGCTGTCCTCGCCCAAACTCGCCGGCAAGGGTTCGGCGTTGGCGCTAAAGACGCTCGATGCGGCGCTCGCCGCGCAGCCGGACGACGTGACGCTGGTGGAGACCAAGTTCCGCGTGCAGGCCACGAGCCTGAAGGACCGTGCCGCCGCGCTCGCCACTGGGGAGCTTTTTCTGGAGAAGGCGTCGAACAACGCGGGCGCGCTGAACGGCTTTGCGTGGGCGGTGCTGACGGAGGACGGCTTGAAAGGGCAGTTCAACGAGCTGGCGCTGCGGGCGGCGCTGAAGTGCCACGAGGTCTCCGGCGGGCAGAACTGGGCCTACCTCGACACGCTGGCGCTGGCGAAGTTCGAGACCGGCGCGAAGAAGGAGGCCGTTGAGCTGGAGCGCAAGTCGCTGGACCTGGCGAAGAAGGCGGGCATCACCTCGATCGCGGACCTGGAAGCCGCGCTGAAGCGCTTCGAGGAAGGCGAGAAGACCGCGGACCGGATGTAAGGTCGGTCGTGCAGTTGAACCGTGCGCGCCATCATCGGGGCAAGGCGGTCGGCGCCTTCCCGGAGAGGGAAGCGCCGACTTCCGCGGCACGTCCTGCGGGCTGGCGTTTGAGGAACAAGTCGCCACCGACCTGCCGGTCGGTCCGAACGACAAGCCCGTGCACCTGCTCGTCACGGACCGCAAGACGCGGCGGTTTGGGACGACCGCAGGCGCTGCGGTGGGCAAACGGCGCATTGACTGAACCTTGGGGCGGCCGCACTTCGAAAGGTGCGATGAAAGGACTTCATCCGCCGGGCTGCCGTTTCCGTGCGAGACCGATCCATGTCGAGCAGCCGATTCTTCGAGGTTGCCATGAAAGTCATGGCAGTCTGGTTGTGGGTGTCCTCCCTGGTCAGTTGCACGAACACGATCCAGAAGAATGTCACGAGATTCGACCCGTTCACGGCACAGTTGAGATACTACTGGGAGTGCCCCCGGCACGAGCAGTTTCAGGAGTTCGGCGATTCGGGCTGCCGATTCGTGCTCGGCATAGCGGCATTCTTTCTGGCTAGACCCCTGGCGCGCAAGTGGTTTGGACTCGACTCCATGCGTTGTCGTGCCTGTGATTACCTTCTGATCGGGCTTCCCCCGTCGGGTCGATGCCCTGAGTGCGGCAAGGAGTATGGAGTCGGGGCCGGAACTGACGATCGGCGATGATGCCCATGTTTGAATGATCGAGGGTGCCTCTTAGGCGAAACAGGTGGCGGATTCGATCCTTCGCGCCGGTTGCATCGGGCGGGGCAACGTCTTTCGGGATCGGCGCAGGCGGTGCGGCAGGCGCGGCGCAACCGGGCGGCGCGCGGCGAGCTTCGAAGCCGTTCTCAAACGAAGTCCGGGCAGTCGTCCGGCGTGACGGCGGGGAGGGAGAGGGTTTCCTGCGGAGCCCTGACCGCCGCGCCATCGGTCATTCTCGGCACGCGCTTCCGCGCCAGCTCGCACGCCAGGCGCAGCGCCGCCTTCATGCTGCCCGGGTCGGCCTTGTTCTGCCCGGCGATGTCGAAGGCCGTGCCGTGGTCCACGCTGGTGCGGATGATCGGCAGCCCCAACGTGAGATTCACCGCCGAGTCGAACGCCAGCAGCTTCACCGGGATCAACCCTTGGTCGTGGTACATCGCCACGATGCCGTGAAAACGCCGGCGATGCCGCTCCACGAACAGCGTGTCGGAGGGGAATGGACCCTCCACGTTCCAGCCCGCCAGCCGCGCCATGGTGATCGCCGGCTCGATGATGCGGATCTCCTCGTGCCCGAAACGCCCGTCCTCGCCGGCGTGGGGGTTGATGCCCGCCACGCCCACGCGCGGCTCGTCGATGCCCCACCAATGCTTCAGCGCCCAGGCAAGCTGGTCGATCGCGCGGAACACGCAGCCGATGTTGAACAGACCCGCCAACTCGAACAGCCCGACGTGTGCCGTGGCCAGCGCGACGCGCAAGTCGCCCGCGGCGAACGCCATCGTCACCTGCTCGACGCCGCACGCATCCGCGAACTTCTCCGTGTGACCCGGACGCCGGTAGCCCGCCAGCCGCCAGCTTATCTTGTGAATCGGACCTGTGACCACCGCGTCGATGCGCCCGTGTTTCGCCGCGTCGATGGCCTCGTCCACGAAGCGCAGCGATGCCTGTCCGCCCTCCGCGGTAGGGCGATGACAGTCCGCGAAGAAAACCGACGGGTCGTCGAAGTCGGCCACCACGACTCCGCTCTCGATGCTCTTCACCTCGCCCAGCGGAACGCGGAACCAGAACGGGTTAATCTCCGCCCGGTCGGCCGCGTAGGAGAGAATCTCATCCAGCCCGTAGACGATGAACCGCCCCAGCGCGCGCACCTGCGGATCGCTCAGCGCCTTGACGATGACCTCCGCGCCGATCCCGCCGGGGTCGCCCATCGTCACGCCGATGACCGGCTTGTCGTTGCCGCACCCATTCGAGCGGGACTTGGGGGGAGACGGATCGGGCTGCGCGGGCGGGATCGTCATGCGAAGCCCGCCTCAACCAGTCGCGCAAGAGTGATGGGGGTGGCGGTCGTAGTGCGCTGAGAGACGGGTCCGTCCGCGCTGATCCGCGACAGGGTCGCCAGAATAGTGCGCACGAGGATGTCCGTTTCAATGTTCACGCGGTCTCCCGTGCGCAGCGCGCCCAGCGTCGTGAGGCGCAGGGTCGTGGGGATCAAGGTCACGCTGAACTCATTCTCAGTCACCTCCGCCAGCGTGAGCGACACGCCGTCGATCGCCACGGAACCTTTCGCGATCATGCACCGCATCAGCTCCGCGTCGCCGCGAAACCCCACCAGATGCTCGCCGGCGGTGCCGCCAACCCGGGCCACCGTCGCCAGGGCGTCGATGTGCCCCTGCACGAAGTGGCCGTCCAGTCGATCGCCGACGCGCAGGCTCCGTTCCAGATTCACTTCACCGCCGGCCCGAAGCCCGCCAAGCATGGTGCGCCGCTGAGTCTCCGCGACGACGTCAAACTCCAGATGGCCGCCGTCGCGCTGCGCCACCGTCAGGCAGACGCCGCTGACCGCAACGCTGGCGCCGAGCGGGCACTCCCCCGCCAATGCCCCGGCGTGGACGCGCAGCCGCCGCGCGCCTTCAACACCCTCGCCGAAGGACACAACTGTGCCTTTTTGCTCTATGATGCCGCTGAACATAAACCCGCTTCATGCTAGGTTGACCCGGAGGCAAGTCAAGGCAGCGTCGAAGGTTGGAGCCGATGCGATCCGGCTCGACCGCAACGCGACTCGCCGCCTGACTCAGCGACCACCGAGCGACCCACAATCTCTGGCACGCCGTTTGATTTATCCCTACGGATACGTGATAAGTGGACCCGGAGTCGGGCATCTCACCCCTCCGATCGCAACATAAAAGGCCGCGTGCCAGGGAGATCGTTATGGACCGCTGTTTCAAGAAACTCGCGTCGCCGGGCTTGGCAGGATGCGCGTGGATCGTCGCCGTCGCATCGCTTCACCTTGGCTCGACCACCGGGTGCGCCCAGACGCCCACCGAGCGTTTTCAGTCCCACGTCAACTACCTCGCCTCCGATGAGTTGGAGGGGCGCGGGCTGGGCACGCCGGGCATCCAGCAGGCCGCCAACTACATTGCCGCCCGGTTCAAGGAAGCCGGACTCAAGCCCGGCGTGGGCGGCACGAGCTACCTCCAGACGTTCGAGGTTCCCACGCGCAAGGAAGCGACGGACGAGGGCTTCCTGGCCATCGCGCCGCTGCCGACCGCGCCGGTTCGCGGCATGGACTTCGTCGCCATGCCCTACTCGTCGAACGACGCCTTTGACGGCGACGTCGTGTTCTGCGGCTACGGCATCGACAGCGACGAACGAAAGCAGACGGACTTCGCTCATCTCGACTTGAAGGGCAAGATCGCGCTGATGTTCCGCGGCGCGCCCAACGCGTGGGAAGACGACGCCGAGACCTTCCGCCACAGCATGGCCCGCACCAAGGTTTATGCCTGCAAGGAACGCGGCGCCGCGGCCGTGATGTTCATCGCGCCGAATCCAAAGGAAGGCCGACCGGAGGGCTTGCCGGAGTTCGACGGCACGATCCCCGACGCTTACGGCCTGCCCGCGCTGCAAGTCTCGCGCGACCTGGCCGACCGGATGCTCATCGCCGCCAACATGGATCGCCTCGACGCCCTGCAGACGCGCATCGACAAGGGCGAAGTCGTCTCCGGCGCGCTGGCGAACGTGAAGGTCAAGGGGCGCGCCGGCGTCAAGCAGCTCAAGGCCGAAGTGCATAACGTCATCGGCGTGCTCGAAGCGGATCCCGCTTCGCCGCTCTCGAAGGAATACGTCATCCTCGGCGCGCATTACGATCACCTCGGCAACGTGATTCCCTGGCAGCGCACGTTCAAGGGCGGTCAGCTCACGGAAACGGAGACCGCGCCGCAGATTCACAACGGCGCGGACGACAACGCCTCTGGAACGGCGGGCGTCATCGAGCTGGCGCGGCGCTTCGCCGCCGGACCCAAGCCCAAGCGCAACGTCGTGTTCATCGCCTTCACGGCGGAAGAGGCCGGCCTGCACGGCAGCCAGTACTTCGTCGATCACCCCACGCTGGCGGGGCTGGACAACCCGCATTCCGGCGCGCGCCTCGCGGCCATGATCAACATGGACATGATTGGAAGGCTCTCGACGGACGGCGTGCTGGAGGTGTTCGGCGCGGACTCGGCCGAGGAATTCAAGGCGATCATCGAGAAGCACAAGGCAGGCTCGGGGCTGAACGTGAAGACCGTCGCGGCCACGAGCAACCGCAGCGACGACGCCAGCTTCTACCGCACCGGCGTTCCGGCGCTGCACTTCTACACGGGCACGCACCAGGACTACCACAAGCCAACGGACGATGCGGACAAGATCAATGCGGAAGGGGCCGTGAAGTGTCTGGACCTTATCTACAAGGTCTCGGGTGACCTGGTCGCCGCAGACGTTGCGCCCAAGTACGTCGCCAAGCTGCAATCCACGTCGCCCACCGCGGGCGGCACGCCGGTCTATCGCGTCGTCATGGGGGTCTCACCCAGCTATGCGGAAGAAAGCGAGCCGGGCATGCGCGTCATGGACGTCAGCAAGGAAGGTCCGGCCGAGGTGGCGGGCATGAAGCCCGGCGACCGCATCATCCGCATCGGGTCCGCGAAGGTGAACACGATATATGATTACATGGGCGCGCTGGGCAAGAACAAACCCGGCGAGGTCGTGGAAGTCGAAGTCACGCGCGGCGGCGAGAAGCTGGTGCTCAAGGTCACGCTCGCAGGCTCGCAGCCGGCGAAGAAGTAGCAGGGGGAGGCGATAGGCAACAGGCAACAGGCAACAGGCAATAGGCGACAGAGCCGCGTCCGTCAGAGCCGCGCCCGTCAGGGAGCGGTGCTTCAGAGGCAAGAGGCGGCGAGGCGGTCGGCGACAGGGAATCGGCAACAGGCAACACGCAACAGAGCCGCGCCCGTCAGAAAGCGGTGCTTTGGAGGCAACGGGCCGCGAGGCGACCTTGCAACGGGGCAGCCTTGCAACGAGGCAGCCGGTTGAAGGGGCAGCCGGGCGAAGCGGGCGGCGAGTTGGCAGGCTGTGACCCGGCTCGGGATCGGGCACTCGCATCTTTGCCGCCCGCGCACGTTGGATTCGAGGCGCAGCACCGGTCGGCTCGCTCTCCGTCCGCGCGGGGATGACGACCGGCTCCCCTTCGCCCCGCTGTCATTCCCGCGCAGGCGGGAATCCAAGCTCGCCCGGGACGCCCTCGCCTGCGCCATTCCCCATTACACCCGTCATTCCCGCGCAGGCGGGAAGCCAGCCGCCGGCCCGACCCAGCCATAGGTCCGATACTGTTCCAAGTCCCGGCGCGCCGTGGGCGCCCCCCGGACTGGCCCTTATCGGCTCAAAAAGCCCATAACGCCATACAAGAATCGACATTCCAGTATTGGAAAAAAAAAGCCGGGCTACCTTCCAATCGGGAACCCTTGATCGGCGCAAACACCCGCGCCGGCGGACCGGCGCGGCAGAGGCGGGCCGGACATGACCTGCGCACCTCGTGCGGGAGGCATCCCATGCACCTCGAGCGGAGAGGCTCCCGCGCTCCTTGCGCGGGAAGCACCCCGCGCTCCCTTTGCGGGAAGCCCCCCGCGCATCCTGCGCAGGAAAAAATCTTACGCACCTCGCGTAAGAAAGGAGGGTTCCGATGGACTTCACCTGTGGAGGCAGACGCGCGGAGGGATTGGAAAGAGGCAGACGCGCGGAGGGATCGGCCCGCCGCCCGCGCGGTTTAGGATTCTGGCATGACCATACAAGCGGTCTGCGGAGGCGCGACGCGCAGGTTGAACGCGCTCGCAGCGCTCGTTGACAACACGCGGAAATAACGCGTCGCCTACCGTGACTTAGCGCACCGTCAAGCGGCGCCCCAGGCTGACGCGGGTTGCTGCCGGCGCCGCGGTGCGACGCGCGGCCGTCGCGCCCACTGCGGGCTGTGCGTGTGGACGCCCAACGCGGACAACACTCTATACATCCGGCCGTGAGCCGGAGGAGGTGGAAGACATGAATCGATGGGGCGCAATGATGGGTTGCTCGAGCGTGCGTGCGGGGTTCGCCACCGCCGCGGCATGGGCGGTCATGTTGTCGGCGAGGACCGCGAGCTGGGGGCAGGAATGCCGTGTGTGGCACGAGATGACTCCAGGGAACCGAATGGGTCATGCGATGGCCTACGACGCGCAGCGTGGAGTGACCGTGCTGTTCGGTGGCTATGACGGGTCGCTCGATGGCGAGACGTGGGTGTGGGATGGCACATCGTGGATGCTGGTGGCGACGACGGGGCCTTCTCCGCGTGAAGGCCATGCGATGGCGTATGACGCCCAGCGAGGCGTGACGGTGTTGTTTGGCGGCCGCCACGGATCTCGGGATGGCGAAACATGGGAGTGGGATGGCGGCGCTTGGACGCTGGTTTCGACAACGGGACCTTCTCCACGCGAAGGCCATGCGATGGCTTATGACGCCCAGCGCGACGTGACGCTGCTGTTTGGCGGGGACGATGGATCGCCTTGGTCCGGCGAGACGTGGGAGTGGGACGGCGCGGCTTGGACACTTGTGTCAACGAGCGGTCCATCGGCTCGGTCTGGCCATGCCATGGCGTATGACGCGCAGCGCGGCGTAACGGTGCTGTTTGGCGGTTGGCATCGGGAACTCGATGAGGAGACCTGGGAGTGGGACGGCAGGTCGTGGGTGCTCGTGTCAACGACCGGTCCGCCCCCGCGCTCCAGCCATGCGATGGCGTATGACGAACATCGCGGCGTCACGGTGCTGTTTGGCGGCGACGATCAATCGCGCGACCGGGATACTTGGGCGTGGGATGGAGCTTCGTGGATCCGGGTGTCGACGACCGGCCCCTCCTGGCGAATCAGCCATGCCATGGCGTATGACGCAGGGCGGGGCGTCACGGTCACGTTCGGCGGCTACGCCTATCAGTCCAGACTGGGCGAGACCTGGGAGTGGGATGGCGCTTCTTGGACGCGTGTGCCGCGGTCGAGTCCCTCGCAGCGCCACAACCACGCAATGGCCTACGATGCTCATCGAGGCGTAACGGTACTGTTTGGCGGCGATGATGGCATCCTGACCGGCGACACATGGGAATGGAGTGGCACGACGTGGACGCTGGTGTCGACCACCGGTCCTTCCGCGCGATCATGGCACGCGATGGCGTACGACGTGCAACGCGGCGTCACGGTGCTGTTCGGCGGATCGGATGGGACCCCCAACGGCGAGACGTGGGAGTGGAATGGCGTGGCATGGGCGCTGGTATCCACGACCGGGCCTCCCGCCCGGTACAGGCACGCCATGGCATACGATGCGCAACGCGGCGTCACGGTGCTCTTCGGCGGCTACGACAGGACTCGCTATTTCGGCGATACATGGGAATGGGACGGTGCAGATTGGACACTGCGATCCAGTACAGGCCCTGCCCAGCGATCTCTTCACGCGATGGCCTCTGACACGCAACGAGGAGTCGTGGTCTTGTTCGGCGGGATCGAGGGATCTCGGCATTACGGCGACACCTGGGAGTGGGACGGTGCTTCGTGGGCACAAGTGTCGACGACCGGTCCTTCCGCACGTGAAAGCCATTTGATGGCGTACGATGTGGATCGTGGAGTGACATTGCTATTCGGCGGCGATGCCGGATCCGACGATACATGGGCGTGGGATGGCGTGGCATGGAGAAGGGTGTCGACCACCGGTCCTTCTCTGCTCTACAGGTCTGCCATGGCGTATGACGCACGTCACAGTGTCACGGTGCTGTTCGGCGGCATCGCTCCGGTCTATGACCCAGACACATGGGCATGGGATGGCGCGGCGTGGACGAGAGTTTGGGGCGTGACACTTCCCCAGAGAGATCAGCATGCGATGGCGTACGACGCGCGGCGGGGGATGACCGTGATGTTTGGTGGTCACGGCGGAGGAGCGCTGCGGTGGGGAGAGACATGGGAATGGAACGGCCTGTATTGGAGGCTCGCCTCAACAACCGGTCCCTCTCCCCGGCAGCGGCATGCAATGGCCTACGACGTACAGCGAGGCGCGACCGTGCTGTTCGGCGGCTATGACGGGTCGCTCGATGGCGAGACGTGGACATGGGATGGAACTACATGGTCGCTCGTGTCAACCACCGGTCCTTCTCCGCGGGCAGGCCACGCTATGGCGTTTGACGCGGAGCGTGGCGTAATCGTGCTGTTCGGCGGCTCCGATGGCTCGTTTAACGGTGAGACTTGGGAGTGGGATGGTGCGACGTGGTCGCTGGTCTCGTCCCACGGTCCTTCCCCGCGCCGCGATCATGCGATGGCGTATGATGCACTGCGGGGGGTGACGGTGTTGTTCGGCGGGAATGACGGATCGCTCGACGGCGAGACTTGGGAATGGGATGCCAAGTCGTGGTCACGGGTCTCGACTGCGGGCCCTTCGCCGCGTTATGGTCACGCGATGACCTTCGACGCGAAACGCAGCGCTACGGTCGCGTTCGGCGGCCACGATGAATCTGTCGGCGGAGAGACGTGGGAGTGGGATGGCGCTTCGTGGACCCTGCTATCGACAAGCGGTCCATCCTCGCGCTACGACCACGCGATGGCGTACGATGCGCGACGCGGCGTCACGGTGCTGTTTGGCGGACTCCACGGGGCGACGACCGACGGCGAGACTTGGGAGTGGTCTTCAAGCGATTGCAACTGTAATGGCATCGCCGACAGCTTTGACGTTCGCAGCGGCGCCAGCCCTGATCGCAATGCCAACGGCATCCCCGACGAATGCGAACCCTGCGAACATGTGCTCGGTATGAAGACCGATTGCGCGATCGGCGAGGATGACGATCTGCGAGTGCGCCTGCGGCTCAAGTGTGCGTTGCCGGAAGGGACTGATATCTCCGCGGCTTTGGAGGGCGGCGCGGCGAAAACATCAACGATCGACGCCCGAGGCCGGGCTTCCTTTGCATGGCGCGTTGCGGAAAAGCGCGAATACGAGGTCTGCCTGCTCGGTTGCGAGGGTTCCCAATGGTGCCGGTCGGCGCGATGCCCGTAGGGAGGGCCAACCTCCTGCATCTGGAACTCGGGTGCTCGGGGGTTCGGGGACTCGGGTGCTCGGGTATCGGGGACTCGGGTGTCGGGGACCCGGGTATCGGGTGCTGTGGCTTGGGCGCGGTGCTGAACCCACGGCGTGTCGGCTTGCTGACGAGGGAGTGTCTTGTATCCGGTCGAGCAGCCTTGCCTGGGACGCCCTCACGCGCGTCATCCTCACGATAGCGCACGTCGCGCCTTCGCGAGTCATTCCCGGGCAGGCGGAAATCGAGCCGGCGGCCCCACCCTGCCCCAGGTCCCGGCGCATCGAAGAACGGCCCTGCCTCACCCC
>JADZBE010000009.1 GCA_020852275.1 Phycisphaerales bacterium
AGGGGTCGAGGAAATTCCGGTCGCGGCTTCGTCGCAACGAAGGTCTCCTCCGCCCCTCGCGGGGCGGCCTGGCTTGCGACCTGACATCCACGGGTTCCGGTCGCCGAGGCGACCTCCACCCGTGGCTGCATTCCTGCGCCCCTGTCGGGGCGGAGATCCGTCCATTAGAAGTGTCCCGCACCCGGTGGGAAGCGGCGCATATCTTTCCTCTCGACGCGATCGCGGGTTAGATGCAGCGATGGATGTCGCGGGATTGGATGAGGACGTGACCCTCGCGCGGGGCGGACGATCCTGCGCGGGCGGGCATCCGCTGCGCCGCTGGAACCTCGCTTCCGAGCTGCTCGTCGTCTTCGTCATCGGCGTGGCGCTCATGCAGTATCTCTACAGCGCCACGCCCGACGCCGCGCGAGGGCTGCCCGCGGCGCTGCCGGGCAACGACGACTTTTACCACCTCAAGATGGCGCTGCTGCTGCCGAAGATCGGTCTACCCGACCGGCTGGACTGGCTGCAGCACACCATTTTCGCCGACCGCTTCGTCAGCCATCACTACGGCTTCCACGTGTATCTGCAGCCGTTCGTGCACCTGTTCAGTGATCCGGTGATCGGCGCGCGATGGGCGATGTCCGTGTCGTTCGGGCTGGTGCTGGGCTGCGTGATGCTGCTGCTGATGCTGGAGGGCGTGGGGCATCGGTGGCTGTGGCTGACCCTGATGCTGCTGCTGCCGGACGACTTCTACGTGCGGCACACGTACGTCCGCGCGATCGACCTTTCGCTCCTGTGCCTGCTGCTGGGCATGATGTGCCTGTTTCGCCGGCGCTACGTGCTGCTGGCCGGCGTGCTGGTCCTCTACACGCACATCTATCTCGGCTCGTTCTTTCTGATTGTGATTGCCGGCATCCACTGGATCGGACAGCGCCTCGGCGCGCGCGAGCTTGACTGGCCCGATCGCAGGCTTGCCCGGAAAGCAGCAGGTTGCAGACCTGCTTCGCCTGAAGAAGCAGGGCAGAGACCTGCTCCACCTGAAGCAGGTCACCGACCTGCTCCCCCTCTCGGGCCTGCCCCACGCATTCCGGGCGTCATCCGATTGCCCTTGCTCGTGCTCGTCGGCGCGGGCGTCGGACTGCTGACGCACCCTTACGGCCGGGGCGCGATCGGGTTTCTGCGTACGCAGATCTTTGGAAGCGGACTGACGCCGCAGGTGTCCGTGGGGCGCGAGTGGAACCCTTACGAGAACGTCTGGGATTTCGCCATGCGCATGGGCGTGCCGATGACGGCGCTGGCGGTTGGCATCGCGCTGCGTCTCCTTCGCGGGCGGCGCCTGCGAACCAGCGAATGGACGACGCTCCTGACGGCGCTCTTCTTCTTCGCGCTGACGCTGAAGGCCAGACGCTTCGTCGAGTACTTCCCAATGTTCGCCGTTCTCGCCACGGCCATGCTGGCGTCGCCGGTGCTGGGCGCGGGGATGCCTGCGGTGGCGCGGCGCGGCGCGGGGGCGGACCCCGTCATCAGCGGCGTGAAGCTCCTGCTCGGCGGCTGGGGCGTGTATGCAAGCTGGCAGTACTTCCGCGCTGACCAGGATCGGATCTGGTTCATCGGCGCAGCGGTGCTGATCGCACTGTACCTGCTCGTCGTGATCGAGCTTCCGATCCTGCTGTCCCGACGGCGCGGCGTGCTCGCCCTTGCCGGAAATGCCGCACTCGCGGTGGCGATCCTTGGCGTGCTCGCCCTGTCGGCGCATCCCGTTCAGCGCCGTGTTCGGAGCTGGTGCGAGGGCAACTACGATCTGCCCGCCATTCAGCGCGTCATGGAGTTCGTCAAGGAGCAGTCGCAGCCCGGCGACATCGTCTTCGCCGACGACTGGGACATTTTTCCCGTCTATTTCTACTTCAACGACAAGAACCGCTACGTCGCCGGGCTGGACCCGATGTTCAGCTACGAGCGCGACCCGGAGCTGTGGGAACGCTACAAGCTGCTGACGCGCGGGCAGGCCCCTCTGACCACGAACGTAAAGCTGCCGCGCCGCGACGAGCAAGGCCGCGTCGAGATGATCGAGCAGAAGATCACCGTCCCGCTGGAGGACATCCGCAATCGGTACCACGCGCGGTTCATCGTCGTGGACAGCGACCACCAGCCGTTCGCCCGCAAGCTGGACGCCGCCCGCGGATTCGCCCGCAGAATCTACCCGCCGGTTTTCGATCGCGCAACGAAACCGCCCTACAGCGTGTACGAGGTTCTCGCCGAGAACTCGCCGGTGGAAAGGCAAGACGCGGTCGTCACCGAGCCGTGAAGGGGGCACCGTGAGCGGGTTGAAGAACCGCCTGTGGCACCGGTTTCCAACCGGTGGATGCAGCACAGGTTTCCAACCGGTGCAGGCATGGAAATCGCTGGGTTTTGCGAACGGGACGCCTGCGGTCCGGTGCGTCCGAGCCGCCTTTCGGCGTCGCAACCCGCATCTTGCTTGTTTCCGCTTAAGACCGCGGGCTGGGATCAGGCGCCGTCGCCTCCGCGGGAGCCGGCGATTGCGGCGCGGGCGGATCGGCGTCGGGCATCGGAATTCGGCTCGCGCTGACCTTGCCGGTGCTTTGCAGCAGAACTTCGATGGCCGCCTCCAAGGCCGGGTCGTCCTCATCCGCGGATCGACCAGCGCGGCCCGCGCTGCGGATCGTCTGATCCGGCAGCACGCCCCACGCGTCCGTCTGCTCATTGCCGCGCGTGCGATGGATGATGCGCCCGTTGGCCAGGCGATAATACGCCACCGTGAGCTTCACGCTTCCGCGCCCTTCTTCCAGCGGGATGAGGTTCTGCACGCTGCCCTTCCCGAAGCTCCGCTCGCCAACGATCACCGCCCGGCTCAGCGCCTGAAGCACGCCCGCCACGATCTCCGACGAGCTGGCCGAGTGACGGTCAATCAACACCACCAGCGGCAGCTCGCCCGCGTCAGCCTGTCCCGAAGCTTCAAACCGTTCGACGACGCGCCGACGGTTCACCGTGGACAGCAACGTGCCTCGGCGAACGAAATGATCGAGAATCGCCAGCGCCTGGTCCATCAGCCCGCCGGGATTGCTGCGCACATCCAGCACCAGCCCGCGAATCCCACGCCGCAGCAGCGGCGCCAGCGCGCGGGAGAACTCCCGGCCTGTGTCCTTGTGGAAGTGGGTGATGCGCAGGTACGCCACATCCGAGTGCTCGCGCAGGAGCGAGGCCGCCCTGGCCGACAGGCCTTCGTCAGCGCCGACCACGCTGTTAATCGCAATGCGCGAACGCACTACGTCCACGTCGCGCGGTTCCGCATCGCCGGGCCCCTGCACTTTCATGGAAACCGCCGAACCCGGCTCGCCGCTGAGGAGGTCTTCAATCGCTTCGAGGCTGAGGCGCTCGATCTCGTGGCCTGCGATGGCGATGACCGCGTCGTCGGGCAAGATGCCCGCGCGATACGCGGGGCCGTCATGAAAAGGCGCGATCACCGTCCAGCCGCGCGGTCCAAATCCCAGCTCGATGCCGATGCCCACGTACTCGCCCAGCGTGCGACGGCGAAGCCCTTCCTCCTCCCCCGGAGCGATGTAGGAAGAGTAGGGATCCAGTCGGCGCAACATGCCCTGAATCGCTCCCTCGACGAGGCGGTCGTCGGCCACGGGCTGGACGTACTCGCGCCGCACGAGGGCGTCCGTCTCGACCAGCGCGCCGTAGGTCTCGTACACCACCTGATCGCGCAGCACCGACCGCGGCAGCCGCCAGAACAGCAGCCCGATGAACGTCAGGATCGCCGCCCAGACGACCTGCCGGTGAAAGATGCGCGGAGGACTCATGTGGATTAGATCGTCGCCCCATGCGGCGGGATCGAACGGTCCGGCCGGGTTATGGTCGCCGGTGGGCAGATTGGCGTTACGTCCGGGAAGATCCGCCGAGACAACGCGGCGCGGGACGCGCAGGATGGCCGCGTGGGTCCGACAATGCGGGACGCCCGAAGGGTCCGAGCCTCCGACCCGTGCCGCGAGTGGGCGATGCAGGATTCGAACCTGCGACCCCCTCCTTGTAAGGGAGGTGCTCTAACCAACTGAGCTAATCGCCCGATGAAGGCACGCTCGCCCGCCCCGATTGAACGCATGCACGACTGCGGTCGCGCTTGTAGTTTGGCCGCTCACCGCCGTCAACGCCGGCGCGCGGCATGTCCGATCGAGGCGCCTCGCCGGGCAAGCGGGCTGTACGGCACAGAGGCGCGACAGCGGAGCGCGGCATAAGGACGGAGCAGGATGGCACGGTCTGGCGCACTCGCCTGACCGTGGCATTCCGACAACTGAACCTCGGCAAGTAACCACTCGCGGTCCGCTGCTGTGGACCCGTGCCGTCCGCCGCGCTCCCCGCGCCTGCGACCGCTCTCAACTGGGTCGTGCCTCAGTTTGGACGGGCGGCCGGTCGCTTTTGCGAGCCGCGCGCGTCCGCAGGGGGCTCGTGTGAGGGTTGATGCATCCGGCGGCCTCCAGAACGGGTTCCGGCACCGCGCGACGGCGGTTCGCTCCCTTACGATCGCGGCTCTGTCATGCAAACGGGCGGTTCGCTCCTTTACGGTCGCGGCCTGTCATGCAAACGGGCGGTTCGCTCCCTTGCGGTCGCGGCTCTGTCATGCAAACGGAGGCGCTACCCGGCTGCGAAATCCGCTGGCATCGTCATGGCTCACGAGGTAATCTCCGGGCTTTGGCACCGTTCTTGCACGAACTCCGGCCTGAATGCGAAAGGGCTTTGTTTCATGACTCGCAGGTGGACAATCGCGGCAACCGGGATCTTGTTGAGCGGATTGGGGATGTCAGTGCAGGCGCAGACCGGCGCGCCCGCGCAGGGTGGGGCAACCCAGCCGCCCAAGCCCGCGCCCACGGAAGTCGTCAACGAAGCCGCCTGCCTGTCGAATATCCGCCAGCTTACCTTCAAGGAGCAGGGTCTGGATCGCGCCGGGGAGGGCTACTTCTCGCCGGATATGAAGACCATCATTTTTCAGGCCTACCCCGTGGGCGTGAGCGACTACCAGATCTACACGCTGCCGATCGACGCGGTGGCCGCGACGAAGCCGAAGCTGGTCAGCACGGGCAAGGGCGCATGCACCTGCGCATTCTTCCGTCCCGACGGCAAGAAGATCCTCTTCGCTTCCACGCACCTCAACCCCGACCAGCCCAACCCCGCGCCGGTCAAGACCGGGGAGAAGTACGCCTGGCCCTTCCATCCCGGCATGGACGTCTTCGAGGCCGACCCGGACGGCGGCCACCTCAAGCGCCTCACCGACGCGGAAGGCTACGACGCGGAGTGCAGCTACTCGCCGGACGGCAAATCGATCGTCTTCTGCTCGCAGCGCGACGGCGACCTGGAGCTGTACATCATGGACGCCGACGGAAAGAACCCGCGCCGCCTCACCTACGGCGTCGGCTACGACGGGGGCCCATTCTTCTCCATCGACGGCAAGACCATCCTCTATCGCGCCGACCGCAAGAACACGCCGGAGATGCTCCTGCAAATCCGCATGATCGACGCGGACGGCAAGAACGATCGCGCGCTGACTGACAACAACATCTTCAACTGGGCGCCGTACTACTACCCGTCCGGCAAGTACTTCATCTATGTCGAAGTTGATCACGCCGCCTACGCGCGCGGCGAGCGGCCCAACTACGACCTCTTCCTCATGGACCTCGACGGCAAGCGCCGCACGCGCATCACGGGCGACCCCGAGTTCGACGGCCTGCCGGTCTTCTCGCCCGACGGCAAGAAGCTCATGTGGACCTCCAAGCGAAACGGCCTGACGGAAGCGCAGCTCTTCATCGCCGACTGGACGCCGCCGAACGGGTTCTGACGCGCAAGGTGGTGCCAAGCCATGTGGCACCGGTTTCCAACCGGTGAGTGTGTGGCACCGGTTTTCCAACCGGTGTGAGAGTGTGTGTGTGGCACCGGTTTCCAACCGGTGAGTGTGTGGCACCGGTTTTCCAACCGGTGTGAGAGTGTGTGTGTGGCACCGGTTTCCAACCGGTGAGTGTGTGGCACCGGTTTTCCAACCGGTGCGAGTGGTAGAGGCTGGGCGATGTTCCCCCTCCCCCCGGGAGCGGGCAGGAAGAAGGCATCTCCGCCCCAACGCAACCGCATTCTGAGAATCACGCGACCGACGGGCGGCACGGCTCGGCAACAATTCGGGTGGCACGGATCCGCAGCAGCGGACCCGTGAAGCACATGAACTCGCTTGAGTTGCCTAATCGCCACGGCCTGCCGAGTACGCCAGACCGGGCAACCCCGCACGCCTCCACGCACACGACTCCGCGCGCCCCGCACGGCGCGGACAAGCCCCGCGGTAGTCCTCTACGGCGCACCGGTGAACCCATTCTGCAGCGACGCCCAGTCGCGCAGGTCCGCGTCCCCGTCGGAGTTGAAGTCAAACACCTCGCAGCCTTGCAGGACGGCCTCGCCGGGCGCGGTCATGCACCCGACGAAGGAGAAGTGATCATCGAGGTCGAGATCGCCGTCGAAGTCCGCGTCCCCCACGCGCCCCAGCGTCGCGTCGATCGTATCCAGCAGCACGCGCAGCGACACCATCGCCGCCGCGGTCCCCGTCTCCACGGGCACGGTCTGGCCCACGTGAATGTGTCCGCCGGCCACGCATCGCGCCGAATCCTTCGGCGAATCATGGATCGACTGATACCACACGCCGTGATACGCGATGAACTCCGAAAGGAACCCGCCGCCGTCGTGCTTGTAGCAGACGAACACCGTCAGGCCGAGGTTGGCGTCGATGACTGCCTGCTTGATCTCCTCGACGGGCAGGGTGGAGTGGCGAACCGTTTCCGCCGGCACGCTGTCGTCCGGCGGCGCGGGCGTGGGCTGGAGCGGCTCGATGTAGTCGTTGACCCACACGGCGCGGTTGTACTGGTTGAACTCGATCTCCCAGGAGCGCGTGCGATTGCCGCGGCTGAAGGTGATCAGACCGACCGGATTCACGTCAGCGGTGATGCGCCACCAGTCCGCCGACGTGTCCTGGTAATCGACCTCGAAGTCGCCCGAGCAGATGGGGAACCCGCACTCCGGAAAGAACGAGTAGATGTTGTAGCCGCGCCCCTCCCAGTTCTCGCCGATCCACCCGCCGGGGTTCTGGTCCGGGTGGGTGCTGAACGGGCGGAGCATGTCGTTGGTCGGGGGCCAGTAGCCCGTCAGCATGATGTTGCGCGTGTGCCCGCTTTGTGCGAGCGCGGCGGTCCCCGTGTTGCCCAGCGCGACGCCCAGCGCGAGGCAAACCCCACGAACCCTGAAACGGATCATGTAGCCCCCTCCTGGTTGCAACGAGCAGCCGTCGAGTATTGCCCCATCTCCACGGAGCAGGTTTCCATGATAGCGGAAGGGGACGGCAAACCGAAACGGCGCGACCCTTCAGCACTGGTTGGGTCTGGTGCCACGCACCTCCCGGTGCCACGCACCCCCCGGTGGCACGCACCTCCCGGTGGCACGCACCTCCCGGTGGCACGCACCTCCGGGGCGTGCCGCACGTCTCGGAGATCCGTGCCACCCCATCCCGTGCCACCCCATCCCGTGCCACCCAATCCCGTGCCACCCAATCGCTAATATCTACACAGTGCCGATGCTTCGCGAACTGCCAGCGTGACTTCGCCCCGCTCGCAAGAGCGGCGAGGTGGCTCAACCGCGAAGGCGTCCTAGAATCCCCTCCGTCCGACGGCATGGCCGGTGCCGGTGCGGGTGCAGAGAGATTTCGGCGCGGGGATTGAGTCGGAGCGAAGGTAGAACATGAGTCAAGGTCATCACGGCGGCGGGGATTGTCCGGGCAAGCGCCACGGCGGGCAGCAGGCGCACGACGCGGGGGCGGCGGCGCCTTCGCATGAAACTTACATGGCCGGGCGCAGCATCGACCCTCTCAAGCTTTCGGGCAACGAGGCCGTCGCGGACATGATCGACCATGTGTACGCAGGCAGCGGCTTCAACGGTCGCCGGCTGGCCGAGGCGGCGCAGCTCTACCGCCGCATGATCGACGACGGCGCCACCATCGCCATCACCGTCAGCGGCGCGATGACGCCCATCGGTTTTTCCGGCATCTTCAACGCGCTGATGGAGCGCGGATTCGTCGATTTTTTCATCTCCACCGGCGCGAACCTCTATCACGACCTTCACCGCCCCTTCGACATGCCCGTGGTCCAGGGCAGCGCCGAAGTGGACGACAACGACCTCAACGCCAAGGACGTCGTCCGCATCTACGATGTGTTCATCGCGGGTGAAGCGACGCTGCTCGCCACCGATCAGATCATCGTGGACGTGGCCTCGCGCATGGACCTGTCCCAGCCGTTCTCCACGGCCCGCTTGCACCACGCGCTCGGCACGGAAGTGCTGCAGCGCGCCCCGCACCCGGAGTGGTCGATGGTCGCCACCGCCGCGAAGCTCGACGTGCCGCTGTACACGTCCTCGCCGGGCGACTCGTCCATCGGCATGAACCTCATCGTTCCGCAGCTCTTCGGACGCCCGGTGAACCTCAGCCCGATGCTCGACGTGATCGAGACGGCCGCGCTGGTGCGCGACGCGGACGCCAACGGCGTGATCGAAATCGGAGGCGGCTCGCCGAAGAATTTCTACATGCAGACGCAGCCCACGCTGCACCAGATCCTCTACGACACCACCAAGGGCGGGCATGATTATTTTATCCAACTGACGGTGGACGCGCCGCACTGGGGAGGCCTGTCCGGCGCCACGGCCGCGGAATCGAAAAGCTGGGGCAAGGTGAAGGACGCGCGCAAGAACAACGTCGTGGTGTACTCCTGCGCGTCGATCACGCTTCCGCTGATCGCGCAATACGTCCTCGCCCGCTGCAAGCCCCGCAAACCCAGACGGCTGTACACGCGACTGGACGAAATGGTGGACGTGCTGAAGAACAACGCGCGAGAGAACGCGACGCTGAAGGGGCTGTATCCGCAGCTTTTTGTGAGGAAAGGCGAGTCGCATCGATGAGGGGACCCATCGAAGTTTGGCGTATGGTGCGCGAAGCTATTGATGCCATTGGACCACGAACTACTAACGTCGCCATCCGGGATTGGATCCAGAAGAAGTACCGCGGCACCAACGCCGGAACGATCTCTTGCAGCATCATCACATGCACGGTCAACCACGACACACGGGTTTATTACTACCCCAATGTACGCCCAAGAGCCGCAATCACGGAATACGAATTCCTTTACAGATGCGGTCGGGGCCAACTTGAGTTTTACGACCCGACCCGACACGGCGCCTGGGTAATTGAAGAAAGCGAGGGAGGGCGGCTGCGTGTACGAAAAGTGGACACTGTGCCGGGCGAAGCGATCGAATCGCCACTCGAATCGGGCGGAGATTTCAAATCGGGTTCGCGCGGTCAGCACGCGCTCGACACGGAGCGAGGTGAGGATGATGCCCACGTCCAGTTTGCGCTGGAATCGCACCTGCGGGACTACGTCGCGCGGAACTTGGGATTGATCGAGAACGGGCTTGAACTTTATGTGGACGAGGAAACGGACTCGGCCGGCGTTGAGTTTGTCACGCCACTGGGCCGTATTGACATCCTCGCGGTGGATACCGATGCTGGATTTGTCGTCGTTGAACTCAAAGTCAGCCGCGGCAGCGACGTGGTCTTCGGGCAGATCGCGAGCTACATGGCCTGGGTAGAACGGCACTTGGCGAAAGGGAAACGGGTTCGCGGGTTTATCATCGCCAACAGCATTACGGAGAATCTGCGCTACGCCGCATCACGTGACTCATCCGTCTGTCTCATGGAATACGAGCTCGAATTCCGACTGAACCGCGCGGCTGATAAGCCGGAAGCTGGGCCATGAGAGCCTGAGATGTTGGATCGGTGGACAGGCGCTCCATCCGATCCACGCAATGGGAATATCACGAAATCAGCGGCTGAACGACAGGTACGCCGGACGCTGATGCCCTTCGTGATGGTTTGCCAACCGCGTTCACGGGGTTTTTCCGCCTGCGGCGGGCAAGCCCGTTGAAACGACTTGGGGAGCATCACCGGAGTCGCGGTGCAATGCCGGGGTCGCCGAGCAGGGCTTGACGCCGAACTACGAAAGGCCGCGGCGCTTGCGGCGCCGCGGCCTCGCCGGACCGTGTCCGGCTTCTTCCCCCTCCGTTCTTGCAGTGCTAGACGGCGCCAAGCGCCGGCCCTGAAGCTTTGAGAGCCGCCGCTGGGCCCAAGCTTGTGGGTTCGGGTCGTGCGCTCAGCAATCAGACCGACCGCACGGTCCCGAGCCGCCGTTCCTTGCAGCGTCGTCCGCCATGGGACCACGCCCGACGATCGGTGGCGATGTTCGCCATCGCCGTTCGATGTCGCATCAGTTGCAGGTCGTATTATCGCTCAGGCCGCACACGGTCACGGTGTGTGCTCCGGCGGACACATTCTTGAAGACGCCCTTGGCGACGCCTCTGCGGCTGGCGACGTCTTCTTTTGTCGCTGCGCCGTCCAGCGTGAAGACGTAGGTCACACCCTCCGTGCCGTTCTTGAGCTTGCCGACGACCTTGAACGTCCCGTCCTTGCACTTGACGCTGAGCGACTCGTTGCCGTTGCAGCCCGACAGGCACGATGAAACGAAGCCCTGGGTGGCGTTGACCGTGGCCACGTCGTCTGCGTCCACGGCGCCGTCGCCATCAAAGTCGCCGCCGCACCAACCCAAGCCGGACTGGCCAAGGTTGGCATTGACGGTCGCGAGGTCATCCGCGTCCACGTCGCCGTCGAGGTCCGCGTCGCCGTATTCCGTGCAAAGGATGCCCTGCACAACTGCGTCCATATCCAACTGATCCACGATGAGATCGCCGTTCATGTCGGCGCTGAGGTCCATGAGCACGGCCTCATCAAGGTTCGCCCAGTTGCCAAAGTTGGCATAAACATAGTCGATGTCCACGCAATTCACGGCGCCGTCCGAGCCATTGGGGTACGCGCCCGGGATCGGGTCGCCGCCGCCCGCGATGTCGGCCCGTGACGCGCCCGTTACGTAGTCCACACCGGTGGCCAGACTGGTATCGAAGTAGTTGTTGTCGCCGGTCAGCGTGCTCCACTCATTGTCCACGCGCGTGAAGCCTTCCTTGCGGTTGAGGCTTCCGCCCTGCAGCGCCAAACCGTCGGCGAAGTAGCGCACGTCCCGGCCGTCGAAGTTCCCGTCGCCGTCGAAGTCGCCGATGATCTCGACGATGACGTAGTCGCCGGAGAACGGCATGTTTTCGCGGTTGCCGCCGAAGTCCACGCCCGCCTGGTAGGCGCGCGGGTTGTGGATCGCCTGCACCAGCCCGGCGATGTCGCTGACGTTGCGGGCCTTGTCATTGTTGAAGTCGCCGCTGATCTGGTTGCGCTCGTTGAGGCGGAAGCTGCTCGACACTTCATACACGCCCGTCTGCGGGTTGTAGTAGTTGCCGTTCATGCTGCCGTCGCTGTAGCCGTCCGGCGTGCCGTCGCCGTTGAAATCCGGATTGGCCACGCGCTTCGGCACGAAGCCCGCGGTGTTGCGGCTGCCGAAGAGCGGCGTATCCACTCCGATGTCCAGGTTGTTGTTGGCCCGGATGTAATCCTGCAGTTCCTGGTTGAGGTTGATGTTGGGCAGGAACGAAGTCGGATTCCCTTCCTCCGGCAGGTAGTCCATGCCGGCCAGCAGGAAGAACGTCAGCCCCAGGAACTGCCCCGGCATGTTGTTGACTTCGTCGCGGTCGAAGTCCGACGTGAACTGAGCGATGCTGCACTCCAGGTTGCGGAAGTAATCCGCGGCGGCCTGGTTCTCCATGTACTCCGGAAGCTGATCGTCCGTGGCATGAAAGTCGCCGCGGGTGGTGAACGTGCCGGAACCCCCCAGCCGCCACCCGGTGTTGGGATCGCCGTTGTCGAGAATCGGGCTGAAATTCGGGTCGCTGTCGCTGCGGACTTCCGGGCGGACATATTGCGTGCCGCCGACGTGGTCGTTCATCAGGTTTGCAATCTCATACTTTCCGTCCAGCGCGTCCTTGGCCGCGCGGCTGCCGCCGGCCAGTCCCGTATAGCCCAGTGCGAGTCGGCGGTTTTTCACCACATCTTCGATGATGCCGGATCCGCCGCAGTTCGTGGGCTGGTGCTTGGGGCCCAGATTGGCGAGGTTTCCATCGGCATTGCGTGCGCCGAGGTTGTCGCCGCGACCCCACGCCGGGTCGATGCCGGCCGTGTTCATTTCGCCGTTGCGCGTGCCGGAGCCTACGTCGCGCGTCGCGCCGACGAGGTTCTCGCCGCTGGGGAGCCGGCCCGCCACCATGAGATGCTGGAACTCGGTGTTCTTGAGATTCTCAACGCCCGTGCCGCGATTGGTGACGGGCACGATGGGCACCCAAGCCACAGAGAAACCATAAATGGTGTTGGAATCGGCATCGCCCGTGCTGGTGTTCAGGAACGACTCCTCCGTGCCGTCGCCGTCGCAATCGCGCCCCAGCGATTCCAGGCGGCTGACAAAACCATTGTTGGAGGGAATGGAGTTCCACCCATATCCGTTCGCCGTCGGGGTGCGGCTCCACTGACCCGCGTTCTCATTGCCCGCGCGCACCGCCCAGGAGGCCAGCACGTCCGTGAACGCGAAGTCGATGCTGCCCGGGCAATAGGGCGTGCCGCTCTCATCATTCGTGTCGCCATCGCCGTCGCAGTCGGCGAATGGACCGCCCCACGTCGTCTGACCGAGGCGTGCAAACTCGAAGCGATTGATCAACCCTGCCTCGGATGGAACGCTCTGAGGAATGACATCGCAGAGTTGATTACTCACAAACTCGCCAAAACCCTCGACGGAGCCGACGCTGCGGTATTGGAACAGCCACCAGCCGGTCCAGTCCTGCCCCGGATCAAAGAAGGGCGCCAACTGGTCCACCGGGCTTTGACCGCAGTTGCTGCGGCCAAGGTCGAATCCCCAGTAGGGATTGCCGTTGCAATCCATGTCGCCGTCCACGCCGTCGTGCCCGTCGCAACCATAATCGTCATTGGTTGACGCAGGTACTTTGAAGAAGTCCACGAACAAGGTCGCCCCCGACCCGTTGACTTGCCCGCCCTGAATCGTCACGTCGGCGGCGCCGACGCCAGCGATCATTGCCACGGCCAGTGCCGCCAGAGTCTTCACTATTGCACGCTGTCCCGCCATTTTCACGATCCTCCTCCGCCAAACCCGCTTGAATCCCCCGGCTCCGACGCGAAACCGGGGTCGTGCGTCGAGAAACGACGCTTCCCGCTTGCCCTGTTCCATGGATTCCATCGCTAGGGCGCTGGGCGCGCCAGCCGTCCCGAGCTGCAAGTCGCCACGCGCTGCGATCAATACTTCCTGCCGTTAAGAACCTGGTTGTCGCCGGTAATGGAGTAATAACGGTCGCCCCATTCCTTGTTTCGCACGGTCTCGATGACGTGCTTCTTCTCGACATGGCTGTCGCAATACAGGAAGTTGGATGTTCCTCCATATTCGCGAGACCACTCGCCGCCGCCGGGATGGTGCCGTCCCACGTCGTTGGTCTCCGGTCCGGCGCTGCCTTCAATCAGTCCGCTCTTGTTCTTGATGACGCTGATTTTGCGTATGCCATACAAGTCTTTCTGGTCCTGATCGTCGCCGTACACAAAACCCGGCGCATTCAGCGGCGCCTTGTATTCGTCCGTGCCGTAACCAATATGGTAGAAAGGATTGATCGATCGGTGGCTTTTGCTCAGCAGTCCGCCGCCTTCCTGCACGGCCGAGCCGATCCAGTTCTGGAAGTACTCCGCCAGCAGAATCGTGCCGGACGTGCCCTTGACCCAGCCGTCGCTGACGAGCTGGTTGACGCGGGGACCGCCGGAGAGCGACTGCGTGAATTTGTTGCGGGGGAAGATCGCGGCGTTGCCGGAGAAGGCGATCCGCGGCGCCTGCTTGTCCATCAAGGTGCTGGTCGGCGGACTGCCGTTTTGGTCCACCTGTGAGCCTTCCAGCTCCCAGTCCCGCATGTCAGGACCCGGGTTGGTGCGCGGGGTTCCGCCGTTGCCCAGCTCCGGGCAGGTAAACGCCTCGGCGTCGGCCTTGCCGGAGTCGTACAAAAACCACGACCAGTGCAGGTACCCGAACGGGTGAGCCTCATCCTGCCGCAGATAATCATAATTTCCGGCGGCATCATAGGGATACACATACGCGGGCGGATACTTGCTCTGGTTTTCGCCGAGGAACACGGCCATGGCCTGCCCGACCTGCCGCATGTGTGTGGCGCACTTGACGCTCTTGGCCTGCCTCCTGGCGCTCTGCAGACTTGGAAGCAGGATTGAAATAAGCAGGGCAATAATGGCGATGACTACCAACAGTTCAATCAATGTGAAGCCCCGGCGGCACTGCTTTGGAGCTCGCCGGCTTCCGGCTCGACCCTGTCGCTTGAACGACTTCCAACAATCGATCATCTCGTGTACTCCTCGAACACAGGGGAAGAAATCCACCGTCTTGGTGAAGACGGAACGTAAGCGAGTTGTGTGATGGGGCGCTGAAGGGGTTGTAAGCAGGCGACTAATTTCGCGGGCGACATGAGACGCCTCTCCTTGCGCGGACGGCGACTCGCAACGGATCGCGGGCGACGCCCTGCTTCTGATCGCGGGCAACGGCTCGCAACGGATCGTGGATCGCCGATGGATACGCACAACATCACGCGGGCACGGTAGAGCGGCCGCGCGAAGACCGGGTCAGCGCAGCGCGCGGATTGCGCAAAGGTTGGGTTAACGGTCTGTGTGGAGGAGGCGACACTCGTCATTCCCGCGCAGGCGGGAATCCAGCTCCGTCACTCCCGCGCAGGCGGGAATCCAGCTCCGTCATTCCCGCTCAGGCGGGAATCCAGCGGTTTTCCGGCGCGGACTGGACCCCGTCATCGCGGGGGGACGGTGGAGCGTCAAGCGTTCTCAAGCCCGGAGAGGAAGTCTGACAGGGCGTCCTCGAACGCTTTCGGCTGCTCAACGGGGAGCATGTGCCCGCTGCCGAGGATGATGTCGAGCCGCGCGCCGCGGATGGCGCCGTGCATCGCGCGGGACATATCCGGCGTCGTGATCGCGTCATGCTCCCCCACGAGCACCTGCGTCGGCACGTCGATCATCGGCAGCGTCGGGACCGAATCGGCGCGATCCGCCATCGCGCGCAGCGCGGCCGCGACGCCCTCCGGTGGGGACCCGCTGATGATCGCCTGCCATTCGTCAAGCAGCTCCGGCGCCGCCTGCGGTCCGAACAGAAGCGGCATCATCGCGTCCGCCACGATGCCGCTGCCCTCCTTCAGCACGCGCTGCGCCGTCGCCCGCCGATCCGCGGCTTTCTGCGGCGTGTCGGGCATGGGATGCGTGTCCACGAGAACCAAGGCGCGGAGCCGATCGCGATGCCGGCGGAAGAACTCGAACGCGGTGTACCCGCCCATCGACATCCCCACGAAGACGACGCTCCGGGTTTCGCCGATGTGTTCCAGCAGGTCGGCGACGTCGTCCGCATACCGCGCCATGGTCGCGTGGTGCGCCCCCGTGCTGCGCCCCAGCCCGCGCGTCTCGGGCACAATGAGTTTCCACTGCCCGCTCAGTCCGGCGATCGTGGATTCCCACAACTTCGCAGAAAGAGGAAAACCGTGAACCAGTACGACGGGCAGCCCCGTTCCGTAAACCTCATAGTGCAGCGAACCGTCGGCCATCATCGCATGTGGCATGAGTGTCCCTCGAACGTGGATTCGGCCCTTCTCCCCACCCCCTGTCAGCTCGATCCTTGAAGTCGAGTCAGCCTGATCCCTCAAGTCGACTCCTCCTGATCCCCGAATGGGAACGGATCGGTCGGCGCTCGCATGGCTCGCAGATCGGTGCGACGCAATCGCGAAACTTCATCAGGGTCGAACGGCTACGCCCCGCAGCGGTCGAGCTTGGCGAGGTACTCGGCCTTCTGCTCGGCGAGGTCCGGCGGGAGCGTCTCGTAGTGGAAGTCGAACACCTCGCGCGGGCGCTGCACCGCGCGGGCGCTGAAGCGGTCGCGGGCGAGGCGAAGCTCCTCCTCGATCTCGTCGGACACGGCGGCGATGTCGCGGTCGTCGAGCACCTTGCGGGCTTTGAGATACTTTTCGAACCGCGCGATGGGGTCCTTGCGCTCCCATTGCCGCACTTCGTCGTCGCTGCGGTACACCTTGGGATCGTCCGCCGTCGTGTGCATCTCCATCCGGTAGGTCACCGCTTCGATGAAAGTCGGACCCTTGTGCGACCGGGCGCGATCCACGGCCTCGCGCGACGCCGCCGCCATCGCCAGCACGTCGTTGCCGTCCACGCGCAGGCTGGGAATGCCGAAGCCCACGCCGCGCTGTGCCAGCGTCTTGACACCCGTCTGCCGCTCAAAGGGCGTGGAAATGGCGTACTGATTGTTCTCGCAAAGGAAGATCACCGGCGCCTTGTACACGGCCGCGAAGTTGAGCGACTCGCTGACGTCGCCTTCGGAGGAGGCGCCGTCGCCGAAGTTGACCAGCACGACCT
This sequence comes from Phycisphaerales bacterium, assembly GCA_020852275.1. Lineage (GTDB taxonomy): Bacteria > Planctomycetota > Phycisphaerae > UBA1845 > UBA1845 > JABWBH01. The sequence continues at coordinate 16,478 of JADZBE010000009.1, forward strand.
GGTCGCCGCCGCGGTAGTGGATCGCCATCCCCAGCCCGACCGCCACCGGCACGTGCGAGCCGATCACGATCGACATCGGCATCTCATTGACGCCGTCGGGCAGCGCGAACCCCTCGAAGTACCCCGCCCACAGCAGCAGGAGCTGGTCGATCGCCCAGCCGCGCCAGAGCTGCGCGCCGAACGAGCGGTACGACGGCGAGTACCAGTCGTCTTTCCGCAGCGGCAGCACGGAGCCAATCTGGATCGCCTCCTGCCCGCGGTTCGGCGCGAAGGTGCCCATCTGCCCCTGACGCTGCATCATGATCATCCGCTCGTCGAGCTTCCGCGTCAGGACCATCGCGCGGTGCATCCGGCGCAGCACGTCCGCCGGCAGCTTCGGGTCCAGCGACTCATCCGCGCGACCCTGCTCATCCAAGATCGACAGCGACTCAACGACCAGCCCCACATCAAACGGTTCTCGCGGCATGGGTTTGATGGTAGCGCGAGGCATCGCACGTGTCGAGGCAGCGAGAAAAACGTGCATGTCGAGGCAGCACGAAGGGACCCGCATGTCGAGGAGTCGCGAGGGAACTCGAAGGTCAAGCGAAGGCCTGTGTCGTCAGGGCAAGCGCATTCGACGATTCGCCGGCTGCGCGGGCGGCACGGGGAATCGCCGGAGGTAGGAGTCCGCTGCAGCGGCGGGTGGCACCGGTCCGCAGCAGCGGACCCGTGGGACGTTGGAAAAGATGTTCATCCCGGATCGTCTCTGGTCTGGCGAGAGCGATGGAACCCGCGGGCCCTGCCTGAATCCGGCATGCGGTTGCCCTGCTCTCAAAGCAGAACCCATTGGGAACCCCCTTGGCTGCCGACATGCCCCGTGGTAGAATACGCGCCTGCTCGGGCCGGTTGAGGTTCGCCTGACCGAAAGGAGGTCCGAATGCGGATGGAAGCTGTTCGGAATTGCCAAGGTGTGACGGGGACGGGTTCACACACACACACACTCTCTCTCTCTCCCAGCCTGCGCGGCGTTGCGTTCGACGTGACCTCTCGCGCCTGCCGACTGGGCTGAGCCTCGTCATGCTCGCCTTGGCGATCATCCCGCTTTCACCGCGCGTCGCGATGGGTTCGGCGGCCGCTTGTGGTGGCGACGGCGCGAGTGGCCCCTTCATCGATCCTGATCTGATCCGCGCGATGGAGGAGAAGCCGGACGCGGAGCACGCCATCATCGTGGTCGCGCGGCTTTCGCGCGCGCCGTTCGATCTGGAGTCGATGCTGCCCGCGCCGGATGAGTACAACGCATGCACGGCCCGCTGGCTTGTCTGGGAGGACTTGCGGCAACGGTGCGAAAAGGGCGAGGATATTTCGGAGGCTGAACTGGAGACGGCCGAGCGCGAGGCGAGGGATTTCGACCGTTCGCTGGTGGACAAGCAGGAGACCGCGTACGAGGCGCACTATTGGGACTACGCCGCCATCGTCGCGCAGGACGTTCCGCAAGTGTTGGAAGAAGCTCGCGCCATTCTCGGCACGCGAGTGCGCCAACTGCACGAGGCCAGCCAGTTGCTCCCGGCCACGGCGACGCGCGACGAAATCGAGAAGCTCTGCGGCGTGGCAGGGATCAAAGAAATCTGGCTCGATCTGCCCATCGAGCCGCAACTGGACATCAGCCGCCTCAGCATCGAGGCCGACCGCGTCCACAACGGCGAAGTCGCCGGCGTGCCGTACACCGGCGCGGGCGTCAAAGTGGCGGTGGTGGACTCGGGCCTAGCGCCGGATCATCCGCGCCTCCCCATCCCCACGGCGGCGAACCAGAAGAACTTCGCGTGCCGGGATGGAAGAGATGCGACGGATTGGTGCGAGTGTACGTTTGGGCATGGCCACGGCACCAACGTAACAGGGATCATCTTCGCCCAGGAAGATGATTGTTGTCTCGGAGGCGACTGCCCCGCCTATTGTGAAGGCCAGTGTTCCGATCCCAGCGATCAGTGTGTCGGAATAGCACCCGATGCCACCATTATCATCGGGAAGATCATTCACGAGGTTCCCTTATTTGGATGTCCCCCCTGTGGTCAATGTACGCCCTGTCCTAACAACTACTACCCGCCGAACTGGTCGCTTTTCATGGAAGGGTTGTCTTGGGCAGCGACCTTTCCGGCTGAAATCGGCCCCAATGCAGATGTCATCAGTAGTAGCTTGGCAGGCGCCGAGTACAATCAACATAGTCAAACAACCGCACAGCATGTGACGGCACTCAATCTCGATTGGATCATTAACTCAGGCGGTGCCGTTTGTTCCCAAGCCTGCGGCAATTCCGGAACTGGTGGCGTCCTGCCTCCATCTGGCGCCTGTAATGCAATCAGTGTTGGCGCGTATGACGACCAGGGGACAGTGAGTCGTGCGGACGATACTTTGGTTCCAGGCTCATCACAGGGTCCAACGGCGGACCTGCGACGAAAACCGGACGTCTGCGCTCCCGGCGGAACGATCACGACTACGGCTTACTGCTACGATCCCCCCAACGACCTCATGGAAGAGTTCGGTGCCACAAGCTCCGCCAGTCCTCACGTAGGGGGAACGCTTGCCTTGCTTAAGGAGGCTCGGCCGAGCCTGACGCCCAGACAGGCACATGCGATTATTGTCAATTCGGCCGTACCGTACGGCGGCAACCCGGAATGGCAGGCGAAGCCTGGCTGGGGACAATTGAACGCCTTTCAGGCCGTATCATGGCGGAATCGTCTGCATGACGGCACGGTCTCCGATCCAAACGACATGGAAGTCGTAGGGATTACGACGGTGCCAGCAGGAGCCACCGTCATCGCAAGTCTTGTTTGGCACCGCGCGATGATGAGCGAAGTGGACCCGGTAGAGGATGAGAACGGCAACCCGTCGCCTGCAAGCCTTGAGCTGTTCTTGGAGCGCAAGCTGTCGCCGGGAAGCTGGGCGCTCGTGGATTCCGATGTCGTAGCACCCAACGCCGGATCCGACGGTAAGCAAGAGGACAACAGTCGCCGAGTATCGGGCGATCAAGCTGCATACGGCCAGCCGCAATACCTGTTCCGGGTTCGAGTTGAGCACAACCCTACGCTGGATTCTCCGTTTTCTGGAGCCCAGTCATTCACGCTGGCATGCTCACATGCCCTTGTTGTGTCTCCATGATATTTCCGAAACGCGGGCAGACTCACTCGGCGTCAGCCTCTCCCGCGGCACCAGGTTGAACCGGGATGGAAGAACCGGCGACATCTTCGAATCATGGCGAGGAATCGTTTGGATGTGTGTCGTTGCCCATGGGTTGCATCCAGCAGGGAGAACCATTTCATGACTATAATCATTGAATGTGTGATGTTCTGGACTTTGTTGTCGGCTGCGTCCACGGATACTCGGATTTTGTATGACAGCTTATGTATAACAGACGAGGGCGGATACGCGGGCTACGGTTGCCATTGCGGGGGGGACGGGATATGGGGCGCAGCATATGACCTGCAGTATGCAGACGACTTCGAACTACAAGACATGGATTTTATAACAAATGTGACTGCGGACTTTGTCTCGCATCGAGGTCTTTGTGCCTCGCGTGCCTGCCTCTCATTTCACGCTCCCGACGATGACTGTCTAGCTAACAATGATGCAATTATTCAACTCGACATCGGGCAAGGCGGCATCAACTGTGAACCGTTTGAGGATTCGGAATATGGGCTGGAGGGAGTGCGAGTCCGCATCTCGCTGGTGGACCCTGTCGCACTTCCAGCAGGTCGCTGGTATGTGTCAATGCAACCGGCGGACTCGGAAGACTGGAGTTACATTGTAGCCACGCTGAATGAGCCGAATTGCGGAGCGCATCTCTGCGGAGGAAATTTTCGGGATGGAGGCGGCTGGAACACCTGCTGCGAAGGGATGGGGGGTTATGGATACGATGTTTGGACTCGGAGCATTCTCTTTGAGGAACCGACTGCCGCCATGCGCATCGAAGGCATCCCCGGCGGCGACTGCGGAGGGAGCGAGGATGTGTCCGCCAAGTGCAAGCCGGGCGACGGCGGGAGGCCGGGGAAGATCATCGTCAAGGTGCGCAAGGGTCAACCTAACGGGACGGTTACGGCACTGCTCGACCCGCCTGATCCGCGGTCGATGAGCATTGCGCTGGACGATCGCGGGCGCGGGAAGGGGAAGTTCAGGGACGTTCCGCTCGGCGAGCATCGCGTGTTTGTATGCGATTCGATCGTGGAAGTGACATGCGCGCCGTAAGCGCCGCTTCCGGTAAACCCGTGGTGGAACTCGAAACCGGGCAGGAGGCCCTCTACCCCCGCACAGACGGGCGTCCAATCCGCTCGGAAAAACCGTTGGATTCTCGCCTCCTGGCAATCCATCAACTGGATTCCCGCCTTCGCGGGAATGACGCGCATCGCCTTTTAACACGCACTGATAGCCGGGTGCGGGAGGGGTTCCGCCGCCGAGCCGTCAGTCGACTGTGGAACCGTCACGTCCCCGTGGCCATCCGGTACCTCGGCAGGTCCGACTTGATGTACTGGAACACCGCGCGCGTGGCCGTGGAGCGGTTGAGCGTGTAGAAGTGAATGCCCGCCACGCCCGCGCCGATCAGTCCGAGGCACTGCTGCGTGGCGTGGAAGGTGCCCACGTGCCGCACGGCTTCGGCGTCGTCCTCGACGGACTCAATCCGGTTGAGCAGGTCGGCGGGGATCCTCGCGCCGCACATCTTCGTGAAGCGCTTGATCTGCTTCACCGAGAGGATGGGCATGATCCCCGCGATGATCGGCACGCCGATGCCGCAGCGCTGCGCCCGCTCGCGGAAGCGGAGGAAGTCGGCGTTGTCGAAAAACAGTTGCGTGATGAGAAAATCCACGCCCGAGTCCACCTTGCGCCTCAGGTGGTCGAGGTCCGCATCGAGGCTCGGCGATTCCGGATGCCCTTCCGGGTAGCAGGCCGCCCCGAGGCAGAACCGGTAGCGCTCCCGGACGAACGCCACCAGCTCATTCGCATGGGTGAAGCCGCCTTGGGCGGGCGCGAACGGTCCAGTTCCCTCCGGCGGGTCGCCGCGCAGCGCGAGCACGTTCTCCACGCCGCGCGACTTCAGGTCGTCGAGCACGCCGGAAATCTCATCCTTCGACGCGCCGACGCAGGTGATGTGCGCCAGCGGCTCGATGCCGATGTCGGACTTGATCCGCGCGACCAGCTCAACCGTCTTTCGCCGGGTGCTTCCGCCGGCGCCGTAGGTCACGGAGACGTAGTCGGGATGGAGAGGGCGGAGCGCCTCCACCGTCCGATAAAGATCCCAGAAGCCCATCTCGTCCTTGGGGGGGAAGAACTCGAACGAGAGGGTCGGCGAATGCTGATCGATCTGATCGCGGATGCGCATCAGCCGCTCCTTCGCCGCAAGTAATGGGCGCGGAAGGATTTGAACCTTCGTAGGCTAACGCCAACGGGTTTACAGCCCGTCCCCTTTGGCCACTCGGGCACACGCCCTGCCGTGCAGGCAGCCCCGTATCCTATCGGCGATCTCGCGGGGAACAAGCCGCAAAGATCAAGGGTCAATCGAACCAACCGAACGACCCTGCCCGCACCGCATTCGCACCGTTGGGCTGCACAAAGGGGGTTGCCCAGAGCCTCGCCAGGCGTTATTATTTAACGCCGTGCAACTATTGCACGTTTGCAAGTACATGCCGTGTCTCTTCCAAGGAGGACGCGATCATGGTTCGCCAACATTCGGCTTGGGCGTCGAGCTTTCCGTGCCTGCTTGCGGTTGTACTCATGGTCGCTGGAGCGGGACTGGCAGAACCGCCGAAATCCAGCAAGGCAAGGCCCTCTGCGGAACCCGCCTCCAGCGCCGCTTCAAGCTCACGACCGAAGACCTCGGCATCGTCTTCGGGGTCATCCGCGCGACCCCCCAGCGCAGCGTCGGCCTCAACCTCTCGATCGGCGCAAAAGCCGGCGGTCTCCAGCCGTTCCGCCAAGCCTCCAGCAGGTACGGCGAACTCCCATCGACCGCCGAGCGCAACCTCTTCCAACGCGAGTCGCAGCTCCGGCGCACCGACGGTCAAGCGACCCGCGGCCTCATCAGCGGGATCGCCGCCAGCTTCGATCGGTCCGTCATCCCGATCAACCCGGCCATCCGCATCATCATCCGACGGCAACGCACCGTCAGGATCCGCGTCGCTGTTCGCTCGCCCGGCGACTCGATCCATGGGGAACCCGCTCCTGACGCCGTCGCGCGCGCCGTCGAAATCGAGCGGCGAAGCGCTGCGGCCACCCAGCACGCACACCGTGATTCCGCGCAGCCTCGCGCCGCGCGCCGCCGATGGCGCCTCGCTGATCGCGCGACCCGTTCCCGGCACCAGTCCCGAAATCCGCGGCTCGACACACGGCGCGCGGCCGACGCCCTCCAATCCACCGTCATGGTCGCTGCCGAGACGCGAGCCTTTGATCGGATGGAGCATCGGACCCTCGCCGGACTTGAACCGCGACTGCGCGGACCCTTACGGATCCGGGCAACCGGGGATGGGTTGGTCCGGCGGGCCATATGACCGCCCACAGGGCCGGAGCAACCCGTTTCTCGACAGCCTGTCATCGCATCGCGCCGCTTGTGATTCGCATCCTGCCCCCGCCAACCATTCCTCCTCCTCATGCGTGCCCGGGTCCTCCTGCCGCGTGCCGAGGCCTCCCTCTTGCGGCAGCGCGTCGTACGGCTGCGTGCCGCCGATGGCCTGCGCCCCGTGGATGAACTTCCGGTTCACGCGGTACTCGTATTGGCCCTTCGTCTGGTTCCCGACGACCACCCGGTACAACTACGGCGATTCGTGGTCGGCGCGGGGTTATGATCCAAGCTGGAACTACGACTATCCGGCCCAGCCGAACGCCTTTCTTGAGGTTGCGCCGACGCCGGATGTGCAGGTTGCCTCGCCGCAAGGCGATGAGACCAGCACGCTGGACGCCGGAGGTGCATCGTTCACCACGCTGATCGCGGGCGTGGACGCGCGCGTGGACGAGGGCATCGCCGCGTTCGCCGCGGGGGACGCGTCCGCCGCGCGGCGGGCATTTGCCGCGGCCGTGGCACGCGATCCGAGCGATCCCTATGCTCGCATTCTGTACGGATGGACGTGGTTCGCTGAGGGCGACCCGATGCTGGCGTCGGCGTCCATCCGCCTGGCGCTGCAGGAGTTCCCGCATATCCTCGGTCGACCGCTTGACGTGCGGGCCTTGTATCGCGATCGGGTCGCGCTCGACGCTCAACTCGCGGCGCTGTTCGCGCACGTGGCGCGTCATCACGAGGATCGTGACGCGCGGTTCCTGCTGGGGTATGTTCTCTTCACGGTCGAGCAGCCGCAGGAGGCTTGGGACGTGCTGCTGCCGCTGATGCAAAGCGGCGAGGCGGACGCAATCGCGGCGGACCTCCTGCGCATTCTCGCGGAGATCCTCGGCGTAGAGGCGCCGGTCGCGGCGCCGATGATGCCGGACGATTCCGCCACGCCGCCGCAGGCGACGCCGGGCGCTGCGGAGGATGCGCCGGTCGCGCCGCAAGATTCGCCGGACCCGGCCGCCGCCTGGCCGGGCGAGTTGGATTCAACGCAAGAATCCTCGCAGAACTTTGATGAAGCCGAAGGAACGTAAGTTCGCCGCGTCCGCCCCGGATCATCGCGCGGCTCACCGTTCCGTCCCGCTCCCGCCCGTTTCAAGCCGGCGCCGCACGTCCCTTCGGCACGGCGCGCTGATCGCGCTGGCTGCCTGCGCCGTATATGCCAACTCGTTGAGCAACGGCTTCACCTACGACGACGTGCCGATGGTGGTGCGCAACGAGCACCTCGCCGAGTCGGTCCCGTGGTGGCAACCGTGGGTCGAGCCGTACTGGCCCGGCAGCAATGAAGGCGACGTGATCGACCTGTTGTATCGCCCGCTGACGGTCCAGACGTACGGCTGGCAGCGGCGGCTGCTGGGGCTGGACCCGCTTTCCTTTCACGCGGTGAACGTCCTGCTGCACGCGGTGGTCAGCCTGATGTTGTGGCGCGTGTCGCTGCGGCTGGGCCTGGGCGACGGCGCCGCGCTCGCCGCCGCGATGCTGTTTGCGGTGCATCCGGTTCACGTCGAGGCGGTGGCCAACATCGTCGGGCGGGCGGAAATCCTCTCCGCGCTGGGCGTGCTGGGGGCGGTGCTGGCGGAAGACGCTCGCCTCCGCATTGAGCGAGAGAGTGCGGTCCGCACGCCGGGTCGCGTCGCGCAATCGCCGCGACCCTTCCCGCGGACCCTTCCTTACGCCGCATGGACGGCGCTGATGCTGCTGTTCGTCGCTGTGGCCGTATTCAGCAAGGAGACCGGCGCGGCGGCGGTGATCGTCGTGACCGGCTGGCGTCTGTGGTCGTGCAAGCGATGTGGCACCGGTTTGCAACCGGTGGAGTGCAGCACCGGTTTCCAACCGGTGGAGTGCAGCACCGGTTTGCAACCGGTGGAGTGTGGCACCGGTTTCCAACCGGTGGAGTGTGGCACCGGTTTGCAACCGGTGCAGTGTGGCACCGGTTTGCAACCGGTGGAGTGTGGCACCGGTTTCCAACCGGTGAGGTGTGGCACAGGTTTCCAACCTGTGCAGCCACCGGTTACAAACCGGTGCCACACCCGTCCGCTTCGCTCGATGTTTCTGCGCACGCTGCTGCCGGCACTGGCGATCCTCGGACTGTACATGCTCATCCGCTACCACGTCTGCGCCTCGCGGCTCGTCGTGGGCGGGCAGCGCGGCGGCGCGGGCAACTTCCTGCGCGAAACCGACGCATGGGCCAGACTCTGGTCCCCCTTCGCCGTGCTCGGGCACTATGTCTCGCTGATGGCCTACCCCGCCCGCCTCTTGTGCGACTACTCGCTCAATGTCATCACCCCGGTGCGCTCGCCCTTCGAGCCGTTTGCGCTGCTGGGTCTGGGCACGGCAGCCGCGATGGCAACCGCGCTGGCGCGCTCGCTGCGGCGGCGCGGCGTGGCCGCACTGGTCATCCTCGGCTTCGCCGCGTCCTACGTGATTCCCGGCAACGTCGTGGTGTACATCGACGTCATCATGGCTGAGCGGCTGTTCTACACGCCGTCGTTGTGGTTGTGCATCCTCGCGGGCATGCTGCTGGCGCCCTATTTGACGCGCGACGCGTCCTCCGCTTCGCGTGGCGAGACTGCCGCGCCGCGTCCAGGAAGCGCACCGCTGCGCGTTGAGACCGCCACCCCGCCCGCGGCGAGGGTCTTCCGCGCGGCCTTCCTCGTGGCGTGCGTGGTGCTCGCGGGTCGGACGTGGCTGCGGAATCCCGTCTGGTCGGACACGCGGACGTTGATGCAAAACGATTTGTCGGAGATGTCGCCCGGGCGGCGAAGCTGTCACGTGTGCGTCGCCCTCGCGCGGGACCGCATCCGAGAAGGCGACCTGCCCGAAGCCGAGGCGCTGGTGCGGGAGGCGGCGGCGATCTATGCCGATTTCCCCGGCGTCCACGCGATGATGGCCGAGGTGTTCGAACGGCAGGGTCGCTATGCGGAAGCCGTCGAATGCTGGCGCAGCGCGCTCGTTCTGGCGCCGCACAACCTGGACTTTTCCGGCCGGCTAGGCGATGCGCAGCGCCTTGCCGCCGGCGTGAATCCCGACGAAGAGCGCGAAGCAGCCAGGCTTCGCGTGGAGGCCGCCCCGGAAGACCCGCAGGCGCTGCGACGCTGGGCGCAACTGAATGAGTCCGCGGACCCGAAGGTCGCGGAGGACGCTTATCGGCGGCTGCTGGCTATTGACGCTGCGGACGTGCCGGCCTGGAAGGCGCTGGCCTACGTTCGCGTAGCGCTGAATCGCAGGCACGACGCGGCCGGCGCGTATCGACAGGCACTCGCGCTGGCGCCCAACGACTGGGAGGCGCACACCAATCTCTCCGTCCTGCTCATCGACCGCACGGATGCGGCGCTCTTCGACCCGCGCGGCGCCATTGCGCACGCCCGCCGCGCGGTCGAGCTTAATCCCACGCACTGGGACCTTCGCGTCAACCTCGCCGAGGTGCTCGCCCATTGCGGTCAGGAGTCCGAAGCCGCCGACCTGTTCGAAAACCTCGCCGCGCAATCCGCGCCGGGTTCTCCCCAACAGCGCCTCTACCACGATCGGGCGAAGGCGCTGCGCGGCAGGTGACATGTTCCGCTGCAAAACGCGCCGAGCTTTGCGGCGCAGTCCACCCGTCTTGGGGGCTTATCTCGCTTGCCATGGGGTGGCAGAACTCCGGACCGGGCATTGGGGCCGGCACCCCCGCGCAGGCGCGGGCCCAGTCCGCCCCGGACACCGGTGGTTCCTTGCAACGTCTCACGCGACCGGCTGGATTCCCGCCTGCGCGGGAATGACGGGTGACGACTTTCGTCGTGGGTTGTTACGGCGAGATTCGCACGAACTGCTCTGCGAAATACTTGGCCGTCAGCGGCGCGCCGGTGGCGCGCTTCGTGAGGTCGTTCCATGAATACAGGTTGCCCGGGCCGAAGACTTCTTTCTTGAGAAAATCGCCGGCCTTGGGTTCGCCGTAGAAGCACGACGGCGCGGATGAGGACGGCGCGGGCGAAGACTGCCCCGGCGAGGAGGGCGCGAGGACTTTCTTTGCGATCGTGTTGCGCACCTGCGCCGCGAAGAGGTCGCCCATGAGGTAGCTGTGGTAATACACCGGCTCGGTGAGGATGTGCACTTTGGCGGCGTAGTCCGGGCGGTGGGTGGTTTCCGGCGGCGGCAGAAGCTGATACTTCGCCTTCAGGTCCCACCAGAGCTTGCCCAGGTCCTGATCGGGATTGCCGTACAGCCCCTGCTCGAAGCGCACCATCACCTGCGTCCAGCGCGCGAACATCAGCTTCTCCGTCCGCAGCGTTCGCGCCGCCGCCTCGCCGGCCGCCCGCGCCTCTTGCGGATCCAGCTTGCGCACGCGCGTCAGGAAGTCCGCGTTCTTGGCCATCGCGCCGAACATCATGGCGACGCCCTCCGTGGTGATGCTGTGCGACGCTTCGCGCAGGAGGAAGGGCAGGTCGCCGTTGATGTACTTGTCGTACACGGCGTGCCCGATCTCGTGCAGCGTGGTGTCGGCCCAGTAGGCGTTGGGCTGAATGTTGCACAGCACGCGGATGTCGCCTTCGCGGTCGATGTCGGTGGAGAAGGCGTGCGGGCTTTTTCCTTTCTTTTCCAGCAGATCGCTGCGGGAGAAGATGTCCTCGCTCTCGAAGCCGAAGCTCTTGTAGTAGTGCCGGGTCAGCGCGACGATGTCCACGTCCTTGTACACGGCGTCGAGGTCCGCGCCTTCCATCTCCGGCGCTTCCTGGAAAAAGAGGTCGCCGAAGTGCCACGGGCGAAGCTCGGTCGGCGCGATCTTGAACTTCGCGGCGCGCGCGGCGTCGATCTGCTTTTTCACTTCCGCGAAGGGCGCGGCCGTGAGCCGGTCCAGCTCGTCAAAGAGCTTGATGAACTCCGCTTCGTCGATCTCCTGGAGGCTGAGCTTCATGGCAAAGAAGTCGCGGAAACCCAGCTCGCGCGCGACGCGGTTGCGCAGCCCTACAAGCTGTTTCAGGCCCGGTGACGCTTTCTCGCCGACGGCCATGTAAGCCTTCCACGCGCCCTCCGCCTGCGCGGAGTCGGTCGTCTTGGAGAGAATCTCGCGGATGTCGTTCTCGCTGACTTCCTTGTCGCCGATGCGTCCGCGGTGCGTGTTGAAGGTCTGCTCGACGGCGGTCTGGATCTCGACGATCTGCTTTTGCAGCTCGGGGTCGGCCTGCCCGGGGAGGAGGTTGCGATACATGATGTCGAGCATCCGCCGCTGGGCGGGATCCGTGACGGTGCCGGCCTCGCGCAAGGTCTTGACGCGCTTGAACAGCTCGCGGTCGCTGTGCAGCTCGACGAGCGCGAGGTCGCACTTCTTCTTCTCCTCGAACGCGGCGTCGGACCCGGTGGTGCTCGCCTCCCACCACGCACGGTTGGCGGCGACCAGCAGGGGCTGGTAACGACCGATGTAGGTTTGGTACACGTTCTCGAATGGCTCCTTTCGGGCGCGTGCGGACGCCGTGAGCGTGGTTGCGACGCACACGACGGCAACGAGCCAAACCGTCCGAGCGGCCCAGGCGCCGGCCCGGGTGGGCCGGCGCGGAACGACGAAGGGAACTGCGAGCGCGAAACCGTCTTGCAAGGTCACGTCACACCTCGATTCAGGACCGGGCAACCGGAACTCATGCCACATGGAAGGCGCTGCACAGGCTAAGCGGTGACCGCGCCGTCGGCAAACCTGGGCGTGGTCGTTTATTCTGGCAAGCCGCCTCTGGATGGTAAGGAAGCCCAGAGTTTCGAAGAGGAGGAGGGCAATCGGACTTGGGAGAACGTCGAACCGCGGGACTCCCTTCGTCAAAGCCCGAGACGAACCCCGAGATGCCATGCACGTCCGCGGAAGCGCCGGCCGATTCGTGTTCGCGCCGGCTGATCAGGGTTCGCGCCGGCTGATACGTTCCCCGAAGGGGATCAGGCAGGCGCGGGTTCGGGATCAGGCTGACTCGACTTCAGGGATCGAGTTGACGCGGCTGCGCGGATCAACCCGAGTCTCCTTGGGCGACGTCAACCGTCGCTTGCGGCTCGAAGCCAAACGCCCAAAGCCGTGGCCACGCCCGATCGGGAACTCGATACCAGGCCATGATTGACGCAACCCCTTCGGAAGCGACAATCGCCGCCGCCGGTGGAGAGGACCGGGTACGGATGTGGAGCAACCCGAGCGCTCGCACCGGCGCCGGGACATGGACGGGCGCGTCGCCCTCACCGGCGCGGCGCCCGGCTCACTCACGGGCGGAGCGCCCGGCTCCCTCACAGGCGGAGCGCCGGGCTTCCCCCACCATGTTCCGGCCTGGAAGCGATAGGCCTTGGGGGTCCAGGAGGACAAGCCCTCCACCGCGGCCTCCGCGCCGTGTGTTTCGGGCAAGCCCTTCCTGGGAGGGATATGGGGGCGTGAGACCCACACTTCACCCGTGCGCGAGCGGGGAAGGGCGAGTGGGAAGTGACACCCCGCCTCCGCCCCTGCACGAATGGGGAACGGGGAGTGGGAAGTGAGACCGTCCCATCGCCCGCTCTACGGAAGATGAAGGGGAAGGCAGCCCGCCTGGCGGCGGAGGATTTGGAATGGCATGACGCGTCGTCCCGCGAACATCCCGCAGCGCCTGCTCTCGAACCGCAACTTCGTCCTGCTGTGGTGCGCGTACGGGATCAGCGCACTGGGCGACCATCTGACGGAGATGGCCATCCTGAAGACGCAGAACGCCGTCAGCGCCGCGGTGGACGTCACGCCGCTTCAGGCCCGGATCACGTTCGTGTTCTTCGTGCCCTTCGCCCTGCTAGGTCCGCTGGCGGGGATGCTGGCGGACCGGTTCCCCCGGCGGGCGCTGATGATCCTCGCCGATGTCGTGCGCTGCGCCATCATGCTGGTGTTCGCCGGCATGCTGCACATGGTGGATGCGTGGGGACGCTGGGGTTCGGTCACGCCGCTGCTGATGACGGGCATGTTCGCGGCCCTGTTCTCGCCGGCGCGCAGCGCGCTGCTGCCCGCGCTGGTCGGTCCCGACCAGCTTGCGCGCGCCAACGGCTTGATCAGCGGATTGGGGATCATCGCCACCATGGCGGCGGCCGTGCTTGGCGGGTGGATCGCGCGAAGCTACGCGCCGGACGTGGCGTTCAAGTGCGACGCGATCACGTTTGCGGCCAGTGCGGCGCTCGTTTTTCTCATTCGCCCGCCGACCGGCTCGGCAGCGCCGGCGACGGCACGGGGGCACGTCAGTTCGTGGCGGGAGCTGACGGAGGGCTTTCGGTATGTGCTGACGCATCGGCGCGTCCTGGAGCTTGTCGGCGCCGGGTGCATGGTGTGGTTCTGCGGCGCGCTGGTGCGCAGCGCCATTCCCGCGATCGTGCGCGACGTGTATCAGCAGCCGGACTACGTCGTCATCAGTTACTATCTCGCGTGCATCGGGCTGGGGTTCGTACTCGGCTCGGTGTGTGTCGCGGTCCTGGGGGACGCGCTGCGGGGAGAGGTTCTCATCACCTGGGGGTTGTTCGGCGTCGGCGGGAGCATGGCGCTGCTGGCGGCATCCGCGTTCATGGGTTTCGCGCCGACGGCCGCGGGGAGGATCGGGGCGGTCGCCGTCGTGCTCGGCGGCATGTCCGCCGTGACGGTGATGGCCGCATTTAATGCGTCCCTGCAACGCATCGTGCCGGACCGGTTCCGCGGACGCGTGTTCGGCGTCAATGATCTGGCCACCACGGCGTCGCTGCTGATCGCCACGGGATCGCTGGCGCTTCCGGCGTGGGAGCATCTGGATCGCAAGGTGGGCGTCATCCTGATCGTCGTGGCGGGGTGCGCGTCGATCGCGGGTTTCGCGGCCTTGCGCATCCGCTTGGCGCGCGCGCCCTATCGCGCGTGGATCCTCTTCCTGGAGAACGTCAACCAGTTGCTGACGAAGTTCTGGTGGCGAATGAAGGTGGTGAACAAACCGACCGTTCCGCACCAGGGCGGCGTGCTCGTCGTCGCCAATCACACCTGCTACGGCGATCCGCTGCTGCTGCTCGGCGCGGTCCCGTATCGTCCGTTCGGCTTCATGGTGGCGAAGGAATACACCGAGGGGCGTTTTCTAGGCTTCTTCATGGGCATCGTGGATTGCATTCCGGTGAAGCGCGACGGCATGGACGCGGGGGCGACGCGCCGCGCGATGCGCCTGCTGCGCGACGGCGGCGCCATGGGCATCTTCATCGAAGGGCGCATCGTCCCGCCGGGCCAGGGCAGCGACCCGAAGGACGGCGTGGCCATGCTCGCGCTGTCCACCGGCGCGAAAGTGATCCCCGCGCACATCAGCGGCACGCGGTATTTCAAGGGGCTGTGGAAGGGGATGTTCGTCCGCCACCGGGCGAGGCTTCGGTTTGGCAGGCCGGTGGACCTCAGCGAGTTCCAAGGCCAGCGCGACCGGGAAACCGTCCGCCGCGCCACCATGCGTATCTTCGAGGAAATCCAGGAGCTTGGCCGGCTCGACGTCGAACCTGACGGCTTCCCCGGCGAGCCGAGGTGCGCGTTGTAAAGCTCGCGTAGCGGCGGGCGAGCGCCGCGTGACGCCGGGCACACGCCGCGCGAATCAGGGGAGATGGCGACCCGCCGTCGAACGCGGAAAGTCGCGCGTTGCCACAGGCGCCCTCGCGGCGTGCCGCGGCGGTTCACGCCCTCCCTGCCCGTCCAAGATCGCCAACGCGATCGGCGAGCCCTGCGTTATCGGCGACCGCAGTCCTGCGCTGCGGTTTCTGCGCGGCTGAATCGCTGAACCTCCCCAGTCCTTCGTCCCATGATTGCGGGTCCGTCGCAGGGTTCGCCATTCGCAGTTCAAGAGACAAACAATGACTCGGCGATCGCTCGTCTGTTGGAGCGTACTGGCAGGGCTTGGGACGTTGCCCATGTGAGCTTTCCTCGGGTGCAGTCCGACCAGCTCCGACGGCGGCGAGGCGACGTTCAGCTACGACGAAGACACCGACGCGATCATCGCCGACGTGACGACCGCCGACGAGTGCAGCGCGACGTATCACTCGCCATGTGACGAGTGCGTCAAATCGGATTGCGGCGGCTGATTCCTTCCGCGACGCATGGCCTTGAGATGCAGCATGCGCGAGCGGCCTGATCGGCGATCCCGCCGGTCAGGCCGCGTTGCGTTCAGGTCCGTGCGAATTGCAGTTCAAGCCGCTTGCATGTGAACCTTTTTCCGGTGCCCGCGGTTGGAGGCAAGTACGCCCACGAGGCCCGTCCGAGGGCCGGGGATGAACAGTTTATAACAAATGACGAGCGTTTAAGGAATTTACCCCTTCCAAAATCAGCACCGCGTTCCGATAACATGGATGTAGAAGCCGGGTCATCCAACAGTTGATGATTGCACCATCCCAATGTCCATAATTCCACCATGCATTGATGTGGTCCACGCAAGAACATGATCAGTTGGCGCCCTCCACACCGGAAGCGGTCGGTGTACATGAGTTGACGGTGAGACTCATCGGCAACTGGGTGGGAATCAGCATTTTCGACTTCGGGAAAGCCGTGACTTCGCGGTCACGCACCGCTCGACTCGGAGGATTCTGTGCCGAGGGCCTGATAGGGCGTGTTGGGCTTGAGGGTGCCGCGCTGCGATGCAACACCTGCTCCTTTCTGGATCCAGGCCCGTGGAAGGCAACCCGCGACCCGCACTGGCTGGGCGATTCCTTGGACTTCGTGAGCAGGCAGATTCGTGCCGCAAAGGAATTCGTCCACGCGGTGGGGCGCGAACCGCGCCGACGCATCGCGCTGGGACGCGCCTACTGGTGCGACGAAGTCGTTGGTTCCGTCCGGCAGCGTCGGATCGTGTGGGAGGGAACGTCATGCCCGGCGTGCAACGCTCACTTGGGCGGCAGGCTCGAACACATCGTGGGCCCGGATGAAGGTTGCGAAGAGCAGCTTCGCTGCTCGTCGCCGTGCTGCGACTATGGCTTGACCATCGTGCGACAGACGGCTCCCGACGACGCCGCTGCCCTGGCGCAGTGGTGTACCGTTCCGCTGCGCGAGCGACCTGAACTGGAGCCTTCTCGCTTTGCGAAGATCATGCTGATGCTGGTGTCCGAGTATGAGGGTCAAGGCGCAACAGAGCGGCGGTTTCCCAAACGCATCCTCAGATGGGCGCAGCGCCGAACGGAGTCCAAAGCGGTGCCGAGCCGCGGATGCGTGCCGGCGGCGTCGGTTGCGCCAGCGGTTCCCGACCGCCGCTCAACTGTACGTCAGCAGGAACGTGATGAACGCCAGGATCGCCGCGGACAACCAGACTGAATCCATCGCGCACCCAGAAGAGCGCGAGGCCTCGATGAGCCAACTTCTCGCCCGCCGGATCTGCCGTCGGCAGCTTCGTGCGGCGAAGTTCACGCCGCCTCGCCGATGCGCGCGCCGGGCGCGGCGGCGGCGCCCTCGTGCGCGAGATAGCTCTGCACGGCCGCGGGGATGCCCTCCTGGTAGTTGATGGTGGAGGACCAGCCGAGTTGCGTGCGCAGCTTCTGGCATTCGAAGAAGCAGCGCCGGCCCATAAGCCACACCGAATAGCGCGTGATTAGCGGCGGGCGCTTCAGCCCCAGCAGGTGCCCCACGCACTCGAAGGCGAACGCGGCGGATCGCGCAACCGGGTAGGCGATGCGGCGCTGGATGGGCGCTGCACCCAGGGCTTCGCTCACGCGATTGAAGAAACTCGCCTGCGTGATGGCGCCGTCGTGCGAGCAGTTGTACGCCTCGCCGACGGCGCGCTCCGAATTACCCGCCAGCACGCAGGCCTCGCCGACGTTGGCGGCATTGACGAGGTTGAGCCGGTTCCCGCCGTCGCCCATCAGGCGCAGCTTGCCGCGGCGAATCGAGTCGATCAGTCTCGGCAGGCTGGCGCGATCGCGCTGCCCGTACATCCAGCTCGGGCGCACGACGGTGACGGACACGCGCCCCGCCCGATGCGCCTCCCAGACGAGGCGCTCGGCCTCGACCTTCGCGCGGCTGTAGTAGCTCCAGCGGTAAAGGTTCTGCCCGATCGGCGCGGACTCGTCGAAGACGCGCCCCTCGCCGTCGAGGTGCCCGTATACGCTGATCGAGCTGATGTGCAGGAACCGCCGGACGCGGGCTTCGACCGCGGCATCGAGGAGGCGCCGCGTCCCTTCGATCGACACCTCCACGAAATCCCGCCACGGACCCCAGTCGCCGACGCGCGCGGCCGCGTGATACACGCAGTCCACGCCCTCGCACGCGCGGCGCAGCGACGCGGCGTCTGAGAGGTCGCCCGCGAAGATGTCGACGCCGATGCCGCGCAGAAAGGCCGTGTCACTGCCCGCGCGGCACACCGCGCGCACGGGGAACCCGCGGCGGCGAAGCTGCTCGGCGATGTGGCTGCCCAGGAGTCCCGTCGCGCCGGTGACCAGCGCGACCCGCGAGGAGTTATCGGTCAGCGACGTCATGCTCAGAGCATTAGCGGCGGCGCAGGCACGGGTCAAGCAAAATCCGCTTGCCGCGCCGACTTCCGCGACCACCGGCTCCTAAACCCCTCCCCATCCACCGACGATAAACCTGCGAACGTGGCCGGGGATGGCTCCGCGCGAGCCGGCGCGGCTGCAGGGCTGGATGAAACCCATGACGGTTCAGACATCCGATCAATCCAAGCAGGTGGTGGAGAAGGCGCTGGCGGGCATTGGCGAAATCGCCACGTTGCCGGAGGTCACCGTCAAGATCATCGAGATCGTCGAGGACGCGCGCAGCACGGCGCGCGACCTGCACGACGTGATCAAGCATGATCCGGCGCTCTCCGCAAAAGTGCTCAAGGTCGTCAACTCCGCCTTCTACGGACTCCCCGGGCAGATCGCCAGCGTCGATCGCGCCATCATTCTGCTGGGCTTGTCGGCGGTGAAGAACATCGCCATCGCCGCGTCCATCGCGCGCCTGTTCAAGGGCGGGCGGATCAGCGAGGAGTTCACGGCCAACGACCTGTGGCGGCACAGCCTGTCGGTGGGCGTAGCATGCCGGCTCATCGCCAAGAAGACCCACTACCCGGTGCAGCCGGACGAGTTGTTCGTCGCCGGGTTGATCCACGACATGGGCATTCTCGTCGAGCGGCAGGCGTTTCCTGAGAAGCTCACGCAGGTCATCAACACCTACTCCGCCCAGGGCGGCAACTTCCTCACGGTCGAAGAGAGCCTCATCGGCGCCAACCATCAGCAGTTCGGGGGCGGGCTGACCACGCGATGGAAGTTCCCCCGGCACCTTCGCGCGGCCTGTGGTTTCCACCACAACCCGGAAGCGCTCAGCGCGGAGCTTCAGAAGCTCGGCAACGTCGTCAAGACCGCGGACGTGCTCTGCTGCCAGGAGAAGTTCGGCTTCTACCAGACGCACGAGCACGGCGAGATCACCGACGCGATCCTCGAGGACATTGGCATCACGCGCGAGCAGTTGGAAGAAGTCCGCGCCGAGCTTCCCGAGCAGGTGGCCGACGCCGAAGGCACGCTGGCAGTCTAGGGCCTTGCCTCGAAGCGCCCAGGTCCTTTCTGGCCGCGACCGGAGCGCCGTTCAGAGCCGCGACCGTCAGGGAGCGAACCTCCCGAACCCGGATCGCACTCTCGAGCGCGCGGTAGCGCATCCCCATCCGGTCGAAGACTGGTGACGAACGTCCCCGCAATCGGCGGCGCAGCGGTCGCTCCCTGACGGTCGCGGCTCAGAATGCGGCTGAGGATGCGGCTCGGAATGCGGCGCTCGATCCGAGATTCTCAGAACGAAAAAAATCCCCGCCGCCATGATGGCGACGGGGATTTGAGCGGTTCTGACTTTGCCTACGCGATCCGAATTACGGATTCGGTTGCGGCGGCAACTGGTAGTTGAGCCACGGGAACGGATCACAGTTCGGCGCCTGCAGGATGTCGATCAGGCGGGTGATGTCGTTGCCGTTCTGCAGCCCGCCGCGGTCCATGTCCACCTGGTACGGTGCACACTGCGCCTGGTTGTTCAGGCAGTCCTGGATGGCGACGATGTCGAACGTCGTCGCAACGCCGCTCTGATCCACGTCGCCCGGCAGGAAGCCGATGTCCACCACGCTCGGGATGCGACCCTGATAGCCGAACGAGGTCCACTGACCGGCCGTGATCGGGCGGTCGAGGTTCAAGCGGACGCGATTGCCGCCAAGCTGGTCCAGCGTGACGATCGTCGGCGGCGTGGCGCCACCCGTCTCCGTAATGACCCAGCAGTCCGCGTTGACGTTGCTGCTGTCGTCGAAGGTGAACTCGAACGAGCTAAGCCCGGTCAGGTGTCCCGGATCGCAGAACTCGTGCTCTTCGCGAGCGTCGATCCCGCCGTGCGGAATCGTGTCGCTGGAGATCAGCGTGCCCGTGCAGCACAGCGGCAGCGGGACGCCGATGATCAGCGACCAGCTATTCAGCGTGCCCACGTCCAGAGCGGCGTTGTCCGCGACCGTGATGGTCCAGTCGCCGAACAGGTCGTCGCCGTTGAAGGCCGAGAGCGGCTGGGCCGGCTGGAACGTGCCGACCGTGGGCGTGCCGCAAAGGACCGGATCGCCCGCGTCGTCGAAGATCACGTCCATGTTGTCGTTGCTGGAGCACTGGCGGTCCCAAAGGCGGACGGTGTTGGCGTTGTGCGCCACGTCGATGGTCAGGTCGCCGAGGAACGTGTGCGTGATGACCACGCCGACGTTCACGTCGCCGATGGTGCCGCTGTCGCCGATGTTCTGCGTGTCGGAGACGCTGCCTTCATCCGGGATGGGCAGGTTCACCGGGAAGTCGTAGGTCGTGTAGTCGTTTTCGCACTCGTCCGGAATGCCGTTGCCGTTGCAGTCCGTGCTCGTGCCGTTGGCGATGTCTTCATCGTCCGGGACGCCGTTTCCGTTGCAGTCCTCGAAGACCACTTCACAAACGACATTCAGCTCGAAATCGCCCGTCGAGCCGCCGAAGCCGCTGACGAGGATCAAGTACTGCTCAGTGTCCGACGTGCCGAAGGAGACCTTCGAACGGAAACCGGAACAGTTCGCGTCGTCATCGTTGCCGGTCACGCAGACGGCGTTCGTGCAGTTGCCAGCAAAAACGTGAAGTTTCGTGTCGTACGTGGTGCCGTTGCCGCATGTGTCGATAGTCATGCCGCCACCCGTACCCTCGATCACGTACCAAACGCCCGGCGATGTCAGCGAGGTCCCGCAGGCAATGCCGGCGAAGTCGCTGTCAAACGTCGAACCGACGGTAGTCCCGAAGGTCACGGTATTGCAATCGACGGGCAATGCCCCGCTGCAAAGGTCGTTGACCGGTTGGGCGAGCGTTGTTCCAGCCAGCATCGCCACAGCGCCCGATGCGGCGATATACCACGGCATCCTCCTCATTTCCTCAACCTCCTTTAACTAACCAAGCCTTCCACGATCAGCCTGTGGTCAGCTTCGCTGCGCCCCCTGCATCTACCCGATCAAAGGACCGCACTTTTCACGGGTCAAGCTCGGCAGGAAAAACCGCACGATCCCCGCGTTATGCGCCGCTTCTATCAGACCGTTGCAAGAAAGCCGCAGCTCTCCGCTGACACGGAGCTGGGTGTGAATAGCTGGTCGCAGAACCGCCTTCCCGCTCCTCGCCCGCGACGCCTCCGTCACCGCCTCAGGACGGAACGCCACGTCGCAGGCATTGCCCCATTTGACCAGAACGGGCAAGGCAAGTCAAGCACGAAATCCGCTTCGTGGAAATAATCTTTGGATTCACCCCCAAGCCGTTGAACTTGGGGAGATCGTCGCCATCCCATCCGTCCGATAACGACGCGGCAAGCCTCGGCATAGCAGGAAGTTACAGCTGCCTCAGCCTCCCCGATCGCCACGCACGCCACGCCACGACCGGCGCTTCGTCCAGGCCGCTCGCAGGACGGCAGAGCGAGCCGCCCGCACGACTGTGATTATCGTTCGTCAAGCTGGGTGAGGATCAGTACGGGCATCCGCCTTCCCGGATCGGGTCGCTCGCCTCGGTCCCGCACCGGGGTACGGCGGGAGTGCAGCGCGGCCGCGGGCGCCATCGAGTCGCGGCCTCGCGGAAATGCAGGCGATTTGCGAAAGTCCCACAAAGTCAGAAGCTTAGATCGATTTAACTGGGATATCTTCCGTTCGCGTGTGGATATCACTCGAATCCGTCCCGCGGGTTCGCCGCCGCGGACGGGTGGCAGCGTGATGAATGTCGCTTGCACGGCGGGTGGAATGGGCTACGGCACTCCGTTGACCCGGTTCTTTCCCCGCTCACCACGGTCATGCGAGTGCGGCGGGCTGTGCCACCCTGTTTCCCTTCAACGAGCTGCCATTCGGTGGATCGCCGCGCAAGAAACTACTTCTCATCCGAGCCACCGTCGTGAGAGAGCGGCACCGCATTCTGAGCCTCAGAGTGCGCTCCCTTACGGTCGCGGCTCTGACGGTCGCGGCTCATGCGGGCACTGCACCAGCCGGTGGCGCGAGATGCGCACCGCCTGCGGGTTCGAGTCGCAGCCCAGCCATCGACGCCCCTGCTGCTGCGCGGCGACCAGCGTCGTGCCGCTGCCACAGAAGAAATCCGCCACGAGTCCGCCGGGCGAGGAACTTGCGCGGACAATCCGATCGAGCAGGCGCAGCGGCTTCTGCGAGGGGTAGCCGACGCGCTCCTTGGAAACCGTGGAAAGGAAGGGAATGTCCCACACATCAGGCACGACCGGGCCCTCACCGTGAAAGTAGAGTCGTCCGCGACGCGTCGTCTTGTACGCCCGCCCCTCCGCGTCGCGCTGCAGACCTTCCGTGCGATACTCGCCTTCGCGTTGAAGATTGAAGACGTGCCGCCCGGCCTGCCTGGCGTAGAAGAGGATCGTGTCGTGCTTGCGTGCGAAGTGACATCCCGGACGGCTGCCGGTGCGATAGGACCAGATGATCTCGTTGAGGAAGTTGCGCTGGCCGAAGATGAGGTCCAGCTCGACGCGGATGTACGGCGCGAGCCGGTAGTCGAGATGGACGTACAGGCTGCCGCACTCGCGGAGCACGCGGCGCATCTCGATCAAGCGCGGCAGGAGGAAAGCGATCTGCGCCGCCCGGCCGCCGGCAAGCCGGTCGGCGAACCCGATTCCGCTCGCCGCGTGGCCACGAAAGGTTTTCCCCGTGCCGAAGGGGGGATCCACGTAGATCAGCTCACAGCATCCGTCGGGGAGTCGCGCAAGAAGCTCAAAGCAATCGCACTCATGCACCCGCCCGACCAGGTTGGCCAGCCCGGCGCTTGCGGAAGGCTCCGTCCGGCGGCGCGGCGAGGGCATCATGGCTTCCAGAACGAAAGCACCTTCTCGACCTCGCTGCGGCTGCCGAGGATCAGCGGGGTGCGCTCGTGCAGCGCCTGCGGAGGTTTTTCCAGAATGCGCCGCGTGCCGTCGGTGGCCATGCCGCCCGCCTGCTCCGCGAGCATCGCCATCGGGTTGGCCTCATACAGCAGTCGCAGCTTGCCTTTGGGATCCTTCCTGGTCGGCGGATAGAGAAACACGCCGCCCTTCAGCAGCGTTCGATGGAAGTCCGCCACCAGCGAGCCGACGTAGCGCAGGCTGTATCCGCCGGCCTCTTCGGACTTCGCCCACTCGAGAAACCCTTGAATCCCCTTCGGAAACGTGTGCCAGTAGGCCTCGTTGATGCTGTACGTCTTGCCTTTCAGCGGCATGGTGACGTACTCGCGCGTGAGGACGAAGGCGCCGATGCTGGGGTCGAGCGTGAACATGTGCACGCCGGCGCCCGTGGTGTAGGCCATGACCACGCTGCTGCCGTACACGACGTAACCGGCGGCGAGCTGCTCCAGCCCCGGCTGAAGGACCTGGTTGATGACTTCGGAGCGGGGGACATCGTCGCGGACGCGGAGGATCGAGAAGATGGTGCCGATGGACACGTTCACGTCGATGTTGCTCGATCCGTCGAGGGGATCGAAGAGGACGATGTACTTCCCCTTGTCGCCGGCCTCGTGGATGACGCGCGGCTCGTCGTCCTCCTCGGAAACGACGATGCCGACGTTTCCGCGGTAGCCGAGGCAGCGATGGATGGTCTCGTTGGCAAGGGTGTCGAGCTTCTGGACCACCTCGCCCTGCACGTTGACTTCGCCGGTGGCGCCGAGGACATCGACGATGCCGGCGCGCTGCACCTGCGCGGCGATGATCTTGGTGGCCAGCGTGATGCCCGAGAGGAGCCAACTGAACTCGCCGCTGGCGTGGGGGAACTGGCGCTGGTGCTCGAGGATGTGCTGCTGAACGGTGACGATCGGACGCGCGCCGCCTGTGGACATGGTCGATTCTCCTCTCCGGTCGGCGAACCGGGGCCACGAGACCTCGTGTCACGATGCTGGATCTGCCTGACGGTAACCCGGCAGGGGAGCCTTGGCAAAATCCGGGCCAGAAGGGCTGGGTGGCATGGCTTCACGCGCAGCGGGTAGCCATGCCGAGCGGCGTGGGAAAACCTCATGCTCACGCCGATTACGGCGAGAGCATGCCACCCAGACGTGAGGTTTGTCACGGTAAGCCGTCGGAATTGCCGACAATCAGAATTATCGGGTTTGTGCCGCAGAGGGACCGCACGCCTTGGCTTGCGCCCTCAACCAGCGGGGCGTGTCCGCACCGCCGCGGGATGACCGTGCCTTTCTTGACTATCGGACCGGGCAGGGTTGTCATGCCCGATTGTGACCGCGACCGGCATCGGGGAATGCCGTGATGGGCAACCGCCGGCCGCGCGGAGACGCTGAAGCGGGGGCGCTCAGGTGGAATGAGCGTAACCCCTTAATCAACCGAATCTTGAACCACTGACAGGGAGATTTCAGGCAATGCGAAAGTCGATGCTTTGGGGATGCGGGATGCTGGCCGGCGTGGCCGTTCTTGCTGCTTCGGGCTGCAAGTCCGAGCAGGCGCGCGTGGAGTTCAGCTACATCGTCGAGCCGGTCAAGGGGCTGCCGCCGGGGATGAACACGATCTATGTGGATAACGCCGAGTGCGGTCCGAACACCGATCCGCGCTGGTCGGACCTCACGGCCACCGTCCTGCGCAATCTGATTCAGGAATCGCGCGACAGTTTCGGCACGCAGGTCGCGGTCACGGATCGCTCGGATACCAAGGGCACGTTCGAGGAGGGCGACCTGGCCGCCTCCGGCATGTCCACGCAGCAGGGCGGCGCGCCCCCGCAGCTCATGGCCGCGGATGGTCGCGTGCTCAGCAAGGTGAACGTCAAGGTCGATGTTCAGGAACGCAAGAACCAGACGCTGGACATTACGAGCATCGGCGGCTGGGGTGGACATGGAGCCGGCGGCGGTGGCGCGGACATGCAGACGCGCGAGGTTACCGGCTACCAGCGCACCATGACCGTGCAGACGGAATTCAAGCTGCTGGACAACAAGAACAACCGAGTCTGGGACCTCAAGGCCGGGACGTACACGGCGACGGATGAGACCGCGCCGGCAAGCCCGATCTACGGCAGCAGCCGCGGACTGGGCGACCTTCCCGCGGCGGACCAGATGATCGCCGGACTGGTCGATCAGGGCGCGCGGGAGTTCGTCAGCGGTCTGATGGCCTGCCGCATCAACGTGTCGGGCGTAGTGGCGTCGAGCGGCGGCGAGGAGTGCGCCAACGGAGTGAAGATGCTTCGCGCGGGGATGTATCCCGAGTCGCTGGCGAGCTTCCGGTCGGCGCTGGCGAAGAAGTCGGACGATCATCGGGCGGCGTTCGGCGCGGGGCTGGCGTGCGAGGCGATGGGCGACGGAGCCGGGGCGCTGAGCTACTACAAGCAGGCGCTGATGGGCAGCCAGGACATGCAGTACGCCTCCGCCCGCGCCCGCATGGAGGCTTATGCCAGCCGCATGAGGAAGAAGTAGGGCGATGATGGCCATTGCCGGAGGATCAGCCCGGCGGGGGTTATCAGCCCGGCGTTTGACCGGAGCCTAACCTCTGGCGGCGCAAGGCTGTCGGGATTCAAGAGAAGCGGGATTAATACTCTGTTGCACAACGGAGCCGCGACCGTGATGGAGCGAGGGCTTCCCTCCGAACCCGCGGGTTCTGAAAGAGTGTGTAAGGGGTATCGGAGGGCTTTGCCATTCCGTGGCGGGAAGGCGTCTGCATGGGAGGCGGATCGCTGACCATGTTGCATGCACAGGTTGGGAAACCTGTGCTACACACACCGGTTGGAAACCGGTGCCACAGAAGCCCGGTGCCACAGAGGCCCGGTGCCACAGAGGCCCGGTGCCACAGAGGTCGGGTGCCACAGAGGTCGGGTGCCACAAAGGTTCCGTGCTACACAGCTTGATGGAAACTGAGTTCTCACGTAACGCATTTCAGGAGACATACGCATGAAGACACATCTGAGAGTGGTCGCCGCGCTGGCGCTGGTCGGCGCGTGGACGGGCGCCGCGTCGGCGCAGGTTCCCCCCGCACAGAACAAGCTTCTGGCCAAGCGCGCCGCCGAAGCGGACGCGTATCGCAAGCTCGCCGAGACGATCAACGGCGTGCAGATCAAGTCGGACACGTTCGTGCGCGACTTCGTGACGGAGAGCGACACGATCCAGGCGGGGATCGACACCTTCGTCCGCGGCGCGCGCTTCGGGCAGCCGCGCTACTGGGACGACGGCGCGTGCGAGATCGACGCGGAAGTCACCGTCGCTTCGCTGGTCACGACGCTGAAGGAACTGCACAGCGCGAATTACCACGGCAACAGCATCACGACGACCGACATCGAGCAGATCACGCAGACGATCAAGAAGGACGTGATCAAGGTGACCGGCAGCGGCGCGCCGCGTCCGGACCTTCCGCCGCAGCTTCCCGCGGGCGTGGAAGGCAACCTGACCGCGCTGCCCAGCCCGCCGCCGCCGACGATGTACGTTCCGCCGATCTGGAAGAGCGTCTCCGCGCAGGAGCGCCTGATGGCCGGTCGCGCGGCCCGGATGGATGCGATGCGTAAGCTGCTGGAGCGCATCAAGGGTCTGCGCCTCACCTCGAACACGCTGGTCCGCGACTTCGTTACCGAATATGACGAGATCGCCACGCACGCCAGCGACATCGTCGTCGGCGCGCAGGAGA
Organism: Phycisphaerales bacterium; assembly: GCA_020852275.1. Taxonomy (GTDB): domain Bacteria; phylum Planctomycetota; class Phycisphaerae; order UBA1845; family UBA1845; genus JABWBH01. The sequence continues at coordinate 43,039 of JADZBE010000009.1, forward strand.
CGCGGACCTATCTCCACGACGACGAGCTGATCGTCGAGGTCACCATGCAGGTGCCCGTGCAGAAGGTCATCACGCAGATCAAGGAACTGCACACGGCGCATTACCGCGGCAACTCCGTCACGGCCGTGGACATCGAGAACCTGACCAAGACGCTGCACGTCGAGGTCTTCGAGGCTACCGGCTCCGGCACGGTGCGCCCGGCGGCGATTCAGCAGGCGGTCTCGGCGGGGAACCCGATGCCGGACTGGATCGCCCAGGCGATTTCGGCCGCGGGTGAGTGCACCGATCCGGCGATCGAAACGCCGCAGGGTCGCCTCAAGGCCGCCCGGTGCGCGGAGCTGGACGCGAAGCGCAAGCTGGCGGAGCAGGTGTACGGTCTGCGGATCGACTCGAATACTTCGGTGAAGGACTTTGTCACGCAGTACGACGAGATCAACTCGCAGGTGAACGCGGTGCTGGTGGGGGCGGTGGCGGATGCGCCGTCGTTCGGCAACGGCGTGGCGCGGGTGACCGTGACGATCCCGGCGACCGACGTCTGGCGCGTCGTGCATCAGCAGATCACGATCGTGTCGCGGAAGGGTCCGTGACGGACATAACCGAACCGCGACCTGAGGCGCGAGGCTTGAATGGAGCACGGGCCAAGAGGTTCGCGGGTTGAATGACGAATCGTGGGTGAGTCTCCGCCGAAGCGTCCTCGCGGCGCTTCGGCGGTTGTGTTCAGGGATCAGCCGTGTGCGGGCCAAGCCCGCTCGAAATCAACTTCAAGCCAGGAGAAGCGTGATGAAAAGCCGCATGGGAATGATGACTTTGGCGGGCGCCTTCGCCGCGGGGATGTTGGCTGTGTCGGGCTGCGGTCCGACCGTGACCACGACCGAAGTGAAGACCAGCCGGCAGGAGTCCCCGCCGGAGATGACTTCGCAGGGTGAGATGCAATCGCCGGGTGAAATGGAATCGCAGGGGGAGATGGTCTCGCCGGGGAAGATGATCGTGGACTAGCCGGCCGAGGTGAAGGACAAATCCGGGTGGGGCACCGGCTTTCCGGGTGAAGCACCGGCTTTCCAGCCGGTGGTCCGTCGGCGGTTCGGCGGGGGGCAACAAGTCGGATTTCGCACCCCCGAATTCTCACCTCAGGCTGCCATGCAGTGCCGCGGCGGAAATCGCCTCCTTGGGAGTTCGGATCTTGAGAACGGCTTGCGGGCGGCGTTTGCGCCGTTCGCAAGCCGCTGCTTCTTTGGGGGGAGGGGCGAGTGGGCGTCGCAGGAGGCTGGCTCGCCTTGCGCTCGCCGGCTCACAGAACCGGCGGACCATGGGCCGCTCGGAGAGCGGCCCCATCAGGGCGGTCCCACCTTAGCGGCCCCACCTTCTGAGCCCCAGCTTCGCGGTCCCAGCTTCGCGGTCCCAGCTTCGCGGTCCCAGCTTCGCGGTCCCAACGAAAAACCGCAGCGGCGCGCGATGCGTCGCTGCGGCGTAGTGTTTCAGCTTGTCGTTTTCAGGCGGGGCTTACCGCTGCTGGACGGACGTGAGGCGCGTCACGCGTTCCGTCTGGCAGACCATGTCGATATCGTCGGCGAGCGCCTGCATGTCCTGATCGAAGACCGTCTTCCAGCGGTGCTCGCGCTCCGCGTAGGTCTGCCCCAGTCCCGAGCAGCCCGTCAGGGCCACCGCCACGCACACCAACGCCGCGCCGCACAGGAGGTTTCGCGTCATGTTCGTTTCCTTCCGCACCCGCCCCTCTCCGTTCCGCTGAACCGAGATTCGATGGATAATGGGTGCAGATTAGCCGGCCGGCGGGGAAGCTGTCAAGCACCTCCCGCAAGGCGTGACCTACCGGCAGGGCCAGCGCATCCAGGGAAATCCAGCCCCAGCGGCAGGGTAACTCCGTTTGGCGTACTCGTCAGACCGTGGCGTCCGCAGTGGCTGGGTGGCATGGCTTCACGCGCAGCGCGTAGCCATGCTGAGGCGAGTGCGGCAACCTCATGCTCACGCCGAGTACGGCGAGAGCATGCCACCCGCGGCGAGAGCATGCCACCCGAAGGCGCAAGTGCCGGTGTTGGGCGGCATGGTTGGGGGGCATGGTTTCACGCGCAGCGGGCAGGCATGCCGAGGCGCGCGGGCAGCCCAAGGAGGGTTGTGCGCTTCACGGGTCTGCGTCCTCGAACCCCGTGGCGGCGGGTGACCTCTTGCGACTTGCGGCATCCAAGCTGGCGTTGGGCGACGGGAATCGGTTAAGAACTGCGGAGGTTTGATGGGCATGGACACTAAATGGCGGATGAGCGCGGCGGTCGGGGTGGTCATGCTCCTGTTGGGCGGTTGCCGTCCGGCGGACGCAAGACAGGAGGCGGAGCCCAGGTCCGCGGGCGCCAAACCCCAGACCGAAGCGCAGCCGCGGATGGAAACCATGAAAACGCGCATCTCGAAATCCGGTTACGACATCACGCCGCTCCCGCGCGAAAAGGTGGCCGAGCTGGCGAAGAAGTTGGACCCCGAGGCCTACCGCATCACGCAGAGCGCCGACACGGAGCGGCCTTTCTGCGGCACGCTGCTGGACAACAAGAAAGAGGGGTTCTACGCGTGCGTGGTGTGCGGGCTGCCGCTGTTTTCCAGCGAGCACAAGTTTCACTCGGGCACGGGCTGGCCCAGCTTTTTCCGCGAGTTCGATCCCGAGCACGTCGCCCGCAAGACGGACGTTTCACACGGCATGGAGCGCACGGAGATCAACTGCGCGCGGTGCAGCGCGCACCTCGGCCACGTCTTTAATGACGGTCCCAAGCCGACGGGCGAGCGGCACTGCCTTAACTCCGCCTCGCTGAAGTTTTACGAGAAGGGCGCGGAGCTTCCGCCGGAAAGCCGCCCCGCGGCGACGGCGGGGAGCGCCGGAGGCAAGACTCCATCAGCCGGCACGGGGGCAGCGTCCACGGCCAAGCCGGGCGAGACGGCGAACAAGCCGGGCGAGGCTGCGAACAAGGAAGGCGAATACGAAGTAGCGTACTTTGCCGGCGGCTGCTTCTGGGGCGTCGAGCATTATTTCCAGAAAGGCCCGGGCGTCATTGACGCCGTCTCCGGCTACATGCAGGGCAAGACGGAAAGCCCCACGTACAAGGACGTCTGCACGGACACGACGGGGCACGCCGAAAGCGTCAAGGTCGTCTTTGACCCGAAGAAGATCACGTATCGCCGCTTGCTCGAAGCGTTCTTCGTCATGCACGATCCCACGCAGCTCAACTATCAGGGCCCGGACGAGGGCGAGCAGTACCGCTCCGGCATCTGGACCACCAGCGAGGAGCAGCGCCAGGCGGCGCTGGCGTACATCGAGGAGCTGACGGCCGCGAAGAAGTTCGGCGACAAGAAGATCGTCACGCAAGTCGAGCCTGCAAGGGTGTTCTACCCGGCGGAAACCTATCATCAGGATTACATCGCCAAAACGGGTCGGGCATGTCACGTGAAGAACCCGTGGTAGCTCCGAAAGTCCAGAACGAGATGCTGCGACCCATCTTGCGGACGCCTAAGTAAAGTGCAATGCTATTTTATCGTTTATGACTTACCAATATTTCGGTCTATGCGCCTTGATATGCGACTGGTGTCATATATTATATAAAGTGCAAGGCGGGTCTTCTCCGAAGTAAGGAGGCGCGAATGGAGTTGAGGTTACGCTCGTTAGGGCAAGCTGGAGGCAGCCAACGGGTTTGGTCGCTGGCGTATTTGGATGTGACCGCCACCGAGGGTCGGAAGCTCCTCACGGAGGATCAGTATGCCCACCTCGTGCAGCAATTCGAGGCGTTGAGTTGCGAAGAAGACCCACGTCGAAGCCGGACCCAAGACATTCGGCAGATCGAAGATTTTTGGGAGCTCCGCGAAAAAGGCGGGTTGTTGGGTCGGATGAACGTGCGCGTTTACTTCACTGTTCTGGAGAGTGAACGACTCATCTTGGTCCTGAAAGTCTACAAGAAGGAGGAGGAGGGCCAGACGCCCGGGTACGTCAAGATCGCGGTGCGTAACCGCCTTCGGACTGCTCTCAGGCTGTTGGCTGAGGATCAAAGGGGAACCGATGGCGAACGTAGAGGAAAGGGATAGCGGTGTCGTTCCAAGCTTCTCGGCACGGGCGGCCTCTCAGCAAGAGCTTGTCTTGGCGTTGCTCCTAGATCGGATTTCGAGCCTCTCGCGGGACTCGATGGCCGACCTAGTAGCCATCGGTTCGGAATTGGCTCGGTGCCAGGATCGGAACACATTCGAGGAAATCGTCGAGACCATCCGGGAGATTCTGTTTCCAGATGTAATCGGTTCGGTTCGACGGGAAGGCGCAGGCTCCTTGCGCCAGACGCCGGGTTTGGACAAATGGTCGCAAGGTGTTGGCGCGAAGATTCGAAGTCTGCGCGAGGCCGCACCAATGACGCAGGAAAAACTGGCCGAGTTAAGCGACTTGCCGCAGAGCCACATTTCTCGGCTGGAGGGGGGGCACCATAGCCCTTCCCGTCGCACGCTGGAAAAAATCGCCAGTGCATTGAATGTCGACATCGGGAGGCTCGACCCTTCCGATCCATGATGAACAACCGACGCGGTGCAACCCGTCGTTGCGGTGCGTGATCGTGGCATTGAGCGACATGGATCTAATTCTGTGTCGGTTGCCAAGCGTTGGAAACGACAGGTGGCACGGCCCGCGGCACATCCGCCGCGAACCGTGCCGCCGCTTTGTCCGTACCTCCACTGGCAATCCGCCTACGACTTCCCGCTCGGGACCTTGGCGAGGAGTTCTTCGACAGCTTTCGTCACCTCTTCCGGACCGTGCAGGTCCCGGTGGCGGATGACGCCTTCGTGGTCAAGGATGTACAACGTCGGATAGGCCATCACGTTCCAGCTCTTGCTGATGGCGCGATCCTGCCCTTCGATGAACTGCGCCCAGGAGACTTTTTCCTTGGCGAAACGCTCTTTAAGAGCCGACCGGCTCTGCGAGTCACTGTTGATCCCGATCAGGGCGAACGGCTTGCCGGAGAACTTGGCAACCATCTCGACCTGCGACGGAATCATCGTGACGCACCCGCCTCACCAGAACCCCCAGAAGTCGAGCACCACGACCTTTCCGGCAAAGCCCGACAGCTTGATGTCCTTTTCGTCGATGTCCTTCCCGGCGATGTCCGGCGCCTTCATGCCGACCTGCAGGTGCTCGATCTCGAAGATGAACGGCGCGGCCTCCTTGGCGGCGTCGGTGTCCGCGAAGTCCTTGACGACCTTGCGGAACAGCTCAACCGCCCGCGTCTTGTTCGCCTCGCGCGCCTTCTCGTCCGTTTGCATCACGTCCACGAAGGGGTTGTACATCGCCCAGGCCATGTTGAACGTGGCGTGCGCCTGCACGTCGCGGTCCTTGTTCTTGGCGAGGATGGCTTCGGACAGTTCCATGACCGGCTTGCTGCCCATGTCGTAGGCGAGGTAGCGGAGGTTGGGCATCAGGTCCTTGATCGCCGCGTCGGCGAGGTGATCGCGCTTGATCCGCTCCAGCGCCCAGTTCTTCACCTCGTCCGCGGCGCTGACCTTGACGATGAGCGGCGTGGCCGGCACCCACTCCTTGGCAGGTTTCGCCTCCTCCTTCTCCGGCTTGGACTCGCTCTTCTCAGGTTTGGCGTCGCTCTTTTCTGGCTTTGCATCGCCCTTGTCAGGCTTGGCATCGCCCGCGTCGGACTTGCCCGCCTCGGTGGTGGCAGCGGGCACGGCCGCGACGGCCTCCCCTTCGGCGGGCTGCCCCATCTCCAACATGCGGGCGTTGGTGAGGATCCACACCAGCGCCTTGAGCGCCTCGGGCTTGCCGGCGTTGTCCTCGGCCAGCTTGCGGAACTTGGGCATGAACTCCTTGGCGGGGTTCTTCGACCAGTCCGGCTCCGTGTTCTCCTTGAAGCTCTCCCAGAACTTCTGTTGCGCCTCGTTGAACGCCAGTTCCAGCGCGTCGTAGGGCGACGCGGGCGGAGGCGCGGGCGGCTCCTTCGAGGCCGGCTCTTGCGCCAGCAGCGGCGCGCCGCCCGCCAGCATCAGAAGCGTCCATCTCCCGACCCATCGGATCATCATTGTTCTCCTTGTCCAAATGACCACGAATCAGCGGAGATTCTCGCACGGCCGGAGGGGAGGGTCAAAACAGACGGGGCGGATGGGTTCCCCGGGGACCCTCACAATCTGAGCCTAACAAGAACGCCCGGCGGCGCGAGTCTGCAGCCGCAGAGCCGGGTTCAGCACCATCGAGCGTTGGGTCGTCATCCTCCTCGGCGAGGCGAGGACACCAGACCGTGCCACCCGCCGCCCGGTCATGCAACCAGACGACCCAAGGCGCATCCGCATCCTCATGTCCCATGAATCCATAGCCGACCGTGGTGAAACTCGATAGCGAGCAGAGGAGCCGTCGCCCCCGCGCAGGCGGGGATCCAGTCCGCCCCTGAAAACCGCTGGATTTGCGCGTCCTTGAAAGCACTCGACTGGGTTCCCGCCTGCGCGGGAATGACGGAACTGGGTTCCCGCCTGCGCGGGAATGACGAGCGGCACCGTTCACCACAGACGGACAGGCCGGATCGCCTGTAATACAGCAATGGGAGCACCCATCAATCCGGCACGATTACGCGACCGAGATCGATGTCCAGCACTTCCGGACCGCCGGCGATCATGTCAGGCTCCACAGAAATAGAATAGCCTGACTCATCCTCCTCGGAATATATGATAAGCCGCACACGGTCCGGCGCCGGTGGGGGCTGCGGCGGATCGACATACTGGCGCGGATTCAGCCATGTTCCTCCGGTTCCGCCTGTATCTGTAATCAAGAAGATGTCAAAATCACCATTCGAATCAGTCATGGAATCGTCAAATCGCGCTACAACATATTCTCCAACCAACACTTCCAGGGTGAATGCGAATTCTGGTAGCGGCTCCTGCTCTCCTCCGGATACAAGAGTACCGCGGATCGCATAGCCGGAGACGGTAATGGCATCCACCATACATCCAGATAAGACGGTTAATACAAGCCCGAGGCAGCCGGCTAGCGCTGTCCAATGGATATTGCGAGATCCACCTTCGCGCACTGTTGGGATCTCCTCTGAACCTGGAGCATGTAGGCGGAAGCTACTGAACGCTGACGCGCCGGCTTCTTAACCGCTGATCGGGCAGCGTGGGATCGAGGCATTGACCGCCCGGTTCCGGCGGCAGGATGGCCTTGACCACGCCGTGGTATGTGCCCGCCGTGAAGTTGAACTTGCGCCGTGCCCGGCCTTGCTCGTCGGTGAGGCCGAGGCTGACTTCGAGCGGGTCGGCGTTGAGCTGCGTGACCTTGGCGAGGACGTTCTGCCCAGGCGCCGGCGCGCCGTATTCGTTAACGACGTGCGCGGCGATCTTGAGCTTGAAGTTGTCGTTCACCTTGGCCCGCGTGGCGTCCACGCGCAGCCCGCAGGAGTCGCGCAGCTCCGGGTACGGCGAGAGCGTGACGGGTCGCTCGCCGACATTGACGGCAACGACGAAGCGATCCACGCCGGTGCGCTCGTTCGGCGTCAGCGACACCGAATAGCGACCGTTGCCCAGGTCGTTCACCTCACCGATGTCCGAGGCGTCGGCGCTGTCCGAGGCGTGGGTGACGGACAGGCCGAGGACGCCGCTGGTGATCGGCGTGTTCTGCCAGTTGCGCAGCTCGATGGTGAGCACAAAGTGGTCGCCCTCGGGGGCGATCATCGTCGTGGACTTCACGCCGTCGGGCTGATCGAGCAGCTCGGCGCGCCAGTCGTTGAACATGTCCCGCAACTGATAGACCGGGTCAGGCGCGTCGTTGCTCTGAAAGGGGACGTTGAACTTCATCAGGTAGTCGCCCTGTGCACAGCCGGTTCGGTCGCACACGTCGCTGTCCACGTCGCCGAGGCGCGCGAGGATCATGTAGCCGATGTGCGCCGATTTCTTGAAATCCGGCGGCGGAGAGCCGCAGCCGTCGGGGTCGTTGTTGCGGCACGAGCATCGCCCGTCGCCGCCCATCGCCCGCGCCGCCTCCATGGCGGCCATGAGCTTCTCGGCGATGTCGCCCTTGGTGCGGATGAGGGCGCGCTGCGCCTGGCGCACGACGGGTCGGCCGGTGAGGACGTTGCCCTGAACCGCCCAGACGATCGTGCCGCGCCGACCGGTGATGCCCGAAGCGTGCGCGCCGTTGGAGGCGCCGGAGAAAGTGACCGCACGGCCGGCGGTGTCGGCGATGCCGTACTGACGCTGATCGTGCCCGCCGATCCGGGAAAGGACTTCCAGGATTTCCTTGGGCGTGGATTCGTTCAGAAATTCGCGGCGGATGATGGGTCGCCGCGTGCCGCCGAAGTCGCCGGCGGACTGCACGGCCGCGCCGCCCACGCCCACGCGCATCACCGGCGTCAGCGCCAGCAGGTCGTACCCCGTCAGGCACGTGGCCGAGCCGATGGCGACCTCCTTCGTGCGTGTGTCCACGATGACAATGGACCAGGTGGCTTTGCAGATGGGCGCCATCGCCGCGACGAGTGCGAAAACCGCAAGGGATCTAGACTTCATGGTTCGATTCTCTCCCCAGGCGTGCAAGCGTCATTGTAGCGTCCTGCACGCAACACCTGCAACGGAGGTGGTCGCGGCGGCGCGCGTCTGTACAATTTCGGACCCTCGTCCACCGGGCGGCGGCGGGGATCGAACGCTTGCCGGATCAGGATGGAATGGTCCGGCTCGGAGGGTTCGCGGAGGACGAGGAAACCGAAGACGGGGCATCCGCAGAGAACGCAGAGGGCGCAGATGGAGGAGGCTAAACGGAGTGATTCTGACGCGATTGGGCCTGCCGGAAGCGCGCGACGGGCGCTGAGTCGGGCGGACGGGTGGGCGCATGTCGCCATGCTCCTTGTCGTCTGCCTGCTGCACTTCTTTCTCTATCAGGGTCGATTCGATTTCATCGAGACCGAAGGTCTGCGGGCGATCGTGCCGTACGAGATGCTGGAGCGGGGCGGACCCTCCATGCCCACGGTCCACCATCGACCGTATGTCAACAAGCCGCCGCTGTATGCATGGACGACGACGCTTCTCGCACAGGCGCTGGGGCGGTTCGATGAGCAGGTGGCGCGACTGCCGTCGTCGATCAGCGCGACCCTGCTGGTACTGCTGTTGTACGCGGTCGGTCGGCGCTGGGGGGGGGGAGTGACCGGGCTGGCGGCGGCGGCGCTGGCGCTGACGAACCTCACCGTGCTTGATTACGGCTTCCGCGCCGAGCTAGACATGCCGTTCACCTTCCTGCTCACGGCGGCGTTCCTGCTGTTGTGGCCTGCGCTCAAGGGCCGGGGCGCTTCGGCGATGGCGTGCTGGATCGGGGCGTATGCGCTGGCGACGGCGGCGGCGATGTGGAAGGCGCCGCATTCGCTGATCTTCATGGGGCTGGGGCTGCTGACGTATGCCCGCGTGAAGCGGCGCTGGCGGTGGATGATCCATCCGGGCAATCTGATCGGCGCCGCGCTCTCTCTAGTCGTCCTGGGCGCGTGGCTGATGAAAGTGCTGGGATACGCCGGCGGGAAGCGCGTGGGCACGGCTGCGGGCAGCGAGGTCGTGAACCGGCTGGCGCCGAGCGTGGGCGACCTGCTGTCGATTCCGCTGTTCCCGCTGATCCTCGGCGTGGTGACGCTGCCGGCGTCGGTGTTTCTCGTGGCGAGCTTCTGGGAGGGCGGAGCCGTGCGAGTTGAAGCAGCGGGCACGGCGTGGAGGAGAGCGCGGTCGAAGCTCGTTGCGTGGTGGACGTGGGCGGCGCGGGATCCTTTCGCGGAGTTCCTGCTGTTGATGCTGCTGCCGAACCTGGTCTTCCTGGCGATCGCGCCGGCGAAGTCGGCGCGGTATGCCTTGCCGATGTTTCCGCTCCTGCTGCTGCTGTGCGGCTGGATGGCCGGGGGGGGGGCGACGGGTGGACGCGGCGACAGGGCATCCGCGGAGGGATTGCCTTTGGAGCGCGGGGTCTGTGGCGTGTTCAGCGCGCTGAAGTGGATAGGGCTTGCCACGTGCGGCGCGGCGCTGCTCATCGGCGTGGCGCCTGCCGCGTGGATGGCGAAGGCTCCGCTAGGACCGGCATGGGCATGGTGGGCACTGGGACTGGGCGGACTCCTGGCGTCGGCGGTGGGCCGCGGAAGTGCGACCCGTGCAATCAGAGGAGCCGACGCGGCTCACGCCAACGGCAGAGCAAATTCCGTGGGCGCGGCATTCCTGCTGCTTTCGGTCGGCTGCGCGCCGATCATCTCCGAAGTCTGGTGGCCGGCGCGGGTGAGGTCCGATTCGCAGCGCGCCGCGGCCGCCCGGATCGACGCCATCGTGCCCGATGGGGAGCCGGTGTTCGTTCTCGGGAGACAGGAATTCCCCGATACGGCGTTCTACAGCAACCGGTCGTTTCACTGGATTGAGTCTCCCGCGCAGGTCAGACCGACGACGTCCTCGCCCGCGCCGTTCTTCGTCATGCGCGAAACCGAGCTTGTGGGAGACAAGCCGGGAATGCCGAATTACGTGGAAGCCCGGGGGTTCCGGGAGTTGCTTCGCTTTGATCGCATCGACCGCGACGTGATTCTCTTCAACCTCGACGTGGAAGCACCGTGAACGAGCATCCGAATACGTCTGCCGGCAGCGCACCGGCATCCAGGCCGCTCGCGCCTTCTGCCGCGCCGCCCGCGACCGGCGACGCGCCGCTTGTGCCTTCGAGAAACCGAATCTCGCCGCAAGCCGGCCCGTCGCCGCGCCTGACGATGGAGGACGTGATCGTGCCTGCGCCCGCGCCGGATGTCGTCGTTGATCCGCTCTCCTGGTTCGAGTCGTCCGGTCCGTTCGAGCTGGAGATCGGATGCGGCAAGGGGCGGTTTCTCCTGCACCGCGCGCGAAGCCGGCCGGATGTGCGGCTGCTGGGCCTTGAGTGGGCCAACAAGTTCTACCTTTACGCGGCCGATCGGATGGCGCGATGGGGTGTGACGAACGTGCGGGTGATGCGCACGGACGCGGGCGTGTTCGTGATGCGGAACCTTCCGCCGCAGTGTCTCGCCGCGCTGCACGTGTATCACCCGGACCCCTGGCCCAAGAAGCGGCATCACAAGCGCCGCCTGATCCAGACGCCGTTCATCGACGCGGCCATTCGCTGCACGCAGCCCTGCGGGCGCTGGTTGATTCAGACGGACCATGCGGAGTACTTCGCGTGGATTCGTGAGCGGCTCGACGCGCGGGCGGAGCTGATCGAACGGCCTTTTGAGGATCCGACCTTCGGTCCCGGGGAGGACTGGGCGGGCACGAACTTCGAGGTGAAATACGAGCAGGAGGGGCGCGCGATCTACCGCGTGGCTTACGATTGCCGTGCCTGACCGCAGCACCGACTGGAGAACTGCGGAAATCGGAACCCCTCACGCCAGTGAAGGCCTAGCGCCCATGCGATCCACCCAGGTGAACGCCGGCACGAGACGTTAGATTGCAGGGACGCGGAAAACTTCGCGGGCTGCGGGTCCGCTGCGGCGGACCAAAGCCCCCCCGCCGGTTCTGCACTCGTCAGTCCTGCACCCGCCGGTCCTGCCTTCGCCGACCCTGCATTCCTCAGAATGCCGCTGCGCCGACGCATTCCAAGCGGAGATCCTCCTTCTACTGGAATGCCGTGTGCCGCACGCTATCTTGGGGCAACCGACGCCGGTCCAAGTCGGTGGATTGCGAAATGCCGGCAGTCGCAGCACGGGGCAGCTTCAGGATGACAACCTTCGCCGCACAACCTGCGCTCAACCGCTTCAATCGCGCCGCCATCGTGGATGCGAACTTCGTCGCGCTGGTCCGCGACGGGTCGCTGCCCGTCATGCCGCCGCGCCCCGATCATGAAACAGTACGCGACGGCGTTGAACTGACCTGCGGCGACCTCGTCGAGCTGTTCGAGTCGCAGATGATCGCCCGCCACCAGGACATCGCTTCGCGGCAGATGCGCGCCCGCGGCACCGGTTTTTACACCATCGGCAGCACCGGACACGAAGGCAACGCGCTGGTCGGTCGTTTGACGCGACACACCGACATGGCCTTCCTGCACTACCGCTCGGGCGCGTTCCTCGCCGAGCGGGCGCGGCAGGTTCCGGGGCTGGACTTCATCCGCGACACGATGCTCTCCTTCGCCGCCAGCGCCGAGGATCCGATTTCCGGAGGCCGGCACAAAGTCTGGGGCAGCGTCGAGATGCACGTGCCGCCGCAGACGAGCACGATCGCCAGTCATCTGCCCAAAGCCGTCGGCGCGGCGCTGGCGCTGGGGCGGGCGAAGAAGCTGGGACTGGCCGCTTCGCCCGCCGCGGACGATATTGTGATCTGCAGTTTCGGCGACGCGAGCGTCAATCACGCCGTGGCGCAGACCGCCTTCAACTCCGCCGCGTGGGCGACACATCAGAATATTCCCGTCCCCATTCTGTTCTTGTGTGAAGACAACGGCATTGGCATCAGCGTGCATACGCCTCCCGGCTGGGTCGAGGCGTCCATGAGTTGTCGCCCCGGCATTCATTATTATTTGACAAACGGTCTGGATATTCTGCAATCCTGTTCCGTTGTGAAGGAGGCCGTTTCCGACTGCCGACGCAGACGCCGCCCGGTGTTTCTGCACTTCAAGACGGTGCGCCTGCTGGGTCACGCGGGCAGTGACCCGGAAATGGAATATCATACCTGGGAGGAAATCGAGGCGGCGGAAGCCAGAGATCCGCTGCTGGCGACGGCGCGGCTGGCGATCGAAAACGGAGTTATGAGTCCCGCGCAAATACTGGAGATGTATGAGACCGTGCGGCAGCGCGTGGCGCAGGCCGTCGCGTATGCGGAAAAGACGCCGAAACTGACCTCAGCCGCCACGATTGTCGCGCCGCTGGCGCCGTGTTTTCCCGACAAAGTGATGAGCGAGGCGGCGCGGAAGCCGGCGCATGAGGATCGCGTGCGCGTGTTCGGCGGCGAGGATCAACTCCCGGAAAAATCCGCGCCGAAGCACATGGCCACGCTCATCAATGCGGGCCTCGCCGACACGCTTATCAAATACCCGCAGTCGATGATCTTCGGCGAGGACGTGGCGAAGAAGGGCGGCGTTTATTATGTCACCGCCGGGCTTTACCATAAGTTCGGCGCGGCACGAGTGTTCAACACGCTGCTGGACGAGACCACGATTCTCGGCATGGCCATCGGCGCCGGGCACATGGGAATGCTCCCCATTCCTGAAATACAATACCTGGCGTATTACCACAACGCGGAGGACCAGATTCGCGGCGAAGCGGCGTCCTTGCAGTTCTTCTCCAAGGACCAATACCGCAACCCGATGGTCATTCGCATTAATTCATGGGGATACCAGAAGGGCTTCGGCGGGCATTTTCATAATGACAACAGCATTGCCGCGCTGCGCGACGTGCCGGGGCTGGTGATCTGCACGCCGGCGCGCGGCGACGACGCCGTCCGCATGATGCGCACCTGCATGGCGCTGGCGCACGTCGATGGCCGCGTCGTCGCGTTTCTGGAACCCATTGCCCTCTACATGACGAAGGATCTGTATGAGGAGAAGGACGGGCAGTGGCAGTTTCCTTATCCTCCGCCCGGAGAAGCCATCGCTCTGGGCGAGGGCCGTGTGTATGACCCGGATGCGGGCGATCTCACCCTTCTCACTTTCGCCAACGGACTGCACATGTCCCTGCGCGCCGCCCGCGTGCTGCGCGACCTGCACGGCGTGCGCGCCCGCGTCGTGGACCTGCGCTGGCTCAACCCGCTCAATGAGGCGTTCATTCTTGAGCAGGCCGGGGCAACGGGCAAGACGCTCGTCGTGGATGAGAGCCGCCGCACCGGCGGGCTGGGCGAAGCGATCCTCGCGCTCATCCACGAGAACCTCGGCGGCTCGGTCGTCGCGCGGCGCCTCAACGCGCTGGACACGTTCATCCCGCTCGGCGCGGCCGCGAACCTCGTGATTCCCCAGGAGGCGGATGTCGTGCGCTGCGCTCTCGATGTGGTGCGTGCGAAACAGTCTTGACCGCGTGTTGCCCGCTCTCTACCGTCTCCCTCGCCCATGTTTCTGCGGCTGCGACCATCAACCTGCGAGAACGTCCATGAAATACGCGACGAGGTTTTACGGTAGTGCAGCGCGTCGGTGTAGCGCGCGGCTCGTATTCGCGGCGGGGATCCTTCTGTTCGCGGGGCCGGCGGCGCCGGCTCAGGACCATGCCCTCACGGCGATCGATGTCGCCCGCCTGCGCAGCGTATCTTCCGTTCAGATCAGCCCGCAGAGCAACACCTCCGCGGCGGCGGCGTACACGCTCAGCGTCCCGCGCCGCGCTTTCGCGGATGACGACGGGCCGCCGTGGAGCGAGCTGCACATCCTCACACCGGGCGGCGAGAGCCGGCCCTTCATCACCGGTCACGTCAACGTCAACGACATCAAGTGGACGCCGGACGGGCAGTCGATTTCCTTCCGCGCCAAGCGCGGCGAGGACAAGGAAACGTCGCTGTACGTCATCGACGTCCTCGGCGGAGAAGCGAGGAAGATCCTTCAACATGACACCGGGATCGGCGCATACGCGTGGAGTCCCGACGGAAAGCAAGTCGCGTTCCTCGCAACGGAAAAAGAGCCCAAGGACAAGAAGGAGCGGCAGGACAAGGGCTTCAAGGCGGAAGTGTACGAGGAAGGTCTGCGGTCCGTGAAAGTCTGGCTGGCCGCGCCGCAGCCCGCGCGTGATTCGTTCTCCGACGACGAGCCGCCCAAGCCCAAGGCCCTCGACCTGCCCGGCTCCGCAACAGACGTGCAGTTCAGCCCCACCGGGCAGCACCTGGCCGTCGCCTTGGCGCCCTCGCCGCTCATCGACGACGAGTACATGCGGCAGAAGCTCCATGTCGTCGAGGTCGCCTCCGGCAAAGTTGTTTCCACGCTCGACACCGTCGGCAAGCTCGGCACGTTCCGATGGAGTCCGGATGGGCGGCGCATCGCCTTCATCGGCGCCGCCGACCTGCACGATCCGGCCGAGGGACGGCTGATGATCGGCGGCGTCGAGGGCGGCGCCGTCCGCGACGTGCTCCCGAATTACCCCGGTCACATCACGTCGATCGCCTGGCAGGACGACGACACGGTGATGTATCTCGTCGATGAGGGCTTGTGGACCGCCTTCGGCAAGGTGGATGCGGACGGCGCGAACCAGAAGACGATCCTGCCGGCGGGTACCCACGTCATGTCGGGCCTGTCGCTCGCCGCCAATGGGCTGAGCGGCGCGATGATCTGCGAAAGTGCCGAGCACCCGCCGGAAGCCTACACCATGGTTCACGGCGACGCGGCCCCGCGCAGGATCACGACGAGCAATCCGTGGCTGGCGGATCGCCGGCTCGCCAAGCAGGAGCCCGTGCGCTACACGGCGCGCGACGGTCTGGAAATCGAGGGCGTGCTCGTTCGCCCGCTCGATGAAGAGCCGGGCAAGCGCTATCCGCTGATCCTATCCGTGCACGGCGGCCCCGAAGCGCACGAGAGCATGGGCTGGAAGACGCATTATGCCCGCCCGGGACAACTCGCGGCCGCGAAGGGCTTCGCCGTCTTCTACCCGAATTACCGCGGCAGCACGGGCCGCGGCGTGGCGTTCTCGAAACTCGATCAGGGAGATTACGCGGGCAAGGAGTTCGATGACCTCGTAGACGCTGCGGACCACCTTGCGTCAACGGGGCTGGTCGATCGCGCCAAGGTGGGCGTGACGGGCGGCTCGTACGGCGGATTCGCCACCGCCTGGTGCGCCACGGCGCTGTCCGAGCACTTCGCCGCGGGGGTGATGTTCGTCGGGCTGTCCGATCTGGTGAGCAAGTTCGGCACGACGGACATCCCGCAGGAGATGACGCTGGTCCACGCCACGAAGTACCCGTGGGAAGACTGGGAGTTTTTCCGCCAGCGCAGCCCCATCACCCACTTCCAGAACTGCCGCACGCCGCTGCTCATCATGGCCGGCGCGGACGACACGCGCGTCGATCCGTCGCAATCGATGGAGCTGTACCGCTATCTGAAGACATGGGGCAAGACGCCGGTGCGGCTGGTGTTCTACCCGGGCGAAGGGCATGGCAACCGCAAGGCGGCCGCGCGGCTGGATTACAACCTGCGTATGATGCAATGGTTCGAGCACTACCTCAAAGGCCCGGGCGGCGACCCGCCGGCTCAGGAGCTGGACTACACGGGGCTGAAGCCGAAAAAGTCCGAACCCGACGACAGCGAACGCGCGGAGGGCTGACGACACGGGCCGCGGTCCGCGGCGCATGCGCGCGAAAACTCCGTCGCGCCCCAACCGCGCCTGCGTCAACACGCCTGCATCCGGCATCCTCGCGCCCGCGCGTCGTCTTTCCGATGGCGCACGCCGCGCCTTCGCTCGTCATTCCCGCGCAGGCGGGAATCCAGACCCGCCCGGGACGCCCTCGCGCGCGTCATCCTCACGATAGCGCACGTCGCGCCTTCGCGAGTCATTCCCGGGCAGGCGGAAATCGAGCCGGCGGCCCCACCCTGCCCCAGGTCCCGGCGCATCGAAGAACGGCCCTGCCTCACCCC
>JADZBE010000010.1 GCA_020852275.1 Phycisphaerales bacterium
AGAACACTGGCGGGCGCTGAACGGCTCAAGCCTGCTGCCGGAAGTGATCAGAGGAATTCAGTTCGTCAACGGACTCAGGAAAGACGCCGCCTGATGAAGCGCCATCCACAGGAATTGACAATACCTCTGACTCATGGGACCTGGATCATGATGGCGACGCTCTGGAGCCGCTTCCATTGGATGCGAGCGGATCTCTGCGTCTTGCTGATGGCGACTACAATGATTTAGCGGAGGTTGACCGAGGCGCTTACGAGTTTCAGCCGATCCCCGATTGCAACCGTAACGGCTTCAGAGACGATCTGGACATCCGCAGCGGGCGTTCTGATGACTGCGACAACGACGGCATCCCGGACGAATGTGATGGTCCTTGCTGTTGTGAAACCGACCGTGAATACCTTGTAACACTATGCCGCACGCTTCAGAACGGCAACCTCATGGTCAAGGCAACCCTCGGGCGCGGGTGTCCCGGAGAGCGTGTGACCTTCTATCTCGACGGCGAGTGCCCTAAAAAACGCACCATCAACGAACGCGGCAAGTGCCGGGCGAAGTGGAAGACCTGCAATGGGGACCTCGCGGGGGGGCCCCACACGGTCACGGCCGCCTTGTCCTGCGGGACCGTGCTGGGTGAGCCGGGCAACGTGGAGTGTCCGTGAGGAAGAAGCTGCCGGCTGCCGGCTGTCAGCCCGAGGCGAGCCGAAATGCGGACATCCAAACCCCGCACGCAAATGCGGGGCCGGATCGGCAGAACATCAGGAAGTCGAAACGCAGCCACCGGACCCGCTCCGAACCTCGGGGCGGGTCTGTTTCATGGCTTGCACCCCTTCACTTCCGCGCGGGCGTTGTCGGTCCTCTTCCAAATCCAACGGGAGTCGGCGCGTGCGGATTCGCCGGTCTGAAACCGTGACGATGCTGCCGATCTCGACGGCTTGCGTGATCTGCGGCAATACCCGCTGGAGCATCGCGTTGACAAATTCCACCCGCGTCGAACCGAGTCGCAGAAGGACCAGCGACGGACTGGACTGGCCGGAAACGGCGATGATCCGTGAGAAATCGAGATTCTGCGTGAGGATCGTACGCCCCTCCCCGCGGGCGCGGGCGATGATGGCGGCGTCGGTGGAGCGAGGGTCCATGATGTCCGCCACCCGAACCACGTCGTGGCCCAGCTTGCGGAGAAACGCGACCGTGCGCGGCGAGATGTGCAGGTCGGCTGGAAGCTTCATGCGGTGATCGACACACTCTCACCGGCCAGCCAGGCGCCGTACTTGGCAGCCTGGTACACGTCTTCCTTCTCGAGTTCCGGGTAATCGCGGACGATGTCGTCGGCCGTGTGTCCGTCTCCGAGAAGCCTGAGCACAAACTCCGCGGTGATCCGCAGTCCCCGGATCGTCGGTTTGCCTTCGCAGACGTCAGGTTGAACGGTGATGCGGTCGATCATGGCCCTTATTCTACGTGCTTCGTGCGGCACGATCAACTCCGCAGTTCGTGCCACGGCCGGCGGGACGAGCACGCCCCCGAACAGATCATGGAGAACGGCAGCAAGTCCGATTCGCACCAGGACGTTTAGCGGGCTGGCATCGGAGACGACGATCACGGCGCGATCTCGGGGAAAAGCGCGGCGAGTGCGGCGCGGTCTTCCTTGAGATCATCCAGCGAGAAATTCAGCGGAACGTCGCGCTGGGCCAGCCACTGCTGGGCCTCGATGGAGGTCGCAAGACCCAGGACCTTGGCAACCTCTCCAGCAGAGAGCCGGGCTAAGCGGTAGCCCTCGATGACCAGCGCTTCGATAGCTGCATGGTCGAGGTCGGGGCCGAACGCCCGTATCAGCGTTTCTTCGGCAGGCGGCGATAGCTTCAACGTCTGCACGGGCGTTTCTCCTTCCCAAGTATATTGCCGCGATCCGGACTATCCATAAAGGTTCGGTTCGTCGCGGAGAAAGTCGAATGAGGGATTTTGCGTCAGCCGTTCGATGGGCACATGAGGGAGGTGCTCTACCCGCGCAGGCAACAGCCGAACCTCGATCGCCTCTGTCCCGCCGGGAACCGGCTCCGTGAGCACGACGTGCCAAGGGTCGATCCGTTTGCCTTGGACTGCGACCCTGTGCTCGTTGTAGCCTGCTCACTTTCCAAGGCAAAGTGCACCATGCCCCATGCGCACCAGGACGCTCAGCAGCCCGTGGGGAACACTCACGCGCGTCATTCCCGCGGAGGCAGGAAGCCGGCTTCGTCATTCCCGCGAAGGCGGGAATCGAGCTTCGTCAATCGTGCGAAGTCGAAATCACGAGCGCGGACTTCCACGGCAGGCTGTCAGGTCACCGCGCCCGTTCGATCAGCCTTGTTCCACGGATTGTGAGCATCGGGCGCGCGGAGAGTTGCCAACTCATGAAGGGCGTGTTGCGGCTCTTGGAGTGGAGCGTATCGAGGCCGACCTGCCAGGGGCGCTGCGGGTCGATGAGCGTGAGGTTGGCGATGGCGCCGACTAAGAATGCTCCAGCGGCGCCGGTTTGCGAGCACGCGCGGGAGGACTCGGCCTCGCGAGCGAGATGTCGGGTTGGATCGGGGTGTTCGCTCACCCGCGACCCGTGTTGCAGCTTGAGGACTCGCGCCGGCGCGGTGGTGAACCAGCGGACGAGGTCGCGCCAGTCGGCCAGGCCCGTTTCGATCATGGCGCGAGCGGTGAGGGCGACGGCGGTTTCGAGCCCGATCAGCCCCGGCGGGGCCTTCACAAAGGCCGCAGTTCGCTCATGGGTAGAGCGCTCCGCCGAGGTCGGATGCGCTGCGATCCGGCCTGGCTCGGTTGTTGTGTGAGCGGCATACACGGAATGAGCGCCCTTCTCCTCCGCCGTGTGCGGCGCGTGGTCGGTGGCCACGCAGTCGATCGTGCCGTCGAGCAGCCCGCGGCGGCAGGCCTCGACATCCGCGGCCGGGCGCAGCGGCGGGTGCATCTTCGTGTTCGGATCAAGTCCGGCGCAGGCCTCGTCGGTGAGCAGCAGATGATGCGGCGTGACCTCGGCGGTGACGGGCAGACCCTCGGCTTTTGCGCGGCGGACGAGTTCCACGGCGCGAGCCGTCGAGATGTGCGCGACGTGATAACGCCCGCGCGTGCGGCGGCACAGCTCGATGTCGCGCTCGATCATGTCCTCTTCAGAGCGCGGGTCCAATCCCGGAAGTCCGAGCCTTCGCGAGACTTCGCCCGCGTGCATCACGCCACCAGCGGAAAGCGCGCGGAATTCGCAGTGCTGGATGAGCACGGCATCCACGTCGCGCGCGCGCTCGAACGCTTCGAGCATCACCGCGTCGTCCTCGACGCCCGTGCCGTCGTCGGAGAATGCCACGGCGCCCGCCGCCTTCAGCGCCCCGAAGTCCGTCACGACGCGTCCCTCGCGGTTCACCGTGATCGCCGCCACGGGTCCGACTTCGCACAACCCCGCCGCGCGCGACCGCCGGATGATCCGCCGCACGATCTCGACCGAGTCGATCGCCGGATTCGTGTTGGGCATGCAGGCCACAAACGTGAACCCGCCTGCCGCGGCCGCGCGACTGCCGGTCTCGATCGTCTCTTTGTGCTCGAAACCCGGCTCGCGAAGGTGGACGTGCATGTCGATGAGGCCGGGGCAGAGGATCATGCCCGTGGCGTCGATGTCGCGTGCCGGCCGGTTATCCGACGCGGGCGCGGAGTTGCCGCGGTCCGATCGGCCAGGTTCGCCGAGACTGATTTCGCGGATGTGACCCTCCTCGACGACCACGGTGCCTGTCGCGTCGAGCGCGGACGCGGGGTCGATGATCCGCGCGCCGCGGATGATGACGGTCCCGGGTGGGTCAGTTACGCGCACGCGAAGCTCCGAATGTCCTGCCGCGACGGGGCAGGTTGAGTCACGAACGTCGGCCATAACAATCCGCGGCACGAAGGGAAGCCCATCGATCCCGCGCAGGCGGGAATCCGCCGGCCTGCCAGTGCGATCTGGACCCCCGCCTGCGCGGGGGTGACGATCCGGTTGCTCCGCGCACTCCACCCCGCGCCCTTTCATGTAACCTCTCCCAACGCTGAACGTCAAAGCGCCGGGCGAGCCGCGCGGTATGGTCGCCGCTGCTCGTCTCGCATAATCTGATCGCGGGAAACCGCGGAGGTTGCCGAACCCACCCGCCCCCCGAACCGGAAGGGAGTTGAGCGATGGCGTTGCCGGATCCAAGGAACCACCGAACTCCGCAACATCCGATCGAGCCGATCTTCTGGCGGCGCTGGTCGCCGCGGGCCATGAGCGGCGAGCCAGTCAGCCGGGCGGAGCTGATGTCGCTTTTCGAGGCCGCGCGGTGGGCGCCGTCCACGTACAACGAGCAGGAGTGGCGGTTTCTCTATGCGACGCGCGAAGGGGCGCACTGGAAGACGTTTTTCGACCTGCTGCTGCCGGCGAATCAGGCGTGGTGCGCGCGAGCGGCCGTGCTGATCGTCGTCGCGTCGCAGCGCGTCTTCTCCAGGAACAACAAGCCGAATCCCGTGCACACGTTCGACGCCGGCGCGGCGTTTGAGAACCTCTGCCTCCAGGGCAGCGCCATGGGGCTGGTCGTTCACGGCATGGCCGGGTTCGACAACGACAAGGCGCGGGCGTCGCTGCACGTTCCGGACGAGTTCAAGGTCGAGGCGATGATCGCGGTGGGCATGCCCGGCGATCCGGCCGATCTGCCCCCCGAGCTGCGCGAGCGCGATCTCCCCACAGACCGCAAGCCGGTGAGCGAGATCGCGGTGGAAGGGAGTTTCTGGAAGTAGGGAGATTCCCGGCGAACCGGCTCGTGGAAGCGGGATCAGGAATTCGCGCGGATTTCAAGGCCGCGCGGGTCAACCCCGCGGTCTGCCACGCTGGGCAAGGTGCGCCCGGTGAATCACCGACCCACCGGCGCGCGCCCCACGGGTCCGCTGCTGCGGACCCGCGCCACCCAACGCCCGGCCAGCCGTAGAATGCGGTTTCCCTGGCCACGCAATCCTGTGTTGTCCAGGGCCCTTCGATTCTCGGTCGCTGCATTGACGTAGCCTGCGTGCCGGTCGAAAACGAAGGGACGTGTTGATCGCCGAAGCCGGGAAAGGTGACAATTGAAAGGCCCTGCGGTGTCATCCGCGCGCATTGCCCCGCAGCCCGCTCAGTTGGTAGAATGTCCGTCCGCGAGTAATCGCCGCGCGAGCATGGGCACGGGGGGGACGTGCCCCGCGCGACATTCCTGGTCGTCCAAAGGGGGATTCCGATGCACCGAAAGCAATGCGTCCGGCCCTGCGCCGGAGGGTTTGAACGTCTGCTGGCGTTGACATGCATGGGGGTGGCGAGCGCTGCCGCCGGCGCCGCCGTCATGCCGAACCGCGCGGCAGGTCTTGTGGACTGCGCGGCGGGTCTGTCTGATTGCACCGCGCGCGATGTTCAGGTCAACGCGTTCGAGGTCAGCGCGCAGGAGTCGGCCACGCTGGCGATCGACGCTTTCGACCGCGTCTTCGTCGCGTGGGAAAGCCGCCGCCAGGAGGGCGGAAACTACGGCGTGTACGGTCGGTTCCTCGACTTGGCCGGGCGTCCTCTTAGCGATGAGCTGCGCATCAATGCGACGACCGACAACGCCCAGTGGCGTCCGGCGGTGTGCGCGGACGGACTCGGCGGCGTGATCGTCGTGTGGGAGTCGATCGGGCAGGACGGCGACATGGGCGGCATCGTCGCCCGGCGGCTGGACGGCGGAACACTTGCCGCTTCCCCGGAGATCGCGGTGAACCGCACGGCGCGCGGGCATCAGTCCGAGGCGAGCGCCGCTTCGCGCGCGGATGGCGCCTTTGCCGTCGTGTGGTCCGGTCCGACATCGAGCGGACCGCGCGGCGTGTTTGTCCGGCGGTTCGAGGTCGATGGACTGGCCGCGACGAATGAGGTGGCGCTGCCGTGTGTTTCAGACGGGCCGGCAAGTTGCCCCACGATTGCCGCGCTGGCGGATGGCCGCTGGGTCGTCGCGTGGGCGTCGGCGGATGAATCGAATCGACCCTGTGCGGTTTATGCGGCCAGGCTGAACGACGCGATGCAGATTGAAGGCGAGCCCTTTGTCGTCGGTGACACGACGGGGCAGGACATCGAGCCTTCGGTCGCGGCCGATGCGACGGGCGGATTCGCGGTCGCCTGGATGCGCTCGGAGCAGGGCGAGTACGCCGTTTGTGCCAGGCGATTCCGCGCGGACGGCGAGCCGATGTCGGATGCGCAGGTGATCAGCGCTTCGACTCGGCCGGGCCAGAGCGGCGCGACGGTGGCCTTCGCCGCGGACGGCCGGCTGCTGGCGGCGTGGAATGCCGAGTCGGCGATGGAGCCGGGTGGGTCGGACGTTCTTGCCCGGTGGCTGACGCCGAAGGCGACCGCGGAAGGCGAGCCGTTTCAACTCACCGCGCAGTCGCAGAAGTCGCAGCGCATCGGCGTGGCCACGGGCGCCGCGCGACTCGGCCTGACTCACGGCGGCGGCATCGTGTGCGCCTGGTCGGGGAGCGGCGGCAGGAAAGACGAGACGGCCGCGCATGTGACCCTGCTTCCCGGCGAGGGCGACGCGGTGCCCGGCGAGCGCGTGGCCTACATGGCGTTTCAGCTTGATGCGGAAGGCTCCGCCGCGGCGGACACGGCCTCGTCCGCGATCGTGGCCGGTCCGCACATCCCGCCGACGTTCAACCCCGATGACGTTGCGCAGGACCCGTTCGGCGGCGACCTGGACCCGTCGCCCGCGGGCGGAGATTTCGGCTTCATCGGCGTGGTGAACACCGGCTGGACGCCGCCGGATCCGCACTCCGCCGTCGGTCCCACTCACGTCGTCCTGATGACCAACGGAAACATCTCGATCTACACCAAAAGCGGCACGCAGACGTTCACCGATCAGATCGAAGGCGCCGGCGGCTTCTGGGGCTCCGTGGGCGCGACCGACTTCATCTTCGACCCGGAGGTCATCTACGACGAACTCAGCGGGCGGTTCTTCGCCATGGCCGCCGAGGGCTTCGCGCCGGGCAACAAGTCGTATGCCCTGGTCGCGGTTTCGGACGACTCCGATCCGAATGGCACATGGTACAAGTACCGCTTCGAGACGACCGCGCTGGCGGGCGATCTGTTCGACTCGCCGAACATCGGCGTGGACGACGAGGCGATGTACATTACCGGCGACGGCTTCGGCTTCAGCGCCAACTACCCGGTGTACACGTTTGACAAGGCCTCGCTGCTGGCGGGCAACGACCCGGTGATCCGCAAGTCGTTCGCGCTGTCCACGAGCACGCAGTCCGCGGGCATCCCGCCGGTCTCGTTCGGCAATCCGCCGGCGTACTACATGATCGAGCACCAGGAAGGCTCGAATCGCACGCAGGTCCGGCTGATCGCGCTGCGCGATCCGCTGGGCACGCCGACGACGACGACGTTTCAGTTGACCGTTCCGGCGTACAGCGACCCCGGCGATCCGCCGCAGATGGGCACTTCGGTTCGCCCGAACACGTTTGACTCGCGCTTCTGGAGCGTGGAGTACCGCAACGGCTCGCTGTGGGCGACGCATCACATCAACAGCAGCCCGGTCAAAGCCCGCTGGTATGAGATCGCCATGAACGACTGGCCCACGTCGGGGCAGAACCCCGCGCTCGTGCAGTCCGGCGATATCGACCTCGGCGGCACGGTGCATGCATTCTTCACGTCGATCGGCGTGGACGAGAACAACAACGCCGCGCTGTGCTTCAACCGCAGCGCCAGCAACGAGTTCATCTCCATCTGCCGCGCCTACCGCCTGGCCGGGGACGCGCTCGGCACGATGGGTAACCTGGAGATCGTCAAGGCAAGCGGCGGCGGCAGCACGAGCGGCCGCTTCGGCGACTACTCGAGCATCGACGCGGATCCGGTGCAAGGCTCGTTCTGGCTGCACCACGAGTACAGCCCGTCCGGCGGCTCGTCGTGGAACACCTGGGTGGCGCGCGTGGACGTGGCCGCGAGCGTGCCCTGCGCCGACATCAAGGCGCTCAAGGCGAACTGCAAGGCGTCGGGGAAGATCGTGGCCAAGGTCGTGCTCTTCGACACCAGCCACGACGGTCAGACGGTCACGGTCGCCATCGACGGCACACCCACCGCGGTCACCATCAGCGGCAGTCGCGCCGTGCACAAGCCGTGCTGCTTCACGGGAGCGCACACGGTCACGCTGGAGGATCCGGCAGGCTGCAAGCCGGCGGTGAACGTGAGCTGTCCGTAACTAGAAGTCCGGCGGCGCCGGCGGGGATCTTGGGCTGCTCGTAAGCCCGGGTCCGCCGGCGCCGCCGGGTTCAACGGCGTCCAGTGACACGTTTGATCGAGGGATTCCCCGGGGGCGACGACATCCTGAAAATCGCTTGACCTGCGAGTGGCGCTGGCGCGCAGCAACGATCCGGCGGATGGCACGGGTTCGTGGCGGCCGACCCGTGGAGCGCGCGCACGTGCGTCCGTGGATCGCCTACCACGGCCTGGCGAGTACACCAGCTGGTGCCACCCACATGCGAGGCCAAGATCAGCTCCCTGATTGATTCGAGGAGCTTCACCCTGTGGTGAGGCCATGAACTTCGCGCTCTTGTGAGGCCAGGAGCTTCACCCTCTCTGCCTCGTCGCCGGGTTCGCCAAGGCCCATGTCCCCACCAGCGGACATTGCCCCCCGCAACCAGCCCCTGTTTTCGCGGACGGTCGCGGGATACGATCGCCCTAGCGCGGTCGGCGCGGGCCGTGGCGCGGTTGGCGCACGCCGTGCCGCGGGCCGCGGGGTCGTGGTCGCAAGCGGCGCCGCCCGGGTTATCAGTCGGCTTCTTCCTCATGCCTAACGTCTCGCACAGACCGGTGTCTGATCCTGTGGAGTCGCAAGAACCGGGCATGACGGACGCTGGGGCGGACAGTCAGGAGGCGATGTGGGTTCTTGCCGCCCGGGGCGGCGACTCCGCGGCTTTCGGGCAGTTGGTGCGGCTCCATCAGCGGCAGGCGGCGGCTATTGCGTATCGGTTCCTGGGCAACGCCGCCGACGCGGCCGACGTCGCGCAGGATGCCTTCGTTCGAGCCTTTCGCAAACTGGAGCAGCTTGACGACCCGTCGAGGTTCCGGTCGTGGTTGATGCGCATCGTCACCAACCTGTCGCTGAACTTTCGGCGGGGGCGGAAGGCGGCCGCGGCGCTGACGCTGGAAGAGGGCATGGACCCGCCGGCGACGGGCGAAGGCAGCGAGGTGGGATGGAGCGAGGGATCGGCCGCGGCGGAGGAGCTGAAGAGCCGCATCGACGCGGCGATGCTCAAGTTGCCGGAGAATCAGCGCACCGCGCTGATCCTCTTCAGCGTGCAGGGCATGCCCCAAAAGGACGTGGCCGAGATCATGGGCTGCAGCATCGAGCTGGTGAAGTGGAACGTGTTTCAGGCGAGAAAGAAGCTGAAGGACATGCTGGGGGATCTGGTCGGCGCGTGAGTGCAGACCGCCGGAGCCGGCGGGCATGACCGGCTGGAAAGCCGATCTCCCAAAGCAGGCAAGTTGTGGGTGCGACTGGCGGGAAGGCCGGTCATCCCGTGTGCGTGAGTGCCAAAATCATGGCATCGAAAGAAGAACAACCGATTCATCCCGACGATCCCGGCTTCTTGATGAGCCGGCGGCTGGATGACGACCTGACGCCCGAGGAGCGGCGCCGGCTTGAGGCGTTGCTGTCGCAGGACGCGGAGGCCGAGCGGCAGATGCGCGAATACGCCCGGCTCGACCAGTTGCTCGGCGAATGGGGGAGGGCGGAGCCGCGCGTCGAATGGGGGCGATTTCAGCAGGGCGTCCTGGCGGAAATCCGGCGACGCCCCGCCGCCTCCCGGCGCACGCTGAACTTTGTGATCCGGCTGGGGACGCCGCTCGCCGCCGCGGCCGCGATCGCGCTGGCGCTGTGGCTGCCGTTCGATCATGAACCCGATCCAGCGGCGATGACGCGGGCGTTTGTCGCGGTGATGATCGAGCGCCCGCCCGTTGCGACGCCGTGGGGAGAGGGCGATCGAGCGGGCGCGGCGCCGGGCATTCGGGTGGCGTTCGCGCGGGAGCGGGAGACGGTCGTCGAAGAAACACTGCCCACAAGACGCATCATGCTCGGCGCGGTGACGCGGATCGACGAAACGTGGGACAACCCGTCGCACGAAACGCGGGGGACCTACTGACCGAGGGGCACGCAGGGGTTGCCAGCACGGGCCGCACGAGGCGCGTGTCGCTGTGAGACCAGGACGATCGCCGGGGACCGAACCCGAGCGGGAGTGTGCAGATGATCGCCATGTTGCTTAGTGTGATGATGACCGTGATGTCCGCGGCGCAGCAGCCGCCGGAGGACATGCGAAAGCTCCTCGAAACCGTGCTCGACCAGCCGGCGCAGCTCTCCCTCCGCGACGTCAAGCTGACCGAGTTGATCGAGACGCTGGATAAGGAAACCGGCGTGGCGGTGCGCATGTCGCCGGAGACGATGGCGCTCCTGCCGTATGGCGCGCAAACAACCTTCACGCAGGCGGAGTTCGGACAGGTCTCATTGCGGCAGGGGCTGACCGGCCTGTTCGCGGGACTGGGGATGCGCATCGAGGTGCGGCGCGATCACGTCGAAGTCGTGCCGACGCAGGCGCTGCTGGGCATCGGGCGCAAGGCCACGTGGGCGGATCTGGATACGCTGGCGCAAGTCTCGGCGCTGCATCCCGGCGCCAGCGACGCAGAACGCGAGGGGCTTCGTTCCCGCATGCAATTCCAGGTGCCGCAGCCGGGCGCGTGGGAGCTTCTTGCCGCCCAGATCAAAGACGTCGGCGCCGGCACGGGGGACCAGGTGCTCGACATCGCCTGCGCCAAGCTGGGGTGGAGCTGGTTCCCCAGCGACGCGAACATCGTCGTGCTGCCCGTGCAGGCGCGGTTCGAGCGGCAGTTGCAGCACGTGGTCACCGTGCGCCGGCAGACGCGACCCTTCGTGCAGGCGCTGGACGAGATCGCGCGGCAGTGCGGATTGCCGGTCCACGTCGAACCCAGCGCGCTGGCCGCGCTGACGCCGGGGACGCGGCAGAACTTCCTCTTCGGCGTGGAAGGGTACTCGGCCGGCGACGCGCTGGCGGCGATCGCGTCGCAGGCGCGGCTGACGTATGTGATTACCGAAGAGGGCGTGGTGTTTTACGATCCGGCGAACGGCCGGATGGCCGCGCCGGCGCCGCAGCAGGACGGCGGCGAGCCGGGCATGACGCTCGCAGCGCCGACCCAAGGGACGCCCCCGGTCGCGCCTTTAAGCGACGACGCGATCCTCGGCATGGTTCCAATGACGATTGCGCCCGGGCAGGTGATGCACGTGCTGATCCGCGCGTCCGATCTTCCGCCCGACCTGCGCGAGGAAGTGCTGCGCCGAAAGGGCGAAGCGATCGAGGCGCTGCGCAAGGCGCTGGGCAGGCCTTGACTGACAGGCCGTTGCAAAAGGGGTGGCACGGACCTCCGGGACGTGCTCTCTTCATGAAGATTCCAGTGCCGAACCGTGCGATTCGGAGTCTTGCGACCGGCTGTTAACCTGTTCAGTGCGAATCCATCAGACCTTGGCTTGTGGCCTGGCGGGTGGCGCGACGCGTCGCGCGGCCGGGCTTTGGACCAGCAGCCAGTCGAGGAGCGTGGGGTGAGGTCTCTGCGCGGTCGGGAGCGCCGAGCCGTGTCGGCGGGATGATTTTGGGGTCGCACGTTCTTGGGATGGCGTCGATGTGTTCATGAAGAAAGTCCCGTGGCGCTCGGCATGGAATCGCGCAAGACCTGCCGCCGCGTTCCTGGCCAGCAGGGCGTCTTTCGACGGTTTCCCAGCCTCCCTTGAGCGGGACCGCTCCAGGACTCGCCGGTGATGCCAATCAGCACATGGTGGAACTCGAAACCGGGCGTGAGGTTCGTCACCCCCGCGCAGGCGGCGGTCCAGGGCGCATCGGCAGGCCGCTGGATTCTCTCCTGCGCCGGAACGACGAAGCCAGATTCCCACCCACGCGGGAGTGGCGGCTGGGTGGCATGTTTTCGCCGTACCCAGCGGCTGGGTGGCATGTTTTCGCTGTACTCAGCGGCTGGGTGGCATGTTTTCGCTGTACTCAGCGTAAACATGCATTCGGCCCGCCTGCGCGGGAATGACGGGTGTCGCCTTCCGCCACAGACCTCAATGCCGGCCTCTGCCCGATAACTCCAGCCAAGCCGATAACTTTCCGATGATTCCCCCAACGACCGTCTCGGCAGGCGGTTTCGGCGGGGGCTGCGCCGATACGGATGCGGGCAGCGGTGTCGACAGCGCGGGGGTGACTGCGCCAGGGAATGGACGCCATGGACCTCGATTTCTTCGGGCTGAAGCGGGATCCGTTCGCGGACGCGCTGGACTCGGACCTCTACTGTCCGACGCAGGTTCACGAGGAGGCGACGGCGGCGCTGAAGCGCTGGGTCGGCTCCACGCCGGGCGCCGTGCTCCTCGTGGGCGACGCCGGCTGCGGAAAAACGGTGCTGGCTCGGCGCCTGTGCGCGGAGCACGGCGAGGCGGATCGCAGGCTTGAGCTGACCTGCTCGCGGGCCGCCGGGTCGCAGATTCTCACCGGCCTGTGCCAGAAGTTTGGCATTCAGCCCGCGGCAGGCGGCGGCGGGCTGCGCACGCTGTCGCGCATCCGGAATTACCTGCGCAACAAGGTCCGGACGAAGGGTCGCTTCCTGGTCGTCGTCGATCAGGCGCAGGACATGGACGCCGAGACCGCCGAGCAGCTTGCCGCGCTGGTGCGCGAGGACGGCGGCGGCGAGCGCGGGTGTCAGATCCTTCTGGTCGGACGATCCGGCGCGCAGACGCTGCTGCAAAACGAAGGGCGCGCCCTGCGCCGACAGGTGCGCAGCCTCATCCAACTTCCTCCGATGAGCCTGCGTGACACGACCGTATACATCGCTCACCGGCTCGCAGCCGCCGGCGCCGGCGCGGAAATCTTCGACGCTCAGGCTTCGGCGCGCATCCACGCGCTCGCGGGAGGCAACGCCCGGCGCGTCAATCAAATCTGCGCCCACGCCCTCGAAGCCGCACGCAGCGCCGAACTCCAACGCGTCACGATCGCGCATACCGCCGAGGCCGCCCGGCGCGCCGCGCTGGCGGTCGCCGCTGCGACTGACACGCCGCCGGCACCGTCGGAGCGTCTGCCAGGTGGAGCGCGCCCGATGCGCGACGCTCCCGTCACCCGGGAAATCATCACGACGCCCATCACCGAACCGAATCGCGGGGCGGTGCTGGCGGAATCCACAATCGACCGCGATGGATTGGAGACGTCGCTGCTGGCTTCGGCGTGCGCCGGACCCGCGAGCGCGGCAGCGAGACCGGTCGGGCTGGAGCCTTCGATCGACGAACGCTTCTCGCCGGGCGCGCCCTCCGCCCCGACGGACGATTTCAACAAGCTTGGTTTTGCCCCACCCACAGCGCCGACCGCCATGACCGCCGCAGCGCCCACGCCGGGCGCAGGCATTGAGGTGCAACACGCCATGGACAGTCTGATTGCCAACGGTGAGGCGCTGCTGGCGCGCCTCGAAGAATCGCTCGATCGCACGGACGTTCGCGGTGAAGCCGAGATGGGTCCGACGTTCGATCCGAGTGGAACCGAATCACGACTGGAGCACGCGCTGGTCCGCGGTGAGCGGCTTCTGCAGAAGCTCAGCGGCGCCGCGGAGCGCATCACCCGCGCCGTCGAGACCTCCGAAGCGCGGGCGACGCAGGCGGCCAACGTGTACCAGAACACCGCCCGCCTGATGATGGCGCGCGTCGAGAACGCGCAGTCCGTCTCGCGGCAACTGACCACGCAGATTGAACGCCTCGAAACCGTCTCGCGCGAGGCGCGGGAGGCCGAGTGGCGGCTGCAGCAGACGCGCACGCAGCAGAATGAGTGGACGCACCAGACGGATGAGCTGGCGGCGCGCCTCGAGCATACGCGCGTCGCGGCCGAGCGCACCGGCGCCGAGCTGGCGCGCAGCCTGCGCGGCGGGCAGGAACTGGCCGACAGCCTGACGACCGCCGTTCAACAGGGTCAGACGCTGGTGCGCGATCTTCCGGAGCGGCTGTCAAAAACGGATGAGACGCTGTCTGCGCTGACGCGCCAGACGCGCGCCGTTGAGCAGCTCCAGGATACGTTTCAGAAGAGCACGACCGGTTGGAAGACCACGCTGCAATCCGCCGTCGCGTCCGCCGAGCGCGCCTCCGAGCAGCTCAAAGGGCGCGTGGATCACGCCGGCGCGGCGCTCTCGCAGACGGAGACGTCGCTTGCGCGCATCGGCGAGCACGCGGCGCGCATCGACGAGTTGAAGAGCATCGAGGAGCAGGCCGCTCGCCGTTGCACGGAGCTGCAGGAATGCACCGACGACCTGCGCCAGCGCCTGGAGACCTCCACGCACCGCGCGGAACGCGCAACGGCGGCGATCGCCGAGGCGACGGAGGAAGCCCGGCAGGCTCAAACCAGGCTGGCGGAGACCGGCGACAAGCTTCAGAGCTGTGAGCAGCAGGTGGTGGACCGCATGTTGGCGCTGGGCGCCGCGTGCGAGCGTGCCGACGCCTCGCAACTCGCCGCGGAGCAACTCGGCGACCTGCTCGCGCACGCGCAGCGGGCGCACGAGCGCGGCGAAACGTCGTTGCGTCAGTTGAAGGAACTGCTCACGCGGGCGGATCGACTTTCCGAGTTCTTCCGCGAGGACGACTCCGCCGGCGGTCGAAGCCGCGCCGCCGTGCTCATCGAGAAGCTCACTCTCGCCAGGGACCGCGCCGCGGAAGCGCAAGCGGAACTCGCCACGCAGACGCGGGAGAACGAAGCGCGAGCCGAAGCGGCGCGGACGCAGGTTGGTTCACTCCTGGACCGCGTCGCAGCTCAGCTCCAGAAGCACGGCGACATCGACGCCGTTCTCGCGGACGCGCAGCAGATCACCGATCGTCTGCGCACCGAGGTCGTCGCGGCACAGGACCGGCTCGCGGCGCTGGCGTCGCACATCGCGGCCGCCTCGTCGGTGATGAATGAGCTGAGCGAGCAGCATCAGCACACGCGCGCGGACCTCAAGGACGCGCGGCAGTCCGAGCAGCACCTCGTCGAAGTGCGCGGGCAGATGGAGGCGCTGGTCAAGGATTTGTGGGAAATCGGGGCGTCCGCGCAAGCGCAGGGCGATCGGCTCGCCGAGCGCCAAGGCGAGATCGAGCCGCTGGTGACGCAACTTGAAACGCTCGTGACGCAGACGAAGACGCAGACCGCGGCGCTGACTGAGGAAAACGCCGCCGCAAGACAGCAGACCGACGCCCTGCGCGCCACCGGCGCGGGCGCGGGCAAGCTGGTCGAAAAGCTCGCGGGCATCACACAGTCGCTCCAGTCGGCCAAGGTCCTGCGCGACGCGATGACCGTCCTCGTCACGCAGGCGGGCGCCGCGCACGAGGCTCTCGCCAAGACGCAATCCGACGTGCAGAGTTGCCTCGATCAGCTTCGCGGGACGCACGACCAGGCGCTGGTCACGCTCGGCGAGCAGCGGCAACTGCACGATCAGTCCGTCACGTCCGCCGAACGCCTCGAAAGCGCCTGCCGTCAGGCGCGACAAACAAGCGTCGAAGTCGCCGAGGCCGAGGCGAAATGCCATGAAACGCTGAGCCGCGCGCACGAGGCCGTGGAGCGCGCGCAGCTTGTCGCCTCCGCCGCCGACGATCTTTTGCGCCAGCTCTCGGACAAAGAGGGCACCATCGAAGTCGGCGACCGCATGTTGCGCGAGTTCATCACGCAGGCACATGGACTGGCCGAGCGGCTCAAGGAAGTGCACGCCCGGACCGGGCAGATCGAACGCCAAATCGCCGACCTCTCCACCGAGCCGCAGAAGGTTGTCGTCGAAGCGCGTCAGCAGGCCGACCAGTTGGACAAGGTCTGCAAGGCCGTGCAAAAAGTTTTCGCGGGACTCTCGAAGGTCAGCCTCGACGCCACCAAGCGCATCGAGGAATTCCGCAAGACAAGCCAGGAGACGGACTCGCGGCTCGAACGTCTCGCCACCGAAACGGAGCAGGCCGCCTGTACGCTGAAGGAATGGGTGGAGGAGGCGATCCGCGCGCAGTCCCGCCTTGCCGCGACGCTGGCGAAGTCGCCCAGCGTGCTCCTGACCCATCCACAGCAGACGCTGCAGGCGATGTCCGGCGTGTTGGATTCATCCGGAACACCAAGCCTGGCCTCGCGCCTGCCGCGCCCGCCGCGCCGCGACGTTGACGATCGCACCACCAAGGCTGAGCCGACCACCGCCGCCGCGGAGAACATCGTTCGCCCGCGCACCAAGGCTCAGGTCATCAACGACCTCGTCCGCGACGCGCAGCGGATCGTGCAGGAGCCGGCGAAGGCATAGCCGCCCGTGGCGAAAGGCGACGCTCGTCATTCCCGCGCAGGCGGGAATCCAGCGGACCAGCGGTGCGCCATCGACTCCTGCCCTGGCGTCGACGACGATTTCACGCCCGGTCCCCAGTATCGCTTTGCACTGCTCGCAGAGCAGTGGCACGCCGACGCCCGTCATTCCCGCGCACGCGAGCCGAGCGCATGTTTACGCTGAGTACAGCGAAAACATGCCACCCCGCCGTCATTCCCGCGCAGGCGGGAATCGAGCGGCGTGCCGATGCGACCTGGAGCCCCGCCTGCGCGGGGGTGACGCGCCCCATGTCAGGCTTTGAGTTTCACCACGGACTGCCATGCCCACCGCCGGCGAGCAGACCCATTAGAACTGCCTTAGCCGCGTCACGCAGCGCGCCAACCCCCGGTAAGATCGCCTCTCGCAGCCGCCGCAATTCGCGCCTCCCTTAGCGGACGTGGCAGGACGCCTGGTGCGGGAGTAGAATGCGCCAACCTCGCATTCCTGAGGGAAGTCATCCACCAGGTGCAGAGAGCATCGATCCGGCAGGCGGCGGATTCCGCGCATGAATCCTCATTGCACTCGACAATTCAGCCGCCCCCAAGGCCACGTTCGCCTTGCGAGCATGTCTATTCTCGTGTGCGCGAGCTTCATGGCGCCGTGGTCCCACGCCTTCCAGACCGAACGCACGTTCCATGACCCCCCCGGCGACTCGCTCATCCGACGCACCGATTACGGCGACGACGGGCCTTTTGATCCGCTGCTCCACCATCCGCCGGAACTGGTCACGATCCGCATCGGCAAATGGGCGCCGCGCGTCCCCGAGGAAGATTTGTTCGAGGGCGAGTTCGCACGCGCCGGCGGCTTCGTGCGATTCGATCTCGTCCTGCGAGGTCTCGCCAACCCGCCCGGGCGCGTGACCGATCCGTTCAACCCCTTCGAGTTCGGCCCGAACCCGGTCCTGGGCTTCATGGAAATCGACGTGGACGCGAGCGTCTGGACCGGGGGTGAGGTGGACCTTCCCATGCACCGCTATCTCGGCGCGGTGGCGCGATTCGGGGGCCTGCCCGCGGAACCCCGGTTCCAAGATCGCGTCGCCACGTGCAGGGACGACTTACGCCGGCCGTTCAACCAGCCGCCTTACACGCGCCGCCACGGCGAGGAGTTCCACCTTGATCTCGTCGGCGAATATCTCCGCGACGCAGTGATTTCGCACCTCGTCGGCGACGATGACGAGACGTTCGAACCGGGCGAGACTTGGCGCATCAACGCGCCGCTCTTCCACCGCGCGCACGGCTTTGAGCGGCTCAGTTTCGCCAAGGGCTGCGGTCGCAGCGGCGAGTATGATCCGAGGGATATGGAGATCCAGTTTGAGCACGATCTCCACAAGGGGTTGACCACGATTTCATGCGTCTTTCCGCTGGACAATGAAGCGTCCGCCGCGGAAAAGGGAGAGCGTCCGCAGGAGAACAACGGCAACGCATGCGACCAGTTCTCCATCGAGGAAGGTCTGGTGGATCTCGTGGAAAGCGCCCAGTACCTCATCGAGCACCCGTCCGGCAGGCCGGAGGAGGACCTCATCCTCGACTGGGCCTGGCAGAATCCGCTCTCCTTCCTCGATCCGGACGGCTGGACGCTTACGGTGACGTTGGGCGCGCCTTACGCGCGGCGCGACGTGGACGGCCTGCCGATTGTCTTCACGGATGTGTTCCCCGATCCGCGGCACGGCGACGTCAACGGCGACGGCGTCGCGGACGAGCTGGATCGCCTGCTGATCACGCAGTTCATCCGGGAGTACGGGCGCGATGGGCGCTACGTGATTGCCGAGTTCTCGTCGGACTTTCACCTGTTCGACACCAACTACGACGGAAACGTGGACGGCTTCGACGTGGCCAACCGCCCGCGCCCCGGAGACTCCGACGGGGACGACGACGTGGACCTGCGCGACGCGGCGCAGTTCTGGCGCTGCTTCGGCGCGTCAGGCTCCCTGCCGCCCCCGTGTCAGCAGATGGACTTCGACCTCAACGACCTCATAGACCTGCGCGATTACCATCGCATGGCCGAACTGCTGCGCGGCCCCAACCGCCGCTGAGGCGCGCACCCAAGCATGCTCTTCGTGTCCCGCCCCCCATCACAAGGGACCGTGAGAGGCGCTGCGAGACTCTTTCCACTCGCCGACCTCAATGCCCCGCCTGCGGATGCAGCCGCTTCCGCACCCGCATGTTCAGCATTTCCACGCCCAGCGAGAACCCCATCGCGAAGTAGATGTACCCGCGGTTGAAGTGCTGACCCACGCCCTCGACCACCAGCATCACCCCGATCAGCAGCAGGAACGACAGCGCCAGCATCTTCAAAGTTGGATGCTTCTCGATAAAGCTGCTCACCACGCCGGCAAACACCATCATCACCGCCACCGCGAGGATGACTGCGATGATCATCACCACCACGCTGTCGGCCATGCCCACCGCGGTGATCACCGAGTCGATCGAGAACACCATGTCGATGATGACGATTTGCACAATGGCCGCCCGGAACGAGCCGGCGAACGTCGCGGCCTGCTGCTCGTGCGTCGGCCCTTCCATCTTGTGATGAATCTCGAAAGTGGCCTTGCCGATCAGGAAAAGTCCGCCCGCCAGCAGGATCAGGTCGCGCCCGGAATACCCATGCCCCAGCAGGGTGAAGAGCGCCGTGTCCATCCTGGCGATCCACGTCACGCCCAGCAGGAGGAGGATGCGCATCACCATCGCCAGCGCCAGCCCGACCTTGCGCGCCTTCTCGCGCAGCGAGGGATCGAGCTTGCCCGCGAGGATGGCGATGAACACGACGTTGTCGATGCCCAGCACGATCTCCATGCCGGTCAGCGTCACGAGCGCGATCAGGTTCTTGGTGGTCAGCAGGTCGTCCATGCGCGGCCCTCCCGTCAACGCGGCGGAAGGTAGCCGACCGGGCGGGGAACTCCAACACCGCCGTGACCGGCTTGAGTCGTCCGTTCTGTCGCGCGGCAGCCGCCTGATGTCCGCACGCTTTCGCCGCCGGTTGACACGAACCCGCGCGGGCGGCTGGAATGGAGGCGAGGTCGATCCTCACCGCGTCGGTGGACGTGAACCCGCGCGGCGGTGTCGTGCCACGATTCCAAAGGATGCCAACCATGAACCGCAAGGGGTGCGTGTCTGCCAGCCTGTCACTTTGTGCCGTCGTCACGTGTTCGGCGCTCTGCCCGGGCGCGGTTCACCCCGCCCAGCAGGCCGCGGGCCAGCCCGCCCGGCAGGCCGCGGGCCAGCCCGCCAGGACCTGGACGATCGGCATGAGCCAGTGCAATCGCGGCGAGCCGTGGCGCGTGCAGATGGACAAGGACGTGGAAAACGCCGCCAAGGCCCACCCCGAACTCAAGGTCATCTTCAAGGACGCCTCCAACGACACGCTCAAGCAGCGCGCCCACGTCGAGGAGCTGGTCGCCCAGAAAGTGGACCTCATCATCATCAGTCCGAAGGAGGCCGCCCCGCTGACCGAGCCGGTCGCCAAGGCGATGGACGCGGGCATCCCCGTCATCGTGCTCGACCGCGCGCTGCTCGGCGACAAGTTCACCTGCTTCATCGGGGCGGACAACAAGAAGATCGGCAAGGCCGCCGGCGCATGGATCGCCAGAACGCTCGGCGGCAAGGGCAAGGTGGTGGAGCTGAAAGGGCTGATGACGTCGATCCCCGCGCATGACCGCAACAGCGGCTTCCGCGACGGGATCAAAGGCTCGCAGATCGAAGTCGTCTTTGAGGCGGACATGAAATGGCTCGAGCCGGACGCGCGCAAGGAGATGGAGTCCGCGCTGTCGCGCTTCGACCATATCGATTTGGTGTACGGACACAACGACCCCGGCGCGCACGGCGCCTACCTCGCCGCCAAGGCCGCCGGGCGCGAGAAGCAGATCAAGTTCGTCGGCATCGACGCCCTGCCGCACGAGGGCGTGATGTACGTCAAGCAGGGCATCCTCGACGCGACGTTTCAATATCCCACCGGGGGCGCGGAGGCGATCGACACGGCGCTGAATATCTTCAAGGGCGAAACCGTTCCAAAGCACGTCACGCTCGGCTCCCGCCTGTTCACCAAGGAAAACGCGGACAAGGGCGGCGAGCCGATTGAGTAGCGGGCGCGCGTGGGTAGTTCGTCGCTCCGCGACGAGACTGGATTCCCGCCTGCGCGGGAATGACAAAACGTACGCGTGCGACGACTTCGTCACCCCCGCGCAGGCGGGGGTCCAGGAGACACCGCAAGACCGCTGGATTCCCACCTGCGCGGGAATGACGAGCGTTGCCGTTGGCAACAGACTGCGGATGGCCGAGAAGCAGCGAGTTCGCGGCTCCTCAATCCTCATCCGCCGAGCCTCCCATGCTTTTCGGCGGATTCACCAAAACGTTCTCCCATCGGATCGGGTCCGCAGGTCGGTCTCCGTCGAGATAGAACAGCCAGTCGCCTTTCCACTCCATCGAGCGCTCGTGCTCCGTGCTGGTGGGTTCCGCGCCGCCATCGTCGATGCCGTCTTCATAAATGCTGTACAAAATCGGCGGATCGTGACCCGGCAGATACGCGAGCGGACGGGCCGGTTCGGCGAACGGATCCACTGGGACGGCCGCGAGATAGTCCGGAACCAGATCGTTCAGCGCTGCGGGTCGCCTCCCATGATCCAACTCGTACAACCGGATCGCCAGCGCCGTTGCAGCCATGCGTCGTTCGGCGCGGAGCCTGAAGTGCGGCATCAACCCGAGATCGGATGATCGACTTCCCTGGAGAGCGAGGACGCGCGAGGCCTGCTCCAGGATGGTCGTCGCGTCGTCGAAAGGGTTCCCAGCGCCTTCGGCAGTGAGCGTGGCGCGCTTCGCCGCCGGGTAGGTGTCCAATAAACCCGCCTCGCGAAGCCGT
The DNA here is from genome assembly GCA_020852275.1 of Phycisphaerales bacterium. Classification (GTDB taxonomy): domain Bacteria; phylum Planctomycetota; class Phycisphaerae; order UBA1845; family UBA1845; genus JABWBH01. The sequence continues at coordinate 21,251 of JADZBE010000010.1, forward strand.
GTCATGGACTCTAACCCACGAGCAGCATCCAGCCGAAACGTCGGCCCGATCAGGGCGTCGACGACGCGCGCCGCGACGGGACCTGATCCGCCGATGATTCCCGCGCCCGTGAAAGCCCCCGTCGGCAGGGTTCCCGCGTAATCGAGAATCAGTGCGCGCTCCCCGTTGATCGAGCTGCGCCACCCCATGTTCCACGCTTCGTCGTCGAGCAGCTCTGCGATGAGCGATTGAACCCTCGCGCGCGGCACGGGCTTCAGCGGTGACTCTTCTTCGACTGCTCCGGAGTCGGTTACCCTCAGCCTCGGCGCGATCACCGAGATGCGGTGGCACATCAAGGATTCGCACGCGGCGGCGATGAAATACGGAATGATGGACGATTCCCGCGGCGCGATGAACTGTTCGTTGATGCGCTCAACATGCAGCAGCGTCTCCACAGAGGCGGCGTCGTCGCCGACGACGTGCTGCGCCACCGCCAGGGCGCAAAGCGTCTTCTGGAAGTTTCGCACCCATCGAAGGGTGCCCAACACCTGAAGATACAGTGGGCTGGTGAAACGCATTCCCCAGTCGCATTCTGGCAGCGCGTCAGCTTTGCACAGCAGCGCCAGGACGGGATCATTGGCTTCGACCCAGCGGCGCGAGTCCTGCGGGTAGGCGAACGCGAGACGGGAATCATCGACAAAGTACTCGCCCCTGACTTCAACGCCGGTGGGCGTCACGACCGCGATGAATGCGTCCTGGTACACCAGCGCCGCGTTCCGCGAATCCGCCACCCCTTGGGTTGGCGCAAAGTCCGCAATCAGGATCGGCTCGCCGGCGGCGCGGTAGCGCTCAATCACGGCATCCAACCGCCGCTGCGCCACCGCGCCCCACCACACACGCACGGCGACCAGCAAAACCAGGAGCAGCGCGATGATCCCCCACGCGCGGCGCCAGCGCCGGCGGCGCTTGTGGTCAGCCCTTTGAAGCTCCTCATAGGTTTCGCGTCGCCGATCGAGCATGGAACATGCGACCCTTCCTCATCAATGCTGCGGCGCTGCAAGCGTATGGCAGGACAAGTCAAGGACCGCTTCGCCGCCGCGAGCGGTGGGCCGGTCTACGTCATCGCTCATCTTCCGGGCCTTCCGCCGCGCCTTTCGGAGGAATGACCAGCCCGTTCTCGAGATCGAGCGGCGCGGCCGGTCGCGAGCCGTCGAGGAAAAACGGCATGTCGAGATGGTCGGGGTGAATCCGCATGTTCGGCAGCGGCGTCATTTCCCACGTCCCGCCGTCATCCCGCGCGTCCACGTTGACGCTGTACAGAATCGGCGGGCTGGCGGTCGGGTCGTAGCGGATGGGGCCAACCGGTTGCGCGAAGGGATCGTACGGCACGGCCGGCAGGTAGGCAGGAACCAGTTCGTCCAGCCGGTCCGGCCTGCGCCCGTGGTCCAGTTCATAAAGCCGGATCGCCAGCGCCGTGGCCGCCATGCGCCGATCCGCCAACGCCCGGTAGTTCAGAACCATCGCCCGATCCAGGGACGGCATGACGATGCTCGACATCTGCCGGGCCATGCCGGCGAGCCTGCTGAACGCGTCGCCGCTGCCGGAACTGTTCCACGTGGGAGGCGCGACGGGCAGCGCGGATTGCGCGAATGCGTAGGTGGACTTCCCTCCCGCCTCGCGAAGCTGCGTCAGGAACTCCACGGCAAACACTGCATCGGATGTCAGCACGGGGCCCATGAAGACGCTGGTGACGCGGGCGCTGATGACCCCGAAGCCCGAAGCGCCGGTCACCGCGAATGCGTTCAGCCGACCCTTTGCAAACAGAGTCATCATGTCGGCCATCGACGCGCGCTCGACGGTGATGGCGTTCCACCAGCCCTTCCTCAGCGGCGCCTCGTCGAGCAGGGCGGCGATGAGCGCCTGCACCTGCGCCCGCGTCGCGGGCTTCAACGGGTTCGACGAGGCGGTCGCGGAATCGCCGATGCGCAGGGTCGGCGCGACCGCTTCGATCGACCGGCACATCGTCCCCATGCACGCCAGCGCCACGAGATCCTGAATGACCCCGCTCTCGCGCGGCGTCATCATCCGCTCATTGATCCGCTCGATGTGCGACCACGTCCGCAGGGCCGCTTCGTCGTCGCCCGTCACGTGCTGCGCCGCCGCGAGGGCGCAGAGCGTCTTCTGAAGGTTTCGGATCCAGGTCAGGTTCGGGAGCAGGGCAGTGACCATGGGGCTGGTATACCGCACGCCCCAGTCGCAGGCACTGAGCGCATCGCCCTGCTTGAGCAGCGCGAGCACGGGCTGGTTCGCCTCGACCATCCGCCGGGAATCCTCGGGATAAGCCCACGCGAAGCGAAGGTCCGCGACGAAGGACTCGCCCTTGACCTCCATATCCGAGGGGATCACGACGGCGACGGCGGCCTGCTCGTACAAGAGGGCGGCGTTTTCCGCGTCCCGGGGTGCGTTCATCGGTGTGAAGTCGGCAATCAGGATCGGCTCCCCGGCGGCGCGGTAGCGCTCGATCACCGCATCCAGACGCCGCTGCGCCGCGGCGCCCCACCACACGCGGGTGACGACCAGCAGCAGGAACAGCAGCGCGAGCATCCCCCACGCGCGCCGCCACCGCGCGCGGCGCCGGCGGTCGATGCGGGTCAGGTCCTCCAGCGTTTCACGGCGCGGATCAGGCATGGAATCGACATCCCCTTGGTCGATCAGTCGCGCAGAGCGACCGGCTGTTATGGCTGCCTCTCCCCACAAGGACAGCGCGCAGTCGATGTCCTCGCCGAGCATCCGCGTGAAGCGCCGGCGCCCTGACGATTCGGAGGCGCTCCGCAGAACAACCTGGGCCCGCATGATGCGGGGAAAACCGCGTTGATCCTCAAGCGGCTCTACCTGTGCGGTATTCTCTCAGCGAGAGCGGCGCTTCGCCTTGGACGGGGTGGATTGTGGTCTTGCACCCGGCTTGGGGCGCCTTTTCGCGGCTCGGGCGCCGCGCGCCGGCTTCTCCGCAAGCTCCATCGCCGCCTGCGCCGCCACGAGCCGCGCGATGGGCACGCGGTACGGGCTGCACGAGACGTAATCCAGACCCACCGCGTGGAAGAAGTGGATCGAGTCCGGGTCGCCGCCGTGCTCGCCGCAGACGCCGAGCTTGAGATCCTTGCGCGCGGCGCGCCCCTTCCTGCACGCCATCTCGACCAGCATCCCCACGCCCGCCGCGTCCAGCGACTGGAACGGATCGGCCGGGAAAACGCCGGCTTTCGCCTCGTCCACGTAATCCGGCAGGAAGCGCCCGGCGTCGTCGCGCGACAGCCCCAGCGTCATCTGCGTCAGGTCGTTGGTGCCGAAGCTGAAGAACTCCGCCGACTGCGCCACCTGATCGGCGAGCAGCGCGGCGCGCGGAATCTCGATCATCGTGCCCACCAGGTACTTGAGTTTCGAGCCAAGCTGCGTCAGCACGGACTTTGCCGTCGCGCGCACCTGATCCGCCAGAATCCGCATCTCTCCGGCGTCCATCGTCAGCGGGATCATGATCTCCGGCAGAACCTTCACGCCGCGCTTCGCGCACTCCGCGCCGGCCTCGATGATCGCGCGCGTCTGCATCTCCAGAATCTCAGGATACGTGATGCACAGGCGGCAGCCGCGATGACCGAGCATGGGGTTGGCCTCGTGGAGCTGCTCGCTGCGCTGGAGAATGTGCTCGACGCGGACGCCGGTAACGCGCGAGAGCGCCTCGGCCTGCTCGCGCGTCTTGGGCACGAACTCGTGCAGCGGCGGGTCGATGAGGCGGATGGTGACGGGCTTGCCGTCCATGGCCTGGAAGATGCCCACGAAGTCCTCGCGCTGATAGGGGAGGAGCTTGTCGAGCGCCGCGACGCGCTGCGCGCGCGACTCGGCGACGATCATCTCCTGAATGGCAAGCTGCCGCTCGCGCGTGGCGAAGAACATGTGCTCGGTGCGGCACAGCCCGATGCCCTCGGCGCCGAACGCCACGGCGCGGCGCGCGTCCTCCGGCGTGTCCGCGTTCGTCCGCACCTTGAGGCGGCGCAGCTCGTCGCACCATTTCAGCAGCGTCTCAAACTCCGCCGGCGCCGTCGGACGGACGAGATCGAGCAGCCCCTCGTACACCTGACCGCTCGTGCCGTCGAGCGTCAGCGCGTCGCCCTCGCGCAGCATCCGCCCGTTGACCGCCAGCGTCCGCTCATGCTCGTTGATGTTCAGCGCGTCGCAGCCCACGATGCAGCACTTGCCCCAGCCGCGCGCCACCACCGCCGCGTGCGACGTCTTGCCGCCCGTCGCGGTCAGAATCCCCGCGGCCGCGTGCATCCCGCCGACGTCCTCCGGCGAGGTCTCCTTCCGCACGAGGATCACCGTTTCGCCCGACTGCGCGCGACGCTCCGCCTCCGCGGCCGTGAACGCCACGCGCCCCGCGGCCGCGCCCGGCACCGCGTTGATGCCCTCGCACAGCCGGCGGAGTTGCAGCTCCGTCGAGGGCAGCGCGGGGTCGATGACCGGGTAGAACAGCCGCTCGATGTCGCGCGGCGCGATGCGCGCCACGGCCTCGCGCTTCGAGATGATCGGCTTCGACGCCGCCTTGGCGTAACGCGCGGGAAGGTGCTTCTTCCGCACCAGACGTTTCGCTTCGCCCGCGGCGATCACGCCCTGCATCGCCTGGTCCACGGCGATCTTGAACGTCGCCGCCGGGGAGCGCTTCCCCGAGCGGCACTGGAGCATGTACAGCTTGCCGCGCTCGATGGTGAACTCGAGGTCCTGCATGTCCTTGTAATGCACCTCGAGCATCACGCGCACCGCCTCCAACTGGTCATACAGTTCGGGCATCAGCGCGCGAAGCTGACCCAGCGGGATCGGCGTGCGGATGCCCGCGACCACGTCCTCTCCCTGCGCATTGATGAGCAGGTCGCCGTAGAAGACCCGCTCGCCCGTGCTCGGGTCGCGCGTGAAGCACACACCCGTCCCCGAGTCATCCCCCATGTTGCCGAACACCATCTGCACCACGTTCACCGCTGTGCCATTGAGATCGGTGATGTGCTCCACGCGGCGATACGTGACGGCCTTGTCCGCGTTCCACGAGCGGAAGACAGCCTCGATCGCGCCGTGAAGCTGGTCGAGGGGATCCTGCGGGAAGTCCTGCCCGACGGCCTGGCGGTAGATGTTCTTGAACACCTCGACCAGCCGGACCAGTTCATCGCCGTTGACATCGGTGTCCAGCACTTTCTCGCCGGCAGGTCGCCCGAGCCGAAGCCGCGTGACCTCCTCCTTGATCAGGTCGAACGCCGCGTCGAATTGGTGCCGCTCGACGCCCATCGCCGTCGCGCCGTACATGGTGATGAAGCGGCGGTACGAGTCGTAGGCGAACCGGCGATTGCCGGAGACGGCCGCGAGACCTTCGACGGAGGCGTCGTTAAGCCCGAGGTTGAGGATGGTTTCCATCATTCCGGGCATCGACCGCGCCGCGCCGCTGCGCACGGAGACGAGCAGCGGGTCTCGCGCATCGCCGAGGCGCTTGCCCGTCGTGCGCTCGAGCTTCTTGACGGCCGCGCGCACGTCCGCATCCAGTCCCGCGGGCCACTTGCCGCCGGCCTTGAGGTACGATTCGCAGGACGTCGTCGTCAGCGTAAACCCCGCCGGCACGGGCAGGCCGATCAACGTCATCTCCGCCAGCCCCGCCCCCTTGCCGCCCAGCAGCGCCTTCTGATCGCCGCGCCCGTCGGCCTTGCCCGCGCCGAAGTTATAGACCCACCGGTTCCGCCCCACAGCCGCTCTTGCCATCGAAGTCCTCAATCTCTTTCTGCTTACGCGAATCGAAGCCTGCGGCGTTGAGGGCGCACGCCCGCGCCCCGGCATCGTGAAACGCTTGTTCCACGCCGAACGCGCGCAAACGGACCGAAGATGCTACGCGAAACGGCGGCTTTCTGGAAGTTGAGGCGCGGGGTGTTCCGACTTTTTCGGGCAGGCGGGTCCGGCCACGGGTTTTGGCAATTCGGTGTCGAGCTGCGCCCGATTGCGAGTTCGTCCAAGGGGACTCGGCCCATTCCCTGAGGTTGAGTGGACTCGATATCCAAACACGCGCCGGTTCGATCTCCGAAAGCGGGTCGGCTCTATCTCCGAAGCAGTGTCAGCGTGTTCTTGGGAATCGTGCCGTCCTGATCCCCTCCGGGGAAGGGACTGGGCGGCGGCGCCGTTGAAACAGGCATCTGCTGCCGGTAACGGATGCCCGGTGCAACGCGGTTCGGCAATTATCGTCAATCGCATTCGCCAAGGATGGCAAGTATCCGATCAACGAAATGATCGAGGGTGAGTGTGGAAATGCGCTCGCGGCCGGCCCTGATCAAGGCCCGGCGCTGGTCGGCGGCTTCGATGATGTAGTCGATGGCGCGAGCAAGCGCCGCCGAGTCGCGCGGGGGCACGAGGATGCCATCCACACCGTCCTCGATGCTCGTGGGGATGCCTCCAACGTTGGTGCTGATGACCGGGATGCCGCGGGCACGCGCCTCCACCAGCACGCGCGGCGTGCCCTCGGACAGACTGGGCAGCACAAACACGTCCGCGTCATCGAAATGTTTGAAGAGCCCACGTCCGTACGCCACATGTCCGACCCAGCGAACGGAAGCGGTCAGATTCAGCGTCTGGCTGATCGCCTTCAAACGCGCGAATTCAGCCGGAAACTGCTCGCATGAACCGACAATCTCGAGTTCCACGCCTCCACGAGATCGAATAAGCGGCATGGCGCGAAGAAGATACTCAAGCCCTTTCTCCGGGCGGATGAACCCAACATAGAGCAGGCGGATGCGCGAACCGCGACAGGTATCCTCGCGGAGCAGCACATCGTCCCGGCGAATACTCGTGCTGACCACGACCTGAGTTCGCGCTGAGCGATAGAGCCTCGCGACTTCCTTGCCATTGGCCAAAACGTGGGCGGCGCTGGCCGTGATGCCCAGGCGCGTCAGTTGTCGATCCAGACCGATGTAAAGGCGTCCAAGAAGCTCCCAAACGCGGCCATACCCCCGCCATGCACTTGCAAGGGCTGCCGCGGGATTCGATACGAGCCAATGAATAACAGGTTTTCGGGATGCGCGGGCCATCCAATGGCAGCACCAGAGGAGCGGTCCGCCGCCGCGCAGGAAAACGACACGTCCCGATTTGACCATCGCCTGATATTGGTGGAACAGACGGACGGGATGGCGCAGCTCTTGCAGGGAGTTCTCCCGGACAGGCCAGGGAGTGACTCGGATCTTCGGATGGGTCAGGGCGAAATCGCACTCGTATTCAGACGCCGGAGGCATTTGGGCGCCGTGGAATTGAATGGACCGAACACGTTCCGCAAGCAAAGTCAGGAGCACGCCGAATGAATGATGGGTATGCCAGACACCACCCCGCTCCGCAATACGATAGCCCATCACGGCCAAATCCACATCCGCGGGGTTCATGGGGTTGGGCCCGTGCTGGGCGCCGATTGTGGCGGCACGGCGCCCAGTGCCTCAGTCTTGCGCCCATGTTCGCATAGGACCAGCGCCAGCAGGAGCGGCAGCCAGAACATCTTCGTCAAATACGACGTGTGCATGACGCTGATGAGGAGAATGTATAGGAAGAGGATTGTGGCGGGAACGCCGGGGTTGGCCTGCGGAATCCTCCACACGGCCAAGCCCGCCAGTCCGAGGACGCCCAGGAAGATCAGTCCGCCGACGACCCCCGTCTCCACCAGCGCGCCGAGGTAGTTGCTGTGCACGTCGCGCGCTTCGCCGTGAAGCTGTTCACCCATCGCCGCAGACGCGTTGCCCATGCCCACGCCAACCAAGGGACTGGACGTGAATACCCTGAGGCTGTTTCGCCAGATCGCCCAACGACTGAACTCGGTGGACGTGGGAGGCGCGCTGGAGACAAGTGATTCCAGTCGCTCCTGGCTCTTTTCATCGAGCACATGCGCGTTAAGAACGGCGAAGAAGAGCGTGGCGCCGAACGCCGTGGCAAGCACCGCCGCCGCGAGCTTCTTGAAGAAGCCGCGCCCGCGCGTGAAAACCGCCCCCAGCGAGTAGGCGATCACCACGCCGCCGCACGTCGCCCGCGAGCCGGTGCGCATCAGCGTGTACATCAGGAACGCGGCGACCGCCGGGTACAACCCCCACATCCACTTGCGCCGCGTCAATCCCCATGCCGCGGGAATGGCCATCATGCCGATGGCCAACGTCATGGCGGTCGTATTCGGATTCGAGTGCTCACCCAGGGTTCCGCGTTGACGGGAGCTGGGATCGCCCAGCAGATAGAACGCCAGCGAGGCGCTGAGGCTCCCGACGATCGTCCAGAACATCAGCCGGTTGACCTGCTCGCGAGTGCGCAGCAAGCGCGTGGCCGCGTAGCTCACCGCCACCAGCACCAGCACCTGCGCGGCATAGCGGACACCCAGCAGCGGATTCGGCGCAAAGATGGCGATGAGCAGCCCCCACAGGATGAAGGCCGCGCACGCGGCGTACGCTCGCTTCGTCACGACGACCGCCTGACGCTGCTGGGATCGATTGAGCAGGAACGCCAGGATCACGATGAAGCTGAACGCCTTGGTCGGCGTGAGAAGCCCGTACGTTTCCAGCACTCGGGCGGGATCGACGAAATACGGATCCCACGCCTGGATGGCAAAGAGGACGTACAAGCCGATCTGCGGCGCCACGAACGTGGCGCCGACCAGGTACAACCCGACCAGCACCGCCGCCGGGAACGTCTGGCCCATCAACCCCAGAAACACGGCGAGGAGAAGAAACGGCACCAAACCCAGCCAGAAATACAGCGGCTGCTCCCACGGGCTGCGCGTGCCCCCGTCCAGCAGCGCCAGTTGCGGCGCCAAACCTCCGGCGACGAAGCTCTGTCGATCCACTTCCGCAACGGCCATGAGGATAGCTGTCCCCCGCGTGCGACGGCGAGCTTCTGCGAACCGCGCCGCCCATGCACGCCGTGAGTCCGAGAATATCGCTGCCCCAGCAGTTCCAAGTACCCTGCGAAGCGCAGAACCTGCCGACCTGTTGCGACCGTTATCGGAACGCCCCCGCCGGGGCCATCCCAGAGCCGTCGCCGCGGCGAACGCGCCTTAACCCTGATTATCGGTCAATCCGTGTCCGCGGCGGACCGCAGCCGCCAGTGTCCATCCGGAACGTCTGCAAGTTCGAGGCGGAAAGCGCCCTCGGACCGGCCTCCGCTGAGGTGGAACGCACACAGCGTAGCGTGCAGGTCGCGGATCGTCACCCGCCCGGCCTCGACGCGCGTCACGCTGCCACGACCGCCGCTGAGCGGACCTTCATATTCGAGGTAGGCGAGCCGGTGGTCGGCAATCCGGCGCGTCTGGAGCGGCAGCATGGAAAGGTCGGGCGAAGGGAGCTGCCACGTCAGCAGCACGCCTTCGTGCTCGAGCATCAGATCCCAGTGTTCGCCGGAGACGGCGCGATGGTGTAAGATGACATATCGTGTCGATGCCATACGCATGGCGCCGTCGCGAGCTGGACGCGGCGGCAGTTGGCTGATCCGGATCACGCCGCATGAGTGCGCTGGGACTCTTCACGCTCTTGGCTCTCGTCGCCGTCGGGTCGACGCTGATCCTCTCGCTGCGAATGCGCGGGACGACCGCCCGAGGGGGACCGACCGGCGACCCCGGTTGCGGCCGATGCGGATATCCCGCGCGCGGGCTGCCGACGTTCACGTGTCCCGAATGCGGCAGCGATCTGCGCGAGGTCGGCATCATCCGGCATTCACGCGGCCACCGCCGCAAGGTGCTGCTCGTCGGACTGGCGACGCTGGGCGCGGTCGTGCTGGCCGTGGGCGTCCTCAATCTGCTGAGACGGTCGCAAATCGCCGCCGTCAGCGCGACCCGGCGCGTCCAGCCGATATCCGTTACGCCAACCTCGGCCCGGCGCGTAAACCCCTCGCAACTTCGGATTCAGGCGTCCAAGGGCGCGCCGACGCAAGTCATCCCCGGCGGTCCCGCGATTCCCGTGGATCCTCGCGGCTCGATCCTGGATGCCGACCCATCGGAGGCATCCTCAGCGGCCAACGACAACGTCGATCCGTGAAAGCAAGCGTGCCGGCGATCGGTCAGCCCTGATCGCCGGCACGTCTATTCTCAAAGCCGGTTCACTCACCCGGCGAGACGGGCGTTTCGCAGACGGATCGGGCGATCGCCGAATTGCACGTCGCCCGAACCCCGCGCGCTCCTCCGTCGACGATCGCGTCAACCCGTCGTAATCAGCTCGCCTTCCTTGTACTCGGCGCGGCGGACGACTCGGCCGTCCTCGTCCCACGAGATCATCACCCCGTTGAGCTTGCCGTGCGACCAGGTGGCGAACATGCGGCGTTGACCGTTGGGATGGTACTGCACCATCGGACCGTCGGGCGTTCCCTCGGTGAAGGTCCACTCCTCCGCGAGGATGCCGGTCTCGAACCAGCGGACGGTGGTCCCGTGCTGAATCAAATCACCCGCCGGGGCTTCCCATACTTCCTGCTGCTCGCACAGATTGCCGTTGGTGTAACGCCGTTCGCGCAGTCGAGTGGCGCGGTTGTCGCCGGGGCGCGCCGCAAAGAGCGGGTTCTTCTTCCAGTCCGAGACGTTAAACAGCCAGGCCGAGGCGGAAGTGTTGTCGTTGCCGCCGGCGGGCTGGTTCTCGCCTGTGGGCGGAGTCGGCGGAGCCGGCTTCGGGGGTTCAGGCTTTGGCGGCTCGGGCTTCGGAGGCTCCGTCTTGGGCGGCTGCGGCTTAGGTGGCTCAGGCTTCGGGGGTTCCGTCTTGGGCGGCTCTGTCTTCGGCGGCTCCGTTTTCGGCGGCTCGGTCTTGGGTGGCTCCGGCTTAGGGGGCTGCGGCTTGGGCGGCTCCGTCTTCGGCGGTTCGGTCTTGGGCGGTTCGGTCTTGGGCGGCTCCGTCTTAGGCGGCTCCGTCTTGGGTGGCTGAGCTTTCGACTCACCGCCGCCGGTGTTCTTTGCAGTGTCACCACCTCCGCCGGTCGGTGTCGGCGGTTTCGGCTTGCAGCCAATCAACCCGATGGTCACCAGGCAGGCCACCATCAGGACGAAAACAGACCTTAATCTCGCGTTCACGTGAATCTCCCCGATATCGACAGGGTTCGAATCCCAGGCGGATTCCCATCCGCAGCATTAAGCGGGTTTTCACCCCCCCGGCTACTATCGTCATTCCGGTAGGCAAGTCAACCAAGCACGGAACGAGGGGGTCTGGCCGCGGATTCTGGCATCTGCTGTTCGCCCGCAGGGCGCACGAGGGTTGCCAAGGGCCTCAAGCCCCTGGCGATCGTTCACCTTTTCCTCTCCTCGCCCGGAGGGCGAACGAAGGCTCCACGCGCCCTCCGGGCGCACGAGCGGAAGGTACGCTTCCGGCGCCAGGGACTACAAGTCCCTGGCAACGAACGCGCGCCCTCCGGGCGAGGCGCCGCCTGGCCGAAGAACATCATGGCGCAGCACACACATCGCATGCCAGAAGAACTGGACACACGCGAACGAGGCCTCATCGGCCGGGTGTGTCCCGCGCTGGCGGAGAGCGCGCCGGCAGGAATCCGCAGGGCGGCGACCGGGTGGCATGGCCTGGCGTACTCACCTGGCCATCCAGAATCTCCCGGTGGCATGGCGTCGTGCAGCGCCTCGTTGAGCTCACACACCTTGTCGGAGCCGCGACCGTGAGGAAGCGACGCCGCATCTGAACGTCAGACTTCGCTCCCTGACGGTCGCGGCTCTGAAAACGGTCGTGGCTTTGAAAGCAGGCGCAGGTCCGTAAGCGGGCGCAGCCCTGATCACGGGCTGCCATGCTGCAATCTCGTCACAGCCGATGGCGGATGGCCCACAAGTCGGGGAACACGGGCTTGAAAAGCGACTGCTTGAGGAACGGGACGCCGGGCGAGCCGCCGGTGCCCTTCTTGGCGCCGATGGTCCGCTCGACGATCTTCACGTGCCGGTAGCGCCACTCCTGCAGGCCCTCGTCGAAGTCGGTCATCAGCTCGAAGAGGATCGCCAGCTCCCCCCGCGAGCGATACAGCGACAGCAGACCCTCCTGCACGCGCTCGTCGGGCACGGCGGGGGCGGCGGCGTCCCTGGCCCGCAGGTCAAAGGGAATCTCGACGCCTTCGCGCTCGAGAAAATCGTAGAAGTGATCGACGAGGCTGCGCTCGCGCAGCCGTCGCTGCAGCACCGGCAGCGCCGCGCTGCCCTCCGGCAGGTACGCCAGCGTCTCCGGGCGCTTGTACCCCAGCGCGAACTCCAGCTCGCGGAACTGCGTGGACTGAAAACCGGAGGCCGTCTCCAGCCGGTCGCGGAAGCTCGAGAACGACATCGGCGTCATGGTCTCGAGGATGTCAAGCTGCCCGACCAGCGTCTTCATGATCGTGCGCATGCGCTTGAACGTGTGAACGGCCTTGAACGCGCGCGCCTCGGAAAGCTCGACCTTGACCGCATCCACCTCGTGCAGGAGCAGTTTGAACCACAGCTCGTACACCTGGTGAATGACAATGAAGAGCATCTCGTCGTGCTCAGGCGGCGACGATCGCGGCTCCTGAATGCTCAGAAGCTCGTCGATCTTCAGGTAGGATGCGTAGGTCAGCGGCATGGTTCAAGCCTCCTTGCGCGCCGTCAAGCAGACTGCTCCTGCAGGTATTGGAAGCGAGCGGCGCAACCGGAGATTCCCATTCAGAAGACTGTCAGCTCAGGGTCGTAGGTTCCGGGCATGTCACAGTAGGAACAGACCAACACTTGCAGAAGGTTCCCCCCGAGGTGCTTGGCCGTGCACCGTTCGCCTGAATCCATTTGTACGGAAACGTTGTACCAGCCGACCGTTCGTCGCCCAGACGGCGCCCAAACCAGCATAGCAATCACATTCGTCCGCCAGATCCCCAACCCCTGCCAGACGGCGCGGAAGTAGCCCGGCTCCCCCTCCCAGGCGATCTCTCTGACAATTCCCGCCGGGAAGAGAAACAACAAGACCGGCTGCCCCCAACCTACGGCAAGCTGTTCGCGGCTGGCGAGCACGAAGCGAGCGCGGCTACGCTGTTGAGGTACCTGCGGTGCTTCCAACGCGTCCGCAGGCCGCATGAATTCGGCATCGGCCGACCTTGCGACATCCTCGGCATGGGTCACTTCCACCGCGTGAAACCCCTTGAACCCCATCGCTTCCGCCGCGGCCGGGTGCTTGCTGCCCAGGTTCAGCAGGAAGGCGCGGACGCTCTCGCGGAGTGGCTCGGCGACCGTGTGCGACGCGACGAATCGCGCGTCCTCGATGGTGTCCACGGCGATCGGTTCGGTATAACCGACGACGTTGAACTGATCGCGGCTGAAGGTGAAGCCCTTCCACGTGAATCGACCGCCGCTTTCGGGCAGGGCGGCGAACTCCTCCGCGTCCATCACGCCCGCGGGCGTGCCGCCGTACACGATTTCCCTGGCCGCATCGAACGAGCTGATGTGATATTGCAGCGTGCCGGGGATCGGGAGAATCTCGCGCTTCAGGTCTTCCAGGGCCACGCCGTTGGCCGCCAGGCACGCCTTGGCCGCCTTGTCCAGGATCGGATCATCCGCCGGACCGAACGCGAAACGATGCCCCTTCAAGTCCGCAAAAGCGCGCAGACCGGAATCCGCGTCCGTTACGATGACTCCGCGCCGCGTGCTGATCTCCGCCGCGGCCAGCTCGACGACGTCGGGGTTCTTCTCCCGGATCTTCTGCAGACTGTCGCCGGAGACCAGCGCGAAGTGCAGCCGACCTGATTGCAGGTGAAACGCGATCTGATCGGCGGTGAGCGGCTCGAACTGCACGGGCTGGCGCAGCTCGTCGGAAAGCTGTTTGGACATCGGCTCCCACGGAGCCGTGCGGAAGGCGTCGAACCAGCGCTGGGGGTCGAGCACGCCCTGCGAGTCCATCACCATGCCGATGCGCACCGGTGGCTGATCGAAGCTGAACGGCAGCTTCAAGCCGAACGGGTTCCACAGACTGAAGTCGCGGCTCTGCGACTGGCAGCCCACGGTCAGGAGGAGCAGCGGAGCGAGGCCCGCCGCGAGGAGTTCCCATCGAACCCGATCCGGACGAGCCGTTCCCAACCGCGGCGAGTGCATGAAGAACCCTCCTTGAAGGCATTCCTTCCCCCCCTTCCTGCTCGGGAGGGTGTCGGGGAGGTTGAGTCCCCGCAGCGCAGCAACCCTGACTGAATGACGGCATCGGCTCCGAGACGGAACCGCGTCAGCGCGAACGCGGGCGCTGATCCAGCCTCGAAGATTCGCTCCCTTACGCTGTCAATTCACAGGGCATTGTAAGAGCAGCACGCGAACGAATCCAGAGCGATTCCACGAGCGACGCACGACTGCGGCACATCGCAACCAAGACGATGAGCAGGCGCGGCGACGCGCGGGCGGCGAGATCCCCCGCCACCGGTTGCACGGCGGGCATCGTGCGCCCCGCGGGGCGGATCGCCGGCAAGCCGGGCATCAAGCCACGACCGCGAGCGAACGCGTGCCGCGCGTCGCCGTGGCGGGCGCTGGCGCGCCGATCTTGACGAACACATCCTCGTACTGGTTCTGCAGGTATTCCGTCGGCGCGCCGCCGTGCAGGTGATTCCACGGGAAGACTTCGTCCGCTCGGCGCTCGCGGTGTGCGTACCAGGCCGGATCGATGCCCGTCTCCTCGAACGCCCGCCGCCAGGTCGACGGGTTGAAGCACTCGTCCCAGCCGTCCAGCCGCGCACCCAGCCGCCAGGCCGCCACGATGGCCGACGCGAGCTTGCGGTCGCCGCGCGCGAACACGCCTTCGAGAATGGACCGCTCGACGGAGTGCATCTGAATGCGCACGGCCGAGCGCCGTCCTCCCCGCGCCAGCTCGTGGAACCGCTGGCGCACGCCCTGAAAGTACTCCGCGCGAGGCTGCGCCGCCCACTGAAACGGCGTGTAAGGTTTGGGCACGAGCCACCCAACGGATGCCTTCACGCCGGCCGGGTGACCCGCCACCTCCTTGCGGGCGCGGCTCACCTCGTTGCTCAAATCCCAGATGCCGTCGATGTCCTCCGGTCGCTCGCCGGGGAAGCCCGCCATGAAATAGAGCTTCACCGAGCGCCACCCGGCCTTGTACGCCTCCTTCACGCCGTCGAGCAGATTGCCGTCCGTGACTTTCTTGCGGATGGCGGCGCGCATGTCGTCGCGCGCGGCCTCGACGGCAAGCGTCAGCCCGCCCTTGCGCACGGTGTTCACCATCCACGGAATGTTCTGGAGCATCTGGTCCACGCGCAGCGAGGGTACGGAGATGTTCACGCGGCGCGACGCGAATTGGGCGTTGGCTCTCTCCGCCAGCTCGCGCAGGTGCGGATAGTCCGCCGTGGAGAGCGACAGCAGTCCGAACTCCTCCATGCCCGTGTGGCGGTACATTTCTTCAGCCATGGTCATGACCGTGTCCACGCCGCGCAGGCGCAACGGGCGCTTGGTGTAGCCCGCGTGGCAGAAGCGGCATCGCTGGGGACAACCGCGCATGATCTCGATGGCGAAGCGGTCGTGCACGACCTCGACGAAGGGCACAAGGGGCCGCAGCGGAAACGGGGCGTTCTCGAAGTCCGGCGTCTGGCAGCGCTCGATGGACCGCGGGATGCGTGCGTCCGTCGGCGAAATCGCGCGGACCGTGCCGTCCTCGTGATAGGACACGTCGTACAGCGACGGCGCGTAAATCCACTCGAAGCGCCGCGCCAGGTGCAGGATCATGTCGCGCCGGCGCACGCCTGCTTCCTTAAGCTCACGGTAGGCCGCGAGGATCGCCGCCATCGAATCCTCCCCGTCGCCGAGGACGACAAGATCGAGAAACTCCGCCATCGGCTCGGGGTTGTCGGCCTGCGGACCGCCGGCGACGACGAGGGGATGGGTGTCGTCGCGGTCCACGCTGCGCAGCGGGATGCCGGCAAGATCAAGCAAGGTCAGCACGCTGCTGAAGCTCATCTCGTACTGGAGCGACACGGCGAAGATGTCCGCGGAGGCCGCAGGCTGGCGCGAATCGAGCGTGAAAAGCGGCAGGCCGACTTGGCGCATGCGGGCTTCAGCGTCAGCCCACGGAACGAACACGCGTTCGGCCGCGCACCCCGGCGTGTGGTTGATAAGCCAATAGAGGATCTGACAGCCGAGATGACTCATCCCGATGGTGTAGGTATCCGGAAATGCGACGACGACGCGGACGTCCGCGTCTGCCCAGCGGACCGAGTCGCACAATTGATTCAGCTCGCCGCCAATGTACTGCCCCGGCTGTTTGACGAAGGGGAGAAGCTCGGTCGAAACGCGCTGCGGTAGGATCATAAGTCTAGCTGTCAAAATAGTTTGTGCGCAGGTGGACGGGTTGTCCCGATTCAATCCGGCGAGAAGAAGCGACCCGAAAACGTCTCCTCTCGACTGGCACGACTTGCCGGATTCTACCGATACACACTGCTGATGGATAGCGCCCAGCCGCGATGATAGGCGGCGATGGAGGCTGATTGGCGTGAATAATTCGCCCCTCTTGAGAAAAAAAAGCTTGACAGGATGCGACCGGGCATCGACATTAGTATGCTGGGTAGGATGCCAACGGGGTGAAGCGGGCGACCGGTTGCAGGAGGCAGTCGGAAAGCGTAAGATTGCGTAATTAGGTAATATTACTCTTTTCGAAATCTGCGGATTTCGCGCGAGCGGTCATGGTGCGACATCGCAAGAGGAAAAGAGGCCCCAAGCCCCGGTGGGCGAGTGCCGCGCGCCGCGGTTTCACGCTGCTGGAGATGCTGCTCGTCATCTCGATCATCGCGCTGCTGCTGGCGCTGCTGATTCCCGGCATGGTTCACGCGATGCGCCAAGCCAACGGCACCGTATGCATGCACAATCTCCGCGAGATCGGACAGGCGCTGCACATCTACCGACTGGAGAACGAAGGCTGGCTTCCCAACGTGGATGTGGACTCGCGCAATAAAGTCAGCACGTGGTTCGTCAAGCTGTTCCCCAAACCCCTGACGGACTACGCCACGGTCACATGCCCGGAGGATCCTTTCAAAGGCCGCTTCCGCGCCTTGCGCGACCAGAAGGATGATGCGCTCAAGGCGAACGCTTCAAGCTACGGTCTGAACAACTTCCTGCTGCGTGCCGGCGGAGGGTATTTGTCGAACGTCGATCGCTTCCAGCCCGCCCTTCCCATGAACACGCTGCTGGTGGCGGACATCGGTCCCGATCATCATGGGACGACGACGGAGCAGGGCAAGGACAAGGGTCCGCCGCGCAACGCCAGCATGTTGCAGTGGGACGACGGCTACGACCCGTTCTACGAAGAGGCCGGTTATCCGTGGGTGACGAAGCGTCACGGCGTGGGGATCAACATTCTCACGCTGGGCAACTCCGTGGTGCAGGCGAAGACGGCGGACGTCATGCGCAACCCGATCCGCTCCTATTACCCTCGCTGCGCCAACGGCGGCTGCTCCCTGTGCACCGAGTTGGAGGATCTACCGCACTACAACTTCTCCGAGGACCAGCTTTACTGGTACACCGGTCCGTTGCCGTTCGGCGATCACGAAGTGAGGCGCTGAATCCCGCTTGGCCCGTGCCTCAACCACCACGATTCGCAGGATCCGCGTCGTCGGGAAGGAGCGCACGCCTTGGGCGGTCCGCTTGGGACTGGGCATCCCGCTCGCCCTTCTCATCATCGCGTTCGTCTCTTGGAGGTTAGTGGGTCTTCCCGAGGAGGAGCTTGTCCCGCGCCAGCGGCAACTGGCCGATTTCAGCTTCGCCTGGTCCTGCCCCAACGGGCATTCGTTCACCGGGAAAGG
The DNA here is from genome assembly GCA_020852275.1 of Phycisphaerales bacterium. Lineage (GTDB taxonomy): Bacteria > Planctomycetota > Phycisphaerae > UBA1845 > UBA1845 > JABWBH01. Next base: position 39,014 of record JADZBE010000010.1, read on the forward strand.
GCAACTCGAGTCGCGCCCCTGTCCCACCTGCGGCTTGCCCGCCGTGCCCGTCGACGTGTACCGCTGCACTGAACACGGCGACGTGAAGGTGGAGATCCACTTTGACTCGGCCTCGGAAGATCCCCAGCGTCCCAAGGCTATTCAATTCCGGCTTCCCAAGGGAGCCTGGACCGATCTGTCCGCTGGCGTCCGCTGTCCCCGCTGCGACAAGCCCATGCAGCGGCTCGCGGATGATCCGCTTTCGCATCGCAAGCATCCGTAGCCGGCGGGGGCACGTGCGTCCGCGCTACGCAGGGACGGCTTTGCCGGGTATAAATGCCGGCGACGACCAGGCCGCGATTCAATCAGCAGGATGGAGGACTCAATCGTGTTCAAGTATTGCCGCATCCAGTTTCGCAGGGCGATCCTCTTGACGTTGGCAAGTCCGCTCCTTGCGTGCGCGCTGCAGAACGCCCAACCCGCGCCGCAGGACGCGCACCCCGCGACAGGCAAACCGGACATCTACGACCGCAAGGCCGACGGGTTCAAGCAGATTGAGACGGCGTTGGCGGTGGCGAAACGCGAGAACAAGCGCGTGCTGCTGCAGTTCGGCGCGAACTGGTGCCCCTGGTGCCACAAGCTGCACGACCTGTTCAAGAGCAACAAGGACATCGCCCGCACGCTGCTGTACGAATACGAGGTCGTGCTCATCGACGTGGACACCGTGGACGGCAAAGTCCACAACGCGGACGTGAACGCCAAGTACGGCAACCCGATGCAGAAGGGTCTGCCGGTGATCGTCGTTCTGGATGCGAGCGGGTCGCCGCTGACGACGCAGGACACCGCCGCCTTGGAGGACGGCGACCACCACGATCCCGCCAAGGTGGCCGAGTTTCTCGGCAAGTGGAAGGCCGCGCCGCAAAACGCCGACGACGTGCTGAAGTCCGCGCTGGCGGCGGCGAAGACTGGCTCCAAGAAGGTGTTCTTGTACTTCTCCGCGCCGTGGTGCCCGTGGTGTCACAAGATGTCCGACTGGCTGGCGAGGCCGGAAGTGGCGGCGCTGATGGGCAAGGCTTACGTGCCGGTGATGATCGACCGCGACCGGATGACCGGGGGCGGCGAGATGGACGCCAAGTTCCAGGGCACGCAGAACGGCGGCATCCCGTTCTTCGTCGTGCTCGATGCTGACGGCAAGAAACTTGCGGACGGCGTCGGCGACGACGGCAAGGGCGGCAAGGGCAACGTCGGCTTTCCGGTCGAGCCGCACGAGGTCGGTCATCTCATCAGCGTCCTCAAGCAGACCGGCCCGCAGTTGACGGACGCGGATCTCAAGGCACTGGAGAGCAGCCTGGCCAAGAAGCCCTCGTGACCCGGCGCCTGGAGCGCCTGACGAAGGTCACGGCAATCGCTCATCCGCACCCGTAGCGCAAGCGAGGGAGGTCCGCGCGTAGGCGCCTACCGCCCTCGCTTGCGCTACAGGTTCGGCAAGGCCGGCGGCGCGGCGCTCAGTGCCCCCGCGCCCGGCGTGCCAGTTCCGCGAGGAACCGATCCGCCTCCGCGTAGCGCGAGAAGCGACGCTCGTCCGCACGGAACTGCGGCGTATGCGCGTGGCCTCTCCCGTTGCTCCAGCGCAGCCCGTGCTGCTTGTGCAGCAGCTCATGGTGCATGACGCTGTCGAGCACGAACTCGGGCACGTGGGGGGCATCGAGCGCGGCGCCGATCTGCACTTCGTCGCGCGTGAAGTCATAGTGCCCGAACTTGCACATCGCCACGCGGTCGCTCCAGGCGAGTCTGGGTCGTGCCACTTGGCCGGCGAAGTACGCCGCGTTGACGCGATCAAAAGATGCGGTAAGGTCATGCACGGCGCCGCGCGACAAACTCACGGCGCCCGACGCCGCCTCGAGCGCCGACTCGACGGATCGGTATTCGGCGGACTGCATTCGATTCAGCACGGCGCCGTCGCGGCCCTCGGGCAGAAAGATCGTGCGCCCCATCGCCTCAAACGCCGCGGCGTCGAAGGAAATCATCGGCGTCGGCAGTCGCAGCAGCGTCCGCTGCTCGTTCCAGCGGATTCTGTAGATTCCGCGCATCGGGCGGAAATGGATCCACAGCGCCGCGCTACGGCGGCGATTCTGCGCCGCCGCCGCTTCGAGACCTCGGCGCGCGAGGTCCAGCGCCGAGGCATACCTCTCGAAGTGCGCAGGCTCCGCCAGATACGCCAGCCAGCCGCGCATGTTGCGGTGATCGGCGTGAAGCGACGCAGGCTCGACGCCGTGGTGTTCAATCAGCCGCTCTACGTGCCGGTGCTCGCCGATGATCGCGGCGTGCACGGCGTCTCTTGTCACAAGGGAGGCCGGATTGCCCAGCGCGTCGAGCAGGGCTTCGAACTTCGACGGCAACCCCGTGAGGCGAAGGATGGGCGCGGGGCCGCGCGGCGGGCTGTCAACGGACTCGGCGGCGGAGGGCAGCGCGTCGACGTTCACGCCGCGCAGGAACAGGAGCGCGGCCCGCGTGGGCGCGGGGAGGTGGCGGTCCGACAGGCCCTCACGATGCAGAAGGTCGTCCACGACGCGGGTGCTGCGTTCGATGAGCGTCCGCAGGCGCGCCTTGCCCTCCGCCGTCAGCGGCGCGGCGATCTCGCGCCGCACGTGCTGCGTGAACCGAACCAACCCTTGAACTGAAACCCGCTTCATGGGCAACGACCGCTTCGAGCACCCCTCCCGCTCACTTCGCCTCCATTCGCGCGAACAGCGTGCTGCCTGCCGCGAAGCACGTCAGCCCCACGCCGACCAGCACGCCGCAGGGCAGCATCATCTCGCCGAAGGTGTACCCGCGGAAGATCGGTCCTTCCAGCGCCAGCACCGTCCACTTCACAGGGCTGATGCTCGCCAGCGAGCGCATCCACGCCGGCATGAAGAACAGCGGCATCATGCCGCCGCCCAGCATGGCCATCACGATCAGCACCGCCCAGCCGATGCCCCCCGCCGACGCCTCCGTGCGACCCGCCACCGCCAGCATCATCATGATGCCCGTGAAGCAGATCGCCGCGCACAGGACGCCCATCGCGAGGTAGGCGTAGTTCTCGGGCCGCACGCCGAAGACGATCATCGCGAAGAGCAGCAGGAGGATCGTTACGGCGAGGAGCATGATGAAACAGGCCGCGCCCTTGCCCGCCAGCACGTGCCAGCGCGCCAGCGGCGCGAGGCGGAGGCGCACCAGCGTTCCGCGCGACCGCTCGACGACCAGCGAAATGCCGAACGACGCGGCACAGCCCATCAGCCCCCAGACCAGCGACTGCGGGAAGGTGACGTCCATCGGGTTGTTCGGAAACTCCGAGGCGGCGCGGTCCCAGCGGACTTCCTTCACGTCCACCTTCACAGGCTGCCACCCCTCGGAGAGGATGCTGCCATCCTCGCCGGCAGCAGCGCCGTCACCCGCACCGTCGCCCGCCTTCGTGTCCGCAACCATGACCATGAACGGATCAAGCGCCGCAAAGAACGTGCTGAAGATTCCCTTCTGCAGCGGCGAGAGAGACTCATCCTTGTTGATGTCCTCCATTGCCAGCCGCGTTTGCTTGCGCATGGCCTCCGGGTCCGTGAACGCCTTGAACATGTCCTGCGCGGCGTGCTGCATGATGACGCCCTGGAGCATGCCCGCCTCGGCCTTGCGGCTGGGGTCCACGCCCAGCTCGAGGGAGCTGCCGCCACCCCAGAAGGGGCGCGCCGCCGACTCCGCGTAGCCCTTGGGGACGCGGATGTAAGCCGTCTTCCGCCCCTTGCGCACCAGCGCGACGGCGTCGTCGAAGGCCCGCGTTTCCATCTCGATTTCCGGCGCTTTGCGAAAGCGCTCGACGAGGGCCTTGGAAGGCTCGGTCTGATCCTCGTCCACGATCAGCACGGCGATGGGATTGGCTCCGTCGCCCGCGCCGCGGAACATCAGCCCGAAGAACACCGCGTAGATCAGTGGAAATCCGAGGACGAAGAAGAAGCCGACGCGGTCGCGCGTCAGCACGAGCAAGTCCTTTTTCGCCAGGGTGAGTATCTGCTGAGTCACGCGTTTACGCTTCCTTCCTCGAGAGCCCCAGAGCGCGCCTGCGCCGCCATCTTCCCGAGCCGCGCTTTTTCCGAGCCGCGCCCTGTCAGAGCCGCGCCCGTCAGGAAGCGGTCCCTCCCCATGCCCCATGCGGGCGCCGACGCAGCGAGACTAAACCCCTCGCTTATGTGAGGGCTTCTGATGGCTGCACTCGGCCTTCCGCATCCGGCATTCTGCATTCTGCATTCTGCATTCCCCCTTGCAGGCTCGCCCTCGCTGGCGCTACGGGTTCTGATGCCGCGCCCGTCAGGAAGGGTTTCCGGCTCGCACGCGGGTCAATCGCGCAAGTGCCGCCCCGTCAGGTGCAGGAACACGCGCTCCAGGTCCGGGCGCTCGACGCGGAACTGCCGCAGCGGACCGGCCTCGCGCAGGCGGATCAGCTCCGCCAGCGGGTCGTCCGCCTCGATGCGCTGCTCGACGCCGTTGCTCTCCACGATGACCGAGCTGCGCCCGCCGTGCGCGTCGATGAGCTTGTCCACCGTGTCCAGCGCGAGGATGCGCCCCATGTCCATGATGGCCACGCGATCGCAGAGCTTCTGCGCCTCTTCCATGTAATGCGTGGTGTAGAGGACCGTCAGCCCCTTCTCGCGGAGGGCAAGAATGTTGTCAAAGAGGGCGTTGCGCGACTGGGGATCGACGCCCACGGTCGGCTCGTCGAGGAGCAGCATGCGCGGCTCGTGGACCACGGCGACGGCGAGGTTGAGCCGCCGCTTCATGCCGCCGGAGTAGGCGGAGGCACGGTCTTTGCGGCGGTCATACAAGCCCACAAACTGCAGCGCCCAATCCGCCCGTTGCTTCAGCGCCCCGGCTTTCAAGCCTTGAAGACTGCCGAAGAACCGCACGTTCTCCTCGGCCGTAAGCTCTTCGTAAATCGCCAGCGACTGCGGCGCGACCCCGAGCCGCGAACGCACGGCGGAATCGCGCGGCGAGCCGCCGTCAATCTCGACGCTCCCGCCGTCCGCATCCAGCAGACCGACACAGACGTTGATGGTCGTGCTCTTGCCCGCGCCGTTGGGACCGAGCAGTCCGAAGATCTCCTTCGGCCGGATCTCGAAGGACACGTCGTCCACGGCGCGGCGAGCGCCCCCGTCGAATGACTTGCTCAAATTGCTGACCCGAAGCATGTGCGGATCGTAGCGACGCGTCGAGTGCAGGCAATCCCGCGGGAGGCTGGGATCGGCGACTTGCCGCGCGGACGAGCGGGATCGGCTGCGACTGGGTGGCGTGGGCTGTGGACGAGCGGCGTGGGTTGCGAAAAGGTGGTGAAGCACGCGGTGGAGCATCCGGCGGCGACTCGGCCACCGATGTTCGGACTTCTTCGCACATGCTTTGACCTGCCCGTGGACCGGCTTCAGCCGGTCGGCGTCTGCCACCAACATCAGTGGGTGGATACGATGCCCGCGCCAAGCAAGACAAGCCGGCTTCAACCGGCTTCCCGCAAGGGTCTCCGCATCAGCAGGCATGTCTAACATAGAATCCGTATCCACCTCAACTGGCACGCCATCCACGATCAACCGATGCTTCGCGGACGCACGGAGGTCGAGAGACGCCGACCGTGAATCCACCTTCAACAAGCCCGGCTGAAGCCGGATGAAAACAAGAATGGTCGCCCGGTTCCCCACCAACTGAAGTGGGTGGCAGGATCCGGCCGGCTGAAGCCGACCCATGATGGCGCTGCCGGCTACGTCGATGGCGCTGCCGGAAACATCCATGGCGCACGCATTGCGGGTGCCGCGCCCGGATTACTGGCCACACCCACTCGTGCGAACCCTGCAAGCTTCCTTTCGGGCACGCGCCAATTCCTCTACAATGCAACCGTCTTTTCGGCTGCGCGGACGTGAGCGGCGGGTTCACGCCCACGGCGCAGTGCCGGGATCCGCCGGGCGAAAGATCGCCGACCGCCGCGCGGCCTTGCGCGGCAGATTGAAAGGAAGGAAGGACGCCGTGATCAACAAAGTCATCGAGTACATTGACGCCCACCGCGAAAGTTACGTCGAGCGCCTCAAGGACCTGCTGCGCATCAAAAGCATCTCCACGGACCCGTCCATGAAGCAGGAGACGCGCCGCGCCGGGGAGTGGGTGCTCAAGACGATGAAGGACTGCGGCATCAAGGCGGAGCTGATCGAGACGCCGGGTCATCCGGCCGTGTTCGCCTCGATGGACGGCGGCGGCAAGGGTCCGACCGTGCTGGTGTACGGACATTACGACGTGCAGCCCACCGGCGACGAATCCCTCTGGAAAAGCCCGCCGTTCGAGCCCACCGTCCGCGACGGGTCCCTCTTCGCGCGCGGCTCGGCGGACGACAAGGGGCAGGCCGTCTGCCACCTCTTCGCCGCGGAGGCGTGGATGAAAGCCGCCGGCAAGCTGCCGGTGCGCACGAAGTTCCTCATCGAGGGCGAAGAGGAGATCAGCTCGCCCAACCTGGAGACGATCATCCGCACGCACCGCGACCGGCTGGCGTGCGATTTCATCGTCCTGTCCGACACGTCCAAGTTCAACAAGGGCGTGCCTGCGATCACCTACGGCACCAAGGGGCTGGTGTACAAGGAGGTGACGCTGTACGGACCGAAGCAGGACCTGCACAGCGGCTCGTTCGGCGGCACCGTGACCAACCCGGGCAACGCGCTGGCGAGCATCATTGCCTCCATGAAAGACCCGGTGACCAACCGCGTGCTCATCCCCGGATTCTACGACGATGTGCTGGAGATGGACGCGGACGAGAAGGGGAAGATGCTCGGCCTGCCGTTTGAGGAGCTGAAGTTCCGCGAGGACGTCGGCGTGAACATGACCAACGGCGAGCACGGATACAACACCGTCGAGCGCAAATGGGTCCGCCCCACGCTCGATGTCAACGGCATTCTCTGCGGCTTCACGGGACAGGGCGGCTCGACGATCATCCCGAGCAAGGCCATGGCCAAGGTGTCGATGCGCCTCGTGCCCAACATGAACCCGCGGAAGATCTACCAGGCGTTCGACGAGACGGTGCACCTGCTGGCGCCGCAGGGCGTGCGCATCGAGATCAAGACGTTCGGCTGCGCCGCGCCGTACATGTGCCCGCTGAGTTCACCGGCGATGAAGGCGGCCGCGGCGGCGATCGAATCCGGTTACGGCGTCGCGCCGGCGTTCATCCGCGAGGGCGGGTCGCTGCCGATCCTGCCGATGTTCAAGGAGGTGCTGGGGGCGGAGTCGATCATGATGGGCTTCTGCGACCCGAACTGCAACGCGCACGGTCCGAATGAGTTCTTCGACCTCGACGATCTGCACAAGGGCATCCGCTCGGCGGCGCAGTTTCTGGAGAGGATGGCGGGAGGGTAGTGCCTCACGATTGTCGCGCCGCACGCCGTTCGCACCGCGCGACTTTCGCGCCGCACGATTCTTGCACCGCTTGTGCTTCAGAGCCGCGACTGAAAGGGGGCGAGTTCTGATTGTCCTTCAGAGCCGCGACCGTAAGGGAGCGGGTTATGACAATCAGAACCGGCAGAGATCCCCTGCGGTCGCAGCCCAACTCAAATGTGATTTCAGCGGGGCACGACACTGAAACAAGGCATGGAAGCGAGCACGTTTCATGAACATCGAACTGCCGCCGCGCACGGCCGAGTTCGTGGAGGATCAGGTCCGCTGCGGAGCGTTTGCTTCACCGGACGACATCGTGACGGCGGCGCTGGAGTGCCTTCGCGCGGACCGGGAATTCGGCGACTTCGCGCCCGGCGAACCGGAGCAGTTGTTGGAGGAAGGCGAGAATGACGACAACTCGACTCGGAGCCAGGCGTGACCCATGGAAATGACCGATCCGCCCGCCGGTGATTCACCGCCAACGGTTCCCGGGCGACACCACAAAGTCCTCAAACTGCGCATTCTGAAGCCCGCCGACGAGCGAACGCGGAGACGATTTGCCAATGGGTGCTACCCGCCGTGAGTTGAAGGGTGTGTGCAAGGAAGACACTGCCGGCACGGCAGTGGCACGCGGTGTAGCCCGCCGCAATTTGAAGGTTGTGTGCAGGGAAGACACTGCCGACACGGCAGTGGCACGCGGTGTAACCCGCCGCGATTCGAGGGGGTGTGCAGGACCCCACCCTGAACGCTGAACCCTGAACCCTGGACCCTGAACCCTGAACGCTGAACCCTGAACGCTGAACCACGAACCCGGTTTAACCCGCCGCGATTCTTGACGCTCGGAGTCGTTGCGGCGATTCTTGACGCTCGGGGTCGTTGCTGCGATGCTTGGCGGGCGTTGCACTGGGGAATGTAGGAAACGCCCCAGGGAAGCTCGTGGTGGAAGTTCTGGGATGGACGTACTTCCCACCTGGCCCCGCGCAAGCACCGACGGATTACCGGCGGGAGAGCCGGTGTCCCAGCCGATATTGACTCTCACCCCGGGCTGCCATGTCGCATGGGATGAAACAACGGAGAGGGAATGATCAAACCAGACGTGTGGCGGAAACCGGCGCAGCCGCCGGTGAAGTTTGCTCCCACCGGCGGATTTCAGCGCGAATTGCGCCGGCGCATTGACGCCTACTTTTCGGAAAGCGGCCGGCGTCCGCGGGATTGTCCGAGGATGTACCTCAAGACGGCGATCATGCTCGCCGCGCTGGCCGTGACGTATGTCCTGCTCCTGCTTTTCGCGGAGACGTGGGCGGCGGCGCTGCCGCTGGCAGTGCTGCTCGGGCTGTGCATGGCCGCGGTGGGCTTCAACGTCCAGCACGACGGCGGGCACGGCGGCTACTCGGAGCACCGCTGGGTCAACAAGCTCACGAGCCTGACGCTGGACCTGCTCGGCGGAAGCTCCTACATCTGGGCGCGCAAGCACAACACCATCCACCACAGCTACACCAACCTCGCCGAGCACGATGACGACATCGACATGGGCGTGCTGGGGAGGCTCTCGCCGCATCAGCGCCGGCTCGGGTTTCACCGGTTGCAGCAGTTCTACATGTGGCTGCTCTATTGCCTGCTGCCGGTGAAGTGGCACCTCGTGGACGACTTTCGAGCGGTCGCCACCGGGAAGATCGGCGAGCATCGGTTCGCGCGGCCGAAGGGCTGGGACCTGGTGACGCTGATCGCCGGGAAAGTCGCGTTCTTCACGCTGGCGCTGGCGGTGCCGATGCTGATGCACCCCGTCTGGGCCGTGCTCACGCTCTATGCCGTGGCGACGTTTGTGATGGGGTTGATCCTCAGCGTCGTGTTTCAGTTGGCCCACTGCGTCGAAGAGGCCGGATTCCCGCAACCGCAGGCGGACAGCGGGCGCATCCAGGCCGACTGGGCGTCGCATCAGATCGAAACGACGGTGGACTTCGGCCGGCACAACCGGGTCCTCTCCTGGCTCGTGGGCGGGCTCAATTTTCAGGTCGAGCACCACCTCTTCCCGCACGTGTGCCACGTTCACTACCCGGCCATTGCGCCCATCGTGGAGCAGACGTGTGCGGAGTTCGGGCTGCGGTATCGCGCCAATCCGACGTTCCGCGCGGCGGTGGCGTCGCACTTCAGATGGCTGCGGCGCATGGGCAGGCGGGACTTCGAGCCGGCCCTGAGCGCGGCTTAGCGGCTGGGCCGAAGGGCGACACTCGTCATTTCCGCGCAGCCGAGAACCCGGTTCCGTCATTCCCGCGCAGGCGGGAATCCAGTGCTTTCCCGTTGCGCTCTGGCCCCCCGCCTGCGCGGGCGTAACGGGTGCCAGTTTCCGGGTCCGAGTTCCACGATGGTTTGATTTGTAGGTCCGTTGTGCCATGCTAACGCTGAGTACAGCGAGAGCATGGCACCCGAACGCACTTGGCAACATGCTCACGCTGAGTACAGCGAGAGCATGCCACCCGGCCGGAGCCGATCTTTCGAACCGGCTGCAAATCCGCGCGGTTCGCCCTTGCGTATTCCTACCCGGGCGCTTATGCTCCCCGTGTTGGCTCGCAACCTTGGGTGTACGCGACTCTTACGCGTCCCGCACCTCCTTGATCGCCCGCCCACCTTCTCGGCCGGAGCTTCGGCCGCTTTCAAACGCGACTCTGAAAGCAAAACACGGGTCGCACGCGTATTTCCAGAATGGAAGTGAGCATCAGCATGGGTAACAAACTTTATGTCGGCAACCTCGGATTCGACGTCACCAGCTCGGATCTCCAGCAGCTCTTCACGCCGCACGGCACGGTGCAGAGCGCCCAGGTGATCGAGGACCGGGACGCCGGACGCAGCAAGGGCTTCGGCTTCGTCGAAATGGGATCCTCAGAGGAGGCCGCGCGGGCAATCGCGGCGCTGAACGGGCAGGCCCACGCCGGTCGTCCGCTGACGGTCAGCGAGGCGAAGCCGCGCGAGAACCGCCCCGCCCGTGCCGGAAGCCGGGCGCGCTAAGGCGAAAGTGTAGTTTGCGATCGCCCTCGCCTCTTTCGGAGGCGAGGGCGTAGCGCGTTGCCGCCCGTTCTTGAGTCAAGCCGTGCGTGTCCACCCCCCGCCACCCTCGCCATCCCCCGCCGCCCTGGCACTCACCACGCCTCTGCACTCCCAGGGCCTTCCAATGATCCCCTTTCCCGCAGCAGCCGTCGGGATCGAAACCACCACCTTCCGGACGCCCTTACTCCATCACAAGAACGACTGGATCGGCTTCCCCCCACGAGGATGACGGCTTCTTGGAACTCCCCCGCAAATGCGGCATCAAGCCCAGCAGCCCATCGGCATGCGTCAAACGAGGTGGAAGTGACAATCGATTTCGACGCCTATGCCGTCGCTATTCGGCCTGAACGATCTGGTCTGTCGGTTTTTCAGTTTGCTCACATCCCAGGAAACCAGCTCCACCTTGCGACCCGAGAAGCAAGCGGCGCCGGCCAATGCGGAGCGGATTCGGTCGGGCCTTAGCCTGCGACCGCCGATCCGCACAACAACGTTTGCTCCTTTTGCAAGAACGCTACCGAGCGACCGCCATGTGTCCGCGATGAATCGCCAGTAGCGGTCTTCGCGCCTGTGTCGGTCGTCGCTGTTCCTCTGGTCGCTTTTCGGCTCGTTACCGGCACCGAGGAACCAGCGTCGCAGCCACTGGTCCTCCTCAAAGTCGGTTGTATCGAAATAGGGAGGGGAGGTCACAACGCAGCGTAGGTTTTTCGGGATCGTTACCTCGATGTTCGAAAGCTTGCGAACGTCGATCTGCATGATGTGGGACTGACCCACGGGCAATGCCGACTTGTACCGGTACGCCGCCCACTGTCGCACAATGTCGAACACGTCACGATCTGGTGGAGCTTGCTTGTGCTTCGCCCAGTACCGCAGCGAATAAGCCGGCTTGGTGCTGATGGTTCGCGGCATCTGATTGCTGAGGTAGCCACCTGATGCCACGTCGCCATGGAGCGCCCCGAGGACGAGTCCCGCAAACATTCCATCAGACTTCTTGGTGCGCCACTCCAACTTCTGCCGCAGATACATGAGCTGCTGCAGCGTGCGCCCTGAAAATGCGACGCCGAAGAACTCGGGTAGCGCACGCGCGGCGGCCGCCCAGTGCCGGGCGTCGAACGACGCTTCGAGTTCGTCGATCCTCGCCATAAGCGTGCGCAGGCTGGGTGCGTTAGTTTTTGCTTTCGTGATGCAATACGCCACATCGTTGATGTCCGACGCGATCGCCCGGCGTTCCAGCAGCAGTGCGGATAACGGCGTGGTTCCACGGCCGCTAAAGGGATCCAGCACCCAATCGCCGCGGCGTGTCAGCCGCTTGATCCACGCCTCCGCGAACGTCTCGGGGAACATCGCGAAGTACGGGCACAGTGAGTGGAACCGGTTCCTCATCAGGCGCCCTTCTTCTTGAGTGCCTCCTTGAGCCAGATCCGACACTCGGTAATTGCGGTGTCCCTGGCGTCAGCGGCAAACTGGGTGATGCGGCAACGATCGAACACGATGCCCCGAGACTGGACAGTGTGCCTCTCCCAATCGCGACCCAATATCCGATTAGGCACCATGTAGACGGGGACCGGTTCAAGGGCAAGCTGTTTCTGGAAGTAGAGGTTAGAGAAGGCACGCGGGTTGAGCTTGCCAAGATCCTCTTGCCAGTGAACGCCCGTTTTGCATTGGGCGAACGCGACGATGCCCCCCGCCCTGGCGTCGCAGAAGTGGCGCCACACGGCGATATCCACGCCGCCGTCGCCAGCACCGGGCGACTTCGCGTTTTTCTTCCATCCCAGCCCTTCACGGAGGCTAGCGCATAGCTTGTTGATGATGGCTGGAAAGTCCTGCTTTGTCCTGCTGGTACTCGTGCCGATGGTCAGCGCGTCAGCAAACTGCCCTCGGCCGCCCCAGTAGGACATCAGCGCGTCGGAGCAGAGTCGTTCAAAGGTCGCGGTGGGGTCGATGTTCTTTAGTCGGCGCTTCCTGGCGTGCATGCTCCAGCGCGATATTGCGAGCATGAACACGTACACGACGGCATTACGTTCCTTTTCGATACCGGCAGAATTCGACTGGAGGACTTCTCCGCCGTTCACGAGCTTGAAGGGGTAGAGCTTTTTCCGTCCGGCGCTGGACCAAGCGAGAGTCCGCGACCGGTCGGCGATCTCGTTGAACGCCTCTTCTGAGAGCTGTCGGGCCTTGTCCTCCGACACCGAACTTGGGCGACGAAGCGCCCGGGCAAGATCCTCCTGCGACGTGTTGCCGTCCGGCGAGAAAAGCGCGGTGAGTTCGACCCAATCCGCATGCTCTACTGACGGCGCATTGACGCTCGGCACATCCACGAGGCGCTGCATTTTGGCTATCCCTCTTGGCGACGACTCACCTTGCGCTTCGCCTCCATTTCCTTGGTGAGGTCCCCGGCTAGACCCTCGATTTCTCTTGCCAAACTCATCATGTCCGTGTCCTTGGGGTCGAAGCCAGTGCTCAACGTCGCATGGGCACGTTGTAGCGCCTGCTTCGATTCGTGGATTGCGCCTCTGAATAGCTGACGGTCACCGAGGGCTGCATCGCGAGACACGGCGAGAGGGAGTCCATCGCGAAGGCTCTGCACACCCTTTGGGCTAAGGAGAACGGAGTCCAGAATCCCAAGGTCGGGGTTTTGCGACTGCATCACGGGGGCAATGTCTTGAGACTTGTCTCCGTAGAGCCAACCGCATAGTTCGCCGAGGTGCCTCAACTTGGACAACGGCACGGGACGGCGATCGGACCGTTTTTTGTCCGAGATGCCGAGGAACTGCTGTATTCCTAGCTTGTCCAGCCCTGTGTAAATGTGGCTAAAGCCAAATTTCCTGTACGAGTTGTCGCGGCTGAACACCTTGGCGGCTTCGGCTTGCTCGATCACCATGAGCCCGCGGTACATGCGCTCCACCGTTGAGTGCGTGTCGCCGATTTGCTCTGCGATGTCGTCGAGGGGAACGCCGTACTCATTGTGGATCTGCGCGACATACTGTGCCTTGGAGTAGCTACCCCACGTCGCTGGGCCGTTGACATGCTTGAAGCCGAGGTACTGCCAGACATCCCGACGCGTCGTGACGACGCATGGGAGGGTCGCCAGCGATTTCCGCCGGGTGCGGTCGATGTTCGGCAGGTCGGTTGCCTTCAGGCGCTGTCGCAGTTCGTCGTCGAGCAGAATGCGGACGGCAGCGAGTCGGCGATTCCCTTCGAGGACAACATACTTCTCAGCGCGTTTTTCAACGATCAGCGGCTCGTGCCGAAAGAACCCGTTGTGCGCGATGGACAGCGCCACCTCTTGGACCGCCATCATCGTCCAGAGGCTCCTGACTAGCGTCGCCTGCGATGCTCCCTCCTCCACGCCGTGCTCAACGAGGCGCGGGTTTTGGGGATCGAGCAGCAGCTTCTCAACCGGGATGTCGACTGCGTCCTTGGGGATGTTGGGTGGCGTGGTCTTCTTGTCTCTCTTCTTGGCCATCGGTCCGCACCATACTAGGCAATCGAATAAAGTGGAAGCGTTCGATTTCGTCAGACGGCGGGTGGCGTCACAGAACCGCTAAGGAGAGGTGCCGTGAGCGATAATGCCGTCGATTGCCCTATTCCGCTGGCGCCAAGGGGGCCCTTCGGGGTTCGCCTGCTTCTTCCGAATGCTCGCTTCACCGCAGCCTTGGCCTTGTCGCCAAACAGACAGACGCTCAAGCATACCATCACCATCCCGCCGCCGCCCTTGAGCAAGCTTGAGGCAGCCCCAACTTCGTTCCCGCCCACGCTGGCTGGCCCTAATCCTGATGCTCGCGGCAATGCTCTTCGTAGGCTCGATGGTACACTGGCTTGACATGTCGGTTCCGCGATTGTCAAGATCGTGAGATTCGCCGAAGGAGATGCAGAACGCAAATCCCTTCCAACGTGAACCGGCACGCAAATCTCCTGGATCAGTTGGTTGTCGGCGGGGAGTAGCCTTGCGCCCCGACGATCGACCGTCCCCTCTCCGCGGCGGCGAGTCTCCGGAAGTAGGCACGCCACTCCTCCTTTTCGCGGCAACGGCGGGCCTGCACGCGCCGGCAGCGTTTCAGTGCTTCGGGGTCGGTCGGCATCATCGCCTCCACGGCGTCCGGCGGAGCGCACAGGGCGAGGAGTCGCTGCGTCGGCGTGCGTGCACGGTTCTCCTCAACCTGAAGGCACCGCCGACGCCCGGGTGCCGCGCGCTGCCAGTCGGCTTCGGATTTCCTCGTCGTCAGATTTTAGCCGGGGATCACCCTTTCCCTACCGGGTCCGGATACCGATACGTCTTCCCCTCGTGGTTCTTCACCAGCACGAAGTCGCCGTCGCGGCCTACGAGGCGGTCGGGGAAGAGCGGGATCTTGCCGCCGCCGCCGGGGGCGTCGATGACGAACGTCGGCACGGCGTAGCCCGTGGTGAAGCCGCGAAGCCCTTCGATGATCTCCAAGCCCTTCTCCACCGGCGTACAGATCGCCGTGCGCGTCCCGGCACATCGCTAAGGCCCACGTTCCCCGGCGGCTTCCTTCACCCAAGCTTCAAACTGCGTCTGGCGGGTTTCACCCACTTCGGTGAACGCGGCCATTTCGGCACGGATAAACTCAAAATCCAGCTCGCCGCGATACGCCTCAATCAGATCCTGAATATCCTGCTGATCCCGGGGCCTGAAAGCGGCGAGCTTCATGACGATGAGACCCTCGGCTGAAAGCACGTGGGAATCCAAGTCAAGAATCCGCGCTGGTTGAGCGCGGCCCAGCACATGAACGTGCATGGGCAGCATCGGCCGCATCAGGTCGACATCGGTTTCCTCGAACTTCAGCGACGTGCAGCCGTCGTCAACAAATTCGCGGATATTGCGATGCAGGTCTACGCGGAAACCGTTGCCGCGCAGCGCTTCAAGGAGACCCGGCAGCGCGAGCTGCGGAACGGCCACGAGGGCGTCTACGTCTTCGGTCGTCCTGACGATGGAATGCTGAACCACCGCCACTCCGCCGATGATGGCGTACTGCACCCGGCGGTCGTTCAACGTCCGCACCAAGGCCTCAGTCGCCCGGCGGAGACTCTCCCCTTTCCGCGGCGGCGAGTCTCCGGAAGTAGGCACGCCACTCCTCCTTTTCGCGGCAACGGCGGGCCTGCACGCGCCGGTAGCGCTCAAGCGATTCAGGGTCAGTTGGCATCAGCGCATCCACGGCGTCCAGCAGGCTGCACAGAGCAAGGAATCGCTCGGTCGGCGTGCGCGCACGGTTCTCCTCAATCTGAAGGCGCCGCCGACGCCTGAGTGCACGGTGCTGCCTGTCGGCTTCGGATTCCATCGTCGTCAGATTCTAGCCGGGGATCACCGCCGTCGTCAGACTCTAGCCGGGGATCACCGCCGTCGTCAGATTCTGGCCGGGGATCACCGCCGTTGTCAGGTTTAGCCGCCGATCACCGCTTCCCCACCGGGTCCGGATACCGATACGTCTTCCCCTCGTGGTTCTTCACCAGCACGAAGTCGCCGTCACGGCCCACGAGGCGGTCGGGGAAGAGCGGGATCTTTCCGCCGCCGCCGGGGGCGTCGATCACAAACGTCGGCACGGCGTAGCCCGTGGTGAAACCGCGAAGCCCCTCGATGATCTCCAGGCCCTTCTCCACCGGCGTGCGGAAGTGGCTCGAGCCGCTGATCGGGTCGCACTGGTAGATGTAGTACGGGCGCACGCGGCTCATCAGCAGCCCGTGCATCAGACGCTTCATCGTGTCCACGTCGTCGTTGACCCCCGCCGTCAGCACCGTCTGGCTGCCCAGCGGCACGCCCGCGTCCGCCAGCCGCTCGCAGGCCTGCTTGACCTCCGGCGTCACCTCCGTCGGGTGCATGAAGTGGATGCTCATCCACAGCGGGTGGAACTTTCGCAGCATGGCGCAGAAGGCGGGCGTAATGCGCTGCGGCAGGACGGCCGGAACCTTCGTGCCGATGCGCAGGAACTCGACGTGCGGAATGGCGCGCAGGCGCGACAGCAGCCATTCCAGCCGGTCGTCCCCCATCGTCAACGGATCGCCTCCGGACAGGAGCACGTCGCGGATGGTCGGCGTGGCGGCGATGTAGTCGATGGCCTTTTCGTACTGCTTGGTGTTGAAGTGGTACTCGCCCGTCTGCCCCACCATCCGCGCCCGGGTGCAGTAGCGGCAGTACGTCGCGCAGAAGTTCGTCACCAGGAAGAGCACACGGTCCGGGTAGCGATGCACCAGACCCTCGACGGGCATGAAGTTGTCCTCGGCCAGCGGGTCGTCCGCCTCGCCGGGGGTCTGGACGAACTCGTTGCCGACGGGAATCATCGTGCGGCGGATCGGCTCCCCCGCGTTGGCGCGGTCCATCAGCGCCGCGTAGTACGGCGTGATGCCCACGGGCAAGTGCCCGCCGAGCTTCTCGACCGCCTCGCGCTCGTCGGCGTTGAGGTCGAACACGCGGGTCAGCGTGGCGAGGTCGCGGATGCGCTGGCGAAGCTGCCATTTCCAGTCGTTCCACTCGGCGCGCGTCGCATCAGGATAGAACTGACGCCGGAAGGCGTCGCTGCGTTCGCTGACCAGCAGGTCGTCGAAGGCGAACACCTCCGCCGGCGCTTCCACCCGCCGCGGCGTGCTGACCCGACCGACGACCTTGGAGGTCCCGTTTCGATGACCGTTTCGATCGGCGCGCGCCACGGTTCCATTGCGGCGGCTGGGCGACTTGACGTTGGCGCGACCGTTGAAGCCGGAAGCCTGATGAGGCCTGGCGTTCCTTCTGGGCCGGGCGACGGGCGAGCCTTCCCCGTGGCGAAGCGAGATGCCTTCGGGAAACAGGTTGAGCGACGGGAACCCATCGCCAGGAGCACTGATGGGGTCGCGCTCGGCGACAGCGGCGGAGGCATGTTCAAGGATGGGCAAGCGGATCGGCTTGGACCCGCGACTGGGAGGCTCCGTGTCGGAGCCGAAAAGTTCTTCGTTCATGGTTCCCTTCTCAGGTCAGGGGTCGGCGTATCCCTCCGAGTCACGCTCGGAAGACGCCACCTCTAGTCCGCCCGATCGCGCCGCCCCCTGTATATTGGTCATTAGATAGAACAGGTTTTCGGAAAGTCAAAGGAAAAGTTTCAATCTTTTGTCAGAAATTTTTCGCCGGCGCATCGGAGAATCTGTGAAATGCTCACGGCTCGCCGGGCGTGATGCGCGAAGAATCCTGCAAAACAAGGGCAGCGGCGCACGCGGCGCCGCGAAAGGTCGGATGATCCCGCCGTCGAAAAAAAAGTTGATCGGCTGGGTGGCGATAGACCGGGTCGGTGCGATCGGAAGCAGGCACTCGAGGTGTACCGCGCCCGCCGTTGGCTGGCGTGCGCCACGGCTCGATAACGCGCCGCGGGTCCGCGACCGCGGACGTGCGTCACGGTGCGCGACGGCATCTGCGGCCCCATGGCGCCAAGGACTGTAACCACGGGTGGAGCGACGACTTTCAGGTCGCATCGCAACCCGTGGTCACGACTCGCATCGGACCGCGACCTCGCCAGGGGTCGATGAAATTACCGTCGCGGATCGACGGGCTGGTCCAAGCGACGGGCTTCCCGAAACTCCATCATCCTCCCGCGGCCTGTCAGGCGGAATCCACAGGCACGTCGCCGATGGCCCGGTGGGCGATGTCCCGCCGGTAGTGCATGCCGTCGAAGTGGATCCGGTCCGCGGCCTGATAGGCGCGCCGCTGGGCTTCGGCGTGGGTGTCGCCTGAGGCCGTCACCGTCAGAATCCGGCCCCCTTTCGTCAAGATGTGGTGGTCCAGCCGGCGCGTGCCGCTGTGATACACGGTCACGTCCGGCAGTGCCGCGGCTTCGTCCAGACCGGTGATGACCTTGCCATCCTCCACCGCGCCGGGATAGCCCGCAGAAGCCATGACGACGCCGACCGTCGGACGCGGATCCCAGTCAATCGCCGCATCCTCGAGCCGGCCCTCGACGACGGCCTCCATGAGGGAGAGGAAGTCCGATCGAATGCGCGGAAGGATGACCTGCGCCTCGGGGTCTCCGAAGCGGCAGTTGAACTCGAGCACCTTCGGACCGGCGACGGTGAGCATCAGCCCGACGTAGAGCACGCCCTGAAACGGATGCCCCTCGCGGTCGAGGCAATCGACGATGGGCAGGAGGATGTCGCGCTCCACGCCGCGAAGAACCGTCTGCGTGGCGCGGGGCGCGGGACTGTACGCGCCCATGCCGCCGGTGTTCGGACCGGTGTCGCCGTCGCTCAGCGTCTTGTGGTCCTGCGCGCTTTCAAGGATGCAGATGCCCCGCCCCGAGACCAGCGCCAGCACGGAAAGCTCCTCGCCCTTGATTCGCTCCTCGACGACCACCGTTCTCCCAGCATCGCCGAACGGACGCTCGACCATCAGCTTCTCGCAGGCGAAAACCGCCTGCGCCGGCGTGTCGCAGAGGATGACGCCCTTGCCCGCCGCCAGCCCCGACGCCTTGACCACCAGCCCTTCGTCGCGCGTCAGGAGGTACGCCCGCGCGTCGGCGAATTCGGTGAACACGCGGGCCTCGGCAGTAGGAATGTCCGCCGAGCGCATCAGCGACTTGGCGTAGGCCTTGTCGCCCTCGATCTTCGCGGCGGACTTCGTCGGACCGAAGATGCGCAGCCCGGCCTTCTGAAAGCGGTCCACGATGCCGGTGCAGAGCGGCGCCTCCGGTCCCACGAGCGTCAGGTCCACCTGCCGCTCGCGCGCGAAGGCGATCAGCCCGTCGAAGTCCATCACGTCCAGCGCGACGTTTTCCGCGGCCTGCTCCGTGCCCGCGTTGCCGGGCGCGCAGTAGATGCGCCCGGCGCGGCTCGATCGCGCGACGGCCTCCGCCATCGCATGTTCTCGCCCGCCGCCGCCGACGATAAGGATGTTCAATTTTCCATAGCCCATGTCGCGACGAAGCCTACCGCCGGGCGCGGCGTCGTGGCAACCTGCGGCACAGGTACACTGCGGCGGCACCTTCGGTGGCACCCTTCGGTCGCACCCTTCGGTGGCACCCTTCGGTGGCACGAACCTCCGGGGCGTGCTGCACGTGTCGGAGATCCGTGCCACCCGATCGTGCGCTTGAGCGCCGCGCCACGCCGGTTCGCTCCCTGACGGTCGCGGCTCTGTCATCCAAACGGATACACTACTTAGCCAGCGCCCGGTTTTGATCGAACGGGCAAGCCGGGGTAGAATAAGCAATATTGGACGTTCATGCCCTGGGAGGAAACTCATGCGTCCGTCATGCCTTCTCACGTGCCTCGTGCTTGTGTTTGCGGGGTTGGGCCTCGTCGCGCCACGTGCCAGCGCCGAGCTGACCGTCGAATTGAAGAACATCCCGGACTGGATCGTGGTTCCGCCGCCCCCCGGGCGCAACGACATCATCGAGATCGGCGTCGAGGGCGGCGCGGTGGGCGAGATTTACCTGGCCGCGGAGGAGTCCTCCGCGCATCGCCTGATGCCACTGCGCGTTGCGGAAGGGCGATACCAGATCAACCTCGCTGGGGCTTCGTTCGTCGAGTTCGTCCGCGGGCAGCCTCAAGTCTCGCAGTTCACCGTCTTCGTGCGCCCCGCGCAGAAGCCGGGCGACAAGACCGACGCGCTCGTCGTGGCAAGCGTGCCCGTGGTTTACGATTCCAAGCTGCCGCCGCCGCAGCTCGACTTTCCCTGGGATCGCGTCACCCTCACCCTCCAGCAGCGATCCTCGAAACCTATCCCCGGCTCCTACGGAAACCTTTACATTCACCTCGCCGACATCACCTCCGGCCAGGTGCTCCTGCGGGTCGGCGGCATGGACGGATCATCCATCACGGAAACCGAATCGGTGCGCGAGGGGCAGGCCGTTCCGTTCGCGGTCGGCGAATCGCGTTACGTCGTAACGCTGGACAAGCTGGTGAACCTGCTGATCGGGACGGACTACGCGACGCTCAGCGTGCGCCCCGCGGATGCCTGGCAGCAGGAAGTGATCGAGCGTCTGATCGCGCGCGTCGAATCGTCCGACGCGGTCTTCATTCGCAACGACGTCGAGTACACCGGCAAGCAGGCCGCCGATCACATGCGACTCAAGATGGCGCACGCGGGCAAACCGATCACCGCCGTCGAGCAGTTTATCGAAGAAGTCGCGAGCGAATCCTCGATAACCGGAAAACCGTACAAGCTTCGCCTGTCCGATGGCAAGGTTGTGGAGACGAGGGCGTGGCTCAAAGAACAGGCGGCTGCGTGGGAGACTGTGGGTCCGAAGCCCAACGAAGCGCCGAAGTGATGGTGGCGTCGTGCGATCTGGGTAGCGCGTAAGGTCGGCGCGGGTGTCGCGCGTGGAACGGGCGCGGGTGGCACGGGTCCGCGGCAGCGGACCCGTGGAGTGTGCGACGGCGCGCGGCTCGCCCGCTCGCCATGTCCTTGTGACTGCGCCAGACCGTGCCACCCTGGAGTTCAACCCGGTTTCCGAGCCGGAATGCAGTTTCCCGGCCGCCCTGCGCAAAGCGTTTCGCCTGCAAGTGACACCTGACCGCCTTGCCGATTACCATGCCGCTCGAACCGCGCAACCGGCAACACAACAGCATTCAGAAAGAGGAAATCACCATGGTGCAGATCGGACCCATGCTTGCCGCGTCCGGCAAGCTCAGCCTTGCATACGCGGAGCGCGTGCTCAAGGACGTGAAGCGAGAGCAGTTCGGCAGGCTGGCCGCGCCCGGCGGTCACGTCGTGCAGAGCAACCACCCGGCGTTTAACCTCGGGCACCTCTGTCTCTATCCGCCGCGCATCCTGCAGTTGATCGACAAGCCCGCCGGCGAAGCGGCCGCGCCTGCGACGTATGAAGGACTCTTCAAAGCGGGGTGCGAATGCCGCGACGACGTGGATGGGAAGCTGTATCCGTCCATGGAGGAGCTCACCGGGCGTTTCTTCACCGGCTACCGCGTTGCCAATGCCGCCGTCGAGGCGGCGGACGACTCCGCGTTCTCCCGGCCCAATCCCACTGAAGGCCGCATGCGCGAGCTGTTCCCCACGATCGGCGCGGCCATGGGGTTCTACCTCAGCGGTCACATGCAGAATCACCTGGGTCAGCTCAGCGCCTGGCGTCGGATGATGGGCCTGCCGCCGGCGACGTAGGTCCAGCGGCGGCGCCCGACGTGGATGCGCAGCGCGAATGAACCGCGCGCGGCTCCAGCGAGCGGTTTCTTCGGCGCGAGCAGGGGCGGCGAAACCCGGCGGGTCACCCCGCCGCTCATGAGAACCGGAGTTCGATTCACACATCGTCGAGCGATGCATGACGGATGCCGCCGAATCTCAAGCACCGCCCGCCGGGACAGGCGCGGCCGCGCCGGCTCGACCGCCCTGCCCGGAGTGCGGATATGACCTCACGGGTCTGACCTCGTCGCGCTGTCCCGAGTGTGGGTGGGTGATCGACGCCCGGTTGCTTGAGG
Organism: Phycisphaerales bacterium; assembly: GCA_020852275.1. Classification (GTDB taxonomy): domain Bacteria; phylum Planctomycetota; class Phycisphaerae; order UBA1845; family UBA1845; genus JABWBH01. The sequence continues at coordinate 60,857 of JADZBE010000010.1, forward strand.
TGCTCGCGCGGGCGAGGCCTCTGGCTGCGGGCACACGGTTTCGCGCGATCGTGGCGTTTGCCTCGCTCGTCCTGACGGTGCTCATCCTGCTGGTCACGCGCCGGATGATCATGGTCACGCGGTTTTCGTGGAACAGCCTTTTTGACGTGATGGCCTTCGCGGCGGCGGTCAGCGCTGCCTTGGGGCTGACGGTGCTGGCGCTGCTGGCGCTTCGGGCACACCGCGCGCAGGATTCGGATCGAGCCGGCGCGCGGACGCGATTTCAAGCGTGGGCGACGGCGTCCCTGCTGATGGGCATCGCCGCGGCGGGCGGCGCGTGGGCGTTGCCGCAGGCATTTCCCACGGCCACCTCGCAGACTTCGCTGCTGGAGTTTGGATTGCGGGCGGCGCTGTTCGCGCTGCCGGGTTTGACGCTGCTGGCGATGGCCTCCCTGCTGTTCGAGAGCCGCCGGGGAAGGGTGCAGCGGGCCGAGGCGCTCCTCGCCGTCGAGAACGAGCGGGAAGCCGGCGCGCCCTTCGTCGTTCAGGCGTTCGGGAGGTACGCCGCCTCGCAGGTGACACAGGCGTGGCACGATGCCCCGCGACGCAGTCCTCCCCAAGTCGAGGCGCTCATCGCGCAGACGTGGGAGCGGAAATGCGCCGAGGCGATGGAGAAGGGTGTCCTGCTGTACAACGGCGAGCTGGCGCGGCTGCTGCGCTGCCAGGCGTCGCCGACGTCCCTGCACCTGGACCTGGGTCCGGGCTGTTACCGCGATTTCGTCGGCACCAACCTGCACCATGCCGCGGAAGTGGCGAGCTACGGCGACGACTGCCTGGGCAACCCCTGCGGCGTCAGCAGCAACGTCATCACCGCGGACGGCTTCCTCCTCCTCGGTCGGCGCAACGATCGCGTCGCCTACCATCCGGGCTGCCTGCACCCGTTCGGCGGGGCGCTCGAGGCCGATGATCGGGCGGCGCAGAGATTCGACCTCTTCAGCGCCGCGCGGCGCGAACTGTGCGAGGAGCTGCGCCTGACGCCGGATGAAATACGTGGGCTGACCTGCATCGGACTGGTGCGCGACCGCGAGATGCTCCAGCCGGAGTTTCTCTTCGACGCCGTGCTGACGCTGTCCCTCTCGGATGTGCTGGCGCGATTCGATCCGCTGGCGCAACATCAGGAGCACGCACGGCTGGAATCGTGCTTCGATCTTCCGGAAGAGGTCATCCCGTTCCTGTCACGCTCCCAGCCGATCGCCCCGATCGGCGAGGGCGGGCTGCTCCTCCACGGCCGGCACGAATGGGGCATGGACTGGTACGAGACCACCTGCCTTGTGCTGTACGGGGAGATTCCGCCGGAATACAGAAGCGGAACATGACGACAACACGATTCGCCCGCCGAAGGGCGGGACCCGCCCCCCAGACGATTCCGCAACCGCGCCCGGCCGCGTCACGTCTCCCCCGCGAACACGCGCTTGATCACGTCTTCGATCGGCGGGTCCTCGATCGTCAGGTCCAGCACCGGCAGGTCGGCCAGCAGGCGCGTCGTGGCGGCGGCGGCGTCGGCCTTGGCGACGCGCAGCGTGATCTTGCGACCTTCGCGCGCGAGCACGCTGCCGACGCGCGCGAAGTCGTACCCGTCGATGTCCTGGTTGAGGTCCACGGCGATGACCTTGAACGGCGCCAGCCGCTTCGACAGATCCGCCAGCCGCCCGTCGAACAGCAGCCTGCCCTTGTCGATGACGATGATCCGGCGGCACAGCGCCGTCACGTCGGCCATGTAGTGTGAGGTGAGGATGATCGTCGCGCCGTGCGCGCGGTTGTATTCGGCGATGAACGCGCGGATGCGCGCCTGCATGGTGATGTCCAGCCCCAGCGTGGGCTCGTCGAGGAACAGCACGGACGGCTTGTGCAGCAGCGACGTGCACAGCTCGCACTTCATCCGCTCCCCCAGCGACAGCGTGCGCACCGGCTTTTTCAGCACGTCGCCGATTTCCAGAAGCTCGACCAGCACGTCCAACGTCGCCCGCCCCTGCGCCTTGTCCACCTGATAGACCGCCAGGTGCACGAGGAAGGAGTCCGCCGGCGGCAGGTCCCAGGCGAGCTGGCTGCGCTGCCCCATCACCATGCTGATGCGGCGAAGAAAATCATGCTCGCGCTTCCAGGGCGTGAACCCCATCACCGTCGCGTTTCCCGACGTGGGGTGCAGCAATCCGGCGAGCATTTTGAGGGTCGTCGTCTTGCCGGCCCCGTTGGGACCGAGGAAGCCGACGATCTCGCCCGCGTCGATGGAGGCGTCGATCTGATCCACGGCCCGCACTTCGCGATGCGTGCGGCGCACGAGGCTGCGCAGCGCCGCGCCGAACCCGCCCTCGCGCTGCGGTACCTTGAACACTTTGGACAACCCCCGGACCTCGATCTGCGGCATGGCACGTAGTGTACGCCCGGCTTGCGGCGGCATGAAGGAGGCCGGGAAAGGCACGAGAACCTGCCGGCTTGGTCCGCCGCCCACTGCGGAGTAGAATGTCCCTTGGTCCCGGCGAGGGGGGAAGCGGCGCGCGTCGCTTCCGCCGGGACCCGCCGGAGAGGAACGGGGGGATCGACAACAACCCGCACACGCGGAAGGAGACCCAGATCATGTTGAAGCGATCATTCATGGTGTTGGCCTTTGGGTGGATGGCAACGGCGGCGCTGGGGAGCGAGTACATCGAGGGGGTGAACGACAACTTGCCCGTGGAAGGCGGGTGGACCGCGTCGGGCGGCAACGAGATCGCCTACCGCTGGACCGCCCAGAACTCCTTCGACCTGACGGAGATTCGCTGGCACACATCTCGCATTCCGGCCGGCACGATCCGGCTGCGCGAGGACACCGGCGCTGCGCCGGGCGCCGTGCTGCGTTCCGTGAACTTCAGCGCCACCGACACCGGCTGGCACGGCGCGCCGTTCACCGAGTCCTACGCGATCGAGGCCGGGCAGACGTATTTTGTGACGTTCTACGGCTCCAGCGATTACACGGACTACCTCGCCCAGGGCGGCGTGCATCTGACGTACTACTGGACGCCGAACGGGCAGCAGAACTGGAACGGTCCGTTCGATTGGGCGGGGCACCGCATGATCCAGTTCTGGGGCGACCGCGACAGCGGCGACTGCACCGGCGCGGAAACGCTCAAGGCAGGCTGCCGCGTCAAGGGCTGCGGCAACATGGTCAAGGGCGTGATGAAGAACGGCGTGCCCGGCGCCTCGGTCACCTTCCGACTCGACGGCGGCAGCGACCAGGTCGTCGTGGTCAACGCCAACGGCAAGGCCAAGGCTAAATGGTGCCCGGCCTCCTCCGGCAGCCATACCGTCAGCGTCGTCGAGTGCCCGCTGTCGCAGAGCACGAGCTGCCCGTAGCGGGGCGTCGCGGAACGCGGGACCGCACGTCGCACGGTCGCGCCCGCAACTTCGTCGCGCCGGCTACCTCGTTGCGAGTGGAATCTCCTCACTCCCGCGCGGGCGGCGGTCCATGGCGCAACGGCAAACCTCTGGATTCCCGCCTGGGCGGGAATGACGTGCCTTGCCGACCGACCATCAAAAGAGGTCTCGATGGCGAATCGAACAGGCCCGATCGGTCCATGACCGGTCGGGCCTGTGTCATGACCGGTGGTCCTCCTGCGTGCGGATTAACATCTATGAAGCAGTGCTTGTGCAGCCGCCGGGGCAAGGAGTTCTTGGAGGAGGTCCGCGCGCGTTCCCTCTCGCCGTCGGCGTCGGTTGATTTGCCCAGTACGGCGGTCGCCGGCAAGTCCTGTCGCGCCTTCCTCCGCGCATTCTCTTGAGCCCGAAGCGGCGAGAATTGCTCCTCCCTGAAGTCTTGTCGACTTCGACCGAAGTCGCGGCGACGGCGATGGAAGTTGTCTTGCGCCCTGCGGTGATGCAATCTTCGGTATGCGGCTGCCTTGCAGAAGTCGGCGCGGAAGTCGTCAGCACGCCCGGCTCCGCTCAATCTTCCGGAGGATCAACGGGGGTGATGCGCTCCTTCGGGAGCATCTGCTCAAGCCGTTCCGCGCTTCCCGGCGGCGCCTGGTCCGCGGAGATCACGCGCAGAGGTCCGATCGTGTGCTCGCCGCCCCAGATTTCATACACGTCCAGCGAGGTTCGCACCAGGTCCGGGTTCGGACGCAGAATCAGCGCGACCTCGCGCTCCGGCGGAAGCGGGAAACGCTGCATCGGCCCCAGCGTCGTTCCTTCGCGGTTGATGACCAAGTGCCCGGCAAGGTGCTCGCCCAGCGAGCTGCGGGCGACGACATCCACGGCGACGGTGCTGCCGCGGCGCTCGTGGGGCAGTACGAACCGCTTGTTGAACAGCACCGCGCATTCGAGCGTGCCCGACTCGACCACCATCACATCGCCCTCGCCGATCACGTACGAGAGAATGTGCGGCATGAAGGAATCCGGGGCGAAGTCGATCGGATCAGGCGAACCGGCGGACAGAACATGAAACGTCCCCTCGACCGTCAGCCTCTTCGACCAGAACGCTTCGCTCGCCTTGAAACCCGACGCGGCCGGGAAGACAAAAAGGCTGAACGTCCAGGAGACCGTGTGGTCGCCCGGTGGGGAGGGTGCGGAGTACCATTCCGTGGGAAGGCACTCGGACTCGTCGTCCTCCTGAGTCGTGGGAATCACGCCTCCGCTGCCCAGGGGATGGACGGGCATCGGCGGCAAACCCAGGCTCTTGCCGTCAAGGCAGCGCTCCTCCAGTTGAACGCCGTACCCGTACGGGAGCATGGAGGCGCCGCGATCCACGCAGCGCAGCTCCACTGCGACCGGCTCCCCTTCGCGCACGCGCCGACGCATGCGCAGACTCACCGGGAGCATTTGCTCGAAAAACCGCTCGCGGTCCTCCTTCGTCAGCCAACCCTTCAGTTCCATCTCCGCGAGAAAAGCGCTCCAGTAGAAGCGATGGCGGGTCGCATCCGTCACCGTGTTGTGCGGGAGGGAGACGGCCGCGAGGCGCCGGCGTTCGCCTTCGGATAGCCCGCTTGAGGTCAATCGCCGCAGGAGGGCCTTGAGCGCATCCTGCTCATCCCGATCGGCGAGGGTGATGAGCCACGACGCGGGGTAATAGTCGTACACGTTAATCGCGCGGTAGCGCGCCACGACGAGAAACGTCAGACCGGCCAGGGCGGGGGTCGTCAAGGTCATCCCGAGAGCGAGCAGCCCTCTCCGCCGGCGTCGCAGCCCGCGGCGGACGGTTCGCGGCGAGCGCTCGACGCCGCATTCCGGGCAGCGCGGATCATCCAGCCCTGTGAGGTTGTATCCGCAGCCGCGGCAATGCGGCGCGTCCCCCACGCGACGACCGATCAGCGCCAGCGTCACCAGCACCAGCCCGGTCAGCAGGCCAGTCAGGCACAGCAGCAAAGTCAGGTTGGAACCCACACCCGCCATGTGTTCTCGCAGCGGCTGAACGTTGACTCCGTCGTCGGGACGGGCTCCATCGTCGCGCCATGCGTCGTCGCCGCGAGCTTTCGCTTTGGGCGACCCGGCAGCGGCACGGCTGGAGCGGTCCAGTCAAACCGCTGTATCCGCGCATGTTAGCGTGAAGGTTGCACGGAGGCAGCCTTGCCTTACGCTTGCCCGCCAATGACTGAAACGTATGTGCAACTCGTTCAACATCTGGCGCCGATTCTGCATGAGGACGCCGCCGTGGCCGCGGTCAGCAAGCCGGCGGGCATCGACGTGGGTCGGCTGGCGGGATTCGACTCGGCGGGGCTGACGGAACTTCTGCCGCGCATTTATCCGGGCGCGGATTTCGGCGAGCCGGTCAACCGGCTGAGCCGCTTCGAGTCCGGCGTGCTGGTTTTCGTGCGCGACGAAGCCCTCCGCGAGCGGCTGCGGGCGCTGTGGAACGCGGGCAAGGTGAAGCAGGAGGTCGAGGTCGTGGCGCGCGGGCGGATGAAGCGACCCAGCCTGGTGCTGACGCCGGCGGATGCCGCCGAGAAAGAAGCGCAGTCCAAGCCGCCGGCGGGGCAGCGCGGCCCGCGGGCGGGGCGTCCCGCCGCGAAAGTGAAAGCTCGGCGCCCCAAGGCCGCGCCCGCGATGTCGCCCGACGCCACGAAAGTGCAGCAGGTCCATGAGGGCTCGCATCGCGTCGTGGTGCGCTGCCGCACGACGGCGAAATCCACGCACGCGCTCAAGGCGGTGCTGCGCTCTGCGGGGCTGCACGTGCTGGGGGACACGCGCGGCGGATCGCGCGGGCTGCGCGATCGGCCGGAGCGCACGTGCCTGCATGTCCGGCGCGTGGCCATCACGCATCCCGTCACGGGCAAGCCGGTCACCTTCACGGCCCCGCCGTCGGAGGGGTTTACGCAGGCGGCGGACGAGTGCGAGCCGCTGGACCGCGTTCTTTCCAAGGCGCTGGCGCGGCGCATGGAGTGCCTGCTGGATGACACCACCGACGCCTTCCGCCTCCTGAGCGGAGACGCGGAGGGCGTGCCCGGCGTCAACGTGGACAAGTACGGCGACGTGCTGGTCATGCACCTGCTCGACGGGCGCAACGTGCCCCACCGCGCGGAGCGGCTGACCCTCGCCCGCTCGCTGATGCGCACCTTCCGCGCGACCGCCGTGTATCAGAAGATCGACCCCAAGGACCGTTCGTCGCTGTCGCCGCACGAGGCGGAGATGCTCGTGACGGATCGTCCGCTCGCCGGGCGCGAAGTCGAGCCGGTGGTCGTCGTGAGCGAACGCGGGCTGAAGTTCGAGACGCATCCGCTCGATCCGCTGGCCGCGGGGCTTTACCTCGATCATCGCGAAAACCGCGCTCGGGTCCGCGCGATGGCGCAGGGTCGGCACGTGCTGAACCTGTTCGCGTACACCTGCGGTTTCTCCGTGGCCGCGGCGGCGGGTGGCGCGGAAAGCGTCGTCAGCGTGGACCAATCGAAGCGCGCGCTGGAGTGGGGCAAAGTCAACTTCGACCTCAACGCGCTGCCGGTCGCGTCCCATGCTTTCTACCCTGATGAAGTGTTTGATTTCCTTCGGCGGGCGGATCGCCGGGAGCGGCGCTTCGACCTCATCATCCTGGATCCGCCGACGTTTGCGCGCATGAAGAAGCCGAAACGCACCTTCCACGTTGCGGAGGATCTTCCCGATCTGGTCCGCGCGACGCTGCCGCTGCTGGCGCCGCGGGGCATCATGCTCGTGGCTACGAATTTCCGGACGCTGCCGGCCTCCAAGTTCACCGATCTGATCCGCAAGAACCGTTCAGGGCGGAAGCTGCGCGTGCTGGAAACACCGCCCCTTCCAGCGGATTTCGCCGCCGATCCTCATCACCACAAGGCCGTGTTCCTGCAGGCGGAGGATTGACGCGGAACAAGCCCAAGCGCTTGAAGTTGAGCGCGCACTCCGTGGTGAAAGGCGACGCACGTCATTCCCGCGCAGGCGGGAATCCGGCCGGTGTCTTGCGAGGTCATACGAATCCAGCCGTCTTCCCGGGCGGAATGCCCCCCCATCCGCGCGACGTGACGGAAGGAGAGGCGGCGTTGCGCGTCGCGCATGAGCCCCATGCTCACGCGGAGTACCGCGAGAGCATGCCACCCGACCGCGGGTACGTCGCGCGCCGCGTCCGAGTATTCCTTCATTCCCCATAATCCATCCATTCCGAACGACGGCGCGCGGCTGATCGAGCCGCGAGCGTCAAGCCGATCGCCTACGCTTCCGAAGAGCAGGTTGCGGTCTGTGCCGTGGTACGCGTGCAACCTGGGTCGGCAGGATCCCTGAAGATGGCCCATCCGATCTTCGAGCGAATCAAGGAACACCCGGACCTGCCATCGCCGAAGGGCGTGGCGCTGGAGGTGCTGCGCCTTGCCCGCCGCGACGATACGAGCCTGCACGAGATCACGAAAGTCCTCCAGACCGACCCCGCCCTGGCCACGCGCCTTCTGAAAGCCGTGAACTCGCCCGCGTTGGGGCTGGGGCGACCTGTCGCCGCGCTGCGCCAGGCCGCGTCGCTCCTGGGTCTGCGCGCGGTGACGCAACTGACGTTGGGCTTCTCGTTGCTCAGCGAGCATCGTTCAGGGCGCTGTGCGGGCTTCGACTTTCAGCGGTTCTGGTCCGCCTCGCTGGGTCGCGCGGTGACGATGCGGCGGCTGGCGCAAGTCCACGGGGAGCCGTGCCCCGAGGAGGCGTTCACCTGCGGGCTGCTCAGCCAGGTCGGGCAGCTCGCGCTGACGTGCGTGTTCGCCGAGCGCTACGGTGAGCTCCTGCGGCTGCACGAACGCCAGCCGGAGAAAAGCATCCTCGAACTCGAGCGAGCCTCGCTGGGCATCGATCACATTCTCCTGACGGCGGACATGATGGCCGACTGGCGCATTCCGGGCGAGTTCTGCGAAGCCGTTCGCGCGCTGGCGCACCGCCGGTCCACGCGCGTGCTGGAGGATCACGCGACGCCGAACCTGCTGGCCTCGCAACTGGCGCTGGCCGTGGACGTGGCGGAAATCCTGGCGCGGAAAGCGGCGCCGCGAGGGACGCTCTCCGGCGTGATTCATCAGGCGCAGGCCACCGGCATCGAGCCGCTGGACTTCATCGAGTTGTTTGACGGCATCTGCGAGGACTGGCTGGCGGCGGGCACCGTCTTCTCCGTGGCGGCGCACAAGACGCCGTCGCTGCCGCAGATGTATGCCGAGGCGCGTGCGCTGCGCGAAGCCGATCCATCCCGGGCGGCTGGGTCCCGCGCGCCTGCCCCGCGCGGCGGTGCTGAACCCGCGGTCGCGGCGTCGCCGGCAAGGTGGTAAGTCACGCCGTCTGAATCAGCACGTCGATTAAACCGAACAGCACCGCCAGCACCAGTCCCGCCACCGCTAAAATCACTCCTTGCACGTCGCATCCTCCGCGAAAACAAACCATCAATCGTCGATCAGCATAGGCGCCGAGCGCCTGCGCGTCTGCTTGAGGGCCGCCACCGGTCATCAAAACCTTCTCAGGCCGTCTGGACCAGCCCGCCAATGAACAGGAAGTAGATCAGCGTCAGGACCGTGGCGACCGTCGCAATGAAACCAAACATCTCGCGCCTCCGTTAAACAGCACCGCTCGATGGGGTGCATCGTTGTTTTATCGGATGTCGCAACGGGATTCCATCCGTCAATTCCCGATTCCGTGCGATTCGGGCGATCCTCGCCGGATGGACGAGCCCGGCGCGCGGGCCGGACGCACAGGTGGAGCCAGCAGGGACCCAGGAAGGATCGGTTCCTCGAGATCGCCGCGCGCCAGGATCCAACCGCGTCCCACACCTCCACGGGTCCGCTGCTGCGGACCCGTGCCACCCGCCAAGGGGCATTCGCGCAGCGTTCCTGCGGATCACCGGGGAGTACCTGCTGTCAGCGCGGATCGGCCGCCAGGGCGGATCGGCCGCCGAAGCGTAACGGAAGCCTCAACCGGCGGGACCTGCGCGGGAAGCTCCTGAACTGCCCGGCGCGGCGCGATCGGAATAGAACGCGGAGAGAATCGCCTCGGTCGCAAGCTGGTGCGCCCGCGCGCTGGGGTGGGCGTCCTGCGAACTGACCACCAGCGAAGGGGTTGGGTTCCTGGTGAGCGTCGATCGGAGATCGAGCACGTCGAGATTCCGCGACGCGGCCCATTCCACGTGCTGCCGCGCGATCTGCTCCGCGTTGAATCGCTCGCCCCCCGTGCGAAGAAATGGAAACAACACCACGCGGAACGTCACCCCATGCGCGCGACACGCCTCCGCCAGCGCCGTCAGCCGAGACTGCTGCCGCTCCCAGATCGCGGCATCCGCGTATCCGTCCGCCAGCCAGTCGTGGAAGCCCCGCACGGTCGGAACGCGCGGCAGGTAGAGAAAGTAGTACATCCACTCGCCCAGCGCCGACCCGTCGGTGTTGAACCAGCGGCAGCGCGGCGGGCGCTTCGGGTCGAAGTCGCCTCGCGCCGGCAGCAGCCGCTCGATATCGTTGGGCACGTGGATCAGCACCACCTCGTCCACGCGGTAGCCGTCGAGCAGCGCCGAAAGCGGCCCAAGCTGATCGCCCGTGTCCCAGCCGGGCTGCGCGAGGGTGATGGACTCGACGGGTCGACCCTGCCGCGTGGACAGCGCCGCGACGACTCGTTCGCTGAGCCGATCCTCGACCCGCTCCACGCCCCAGCCGTAGAGGAAGGAATCCCCAACGAACGCGATGCGATACACGTTGGCCGGCGGGCGCGGCAGCCATTCCCGGTCACGGCAGCCCCACGAATTGAGAGACACGTATCGCTCGAACCAGCGTCGCGCGGAGAGCGTGACGCCGAAGGAATCCGTGCCGACGCGGACGAAGCGGCAGTACGTCTCGCCGATCCAGAACACGCCGCCCAGCAGCGTCAGGAACATCAGCGCGTTGCCCAGCGCCCATCCCCATCGAGGATGCCGCGCCCGCGGAAACAGCTTGAAGAACGCGTACGTCAGCGCGGGCAGTGTCGCGGCCACGAATGACCAGAGCAGATAATCCGCGATGTAGCCGAATCGTCCGGCGGTCAGCCAATCCCACATGCTCGCTGCTTCCTGTTCCGCTTACGCGGGTCCGATCTCCCTTTCCGAACCCGAAGCGCCAGCGAGGACCGGGCAGCCCGTGGCAAACTCCGGATCACATGTTTCGGCACATGCTCTTCCCGGGAAAAGCACGTCCCGGAGGTCCGTGCCACCCCGCCTGCACGGAAATGACGAGACGGTGTTCTTACCCGCGCGGGAGTGACGCTCATTGCCCTTCACCCCGGGCTGGCAGCGCGATCCCTGAACGCGCTCATTCGATCCGTTCCAGCGACAGGTCCATCGCCGGCGCCGAGTGCGTCAGCGCTCCGACGGAAATCCGCTCCACGCCCGTTTCCGCAATCGCACGGACGGTCTGAAGATTCACGCCGCCCGATGCCTCCAGCTCGACTTTGCCCTTCAGGCCCCAATCATCGCGCAGCCGCACGGCCTCTGCGAGTTCCCCGATCCTGAAATTGTCCAGCAGCACGACGTGAATGCCCACGACCTTCAGCAGCTCCTGTGCCTGCGCGAAGTCCTGGGCCTCGACCTCGACGAACACCGGCGGCTGCGTCAGCGCGCCGAGCCGGTTGAGCATCCCGAACACCTCGCCCGCGAGCCGCGCCGTGGGGATGCCCGCCAGGTGGTTGTCCTTCAGCAGCACGGCGTCGTACAGACCGCTGCGGTGGCTGCACCCGCCCCCGCAGCGCACGGCGTGCTTCTCGATCAGCCGCCACCCCGGCGTGGTCTTGCGCGTATCGAGGATTCGCGCCCGCGTGCCCGCCACGGCGTCACAGTATTTCCGCGTCAGCGTCGCAACGCCGGACAGCCGCTGGAGGAAGTTGAGCATCACGCGCTCCGCCGCGAGCAGGCTGTTCAACGGACCGCTCAGCAGGGCGAGGCGCGCCGACGGGAGCTTCACCGCCGAGCCATCGTACCCTTGCATCGTCCACTCGATGCCCAGTCGCTTGTCATAGGCGGCAAGGACGGCCTCGGCGACCGCGCGCCCGGCGAACACGCCCGGCTGCTTGGCAACCAGCTCGAAGCGCGACGGTCGATCGGGAGAATCGAGCAAGGCCGTGGTCACGTCGCCGTCGCCGAGGTCTTCGCGCCGCGCCGCGTCGATCAGCTCGTGCATCGCCTTGTCCAGGACCAGTTCCATGATGCGATGCGCCCCGGCCGCGTCAACCACCGAGCGGCACGCATGACAGTGCGTTGCGAAGAGCAACGCCCGTCATTCCCGCGCAGGCAAAAACACAGCCTCGTCATTCCCGCGCAGGCGGAAATCCAGCGGCCCGGCGAGTCGCTCCGTATCCATCCCTGCGCCTGGACCCCCGCCGGCGCGGGGGAGACGGAAAAAAAGCACGCGAACCGGAGATGCGCGCCTACTCCTCCGACTCCGGCCGGCCCGCATTGTCATCCGGGCCGAACATCTCGGCGAGATTCGCCTCCTCCAGGTCAAACTGCGCGTCGATGCTGGCGCTGCTGCACAGCGTGTAAAGCGCGTGGACAACCGTGGTGTAGTCCAGCCCCAATCCGGTCACGTTGCCGCGGACCTCGGCCGCGTCCTCGCCGAGCAGCGTGATCAGCGGCGTTACGTCGGGCTTCGCAAGGATGGGCGGGGACGTGTGACCGCTCGCGGGGACCGTGCGCAGCAGCGTCAACTGATCGGTCTGCGATTCGGCGTTGATGAGCAGGACGCCATCGGGCGAGCGGTAGAAGACGGGCGTGCGGCAGTGAAGGGCGTCGCCGATGACCGCGATGCGCCGCTCGCCGGAGCGGCGGGCGTGGATGATCGGCGGCTGCGAACTGCCGACGACGTCCAGGACGAAGTTGTCGCCGCCCACGATGGAGCGGTCCAGCGCTGGGTCGCCGCGCCGCGCAAGCTCCTCGTAGGCCTCGATGCGCACGCGCGGGTCCGGATCGTCCAGCAGCTTGCGCAGCGGCGTGGCGGCGTCGCGGACTTTCCCGGCCGCCCCGAGCGCGCGAATCGCTTGGAAGCGGAACGGGCTGTCCTTGTCGCCCGCAAGCCGGGCGAGCGGCTGAACGGCCACGTCGTCGCCCAGGCGCAGGCCCGCGGCGGCGGCGTGAAACGAGACGTAATCCTGCTTGTGAGCGTACAGCGGCGTGAGGAACGGCAGCGACGCGTCGCCGATGGCCTCGAACGCCAGCGCGATCGCCACGTGCGGCGCGCCCGGCTGGACCATTTCCTGCGCCAGCTCCGCGCTGCGCTGGGCGGGGAAGCCGTCCTGGTTGGGCAGGTAGAGATGCTGGACGAGGAGCAGAAAGTGCGTCGCGTCGTCCTTGAACTCCTCGGGGATGGTCAGTTGCACGAACGCGGGGGCGATGGCGTCGGCGACCTTGCCCTTCTTCGAGAACTTGGTGTTGATGCGGTCCTCGATCTGCATGGCCACGCTCGGCGACGGCTCCGTCAGCACGAGCCGAAGGCGCCGGCTCTCGGTGACGACGCCCCCGCCGAGGATCATGCCTTGCTTCGGATTGCTCTCCGTGGCCGCGCCTTCGTCGCGGGTGAACGGGTTCATGAACACCGGGCCCGCGCTGAAGGCGAGGGTGCGCCCGGAGAGCATGATAGCATCCGTCGAATCGTCCTGAACGCGGACGCCGTATTCGAGCTCGCTGGTGAAGAGCCGCCCGCCGCGAAGCGACGTGGTCTCCGTTTCAGGCAGCGCGCTGACGAACACGTCGAAGTGTGTGCCCTCCGCGGCGGCGCCCGGGATCACGCCCTCGACCAGCACCACGGCCGTGTCCGCGTCGCGGATGAGTTGCTCCGGCGTGAGGCTGACGTTGCTGACGCGCGTGGACTTCAGCGGGTAGCGCTTCTCAATCTGCTGCACCAGCCGGTTGAGGACGTGCGGCGGGCAGTCCGTGCTGCCGTTCTTTCCCAGACCGACCACCAGCCCGTACCCGCGCACCTTCATCGGCGCCAGTCCCTGAAAGGTCGCGCGCTCGCCGATCGTGTCGCGGTAGCTCGCGGACGAGGCCGCCGCCGTCTTGCGCGGGTCCACGCCGAGCGCGTGCTTGCGATAGTCCTCCGTCTCCCATGTGCAGGATGCGAAGAAGAGGCAGCCGCACAAAGCCGCAGACAGGAGCGCGCCGCGGCGCAAACGCGACCCTGAGGCCGCGCGCACCCTGATGCGGGCAGGCGGAAGCGACGTCCCGGCGCGGTCGTCAAGCTGTTTCAACATGCCACGTGTTCCCGAAGTCTGATGGTGAAAGAAACCCAAGTTCGACCGGGAATGGATGGATAATCCCAAGTGGATAAGGGTAGCGTTGAGGGGCGGGCGCGGTCAAGTTGGCGCGCAGCCTCGGCGCGCTTGTCATCAGGACCATGGCGTCCTGGACGTGACGCGAACCATGAGCGAGCGCCATGGCACCGCCGGGTGGCACGGGTCCGCTGCTGCGGACCCGTGCCAGACGGTGAACGGTCCCCCCCAATCCATCACGGCCTGACGAGCGCGCCAGACCGGGCCGGCGGAGCGTACCACCGGTCGGTGATGAGATACGCTCGGTGCGCCCTGGCGTTCCTCGCTACGGACAGGTTGTCGTCAACGGCGAGACGCACGCGGGCGGGTCGAGGACCGCGACCTCGTGCGGGCCGTTGTAGCAGCAGACGGCCAGCTTGGCGCGGCGGTCGATGATCACCGCGTCGAACGGCTGCGAGCCGTCGATCTCGAACGTGATCGTCTGCCCGTTGTTCTCGGGGGTGCGCATCACGACCTTGGCTTTGATGACGCCGGCGTTGTTGCACCGAACCACGAACTTCTTCATGTTGCTGCAGCGCGTATCGCTGCCGGGCAGCCCGGCCTGCTCGGCGAGCCAGCCGATCGCGCCGCGCAGCATCATGGCGGCATAGTCGTAGTCGATGTAGTTGCTCGTATCGACCGAGTCACACGCGCTGTGGTAGCAGGGATTGCTGCCCCATTCCTCAATCAGCAGGCAAGCCGGTTTTCCGCGCCACTCGAACGGAGCGTGATCGCTGGCATCGAACGCCCCTCCCACGATGGGCGTAAGCCCGCCGCTGTATTGGACGATCGCGCCGGCAAGCGCGGTCTTGACGAAGTTCGATGCTCCGCTGCCGTAGATGTTGCAGGTCATCGTTCCGGAGTTGTAGGCGATCATGTCCAGCGAGATCATGCCGCGGATGTCGTCGGTGCGATGCTCCCATGAGTAGGCGTCGCTGCCGATCAGACCCTGCTCCTCGCGGTCGAAGGCGATGAAGATGATCGTGGACTCGAAGTCGTACTGCGAGGCGATCCGCGCGATCTCCATGACGCCCGCAGTCCCGGAGCCGTTGTCGTCGGCGCCGGGGTTGTCCACGGAGTCGTAGTGCGCGCCGATGATGTACTGCACGTCGGGCGTAAGCGTGCCTTCATGCACGCCGACGACGTTGTAGTACGTCCGCCCGCTGTAGGTGAACGGGTGCAGATACGTCTCCAGCCCGAAGCTGGTGAACGTGTCGCGGATGTTGGCGCGGGCGAGGTCGTGCTCGGCGCCGAATCCGCGGTTGTCGCCGTTGTGCGTGTACAGCAGGTCGTCGAGGTAATGGCGATAACTGTCCGCGTCGATCTGCTCGACAAGCTCGACAGGCCCGGACTGGGCCATCGCGGGGATGGCGGCAGGCAGCAGGGCGAAGATCCCAATAAATAAGCAACGTCTCATGGCCGGTTCCTCCTCAGGAAGGGTTCCACCTCGCCGCGCCCCTCACGCCGAGGCGCGCAGCCTGTCTCCTCCTCCGGCCCGCGGACGTCAGATTCCCGGCAACAGGCTGCATGATCGATGCCAAAGGAACTGCGCCCCTGCAGAATCCAAGGTTCAAGTGCCACAAGCCCCGTGGTCGGATGCGCCACGTCGCCTCACTTGCGCTCAGTGGGTTGCGGCGCCCATGAAGGGGCTTGCGGCCGGCATCAAACCTGGGTGTGACGGACGCCCGCCGTGCAACAGGATTTGGAAAGCGATTCTCAGGATCGGGAATGGAGCCTTGCCTTCGCGTGGTGAAAGGGGAAACCCGGCATTCACGCGCAAGCGGGAATCCAGCCTGCAGCCCGCGAAGAGGCAATAGCCCCGCGGCTCTACGCTACGACTCACTCCCGCACGACCTATTCCCCCGCCGGGCGTCCGCCCTTGCCGGGGTCGCACGCGCCCAGCCAGCCGTTCGGCTCGCGAAGGATCAGTTGCACCATCGCGCCGCGGTGCTCGTCGCTGATGGTGTGCCCTCTCGCCTTGAGCATCTCGATCAGCGCGGGCGGTGCGGCACGATCGAAGAACACCTCGTCGGGCTGCCACTGGTGATGCAGGCGCGGGGCGGTCATGGCCTCCTGCGGCGGCAATCCATAATCCAGCAGGTTGACCATGACGTTGAGCACCCCGCTGATGATGCGCGGGCCGCCGGAAGCGCCGAGGGCGAGCACCGGACGGTCGTCCTTCAGCACGATCGTCGGGCACATGCTCGACAGCGGGCGCTTGCCCGGCTCGACGCGGTTACGGTCGGACTGCACCAGTCCGAAGGCGTTCGCTCCGCCCGGCTGCGTCGCGAAGTCATCCATCTGGTTGTTGAGCACCACGCCCCACTCGTCCACCGCAGCCAGTGAGCCGAACGACGTGTTGATCGTCTCCGTGCTGACGACGACCGTGCCCGCGGCGTCCGCAATGCAGAAGTGGCTGGTGCCTTTGTCCTCGGGAAGCTGCGGCAGGATGGGGGTCTCGGTCCGCGGCGCGTCCGGCGTCTTGATCGGCGGCACATCGGGCGTCTCCATCTGCGGCGAGCCATACGTCTCGATGGGCAGCGTGCCCGGCAGCGACTTCTGAATGCGGATGGCGAACTTGCGGACGTAGGCCTTGGACGTGAGCTGCTCGACGGGAACGCTCGAAAAATCCGTGTCCGCCAGGTAGCGCGAGCGGTCCGCGAAGGCGTGTTTCATCGCTTCGATGAGCAGGTGCGGGCCGGGGCGCACGTCGTTGTCGCGCAGATCGGGCATGGGGAAGATTTCGAGGATGTGAAGCGCTTCGAGCAGCGCGACGCCGCCCGACGAGGGGGGGGGCATGGCAATGACGGTGAAGTCTCGATACGTGCCGACCAGCGGCGTGCGATCCTTGACGGCGTATCCCGCAAGGTCGGCCGCGGTCATGACGCCGCCGGTCCGCATGTGCTGCCCAAGCGCCTGCGCGAACTCGCCTTTGTAGAAGAAGTCGCCGCCCTGCTCGGCGAGGCGCTTCAGAAACCGGGCAAGCTCCGGCTGCTTGAGCACGTGCCCGACGGGCATCGGCGTGCCGCCTCCGAGAAAAGTCCGATAGACGAAGGCGCATCGCTCCTTCAACGATGGATTGGCTTCGTATTCCTTCAGAGCTTCCTTCGCCGCCGCGGCATACGCTTCGTCGATCGCAAACCCCTCTTCCGCCAGGCGGATCGCCGGCGCCAGCACGCGCGACAGCGGCAGCGTGCCCCAGCGCTTCAGCGCCTCGCATCGCCCGGCCACCAGCCCAGGCACGCCCGCGGCGAGCAGCCCATTGCGGCTCGCGTCCTTGGGCGGCGTCGCGGCGCCCTCGCGCGCGAGAAACATGTCGGGCGAGGACGCTGCCGGCGCGACTTCACGAAAGTCCAGCGCGACGGTCCTCCCGTCGGCGAAACGCGCGAGCATGAACCCGCCGCCGCCCACGCCCGTGCTCTCCGGACGCACCACGGCGAGCGCGAACGAGACGGCCGCTGCGGCGTCGAAAGCGTTGCCGCCCGCGCGGAGGATCTCCAGACCGGCCTGCGAAGCGTGAGCCGAGTCCGCTGCCACCATCATGCGGCGTCCGCGCGCGATCCAGTCCGGGGCCGGCGCGGCGCTGCTCGCGCCGTCCGCAGCCGCAACCGCCCCCGCGTGAGGCACACCGGCGGCGCGATGCAGAAACTCCGTAAGCGCCCCGGGCTCCTGCACGCCGACCGTCCGCGCCAGCACCACACCCGCGGCATCCGTCACGACGAACGTGGGGAAGCTGTCCACGCCGTACTGGGCGGCGGCAGCCTTGTTCTCCAGAGGGTCCACTCGGACGGGCACGAAGGACGCCAGCGCGCATCGAACCGCCCGGTCGCCCAGCACGCCTTCCATCTTCCGGCAGCCGCCGCAACGCGGGGTGGTGAAGGCAACAAACACGCGGCGCTGCCCGGTCGAGGCCTCGCGCTGCGCGGCAGGGAGATCGTCGCCCCAGGTCACCGCCGCGTCAGAGGATCGCGCCGTCAGGAACAGCGCGCCCCCGCCAATAAGCAGCGCGCCCCCAAGCAGCACGCCGGCGAACACGCCCCATCGAGCCTGTCCCGATCTACGCGGCATGGATTTCGCCTTCACCCAAGAAAGCCCCATCCGCTTAACTGTATGAACGCCCGCCTGATTCCGCCAATCCGGCCTGTCGCCAGGGGACGCGGTGGCCCCGGGATGTGTGTGCCATCGCAGGCGAGCGTCTATGGAACCAGGCCTGGATCGCCGGGGCCGGACAATCGTCCGCGCAAGCTGCGGTGCGCCTGGGGATCAGAACAGGGGCGCAGCTCGCGATGCGCGGGTGCATCAAAGCAGGGGCTGAAACGCGGCGCGAACGGCCGCGAGGTCCAGCACAAAGCCGGTCACCGCTTCGCTCGTGAAGGCATCGCCCTGAACGGGGATATCGACGAATCGACCGTCAACCAGCCGAAAGAAAGTGAACGCTTCGAGCTGTGGCTCGATGATCCAATATTCACGCACGCCGTGGCGCTCGTAGTCCGCCTTCTTCGTTTCCCGGTCGAAGCGGCGCGATTCGGGCGACACGACTTCGACCACAAGGTCCGGCGCCGTCCGGATGCGCCGCCAGTTCGCGCGAACCAACTCCGTTCGCAGGAACACAAGCTCCGGGCGATAAACGAGTCCGGGGGAAAGGTGAATGTCCGTCTCACGGTAAACCGCGCCGACCCGGTGACCCCGAAGGAAGGTCTTGAGTTGAAAGAGGATTTCGTCCGCGACTTGCTGATGCCCCGGCGTCGGACTTGGGGACCTGATCGTCACTCCGTCCACCAGTTCGTACTTGAATCCGTCGTCTTCCAGCGAGAAGAACTCGTCGGCGGACATGCGCAGCCCCACATGGGCCGGCGCGCGAAGGACAGGATCAAGCGTAGATGCCGCGGTCGTGGGCATGACGCTCGATTGTAGCCCGCGTCGGTCGAACGCGGCAAGCAATGAACGGGGTGCCACCTGCATCGCGGGGCCGGGACTTCCCGAATTCACCGCCGACGCGGAAATCCCGCGCGATGCGTGGGTGTGATGCGTGCCACTGCTCAGCGAGCAGTGCCCTCCGATCCGTGACCTGGCTTACACAGCTGAGTTGCGAGCTGCCCATGCAATGCGATCTGCCACAGGTTCCGTCGCGGCGCGACGGGCTGCTCAGGAGGACCATTTCAAGCCGGGCGCCGTTTCATGATCGTATCCCCGTGGGCACCGAGAAATCCTGGAGGCAACGGCGCCGAAGCGGTCGATCTGAGCGGGGTGTGGCGCCGGAGCGACCGGGCGGCCTGTTGTCCGCACGCAGGAATCTGCCACAATGCCTCCTCGGGCGACCGGACGCGGCGCGGGGTCACGCATTTGTCCACGGCGTTCAACATCTGGTACGGGCTGGCGGGCTTCATCGCTTTCACATGGATGTTGCGCTGGTACGTCGTCGAGCATTACCGCCGGCGCGAGCGCATGCTCGGCCCGGATTCCTACGCGGGACATCCCACGCCGCCTCCGCGTGTTTCCGTCCTCGTAGCCGGCAAGGATGAGGAGAACTACATCGAGACCTGCGTGCGCTCGTTGATGACGCAGGATTACCCCAACTACCAGGTCATCGCGGTGAACGATCGCAGCACGGACGCCACGCCGCGCATCCTCGATCGCCTCAAGCTGGAGTTCGGCGATCGGCTCCACGTGATCCACGTCGAGCATCTTCCTGGCGACTGGTTCGGCAAGCATCACGCCATGCACCTCGGCGTGCAGGCGGCCGACGGGGCGTGGCTGCTGTTCACCGACGCGGATTGCCGCCAGACGTCGCCGCGGACGATCAGCGTGGCGATGCACGAAGCGATCAAGCGCAAGGTGGATTTCCTCTCCGTCATTCCCATCATGGAGAACCGCAAGCCGTGGGAATCCTGGCTCCAACCGGTGTGCTCGGCCGTGCTGCTGCTGTGGTTTCAGCCGCGGAAGGTGAACAAGTCGCACAAGAAGGTGGCGTACGCCAACGGCGCGTTCATGCTGCTTCGCCGCGGGTGCTACGACGCCATCGGCGGGCACCCGGCGTTCCGCAACATGGCCAACGAAGACATCCACATGGCCCGGCGGACGAAGGAGCTGGGTCTGCGGCTGAAGGTCATCATGAACGAAGGGCTCTACGTCACGCACATGTACCGCAACTTCCGCGAGGCGTGGCGCGGCTGGGGGCGCATCTTCTTCGGCTGCCTGGTGAAGCGGTGGAAAATCGCCCTGGCCATGGGCTTTCTGCTGTTTTTCTCGCTGTTTCCCTGGGTCAGTGCGATGGCGGCGGCCGCCGGGTGGGCGCTGGACGACGCGGCCAGGGCGCCGATGTGGCGGACGGCGCTGCTCGTGTGGATGGGCGCCATCGCGGTGAAGCAGTGGGCGCTGATCTCGTGGTACCGCATCATCAAGACGCCGGTGAAGTATTCGATCGGCTATGTCATCGGCTCGGTGATCGCGCTGGGCATGTTGATCCACGCATTCCTGCAGGCCGGGGGACGGGCGAAGACGAGCTGGCGCGGCACGTCGTACCGCGCGGGCGTGCGCGTGGATGCACCCGCGCCTGCGCCGGTCGCGTCGCCACCGCAGACGATCCCGGTGGAGACGGTGCTTCCCGTTGCGGCCGTGGAGCTGGCGCCGAAGGACGTTGCTTGATTGCGATCGCTTGGCTGCACCGCGGACCTTGACTACGCGTGACCTCCTCGTCCATGCCACGACCTGCTGACCCAACGGTTCCGAAGCCCGGCTCAATCCGCGGCCGCCGGCGCGTGCCGCGGTGGGCGATCGGCGTCGCGGTGGCGCTGGCGACGTTGATCCTCGCCGATTGCGTTGCCGGATGGCTGCTGATCCGCGACCACCGCTTTCGAGGTCGCCCCGCGCCTCCGTACAACCTGACCTTCAACGACGCGCAGCGCCGGCACCTGGCAGAGATGGATGAGCACTGGGATCCCTACACGCAGTTCGATCCCGTGCTGGGCTGGTCCATCCGGCCTCTTGGCGTTTCGGCGGACGGGCGCTTTCGCGCCAACGCAGCGGGCCTGCGCGCGGATCGCGAGTACGCGCCCGTCCCGCCGGAAGGAAAGATCCGCGTGGCGGCGTTCGGCGACTCGTTTACCCACGGCGCTACGACGAACAGCGACACGTGGTGCGCGCAGTTGGAAGCGCTGGATGATCGCCTTGAAGTGATGAACTTCGGCGTCAACGGTTACGGACCGGACCAGGCGCTGCTGCGATACCAGACGGGCGGGGGGGCGGCAGCGCGTCCGCGCATCGTGCTGATCGGGCTGATGGTGGAGAACATCCTGCGCAGCGTGTCGGTGTACCGGCCCGCGTATTACCACGAGACCAACTCGGCGGTCGCAAAGCCGCGTTGCAGGATCGGCGAGGACGGCGATCTGGAGTGGGTGCGCCTCACCGCGCGCGACCCGAGGGAGCTGAAGCAGGAGGTGGAGACCGGGGTGATGCTCGAGAACCTGCGCCGAACGGACTACTGGGTGCAGCGGCTTCCGCGGGCTTACGAGGGATCCGCGCTGTACGGGTCCTCCCTGATGAGGATGCTGGACAGCGTCCGGGAGAACTCGGGGCGCGAACCATGCGAGTACTATCTCGACGCGCAGAGCGAACCGTATCGCGTCAGCCGCGCCATCCTCAAGCGATTTGCTGAGGACGCCCGGCGGAACGGCTCGGGTCGCGTCGTTGTGCTGTTCTTTCCCGACGAATCGACCTTGTACAGCGTAAGCGCCGGGCAGGCTCCGTGCTGGAGCGAGTTTCTCCGCGATCTAGGCGGCGAGGGCCTTGAAGTCCTGGATTTGACGGACGTGCTTCTGCAGGCGTTTCGCCTCATGGGACCGCGAGCGCTGTTCGCCGACAACCACTACTCCGCCAGGGGGAATGCGATCGTGGCTGAAGCGGTTCACCGGCGCCTGTTTCCCTGATGGCGAAAGAGCGGCAGCAGTTCGCGTATCCTCCCGCGATGGGAGGCCATGCTCGTCAATCCCGTGCAGGCGGGAATCCAGCGACCATGCAGGGTTGCGATCGGCGTCCTTGCTGCGTGGGAGTGCGACAGCGGCCGGCCCTCAAGGCAGGATCAGCGTACCCAGCGTGATCGGATCATACGCGTTGCCGGACGCGCCGGACCACGTGCTGAACTCCTCCTCCGCTTCATCGAAGCGCGCCACGTTGAACCCGAGGATCGCCCGCCCGCCCGGCACCACGCCCAGCGATGCGAGCGGAATGCGCGTCTCGATGACCCAGACGCCGTCCTTCTCCCGCATCTGCCAGCGCACATCCACGGGCCAGGAACGCGCCGCGGCGAGCGACTCGCCCAGCGGCACGCCGCGCTCGGCGACGTGGCCACCCGTGCGCAGCAGGACAAGATGATACAGGTCGGACGGAAACCTGTTCCCGTCGCAGCTCGCGTCGAAGAGGAGTTCCACGCGGTCGATGCCGCGCGGGATCAGGTCGTCATACGCGTATGCATTGCCCCTGGGCTGGTCGGTCGCGGAGCGCGCGACTTCGCAGCGCAGCGCGACGTACAGGTTTGCCCCGTCGCGCGCGGTGAACACCATGGTGCGCCGGCGAGGCCGGTCGGCCGCGTCGCGCTCGCTTCCCACCGCGCGTTTCGCGCTGATGAGCAGGAAATCGCCGGCGGAATTGCCCTCGACCACCGGCCAGTCGGACAGGTCGGCGTCGAGCGTGATGGGCGTCGTCAGCACGCCGCAAGTCAGCAGCGCGAGGCGCGCCGATGTCTCGGCCATCAGACGGTCCTCATCCACATCGTGGAGGCGGACCTGAACGTCGACCGCGCCATCCGCCAGCGCCGCGGCGCCTCTTCCGGCGCCTTTCAAGGTCAGCAGTTGCATCGTCTCGGGCGGCACCGGACCCACGTGCCGGGGGTCCAGCGCGGTCCACGGCGCGGGCAGCCCTTCCAGGCTCAGCAAGCCCGCCACCGGCGTGCGCCGGTGATTCTCGACGCGGGTGAGGCATTCCAATTCCAGTCGTCCAGCCGCCGGGTCGCTGGACGGCTTGGCGCGCAGTCCTTCCACGTCGATGCGCACCGCGCGGGCGGCCTGCATGAAGCGCCGCCACTGGATGTCCGCGACCATCGGGTCCGGATCGCCGCCGCCGAGCTTGCGCGTCAGTTCCGCCGTCATGATGGCGCGAGCAGTTTCCCACAACGCCGGTTCGCCGGACCAGCCCGAAGGACGACCATCCGCCAGGTGCGCGCCGTACGCCTCCGCCCCGGCGCGTTGCACGAGCGACGCCGCCAGCGTATCGGCTATGTGCGACAACTCGTGCGCTTCGAGCAGCCGCAGATAAGCCATGTCCTGCTGCCCGCGCTGGAGCATCTTGAGGCGGACCGAGGGCACAGGCTCACTCAGCCCGAACGCGCCTCCGGGGTAGATCAACGAGGAGGCGTCAAACGCCGCGCATGCACTGGGGTCGGCGGTCTCATGCTTTGCGGGCCAGGCGTTCGCCACGCCGAGATGGACCACGGCGACGTGCAACCGTCGAGCCTGCCACGGGATCGCGCGAGCATCGGCGCCCGATCCCGCCAGCGCAAGCGTGCCGGAGAACGGCGGGCGATCCACCCGCATCCACGTCCGCCGGCCCTGCGCGCGTTCGCCGTCCATCGCCTGAGGATCGAAAAACTGCGCGCGAGGCATCCACACGTCCACCTGCCACGCGCGGGGATCGCCTTGCCGAAGGGTGGCCGAGCCGACCGTGGACGGGTCTTGCGGAAACAAGGTGGAGAGAACTTCGAGCCGATCATCCGCCTGCCGGCACAGTCGAGACAGGAGGTCGAACGTCTGGACCTGCGCGGGCTGTGTGGGATCCTCGCCTTCGATGCGCACAAAGGCGCGATCCAGCCAGCCGCGCTGCTCGAAGTGCTCCGCGCACGCTCGCAGGTACTGCCTTACCACGTCGGCGAACGCGGCGGACCCGATCACACCCGACTCCGGCCGCGGAGGAAACAACTCATCGAAGGGCATCGGCCAGACCGCCGCCGGTCGGCCGTCCGCAAAGCCGTGACCGTCCAAGTAGGGCTCGACGGTTTGGTCATATTCATCCCAGGTCACGCGCAAGCGCCGCTGGACGTCCAGTTTTACGGCGGGATGGATACCCATGAGCACCGGGGCAACTCCATGCTCGGCCAGCATGCGCATCGCGGCAGGGATCGCGCCGGCGTCGCCCGCGCGCCGCAGGCCCGCATCCACGTCCGCCATCAGCTCCACCTCCCGTTCCGCGGGAAGGTCGAAGGGATGCACGAGCAGGTCGATCGGCACGGTTCCAAGCGTGCGCGCGCCGTCGGACACGTCGAGCCGCCCGCTGTACAGCCCCGGCGGGCTTCCCCGAGGGATGGCGATTTCGACCCACAGGTGAATCTCACGCGACTGCTGATCCAGTCCGCGCAGACCCCCTTGGGGCGCATCCACAGGGATCAGCGCGTCCAGCGGGTAGCGCTCCCGCTCCGCGGGTCGAACCTCTTTGAGGTGCCAGCCGGGCCAGTCGGGAACGCGCACGGGGTGCATGCGATACGCGCGAACCGCCGAGGCTGGAACCATGCCGGTGGTCGAATCCAGGAGGGATGCGCGCAGCGAGAGCGCTGGCACGCCCCGCGGCGCTTCCGGAATGGAGAACCTGAAACTCACCGTCTCGCCTCCCGCGCCCGCCAGCACGGCGCGTCTAGCGTCCCATGCGGCGTCAGCGGCGCGGCCCGGCGATCCGGTCACGCTGGGCGCGGTTTCCGTGAAGGGTCGGAATTGCAAGGTCGGGACGCTTCGAGGGGAGCAGCCGATCAGGAGCGGCAGCGTGGCGAAGATGGCGCCGCGTCGGGCCATGGCATTCGTAGTTCCCTGCCGCGCGAGACCGGCTTCGACCAGACGTCGACTCGCGGCGCCCCAAACGGCTCGAAGTGGCGGGGCGGGGCTGCATCCTGCCGAATACGACCGGCGGCGGCCAACACTCGTCACGGCGGCGGTTGCGGCGGATTCTGGGTGGGCTTCTCCGGCTTCGCGGCAGCGTCGCCGCCGGCGGCCGGCGCCGCACCGGCTTCGGGCTTGGCCGTCGCATCAGGCTTGGCGGCGGCATCCGGGTTGGCGGCCGCGCCAGGATCGCCCGCGGTTCCGCCATCCACCTTCGGCGGCTCAGGCTTGGGGAGCGGCGGCGCGAAGGTCACCGGCTTGAACACCTCGTCAAGCGTGGTCAGCCGCGTGATCGCCTGGTTCTTCATCGGCGTGGCGTTCAGCTCCGGATCGTTGGCGACCTGTTCCAGGTACCGCTTGGCCACGTCTTTCTGCGCAGCGTCTCCCGTCAGGGCGAAGCGATTTTCCGCGACCGTCGCCAGTCCGCAGATCGCCACGCCGCGGGCGAGCGCCCTCGTGCCGCCGTATTGATCGCGCAGCAGGGTGAACGCCTGCTCCGCCTGATCGGTGAACGCCTTGGCTTCGGCGTCGTCCTTCGCCTCGATCGCCAGCCGCAGACCCTCCTGGCCGCATTGCCCCAGGATGCGAATCGCCAGCGCGGAGTCCTTGGTTTTCCCACCGAGGTCCAGCAGATCGTTGAGGCCAGTGGACCAGCCCGTCGTCTCCACCGTCGAGGCGATTTCGGTGTAGCGAGCCCAGTCGCGCATGGTGGCCTGCGAGCTGGAGCGGATGATGAACCACACGAGCAGAATGATGACCACGATGCCGCCGCCGGTCAGCAGGAGCCTCTGCCCGTGCGACTGGGTATAGGCGCGCAGGTCGTGCAACGCGTGGACGAGGTCGTTTTCCTTCAGTTCGTGGCGACGTTCAGCTTTCATGGAACACGTTTCAGGTTGGCCCCCTCCGGCAGGCCGGGCGCGACGCACACGTCCACGACCACGTTGCCCAAGGGTGAATTCTCAAGATCGTCAATGATGAGCGTACAGTAATCCTCGCCCTTCTGGAACTGCATCGTAACGCGGCTCTTCAAACTGAAATCCCGCATCGGCGTCCAACGCGCCAGCGGCATCTGATCGCGGTAAAACGTCCGCACCGTGATTTTCGGCGCCGATCCCACATAGCGATGCCGCACGAACACCCGCTTGCCGCCCTGCCGGTAGTCCTCGCTGACGTCTTCGACGATGCGAAAGCCCGTCGGCACCGGGATATCGGACTCGAACGGCCTGGGCGCCGCCACCAATTGCGCATGCGGCTTCGCTTCCGGCGTCTGAAACATCTCGCAGCCGCCGATCCACAGCAGTGCCGCGGTCGGCACCAGCCGCGAAACGACCCGCGGGCCTCCCCGTAACCTGCGAGGACGCATCGGGAAGTTTCGATGTCGACGAAGCCACGCCACCGGACAGCGCCCTCCGTGCCAAGCCCAAACAACCAAGCACCGCACGATATGTCCTTTCGAGAGTCGAGTCAATTCCGGCCGCGACCGCGTGAATCCCAAGGGTGTGACCACCGATCTTGGCGAACCGGGTGGCATGGCTTGGCGACTGGGTGGCTTGTCTTGGCGACCGGGTGGCTTGTCTTGGCGACTGGGTGGCTTGTCTTGGCGACTGGGTGGCATGGCCTGGCGGTCGCTCCGCTGAACTTGACTCGCCGGCGAATCACCCCGCGACCGCCTGGCCATGCGGGGCACATTCGCCCGGCACCGCCAAGAACGATGGCCACGCCCTAACCCCGAAGGGGATCAACGCGAGCAGCCGCGGGCGCAGCCCACGGGACCCCGCTCATAACGTAGTTCCCCTTCGGGAAACGGATCGGTAGGCGCTGCCACGGCCCGGTCGCGCTCGAGCGGACTGTCAGCGCCCCCTCGGATGTTCACGAGAATCCGGTCGTTTGTGGCAGGAGGACTTCTCCCCTGCCTGGATGACGATCGGGGAACTGAACTCATGCATCCGGTTCAATCCGTTGCGCGTCACGCCGGTTCCCGGATGCTCGGAATGTCGACCTTCGTGAAGCTCTGTTTCGTAGGACGCGTAGCGTCAAGGTTCCTTCGTGGTGGCGAGGGATGAGGCGCTCCTCACCGTCAGCGGCAGGGTGGTCTCGTTGAACTTGCCGGCGAGCTTGTCCTCCAGGGTGACCTTCAGCAGGTACTCCCCCGCGGGAATCGTCGCCGGGAACGAGATGCGCTGGGCGATGAAGAAGTCGGTGCGCCGGCTCGTGCAGCGGTCCTCGATCGAAGGTTCTTCCTGCTTCCACACCGAATCTCCGGAGGGCGTCAGCAGCTCCGCGCGCCCGCTGAACTTGCTGCGAAACTCGCCGTTCTCTTCGTGCGAAACGAAGTTGCGCACTTCGCAGTAGAGGATCGTCTGGTTGACGCGCCCGGCCACGAACCGGTCGGAGGGCATCGGCTCGTACACGCCGAAGGTCATGACGCGGCCGCACAGGGCGGTGCGGGGAATGGTCAGGTCGGACATTTCCTGCAGCGCGGCGTGCAGGCGATCCACGTCCTCGAGCGCTTCGCACGCGGACGCCACGGGATCTCGCAGCACGCGACGCACGGCGCGGACGGCATCCAGCGAGGCATCGAGCACGTCCTGCTGCGACGGCGTCAAGCGATCCACGCGGGAGGAGTTTTGTGAGGGGCGCCCCAGCGTGATCTCGAGGAGTCGCGCCCGCCATGCGGCCTCGACAGGATCCAACTGCGTCTCCCCTTGCTGGAGAGCCGTGAGGTATTCCTCAACCGAGAGCTTGTTCTCCGCAGGCGCGGCGTCGGCGGGCGCGTTGGCGAGACCCGTCTGGGTTGGCGTCGCGCGCGTGACAGAGGCAGGCTCCTCCTCAACGGAGATCGCCAAAACGATCGGCAGCGCGGCGGGCGCACCGGAGGGCGGGTCCGTCTGCGAACCGTGACCGTCGCCCCTCTCCACCTCTGGACCCTCAGCAGACAGGGAGGCGTTGGCGATCACCTTGCGCTCACCGCCAGGCTCCGCCGCGACGCCGCCCGCGGATGACTCGTGTCTGCCGGGCGTGGCGTGTGCGGCCGCTTGATCCGGCTTGTGCTCGTTCGACGGGTCGGGAGAGGAGCTGCCCGAGGCGTCCGATCGCGCGTCCTGCAGCGAGGCGATGAAGCGATCGACCTCGGACATGACATCGTCGCTCCCTTCGGCGGGTTTGGCGGGAGGCTGCACCTGGGAGTCCCACGAATCCGCAGGCGGCGCTTGCGCAGCGGCGGGACCGGGCTTGGCGAAGAAAGACTGGTTGCATCCGCCGGCGGCGATGCAGAGGAGGATCCCCGGCATGGCAAAGCCCGATGCGACGCGGCTGAAGACCGGCGCCACGGGGCGAGCCCGCGTGATGCGCGCTGAGCCGGAGACTCCCGCGCTCGCGTGACGGCAGGATCGAACGGGGCCGAAAACGTCCATGTCTTCGTGGTGCATCATGAACATCCTGTTCAAGTCGGTCGGGTTGCGCGGCGCGCCGCGCCGCAGGCTGCCTCATCTCCTGGCGGATTGCATGCGTCGCTCGTCCGCCGCCGCTGATCGCAGCGTGTGCTTGATGATCCACTTCTCGACGGACGAGGCGATCGTTCCCCCGCCGCTCTTGCCTGCCAGGTCCACGGCGAGCAGATCGCACATGCGCTCCTCAAGCTGCCGCGGCGACGTGCGGCGCAGCCGATGCTCCAGCCGGCCCGCGTCGGTCCACATCTTCCGCGCCAGGACGCCGATGGAGTCGCCGCGTCCGTAGGCCCGATGGGCCTCCATCAGCCGCCTCACGCCCCACGCCAATCCCCCGACGGCCCGTTCCTTCGCGGCCGGGTCCGTGGCGATCACCTGATGCCAGCGCTCCAGCGCCGTCTTCGCATCGCCGTCGTTCATCGCGTCGAGCAGGGCGAAGACGTTTTCCTCGCGGCACTCGCCGACAAGCTGGTCCACGTCGGCAGCGGAGATTTCCGCTCGTGCGCCGACATACGTCGCCAGCTTCGCCAGCTCCATGTCGATGATCCCCTGATCATCTCCGATCAGGTCGTGGATCATCTCCGCCGCCTGCTGCCCCAGCGTCTTGCCGTAGCGGTCTTTCGCCCAGCGGATGATCCACCCGGGCACGGTATAACTCTTCAGCGGTTCGCACTCGATGATCGCGCCCGCCGCATGGAGCGCCTTGTACAGCCTCGTTCCCTTGTGGAGGGACTGGCACAGCAGGATCAGCGTGCCGGTGTCCGACGGCGCCAGCACGTAACGCTCCAGCCCGTCCCGATGCCGCGTGATCAGCGCTTCCGCCTCATCGACCACGACCACCCGTCGCTGCGAGAACATCGAGAACGTGCGCACCTCGTCGAGCACCTCGGCCAGTTCGGCGCGCTTCCCCTCGACGGTGGTGACCTGCCCCGCTTCGCCGGTTTCCTTGCGAACGGCTGCGAGGATGCGATCCAGCGACTCCCTGCGCTGAAAGAGGTTCTCGCCGACGAGGGCGTAGACGGGCTTGACCGGCTCTTTCGAAGACGCCACGTTCGACAGGCTCCACTTACGGGGAAGGCGCGGACGGGCGATACCGCCGGCTCAGCGCCTCCATGTTTTCCAGACGTTTCTGCACGGCGACAACGACCTCCACCGCCGTCGGGTCCACGGTGGCGGCGCGGTGGTAACACTCGCGCGCCCGGATCTCGTCCCCCTGCTTGAGGGCGATGTCGCCCAGGTTCATCCACGTTGGCGCGCTGTTCGGGTGCTTGCGGACCACGCGCTCAAGCAACTCGCCCGCCGAAGCAAACTCGCCGCGTTGCATGTGCACCCGCGCCATCCCTTCCAGCGCCGCAGGCCAGTCCGGATCCTGCTTCAGCGCCAGCCCGAACGTCTCCCGCGCACGGTCGAAATCACGCATATCGTAGAGACCGGCGCCCAGCTCGGCAATCGCCTCGGCGCCCGTCGGATTGAGCCGAACGGCCGTTCGCAACCGCTGCAGCGCGCCGCTGTTGTCGCCGGCGGCACGGAGTGAGCGGGCCTCGCGCAGGAGCTTGGTGACCTCCGCGTCGCTGCCGGGAAACACAGGCGCGGACTGCGTTCCGGTCAGTGCGGCGGCCGTTTCAGGCTTCGGAGCTTCTATCGGATCCGCCAGAGCGAGCACTTCGCTGACGGCTTCGGTGGAGTTGCCCGCCTGGTCGTGAACCAGGATGCGCACCTGCACCGCGCCGGTCAGATCGTCGCTCAGTCGCCAGTCGAACTGTCCGGAGTTCGTCTGCCGCTCCTCGACCACGGGCCGGTACTCGGCGGACGGCTCGACCCGGTACGCCAGTTCGACGGGGCGGGGCGTCAGATGCTTGTCCGCGGCTGACCAGCGGATCTGCACGACGCGCCGCCCCGCTGCGCGAATCGCCCGCAGGGGATGACACTGCACAGTCGGTGGCGAGTAGTCCACAAAGACCCAGAGTTGCGGCGCCGTGGTTGGAGTCGGCGGCAAGCTTGACGGGCCCGTGCCATTGGTCAGCACCATGTACAAGCCGTAGCGGCCCTCATCCGGTGCGGTGAAGGGCAGGGGCGACTGGCGGTCGTCGTCCGTCCCGTAGCGATGCCACGCCTGCTCCTTGTCCTGCGTGTACCAAAGCTCGACCTGCGAGAGCGGCAGGGCGTCGTCGTTGGCTCGGTAGTGGATTTGGAATGCACGCGCGCGCACGGTCGAGGTCAGAGCCTGCAGCTGCTCATCCTGGAAAGCTAACCAGACTACCGAACTCAGCACTAGCAGAGTGGTTTGCAGCATTCCTAGCCACCTTAAATTACAGTCAAAATTCAATATCGCCGACGCGCGAACTTCGCTTGGCTTATCGGATCATCGGCCGATTCGGCTTCAGGCGTGCGGCGGAAGCCTTCGGTTGAGTCCCCAATCGCGTTTGCTCGGATCCGCTTCGCCGATTAGACTCGTCAGGCGATCCCCAAAGAGCCGATAAGTAGAGGGCGTTTTCGCCCTGTCAGGAAGGAGATTATCCGACCATGCCGATGCCGGAATTCGATACACTCAAACAGCTTGTGGAAGAAGCGGAAGAGGATGTCGCCAAGGCTGTCGGCGGCAACAAGGCCGCCGGGACCCGCGTCCGCAAGAAGATGCAGGACATCAAGAACGCGGCCCAGGAAGTGCGGAAGCGGATTCTGGAAGACCGCTCCTCCGATGCAGCGACGCCGGAAAGCTGAACCCGCAACCCCTCTCTGCCGCGCAGGAGTTGCCGGTGGGTGCGGTCGTGAGCACCTGCGCGCGGGCGGGCACGCTTGGGAGACCGGGGTGTGACCCGAAGCCGGGCGCGGGGACCGTCACCCCCCCGCACGCGGGGGTCCAGCCCGCCCAAGGATGCCGCCGGATTCGCCCCTCGCCGCAAGCCTCCGTCTGGAGTTCCGCCTTCCCGGGAATGACGAGCGTCGCCCTTCACCTCAGACTGCCAAAGGCTCGGCGCTCTTGACGTTTCGGCGCTCCTGCCGCGAAATCCATTCCCGCAGAGGGGGCAGCGTGCCCGGAAGCCTGTAGGCTCCCGCGCTAGCCGCCCCTTGGCAGGACGGATCGAAGCGGTTGTATGTCCACTCTGTTCGACCAGCCCCCGTCGCAACCACGCCCCGAGGCTGCGGCACCTGTCATCTCTTCCGTGGGGCGATCCTACCTCCGCCTGCACCTCACGCCGGAAGTCGGCCCGATCCGCGCGCGGAACCTGTTGCAGCGGTTCGGCGACGTGGAGGCCGTGTTCGCCGCTTCGATCCGCGAGCTGGAACAGACCGAAAACGTGGGCCGGAAGGTCGCCGAGGCCGTGTTCACCGCGCGCGACGACGACCGGGTGAACGGGGAGATCGAGCAGGCGGCGTCGCGGGGGGTGCGAATCCTGTGCTGGGCGGATCCGGAGTATCCCGCGCTGCTGAAGCGCATCAACGATCCGCCCGTGTGCCTCTACATCCGCGGAAGACTGGAGCCGGAGGACGGCGTAGCGGTGGCGATTGTCGGATCGCGCAAGTGCTCACACTACGGACTCGAGCAGGCGCGACGGTTCGCGGAGGGGCTCGCGCGCGCGGGCCTGACGGTGGTGTCCGGCTTGGCGCGAGGGATCGACGGGGTGGCGCATCACGGCGCGACGATCGCGGGCGGGCGCACGCTGGCCGTGCTGGGAAACGGGTTGAATCATGTATATCCGCCGGAGCACTTGGAGCTGTCACAGCGCGTGATCGAGCATGGGGCGCTGATCAGCGAGCTGGCGATGGACACGGCGCCGGACGCGAAGAACTTCCCGCCGCGCAACCGGATCATCATCGGACTGGCGCTGGGTGTGCTGGTGGTCGAAGCGAGTCACCGCAGCGGCGCGCTGATCACGGCGCGGCTGGCGGGCGATTACAACCGCGAGTCGTTCGCGCTGCCGGGGCGCGTGGACCAGCCGCAGTACTGCGCCGGGACGAACGCCCTGATCCGCGACGGCAAGGCGCAGCTCGTGACTTGCGTGGAGGACGTCCTCGACGGGCTTTCCGAAGTCGGGCGGATCATGAAGGGCGAACTGACGGCGGCGGCGCAAGCGGGGGGTCCGGAGGATCCTGCCCCGGCGCCCGGCGAGTCGCCGCCGGCGCAGGTCCTGGCGGAACTCTCGGCGGAAGAAGCCCGCGTGCTGAAGGCCATGACGGTCGAGCCGGCCGGCGTGGCTTCGCTTCAGGCGCAGACGGAGCTGGACCCGGGCCGGCTGCTCTCTCTGCTCACGTCGCTGCAGATGAAAGGCGCGGTGAGGCAACTTCCGGGGAGCCTTTTTGTGCGCAAGAACGGGTGAACCCTCGTGGCCACCCGGGCAACGCCGGCTCCCGGACAAGGCCGGCTCCCGGGCACAGCCGCCTCCCGGGAATCGCGCCGCCCTTCCGAACCCGTAGGGCCAGCGAGGGCAAGCCGGATGCTTGTGCCGCGCGGACGTGACGCCCTCGCGTGCGCTACGGGTTCAGACCTGCGAACGCCGCTCCGGGTTTGCCTGCCTGACCGGATATGGCTGTTCTTATCGGCAAGCCGCTCCTAAAAGGTATGAAAGTCTGGATTTCGAGGAACGATCGGAATCGGGCATCGGTAAGGATGGACCGCAGGCCCGTCCTCAAGAGATCACACCTACAACGAACGACCCGCTCGTGAATTAGATGCAGCCGCCGGCTGTTCCTGGGACTCGCCGATCGATCCTTTCCCCGAAGGGGAAACACGTAACTAGCCGCGGGTTCAGCCCGCGGGAATCTCGCCCCCCCCTCCAGCATTCGACCCTGAAGGGGTCGTACCCTCGGCTTCCGTCCGCGCGCCGGAATCGCAACAGACGTACAACCCTGTTCGGGGTTGCCTGACCCCCACGTGCCGGATTCCGTGGGTTGCGCCCACGGCTACTCACATGGATCCCCTACGGGGATCAGGCCGACGCGGCTGCTGGAATCAGGCTGACGCGCTTGCGGAGATCAGACTGGCTTTGCTGCGGAGATCGAGCTGGGTCGGCTTCGGAGATCGAGTCGGCTCGACCTCGCGGAACAGGCCAAGTCACCCTGGACGAACTCGAACCCGGGCGCAGCTCGAAACTGAAATGCCAACAAACCGTGGCCAGACCCCGCGCTGGTCGACCGCGGCGCCGGCCAGGTGCCGGACATGCGCGTTGCGGGTACATTGAGCCTCGATGCCCGTTCGATTTCTGCTTGGCCGTGCAGGGGCGGGGAAGACACACGCGTGTCTGGAGGGCATCCGCGCGCACCTGCGCGAAGACGCTGTGGGCGGGGGTCGGCTGCTCTTTCTGGTTCCGGAGCAGGCGGCGCTGCAGATGGAGCGGGCGCTGCTTGCACCGTCGGACCTTCGCGTCGCGCACCGGGCGGAGGTGCTGTCGTTCACGCGATTGGCGCACCGGATTCTCGAACACGCCGGACCGCTGCACGCGCGGGCGATCTCCGAATCCGCGCGGGCGATGGTCCTGCGCCGACTTATCGAGCAGCACCGCACCCGGCTGAAGTATTACGGGCGCTGCTCGCGCCTCGTCGGGCTGACGAAGCAGATGGGGCGGGCGTTCGCCGAGCTGCTCAGCGAGATGGTGCTGCCGGCGGACCTGACGCCGACGCCGTCAAGCGCGGCCGCCCTGGCCGAGACCGACGAAATCGCCGCGGACAGCGCACACCCGGCCAAGCTGCAAGACCTCAGCCTGCTCTTCGAGGCGTATCTGGAGTACCTCGGGACGCAGCGGCTCGATCCTTCGCAGCACTTGCACGCGGCGCGCCGGTGTCTGCCGCAGTGTTCGTGGCTTGAGGGCGCGGAGCTGTGGGTGGACGGGTTCGCCACGATGGGCGGGCAGGAAAAGGGTCTGCTCGTGGACTTGGCGCGGCGATGCCGCGAGACGACGCTGAGCCTGCTGGTGGATCCGGCGCAGCTCCGCGCGGGGTCCCCCCCCCCGGCGGACGAGGATCGCGGGCTGTTTGCGCTGACCGCGCAGACGCTGCGCGACTGGGAAAGCCTGTTCCGACGCGCGGGGCTGGAGGTGGCGGCGCCGGTCATCCTGGAGGCGTCGCCGCTGCCACGATACCGCCATGCGCCGCGGCTCGCTGCGCTGGAGGCGTCGATTTTCGACGCGGGAAGCGCCGCCGCCGCGCAGCCGTCTGTCGTTGATGAAATCCGCGCCGTGGTGCTGCCGGATCGGCGGCTGGAGGTGGAGTACGCGGTGTCGCAGCTTCTTGCCTGGGTGCGCGACGCCTCGCCGCCCTGCCGCTTCCGTGACATCGCCGTCATTGCGCGGGACCTTGCGCCGTATCACGACCTGCTCGCCGCGGCGCTGACGGCGCGCGGCGTGCCATACTTCATCGACCGTCGCCGGCCCATCGCGCATCATCCGCTCATCGAGCTGCTCCGGGCGCTGACCGCGATGGCGGCCGAGCCGTACCGCCTGGAGTGGATGCGGTTGCTGCTGAAAACGGGGCTGGCGGAGCTAACGGTGGAGGCCGCGGATGAACTTGAGAACTTTCTCATCGAGCACGGTCTAACAGGCGCCGCGGCGTGGCGCGGCGAGGACTGGCGTCATGCGCCCCGATCGCGGCGCGAGGCGGCGGAGCCGGCAGAGTACGAAGCGATGCGCCTGCGTCGCGTCAACGCGGCGCGCCGCACGCTCATGGAGCGGCTCGATCCGTGGCTCAAAGCGGCGTCCGCCGCCGGACGCGGCAACGGAATGGACTGGTCGGAAAAACTCGCCGCAGCGCTCGATGGGTGGAAGGCGTTCGATCAACTGGAGCAATGGGCGCAGGATGCGGAATCATCCGGGCGAATCGCGGAGGCGCAGGAGCATCGGCAGGTGATGGCGGAGGTTTCCGCGTTCCTGGAGGATCTGGGCTTTGCCTTCGCGGACGCGGAGTTGGGCGCTGCGGAGCTGAGCGAGTTGATCGAGACGGGGCTTTCGGACCTGACGATGGGGCTGGCGCCGCCGACGCTGGACCAGGTGCTCGTCGGCTCGATCGAGCGCAGCCGCCACCCGGAGCTTAAGTGCGTCATCCTGATCGGCTTCAACGACGGGCAGTTCCCCGCGCGCCATGCGGAGGAACCGATCCTGAGCGACGAGGACCGCGACCGCCTCGCGCGCCGGGGCGTCGAGCTTTCGCGCTCGCGGCGGGAGCGCATCCTCGACGAGCGGCTGCTGGCGTACATCGCACTGACACGCCCTTCGCGGCGGCTGCTTATCTCCTGCGCCGCCGCGGACGAGAGCGGCAAGGAGCTGCGCCCGTCGCCGTATTTCAGCGACCTGGCGGCGCTGCTGCCCGGCGGCGAACCCGTGGCTGTCGTCGATCCCGCGACGGCGCGGCAGACCTGGGATGTGCAGACGGCGCGTGATCTTGCGGGACGAGTCGCGCGGGAGTTCCGCACGCGGCCTGCGCCGGCGGTGGATGATCCCGTCGTGCGGACGCGGTGGAACACGCTGTACGCGGCGGCGCGTGCGAATGGCGCCTTCGCCGCAGCGGCGCGCAAGCCGCTGATCTCACTGTCGCCGCCGAGGGAAGACCGCCTTTCGGACGACATCGCGCGTCGACTTCTGGGTCCGCCGCTGCGCACCAGCGTGACGGCGCTGGAGACGTTCGCATCGTGTCCGTTCCGGTTCCTGGCGCGGCATGGGCTGCGGCTCACGCAGCGCGCGGAGTCAGGCCTGGAGCCGATGGACGTCGGGGCGATTCACCATGCGATTCTGGAGGATTTCGTATCCACGGCCGCGGCGGAGGGTCGTGAGGTGACCGACCTGGCCGGGGATCAGATCGGCGCGCACCTGGAAGCAAGCTGGCATCGCGTGTGTGCGCGGCTCGCGCCCGCGCTGGAAGAGACCGCCGCGCGCGACGCCTATGCGATACACCGCGCGCAGGAAACCGTCGAGCGAAGCTGGCGCGTGCAGCGCGCCGCGGCGGCCGCGGGGCGCGCGCGCCCGCGGAGGGCGGAGGCCCCGTTTGGCTTCGACGCGCCCGGCTCGATGCCCGCGTGGACGTGGACCACGCCGAAGGGGCGCGAGGTGCGCCTGCGCGGATACATCGACCGCGTGGACCTGGCCGAGTGGCTGGACGAAACGCTGGGCGTGGTGATCGACTACAAGTCAGGCGAGAAGAAGCTCGACCTGAGCCGCGCGTGGCACGGGCTTTCGCTGCAGTTGATCGCGTACCTG
The DNA here is from genome assembly GCA_020852275.1 of Phycisphaerales bacterium. Lineage (GTDB taxonomy): Bacteria > Planctomycetota > Phycisphaerae > UBA1845 > UBA1845 > JABWBH01. Next base: position 97,130 of record JADZBE010000010.1, read on the forward strand.
CTGGTGCTGGCGGAGCATGGGGAAACGCTGGCGGGGCGCCGCGTGCGTCCGCTGGCGTCGTTGTATGTAAACCTCAGGCCGGGCTACGAGCGCGTCCAGCATCCCCGCGAAGCGAAATCCGCGGAGGACGGCGTGCGCGGAGAGCAGAAAGCGAGAGGCCTAATTCATGCCGCGCTTGCCGATGCGCTGGAAGCGGTGCCGCCCGGAGCGCGGGCGAAGTACTACAGCCTTCACGTCAAGCAGGACGGTTCGCTGGGCCGTCCGGACAGCAATGACGCGCTGGAAGACGACGACTTTCAGGCCGTTTTGAGCCACACGCGAAGGCGGATGGGCGAGCTGGCCGACGGAATCCTCGACGGCGACGCGGGGGTGCGCCCGTGCCGTCTGCGGCAGTATTCGCCCTGCTCGTTCTGCGAGTACAGCAGCGTGTGCCGGTATGAGATGGGCATCAGCCGGACGCGATTTCTCGACGGGATGCGGCGCATGGAGGCGGTGTCACGGATGCGCGAGTCGCAGGGCGCGCCGCCGTCCGGCGCGTTGTAGGCTCAAGCTCGACGTCCAAGCCTCGTGGATGCACCGCTACGCTCGCGCCGGCAATGCGACCGCTTCGCCCGCGCGGAAACCGTCGAGTGCCATGACGTTGTCACCCACGCGGATCGTGCCGGCACGGAGGATGCGGCCATGAACGCCCGCGCGGCAGTCGGGGACCAGCGCCGCGCGCAGACCGGCGTGCTGGTCGTCCATCATGCCGCAGGGCTTCGTTTCGCCGAGGATTTCGAGTTCGACTTCGCCAAGGCGGATCGTGCGCCCGATGAGGCCGCCAAGCTCATGGCAATCAATCAAGACGTTGGCGCGGCGGATGTGCCAGGGGAGCTCCGCGGAAAGCTCGCGGCAGACCTGCGACCAGTGACCCGAGGCGAGCAGCGTGACGCCGCGATGCGGCTTGGGTGGAACATCGCCGGCAAGGCCCGCGCCTTCGATGGCTTCGACCTGTGAAACTTCGCGCATGGGCGCGCCCACCCCGGTCTTGATGGCCAGCCCGATCACTTTCCCGATATTCATGTTTGCCCCCGCCGTCAGTCGCTCCGCGCGGGCAACACCTTCGCGCTGACTTCGCCGAAACCCACGCGATACCCGTCGCCCTGGCAGCCGCCGCGCATCACGACCGCGTCGCCATCCTGAAGAAAACTACGCATTTCGCCGCCGGGCAGATGCACGGGCTTCGTCCCCTTCCACGAGAGTTCGAGCAGGCAGCCGCGCGAATCCTCCGCCTCGCCGGAGATCGTGCCCGTGCCGCACAGGTCGCCGGTGCGCAGGGGCGTGCCGTTGCTGGTGTGATGCGCCAGCATCTGCACGATGCTCCAGTACATCGTGCGGAAGTTGACGCGGCTGACGCGCGCCGGCTCGCGCATGGCGGCGGACTTGAGCAGCACCTCCAGCTCGATGTCCATTGCCCAGGGCGCGTCGGAGCGAAGATGCGGCAGCGGCGTGGGCGACTGCGCCGGGCCTTCGACGCGAAACGGCGCCAGCGCGTCCAGCGGCACCACCCACGGGCTGATCGACGTGGCGAACGATTTGCCCAGAAACGGGCCCAGCGGCACGTACTCCCATCGCTGAATGTCGCGCGCGCTCCAGTCATTCAGAAGCACCATGCCGAAAATGTGGTCGGCCGCCCGGTCGATCGGGATCGGCTGCCCCGGCTCGTTGCCCGTACCCACGAAGAAACCCAGCTCCAGCTCGTAGTCCAGCCCCCGCGTCGGACCGAACGTCGGCGCAGGCGCGTCGTCGGCCTTCGTCTGACCACACGGGCGGCGCACGTCCACCCCGGAGACGAACACCGAGCCGGCGCGACCGTGATAGCCGATGGGCATGTGCACCCAGTTGGGCGTCAGCGGGTTGGCCGGGTCGCGGAACATGCTGCCGACGTTGGAGGCGTGGTGTTTCGAGGCGTAGAAATCGGTGAAGTCGCCGATCTCGACGGGCAGCTTCATGCGAACCTGCGCCTGCGGGATGAGGAGGCGCTTCCGCAGCGCGGCGTCGTCGCGCAGCGTGGGGTTGTCCGTTGAGAGCAGCGAGGTCAGCCAGTGCCGCACGCCGCTCCATGCGTGCCGCCCCAGCGCCATGAACGCGTTGAGACTCCCTCGGTCGAAGACGTTGTCACGCGCCACGACCGTCGCGTCGAACAGCCCGGCGTCGTGCGCGGCCTTGAGATCGAACACGAACTCGCCGATGGCCACGCCGACGCGCGCCGGGCAGTCATTCTCGAAGACGCCGTAGGGCAGGTTCTGGATGGGGAAGTCGTGGTCGGGCGGAACGTCGATCCACGAGCGCAACGGCGATGTCCTGGCTGAGTTCATCGCGTCGGCTTATACGGCAGTCGCCGTGCGGTTTCAACGCCGGAGGGGGGTGCAGCGGCTCGCGCAGGCTTTCAGAACCCGAAGCGCAAGCGAGGGCGAAACCGCTGCTGCCCCGAGCATCCACCAGCCCCTCGCGGATAAGCCCCTTGCCGGCGCTACGGGTTCGGAAGGGCTGCAGCAGGCGCCGCGCGGCGGCACCGATGGACGGCCTCGCCCGGCTGTGCGGTACAACAGCTTTGGCAGGCTTCCCTCTGCAGCAGCCTCGGCAGCCTGCACGTCACAGCAGTCCCAAGCTCTGCAGGTCCTCGATCGGCTCCATGAGGCTGCAGCTTCCAAAGGATATCGCAAAGTGCCGCCTCGCCGCGCGGAGGTCATCGAGACCGATGGCTTGCCTGCCCCAGCGCATGGCCTCCGCGGTCACTGAGAAATCGCGGGAATCCTCGCGCTCCAGCAACGCGGCGATTTCAAGCTCGGCGAGGTTTGCGCTGTGGGCGAGTGCGGCGGCCGCGAAGACGTTGAGGAAGCCGTGCATTTTCGCGCCGATCTCGCGGGAGTTGTGTCGCAGCGGATGGTGCAGCCCGGCGGTGGCCTTGAAGGGGACGCCCGCGTCGCGGCAGGCGGCGATGAAGAACGCGACCTGCTCGACGGCGGGAATCTGATGCGCTTCGACGCCGCCGGTGCGGATTTTCAGGGCGAGCATCGGATGCGTCTTGCGCACCGCGGACGCCTGCAGAATCACGTTCGCTGCCTCGCGCCGCCAGTCGGCAGAGAACGGAACCTCAAGGAACAGCGAGGACGACGGTCGAGCGGGGGCGGCCGAGAACTCGCTCCATGCCGTCGCGGCCGACTGGATGCACTGCCGCAGTTCCTCCGCGCCGGCGGCGACGACAGCCGGCGGAAGCCGCGTCTCGAGGACGTCCATCACGATGCGACCGCCGAGGCGTTGATGCAGTTCGGCGGCGGCCTGAAGGTCGGCGCCGAACCCGTCGAGGAATGCTCGCGCCGTTTCACCGCCGCGCCCAAGCCCCGAAAAGCGCCAGACCGGCTCATCGGCTTGCGCGAGCTTCAGGTAAATCGCATCGACCTCCCCAAGGCGCGACGCCGGGCAGACGAATCGCGCCAGCATCCAGGCGTGCGGGCCGCGAAGATACGCCGCGTATCCGCGCAGCGCTTCCGGCAGCGGCAGCTTCGCCGGCGGGAACAGCCCGGCGTAGTCCAGCACCTCGTGCAGCAGCGCCTGCAGGGATTCTCTCATGGGAGGTTTGTTCCAGCAGTCCGGCTCGTGGCGGGACGCTTGCAGCCCGCCCACTCGCCGGTGAACTTTCCGCACGCGGCGCGCTTGCGGAGGCTCGCGGGAGCGATCGTGCGATTGCGCGACCGGAGCATGTCGCCCTCTTCCGCGACGCCGTCGGGGCGCGGCGATTCCGCCAGGCCGGTGGCGTAAGGCGAGCCATCGGCGCGACGCGTCTCGAAGTGCAGGTGCGGCTCGAAGGACAAGCCTGAATTTCCGCTCAGCGCAATGACCTGCCCGAGCACAACCGAATCACCGATCTCCGCGAGCACGCCCATTTCATCAAGGTGAACATACCGGGTCAGAAGCCCGTCCCCGTGATCCAGCATGACGAAATTGGCCGGACCTTCCGCAACGGGGTCATCGGGATCATGGCTGGGCTGATCCTCGCGCAGGTCCACGACGACACCGCTCCGCGCGGCCAGCACGGACGTGCCCACCGGCATCCTGAAATCCCACGCATACTCGTCGCCGTGCGTGTACGGCCCGAACGGACCCTGCAGGACGACGGCGCTCACCGCGGCGGGGAAGGGCGCGAGCATCTGCGGCAAGTCGCTTTCGCGGATGCGCTCAAAGGTGGCGGTGACGCGGGAATCCTCTTCAAGTCGAATGGCGAGGTCGGGAGCGAGCGAGTCCGCGTCGCCGGTGAAGCCGGCAAACATCCACCCTTCATCCGCCACCGCCAGCAACTCCACGCTCGCCCCAACGTCGTGGCAGGAGCGCCCGTCAAGGGTGCGCGCGGCGTCGGAGCGCTCGACCGTGCCGCGACCTTGAACGACGACGTCCAAGGCAAGCTGCCCGCGGACCGCGCAGTTCAGCAGAATCCGCCCCGGCTCGTCGCCCGCAGGGGTCCATGCGCCGAAGTCGAGGCCGCCGTCCGAGCATGAAGCGAGCAGCAGCGCCGCCGTGGTGCACAGCAGCCTGGCCGAAGCGCGCAGCAGGCCCGCCAAGGCGCATATCGCGGCTTTCGCGCCGCCGCGCGGTTTGAACGCGGGCGAGCCGCTCAAGGCTTCGGCTCCTTGCTGCCGGCGGCGGATTGATCTTCCGGCGGCGAGTCCTTGCCGGTCGATTCGCCCTTGCCGGATGGCGCACCCTTCCCGGCCGAGCCACCCTTGTCTTCGGAAGGCTCCTCGTCGTCGCGATAGCCCAAGGCCTTGAGCGCTCGGCGCTGCGCCTTTTCTTCCGCCGAAAGCTCCTCAACCTTGACCGGTTCAAGGTCTTTCAAGTCGAACGCGTAGCCAAGCTGATCGCGGAAGAACACCAGCCCGTTGTTCTCCGCGATCGTGCGGTCTTCGCGCACTCGACGGATCAGCTCGTCAAAGGTCGTGCGGATCGCTTCCTCCGCCGCGACCGCGAACGCGTCCAGCTCCGCGGACAGGCCCGCGCCTTGCGACGCGTTCATGGCCGCGCCGTCTGCAAGGCGGATCAACTGCGGCCCCAGCGGCAGGTGCTTGCCGTTGCTCGTCGGGCTGACTTTCCAGATCGGGCTTTCCGGCGGTCGGCGGTCCGCGCGGTAGTACATCCCGTTCATCACGACGCCGCGCTGGGAGAAGCTTTCGCAGAAGACGGGTTTCTCAGGGAGCTCGGCCTCGCCGCGGAGGACGGCCGACAGCGAGCGCCCGGTCGCCTTCGCGCCGGCCTGTACACCCAGCGCCTCCGTCATCGTGGCGAAGACATCGACCGCGCCGACCGGCGCTTTGACCAAGCCGTTCGATCGACATCCCGCGCCGGCGACGGCCAACGGGACATGCACCTGGTCGAGTCCCACCGAATGCGAGTGCGCGAAGTAGAACTGATCCTCGGAGAACGCCTCGCCGTGGTCCGACGTGAGCACGATCAGCGTGTTGTCGTACAGGAGGAGCTTCTCGAAGCGGTCGAAGAGGGCCTGAATCTGGCGGTCGAGATACAGAATCTCGTTGTCATATCGCAGCGAGTACTGCGACACCGCGCGCTCCGCGTCCATGACCTGGTACGTGGGGATCGACTTGTAGCCGGAGGTGTCCGTGCCGACGTCGAGGAGCGTGTCGCGCTCGCCGGGGATGGGCGGCTCGCCGAAAGTCTGGAGCTCGATAGGCGGGGAGTAGGGTCCGTGCGGATCCTGGTAATGAATCCACATGAAGAACGGAGCGTCGTGGATCTGGTCAAGTATTTCGATCGCTTCCTGCGTGGTGATGGAGGCGTCCTTGGGCAGGTAGCGCTCGTGGGCGCGGTCGAACTGAAGATCGGAGTAGATGGGGAAACCCTGATGCAGGCCGAGCCGACGGTTGAGAGTCGGGTTGCTCACCACGGCTGCGGTGCGCATGCCTTTGTCGCGGCACAGCTCGGCGAGCGTGGTCGTCTTGCCGGACAGCTTGAAGAAGCGTCCGTTGTCGAGCATGACGGACGTGAAGCTCGGATACAGCCCGGTCATCAAGGAGATATGCGAGGGCGCCGTGTACGAGGCCGAGGAGAACGCCCACTCGAAGCGGACGCCCCGGGCCATGAAGCGGTCCATATTCGGCGACGTCGGGCGGCGGTAGCCGTAAGCGGAGAGTCGGTCGGCGCGGAGCGTGTCGATCGTGATGAGAATGAGGTTCTTTGCGGAGACCGCGCCGGTGGCGGGCGAGGCTTGCGGATGCAACTCCGCGTCAACGGAGAGCGGCGCGGCGGCTGCGACGGTCAGCGCGGCGGCGGTGACGGTCGCCGTGGCAGCGAGCATCGTCCCACACGCGATCAGCATGGCGACCCAGCCCGTTTCATGTCGAGGGTTTAATGTCATTCCAGCGGTCCGTGGTGATTCTTCCGCGCGATCGCATGCGAGTTGCGGTCAGCGCGGAATGCTGACCGGCCCACCAGTTTGCAGGCTTTCCCGCTCCGCCTCAAGCATCCGCGTCACGCCGATCGCGTCGTCCAGCGTGGAGCGTGCCGCCTCGCGGTCTTGCGAGATGCACTCGACGAAGTATCGCACCTCGGCCTCGTAACCGGTTTCCGCCGGCAAGTCCACGCTTGCGCTGCGACCCTCCACATGCAGCACGAGCGGCGCCGCGCGGGCGAGATCGAACTCCGCCGTCGCGCGCTCAAACCTGACGACATACGTCATCCTGAACCCGAATCCCGGAGCATGCCGCCAGCCCGCCTCCGCGACGACGTGCGCCGGGCCAAGCGGAAAGCGATACAGGGCGGTCAGATGATCGAGGTCCCCGGCGGCGCACACGGCATCCGGATCGCCGAAGCACCCGCGGACCACGTCCGCGTCGTGCAGATGCAGGTCGAAGAGCGCGCCGCCCGTCTGCTCACTCTGCTCGTAAAACTCCGGCGCCCAGTTCGGCGCGCTGCCCAGCCGGCGGAACACGGCGCTGAGCACGCGCCCGTAAGTCCGTGATTCGATCGTCTCCTTCAGCCATGTCCACCCCGGCCAGAAGCGCATGCACATCGCCGGCATGACGATGTGCCCCGCGCCCCGCGCCGCGCGCGCCAGTCGCTCGACCTCCGCGCGGCACAGTGCCACCGGCTTCTCCACAAGCACGTGCTTGCCCGCCGCGATGGCCGCCAGCGCCAGCTCGACGTGCGTCGGCGTGTGCGTGCAGATGCTCACGGCGTGGACATCCGCGTCGCGCAGCATCTCGCCCGCCTCCGCATACGCCCGCACCCTCGAGGCATCAAACAATCCTGCAACGGACGCGCCGGTCGAGAGATTCCCGGCGGATTTCGCGCGTCCCTCGCGGCGGACCGGGTCCCGGTCGCACACGGCCACGAGCCGGCACGCAAGCCCGGCGGCCGCGGCTCTGGCATACGCCTGCACGTGCGTGCGGCCCATGAAGCCCAGTCCGATCACGCCGATGCCCAGCGTCCGCGGCGCGCTCATGTGCGTGACTCCGGCGCCGATTGAACGGGTCGAGCCTGCAGCATGGACTGCACGCACTGCACGGCATGACGCACGTCCGCAACGCGATCCTCACCCGACTCCCGCTCGATGACCCAGTCGCCGTGCACGCGTTCGCGGCGCAGCACGTCAAGGAAGCTCGGCCAGTCCACCGCGCCGTCGCCGAATCGCGTTTCTTCACCCCATGTGCCCGGCGTCGGCGAGGGTCGCGCGTCCTTGATATGAATCCCAACGACCCGCGGCGCGAGTTGTTGCACGGCGGAAACCGGGTCGCCCATGCCGTAGAGGATCATGTTCGCCGGGTCGAAATTGACGCCCAGCGTGGGGCAGGCGATTTCGTCCAGCACGTCGAGCAGCGTCGCGGCCGTCTCCTGGCCCGTCTCGAAACCCACGCGGATGCCGCGCGCGGCGAACGCTTCCACCACGCGCCGCAGGCGGTCGATCATGCGTTGACGAAGAGGATCGTGTCGATCGTGAGGCAGGAAACCGGCGTGGAAGGTCACCAGCGGAATGCCCAGACGCGCGGCGAGGGCGGCGTTCTCGCGAGCTGCCCGGAGATTCTCCTCCCAGTGCTCGTCGAGTCGCACGCCGCCGGTGCGACGAATGGAATCCAGCGACGTGTAATCCTCGGCGCGCATGGCCATCATGCCGGAGATGATCTCTACGTCTCCCCTTTCCAGCGCGGCGACCGTTGCCTCCATGGGCCAATCGCCGCGACGGAGAGGGTCCAGCGCGAGCTGCAGGAAGCAAACGCCGGCGGACTGAACCTTACCCGCCAAGTCCGTCGCGGACGCGGGTTGCAGCGACCATGAGCACACGCCCAGATGCGGCATCATGTCGGCGAGTTGTACGGGTAAACGCGCCCGCGGCAAACCGTACAGGGCGATCCCATCAAGGCAGCGCCGAACCGGGACGGTAAGCCCGCTCGCCCGTCGCTGCGCGACGGGAGCGCCGCGCAGGTTGGCAGTCACTCCGCGACGTGCGCCTCGCGCAGCAGCGACGCACCGTCTGGAATGACGTGGAATCAAGACACGCATCACGCCGGTGCCGGCGCTGCCTCAACCAGCAGCGGGTCGGAAATCGACGCGGCGCGAAAGCCCTCGTATCGGGCGCGACACGATTCGCATCGTCCACAAGCACGGGCCGACTGCGTCCCGCACGACCACGTGTGCTCCAGCGGCACTTCGAACCGCTGCCCCAGCCGAACGATGTCCGCGTAGCTTTCGTCGATGAGCGGCGCTTCGACGCGGATGCACCGGACGGACGGCAGCGCCGTCGCCAACATGCAGTTGTACGCATGAAGAAACTCGCGGCGGCGATCGGGGCGACCCTGGTCATACGGCACGCCAAGCTGGGCTTCATCCGCCGCCTGGCTTGCGCCGGTGACAATCCGATCCGCTCCGCTTCGGGCGGCGAGTTGAACGCCCATCGACAGCAGCGCCGGCAGAATACCCAGCGAGCCGCCGGGTCCGTCGGGTTCGGCATCCAACTGCCAGCGCGACCGGCTGTCCGGTCGGGCGTGACGCGGCGTCGCTCCCTGAGGCGCCTCGGATGCCGCGGTCCACATGAAGCGCACGCACCGGGCCTGCGGCCAGGCCGCGAAGAGGTTGTCCAATGCGGCGAGTCTGCGCTGGGCGGGTTCAGCGCCGATGCCCACGCAAAGGAACGTTACCGGGCCGCCCCCCCAACCGCCCGCGCCGACGGCGGCGGCGACCGCGGCCTTGAGACCCCCGTTGCTGAGAATCACCATGCCCGACACGAGTTCCCTCCGGCAACCTGGCCGGCTGCGCGCCACCCAGTGCGCAAACACCCGGCGAACGCCGCATGGCACACTGCATGAAACGCCGCATCTTGAATCGGCTCGGATTGGAAAAAGTCTTGAAGCGCTGCCGAATCGCGCGAGATCAGGCGGACCCGGCGGCGTCGCGGGCCAGGACGTAGATCGTCCAAGGTGGCGTCGTTGTTTCGCTGACCCAGGCGCAAGGCTCGTCCGGGCGACCGAGCGGCCGGTGTACGTCGAGCACCCGCAGCCCGGCGGCGGCGTACACGTCGCGGTAGGCGTCATCCGGCCAGAGGATGTCCACGCACGCGCGGGGGTCCGTCAGCGCGGTGTTGATGATCTCCACCGGGTCGCCGCACCTCGCCTGGCGGTTCCGCGGAAAGTCCTTGGTGCTGAACGAGGCCCACTCGTGCCAGTAGATTTCGGGCGAGGACACGAGGTTGATGAGGCGTCCGTTTGGGCGAAGCACGCGGTGCAGTTGCGTGAACAGCGCGAGCTTCTTGTCGCGCGTCGGCACATTGTCGAAGGTGAACGCCGAGAGGATCAGGTCAAAGGACTCCTCGGCGAACTGACGCAGCTCGCCATCGGCGACGAGCCGGTAATCCCCCTGCGGGTGGGTCGATTGCGCCCGCGACACCATGGCCGGCGAGATGTCCACGCCGATCGCGTCGAAGCCATGGCGCGTCAGGAATCGCGTCGAGCGTCCCGCTCCGCAGCCGAAGTCCAGTGCCCGGCGCCCTTGAGCGTGCCGGGAAAACAAGCCCGGAAGGTCTCGAAACGCCAGGTAGTAAGTTCCGGGAAACTCCAGCTTCTCATACGCAGCGGCGTAGGCGTCGTCCTCGTAGCAATTGCGGAAATCCATCCCAACACTCTAACTCGTGCGCCGGCGCTCAAACAAGCGCAACCCGGCTCCAACACGCCGGGAGCGGCCCAAGGTCGGGTGGCATGGCTTCACGCGCAGCGGGTAGCCATGCTGAGGCGCAGAGGCACGAGGGGAACCCTCATGCTCACGCCGATTACGGCGAGAGCATGCCACCCACCGTGGCGCGAGACGTCCCTGCGCTACAAGTCCCGGCTGACGAGGCGCAGCACAATGCCTTGGATGGAGAAGGGCGTGCGGGCGTCCACCAGCGCGGGCGGCAGCCGCGGGTTGTCGCCGCGCAGAATGACGACGCGGTCGCCGTCGCGATGCTCGACGCTGACGCGCTTCAGGGTGGGCTGACCATCGACGAGGCACGCGCAGATGCGCCCCTGCACGTGCTCGGCCTCGACGCCGGGGCGGTACTGCACCAGCACGATGTCGCCGGGCTTCAGCGTCGGCTCCATGCTGTCGAACGCGAGCCGCAGACAGTAATGGTCCCTGGCCCACAGGTGCCGCAGCACGGGAAACATCTCAAGCTGCTCCTGCGACGTGGAGGGCGGTCCGGCCGGGATCGCACCGAACAGCGGCAGCTCGCGCGCCGCCAGCGGCTGCGGCGCATCATGTTCCGCCCCCCCCCCGATGAGCACGCCCTGCGGCACACCCAGACCCACCGCCAGGGCGTCCAGCATCCGCGGGGAAGGAGTCTTGCGATCGCGCTCGATCTGCGAGAGGAAGCCCTGATTGAGATTGACCTTCGCGGCCAGCTCCGTCTGAGTCAGCCCCAGCGCCCGGCGATATCGGCAGACGCGCTGCCCGAGCGTCTCCCGGGCGCGTCGCGCAATCTGATCAGCAAGACGCAAGTTCGAGGCCATATTGCCCATTATTACCCGGCGATGTTGCCCTGACCACTCTGCCCACGATGCCGGGGACCGCGAGAGAATCGGCGGCCCCACCGAGCTTGGGATTCTCTCCTTGAGGCGTGTGATCTATGAGGAATCATGCAAGCCCCGGCGCTTTTTCCGGGATTGGATATGAGGTTGTCGGCGCCGGCGGCGATCCGGACGTTGAAGAATCGGGTCCGATCCGGCGTGGAGCGGAAGTCCCTCGAGTTGCTGCGGAAGTAATTCGCGATATTTCGTGCGCCGGCACGTTGTAGGCTGCTGCGCCAGGACATCGTGGAGCGCTGGGAATTGGGGGTCTGCCCGGCAGCGCGGGACCGGGGTTGGGGCATCGCCGCGGGGTTGGGACATGGGTTCGGGACCGACCCAGGCCATGGGAAAAAACCTGACACTGCGCCTCGAGCGTCCGGGCATGAAGTGGGACGCCGACCCTGCCGCAGACCTGATGAACCTCCTCGCCTTGGACGAGAGTCGAGCCGGGTCAACGGACTGGGACACCCCAGGATTGGCGAAACGCCCGAAAACGCGGCCAGACTGCTTCCGAACGGGCGTGGCCAGTCTTGCTGGCATCCGATGTGTGCGCTGCGCCCGGACGCTCATTTGCCGGGGGGCGTCTCGCCCGGAGGACGCGCGATCGCTGCCAGGGACTTGCGGTCCTTGGCGGGAAGCGCGTCTCACTCTCTTGCGCCCGGAAGTCGCGCGGAGCCTTCGTTCGCCCTCCGGGCGATGAGAACCGGGATGAACCCTCTCCAGGGGCTTCAAACCCCTCGCAACCCTCGTGCGCCCTGCGGGCGAACTGCCGGTGCCAGAATCTTCGGCCAGGCTGCTTCCGAACCCCCGATTCTCCAAGCACTTGCGTTCCGCGCCTTTCCCGTCCAACATGTCCCGGTTCGGATCGGAGGGCTGTGAGGTTTTTCCTTGAAGGTCCGGGAACCTTGGGCTAGACTGGGTTCTCGAAGCGGCGCCAAGGCCGAAACAGGTTTCCGGATCCCCCTGTCAAGTCTCCGGGAGCGGTGATGGCAACGGTAACGAAGAAAGAACTGATCGACCGGATCTCCGAGCAGACCCGGACGAAGCGGACGATTGTCAAGCAGATCATCCAAGGCTTCCTCGACGAGCTGATCGCCGAGCTGGGGAAGGGGAACCGGCTGGAGTTCCGCGACTTCGGCGTCTTCGAGAGCCGCGTCCGCAAGGCTCGCGTCGCTCAGAATCCCAAGACGCTCGACAAGGTTCCCGTGCCGCCCAAACGCACGGTCAAATTCAAGATCGGACGCCTCATGCGCGAGCGCCTCGGCGAACTGGCGCCCACCGTGGACGCCGCCACCGGGCTGCCGCTCGAGTCCAGCGGCAGCGGCGCACGAGCGCGAGCAAGCGCCCGCGCTGCGAGGGCTTAGCGACCGCCTGCGCGGTGCAAGGGCAGCGAGCGGTGTCGTCAAGGTCGCCTTGCATTCGCACCTCTCGGATGCCGGCGAGAGTGCCCTTCCCGTTCCCACTTCCTGTGGCGCGTGGCGCTGAACGGCACGGGCGCCGCGGCGCGAAGCACCATGTTAGATCGAACCGGCGACACCATCGTGGCCATCTCGTCCGCGCCGGGCGCGGCGCCGAGGGGCATCGTGCGCGTGGACGGGCCTGCGGCGGTGGAGGTCGCGGAGCGCATGATTCGGCTTGAGGACGGCCGGGGACTTGCGACTATCCCCGGACATCAGCGGGTCTTTGGCTCCGTCTGCTTCGACGCGGATCTTGCCGCGCCGGCCGTGTGCTACGTCTTTCGCGCGCCGCGCAGCTACACGCGCAACGACCTGATCGAAATCCACACCGCGGGCGCGCCGGCGCTTTTGCGGATGATCGTGCGCCGGGCGGTCGAATGCAGCGCGCGGCAGTCCGAGCCGGGAGAGTTCACCGCCCGCGCCTTCTTGAACGGCGCCATGGACCTTTCCCGAGCCGAGGCGGTGGCCGGGGTGATCCGCGCGCGGGACGATCGACAGCTCGCCGCCGCGCGGCAGCTTCGATCGGGTCGGCTCGCGCGGCGCGTCGAGCGGGTCATCGAGGCGCTGGCGGACCTGACGGCGCTGGTCGAGGCCGGCATCGACTTCGCCGATGAGCCGATCGAGTTCATCACGCCCGCCGCCCTGACGGCGCGCGTGGACCGTCTGGACGCGGAGCTTGACGAACTTGCGTCGCGCGCCCTGCCCGCCGAGCGGCTTGCGGAAACGCCGCGCGTCCTGCTCATCGGTCGCCCCAATGCCGGGAAAAGCACGCTGATGAACGCTCTTTCCGGCGAGTCCCGCGCCATCTGCTCCGACACCGCGGGCACCACCCGCGACATCCTGAGTGCACGGATTCGCTGCGGCTCGATGGACGTCGCGCTTCTCGACGCCGCCGGGATCGACGACGCTTTCCAAGCCGCGCCCGACCAAGCCGCGCCCGACCGAGCCGCGCCCGTAAGGAAGCGCTTTCCTATCCCCCGACCGCGGGCGCGCAAACGTGACGCGCCCCCGCCGCCGGACGGTCGTGCCGCTCACGAGGCAAGTTCAGCCCACTCGGACGCCAACCTCGGCGCGCTCGCGGACGCGGGCCGCGCCGCCCTTGAGCACATCGGCGTCGTGGATGCCGTGCTTCTCGTGTGCGACGTTGTGGAAGGCGTGGACGGCGCGCTGCTTTCGACAGTGCAGTCGCGCTGCGGCGTTCCGCTCCTGCTGGTGCTGAACAAATGCGATTTGCTCCCCAAGTCTGAAGCAGACGACGGCCCCGCAGGCGCTGAAAGAAAGGGCGCCGCCGCGACGCGCCGCGGGTTGGAGATGACATGCGGCGGGCCAAGCGCGATCCGCGTCAGCGCTCGGCACGGCGACGGTCTCGACGAGCTGCGAACCCGGATCGCGGCGATGCTCGCGGATCCGTTCCGACCCGACGCCGCGGGCGCGGCGCTGCTGATGACCGCGCGCCACCGGCAGGCCGTCGCGGAAGCGCGCGAGGCTTTGGCGCGTGCGCGGCAGGTCATCGGCGAGTCCTTCTGCGTTCACGAAGTCGCCGAGCTGATCGCCTTCGAGCTGCGCGACGCCCTTGACGCCCTCGGCACGATCACCGGCGCTGTAACATCCGAGGACCTGCTCGGCCGGATCTTCGCGGGCTTTTGCATTGGAAAGTGACTCTACGCCGCCACCGACCCCTGCAGCCCGACTTGCCGCGAAATCCGAGGCGCACGCTGAAGCTGCGCAGCCGTGCCTCCCGGCGCCCGGTCGCCTACGCCTGCTCGCCACAGAACCGGCGCGCCGCACGCCGCCGCTGACCCTGTTGGGTTCGGATCAGTCCCCGCCTAGAATCCTCATGGGCGTGCCGCGTGCGATTTGTTCCAGCTTCTTCCGAGAAGGTAATCGCCTTGCGGCGCGGCAATCGCCAGGAGCATTCCATGCCAAAGCAGTTCCGGATCGGTCACGCATCACTCCTGATCGCTATCGGGCTTGCCGCCTGCGGAATGCCGTTCGGGTGCGACGAAAAAAAGGACAAGCCCAACGTCGTGCCGCTCACCGGCAAGGTGATCGCCGTGGACCTGAAGAAGAACGACATCACCGTCGAGTACCAGCTTCCGAAGCGCCAGGACAAGGCCGTGGACACCGCCAAGGTCACGGAGGCGACGGAAATCCAGATCAACGGCGTGGTGGGCAAGCTGTCGGACATCAAGGTCGGCGAGCACATTCGCGGGGACGTGCTCGTGGAGGGCAAGGGCGAAAGTCGCGTGCTCACCGTGCTGCGCATCTACGTGGACCGTGCCGCGCCGTAACCGCGCGGGTCAACCCCAGCGCGGCGCAAGTTTGCCCCGGTGGATCACAGGATCGCCGCAGGGTGGCACGGATCCGCAGCAGCGGACCCGTGTCGGCATTCCGATCGATATTCTCATCCCAAGCTCCGCTTTTGCATTGATCCGCCAAGCCCGATTCGGTACCCTCAAAACGGGCGGATTTTCCGCTCCTGCGGGCATCGGGGGTTTCAGAACAAGGGAGGAAGCCATGCAAACTCGGAACAGGTTGATGAAGCTCTGGATTGTCGTCGCCGCAGGGGCGATGACTGTTGGCGCTGTTGCCGCCGAGCGCCGTGCGTTTCCGCTGCGAACCGTCGGCGCGACCGACGGGAGCGGCGTGACGCGACTGACGTTCGACCGCGCGAGCTATGACGCCCTCAAGACGGCGGAGGACATCGTGCTTGCCGGCGTGCCGCTGGACGACCGCAACTCGGTGGACGTCGCCGTGCATCGCGTCGAGGTCTTCACCGAAGACGCGATGATCGCAACCGCGCTCAACGGGCGCGACGTGCCCACGGCCCGTCCGGATGTCCTGCTGCTTTCCGGCACGGTGACGGGGCGGGAGGGATCGCGCGTGTTCATGGGGCTGTCGCCGCACGGCTGCAACGCCATGATCGAGTTGGACGGGCAGACGCACATCATCTCCGCAGGCCCGGCGTCGGGCGGCGGCCCGGCCGTGTACAACCTGACCACCCTGCCGGAAGGCGTGATCGCATGGGCGCCGTTCCAGTGCGGGTCGGACCTGTTGGCGCTTCCCAAGCACGAGCCGCGCACCGCGCCGGCTTCGGGCGGCTCCTCACCGGCGGGCGATCCGCCGTGCCGCGTGGTCGATGTGGCGATCGAGACAGACTACGAGTACACGCGCGACATCTTCGGCGGAAACACGGACGCCTCGGCCGCTTATGTGGCGACGCTGATCGGGGCGGTGAGCGAGACGACTCTGCGCGACCTCAACGTGCATCTGAAGGTCGCCTACCTGCGCGTCTGGGCGGACGACAGCGACCCGTACACCGCGACCAACAGTTGGGACCGCTTCTTCCAGTATCAGGATCACTGGAACGCCAACATGCGGCACATCGTCCGCGACAATGTGCACATGCTCTCGGCGCTGCGCGACGGGTCGATCGGCGGGCTGGCCTATCTGCCGGGCGTCTGCCAGCTCGACTACGATTACGCCTACTCATCGTATCTCAACGGGTTCTTCCCCTATCCGCTTGAAGACCACCGCGACGAAAACTGGGACGTCTTCGTCGTCGGTCACGAAGAGGGGCACAACCTGGGCGCGCCGCACTCGCACGATCACTCGCCGCCCATCGACGGCTGCGGGCTGGGCGATTGCACCGAAGCCTACGGCGGAACGTACATGAGCTACTGCCACACCTGCTCCGGCGGCATGACCAACATCGTGCTGCGGTATCACGAGCGCACGATCAGCGAGGCCATCCTGCCGTATCTGAACGAAGCACCGTGCGACCTGACGCATGATCCCGAATGCACCGGCGGCGTGGACTGCAACCTCATCACGCAACTGAAGACCGTCTGCCGCGACGGCAGCTTCAAGTTCAAGGCCGTGGTGAAGTCCGGTCTCGCCGAGGGCACCGCGCTGACGCTGACGCGCGATGGGTCGGATTCGCAAAGCGTCACGGTAAGCAGCACCGGCAAGGCCAAGGCGATCTGGAAAGGCGTCGGCGGCGGTTCGCACACGGTCTGCATCGACGAATGCCCGTCGATCTGCGGGGCGACGAGTTGCAATCCGTGACGAAGTGCAAGTCGAAACGAGCCGCAAGCCGCGTCGTACGTCCATCCGGGAGCGGGCGGCTGCATGGGAACGCCGGATGAGCGACTGACGGCGGGTGGCACGGCGGGTGACACGTGTCCGCAGCAGCGGACGCGTGCCGCCCGCCGAACGTCACTCCCGCGCCGGAGAGGGCACCTACTCCACGGTCGCACCGGGCGCGGCAGACGGCAGCGCACTTATCAGCAGCCACGGTTACCAGCCCGGGCGCTTGGTCCCCCGGAAATTGCACAGGATCCGTCCTGGGGAGGCTCAGGCATGCGCGGTGCTTGGAGAAGCTGCCGCGCGCCCTGCACGGCTTAACACCCGTCAGACTCACGCGGTCTGGCGTCGGGCGAGCAGGGCGCGGACCTCGGGCACAAGCTCCGACGGAACGGCAACGAGCGTCACGGCCTTCTCGTCAAGCGCCGCCTCTATCTCCGCGAATTGCTCGTCTTCCGACTGGGCTTCGTAGTGTTCAAGCACCTCGCGTATCCGCTTCTCGTCCCAGCCGGGTGGAAACTTCTGATTGCTCATCGCCGGTTTCTCCGCTGCCTCCGCCGGAACGCCGTTTTGGCCTTGCCCTTCAGCTCATACGCGGTAATCACGAAAACGCTGTCCGGGTTTTCGTCAGGAACATAGACTACTTGCAGCAGTCGCCCGGCCGGTGACGATCCCAGCTTCATCCGTGAACCCTGTCGAGCCGGAAGATCCTCGCCGGCGCCGCTCAAGACTGCCTCAACCTCGGCCTCAGTGACGCCGTGCCGGAATATGTGAGGCAGGTCGGTGTCGGGATCAACGTAATAGCGAACCTCCATAACCGCCCGCCTGTTTCCCGCCTATCGCGTCCAGACGCTGATTATACCGAGGTTCACCGGGACTCGTCCACGATCAGACGACCGGGTGCCGTCAACGTGTCACACTGAGCGCCGCGACTCAATCAGTCGCTTCAAAGCTCCACCATCGTCCCTGGAGGGATCCCTCACCTTCAGGACTTGGCCAACCGTGCGGTGGCCTGTTGAGCCGGCAACGATGTCGTAGATCGAAATCCTGACGACTTCGAAGCCGCAAATCAGCGGGTGCAGATCCTTCAGGAAATCATAAAACGCCCGCTGCTTCCAGCGCGGCGATCCACCGGAATCCAAGTCGCCTTTCTCACCGGCGGGGCCGAATTGCCGCTCACAACTGCTGTTCGTCCACCACCCTCCGTATCCTGCCTTGCTGAGGCAGTCGCGTTCGCGGTCGGCGCAATACTCCCTCCAAAGGTTAAGGGGAAAAAGGGGCAGGGCTTGGTAAATCGCGGAGTCGAGGGTCGTCCGTCGAGAGCGGTTGAAATGTTGCGCTTCGTCCAGCTCGATGACGAATCCATCGCACTCAAGATCCCATTTCCCTCGTCGAGTTGGGAACGCCTCGAGCAGACCGCCAAGTTTACGATAAACTCGGTGTACCTCGGCTTTGAGTTCTGCCTCGATCTGAATAGCCGCCTGTCCCAGCTTCTTCGAGACCCCGCGGCCCTCGCCCAATCCCGCAGCTCTCAAGCAGGCTTGCAGTTGTTTTTGGATTTTTCCCATGGAAGCCTACGGTTCGACTTGGCGCTGGGTTGCGCGAGTCGACCCGCAGATCGCGTGCTCAAAACCCCTTGGGGATCCTACTTCGCCGCCTGCTTGGCTTTCTGGGCGGCCTCGACGATTTCGGTCTGCACGGCGGCGGGGACCTTGCGGTAGGAGTGGAACTCCATCGAAAACGACGCCTGCCCCTGGGTCATGGAGCGCAGGTCGGTCGAATAGCCGAACATGTTGGCCAGCGGCACCTCGGCCTCGATGATCGTGGACGATCCCTTCGCCTCGGTGTTGGTGATCAGCCCGCGGCGCTGGGCGATGTTCCCGGTGACCGGACCCTGAAAGTTCGTCGGCACTTCGACTTCGACCTTCATGATCGGCTCGAGGATGACCGGGTTGGCGCGGCGGACCGCGTCCTTGAACGCGTCGCGACCGCACACCTGGAACGCCAGGTCCGACGAGTCCACCGCGTGATACGTGCCGTCCTCGAGCACCATCTTCACGCCGACGACCTCATATCCCGCCAGCGGACCCTTCGCCCGGGCCATCTGAAAACCCTTGTCCACCGACGGAATGTACTCCGTCGGAATGCGCCCGCCGCTCACCGCGTTCTCGAATTCGTAGTCCTCCTCGGCTTCCGGCGGAAGCGGAACGAGCCGGCCGATCACGTGCGCGTACTGTCCGGAACCGCCCGTCTGGCGCTTGTGGCGGTGGTCAAACTCGACCTCCTTCGTCGGATACTCGCGGTAGCTGACATTGGGCTTGCCCACCACGACGCCGGCCTTGTACTCGCGGCGCATGCGCTCGACATATACATCGAGGTGCAGCTCGCCCATGCCGGAGATGATGGTCTGCCCCGCGTCTTCGTCGAAGCGCGCGTGAAACGTCGGATCTTCTTTCATGAAGCGGTTCAGCGCCGCGGAGATCGCGTCGCGGTCCTGCGTGCGCTCCGGCTCGATGGCCATCGAGATCACCGGCTCCATGATGTGCAGGCTCTCCAGCGACAGGTTCACGTCCGGGTGACACAGCGTGTCGCCGGAGACGAGGTCCACGCCCATCACCGCGACGATGTCTCCGGCGCGGGCGGCGGGCACGTCCTCACGCTTGTCGGCGTGAATGCGGAAGACGCGCCCCACGCGCTGCGTCTTGCCCGTGCGCGGGATCAGATACGCTTGGCCTTTCTTAAGCTCGCCTTGGTACACGCGCGTGTACGTCACCTGCCCGAATGGTTCGTCCACGATCTTGAACGCCATCGCCACCAGCGCCGCGGACGGGTCGGCCGTGACCGCGACTTCAGCGCCTTCGTTGGTGTTGTCGCAGGCGTATGCCATGCGATCCAGCGGAGACGGCAGGTAGCGCGTCACCGCGTCGAGCAGCATCTGCACGCCCTTGTTCTTGTAGGCGGTGCCCAGCATGACCGGCGTGATCTCGCGCGCGATCGTCGCGCGGCGGATCGCGGGCATGATCTGCTCCGGCGTCGCGTGCTCGTGCTCGAGCATGATTTCCATCAGCGTGTCGTCGTACAGGCTCAGCACGTCGAGCAGACCGGCGCGGGCGCGGACGGCTTCCTCCTGCAACGCGGCGGGAATGTCCACTTCCTTAAGCGTCTCGCCGTTCTTGCCCTCGTTGTAGATGGCCTTCATGGTGATGAGGTCGATGACGCCCTCGAACGACTCGCCCTCGCCGATCGGCAGTTGCAGCGGCAGGGCGACGATGCCGAGCTTGGTTTCCAATTCGCTGATGACGCGGCTGGGGTCCGCGCCGGTGCGGTCCATCTTGTTGATGAACGCGATGCGCGGCACGCGGTATCGCTTCATCTGTCGATCGACCGTCAGCGTCTGCGACTGCACGCCGCCCACGGCGCACAGCACGAGCACGGCCCCGTCCAGCACGCGCAGCGAACGCTCCACCTCGATCGTGAAGTCCACGTGACCCGGCGTGTCGATCAGGTTGATGTCGCAGCCCTTCCAGTGGACGGTCGTGGCCGCGGAGGTGATGGTGATTCCGCGCTCGCGCTCCAGCTCCATGAAGTCCATGGTGGCGCCCTGCCCGTCCTTGCCCTTGACCTCGTGGATTTTGTGGATGCGCCCGGCGTAAAACAGGATGCGCTCGGACAAGGTGGTCTTGCCGGAGTCGATGTGCGCTGAAATGCCAATGTTGCGGATGTTTGATAGCTCTTCCATGATCGTCGCGGCCCTGTCGCGGGCCTCCTCAATACCGGTTGCTCGAATCTCCCGACGTCCGTGTCCCTAAGTATGCACCATAAGCCGACCCGGCGAAGGCGGTCCCTCCCGCCCCGTTCGCCGACTTTCTCTTGCGCTCGTTAAGGTTCTAAAGGATAACGAGTTAAGGAGCTGTCAACGATGCACGATCCTGTCCGGACCGGCTCCCTTCATGGCGCAGTTGCACAAATATAGCAAAAGGCCGGGCTAAATCAAGCCCGGCCCCGTCCGAATTCTCCAAGTTATCACGGTTCCGACCGCTGCTTACGCAGGCAGGCGAGGTCAGAACTTCCAGAGAGGCAAGCGATTACGGCTTGTTGATGCTCTGGATGCGCGTGCTCTTGTGAACGTCCCCGTCGCTTTCCGCGCCAGGAAGGTCTTCCACATACGTCCGGCCTTCGCCGACCCAGGACTTCGACGCGACCTTGCCCTCCTTGTCGAAGTGAACGAAGACCTCAAGCTGCCGGTCGCCGCGATACCAGCGCCAGTAATCCATGACCTTGTCGTTCGGCACGCCGATCGTGGCCTCGACCGCCGCCTGCGAGTCGCCGTTCTGAATGGTGTTGAACCGCTCGATGGTGAGGTTGTCGCAACCCGCTGCAAAAAACAAGGTTACGGCTGCGAAGACACCCATCATCCGTACTGCGTATTGCCGAAGCATGTGCATTCTCCTTACAACGACCAAGATTCGTCCGAGCCGGGCAGGGTTAGAGCTAGCCCACGCCTTTTCTGCTTTCCTTATCGACCTTTGGGCTGCGTCAACGTCACCCCTCCGGCGCTGCTGTGAAGGTCGAAGATGATCTCATCGGTGAGGTGCTGGCCCAGCGGCGTGTTGTACGCGACAGCCAGAACGTACTTCTCCGCGGGCGGGATCGCGCCGGCCTCGATGCCAAGTTGGAATTCGTACATCTGGATGACCGGGTTCCAGAACCGAAGCTGCTGCTCCTGCGTGTCCAGCGGCACTTCCCAGAGCGTGATCCGCGGACCCTTGTTGTTCGCGCTGGCAGGCTGGTATCCGAAAAGCTCGACCCTCACCTGCCCGACGAGCAGCGCCCCCGGGTTCTCCAGCAGCGTGTACCCGCGAACGAGCAGCTCGAGCACCTCCGGCTTGCCGGAGCCGGAGAGGCTGCGGACGCGCGTGGAGGGCTTGACGACTTCGATGCGCGTGGGCATCAGGAGGGTGAGCATCTGATCGGTCGTCGCGGCGCTGGTCGCCCGCGGGGGCGCCGTGCAACCGGCGGGAAGCAGCAGGAGGAAAGCGAGCGCAAATAGAAGGCAGGCCGCCACCAGAACGGATGCGGCATCCATGCGCTTGACTTTAGGCCCGCTGACCATGACGGAGTCCCGGCTGGTTCCCAACGCCGCGCGGCTCACCGACGCCTTGGCGAGATTTATCCACGGTTCTGGGGGTTGTCAAACCTCCGGCTTCGCAACGTTCCTGACGCTGGAGCACGGATTCACTCGCGGGACGGGCGGGATTGCCGGGGGGTTTGCTCGTGGAGCATGAACAATCCTCCGGTCGCAGCGTAGTGCAATACGGTTCCACGGTGAGGCGTCGTGCGTAGTACGCTTCGATCTTACGGGTTGACAGGGTTTGCGTCGCGGGCTCTTCCTCTCAACTCCGCGAAGGAAAACCCGTTTTCGACGTCGTTGCTTTCCCATTCAGATGCCAAAAGAGCAACCGCTCATTGTGCTCGGAAAGGAAGGAGTCTCATGATCAGGCAACGATCCGCCGCAGAATCGACGCGGAGTCGTCGAGCGACGGAGAACCGGCTGTTCGTCACGGGTCTGCGTACCGCGATGGCACGGCTAGCACCGGTGCTGTGCATGGCCCTCTTCCCAGCAGCCGTTGCTGAGGATTGCTTCGTGCAGAACAGGGGCACACCGTCCTCACCCCCGAAGCAGCAGCTAAGCCCCGCTATGGCGTTCGACGCGGGCCGGGGGGTCACCGTCATGTACCCCAATGACAGCCAGGGGCTGATGTACGAATGGGATGGCGCCACTTGGGCGCGCAAGGACGCCGTGGGGCCAAGGAGGTTCAGCCGACCCGGTTTGGCATACGATTCGGCCCGAGGAGTCACCGTGCTTTTCGGCGGAAGCGGCCTTCAGACTCACGGAACGTGGGCTTGGGACGGTGAGGCCTGGTCAATGCTGACGGCGGAGGGGCCGTCGATTCGGGAAGATGTGGGGTTCACTTACGACTGCTTGCGAGGAGTATGCGTGCTGTTCGGCGGGAGCTCGTCTGGCTCAAAGTTTGGGGAGACGTGGGAGTGGAACGGCGAGTCGTGGAAACTGTGTTCCAATGAAGGA
The DNA here is from genome assembly GCA_020852275.1 of Phycisphaerales bacterium. GTDB lineage: Bacteria > Planctomycetota > Phycisphaerae > UBA1845 > UBA1845 > JABWBH01. The sequence continues at coordinate 119,842 of JADZBE010000010.1, forward strand.
CCCAGGCCGCGCAACCGACTCGCCATGGCATACAATTCCGCGCGGCGGATGACCATCATGTTTGGCGGCGAGGTCGGTTCACACGAGAAAAGTGGTGAGACATGGGGATGGGATGGCGAGACGTGGACTCTTCTGGCCGAGACCGGTCCAAGCCCTCGGACGGGGCACGGGATGGCGTTCGACAGTGCCCGCGAGCGGATCGTGCTCTTCGGCGGATGGGACGACCAGGAGCCGACCGACGAGACGTGGGAATGGGATGGTTCGCAGTGGCAGGAGCGCATCGTGCAATCCGGCCCATCAGGGCGCTACATGACGGGCATGGCTTACGATGACCGTCGTCAGGTCACGGTCCTGTTCGGGGGCTGGGATGTGGATTGCTGGGACTCACAAATATGGGAATGGAACGGCTCTGCTTGGACGATAGCTCAGCGGGCGCCGACACCGCTGGACCAGCTCCCGATGGTTTATGACAACCGCCGCAACTCCCTCCTGCTCGTGCGATCCTGTGAAACCTGGGAATGGCGCGGGCTGTCGAGTGGCTGGGATCTGATCGACACAAGCAACCTGGCCGTTGGGGACGCCAATGCCATGGCCTACGACAGCGTCCGCGAGGTCGCCGTCATGTTCACGTGCGACGTCTACTCCAATCCACGCAAGCAGGCGACGAATGAATGGAATGGCGAGATGTGGGTTCGCCGCAGCTCCACCGGTCCCAGCAGTCGCACCGGCCACGCCATGGCTTTCGACAGCATTCGCGGCGTAACCGTGATGTTCGCCGGACTCTATGGCGGGAGCGACACTTGGGAATGGGACGGCAACACCTGGGTCCAGCGGAGCAATACCGGCCCATCGGCCCGCCGCCTCCACGCCATGGCTTTCGATGAGGTCCGAGGCGTGGTGGTCATGTTCGGGGGGTTCAACGAGAGAGAATTCCTCGGCGACACGTGGGAATGGGACGGCGTGGAGTGGGTCGAGCGAAGCGCACCCGGCCCCAGCCCGCGCGGGTACCACACGATGATGTACGATCCCGCGCGGCGCGTGACCGTTCTCCACGGAGGAGACACCGGCCCCGGCATGCCCAGCGATGAAGCGTGGGAGTGGGACGGACAGGTCTGGACGCCGGTGCTGTCCCCGGGGGTACCGCGCCGGCAGCACGCGATGACGTTTGACAGCATTCGCGGCGTACGGGTTGCGCACGGAGGCGTGGATGAGAAGCTGCAGACAACCAGCGAGACATGGGAATGGTTCGCGGATTGCAACTGCAACGATCGTCCTGACGGAGATGACGTTGACGCCGGCGCGCCGGACTGCAATGGCAACCGGGTTCCCGACGACTGTGACATCGAGCGCGGCCTTGCTCGCGACGCCGACGCCAACGGCGTGCCCGACACCTGTGAGCCTTGCTCTTTCCTTCGGCACCTCAAAGCCGACTGCCGTGCGAATGCGGACGGTTTCCAGATTCGCGCCGTGCTCAAAGCGGACCTTCCGCCGGAAGCCAAGCTGACCATCTGCCTCGACCTCCTCGACTGCCAGACGGTCCGTTGGGGCGAGCGGGCTCGCCGTCGCGTCGTCTGGGCGATCCCTCAAGCCGACGAGCATGAGGTGTGCGTGGGCGACTGCTCCCAGGGCGAATGGTGCGCATCGGCGACCTGCCCCTGACCGCTCGTGTCGAATATCGAATCGTGTCACCTGAATTTCAGATGGACCCCTGTGTTGAGCCCGCGCCGGTGTTTGCGATTGCAGTCACCTTGCAGGGGTGATGAGTTCTATCGTAGCCGGAGGGGCGCGGATGCTTGAGGTCCTGCAAACTCCGTACAGCCCGTGCGCTGCGCACGGGAGTGAGTTGGAAACCAGGCTCCCGTCATTTCTGCTGCGAGCGGGAATCCAGAGGTCCGCCGCCGCCCGCGCTGGGCGCGCCGGCGGCTCATGTGGCGGTGACGGCCCGGACGATCATAATGGTGCGCGTCAGTAGGCGCGAGTGAGTCTGCGGGGCGACACGTGGCGGGCTCCGCCTTCAGGCAGGCATGGGCCGAGGTTCACAGGCGGGCTGGCATGAACCGAGGTTCGCTTGCGGACCGATTGCGGCGGGGAATTACGGAAGTCTTCACGGAGCCGACATGAGCATCTATCTGGTCACCGGCGGGGCGGGGTTCATCGGGTCGCATCTGGTTACGCGGCTGGTGGAGCTGGGGCGCAAGGTCCGCGTGCTGGACAACTTCTCGTCCGGTCGGCGCGGCAATCTGGCCCACGTCGAGGGGCGGTACGAGCTGATCGAGGGCGACATGCGCGACCCGGCCGTGTGCCAGCGCGCGTGCAGCGGCGTCGAGGTCGTCTTCCACGAAGCGGCGGTGCCCAGCGTGCCGCTTTCCGTCGAGAAGCCCGAGGACAGCCACACGGCCAACATCAACGGCACGTTCAACCTGCTGCTTGCGGCGAAGAACCGCGGCGTGCGGCGCTTCGTGTACGCGGCCAGCAGCAGCGCCTACGGCGACACGCCGGAGCTGCCGAAGCGCGAGTCCATGACGCCGAACCCGAAAAGCCCCTACGCGGTGCAGAAGCTCGTGGGCGAGCATTACGCCCGCGCGTTTCACGAATGCTACGGACTGGAGACGATCTCGCTGCGGTACTTCAACGTCTTCGGCCCGCGGCAGAACCCGAAGAGCCAGTACGCCGCGGCGATCCCCGCGTTCGTCACCGCGATCCTGCGCGATGAATCCCCCGTCGTGTACGGCGACGGCGAGCAGACGCGGGACTTTACCTACATCGACAACGTCGTCGAGGGCAACCTTCTGGCGGCCAGCGCGAAACGGACCTGCGGCGAAGCGGTGAACTTGGCCTGCGGCGACCGCATCAGCGTCAACGAGGTGATCGCACGCATCAACGGCATCCTGGGCAAGCGCGTGCCCACGAAGCACCTCCCCGAACGCGCCGGCGACGTGAAGCACAGTTGCGCCGACATCACGAGCGTCAGGGAACTGCTGGGCTTTGCGCCGATCGTCAGCTTCGAGGAAGGTCTGCGCCGCGCGATTCAGTTCTACCAGACATCCACGGGCTGAGGCCGTCGAGAAGCCGCGTCAACTCGATCCCCGAAGCCCAGTCCGCTCGATCTGCGAAGCTGGGTTCGCTCGATCCCCGAAGGGGATCAACGTGAGTAGCCGTGGGCGCAGCCCACGGCATCCCGTGCGTGTCAGAACCCAACCCCGAAAGGGGTTGTACCTCTGCTGCGATTCCGACGGATGCTGGGGAATTGATGGTGCGACCCCTTTGGGGTCGAATCCAACGGGGGACACGTTCCCGCGGGCTGCGCCCGCGGCTATTCACGTATTTCCCTTTCGGGGAAAGGATCGGTCGGCGCCTCCATGGAACCGTCGGCGCTTCCATCTATTTTCACGGGTAGGTCGTCCGTTGTGGGTGCGCTCTCTTGAGGAGGGGCCCGCGGTCCATTCTTACCGACGCCCGATTCCGATCGCTCTCTCGAGATCCCAACTTCCTTGCCTTGCACAGGCGGCGTTCGAAAATGAATGGACAACCCCGGGCGAAGCCGCGCGAGGGTTTTCCCCCCGGTCGATCCACGCTACACCTCGACACCATGCCGAAGGAGGCCGCCTCCCCGGCAGCAGAGAACCGCAGAGCCATGCTGGTCAAGCTGGAACAAACCGACATGAACATCATGCGCGACCACGCTCGCGCCTGTCATCCGGAAGAATGCTGCGGCGTCGTGCTGGGGCTGCTTGCGCGTGACGCCATCCAGATTACCGACGTACTCTGCGCGCAGAACATCGCGGAGGGTGATCGCCGCCGCCGGTACCAGATCGAGTGGAGCGTACTCTTCCAAGCCTACCGCCAGGCTCGCGGAAGCGGGCACCGCGTCGTCGGCTTCTTCCACTCGCATCCCGACGGCACGCGCAGCCCCAGCGCGACGGATCAGGCCGAGGCGCTCCCCGACCACCTGTACCTCATCCTGCCCGTCGATGACGCGGTCGCCGGCGACCCGTCGAGTTGGTTGGCACGTGGCGGCACGTTCGATCCGTGCCCGATGCTCGTGCAAGGCGGCCCGGTCGCAAGGTGAGTGGGGAGAGGGGCATTACGGCCGGCGGCGCGCCGGAGCACGCGGCGAGCCGTGGAGGATCAGGCGCGATCGCTTACCGCTGCGCCGCCCGCGCGCGCTGCGGCGGACCCGTGCCACGCGCCCGCTGCGACCCATCCGCTGCACGCGCCAATCAGGCGCCCCTCGGAATGCGGTCGCCCTGATTCCATCGCGGCAAGGTTCGACGGAGGGCTGGAGGGACCGTGGTGGAGATTAGAACCGCGCATGACAGCCGTCGCCCCCGTGCAGGCGGGGGTCCAGGGCGCATCGCCTGACGGCTGGATTCCCGCCTGCGCGGAAATGACAAGTGCCGCCTTTCAGTCAGGGCCTGTCAATGATCCTGATTCCCGGCAACGGGGATCGGCTCGTTCCTTCGTCTTCAAGCGACAAGCAAGCCCCGTCGACGCAGCGACCGAGAATGGGAAGGCCCTGTAGCCAAGCTCAGGATGGCGGCATCGCTTGGTCACCTGCCTGCGCATCCGGCGACATGCTCGCGCTGAGTACAGCGAGAGCATGCCACCCCGGAGGCATGCCACCCCGGAGGCATGCCGCCCCGGAGGCATGCCTTCCGGCCGAAAATGGAATGGCCCTCGTCTTTCAGTCCGAGTTGTTAACAGAGCCGGCTCGGCGCGGTATGCTCCCCGCCAGGAAACGCCTTCAGAAGTTCACCGATCTGGAATCGACGTGCCGCGAACCCGACCGCCGGATGGTGATCCTCTGAAGTCCGCTTCTGCACGGAACGTCAGCTTCTTCCACCGCGCAGGCATTGCTCGGAGACGCCGGCCATGCCCACTCGATCGCCCGACCAGTCTGAATCGCGACGCATCCGCAAGCCCCTCGTGGCGGGGCAGTTCTATCCCGCCGATCCTGAAACGTGCCGCAGGCAGATCGAGGTTTGCCTCGGCGCCGGCCCGTCCGGACAGGATTTCTCCGCGGAGCACGTGCGGGAGTCGCGCGTGGATGGGCTGATGTTGGGGGCGATCGTGCCGCACGCCGGATGGATGTGCAGCGGAGGCGTGGCTGGGCGCGCCTTCCGGGAGCTGCGCCGCGCGCCGTCGCCGGAGCGGGTGGTGCTGTTCGGCGGCGTGCATCGCTATCGCGGGCGCACGGCCGCGGTGTACGGTTCGGGAGAGTGGCTCACGCCGATCGGTCGGGCGCGTGTCGATGAGGCGTTTTGCACTCGCCTGCTGGACATGTCGGAGCTGTTCGCCGACGACCCGAGCGCCCATGACGGCGAGCACTCGATCGAGGTTCAACTCCCGTTTCTTGTTTCCCTGCTTCCGGACGCGCGGATCGTGCCGATCATGGTCCCCATCGCGCCTCAGGCCGTGCCGATCGGGGAAACGGTGGCCCGGTTGATCGCCGCATCGCGAGGCGGCGCGCTCGTCGTCGGCACGACGGATCTGACGCACTACGGACCCAACTACGGATTTACCCCTTGGGGAACGGGGAAAGAATCGCTGGCGCGCGCAAAGTTCAACGACGCGCGGTTCATCGAACTGATGTGCGCCCTGCGGGCGGGCGACCTCGTGCCGGAAGCGGCGACTCACCATAACGCATGTAATGCGGGAGCGGCCACGGCGACGGTGGCGTGTTGCGCGGCGCTGGGCGCGACGGGCGGGACGCTGCTCGAACACACAACGAGCCGTGAAGTGCTGCGCTGCGATTCGCCCGACAGCGTAGGGTACGCCGCGGTACTCTTCGCCGCGCCCAACCCCACCACGGTCGGCCGTTCCGGCCTTTTCCGCTGAGGGGACCGGCGCGACCAAAGCGCGAAACGCCGAAACGCAGAAACGTCGGAACCCCGAAACGTCCCAACGTCGACACGTCGAAACGTCGAAACGTCGAAACGTCGCAACGTCGAAACGTCGCAACGTCGAAATCAGCGCCGCGACCGTGGCACCCCGTGGGGGTAGGCGACGCGCGTCATTCCCGCGAAGGGGGGCATGCAACTTCGTCATTCCCGCGAAGGCGGGGATCCAGCTTCGTCCTTTTCGCGAAGGCGGGGAACCAGCCGGTGGCCCATGAGGTCACAAAATCGAGAGGTTTTCCCGCGTATCCTGGACCCCCGCCTGCGCGGGGGTGACGGGTCCCATGTCTGGTATCGAGTTCCACCACGGACTGGTAAGGGAGCGCCCGTTTTCGACCAGGCGTCTTACCGCAGTGGAACCAAGAGACCGACCGCATTCATCTGCGCAATCTGCGTAATCCGCGGATCATCTCCGCCTCGCATGTCACAAAAGGCGCCGCAACTCCTCCGTGTTTGCGACCTGGCGAGTACGCCAAACCGTGCCGCCCGGCGGCTCTTGGGAGGTGGATGCCCTGCGCGTTCGCCGCGCGGAAGCGGGTGCGCCGAAGCGAATAGACGCTGCTCTTTCCCGGCTCTAACATGCTGCCGGCGAGGCCCTTCATCGCGGGCTGGCGGCGCCGGCTTCGGCACGCGGCTTGCATCAGCGGAATCGGATGTCCCTCCCGTGACGTGCGTGGAGGGGCGAAATTACCATTAAAGCGAGAATCCCATGAAACGAGCGAAAATCACCATCGTCGGAGCGGGCAACGTCGGGTCGAGCTGTGCGCTCTGGGCGGCGGCCAAGGAGCTGGGCGACATCGTCCTGATCGACATTCCCGACTTCGCGGACAAGACCGCGGGCAAGGCGCTCGACCTGGCCGAGTGCGCGCCCATCGAACGCTTCGACTGCAGAATCACCGGCACGTCGGACTACGCGCACGCCAAGGACAGCGACGTCGTCATCATCACCGCCGGCATCCCGCGCAAACCCGGCATGAGCCGCGACGACCTCGTGCAGACCAACGTCCAGATCGTCAAGGCCGTCAGCGAGCAGGTGGCGAAGGCCGCGCCGAATGCGGTGCTCATCATCGTTTCCAACCCGCTCGACGCGATGGTGTACACGGCGTGGAAGGTCAGCGGCTTTCCGACGAACCGCGTGGTCGGGCAGGCCGGCTGTTTGGACATCGCCCGCTACCGCACGTTCCTCGCGATGGAGCTGAACTGCAGCGTGGAGGACATCACGGCGCTGCTGCTGGGCGGGCACGGCGACGACATGGTTCCGCTGCCGCGCTACACGAGCGTGGCGGGCATCCCGGTCACGCAGCTCATTCCCGCCGCGCGGCTGAATGAGATCATCGATCGCGCCAAACAGGGCGGCGGCGAGATCGTCAAGCTCATGGGCACCAGCGCCTACTACGCCCCGGCGAGCGGCAGCGTGCAGATGGCCGAGGCGATCATCAAGGACAAGCGCCGCATCCTGCCGTGCGCGGCGTTCTGCCAGAAGGAATACGGCGTGGGCGGCTACTTCGTCGGCGTGCCGTGCATCTTGGGCAAGGGCGGCGTGGAGAAGGTGGTCGAGGTGGAACTCGACGCGGCGGAGCGCAAGCTGCTGGACACGAGTGTGAGCCACGTGAAGGAGCTGGTGACGGTGGCGGAGAGGTTTTTGAAGGGGTAGTGGAGGCGATGGGGCTACCGGTCCTCGACGAGCGGGAATGTGCGATGCAGAGTGGGTCTGGGTTTGAAGTCGAACAGTTTGCGGCATGCCTTAAAGAGGTTCTCCCGGAAGCATTGTCGATCGCCCGGCGAGCTCCTCTTGGGTCCGAGTACCGCACCGCATGGGAGAAGAGAGCTGATGGCCACGGTTGGTCTGGCACGACCCAAGCTGACATTTATTCTCCGGAACTTTTCAAGTTGGATGCACTCGAAAAGTTCGTGGCGCCTATTGAAGACGCTTTCTTCCGCGCGTTTCCGAAGTTCCGCGAACTCTACGGTACCGCAACGCTCGGGTGGTCGCGAATTAATGGACGCCAGCTCCTGCACGGGTTGCTGCACGACGGATGGAACCGCTTTTCGACATGGGATTGGAAGCTGGAGGAGACTGAACTACTGATCACGGAACTCATCGGTGTTTGTGGACAATCGTCTGTCAAATGCTGGTTCGTGGCTCCATTGCTCAAACTACGACTTGACCCTGAGCTTGCGAGCGTGCCGATGAGCGATGGGATGGAACTGAGGGCACTCACGGACGCAGAAGCAACGTCACTCTACGGCGGCCCTTCCTTCCTCACACACAGCCCACACCGACCTTCGTATCCTCAACAAGCGGCCGTCTTTGGTTCCTTTGTTGAAGACTTGTGCGGTGGTGAGTCAAGCTCGTCGTCTGTTCTCCATGAGCGGGTTGAGCCGGAGTTGGACCGAATCGTCTCAGCGTTACGCATACTCAAAGCAGGGCCCGTGGGTATCGAGGGGGTCCATGCAGGGACACCGTGCCGACACCCCGCACTTGCACGGATCAGTTTCGGAGTGCGCAATGGGAAGTACGTCCCCTCGGGAACGTACGATTTTGCTCGTGGAGACATAGATCGCCTTGAACAAGTCGTCGGTTGCTTGAGCAATGGGTTGCACGAGTCGCTGCGCATTGCTTGTGAGCGGATATCTTCGGCGAGCCTTCGCTCCAATCCTTCAGATAGACTGCTTGATGCAGTCATTGGTATGGAATCGGTCTTGCTCAGGGAGGCTGGACGCGACGAGTATCGTGGCGAAATGAGGTATCGATTCTCCGCGCGTTATGCATTTCTACACTCCGACCCCGCGGTTCGTTCAAGCCGGTTCGATACCGCTAAAGACGTATATGACCACCGTTCGAGGATCGTCCACGGTAGCGGTTGGGGCAGTTCGCACGTACGACTTGGCACCGAATCGTTGCCCCCGGACAAGGCGGCTGATCGTGCCTGCGAAGCCTTGCGTGAACTCATCCTGAAATTCCTGCCTTCAGCGAGCCATCCGGAGTTTCTGTCCCAAGGTTACTGGGACCGCCTCGTTTTCGGAATGCTCGACGAAGCAAGGAGCCCCAATCTTGGCGACGGGGCTTGACTGCTGCGCGTAGTTGTATTATAATTCTACGGCAGCGGCTGGGGAACCATGCTTTTCAAGTGGATTCTCTGGGATCTGGATGATGATCCTGAAGGCAACGTGCAGCATTGCGCGGACCACGGCGTTTCGAAGGATGAAGTTGAGGATGTGCTGGACAATCCGAGCGACCTCGACGTGAGCCGATCCTCGGGACGTCCGGTGGTTTTCGGAACTACGAGGGCGGGTCGGCGCCTGATGGTGGTGTTTGAGGCGATCGACGCGGATTCAGTGTACCCCATTACGGCGTACGAAGTACCTGGGAAAAGCCGCTGATGAAACGATTGACGCGAAATAGAAAACTTACCTCCGCGCAAGTTCGCAAATATGCGCGCGTTCGGGTGCTGGTGGAGCACGAGCTGCCGGAACTTATGGCGCGCCATGAGGAGCGCGAGCTAGCGCGGGAGGACTTGCAGAGGCTCTTTGCCCAACTGAAGCAGGCGCGCGAGCGGAAGGGGCTGAGCCTTGCCGACCTCACCCACCTGACCGGAATGGACCGTTCAGCTCTTTCCAGGCTCGAAGGCGGTCGTAGAGTAAACCCGACCGTCGAAACTCTGGTGCGTTATGCCGAGGCAGTCGGTAAACGCCTGATTGTGGAACTGGCTGATTCGGAAAGTGAGTGACGGCGTTGCGGCTCGATGTGCATGGTCCAGGCGATCAGCAAGCAAGAGCAGTGTATCCTGTGGTGCGCGGTGTTTTTCGCCGGGAGGAGTGTTGCGTGGGCGGCTGCTTTGTCGGCGGTCTGGGCATCCGGGGCAAGGGCGGCGGCGACGGAATCGTCGAAGCAGTGTTTCTGGCATTCGGGCGTAGCTGCCTGACCATGATCATCATCCATTACGGATCCTGAGGCGACGTCCCGTTCTGCAGTTTGCGCTGGGCTTCCCGCTTGAGCTTGTCGAACTCCGCGGCGAAGGCGGGTCCCCCGAGGGTGGGCGTGGTGGCCCGGTGGTTTTCGATGACCTTGAGCACGTCGCGCGGGTCGCCGGCCAGCGCGAGGCGGCATTGAAGGTCGCGGATGAGTGCCCGCCAGTGCGCCGGCTCGGTTGTCGGCAGCGTGCCGGGGCGGGCCAGTTCGTTGAACATGGGCAGCGCCGCGGCGAAGTCGCCCATACCGTACATCGCCTCCGCCAGCCCCAGTCGCGCCCGTGCGTGGCCCGTCGTGCCCGATGCGGATTCCGGCAGCGCCTGCCCTTGTCCCGTAGCGCCCGATCCGGATTCAGGTCGCGCCGGCGCGCGTCCGGCTTCACCCGATCCGGATTCAGGTTGCCCCGGCGCGTGTCCGGCTTCACCCGATCCGGCTTCCGGTTGCACCTTCCCTTGTCCCGCGGGCCCGGATGCGGTTTCGAGCTTCACCTCTCCGCCGCAACTCGAGAACACTTCGCGCGCCGCGGCGTAGTCGCCCGTTTCGAGCAGCGCCTCGCCGTATTGCAGCCGCAGCACGACCTTGTCCGCCGCGGACACATCTGTGCGGTCCCGCGCCCATTCCGCCAGCGACTTCGCCAGCAGCGCGGCCATTCTCGCCCGCATCCGCGCTTCGTCAGTCTGCGGTGGCGCGGGCAGGCAACCTGCGGAAGCGCGCAAGTCGTCGTGAAGTTTCGCAAGCGTGCCCGCCGCGGCCGGATCAGTTGCCAAAGCTCCGGGAAGCAAAGCCCCGACTTCCGGGATCCGGCCCAATCGCGCCAAGGCGGAAAGGCGAGCGAGCAGCACGCGGCTCTTCAGCGCCGGTGGAACCGCGCCACCCTGCTCCAGCGCGGCCTGCTCCAGCGCGTCCAGCGCCTCCAGCGCGTCCTGCGGCTTATCGATGGCCGGCAGCAGGTTCAACTCAGCAGGCAGAAGCGCCGCTTCCGCGAGGAGCGATCGAAACCGCTCGGCCCGCGCGGGGTCGCGGTCGTCCTGCAGCGCCGGCGTTGCCTTGGCGATGAAGCCGGCAACCGCGTCGAGGATGTCGGTGGCTCGGCGCCGCGTATCGGCCGGATCGCCGTTCTTCACGTTCTCCAGCGCCTTCGCCTGACATCGCGCGCGGAGGAAGCCGGCCTCGATGGCGTGCTCATGCGCGGATTCCACGAGGAGGTACTGGTCCGCCGCCTCGCCGGAGCGCTGGGCATCCTCGAGCGCCTGGGCGTAGAAGAACCGCCAATACGCCGAGGCCGGGTCGCGCGGATGCCGCGTCAGCAGCGTCTCCAGCGCGTCGAGATGCGCCTGCCGCGCGGCGTCCCGCTGCCCGGGTGAAGCCTGGCGCAGCAGGTCCGACGTAATCTGGACGGCGAGAGTGGCCGCTTTGAGTGATTCTGAAAACGCCGGGTAGTCGCGCGCCGCCTTCAGGAAGCCCAGCGCCGCCTTGCCCGTCTGATCGAGCCGATAAGCCGCGGCAGCCGCGTTGAAGAGAATCTCCGGCGCGAGCGCGTCATCCGCCGCGGCGGCCACGGTGGATTCGCCAAGCCCGGACGCCTTCTCATACAGCAGGCGGCTGCGCGTCTCCAGCTCGTGCTTGCGCACAATCTCCACCGCGGCAGCCGCCTCAGTCTTCAAGCGGTCGGCCTCTGCAAGGAGCCCCGCCGACAATGCGGCCTTCTGAAGCGTGTCGAGGGCTGCCGGATCGGCGTCCGGGCCGATCTGCTCGTACAAGATCGCATAAAGCCGGTCTCGCACGGAGGGATCGGAATGCAGCAGTCGCGCGACAGCGGCGCTTCCGGCTCGCCGCGCCTGGTCCGCCGGCGCCGATTTCCCGGCCGCGCTTTCACGAACCGCGCGCTGAAGGTGGATCTGCCGCTCGCACAAAGTGGTAATCAGCGGCACGCCTCCCGGCATGTCCAGCTCCGCCGGCGCGGACGACCGAAGTTGATCCAGCGCCGCAAGGGCGTCCTCGAAGCGCCCCGCATCCGCCATCGTCCGCGCCCGCTCAAGCTGCGCGAGCAGTCCCACCCAGCCCAGGTCGCGCCGCCGATCGTCGGGCAGATTGCGGCAGGCGCCGACCGCTCTCGTGAGAAAATCCTCGGCCGCCGCCGCGTCGCCCGCCAGCCGATTGCCCATGCCGGACAGCAGCAGCATCTGCGGCTCGAAGCCCGCGCCCGGCGCGGACCATTCCGCGTGCGCCGCGACGCCGGAGAGCAGGGCCGTCAGCCGATGCCCTCGTTCCTCGTCCTCCGTCGTGCGCGACAGCGCGTTCTGATACAGCGCCCACAGCCATGCGTAGTCCGCCTTGGGCGCGACGGTCCGCTCCAGACGTTCGATCTGCCCGGTCTTTTCCAGCTTCTCGAAGTCCTCCAGGGGCAGCGCGTCGATCCGGTCGTACTCCGCGTTGATCTCGGCCTTGAGGTGGGACAGCAGCGCGAGCGCCCGATCGGACGAGTCGCGCAGCGCCTTGCGGTCGGGCTCCCCCCCCCCGTGGTACAGCAGGCTCGTCAGCGGCGCCTCCGCTTGCTCAAACACCAGCGAGTATGCCAGGTCGCTCATCCACTCCAGCAGGTGCCCGTCCTTCGGGCGCTCGGCGATCAGGCGTTCGAGAACCGCATTCGCCTCCGCCAGCGCGGCCATGCGCTGCGAGCGGGGGAGGCTTCGATCCGAGAACTTGGCGCGTTGAATCTCGCGTTCGAGGAGATACCGTGATTCCGTGCTCTTGGGCGGATGCTCCTTGAGATACAGTTCGAGCAGGTCCACCAGCCCGCGCTGACGCAGGGCGTTGAGGAAGGGTCCGGAGTCGAACCGCTTCTCCTCCGGCGGATCGGCCGGTGATTGAGCGACGGCGAGGGGAATCCCGGAGGACACCAGGAGCAACAGGCCGATCCCGGCGATCCATGTGCGCGCGTTCATGCGTGGGTCCCGCTCCGTGTCACTCGGCCACCGCCACCTTCTGATACCCCGCGCGGTACGCGGCGTTCCACGCATGGACCACGTGGTCCCACGCCACGTCCCCGTCGCCGCGGATGATGACGGGCGTTTCCGCGTCAAAGCCGACGCGCTGCTGAAGCTGCAGGAGAAGCCCGTAAAGGTGCTCGAAATCCGAGGCCGTCTGCCCCACCGTCTCGATCCGAATGGTGCATAGCTCGTCCGCAGGCCCGGCGGGCGCCAGCGTAATCAGCACGGGCTGGATCGGCAGGGGTGTCGCCAGCGCGGCGGATTCGTTCGGCATCCGAGCGGACAGCGTCGCCTCCAGCCGCGAGAACGTCGTCGTAATGATGAAGAACTTCAGGAGCAGCAGCGCCATGTCCACCATCGACGTGACGTTGAGTTGTATGCCGGAGTGCGTCCGCATCTGGTAGCGGCGGCGCAGCGGACGGAAGTGGACGACGTTCGTGTCGCCCTCGGGCGCGGCGGCGTGACTCACGAAGGCTTCCGGCGCGGGTGGCATCTAGCTTCCGCCCTCCTCCGCCTGCACGGCGACGTTGAGCATCGGGATGTCCATCGACGCCACGGTCTGCATCGCCGGGCGCACGTCCGCCAGCCGCAGCCGCCGGTCCGCGCGGATCACGACGTTCAGCGTTCCGCCCGCCTTGGCCTTTTCAGCCTTGAGCGTCGCCAGCGATCGGGCGATTTCCGCGAGCGGCTGCGGCGGATTCGGTCCGAGGCTGTACATCGCCCCGTCGCGCGGGTCCATGTCGTTGGACGGACGGCAGTTGAGCACCAGCCGGTCGGCCTCGCTCTGGGGCGTGGCCTTGCTGTCATGCGGCTGCGGCAGTTTCATCGGCACGCTCTGCTCGTGCGCCAGCCGCCCGACCAGCACGAAGAACACGACCAGCATGAAGATCACGTCGATCATGGGCACGGCGTTCAGATCGATGGTGACGCCGCGGCGGGAATGCCTGGGCGATCGGTAAACCATGCCGACTCCTTTCTCGTCCTGCGGAGGAACACGGGCGGTCGCAAGTCGCACCGGGCGGCTCAGGCCTGCACCGGCGCGGTCGCGGGTGCGAGCGCCGGCTCACGGCGCGGCGCGGCGCCTGCGGGCGCGCTGGGCGCGTGTGCCGCGCCCGGGCGGAAAACCGTCATCAGCCGGTCGCAGGAAATGGCACACTCCGCCGCCAGCACGTCAATGCGGTTGCGGAACCAGCCGAACGCCGCCAGCGACGGAACCGCCACGAGCAACCCCCAGAACGTGGCCACCAGCGCGATGGAAATCTGCGCGGCCACCACGTCGGCCTCAGGGATGCGACCGCGCTCGCCGATCGAGCCGAACATGAGGATCATCGCGTACACCGTGCCGAACAGGCCGATCATCGGGCTGACGTTGCCGATGATGCTGAGGTATTCAATCTTGCGGAACAGGCGGCTGGAACGCTCCTCCAGCGCCGCCTCCATCGCCCGCTGCATGGCCGCGTAGCCGTTCGCCGCTTCCAGCAGTCCGGCGTTGACGACGTAGCTGAGCATCGTCGGGTCGTCGGCGCTGTACTGAATGGCGTCGATGTACTTCTTCCTCTCGATAAAGGCGCGGAGCTGCTCGGCGGATTGCGGCGCGACGATCGTCTTGCGCCGGATGGTGATGAAATGCTCGACCATCAGCGCGACCGCCACGAACGACAGCCCGACGATCGCATACGCGATCGCGCCGCCGCTGACCACGAAGTGATCGAACCAGTTCGCCTCGCTCGTCTTCGCCGCGACCTCCTCGGTGGCGGTCTGTGCCCACGCAGCGGTCGCCAGGGCAGAAGCGCCGATCGTCCCCAACCAGGTCCAGGGTCTGCTTGACAAAGGTCAGTCCTTTCCTCGCCGCACCAGTGGACACGCCCGCCCACGGCGGAGCGGGCACGCGGATTCTATCCCCTTCTCCTCGTTTCGCACGCCGCTCATCTCAGCGCAGGCTCGCCGCGCTGGGCGCGCTGCTGGTTCACGTGTCCCCATGCGTGCGTATCTTTCCGCAGGAACTTGATCAACTGCGACGTTGTGATGCCCAGCCGCTTCGCCGCTTCGCCGGCGCGCAGGTCGCAGGCGAACAGCACATCGAGCACCTCGCGCAGCACCTGGGCGTACTCAGGGTTCTTCTCGTTGATGGACAGCGCGCCGCCGGCGGATCGCGCGGGCGACGCCCGTTCGCCGCCGGCGTCGATGACCGTCTCAGGGTCAGGAGTCTCAAGGCACGCCGCACCCTCTTTGCGCTCGGCCTGCGCGCCCGGACTGCGCGAATCCGCTTCAACCGGGCTGCCGCTTCGCGATCCCCTCACGTACCTCGCCAGCACGGCGCTCGGCTCGTACTGGGAGATCGACGTCAGCCGGCGCACCTGCACCGCCAGCGCATGTCGCAGCCGCCGCAGCGCGTGTGCTTTGTTCTGATGCTGCGAGCGCGTCTCGACCGCGATCGCCATCAGTCCTGACGGGCGATGCCGAAGACGCACGGCGGAGTCCGTCTTGTTGCGCTTCTGACCGCCGGGACCGCGCGCCCGATAGGTGTCGAACTCGCATTCGAGCAGCAGCGCCGCGTCATCGAGCAGGAGGCTGTCGCGATCCGACGCGCCATCATGAGTCTTGTGCTGCCCCATCGCCTCCCCTGCACCTCGCGCCCGCCGCGGGCTGACTCGCGCCGCACCTCAGGCCCGCCGCAACCGCCCGACCGATAACGAAGCCCTCCCGTCGCGCCTGACCGCGAATCCACCGGCTTCAACCCCACCGACCCCGCAAGTCGCCAACTGCCCAAACCGATAACCCCAGCAAAGCCTTGTAACCATTCTTGGCCTGAAAACGGCATCCGGCAAGAGAGGATCACGCGCATGCGAAGCCTGCCGACTCATCGTGTCGTCATCACCATCATCGCCCTCGGCGTCGTCATCGGGTGCGGCTCGCTCTTCGAGCACCTGTCCGAGCAGGGCGCGGGCAGCGGCTCCTTCGCCGTCGTGGACAGCAACTTCGCCAACGGCAACGTCTCCGTGGGCGATCCGCCGGACGTGGACCAGTCCCCCGTCGAGGGCGAAGGCGAGGAGACGCTCAGCTTCTTCACCGCCTTTCAGATGGACCCCGGCTCGGAAGATTCCGCCGGTCCGAAGTTCGCCTCCGCCGGCGACGCCGATCAGGACGGCCTGGTGGACATCGTGACCGCGTGGAACCAGTCGCAGCCCGTCCAGCTCCACCTTCAGCAGCGCGACGAAGACGGCAACATCTCCTTCCGCTCGATCACCATCGCCGGGACGTCCCCCGTGGCCGTGGTCGCCGGCGTCGAGATGGGAAACATCAACGGCGACGCGTTCCCGGACATTGTCGTGCTTGTCAAGGCCACGGGCTCGTCCACGCTGTGCCCGTCCACGGAGGTGGGCGGCGACCCGACGACGCTGACGCTGTTCGAGGGCGAGATCATCATCTACATCAACCCGGCCAACGACGCGCTGATCCCCAACGGCGCGCGCTGGGACGAGATCATCCTCTCCAACCCGCTGGTCATCGCCTACCAGGTGGATGAAGATGGCAACGTCTTCCCCAGCCGCTGGATTCACGACCAGTTTCCCGGGCGCGAGTCCGCGGACTTCAACGACTCCAAGACCAAGCCCGAGCTGTCCGGCTTCACCGCGCTGAAGCTCGCCAACATCGACGGCAACGACGGCGACGAGATCATCGTCGGGCTCAACGCCGCCGAGTGCGAAGGCCTGCTGCACAAGCCGGCGCTCACCATGCTCGACCTGTGGATCAATCCCGGCGGCGCGGCCGCAGAAGACCCGGCCAACTGGGGCGTCACGCTCACCACGCCCGCGGGCGAGACGGCCGGCGCGCCCATCACCATCGAGTTTGACCTGCCCGACATCGCGGACATCGAGGTCAGCGACATCGACTCCGACGGCGACCTGGACATCATCTCCACGTTCACCAACTCCATCAGCCGCAACATCCGCTGGTCGAGAAACCCGCTGATTCCCGACCCCGACAGCGGCAGCGCGGGCGGCTTTGCCGAAGTCGTCGCGGCCACGCTCAGTCCGCCGCTCTATGTCGCCACCGGTTGGGAGCAGCGCCCCGTCGGGACGCTGGACACCGGCGCGAACCTCATGGCGCTGGGCGACATCGACGCCGACGGGTTTGACGACGTCGTCGTCCGCTCCACGGCGGGGCAGATCGTGCAGTGGTTCCGCCGGCCCACGTTCGAGGCCGTTCCGCCGGAGTTCCCCCCTCCGAATCCGACGCCGGACCGCACCAACTTCCCCTGGCAGGTGTACACGCTGACCGAGTTCACCTCGCGCGAGCCGGAAGCCATCAGCGTCGGCGACATCGACGGCGACGGACGCAACGAAGTGCTCGTGGCCGCGGAGGGCGCCGTGCTCTGGTTCGATGAGTCCACGACGCTGACGCCGTTCGATCCGTGGCTGGAAAGCAAAATCATCCAGGACGGCGACTCGGAGACGACCTCGCCCGGCGCGTCCAGCGGTTCGACCAACACCAATGACAACAGCGGCGGCACGCCCGGCGGCTCCGGCGTCGGCGTCACGGACGTGGACGTGTCCACGCACATCAACGCGCTGCTCATCGTGGACATCGACGGCGACGGCTTCAACGACGTGATCGGCACCCTCGACCGCCGCAGCGGCGCCGGTCTCAGCGACGACCGGCTCGTCTGGTACCGCAACACGCTCGGCGACGAGTAAACCGGCCCCATCCGAGAGAGCTTCCCCATGCGAAGGCACCTTTCTTCCCCCCTCCCCCCGGGAGGGGGCAGGGGGAGGGCGTTTGTATTTCGGAAGCGCCGCGGCCTCCGCAACCCACCTCCACCCCGCAAGACGGCTGAGGCAGGGCTGCTCGATCGGATACAAGTCTCTCCCTCGTCAGCAAGCCGACACGCGGTGGGTTCAGCACCGCGCCCAAGCCACAGCACCCGATACCCGGGTCCCCGACACCCGAGTCCCCGATACCCGAGCACCCGAGCACCCGAGCACCCGAGCACCCGAGTCCCCGAGTCCCCGAGTCCCCGATCCCCGAGTACCCGCACCTACCGCACCTCCACAAACCGCTCCATCAGCTCGCCGCTGCACACTCGAGTCTTCGCCGCGTCCTTGAGCTTGGCGACGGTGGCGCGGTAGCGGCCTGGCGCGAGGCTGCGGAAGGTGGTCGCGCCGCTGCCATCGGCGTCGAGGCGGGCTTTGCGCTTCGTGGTGTCACCGTCGGAGAGGCGCTCGATGCGCACCACGGCCTTGCCGCCGGGCAGCGTCGTCGCCACCTGGCTTTCCATCTCGCCCGTGCGCCCATCGGCGCTGTGCCCGGTCAGCTCCTCGCACCCGCGCCCGTCGCAGGTCATCTTCATCAGGAACAAGTCCCGCTCGCCCACCGACGTGCGAAACGCCTCCCCCGGACCGGGATCAAAGTCCACCGTGCCCATGAACAAACCATCGAGCCATATCGCGCCGTTGCTGCGGTCCACGGCCAAATGCATGACGGAAT